>CAWHSB010000031.1:0-27692 GCA_963831795.1 Terriglobia bacterium | reverse complement strand
TGACGGGACATGGCGGGCGCTCGCTTTTCCGCCACCGGAGGGGATGAAAACGGGCTCAGGATGAGCGGAATTGATAATGCCGTCGACGAAGGCGGTGTCGGTCTGGGTTTCAAGCCCGTGTGTGAAGGTGGCCGGGACGCGTTCTGGGGAAAGAAAGACTGAAACTCCTCCCACGAGGTGGGATGTCCGCAAGGGAATCACCGTTTTATTTGTAGCGTCCCTGGTCCACTGTCGTGATATCCGTTCTGGCGCCCGACGGAAAGAAGAGCGAGCCGCTGGTGTAAGATTTTCGGTTTCGCAACGAGCCGGCGCGCCTGCGCTGATGGCTGAAGTTGATCAAACTAAAGGAGATCTCCACGGAGTCTACCGGCATCTACGAATCGCGGGACGAGCAGCGGATTTCACTACGACGCAAACGGGGGACGCGGCGAGTCTGCCGAATGTGAGCGGCGCGGTCAGCTGCGATATCGAGAATGGCACGGGTAGCGGCAATTTCATTTACAACAACGTCCGATCTGGCGGGATGTCGAACAGCAGGGTGATCTCGCGAATCGCGAGGGAGCTTTCCCGGCATTCCCATTTGCCCTCTGGGCCCACCGTCACTTTCCTCGGCTCCGCCACGTCGAGGGCAGCCATGACCGCCCGCGGTATTTTGCTCAATCAGCGGCCATGAGTTTGTCTAGCAGGTTGCTAAAAAGGCCGTTCAAATGACGTCGATGGCGTCGGCGTAGATGACGAGATAGTCCGGTTCGAGTTCGTGCTTCAGGCGGAGCAGTTCGGTGGTCTTGCCGGAACCGCGAAAACCCGAGAGGAAGATTGTGCTTTCGCCGCCGGAGAGTTCGATCTGATCGCGAATGCGGCCCGCGGGGTCTTCGCAGCCGGGGCGGTCGTAACGTGCTCGTAGCGGGGATCGCCGGGCTTCAGAGACTCTTCGAGCTTGAGGTTGGTGAAGATCTGCTTGCGAAACGCCTGGTCTTCCGGGGGGAGGGGCACTTACTGGCGATTATAGGGTTAACGCTCCGAGCCGAGCAGAAGCTCGGCCGCAGGGCCGAAGCCCTGCCCCACGAGGGGGATGGCGCGAAAATCTCTTTGTGGCTGAATTACGGAAGCTCGGCCGCGCCATTGAAAAACCGCCCCGAAGTGACCGAAAAACTCCGCGCCGAGCTGGGGCTCGGCGGCAGGCCTGGGGGCCTGCCCCACCATGAAATTGCGCACGGAGAGAATGATCAACAGGGACTGCGAGAGAATCTCTTTGTGGCTGAATTACGCCGGGCAGGCGGCAGTTTCGACGAGTGGGATCGGCGGGAAGGCACTCCCGGTCCAATGGGTGTTACGTGGGTGCCGTCCCTGGGGGCATGGAATTTCGCGCTTTATACGCGCCGCGCCACAGGGGTCACGCTGCTGCTTTATACGGCCGACGATCCGGTCCATCCGGTGCTCGAGCAGCGGCTGAACCCGCGCAGTAACAAGTCGGGAAGGATCTGGCACTCCTGGGTTCGCGCCGACGAGGTTAAGGGCGCGGTTTACTATGCTTACCGCGTCGACGGCCGGTACGATCCCGATGCGGGTTATCGTTTCGATCCGCAAAAGATTCTGCTCGATCCGTTTGCTCCCGCAGTGTTCTTTCCGCCAAATTACAACCGCGACAAGGCGACCGTGCCCGGCCCGAACGACGGGTATGCTCCTCTCGGCGTGCTCCCCACGAAGGGCGCCGAGCCAACGCGCAACAGCCTGGATGACAGCCGTCCGCTGCGCGCCACCTCGGGAACCGTAGTATACGAGCTCCATGTGAAAAGCTTTACGGCGCGCGCCAACTCGGGCGTCACCCCTGCGCATCGCGGGACCTTCGCGGGCCTGGTGGAAAAGATTCCGTACCTTAAAGAGCTCGGAATCACCGCTGTGGAACTGATGCCGGTTCATCAGTGCGATCCCCAGGAAGGAAGCTACTGGGGCTACATGACGCTGAATTTCTTCTCGCCCCACAAGGCGTATGCGGCGAATCAGGCGGAGGGCGGGGCGATCGAAGAGTTTCGCGCGATGGTGGACGCGTTTCACGCCAATGGCATCGAGGTCGTGCTGGACGTGGTCTACAACCACACGAGCGAAGCCGGGGCCGACGGGCCGGTTCACAGTTACCGGGGTGTCGACAATCAGTCTTACTATCTGCTCACTTCGGACCATCGCACCTATCGCAACGATACGGGCACCGGCAACACGCTGCGCTGCGATCATCCCGTGGTGCAGTCTCTGATCATCGAGAGCCTTCTGTTCTGGACCACCCAGATGAAGGTGGACGGCTTCCGGTTCGATCTGGCTTCGGTTTTCACGCGCAGATCGGACGGAAGCATGGATCTGGACCATCCCGCGCTGATTTCGCAGATTGGTTTTCTGGCTGCCCGATATGGCGTGCGCATGATCGCGGAGGCGTGGGATATCGAAAGCTACCTGCTGGGGCGCGCCTTCCCGGGTATCAACTGGCGCCAGTGGAACGGCAAGTTCCGGGACGACCTGCGCGATTTTGTGCGCGGCGTGTCGGGGCGTGTCGGAGCGCTGATGCAGCGGGTTTACGGCAGCGACGATCTGTTTCCCGACGATCTCGAGAACTCGTACCGGCCGTTCCAGAGCCTGAACTTTGTCACGGCGCACGACGGCTTCAGCCTTTACGATCTGGTCTCCTACAACTACAAACATAACGAGGCCAATGGACACGGGAACACGGATGGCACCGACGATAATCGCAGCTGGAATTGCGGGTGGGAAGGCGACGACGGTGTGTCCGCACCTGTAATGGCGCTGCGGCGGCGCCAGGTGCGCAATTTCTTTTGCCTGCTGATGATGTCGAACGGAACGCCGATGTTCTGCGCGGGCGACGAATTTCTGCATACGCGCAAGGGAAACAACAATCCCTATAACCAGGACAACGACATTAACTATCTGGATTGGGACAAGCTGGAGACCAATCGGGATATCTTCCGGTTTGTCCAGCGAATGATTGCGTTCCGCAAGAGCCACCCGTCGATCTCTCGCAGCGTGTTCTGGCGCGAAGACGTGCACTGGTATGGCCAGACCGGGCCCATTCTCGACTTCTCGCCCGCGGGACAGACGCTGGCATGGTGCCTCCATGGGGCGCGTGAGAATGACGACGATCTTTATGTGATGGTGAATGCGAGCCCGAACGATATCTGGTTCCGCATACAGGAGGGAACGGCGGGTGAATGGATGCTCGAGGTCGACACCGGCCTTCCGGCTCCAGAGGATATCTCGGAACCGGGCGAAAAGCGGCCCCTGGGGACATTGGAGTACCCGCTGATCGGCAGAAGCGTCGTCGTGCTGTCGAGAGCCAGGACGCGAATCCCTTAGCCCAGTCAGTACCCGAATTCTGCAACTCTAACGCACCCGGGAGAAATGTGGGTTAGTATACAGGCCACTATGAGCCTGGCACGTGTGCTGTGTCTCTCCGCGGTTGCGGTCCTTTTTGCATTAAATGTCAGCGCTCAAACCGCCGGCTGGGGCGTCCTGAAATCAATAGCGGCGGGAGCCGAAGTCCGTATTGTGGTGTCCGGCAAGAGTTCGCTTCACGGCACTCTGGTGGGCGTCACGGACGACTCGTTCCTGCTCAGCTCCGGCTCGGGCCAACAGACATTCGGCCGGCAGGAAGTGATGCGGGTGTCTGTAAAGAAAAGAAGCCACCGCAAAAGGAATACGCTCATCGGCCTCGCCGCGGGGGCTGGAGCCGGACTCGTATTCGGCCTTGCGGAACCGTGCGTGGCTGCCAGTTGCTTCCCTTTCTCGAAGGGCGAGGTCACCGCGGTGACGACTACAGTCGGAGCCGCCGTCGGAAGTCTCGTCGGCGTTGCAATTCCCTCCGGCGGATGGCACGAAATCTATAAACAGTGAGCGCTCATGCTTGCCTTCTTATATTGCGCAGTGACAACCACACTAAGGGCTCATCACGAAATAACAGTGGCAAACGCTCTGTCGAAGACGCGGTTTTTACAAGTACCGGCGGTAGAGTCGAGGCCGGGCGCGGGTGCTGATCTTCGCAGACCGTCCCTTTTCCCAGCCCCGCTCATCAAACCGGACGTGCGGATTTCCCGCATCCGGCTTTCCGACTGGTTTCGTCGCAGGCTCACGAACATGTGCCTTCGTTCTTCGCCTTTCGATAAAGCTTGATCTGCAGGTCCCGAATTTTATCCGGTATTTCCAGACTTGCGTCAATCACCGGTCTTTTCCTCCTTCACAAGCACACCAGAAGCGAGGGTCCTTCCCTCCACCGGCGTTACCCGGCTTCATCGGTACCTCTGACCCTCTCCGACGCCCAAGCAGTCCGCCGCCCTTTCCGGCGACGTTCGCGGTTCGCAACCCCGCGACTACTCCGGGCCTCCCCCACTGACGCTGATTACCTTTCCGACATGCTGTGCTCACTACCCCGGTGGACCTTACGGGTACACGATGGTTATCGTGATGGCGCGCTCCCGCGCCGGGTTCTTCCCCGTCCGTTCTGCCTTCCCCGATCTTGCGGCGGGTCGGCGTCCACATTGCCGCTTTCGAGGCCTGCTCAAGCTTCACGCGTGTTACGGCCTGCCGGATTGCTCGCCCACCATACGTGGACTTTGTCGCGAGGTTCCGATCCGCCCGGTTACCCGAACCAACCGCTCGCCAGCTATCGAACCTAACCATCAATTATTCGAGTGGGTCCTTCCCCCACTGGTATTCAGCCCACTTGGGGCACACACAAGATCGCCGGCGCTACAGGCTCTGACGTAAAACTCCGCGCCGAGCGGAAGCTCGGCGGCAGCGCCGAAGCGCTGGCCCCACCTGGGGGCCACTACTGGGGGACTGCCTGAGCGCGTGTGCGGGCCCTTCGCTCCAGACCGTGACGGATCAGCACGACATCTTCGTCGGCGAATCGCATTGGCTTCCGGCACATCTGCGAGTAATCGGCTTCGGTCCAGTGAGCTTTCAGCACGCCCTCTGCGGAATGCCTGGGAGTGCCTTCCAGGATGTGTGTCACTTCGTGGGCCGGGCGCTGGTCAGGCGGCAGATCCCAGTGGCATGGTAGATCTCCTCGATCCTTGCCCAGAGATGCCTGTCCATTGGGTCGCCTGTTCAAGACGTTAGCCCGGTCAGTACCTGATCCTTCAGCTCGCGCGCTCACGAGAAATGTGAGCTACTATACAGGCCACTATGAGCCTGACGCGCGTGCTGAATCTCTGCGTGGTTGCGGTCCTTTTTGCATTCAACGTCAGCGCTCAAACCGCCGGCTGGGGCGTCCTCAAATCGATCGCGGTGGGAGCTGAAGTCCGTATCGTGGTATCCGGCCGGAATTCGCTTCAGGGCAGTCTGGTGGGCGTCACGGACGATTCGTTCCTGCTTAACTCCGGTTCGGGCCAACAGACATTTGGCCGGCAGGAAGTGATGCGGGTGTCAGTAAAGAAAAAAAGCCACCGCAAAAGGAACACGCTCATCGGCCTCGCCGCAGGCGCTGGAGCTGGACTCGTATTCAGCCTTGCGGGCTACCACTGCACGGGCTTCTGCCCCTTTCCATCGAAAGGAGAGGTGACCGCGGTGACCACCTCCGCCGGAGCCATCGTCGGAACTCTCATCGGCGTCGCAATTCCCTCCGGCGGATGGCACGAAGTCTATAAGCAATAGGGGCTGACGGCTCACTCGCCAGTGAGCGAATAACGGGATTCGCTCAGGTCCAGTTCGCGCTCAATACGCCGCAGAACTTCATCGTTGATACGACCTTCGTTCCTGAGGCTCACCGCAGTCTGACGCTCGACTTGCAGCATCTCGCGCGAGATCTCGGTATATCGATCCAGATCCGCGGAATCCCCTTTGCCGCCATTGGTCTCCCGCAGGGTCGCCAGACGGTGGCGATAATGCTGTGCGAGATCGTCGTAATACTCGGCTACATCCGCGCTGTCCCGCCCTTTCACTTCTTCCAGATGAGCCAGCGCGGCTTCAGCCACGATGCGACGCGCCTCCCGCTCTTCGCAGTTCGGGCCGCCGGCGCCCGCAAGACCAAGCCACCAGATCAGGGGCGGCAGTGTGATGCCCTGCAGCACGAGCGTGACGAGAATGACGCAGAAGGTAAAAAAAATGATCAGATTCCGCCGCGGGAACGGGCTCCCGTCAGCCAGTGCCACTGGGAGCGCGAGGGCGGCGGCGAGGGAGACAACCCCTCGCATCCCGGTCCATCCGACCACGAAAATCGCTCGCGCAGGCGGCCTCTCCTCTTTTTGACCCAGGAGCCTCGTGCGCAGAAACCAGGCGAAGTAAGCGCCCGGATAATTCCACGCAAGCCGCAGCAGGATCAGCAGAGCGCTGAAAATTGCGCCGTCCACAATCAGGGTTCGCAAATCAAGTCCCTGAATGGCGGCGCGCATCTGACGGAGCTGCAGCCCGATAAGCACAAACACGAGGCCGTTCAGAAGAAACGTGAACGAGTCCCAGAAGGACTCGATCTGGATACGAACCGCGGGCGAGAAAAAGTATGCGCTCTGGCGGCTCAGTATCAACCCGCAGGTCACAACCGCCAGCACGCCTGAAGCGTGAACCGCATTCGCGGCGAGGTACGCGGTATAGGGAACCAGAATGCTGAGCGTGATCTCGATCGGACCATCGTCAATCCAGCGCTCAACGTGAGCCACGATCCAGGCGACAAGCGCACCCAGCCCGACCCCTCCGATGATGAGCCAGATCAGAGTCAGGATCCCGACGGAGACTGTGGGAACCTGGCGACTCACTACGATGGCCGTGGCGAACTGAAGCGCAAGCAGTCCGGTCGCGTCGTTGATCAGGCTTTCGCCTTCCAGGATATCGACGATACGGCCGGGCAGCCCGACGCGACGGGCGATTGCGCTGGCGGCGATCGCATCGGTAGGCGCGACAACGGATCCGAGCACCAGACCCAGGCGCCAGTCGAAGCCTGCAAAAGCTCTCGGCGCCACCAGGGCAACTCCCAAAACGGTGACCGCTACCAGCACAAAGGCAAGAAGAAAGATGCTGACGAAGTTGTAGTGGAAGTCTCTCCAGGAGGTGGTCCATGCAGCGGCATAGATCAGGGGCGGAAGAACGACCAGGAAAATCAGATCGGGATCGAGGCTGATCTCGGGGAGGCCGGGCATGAGAGCGAGAAGCAGCCCTCCGACAACCATGACGATGGGATACGGCGTCTTCAGTTTGAGCGCGAAGAGCCCGAAAATTACGATGAACAGAAGGAGAAGGAGAAAGACGAGTTCAATGGCGCCGATCTCACTCATTGACCGCTTTCCTCCGAAAGCAATCGGCGGCGTGGTCGTTGACGATCCCGGTCGCCTGCATCCACGCGTACACGATGACGGGGCCGACGAACTTGAAGCCGCGCTGCTTGAGCGCTTTGGACATCTGCTCGGATAGCGGGGTGCTCGCGGGCAGGGGGCCCTTGCCCTGAATGGGCTTTCCGCCCGCGATGTTCCAGACGAAGGTCGAGAAATCCTCGCCGGCCGATTGCATCGCGAGCCAGACGCGGGCGCCCGTTATCGTGGCTTCGATCTTGGCGCGCGAGCGGATGATGCCGGCGTTTCCCAGCAGCCGCTCGATATCGGGCTCGCGGAACCGGGCGACGGCTTCGGGATCGAATTGCCGGAAGGCCTCCCGAAACGCCTCTCGCTTTCGCAGGATGGTAATCCACGAGAGCCCGGCCTGGAAGCCGTCCAGCATCAGCTTCTCCCAGAGAGCGCGGCTGTCGTACTCCGGCACGCCCCATTCTTCGTCGTGATAGGTCTGCATGAGAGAGTCGCTTCCCGCCCATGCGCAGCGATGAATGGTTTTAGTCTCTCTCATCCAATCATTTTCTCGCACGGGAGGCGCCGCCTACCCGTTTATCTGGCGATTTGCTCAGCCTGCCGGCAAGCGCGTTCTTGAACATGACAGCGATCGTATCGTTGGAACCACTGTAAGTTTCGACGACTGTCACCTTCTCATACTCGTCAAGACCCCGAGCGGAATACGCACCGGACTGAGTCATGCTCCGTCCCAATTCTTTGCCGCGCATCGAATCCGGCACCAGGGTCGCAAGGAACGCATGCATCTGTTGCTTCTGTTCACTCCGAGGAGGCCGACGAGGGCGTCGGCCGCGGACCGGGGGTCCGCCCCACAAAGCCAATCGCGCTGACAGAACTGCGCGTGACAGCGCTTTGGTCATATCCGGCGGTATTGAGTCCGGAACTTGCAGCTTACATACCTGATTGCCCACTCCGTAGTCGACGACGAGATCGAACCCGGCGGGATACGGAATACTTCGCGGTAGAGCGGGGCACCGAATTCAACCCGCAACTCACATTTCTTTGAGATATTCATGGACGAACTGCACCGACATCGCGCCTTCGCCCACCGCGGAGGCGACGCGCTTCACCGATCCCGACCGCACGTCTCCGGCGGCAAACACGCCGGGATGGCTGGTTTCAAGCAGGAATGGAGGCCGTGTCACGCCCCAGGAAGAGGAGTTCGCAATCGATGATCCGGTGCGCACGAAGCCTTTCGCATCGCGTTCGATCTGCGGGAGGCAGCCACTCGGTGCGCGGCGTGGCGCCGATGAAACTGAATACCGTTGGAGTCTCGATGGTCCGCTGCTGTCCGGTGACCGAGTCCACGATCTCGATTGCCTGGAGGTGACTGTTGCCCACCATGCGCTTGACGGTCGTATTGCAAAGCAGTTCGATATTCGGCGTCTGCTCGATTCGGCGGACCAGGTAGCTCGACATGTTTTTGTTCAGATCGTCGCCGCGAATCAGAACCAGAACGCGCTTCGCATGGCCCGACAGGAATACGGCGGCCTGACCGGCCGAGTTACCGCCTCCGACAACGATCGCGACTGATCCGCTGCACAGTCCGGCCTCAGCTTTGGTGGCTGCGTAATAGACGCCGGTTCCTTCGAATTGCCTGCAGCCCTCAACATCGAGCCGGTTGTACTGAGCGCCGGACGCGATCAGAAGGCACTTCGTCGTGATGGGATCGCCATCGCCCGCGTCCAGAACGGCGTACTTGTTTTCGAAAGACAGGCGGGTGGCGGAGGTCGGGATCGAAAGGTGCGCGCCGAACTTGTTGGCCTGGAGGGTAGCGCGATCGGTCAGCTCCGCGCCGGTCAGGCCTGTGGGGAATCCGAGATAGTTCTCGATTCTCATGCTGGCGCCCGCCTGGCCACCCGGCGAGACACAATCGAGCACCGCGGTTTGCAGACCTTCCGACGCGCCGTAAACGGCCGCGGCCAGGCCCGCGGGCCCGGCGCCGACCACGAGAAGATCGTAAACCGTTTTCTCCAGCGTCTGGCGAAGACCGATCTCATTCGCCAGTTGCTGATTCGAAGGGTTCCGCAAAAGCAGCATATGCGCGCAGGCGACGACCGGCGTATCGGCCTCGGTCACGCCGAACTGCTTGAGCATCTTATCCACTTCGGGGTCCGACTCCACGTCGGTCCAGGTGAAGAGCACGCGGTTTCTCGAAAGGAAATCGCGGACCCGGAACGTGTCGGGGGAGTAGCGCGAGCCGATCACGCGCAGGCCGATGAAATTGGGCGATTCGCGCAGCAGCTGCCGGCGCGCGATAAAGGCCTGGAGAATGATATCGCCTAAACCGGGGCACTGGTTCAGCACGTGGCGCAGGGCTTCGCTCGAGATCTCGTACACCTCGCAGTCGCCTCGGGCAATCGCGGTGAAGATAGCCGGTGTGCCGGTCAGATGCGAAATATCTCCGGTGAACTCGCCTTTCGCGTGCATGGCGATGGTTCTGGGCGCGTCGCCGGAATAGTCGATGATCTCAATCTGTCCCGCCTCGACGATGAAGAACTTCAGATTGCGATCGCCGACGGAAATCAGGGTGTCGCCATCGCGGAATTTTTTGGGCTCGACGGTGGTGCAATTCGCCACCTGCGCGATCTGGTCCGGGGTAAGGACCGGAAAGGCAATCGAATGTAATGTGTATTCAGCCATTGCGATCTCCTTTTCATGATCCCATCGTGGGAATATTTCAGTGTGATGCCGACCGCGAAGATCGCTCCTCCATTCACGCTTGAGACCGCCACGCAAAAAGTTCAGATGGCGGAAGATGCCTGGAACTCGCGCGATCCCGAACGGGTGGCTCTGGCCTACTCGCCCGATTCGGAATGGCGCAATCGTACCGAGTTCCTGCGCGGTCGCGAGGAGATTAAGAGCGTTCCTCCGCCGGAAGTGGGCGCGGGAGCTCGATTACCGGTTGAAAAAGACCTTGTGGGGCTTCCGCGAGAACCGCATTGCCGTGAGCTTCGAGTATGAGTGGCACGACGAGAAGGGTCAGTGGTACCGGTCTTACGGGAATGAATTGTGGGAGTTTGATGAAGAAGGTCTGATGCGCCGGCGTCTGGCGAGCATTAACGACGCACAGATCTCGCCCGACGAACGCCGAGTCTTATGAGACAAATGCTGAGTCTTATGAAAGTCGGTGTACGTAAAACAGATCTGGCGGTATCCGGTGAAGTCGATGGCGGGCGAGCAATTGCAGAGCGCCCGCCTGACCTCGTCGGGTATTGAGGGCGATCGGATCGTTCAAGTGCGGCGGGACCGGGGCCGCGTTGCGACCGCGCGAACATGGCCCGATCTGCTCGGCTTCCATGCGACGCTGGGCCGGGCGGGCGAGCCGCTGGTTGACGGGAAGGCATGGACCGATCCTGGTGTTCTGGGCGCTGTTCAGCGGATTGTCGGTGCTGACGCGCAGTTGGTCCACGATGAGGATCCCGATCGCTTCGACATCCTTCCACTTCTGGTGGCGACCGATGGGGCGATCGCCGAATTCGGACGCGACGGGCGGCGGCTTCGCCCGAACATCGTTATCGGCGGCGTTCCCGGTCTCGAAGAGCGCACGTGGCAAGGGGGTAAGCTTCTTATCGGTGACGTGGTGATCGGCATCCATGATCTTCGCGATCGATGCAACATGACGATGGTCGATCCCGATACGCTGGCATATGATCCGAAGGTGCTGCGGGATATCGTCAAGCGATTTGACGGAAAACTCGCGCTCAACTGCGAGGTCCTGGAGGGCGGCGAAATCCGAGTGGATCAGGAAGCGAGAGTAATTCGCGCTGGCGATTGATCCCACAGGCAACAAAAGAGAAAGACTGCGGAGGACGTTTCGTCCCGACCAGGTTCGCTTGTTGTTCATCGGGGAATCGGCTCCGGCGTCCGGGCGCTTCTTTTACCAGGCTGATTCGGGGCTTTACCGGGCGATGCGCGATGCGTTTCGAACGGTCGATCCCGCAATCGATGACGAGAACTTTTTCGCTGTCTTTCAGGCTTCCGGTTGTTATCTGATCGATTTGTGTCGAAGGCCTGTGGATGGACTCGATTCGAAATTGCGGCGGGCGGCTTGCCGGGCAGGCGAGGAGTCGCTTTCGAAAGCGGTTATCGAACTCC
The DNA here is from genome assembly GCA_963831795.1 of Terriglobia bacterium. Lineage (GTDB taxonomy): Bacteria > Acidobacteriota > Terriglobia > Bryobacterales > Bryobacteraceae > BOG-234. Next base: position 16,263 of record CAWHSB010000031.1, on the reverse strand, counting down.
GGCCCGCGATGATTGCGACTTTGCTGCGTTCCATCGAAGGGAACGTGCTGCGCGCACTTTTGCCGACTGGCTGGCGCGGCCCGATCGCGCATCTGCCGTATCCCGGACGCTGGGCGCGCCACAAACGGATTTTCGAAAATGCCCTGGTGCCGATAATTGCGGAGCTGATTCCGCCCTCCGAAATGCATTGACATTCGGTTTCAGGAGGATCACAATCTGAGTCAGAAGGAGGCAAAATATTGTGATCGGGCGCATTTGGCAGCCCGGAATCTCAGTAACGGGAGGTGCACGATAGAACCACCTGAAAAGCCTCGGGGCGGGCGATCCGCCGCAAATGTGAGAGTTGTTCAACCTCGAAATCGAAGCCACCGGAATCGCAGTGAAAAGTAGCTGAACACTGCACGCGAACGAAGCGTGAACAGATGGCGGCAGCAGATTTCAGGCTTACAGTTGTGACAGATCTCCCCGCCTCTTTTACGGAACACGCGCAAGTTATGGCCGCCGAATCGCGGCTGGACTGGTGAGTTCCTCCGCTTTTTGGCGCCGCGGCGCGTGTCAACATCTTTGAGACACCTCGAAGCATAATTTACTGACTTTTGTTTTCGGACGGCTGTGGTTTGTTGATCCAGACCTCCTTTGGCGCCGGAAGCGGCTGTGGCGGCTTGCGGACGAAGCGTTCCGGATGAGCGGTGAAGGCTGCATCGAGGACCGCGCGACGCTGTTCGATGACGGCGGCCGCCAGACCGTAATGAACCACTGCCGGGGAGAGAAGGCCGAGTCCGGAATGGCGGTGCTGTTCGTTATACCAGGCAAAGAACTCCTGGGAAAAAGAACGAGCATCCTGAATCGATCCGAAGCGTTCCGGAAACCCGGGCCGGTATTTCAAAGTTCGGAACTGGCTTTCCGAGTAGGGATTGTCGTCGGAAACATGGGGGCGGCTGTGGGTTTTGGTGATCCCCAGATCCGCCATCAGGAATGCAACCGGTTTCGAGGTCATCGAAGAACCCCGGTCGGCATGGATCGTCAGTTGCCCCGGTTCGATTGCCTGTTTCCCGCAGGTGTCCGCGATCAGCCTTTTGGCCAGTTCCGCGCTCTCGCCGTCCGCCACCATCCAGCCCACCACGTAACGGCTGAAAACATCAAGGATGACGTAGAGATAAAAGTACGTCCACTTCGCCGGCCCCAGCAGCTTCGTGATGTCCCAGCTCCACAGTTGGTTCGGGCCGGTGGCCAGCAGTTCCGGCTTCGTGTAAGCCGGATGAACGACCTGGTCGCGACGCTCGCGCGTCTCGCCCTCGCCGGCCAGAATCCGGTACATGGTGCGGATCGAACAGTGGTATCGGCCTTCATCCAGGAGCGTGGCATAAACCGCGGCGGGCGCGGAGTCCTGGAACCGCTCCTCATGAAGACAAGCTAATACCGCATCCCGTTCCGCGGAATCCAGCGCCCTCGGCACCAGCCGCACCGCCGCGACGGCCGGAGAAAGATTCGCAGAAGCCCTTTTCCTGTAAAAGGAAGCACGCGGGATATCGAACGCGTTGCACGCGCCCTTCACTCCCACGATCGGAGTCAGTTCCTCGACGGCCGCTCTCACAACGTCTCCGTCTCCGGAAGCGGATAGCCCAGCAGCATGGCTACTTTTTTTTGAACGTCGATTACGATCTCCGCTTTGCGCAGCCGATCGGCCAGCCGCTCATTGTCCTGCCGGAGCTTCTGATTCTCGTCAGTCAAGGGATTGGCCTTCGATTTCGCTCCCCGCTTTTGCGGAGTCAGCCCTTCCACGATGCCGGCCGCCCGCTCTCGCCGCCATTTCACCAGATGAGAGGAGTAAAGCCGGTTCCGCCGCAGCACGGCGCCGATCTCGCCGGATCCCTTCGCCGCATCCGCCTCCGCCAATATCCTCTGTTTAAACTCGGCGGTGTATCTGCGCCGTTTGGCGCGCGCCACTACCTCCGGATTCGGACGCGGCGCCGTGCGCGTCCCATCAAGATCCCCTACGATCGAATCCAATACTCCCGTTACCCGTGCCTCGGGACGAGCAGAACCGTTCAACGTCGTCATGCTGAGTCTTCTCTTTCCCGCCCTGCTCACTAATTACGGTCACACAAGATGTCTCAGTCATGTTGGCACAGAGGGACGCGTCCAGCGGCCCTTGCGCTTTTAAGCATGTCCCCGAAAGTCTCCTTCCTTGGGTAGTGGCTCAGTTTGAAAGTTAACAAACCGTAAAGCCATTGACTCTGGCACTCCGGTTGCCGCACGCTTGAAATGATGCCGAACAAATCCACAAATTGCGGTCGCGGGAAACCGGACATGAACGTTCGAGCATACGAAACAATGCTGATCGCGACAGGGCAGATGGAGAAACCGGAACCTCCTTTAGAGAAAAACCCGGCGGCCGTAACGTTGGGGCGACTTGGGGGACTGAAGGGCGGTAAAGCACGGGCCGACAAATTGGCTCCCGAGTATCGCAAGGAAATCGCAAAGAAAGCTGCTGAAGCCAGGTGGAAAAAAGGGTAGAATCCGTACCTGAATGGTCGCCATCGGGTTTCGCGCCGAGCCTTCCGTTATCAACTGGGCCGCAGTGGAAGGGACAAAAGAAACCCCTATCCTCATTGATGCAATCGGCCTTAAGGCACCAGCGACGTACACTGAAGCTGCCGCATTGAAATGGTTTCGCGAAAAAGTAGCTGAGCTTGTCCGGGGCTTCGCCCCTGATGTGGCAGCAATCCGTTATCCAGAAACATTTCTAAGATCCGTAAACATTACTTCCCTGAACCAGCGCTGCCGATTAGAGGGAGTCATTTTGGAAATGCTCCAATCTTCCGGGGTCCCAGTCCTGACGGGTCCACTCGCGACCATTTCAAAGAACTTGGGGAACTTCGGCGGCCAAACACTACCTGGAGAGTCCGGACTTGCGTGGCCTGGATTGGTCTAAATACAAGTCTAAACAGAATTTAAAAGAAGCTATTCTTGTTGCTACATCTGCGCTTTCCGGCGGCTGAGGAAAAATGAAAATTGTCGGAGAAATAGCGCACGTGCGCCTGAAACAAATAGGTGTGGGTGAAGGTATGAACTCAAGGGTGTTTCATGCGCTTGATCCACAACTCGGCGGTGAGTTCGCTATGAAGGTAATCGATAAGTTTACCTTCGGCGCGGACATAAACAGATACTTCGAAGAAGCCCAAGCTATGTTCGCTACCGCTCATGCAAACATAGTCCCTATTCAGTACGCATGCCAAACCGATACCGAGATCATGCTTGCGATGCCATATTTCTCGCAGGGATCGCTTTCTCCACGGATTGCCAATGGGCCGATTTCGCCACGAGAGTTGATTCGTATCGCTCTGGGTATCCTGGATGGGCTGAGCCAGATTCATAACGCTGGATACATACATTTCGACCTGAAGCCATCTAATATCATGTTCAGCAATACCGAAGATCCGCTGGTCGCGGACTTTGGGCAGGCCCGGAAAGTGCTCCTCGGCGGTGGCGTCATAGTGCCAAGGATGTACTACAGAGCCATGCCGCCAGAAACGCTGAGCAGCGGAGCGGGAAGCATTCTTGGAGATATTTACCAAGTGGGGCTATTGCTGTATAGGGCAGTAAACGGCGACCCTTGGCATCAGGCCCAGTTCGTTGGCCTCGATGACGCAACCATGGAACAGCGCGTGATTGCCGGTAAACTCCCAAATCGAAAAGCTTTCCTCCCCCACGTCCCACAAAGGATTAGGAAAATAATCCGCAAGGCGCTAAAGCCCGATTCCTCTGAACGGTTTCCGTCAGCGAGAGAGTTTGCTGTTACCATCGCACGGGTTGACCCGGCCCTGAATTGGGAGACTGCCATATACCCTTCAGGCGAAATGTCATGGATAGCCGAGAGGCCCGGGAAAACGAAAATTGAGGTGAATTTATTGAAGTCCTGTGGCTCTTGGGTTGTTCGCGTTTGGACCGTAAATGGCACAAAACGACGGGCGATGGGCTCCAGCGCTATGAACAAGTCAGGGCTCAACGAAAATGCCGCAATGCTACACCTAAACGACGTTTTTAGCCAGCTTTCATGACGTAGTGTCCGCGCCTCTCCCATGCGGGTGATGTATTGTCATCCGCATCCCGGCGTGTAGCGCCTGATAGGCATCGTCCGCAGTATGGAGAGGCCCTGAACTCCAATTCTGGTTTTTCAACCTCAACTCCGCATTCGCTACAACGCCGTATCCGCTCAAGCATAAACGGTAGCTTTATCGCGCCACGTCAAGACTCCTTCTTGGGTTCGTTTTCGTTGGCCAAGCTGATGGTAATGGTTGGCGTGGACACCATCTTCTGAATTGCGTTATCCACGAATCTCCCGGCGACTTCAGAGGCACCGCGACCATAGATGCCCATCGAGGCTAGTTGGTTCAAAGCTTGGATGGACTGCCTTGAGAGGGTGAGCGTGATCGGAACCCCCTCGGCGGCATTCGCCTTTCGTCCAGCCATAATAATCCAATAACAATGCCATTGTTATTGTCTCATGAGTGCGAGGATCCTGCAAATCAAATTGATCTAATGCTTGACTAACCTTTACCGATCAAGCATAATATCAATATGAATCGCCTGAGCCCAGCTGAGCGCTCGCCAGTAATATCGGCGCTGGTCGAAGGAAATAGCGTTCGGGCTGTCTCTCGCATGACCGGAGTCGCCCGCAACACGATCCTTAACTTTCTGGTGGACCTTGGAACGGCCTGCGCGGAATATCAGGATGCGGCCCTCCGCAATCTTACGTGCAAGCGGATTCAGTGCGACGAAATCTGGGCTTTCTGTTATGCGAAGGATAAGAACGTCCCACACGATATGAAAGGCCAGTTCGGAGTCGGTAGCGTATGGACGTGGACGGCAATCGATGCCGACACGAAGCTGATCGTCTCGTGGATGGTCGGAAACCGCGATGGCGCAGCGGCCACGGAGTTCATGATGGACCTATCCAGCCGGTTAATCCATCGGGTTCAGTTGACCACGGACGGGCACAAGCCGTACCTGGAAGCCGTGGAGCATGCCTTCAGTGGCGACATCGACGATGCAATGCTCATAAAAATATACGGCGACTCGGGCGAGACGGAAAAGCTGTACAGCCCTGCGGAATGGGTCGCCAGCGAGCGTAAGACGATCAGTGGAAATCCCGCCCGTAAGCATGTAAGCACGTCATATGTGGAACGTCAGAACCTCACGATGCGGATGGGGATGCGTAGATTCACCAGGCTGACGAACGGCTTCAGCAAAAAAGTCGAGAACCACATCGCAGCGGTTTCCCTCCATTTCATGCATTACAACTTCGTCCGGATCCACCAGACGCTCAGGATCACCCCCGCGATGGCGGCTGGCGTCTCTGACCGGGCATGGGAGGTTTTGGACCTCGTGAAAATGTTCGGGGAATGGGAGTCCCGGGAAGATCAGAAGAAAAACGCCGAGCGGCTCGCGAAGATTCTCGGAACTACAAACTCCTCTGTTCCTGGGTTGAGCAGCAAGAAGTTCTGCTGACTTAACTAACTTTCCACTCGAAGTCAACCCTCATCGCAGTTTCCTGCTTGGGGGCGATTCTTATCTCAAGTTGAATCGGTTGCTCAAATGGAAGCTGCAATTGATACGTGCTACCTGCGTCCCTCTCGGCTTCGAATATCTCCTCTATCAACTTTCCGAATGGCTGAGGAAGATTTCCCTGCTCCCAATCAATAACCGTTGATCGGCACACCCCCAACCTGGAAGCAAACTGTGCTTGCGTTTCCTTCCGATTGGTTCGGTGGAGTCGAATACGTTGGGCAAGCGATTCCGGGCTACCGTTCACATCGGGTCTCGTTATGTCGGTTTTTTCCGACATTCTTCGCTTGATTTTCGCATATTATGTAGGATATTGTATACGTTTAGATATATTAACTAAGGTCAATCGAATGCCAAGCCTTCTCGTACAATGCGCAGTGCAGACTGGTCTTTTTAAGACCGAATACCTTGTGTCGGTCCATCACGGTGCCCGCTTTTACGTAGATCGAGAAGATGTACGGGTTAATACACCCCCCGTTGGTAACGAAACTGTGGATGGCCAAGTTATAGCTTATCTGCTTGAATACATTAAAGATTCCGCAGTTCTTGAGATGACCGGAACGCCTATTGATGGCGGACTCCGAATCTCGGTACCCAAGGCATTAACGACTGCAGCTTAGGAGTTGTACTGCATGCGGACACGTCCGTGATACTGAGCGATCAAGGCATCAAAGACGCACTAAGCTCCGGCGCAATAATCATCGACCCTGCCCCAGAAGACGATCATTACGATCCGTCTTCTGTCGATTTAATGCTCGGTGAAGATTTCCAAATGTGGGACCAAAGCAGACTGGGCCAAGCGGGTTCTGAAATAACCCTGGACCTTGCCCTGCAAAAATTCAACGAGACAGTAAAGAACTATCTTGTGGATGCGCCACTGATAAACGGCTGTTTGGTAATACCGCCATACCATAAGCATCCGTGGCATTTTCTTGCTCAGACGCGGTCGAGGATAAATCTCAAGCGAGAGCACAAGATTGCCGCCAGGGTAGAGGGAAAGAGTTCTCTTGCCCGCCTCGGCTTGATAGTTCACTTAACCGCCCCAACGGTACATTCCAGCTTCACGGGACGCATAACCTTAGAAATGGTCAACTTGGGTCCGTTCAGCATTAAGCTTGTTCCACGAAAAACTCGCATATGCTGCATAATATTTGAGAGGGTGGAAAGCGAAGCAGCGCATGAGCTTAAGTCAAGCTTTCAAGGGCAGATACGACCAGGCGGCACGCACTAATTAAATTTCTTCGGAACGGCAGCATCACAGCGGCTGTTTACTGCCCGATATGATCATTAAGTCGGCTTAATCTTCAAACTGAGCCACTACCCTTCCCTGGCGCCGTTTGACACCCACCTCATTTCAAGGGAAAATAACAGTTTCGCTTCAAGCGGGAGTAACTCAGCTGGTAGAGTGCGACCTTGCCAAGGTCGATGTCGCGGGTTCGAATCCCGTCTCCCGCTCCAGTAGTCCAATTCAACGGTACTCACACGAGAAAGCTACAATCCTTTGGAACCTGTCACAAGCGCCCGTGATATCGTTGCCGCCGCCATCAGCGAGTTTGGCTCTTCCCTGATTGTTTTGAGCAGTTTCCAGCGCGAGGATGTTGTGGTCACCGACCTGGTGCTCAACGCCGCGCCGGGAACGCGCATTCTGACGCTCGATACCGGGCGGGTTCCGAAAGCGACTGACCAGATCATTGCCGAGGTTGAGCGCCGATATGCGATTTCCGTCGAACGGCTGACCCCGGAACCGGACGAGGCGAACGCGATGGTAGCGCTGCACGGAATCGATCTTTTCCGGGATGCCGTGCCGAATCGGATGCTTTGCTGCGAAATTCGTAAATCGCGCCCGCTGGCGAAAGGTCTCAGCGGAGTTGCGGCTTATTTCACGGGGCTGAGACGGGCGCAGGCGAAATCGCGGGCGGCGATCGAGATCTTCGACCGTTCCGGTTCTTCGGTAAAAATAAGTCCCCTGGCGGACTGGACTACCGAAGACGTTCTGCGTTACACGCGAGAGCACAGTCTTCCGGAACACGCGCTTTACGCACAGGGATATACCAGCATCGGCTGCGACCCTTGCACACGTCCCACGCTGGCAGGCGAGGATGAGCGCGCCGGGCGCTGGTGGTGGGAATCTCCCGAAGCGGTTAAGGAGTGCGGGCTGCACTTCAGCGCGGACGGACGCGCCGAGCGCACTGTGGATGTGCTGCTGCGCGAGGTGCTCGCGTCCGCGGCGCAGCCGGTATGATCGACCTTCACAGCCATACCGATCATTCGGATGGCACCTTTACGCCCGAAGAATTGATCGCCGAGGCGGGGCGCGTTGGGCTTAAGGCGCTTGCGATCACCGATCACGACACGTTTGCCGGATACGATGCCGCTGTTCCGTATGCCCGCGCCGCCGGGCTTGACCTGATTTGCGGGATTGAGCTTTCGACCCGCTATCAGCGGCATGTCGGTGCATCTGCTGGGGTATTTTCCGGTCACCCCGCCATCTCAGGAGATTCGTGCGTGGCTTAATTACATGCTGGAGATGCGCCGCGACCGCAACATCCGGCTGATTGCCAAGCTTCAATCGCTGGGCCTCGACATTACGCTCGCTGAAGTCGAGAAGCTGGGGCGGACGCTGACCGCGCGGCCGCATTTCGCGCAGGTGCTGGTGAAGAAAGGGTACGCGACGGATCTCCAGAACGCGTTCGACGTGTATCTGGATGAATCGGCGAAGGGGTTTGTGCAGCGGCAGGAAGCTCCGATGGAGGAGGCTTTGGAGATACATCCTCGGTTCGGGAGGTGTACCGTCGCTCGCGCATCCGATCCGCGTGGCGAAGAACAATTGGGAGAAACTGGCGGGTTATGTGGAGGATCTGGCCGGTATGGGAATGCGCGCGATCGAGGTTTATCACAGCGACCACAGTCCGGAGAACGTGTCGTATTACGCGTCGCTTGCGGAGCGGTTCGGTCTCGGGATGACGGGCGGGTCCGACTTCCACGGCGCCAACAAACCTGCGATTTCGCTGGGTACGGGCAAGAATAACAATCTCCATGTGCCCGATGAGCTGGCGGAAAGTCTGAAGAACTCGCTGTTCGCGAAAAAGTAAGTTAGAGCTGGTGGGCCCGGGCAGATTCGAACTGCCGACCTGTCGCTTAGGAGGCGGCCGCTCTATCCAACTGAGCTACGGGCCCGATCAAGATTATTGTAGCGTCGTAAACCTTTAGCGCCGATATCTTTTCGGTAGTGCATTCCGGCGAAGTGAATCTGGCCGACTGCGGCATAAGCGGCGTTGATGCTGCTTTCGAGATCCGGCCCCGAGGCGGTGACGCCCAGCACGCGGCCGCCGGCCGTAACGAGATCTGCGCCCTGGCGCTTTGTTCCCGCCTGAAAGACGACGGCCGAGTCTACCGATTCGAGCCCGGTGATTTTCTCGCCGACTGCGAACGACGCCGGGATATCCTTCCGACGCCATCACCACGCAAGTTGCCGGCTCGGGCGACCAGTCGAACCGGTCGCAGTCCAGCGATCCGCGCGCCGCGGCCATAAGCACCTCGCCCCAATCGCTCTGAAGGCGCATCATCAGCGGCTGTGTCTCGGGATCGCCGAGCCGGACGTTGAACTCGAGCACGCTCGGTCCTGCCGGCAGTCATCATCAGGCCGGCGTAGAGGAATCCGGTGTAGCCGGTCGCCCGGACGACCGGCTCGATAATGGTGTCGAGGATCGCGGCCGCGCTCGGTTTCGGTGAGGATGCGCGAATCCGAATAAGCGCCCATTCCCCCGGTGTTCGGGCCTTCATCGCCGATCGAAAATCCGCTTGTGATCCTGGGAGGGTTCGAGCGGAACGGCTCGCTTGCCGTCGCACAGAACGATGAAACTGACTTCTTCGCCTTCGAGAAACTCCTCGATGACCATCGGAAAAGGCAGCGTCGCGAGCGCCGCGTCGACCTCGGCGCGATTCGGCGGCGATAACCACGCCCTTTCCGGCGGCGAGACCGTCGGTCTTCAGGACCACCGGATAGCGGAAGTCGCGGGGGACGTGCGCCGCGGGCTCGGATACGATCTGGAACCGCGCGGTCGGAATGCCCAGCTTCTCCATGAAGCGCTTGGAATGGATTTTGCTTCCCTCGAGGGCCGCGTTTTCAGCGGTCGGACCGACGATCGCCAGGCCTCGCGCGCGAAACTGATCGACGATGCCGGCGACCAGCGGCACTTCGGGTCCGACGACGGTCAGATCCGACGCCGAGATGTTCGGCTAATTCGACATAATCCGCCGATTCATGGCATTCGGCGACTTCCGCAATCCCCGGATTTCCGGGCGCTGCAAACACCGCTTTTACCGATGGAGAGTTACGCAGTCTCCACGCAAGGGCGTGTTCGCGGCCCCCGCCGCCGATGACCAGAGTTTTCACAGACTACAATATTATCAATGGTCCGGAAGTGAGCAGCTCTATTGCATATGACGTTGTAATCGTCGGTGGAGGGCACGCCGGCTGCGAAGCCGCGCGCGCCTGCGCCCGCCTCGGGATGCGGACGGCGATGATCACGATGAACGCGGATCTGATCGCCCAGATGTCCTGCAATCCGGCGATCGGCGGGATCGCGAAGGGTCACCTGGTGCGCGAGATCGACGCGCTGGGCGGCGTGATGGGGGAGGTCACCGACGCGGTCGGCATCCAGTTTCGCCTTCTGAACACGAGCCGAGGGCCAGCCGTCTGGTCGCCGCGCGCGCAGTGCGACAAGAAGCAATACCGGGTGCGCATGAAGGAAGTCCTCGAGCGCGAACCGAACCTTCACATCAAGCAGGCCGAAGTGGCCGCGCTCGTCATTGAGGACGGGCGTGTACGCGGGGTACATCTGGTGGACGGACGGCGCATTGCCTGCAGCGCGGTGATCATAACGACCGGAACGTTCCTGAACGGTCTGGCCCACATCGGCGAGCAGCGCGTTCAGTTGCGGGCGCAGCGGGGAACCACCGTCTCAAATTCTCGCGGAACAGGTGCGCGGCTTGGGAATGGGCTGGAACCGGCTGAAGACTGGAACGCCGCCGCGGCTCGACGCCCGCTCCATCGACTGGTCGAAGTTCGAGCCGCAGTTCGGCGATGCCGATCCGGTCCCGTTTTCGTTCCTGACGGCGAAGATCGACCGGCCGCAGATCCAGTGCTATCTCGCGCGGACTACGGCGGAGACGAAGCGGATCATGCTGGAGAGCATCGCGCGGTCGCCGCTCTATAGCGGGCAGATCGAGGGCGTTGGGCCGCGCTATTGTCCTTCCATTGAAGACAAGTTCGTCAAGTTCCCGGACAAGGAGACTCACCAGATCTTTCTGGAGCCGGAAGGGCTCGATACGAACGAGATTTACGTGAACGGGATGTCGACCAGCATGCCGATCGATGTCCAGGCGGCGGTTATTGCGTCGATTCCGGGTCTTGAGAATGCGGAGATGATCCGGCCGGGCTATGCGATTGAGTACGACGCGGTCGACGCGCGGGAACTGGACCATCGGCTTGAGGTGAAGAAGCTGCCGGGATTGTTCCTGGCCGGCCAGATCAACGGGACATCGGGCTATGAGGAGGCGGCTGGACAGGGTTTGATGGCCGGAATTAACGCCGCGCGGACGATTCGTGGCGAAGCCCCCGTTGTTATTCCTCGGAATCAGGGATATATCGGGATCATGATCGACGATCTGATCACGAAGGGCGCCGATGAGCCCTACGGATGTTCACTTCCCGGGCCGAGTATCGGCTTCATCTGCGAATTGATAACGCCGATGAACGCCTGACTCCGATTGCGGAGGAGATCGGTTTGGCGTGTGAGGATCGGCGGACGCTGTTTTCCCGGAAGCGTGAGCAGACCGCCCGGTTGCTTGGGGCGCTGAATTCCAGCCCGAAAGGTGCATACCTTCGGCGTCCTGAAGTGAAGATCTCGGAATTGCTTCCCTGGATTTCGGAGGTTATGGGCGGCGAGGTGGAGCGCGGCGTGTTGATGACAGCCGAAACGGAGACCAAGTACGCGGGCTACCTTGACCAGCAGCGCCGCCAGATTGACAGGATGTTGGGTTCGGATTCGCGTGCTATCCCGGCCAGTATGGAGTTCAAGCGGATTCCCGGCATCTCGAAAGAAGTCGGGGAGCGCCTGACCCGTGTGCGCCCGGCCACGCTGGGACAGGCCGCACGAATTCCTGGCGTGACGCCCGCTGCGGTAGCAATCCTGGATGTTTATCTGACTGTTTCACGTGAAACATCGTAAGATCCGGTCTTCAGCAGGATTTTGAGGAACACGCGCAAGTTATCGCCGCCGGACGCGGCTGGACGGGTTGGGTTCCTCCGCTTTGGGCACCGCGTCCGGCGGCCCTTGCGCTACTAAGTTGCGGGAATTGCAATTGCTGGCCTCTTTTGCTGGTTCGTGGCAGCACGCCTGCCGCGAGCCGCAACCTTCGTTTTCCCGAATGTTTCACGTGAAACATCTCGGAAAGGACCACTGGGGGCCGCTTGGGAGTTTCCCCACCGTAAGCTCCAGCAGGGTGCTGAAAAAGCAGCAAAACGCTTGCTTCCGCGCGCGGCTCAGAAGGTGTATCCGCGTGTTTGCAGACACTTACCGAGCCCCGACCGGAAGGGAGTGTCATTGGAACGGCCTTTTTCAGCAACCTGCCAGGTTAATAGCTTGGGGCTTCCGCCACGCATTTCAATCGGCCAAGTATGTTTCACGTGAAACATGTTAGATTGAGGCTTTGCCGGAAAACCATTTGGCCCGAATCATAGCGATCACAAACCAAAAAGGCGGGGTAGGGAAAACAACCACCGCGATCAACCTGGCCGCAGCGCTTGCCGCCAGCGACCTCAAAGTCCTCATCATTGATGCCGATCCCCAGGGAAACACCACCAGCGGACTAGGCATCGAAAAAACCGACGGAATGCCGACCCTCTATGACGTCCTGGTTCAGTCGCAAAACGCCCGCGATGCTGTCCGCAAGACCGAGATGGACGGTCTCGAAATTCTTCCCGCGGACAAAAACCTGATCGGCGTCAACGTTGACCTGGTGAGCAAAGAAGACCGGGAATCACACCTCCGCCACGGATTACAGGCTCTCCAGAAGGATTATCAGTTTGTACCTGATCGATTGCCCTCCCGCCCTGGACCTTCTCACTCTCAACGCCCTCGTGGCGGCCGATTCCATTCTGATTCCGATCCAGTGCGAGTTTTTCGCCCTCGAAGGCGTCTCCGGTCTCATGGACACCATTGATCGGGTGCGCGATTCCTTCGGGCATTCGCTTCAGATCGAGGGAATCCTGCTGACGATGTATGACGACCGTACCAATCTGACGAAGCAGGTAGCCGCCGATCTTCGCGAGTTCTTTGGCGACGAGGTCTTCCGCACGGTTATTCCACGAAGCATTCGTCTCGCGGAAGCGCCCAGTCACGGCAAACCAATACTACTCTACGATCCCGGGTCGAAGGGATCGGAAGCCTACATACAACTCGCAAAAGAGATTCTTACGAATGAACAGAAACGATTCGCAAAAAGCGCTCGGTAAAGGACTTAACTCCCTACTTCCATCCCGCAACCGCGGCAGAATGGAGTTCGTTGTGGTGCCCCCCCCGCCTGCGGAGGGGGATATTTCTCGTCTGCCGATCACCCAAGTCACGCCCAATCCGGATCAACCGCGCCGTGAGTTCGATCCCGTCGCGCTGATGGAACTGACCCAATCGATCGAGCGGGATGGAGTTCTCCAGCCGATTATCGTTCGCAAAACCGGTGAGGACGCCTGGCAGATTATTGCGGGCGAACGCAGGTGGCGGGCGGCCACTTCCGCAGGTCTGCAGGAAGTTCCTGCGATTGTCGTGACTGCGGACGATCAGCGCGCGCTGGAACTCGCCCTGATCGAAAATATCCAGCGAGAGGATCTGAATCCGATAGAACTGGCTTCGACTTTTCACCGGATGTCGACAGAGCTCGGAATGAGCCACGATCAGATCGGCCAGAAGACCGGCAAGGAACGAGTGACGATCACCAATTCGGTCCGACTCCTCCAGTTGCCGCTCGACCTTCAGGAAGCCGTCGCCGCGAAGAAGCTTACGCCCGGTCACGCCCGAGCGCTGCTGAAGTTCGAGGACGAGCGGACACAGCGCGACATCGCGACTCGCTGCATCGCCGAGGGCTGGTCCGTCCGCCAGATCGAACAATATACGAAGAGCGAGAAGGGAACGAAACCGCGAACCAAAGCGGCTGCGGATGCCGTCGATCCCAACGTGAAGTTTGCCCTTTCGGAGCTGGAGCGCGTTCTGGGAACGAAAGTGCGAATTCTGGAAAGCTCCAAAGGTAAAGGAAAGATCGAGATCGAGTACTATTCGCCCGAGGATCTGAGCCGCATTTACGAGGTCATTATCCCCGCTTCAAATTAGACTACGTAAGTAGTTTTAGGATGTCGGCCAGCTCTTTGCGAATCACAGGCAAAGGATCCGCAGCGGGAAACAAGTCCTCCTGGCGCGCCGGAATCGCCACAACAGGGTCGGCTTTCGCGGCCCGCAACGCCTTACGAGCCCCTTCTATCGTGAACTTCTCGTCATAGAGCAGGTGCTTGATGTTCAGCAACAGCTCCACATCCTTGCGGCGGAACATCCGTTGCCCGGTGCTGGACTTTTTGGGCGAGAGAGCGGGGAACTCGGACTCCCAGTACCGCAGAACGTACGGTTCGACGCCTACGAGTTGGCTCACTTCCCCGATTCGGAAGAAAAGCTTGTCCGGTATTGCGGGGGTGACTTCAATCATCCTTCCTGGTCTATCGTACCTCCCGTAGCACGTCACTCGCCAACCAGCGGTCTTTTATAACCTATATTGGTAATCAGGCATCCAATGAGCATGAACCTCAAAACTTCGAATCCCGTTTTCGCCGGGAATACCTATACGGTGAATGGCGTGGGAGTCGGATACGGCCCCACGATGACCATTTCCGGGACCGTCAATAAAGCCGGGATCCTGATGCTGTGCGTCCTCGCGACCGCGCTGTGGACGTGGAACCAGTTCTTCACAAATGGACCTTCCGCCGTCGGCGGGTACACGATGGTGGGCGCATTCGGCGGCTTTATCGCGGCCATGGTCACGATCTTCAAGAAGGAGTGGTCGCCCATAACGGCGCCCATTTACGCCCTGCTCGAGGGCCTGTTTCTCGGGTCGCTTTCGGCGATGCTGGAGACGCGCTTTCACGGGATTGCGATTGAGGCTGTCGCGCTGACCTTCGGCACGTGTTTCGCGATGCTCCTCGCATACCGCTCGGGCCTGATCCAGCCCACGCAAAAGCTCATAGTAGGGATTTTTGCGGCCACCGGCGGCATCGCAATTGTTTATTTCGCCAGCATGATTCTAGAACTGTTCCACGTACAGATTCCCGGGATTTTCGGGAGCGGCCCCGTCGGTATTATCTTCAGTCTGGTGGTTGTGGTGATCGCCGCGCTGAATCTGATTCTGGATTTCGCGGTGATCGAAGATGGCGCTCGCCGCGGCTCTCCGAAGTATATGGAGTGGTACAGCGCCTTCGGCCTGATGGTTACTCTCGTGTGGCTCTACCTCGAGATCATCCGGCTTCTCTCGAAACTGCGCGAAGAACGATAGCGCATTTTCGTAAATACTGTAGAATTCGCTTTCCTGAAGAACACCGGCCACAAGATCGCCGGCGCTACCGGTTTCGTGGTTTCCCGCTCCAAGCGTCTTCATCCATTTCGGTGGCCCGCAGGGCCATGGTGACTCCGTTGAAGACGCGGTTGGCGGGGTTACCGGCGATAAGATCGTCGGCGCTACCGGCGCTGACATAAAGCTCCGCGCCGAGCGGAAGCTCGGCGGCAGGGCCTAAGCCCGCCCCACACCGGCGGAAAGTCTGATGCCGGCTCTGCGGAGCTTTCCCCGCCTCGACCGCAATCGGGATGCCGGGCGCGTCTACGGATTCGCTTCCATACTTCTTTCCAGCCGGTCGAGAACCTGCATCGCGGGTAACACCTGAGCAACGCTGGCGTTCGGCTCGCGCCCTTCCCTGATGGCTGAAAAGAACTCACGATCCTGCAGTTCAATCCCGTTCATGGAAACCGCCACATTCGACAGATCGATCGGGTTCTGGTCACCGTCGACCAGATCGTCGTAGCGCGCGATGTAGGTTCCGTTATCGCAGATGTACCGGAAGAAGGTACCGAGCGGCCCTTTGTTGTTGAATGACAGCGCCAGAGTGCATATCGCGCCCGAGGGAACCTTGAGCTGAATGCTCATGTCCATGGCGATCTTGAGATCGGGGTGCATCGGGCCCTCGAGCGCATTCGCCCGGTGCGCGATCTCGCCGGTCTGGTATTGAAACAGATCCACTGTGTGGCAGGCGTGATGCCAGAGCAGGTGGTCCGTCCAGCTTCTCGGTTTGCCGGCTGCGTTCATGTTCGTCCGGCGGAAGAAGAATGTCTGCACATCCATCGACTGGATCTTCAGCTCACCCGATAGAATCCGTTTTCTGATCCACTGGTGACTCGGGTTGAATCGCCGCGTGTGGCCTCCCATGGCGATCAGGCCTGTTTCCCGCTGCACCTTGAGCAGACGTTCGGAATCCTTCAGGCTATCGGCGATCGGAATCTCGATCATCACATGCTTGCCGGCCCGCATGCACTGAATCCCCTGATCGGCATGCATCTGGGTCGGCGTTGTAAGGATCGCCGCCTCGACGCCGGGCTGGGCCAG
>CAWHSB010000030.1:0-13392 GCA_963831795.1 Terriglobia bacterium | reverse complement strand
ACGCGCTGAATGTTCGTCCCCAATCTCAATATTTTGCCCGCGTCGCAACGCGCTCTCTGGCCGGATCTCGGAGAAACGCCGGACGAGTTTACCCTTTACGACGGAACGGCGCTGGCGCTGCGGCTCGGGCATCGAACATCGCTGGATTTCGATTTCTTCTCGAACGCCTCGTTTGATCCCGATCAGCTTGCGCGGAGGATTCCGTATCTCAGAGACGCCGAACGCGTTCAGTTGGCGCCGGACACGCTGACCTGTCGTGTTGAACGTGGCGGGCCGGTTTTAGTATCCTTCTTTGGCGGCCTGGGGCTCGGCAAGGAGCCGCACCGGAACAGGTGGGAGATATATCCCTGCACGTGGCCTCACTCCTCGACCTCGCCGGAACGAAGGCTGCGGTAGTTCAAAGAGGGCAGAGGTCAAAGATTACATCGACATCGATGCCATATTGCAACGTGGGATCGATCTGCCCACGGTGCTTGCCGCCGGCGCAGTCGTTTACGGACATGAGTTCAATCCATTGATTACGCTTAAGGCACTCGGTTATTTTGAAGACGTGCCGATGTTACCGGACAAAGTGCGGGCACGGCTTAAAAGAGCCGTCGAAGCGGTGGATGTGACCCGGCTGCCCGTGACCCTATGAAACCGTTGCCGGAAACTCCGGAATTGCTCGCGGTTGCCGAGCGCGTGGTCTGGTTCAAACCACCCGCCGAAACTCTGGCCGAGCCGGTTCACTTCCTCGCACATGTGATGACCTGGGGAACTGTGGAAGATTTGCGGGCGCTGGATGGAATAGTCGGGCCGGAGGACTTTCGGGAAGCGCTGGAGAATGCCCCGCCCGGTGTCTTTGACGCGCGTTCCTGGGCCTACTGGAATCTCAAATACGGACGCCAACCCACACCGCCCTTGCCAGTCCGCTTTACATCTTCAGACGAAGATCAAACGAATACGGAAAAGCCTCGGCAACCCGGAACTTGACCGCGTCCGCGTGCAGCGGATTGAAAACAAAATTAACCGTCTCAGGAACGATCGCGCTGGGCACCTGCAACAACACCCGCTCGTACTTCCGGAGCCATGCGGTTCCCAGATCGCGGGTCGCTTCCGGGCGCGTCATCCAATCCGAAGGCAAGTCATCCAGCCCAATAACGTCGAGCTCCAAATCAGGGCCCTCAATCTTCAGCAAGGTGAAATCCGGCGGCACGTCATTCGCGCAGGTATGAACGCAAACCTCCAGCAGCGCGGCCGCCGGACTTTCACTCAGATAGACAACGGCCTGCCCGGCGTAATGCCAGCGGCCGGCTGCCCTCAAACCGCCCAACCCTCGAAGATCGCGATAACGGCTGATCCTCCACAGGATCATTCACACGAACATGCCTTCGTCAATCTGCCCGAGCAGTTCCTCGACAATTCGGCTGCCGGTATCGGTATTGAGAAGCGAGAGCGGCGCCCGTCCGTCCAGCTGCGGATGCGGGTTCCGCAGCCAGGCCAATGCCCGCTCGCGGCTTCCATAAACGGACTCAGCCAGGGAAAGCACCCGAATCACGCGCAGCACGCGATCCGATTCTTCGACCGTCAGTTTTTCCCGCCGGGACCGGCGATGCTGGAGCGTTCTCAGCGGGATGATGGCCGCATCGATTTCGGAGCGCTGCAGACCAAGCGAAACCAGCCGTTTGATCACAGCAGGCGCGAGTTGCCCTTCGACGATGCGAAGCATCTCCGTCTCCGTGACCGGCGGCTGCAGACCGAGCCAATCCCCCACCTGAAAGTACGCTACGTTCATTACCCTCAACCTCAACTACATTATGCCACAAACTCTCCGGCAAAACGTCTACTACCGCAACGCATACGTATAAAGAGCATTTCCCGCCGAAACCGCGACGTACTGTTTCCCGTTCAGCGAGTAGGTCATCGGCCCCGAAGAAACCTGCCCGCCAACGGACACTTTCCACAACAACGCACCGTCGTTCGCATTCAATGCGAAGAAATAACCTTCCCGACCGCCCACGAAAAGAAGATTCGACGCAGTCGTCAGAATCCCGCTGTCGGTGACATCGGACATCTTGAACTCCCACTTCATGTCGCCAGTCTTCGGATCGAAAGCTCGCACCGCGCCGGTGCCTTCCTCGTCATTCTTCAGGTTCACCGGTCCCGACCGCACCATAGGAACCGGCGACTGCGGCATCGCTCCGGCAAAGAGCCGCCCTTCCGTATATTCCACCGGCTGTTTTGTGTAAACGGACGAATAATTGGTCCAGGTCGGAATATAGAAAAGCCCGGTCCGAGGACTGTAAGAAGGCGAATACCAGTTCGTTCCGCCCTGATTCCCCGGTTTGATCACAGTGCCTTCCGGCGTAGGAACCTTGCCCGGAACGCGCATGGGCCGGCCCTTTTCGTCAAAGCCGTTCATCCAGTTCACATCGACAAAAGGCTTGCCGAAGAGGAACTGCCCGGTCGTCCGGTCGATCACATACCACAACCCGTTGCGATTCGCCCAAAGCATCACCTTGCGCGGCGCGCCCTTCCACTGCATATCGACCAGCACCGGCACCTGCACCGCGTCGAAATCGAATTCGTCATGCGGCGAAAACTGGTAATACCATTTGAGCTTGCCGGTATCCGGATCGAGAGCGACTACCGAATCGGTGTAAAGGTTATCTCCCTTGCGGGCATCGCCGTTCCAGTCGGGCCCGGGATTGCCGACGCCCCAGTAAGTCAGGTTCAGCGCGGGATCGTAAGATCCGGTCACCCACACCGACCCGCCGCCGGTCTTCCACGAATCTCCCGCCCAGGTTTCGTTGCCGGGCTCACCCTTGCCGGGAACGGTGTAGAAACGCCAGTCTTCCTTGCCTGTTTTCGTATCGTATGCGGCGATGAAACCGCGGATTCCATATTCACCACCCGCGGTGCCGATGATGACCTTGTCTTTCACGATGAGCGGAGCGTGCGTAATGGCGTAGCCTGCCGCGGCATCGGCCACCTTCACGTTCCACAGAGGCACGCCAGTCTTGGCATCGACTGCCAGCAAATGCGCGTCAATGGTGCCCATGAAGAGCGTATTACCGAGAATCGCCAACCCTCGATTCACGCGGCCGCAACACGGTCTTGCATCTTTCGATGGCGTATAGGCGTATATCCACAAAACCCGGCCGGTCACCGCATCGAGAGCTACTACGTTATTCGGCGCTTCGACCGTATAGAGAACACCATCCACCATCAGCGGAGTCGCTTCGAACTTTTCCAGCGATCGCGCCTGGAAGATCCACTGAAGCTCCAGGTTTTTGACATTAGCCGGAGTTATCTGGTCGAGCGTGCTGTAGCGCTGGCTGAAAGTCGAACCGGAGTAGGTCAGCCAGTTCTGCGGTTCCTTTCCGGCCGCGAGTATGCGGTCGAATGTTACCTGGGCGAAAACCCCTTGCGCAAGCCATCCCGCTAAAACACCCCCTAAAACGAGAGAAGAAAAGGCCAGATGTGCTTTCATTTGCTTTCAATTCCTTTGAGGGTACCCAGATAGGCGACCAGATCGGCGACCTGTGCCGGAGTCAGCTTGTTCGTATAAGAAGGCATCGGTGACTTCTCGACAAACCCATGCGCTCGCAGAGTGGGGATCGAGAATGACCGCAAACGCTCGTTCGAATCGAGCAGCTGTACCGAGAAAGTATCGCGGTTCAGCAGCCTCCCGATGACCACCGTCCCGTCGCTTGTAACTACCCGATAGAACCGGTTTTGGGGAAGAATCTCCGCGTCCGGATCGAGAATCGACTTCTCGATATCGGCGGGACGGCGAAGCGAACCGATCGCGCTCAGATCCGGTCCAGTCCTCGATCCCGTATCGCCGACCCGATGGCACATGAGACAGCCGCCCGCAGCGTCAAACAGCGCCTTTCCCCGCGCCGGGTCGCCCGCGAGTCCGCTCCCGCGCCCGGTCGCGGCCATCGACCTCAGATATGCGACGATCGTCGCAGCCTGAAACTCCGTGTAATTGCCCGGCGGCATGGGGGTGCCGGGAATACCGGTGCGAATGGTGTTGACCAGATCGTCGTCGGACGCCGCGCGGTGAAACTTACCGTGGAAGAGGTCGATTCCGGGCACCAGATTGCCCTCCGCTCCGTGGCACCCGACGCAGTTCGCCCGGAAGAGCTTGCCGCCGTCTTCTACATCGGCTGGGGTATAACTATGTTGCGCAAAAGCGGCGCTCGACAGCGCCAGGAGCGAACAGACTCTAAGGAACGGATGCATGGTTCTCGACCTGTGAGGGAAATCCCGGGAGCGGTTCCAGTGTATCCCAGGATATCTATCCCTTAATACTGGCCGGACCAACTCATTTGCATCCGGAATTCCGGCTAGTTCGCTCCGACGTACTTCTTGTATGCGTCGATCCAGTTCACCGCAATCTCGCGCTGCGCCGTCGGGAGATCCAGCTTTCCCGCGCAGACCAGCTCATGCAGCCGCTCCTCGAGGCGGTCCTTCACATGCGCATTCCAGCGAACCGAATAAGGTTGGGGCCACAGATTGCGCAGCGATTCCGTCCCGCCCAGATCCGGCGTAATCAGATAGTCCACCTCAAAGGTATCCGACTGGCTGTTGATTCCATACTCCGCGAAGACTTTGCGGCGGGTGCCTTCCGGAATATTTGCAATCACCTCCGCCTCCGGTCTGCGGCAAATTTCAGCGATCGTGATCGGTCGCGTTTCCCCCGGCGTCAGACCGGCCTTCGGCTTGGGTCCTTCAGCGTTGACGGTGGCCTGGAAGATCATGAATACCGCGCCGAGAACCGCCAGGAAGACTCCCCCGGCCGGAACCGTCCGGCGGATCGCATGTCCCCACGCGAAACCTGGCGCGTTTGTTCGCGAAGCCTCCGCCAGACGCGCTCGCAGCAGCGCCCTCGGACCGGCCGCATAGCGCGTGCGGTCGTGAAGTTCGCGATCAAGATCGTGATTTCGCGCTCGCACAAAATCGGAAATCGTGGTTTCCATCGAGCGCATACGCTCACGGCATGACCAGCAGGCGTCAAGATGAGCCGATACTTCGGCCTTCCGCCGCGCGGACAGTTCTCCGTCCGCGGCCATGATCAGATCCCCATCGGACAAATGAACGTTCTTGTACCGCATATTTCCTCAATAATCGCTGGCCCGAGCCAGCCGCGAAAGAGATCGTTCGAGCGAATTCGCCACAGCCCCCAATGACATCCCGAGTACCTCGGCGATATCGCGGTAGCGGAGACCCTCCGCGCGAAGGGACAGGCAGCACTGGTCCTGTTCGGGAAGCGCTCGGACAACGGCCAGCAAACGTTGCTGCTTTTGAATGACTTCCAGACGTTCAGCCGGTCCCGGTGTGATATCGTCTGGAGCCTCCGTAAAAGGCGACAGATATGCAAAATGTTCCGAATGGCGACGGCTACGGGTGCGATGCTTCAGCGCCTGATTGTGCGCCACTCGAAAGACCCAGCCCTGCAGGTTCACCCTCGGCTTACCCTGCCGCAGATGTTGAAAAAGCGCAAGAAAAACCTCCTGCGCGATCTCCTCGGCGTCGGGAGCGGAAATTCGGAACGAGACGAGATAGCGAAGAACCGCCGGCCGAAGTTGCTCGAACAGGGAAACGACTTCCTCTTCCAGACGGGAAGGCCGCTGCGCCGAGGCTTCCGCGCCCTCGCCTGCCAGACTGCCGATCTTCTCCCAGAGCGTGGACGCCATTACCGGACTATTCTCTCAACAGGAATATCCTCCGGCGCCGGCAATTGTTCAGGCTATTTTTTGCGGGCCGATTCAGGGCTGATTCACACGCACCATGAAGCTGTTGCACAGCGTCACTTCCTTGAACCAGTGCGGCGTATTCGGCGGCACGATGATCACATCGCCTTTCTTCAGACGATGCTCTTCACCGCCTTCAATATCCGTCCCCAGCCACTCTCCGGGGCGGGTCTGCTTTCCGCCGATCATCTTTCCGCCGGTTACGTAAAGAGCCTCGCCGTCCACCACGAACAAAATATCCGTGGTTTTCTCGTGCACTTCCACCTGGCCCGGCTTCTCGCGATGCGCGCCGGCAACCATAAATTGCGAATTGCTCGTGATGAGCCCTGTCTTCGCGATCGCCTGCGCCACTTTAGTCGCGTCCCAATAAACAACGGCCGCCGGCTGATCCGCTGCCCCCGCAACCGTCGAAAACGCAAGCGCGCAAAAAATACAGATCCGTGTTTTCATGGCTCTCCTGGCGAAGATTTTATCAACGCGCGCGGTAGCCCCGGCGATCTTGTCGCCGGGACCTTATTTGCAAGCACGTACAGCGGTAGCGCCGGCGATCTTGTCGCCGGTGGACTTATTTGTGAGCGCCTGCCGCCTCACGGCTTCGCTTCCAGAACTAAATTGAACGGCGTCTGTGTCGCTCGCCTGAAATGAGTAAATCCCCCTGAAGTAACCGCCTCCCGCAAACGCGCTTCTCCCGCCTGCGCGCCAAACGCCGCGCCCACTTCCTGTGAAAGCGAGGCCGGAACGCACAGCATGGTTGAGGCCGAGTAAAACACCCGCCCGACCGGATTATGATTCGCCTCGGCGGTATCTTCGGCATAAGGTTCAACGATCATCCAGGTTCCATCCGGCTTCAGGGTAGACCGCACATGCTTTGCAGCCCCCGCGGGATCTCCCATATCGTGGAGGCAATCGAAGAACGCCACGAAGTCGTAGTCTTTGCCGGGGAACGCTTTTGCCGAAGCGACCTCGAACGTGATTCGATCGCCGACGCCTTCCTTCACCGCGGCCGCACGCGCCATCTCGATCGACTGCTCGTGGTAATCGAACCCAAAGAGTTCCGACTTAGGATAAGCTTTCGCCATCAGAATCGTCGACGAGCCAAGCCCGCATCCGACGTCCGCAATCCTCGCGCCCTTCTGCAATTTCTCTTCGACCCCGGTGAGAGCGGGAATCCAGCTCGTAGTCAGATTGGCACTGTAGTTGGGCCGGAAGAATCGCTCCGTGCCGTGATAAAGATCGTGGTGGTGTTCATGCCAGCCGACGCCCTTGC
Organism: Terriglobia bacterium; assembly: GCA_963831795.1. Classification (GTDB taxonomy): domain Bacteria; phylum Acidobacteriota; class Terriglobia; order Bryobacterales; family Bryobacteraceae; genus BOG-234. The sequence continues at coordinate 6,384 of CAWHSB010000030.1, read as the reverse complement.
CAGACTTAAACGCTTCCTCGATCTTCCCCGCGTCGTGAAAACAAGCGGAGATGATTTGAAACGCGCCCGGCAGATACGCGGGACTGTTGTCGACGGCCAGCGCGAACGCCTGCTCCGGAGGAAGCGTATACTTCCCCTCCGCCGCGTTGTACGTCACATACCCGCTCGCGGCATTGGCATTCAGCCATTCGCGCACATATCGCTCGTGCGTTCCCGTGCGAGCGGCCAGTTCGGCCGGTGTTACGGGCTGCGAGTCAGCCATCCCCTTGTAGAGCCCGAGCCGGTCTCCCAGCAGGATCAGAACCGCGTGCATCGCCGCGCCCATGTCGCCGACCGCCTTACCCATAAATTCGTTTAACTTCGCTTCGTTGATCGGTGTTGCCACACCAGGTGTTGCCATCGTCACTCCTCTTTTTTTGTACCCATACTAAGCTGAACGGAACATTCGCGCCTCGGCAAAGCCGGGGGGAAGCCGCCAGTCGGGGATTCTTGAAATGATGTGAGCGCCACGGGCCTGTTTGTTTCAAGCAGCCGGATGGTGCATCGGAGATCACTCCATGCGGAGCGTTTCCACCGGATCGACCAACGATGCGCGCCGCGCCGGGACGTAGCTTGCAATCACAGCAGCGATGCCGAGCACGAATGGTACGACGAGGTACGTTATCGGGTCGAGAGGGCTCACGCCGAAGAGCAACGATTTCAACATCCGCGTCACACCGGCAGATGCGGCGAGGCCCACGATTGCGCCGGCTCCCACAAGGGCCAATCCATGGCGCACGAACATGTTTCTCAATTCCCGATACGGCGCGCCGAGAGCGAGACGGATGCCGATCTCGCGCCTCCGCTGCGAAACGGCATAAGCGATCACGCCGTAAATGCCGATCACGCCCAGCAGCAATGCCATGGCGCCGGCGATGACCAGCATGACGAGCGTGAATGACATGCGAGCGAGAGAGCGGCCGTAGACATCCTGCATGGTTCGCGGAGACGCCACCGGCAGGCTCGAATTCACCGACCAGACGGCATTACGCACTTCAGCGAGGAAGCCTTCAGTACCGGCGCGATCGCTCCGGACCGCGAATGTGACTGCACGCCTCACGTTCCGTCCACCGGGTGAGAACGGATTGGGGCTAAACGCGGCCCAGTAGACGATGGCCGGCGGCTTCTCGTTAACGCCGTTTTCGCGCACGTCCTCGACCACGCCGATCACCTGCTGCCAGGGTTGAAAGGCCCCTTGGCGGATCTGCTTGCCGACCGCGGCCGACGGCGTGCCCCACAGCTCGCGGGCAAGGTTCTCGGAAACGAGTGCAACGGGCCTGAACCCGTATACTTCGGCCCACGTCAGTTCCCGGCCCGCAATCAGGCGCGTACCGGCGGCGCGGAAGAAATCCGGCGATATGTATTTGTACCAGCGCAGCGGCGGAAGTTCACCAGGGCGGTAGGTTTGGTCGGCGACGAAGATCGAGTCCCAATTGTGACCGAGGCCTTCCATCGCCATCGCATCGGCGAAGCCCGCGGCGGTCACGCCGGGGATGGCTTTCAATTTGTCGATAATCGCATTCTGAGTGCGGAACACGCGGTCGGGTTCCGCGACCAGCAGATTCGGTATCGCGACCCGCAGAAGCTGCAGGTGGCGCGGATCGCTGAAGCCCGGCTCCACGGTTTCGAGCGCGCGAAACGTGCGAATCATCAGGCCGGCGCAGACAAGCAACACGAGAGCCATTGCGACCTGAGAGACCACCAGCGCATTACGGGTACGGTGGCGCTCGCGGCTCGCACTCGACGTGCGGCTTGCTCCACGGAGTGTTGTGGACACGCGCGCTCCGGCGTACTTCAGCGCCGGGACGAGGCCGAGCAGAAACCCCGCGGAGACTGAGAGAACCGCGGCGAAGGCAAGCGAGCGGACATCCAGCGAGATTTCGCTCAAGCGCGGCAGAGTCGCCGGACCCAACGCCACAACCAATCGCACACTCCCCCACGCAACGGCGGCTCCCAGCACTCCGCCGAAGACGCCGAGCGTGACGCTTTCAACGAGCAGTTCCCGCACAATTCTTCGCCGGCCCGCGCCCAGCGCCGCTCGAATCGCCAGTTCCTGCTGGCGCGCCTCCGCGCGCACGAGCAGAAGGTTCGTGACATTGGCGCACGCGATCAGCATGACGAGACCGATGGTTCCCATCACCGCCCACAGAAGGTCCCCGACATTTCCAATCACAGCCTCTTTCAACGGGACGATGGCAGGCCCGATCTTCCAGGCCTCGTAGACTTTGCCGGTCGTACCTGGGCCATTCGTCCACGAGTTCCTCCAGATGGGGACCATGCGCGCGAGGTCGGCGTCCGCCTGCGCGATGGTGACGCCAGGCTTGAGGCGCGCAATGCCGCGGAAACCGAAGCCGGCCAGGATCGCCCTCGATCGATCAAAGGCTGTCGGCACAATCAGATCGGTCTCAGCATCCACGACGCGAAATCCTCGCGGCATCACGCCGGCGATTTCGCGCGACTGAGCATCGACGATGATGTCGCTTCCTATCACCGATGCGGCGCCCCCAAAGCGCCGTTGCCAGTACTTCCAGGTAAGCATCACCTTCTGGCGGGCGCCGGGTTGCTGGTCGGCCTTCGAAAGCCAGCGGCCGGCGGCCGGGGGAACACCCAAGGTCTCAAGCACGCCGTCGGTAACAAGCATGGTACGCACCTGTTCCGGGTCGAAGCTTCCTGTAACGTTGGCCGTGCCCTGGGTCCAGACGCCAAAAGACTGGAAGGCGCGATTCTGCTCGGAATATGTGAAATACATGGAGTCCGAAAGCAGTAGCCCGTCCGTCATGCTGGCAAGACCCGCGGCGCCGGGCGCCACTTGCCTCACAGCCACCAGTTCGTCCGGATCAGGGTAGGCGAGGGGCCGCAGAAGCACGCTGTCCAGAACCGTGAAGACAGCAGTGTTCGCCCCAATTCCGATCGCAAGCGTCAACAGCACGGCGGCTGTAAACGCTTTGCTGCGCCCAAGAACGCGCAGACCGTAACGGATATCGCGGCTGAGCGTATCCAGAAACCCGATCGTGTTCATCTGATAGATCCGTTCTTTGTGGAGAGTGGCGTCCGTGGCGATTTCGAGGTGCGAGGCGAGTTCGTCGGCCGACTCATCGTTCAACTTGCCGCGGTAGAAGTAATGTGTCAATCCCATCGTGTCCGCCCATGAGCGTTCGGCTGGTTACGACGTCTTCATCACAAGCTGAATCGCGCGAATCATTTTGTTGAAGGCCTCCGACTCACGATCCAGTTGCTCGCGGCCTTTGGGGGTGAGACGGTAGAATCGCGCGCGCCGGTTGGTGTCGGTAATGCCCCACTCGGCCTTCAGCCAGCCTTTCTTCAGCATGCGGCTGAGCGCCGGATAGAGGGAGCCGTCTTCAATCTCCAGATCGCCCTTCGACCAGTCGAGGATCCGGCGCGCGATGGCGTAGCCGTGAAGCGGCCCCTGGTTGAGGGTGCGGAGAATCATCATGTACAGCGTTCCGGGGAGGAGATCCTGATCGAGACTTTCGCCCATGTCCAGAATACCTTTCTGAACTAGGTATAGCGGGTCTGGGTCAGCGTGTCAAGCGCGTGGTGGGTCGTGGGGCCAGGGCTTCGGCCCTGCCGCCGAGCTTCCGCTCGGCGCGGAACTTTACGTCAACTGGTAGCGCCGGTGATCTTGTCGCCGGCCCTCATAACGCACCGGCCTGCCTTGCGATCGTCGAGGCGTAGAAGGCCGGGAACGGATCGCGTGTTCGGTGGATAGAGCCAGGCTCACCAGGGTTGCAATGTCAGATCACGTTCGAGGTTGCGGACGACGATTGTAAAATGTCGTGATATCCGAACCTGCTGAAATCTCTATTTCCTGCCTGGCTCAACAATCTGCACCACGTTTCATCTTTTCGCCACGCGTGATTGTCTCCCTCCTGGTAGAAGGTGCGATTTCCCTCTTTTGCGAAGTTTTGGAACCTGGTCACCCAATATACAAAACGCGGAGTTAATTTTGGCTTTAATCCAACAAATTCGACAATACGCTCCAGAACGTCAAAACCAGCAATCAGTTCCTCATAGCGAACAAGAAGCAGCCTTCCAACCGAACGGTTGAACAAGTCAAACCCGGCATCATAAAACAGTTCATACTTGTCCAGATGATCGTTCAGATCATTTGGTGACTCGAGAACAAACTGGAGTCGGCGTCTGGCACGCCAGGCGCTGAAGGCCGCGGCAATCGGGTCGCGTATTAGCAGAAGCGCCGGATTGTTACCTTCCACCGGTGTTCCATGCACGCCACCTGTGAGGGGATTTAACCATACCGGTTGAAATGGAACGCCAGGTTCTCGAAGCTCCAGCGCGTAAAGCGCTTCGGTTTTTATTTCGTCTTGTCGCGAGATGGCCTCCGGCGATGTCCGATGAACCTCCGGCAAAAGCGAGATCGAATCAAATAAACCGGCGAAGCAATGCGCCAAAAAATGGGAACCTGTTCGCGGGAAAGCAAATACGTCGATCTGCTTTAGCAGGGCGCCAAAGTAATACTGATCTTTTGTCACTATTCTCCTGAATGAATCCTATCCAACAGAAATACCGAGTGTCGTCGCAGCGTTCGCTTACTGCCTAAGACGTTTCAGCCCAAAGCTTATCATCGTGAATATGTCTCGTTCAGTGTGGCAACGGCGCTGTGTCAACCGGGAAACACGTGGAAGGCCGGATATCGACGATTCGAGACGGCCTCCTTATTCCAGCCTGCCATACTCGGCCTTGACGCGCTTGAGTATAGGAACATCCGAATCGGCATCCTTCCAGAGCGCAAGGAACTCCTCATAGGCAGTTCTCGCTTTCATCTTGTCTCCTGCCAGCGCCAACGCTCTCGCGAGGTATGCTCGCGCCGCCGCACCCATGGGATCATTTCCGACAATTCCAGCATGATCAATAATCTTCTGAAATTCGGCAGCGGCCTCGATGTCCCGGTGCGCTGCCAGCCAGGCCTCGCCGCGCTCGTAAGACGGAATACATGGCCCCGAAATTTGCATGTATGGCGGAGCGCGGACTTCCGAGCTCATCAGGAGCGGCGGTTTGCAACAACTCGATCGCCCTTTGTGGCTGGTGATGGTTCAGCGCGATCCGCGCCCGGAGCGTTGGCAGATAACTGAATTTGACCGAGGTATCGTCCGGGAACCGCTTTTCCAGATCATCCGCCAGCGTCTGCGACCGCGAAGACTCACCCGCAGTCGCCAGGGCGAGCGCTGCGCCGTACTCCACACCCCGATCGTTTGAAAGATCGAGTGCGGCGATCGCGCTCCGTCTGGCTTCGGCGGTGTTTCCAAAGAATGCTTCCCATAGTGCTTCGCCGGCCTGATAAAGTGCCGCAGCTTCCTTCTGACCGTCCTGCTGTGCCAAATCCATCGCATGCCGGAGCTGCTTTCTTGAAGCTGCCAAAGAACCGGAGCGCGCCAGGGCAGAACTCTCATGCAGGGAGATCCACTCTTCAGCTCCGGGTTGTCCACGAGCCAATGCGGCTATTTTCCCCATTTCCTCCCACTCACCTCTTAAGAAGGCAATGTCATATCGTTCCAGCAGAAAGTCAGGCGCTTCAAGCTTGCGCCGAGCGGCCAGATCGAGAGCATTTTCCGCTTCATCCAGACGGCCGAGATTCTGATTTCTGACGGCAAGAAGGTAATAGGAGATGGCGAAGTCCGGATCCAGTTCAATCGCTTTCCTGGCTTCTTCTACGGCGCCTTCGTACCTGCCGGAGACAGGTAAAATCAGACCAGCCAGCAAATTGTGGGGCTGAGCCGCACGAGGATAAGTTTGTATCCAAATCTCACACTCCCGCTCGGCTTTTGCAAGATCTTCGGTCACCTGCGTCTCGAAGCCCGTAATGATCCAGAATTTCTCTGCGTCTGTAGCACGGTCCCGCAACCGATAGGCCGTGCTGGTGCTCCTCGCGGAACGTTCAGCCTCTCCAAGATAGCCATAGGCCCGCCCGATCCAGGCATGCGCCGTTGCGAACTGCGGGTCGATCTCGACGGCCCGCTGGAATAATGGCAATGATGCGGCGTCACCCTTTGCGGCCATAACATTCACTCCCGTGCTGAAGGCCTTCAAGGCATCGAGAGAGAGCGTCGTCGCCTCCGCGAGCGGGGCGTTGTGGGTCCTGGCGCTGTGGGTCCTGATAGACGCGAGCGATTCACCGATTCGGGTTCGGAACCTGGTAGCAATTTGAGTGAGAGCCTTCAGGACATCCTCCTTCCGCCCCGCTTCCTGCCGTTCCTCATCGAGAATCGCTCCACTGCGGCAACTTTCCCCCGCAAATGTAAAACGTAGTGGCTATCAAGGATTGCGATGGAACCCTCCAGGACACCAGCCGAGCCGGTGCGTTCGCAG
>CAWHSB010000029.1:0-90101 GCA_963831795.1 Terriglobia bacterium | reverse complement strand
CGAAATCGGCGTCAGTGCAGCCGATTCAGTTCGATTCTCAGGGAAAGGAGACCGCGACCCGTCACGTCTTCGGCCTCCGGGTTATTGGGGTGCTGAGCGAGAAGAGTTTGCACCGTCGCCTTGATGGCGTCGGGCTCCGGCGATTGATTGTTATAATGTTCAAGCTTGAGGTCCCACTCGTACTGACGCGAAGCCTCGAGCTTGACGATTCCCTTGGGATTGCCGGGTCGATCCGATACAACGCGAACGAACGGTTCTTCGTGTCAATAAGATAAAGCCATTGGACTGTCCGGGATCCACCGGCTGACCCCGTGATCAGCGCGAGAGTGCCGTTTGCTTCTCCCCGTGTTGCGCCGACCTTTGCTGCTTGAGACCGGGCTCCGTCAGAGGACCGTGTTCCTGCCGCCCGCCGCCGCCCCGCTTCCTCCCCCCGGTCGGTCTGGGCAGACGCCTCCGGACTCCGGATCCCCGTCCCCAGCACACGGCAATCCCTAAAACCAAGCCCGGCAAACCGTAACGTGCCATCCCGCTCGCCACGCGCATGAACATTGACGACCTCCTCCATGAGACGGAACGGGACCTCTTGTTCCCGAAAGCTCCTGAGCACATTTCGCTCGCCTCGCCCTCACCGCAATCGCGATGCGTTGCGAGCACAAGCCCGTTCTCGACCAATGTGTTCAGTCTACCACACCAAACGCGGAAAAGAGACGAGAGACGTGGGAACAGCCGGCGCACCACGTTCCCCCGTGAAATGTGCTCCAATCCCTTCTCATTCTACCGGCCTGGAGTGACTTAACGCAAGTCCAGACGCCACCGCGGCGGAGGCACGATCGCTCCCTGCCAAATGAGGGCAGGGAGGATAGTGGTCGTACGATCACGCCCGCGTTCTCATTCACTTCTTCTCATCCGCGGCCTTCGCCAGATCTTTACCGGCGAGCGGCGCATCGAGCTCCTTCTTCAGCGTCGCCTTGATTGCGGGGCTATAGCCCAGATGCACCGATTGGACCACGCCCTTCTTGTCGATCAAGACGAGCAAGGGAATGGAGCCGCTGGTCGGCGTCCAGCCCCGTACCGCTTGAGTCGAGGGCGACCGTGAGCTTGAGCTTCTTCTCTTTCAGGAACGTGCGGATTTCGGCGGGCTCCTCTTGCTGGTTCACCGCACAGACGACTCCCTTATCCTTGTACGCTTCCGCGACTTCGGACAGAATCGGCAGTTCCTTCACGCACGGGCCGCACCAGGTGGCCCAGAAGTCCAGCATGACAACGTGCTCGCCTTTGTGCTCCTTGAGCTTGAACTCGCCCTTGCCTTCCTCGAGAAGCTTCAGACTGACGTCCGGCGCCGGCTTGCCGAGCAGTGGGGAAGGGGCCTCTTCGCCGCCGCCGCCGGCTCCTTCGAGAAAGCTCTTGATCTTCTCGGCGTACTGCGGGCTCGAACGCGAAAGTCTTCTGATCGATGGCTTTGTCAAACTGCCAGCCCTTGTAGTCCTGGATCATCTCAAGCTTTTGACCTTTGAGCTGCCCCGCCCACGGGCCCATTGGCAACCTGCTTGGCGAGGTCGATGACGACCGCACACGGCGGGTTGCCCTCGGTGGCAACCCACATTTCCCAGTCGAACTGGTCCTGCGTGAACTTCAAGTGATGCATTTGGCGCCGAGGGTGTCGACGCCCACGTAGGCCGAGTTCGTCACTCCCTCCATGAGGGTCTTGTATGGGTCGTCGGAGCAGAGGTCGACGATCATCGTGAACTGGAGAGACGATCCCCGCGACCGGGTCGTCCATCAAGGCCTGGAGCGTGGCGGGCGCTTCGGCTTCGGTGTACTTCTTCATGGCGGGGACGGACACGAACAGCGTTTTTCCGTCAGACACCAGATCGGCTATGGGCATGGGCATGGTCGATTTCGAGCGGACTGAAAGCCGGTTCGGCCGCTGGAAAGCTACGGTCGTGGTCATTTCCATTTTGACCGGGCCCAGTTGCACCCCGACTCAGCTCCACCGCGACGGACTTGGCTTTCTTGTAGAAATCCGCCGTCTTCCGCAACACGCCCTCCACCGTGGCCGCGCCCGCCTTCACGGGTTCCTGAGCCAAGGCAGCCCCCGCGGGCCCCCAAGCCGTGAACGCCACGACGGCGGCCAGCGGAAAGATCGAAAAAGCGAGGGGCACACGGGTTCTTCGAACGGTCATCGAACGAGCTCCTGGGGGAAAAACACGGTTCGTCGGGGATGCATTATGCTCACATTCGGGATCGCACGACAACCTTCCACGGCTGCCTGAATGCACCCCCCCTGGCCCTGGGCTGATGAAAAGTGGGCGGTATTGGCGAATTTCGGGCAGAAGGTTCGGCGTTTTTTGTTGCGCGACGGTTTGGTGAGGGCGGCCGCCGAACTGCACGCGCTCTTCTAGCGGAGGGCCGGACTAAGAGTTTGAATACGAGTACGAGTACGAGCAGGAGTACGAGTACGAACAGGAGGCGGAGTGGTGCGATCGAGCGACTCTCAGTACGCGGCCGCCGGGACGGACCCCCCCTGGCCCCCCCTTCTTAAGGGGGGGAAGCTTACGCGCAACATTCGCGGAGGGAAACCTCCGCTCCCTAGTCTGCAAGTTTTCAACAGGCCACCCTGGCCCCCCCTTCTAAAGGGGGGGAAAGTTAGCCGCAACATTTTCAACACCCCAGCGTTACTCTTCCCGTGCTGGGGCCCGGCGGTCCGTTATCTTTTGCCAGAATCTTGCAGCAGTTTGTCTGCCCAGAGCCCGTCGGGACCTTCTAGGGGCGGTTGGGCAGGGACCTGTAATCGATCGAGTGGTACCTCCGTTCTGATACGCGTGGGTGATCAATGCCTGCAAGTCCAGGTGGGCATCTTGGTCCGTCTGACGCAAAGGGATCCGAATCACCGGCAGGCGATCGCGCAGCGGGACAGGGATAAACTTCATACATGCCCGCTTCCCAGGCGCGCCGGACGGTGTATGTAGTGCGCAGTTCGATGGGGATGCTGGACACCGGTAAGCTCAGAGTCCTTTGTCCTGCCCGCAGCAGATCGATTTCCGCCAGGCTAACTCCACTTCGTCTCAGCTCGTCTTGCTTACGCCGGTATTGATCGCGGCCCTCGTCGGAGAACTTTCTTTGACAAGCTTAGAAACTCGATCACGGTAACGACGCGCTGCCCGGTGCCCGCATCGATGATCTCGATGAAGGTTTCCGTGATCGGCTCCGGAGGCTTAGTGCATTCGCACCGGCTCCGCGACGGCAACCCCGCTGTCTGCGACAGAGCGTTCTTTGACCCTGGCATACAAGTCCTCGGGCAACTGGCTTTGCACTGGTGGGCGGATAAATGATCAACCGCGCGTGCAGGTCACGCCAACATTGTTCCAGGTAAGGATCCATTCCCGGAAACGGACTTATCATGGGGTTCGCTCATCAGTGGGAGTCGAGCAACAGACAGCATAACTCTAGCACGATGGAAGTCTCTGCATGGACGAGACCCCAACCACCAGCCTGAGCGTGGACGAGAGCTCATCTCCCCTCCGCCTTCTTGATCCCGTTCGCGAGCATTTTGAGTGACCGCTGTGAAGGACTGGGCTTCGCACCGCCGGCAATGAGCTGCTGCGCCTTGCGATATCCGGCGAGGGCTTCCGGGCCGATCGCCATCTTCGAGCAGTCGATCGGCGAGAAGCTTCTGCCGCACCCACGAAGACGGATACAGCTCGCAACGGTATCGCATCAAGGCAAGGCCCTCTAACAGCTTCCCTTGACTGTTCAGCCCGAGCACCGCGTCGCCGATCATCTCCTCGGTCATGTCGAGCCCGAACCCCTTGACGAACCGCATGGCGGCGGCGATTCCATCCCGACTCACGCTCTCCGCGATCTGCACCACCCGTCGGGGGCAGAAGCGGCTCTCGGATCGCAAGCTCGAAGCCGGCGGCGAGCGTTGCCTTGTCGTGGAGTGATCGCCGCAAGAACTACGGCCAGGCCTCGTGGTCGCCTTTGAGATACGCATCAAAGAACTTCCGCGAGTGAAGACACACGCGGTCGTAGCCTGCTCGAATCACGACCGCCTTTTTCGCCGGAACTCTTCGTCCCGGCAAGAACGCGAAACGACGGCGCCTGAGTGACAAAGTCGTTATGGTCCAGGTCGGGGCACTGTCGCCATGTAAAGATGGGTGTATTTGAGGTATCCCCAGTGGGCGAAGAAGTCTGGCTTCGCTTCGTCTTCCTTCGACGAGTAAAACATGATCGGCCCGGCGAGTCGCACGGCACTGGGCAGACGTGCCCTGAGCGTTGCGAACCCGGGCTCGGTCGGCGAACCGTGTTCCACTGTCGAGTCGAGACTGACGACGGCACTTAACGGGGAATTCTGTTCGGCCCGCCGGGCCATGCCTAGGCGCCGTAACTGTGCCCGATGGCTCCGATCGCTCCGAGATCAAAATCCGCCCGGCCCTTTGCGTACCGGACGAGGAAATCCATGTCCTTGATTGAACGGTCGAGGTCCCGGTCGATGTTCAGATACGCGGCGTTTTCAGACTGGTAGGGTGCAACGATCACGACATAACCGTGGCTCGCCAGGTATTCGTAGGACGGAAACAGGGACGCGATTAGTATTAGCGGAAGGCTTCAGTTCTCCGGGCAAATGCTGTCATGCCAAGAACAGCGTAGAGTAGCACCTCCAGGAAGTCAGACCTATTCTAAAATCAATTCGACGAGGCTTGGGTTCAAAGTCGCGGTGCGTGAGTTTCAATCATGGGGAAGTACTCCGAAACGCTTACTGAACACGTGATGGTCCCGCGAAACGGCGGGGCGATCGAGAACCCCGATCTGACCGGCCATGCCGGAGCCAGGTCGAGAGGCGTTAATGATCCTTTATCTGAAGGTTCAAGATGAACGAATCGCGGCGGCGAAGTATCACACGGTCGGATGCGGGCCGACGATCGCGAGCGGATCAATGCTGACGGAAATGGTCAACGGCAAATTGATCGCGGAATGCAGTGAGTTGACGGTCGAAGATCTGATCGAGGCGCTGGACGGTGTGCCACCGGATAAGCTGCACTGCCCGGCGCTGGCGATCGGGCGCTGAAGGATGCGCTGGCACAATGGCCCGGTCCACCGACGGGATCGGCTTGAGCGAACGGAAAATGGCGGATCGGTCGTTGGGCGGGGATGAGAAAAGCGACCCGGGACCGGAGATTTGTCCGCAGATGACGCCGATGGGACGCAGATGAAAAGCACACTTATGCCCATCACATGGAGACGATCCTACGGCGGGCGGAGGAGGCGTTTTCGGAAGAGCTCGGTTCCTGTAGGGTGGGTGAGGCGCAGCGCAACCAACCATGAACCGGCGGAGGCCGTTGGCGGGGAGCGGCCGGTTTGGGCGTCGGATAGTGGGTTGCACCCGCCATACGGGAACGCATGTCTTGATCCGTTTTATTTTGGGTATCCCCGCCCGGAGGTCGTTGCACTTGTGCCTGACGCTGCCCGCCGTGTGCTCGATATCGGCTGCGGGCGCCGCGGGCAGCTGGGGGAAGCGATCACGCAGCGGCAGGGGGCGAGTGTCTCGGGGATTGAGCTTGATCCGGATGCAGCCGCGGCAGCACAGGGCGGCTTGACCATGTTTGGGCCGGGGAAATCGAAGGCTTGGAGCTCGAGATCCCGCCCGGATCGTTCGATGTGATCGTCTGCGCCAATGTTCTTGAGCACCTGCGAGAGCCGGCGCGGGTGCTGAAACGGATACGCAGTTTCAACCTGAGCTACGCCCTTACCGACGGCGACCGGCTGATGGAAGCGAGGGCCGCGTGTGAGTAAGCGGCCCGCCTGCTTCCGAACGACCCGAGGCCCAGAATCGAGCTGGCAAGCATCGCACATGATGGGTCGGGGCGTTCGGGTGTAGTGACGTCGCCAGTGCGGGGCAGGCACCGTCAGGTTCCCGTGCCGGAGGAGCGGTTCGTGCTTGACCGCGGGAGTCGGAGAGAGGTCGTCGGCGATCTGTGATTGTTCGTTCTTCACAGTGCTGCCATCATTCGGACCCCGCGGAACTCGGTGGCGACGCCTCAACCTGGCACACGATTCCGGCGATGAACACTTCACAGGTCGGTACCATGCGCACCTGTGCCTCGCCGAATCAACCGGGCTAACACCGGTGACCCGTTGGCTACAGAAAATCACCGCACGGAGGAGTAAACATTGCACCGCGCGTTCATAATTAATAAAGAAAATCGCGTAAATCCCTAGAGGCTTATTTACAGGCCGGATAGTATTGGGCGATTGCACTCTTTTTGGCCGCTTTTTTTGTCAAACGGCACGACCTGTCGCATATTATACTCAGGAAGCGCACGATGCTGCGCGAGTCGGCTTCCCGTCGGTAGGGGGTCTGTATCCGAAAACCAAGGGCGGCCTTTCGGGCCGGAAACCAAGGTGCGAGGCAACAATAACCACACGATTTCCAGTCCGCCTGAGAACAGCGGCGAAGTTTGCTCAAAGAGGGCCTGGCTCATGTGCGGGCATCACCGCCGGGTAACGGCGCAACGCGGGAGCGAGCCTGACCGGATGCCTCGCTTGGGCTACGGGTTAATGCAGTCGCCAGGAACCATGTGCGACGTGTTACCCGAACAGCAGCGATTGAACCAGGCCGCGAAATTCGCTCAAAGAGTGCGATCCAGTGCAAGAAAGTAGTAAAAGAAAGAAGGGTTCGCTGGCCGAGACTACAAACGAGGAGAAAGGCGAAGGTCGTGGTTTTTGCTATCACCGTACGATCATTTTGATCCAGGGGGCAAGAAGCTAATGGATCGACCGAAGCCATTTTCGAATTTGCACTTGCGGACGGGGGCCGACCCGGATTCGGGGATGGATCAGGTCGCGGGCCGGGCCGTGGCGATTCTGGATCAAAGCAACGCGTTCGCGGGTGAGGTTCAGGCGATTCCTCCGCTGGAAGCTGGTGGGTTTGCACCCACCCTACGATCATGTTGTCGCGCACAAGTTTCGGTTTCGAATTCGGCTCAGGCTCGCCATCTTTACCGAGCGCCAGTGCGTTCCCGTAGTCCTTACGGCGTAAGGTCGCGCGGCAAATCTACAAAACGAACTCGTGGGTCGGGGTGGCACTGCGAGTGGAGTTTCGGAGCCTCCATTTGAACCAGCCCCCAACTCCCGGGTTGGACGGCGCGGCTAGGCAGACGGAGGCCGGATGATCTCAACGCCGCCTGCGGTGGGTCGAGGCATTGGGACCAAAAAATGTTTGATTTTTCTTGAAGAGACGACCATTGTTTCGATATTGTTTAACGTAGCGAGGTTCCCTCCATTATTCCTGTTCAGGGCAATCGGGCAGCCACGGCCCGCCTTGACGTTCAGAGCCGAACAGCCTTCCCCCCCTGGTTTGCCGCCGGCTAGTGTTTCCCCCCCTACCGCCTGGAGTGTGTCCCAGTGCACGCCCGTTTAACCCGGTCAGCGATTGTGCCGCTTCTTGCGGCCAGTCTGGCATGGATATCCTCGCTGTCTGAAGTTGGGCGAGCGGGTGAAGTGAAGAAGACCGAGCACGGAGAGGGCGTGCTTTCGATCTTGCCGGCGGGCTCCACGCTCACCCACCGCGCCGGCCCAGCTCGTGGCCACGGAGCGGGGCTCTGATGGGATGGTGCAGGACCAGACGCGAGCGGTCGAGTGGGTTAGCTCGAACCCATCGGTTGCCGTGGTGACATCGAACGGCCGAGTGATCCCGAAGGGCAACGGAACGGCAACGATTGTTGCGCCAAGGGCAGCCTCGAGGCGGGCACGACGGTCAAGGTGGTGGCGATGGACGAGCCTGCTCGGGTTAGCTTCCGGCGTGACGTGATTCCCTCGTTCAGCCAAGCCGGTTGCAACACGGAACTGCCACGGCACGCCCACCGGTAAAGGTGGATTTCGGCTGAGCCTACGCGGATACCTTCCGGACCAAGATTTCTCGATCCTTTCGCGCGAGGTCGCCGGCCGTCGAATTAACCCTGGCGCCCGAGACAGCATGATCCTTCGGAAACCACTGGGGCGAATACCGCACCAAGGCGGATTACGATTGAATCGATATTCGAAGACCTTCGAATTCTTCATGACTGGATCGCCGAAGGCGCAAAGACGATACAGGCGTGCGCTACCGCCCTCAAGCTGGAGATTTCCCCGGCGACTCGCGTCCTGAATGCACCCGCGACCACGCAGCAAGTCGCCGTGATCGTGCACCGAGGCCGACAAGTCCGTGCGCAACGTCACGCCGATCTGCTACTACAATGCCTCCAATCCGAATATCGCCGAGGTCGATGCAAGACGGCTACGTGACGTTCAAGACCAAGGGCGAAGTGGCGATCATCGCCCATTACTCGAACCTCGTGGCGAACGTCCGGCTGACGCACCTAGTCGACGTGCCCGGATTCATGGCCGCGACGTGCCCGAGACAATCTGATCGACGAGGCCGTTTTCGCGAAACTCAACCGGATGCGGATCAAGCCTTCCGACGGCTGCACGAACCGCATCATCCGTCGGGCCTACCTCGACGTGATTGGCGTATTGCCGGCCCGAAGGAAGTCTCCGCGTTTCTGGCCGATTCCGAGCGCAAGCGGCGCGATCTCGTCATCGACCCGCTGCTGAACCGGCCTGAGTATTCGATTTCTGGACATGAAGTTCGCCGATATCCTTCGATCGAACGGACGACTGATCGAGAACAAGGGAGCGTAACGTTTTCCACCGATGGATTCGCGAATCCTGGACCGCAACGTACCGATGGACGAGTTTGTTGCGCGAGCTTCTCACGGCCGACGGCTCGACCTTCCGCAATCCCGCGCACAAATTACTACCGCATCAGCCGTGACCCAGAAAATGGTCGAACCACTCGCTCAGCTTTTCCTGGGCGTGCAAGGATTCAGTGCGCAAGTGCCATAATCATCCGTTTGAACGTTGGACTCAAGACGATTACTACGGCTTTGCCGCGTTCTTCTCCGTCGGCATGAAGCAAACGCACCTGCCCGATCGAAGGCAAGATCGTGTCACGCCGCTCGCGAGGGCGATGTCCGCCAGCCTCGCACCGGTCAGGTGATGAAGCCCAAGGCTCTGGGCGGTCCGACGTTCGACAAGATCCGCCGCCGATCGCCGCGTCGCCTTAGCCGCGTTGGCTCACAAGCCCCGAACAATCCGTTCTTCGCGAAGAGCCTGGTCAACCGCGTGTGGTTCCATCTACTCGGCCGTGGCATCGTCGAGCCCGTTGACGACTTCCGCGACTCGAATCCCGCGCTCCGAACGATGAGTTGCTCAACGGACTGACCGCAAGTTCGTGAAAAGCGGCTATGATTTGAAGAAGCTCGATCCGTTCGATTCTGCACGAGCCGGACGTATGCCCTGATGCAGCTCGGCCCGAACCCGACTCCAACGCCGAGGACAATCTCTATTTTTCCCACGCCTACACGAAGCTCTTGCCCGCCGAAGTGTTTCTCGATGCGATTTCCACTTTGACCGGCGACCTCGACCGCGTCTTGACGGCCTGCCCAAGGGCACACGGGCCACACAGCTTCCCGATGGCAAGATCGACAACCCGTTTTTCGAAGACGTTTGGACGTCCGCCGCGAGCTGGCCTGCGAATGCGACGCGAGCGACTCGAGTCTCTCGCAGGCCTTGCAATTGATTGGCGGCACGACCGTAAACGGAAAACTGCACGACGATGCCGGACGAATGGCCACACTGGCCAAGAGCGGCAAATCGGCTCCGCAAGTCATCCGCGAGCTCTACCAGATTGCACTCTCGCGTGAGCCGAACGCGTCGGAGGAGGCCGCGGCCGCCAAGCATCTGGCTTCGGCCAAGGACAACCGCCCAGGCGATCGAAAACCTCGGCTGGGTGCTGATCAACTCGAAGGAATTTCTGTTCCGGCATTGAGTTGAGCAGCGCGGGGGGCCGACGGCTCGCACCCCCCTGGCCGCGGCGAAGGGCGGGACTCAGAGTAGGAGTAGGAGTACGATTAGGAGTACGAGTGGCGCGGTCGAGCGACTTTCTACTCGCGGCCGCCGGAATGCACCCCCCCTGGCCCCCCTTCTGAAGGGGGGGAAACTTGGCACAACACTCGCCATTGAATCGTCAGGCTAAAGCCTGACCTACACCGGACTTCTCACCGGGGGAAGCTCTGGCGCAACATCCGAGAATCGTCAGGCTAAAGCCTGACCTACACCGGCTTCTCAGCGGGGGAAGCTTGGCGCAACTCTTCGCCAATGAATCGTCAGGCTAAAGCCTGACCTACACCGGACTGCTCACCGGGGGAAGCTCGGACCAACCTTCGCCGATGAATCGTCAGGCTAAAGCCTGACCTACTCCGGACTCCTCACCGGGGGAAGCTCGGCCTAACCTCGCAAGAATCGTCAGGCTAAAGCCTGACCTACGGCAATCGTCAGGCTAAAGCCTGACCTACTCGGAGAATCGTCAGGCTAAAGCCTGACCTACGGGAAATCGTCAGGCTAAAGCCTGACCTACGCGAATCGTCAGGCTAAAGCCTGACCTACACCGTATCTCACCGGGGGAAGCTCGGCCCAACCTTCGCCGATGAATCGTCATGCAAAGATGTCGTCCCAGAGATTCGGAGCCAAAACATTCCTCGGACTGGGCCCTAAGAACACATTTGATCACCACTGAGTCCCGGCCCTGAGCTAGTGAGGCCGTTTTTCATGCATCGTCGAGAGGCGAAGGGTTGATATCTCCTTTTCCAGTACTTGCGTGTGTTCCAGCAGCCGCGCAGTCTTTTCAGCATCTTCCGTCGTCTTTGCATGGCGAGCTTTGACCCAGCCTTCAGCTGGGTGCGTCTTCATGAGGCGTATGTAGCTCATGCTCACCACCATCCGAGTTCATCTGGGGTCATCCCAGTAACGCACCATTTTCTTCTGGACCTTGCTTCTAAAAAGAGCCAACTTTTTGCGCAGTTCCTCGTCTGGATCTGTGTGTTTGGCGGGTATACTGTCCGGGATCCTGATGGAGAAAGCCTATTACTGGCTTACCAATACTCACTGCATAATCGTACTCCTTTTCCGTATATCCAACACCCGCCACATCGACGGATCCGTACCTGCCAGCGATAATCACGAGGTAGTAATCGGAATCATCGATTACGCTCTTGATCAAGGTCCACTGGTCGTCATCCGAAGCGGGGAACGGTTCCATTCCCGCCGGGATGCAATCGAGAAACAGCAACGCCTGCATCACGGCCTTCCGCTACCTCGATCAAATCCTGAAAGGTCGAGCTAACGAACACCTGAAACCGCTTCTCCATATGAACGAAGTATTATCGCGCATTTCGAGGGCGTACGCCGCAGTGGACTTTGGGTCTGCTGAACTTGGTCAGTAGCGGCCGTCAGAGTCAATGCTCACGATCAGCAGGTGCGGTTAGTTTTGGCGACGGAAGCGACTTTGGCAATCAATGGCTCAGACCAAATGGCATGCATGTTTTAGGGCCGCTTGTGCCGGATCTGAAGAATCGCGTCAAACGGCCCAAAAGAATCGTCCGCCGATCTTGGCACCAAAATGAGCGAAGCGCGCGGCCTTTGGCGGCCCTCGCGCAGCCAAAATGACGTGTGGGGTCTCCTCGTCCCGGAGCCAGGTAGGGATCATAATTCCTAGTCTCCTGTCTCGGATAATTCTTGCAGCGCCGGACTTTGTCGAGGATAACGTCGGCAGAGGCCTTCCAGACGAATGGGGTGGGGTCGCCGTTCCAGCTTGCCAGCCACCGGTAGATTGCCTGTTCCAACTCCCGTGCGCTGTGGAACGTGCCACGGCGAATCATTCGTCCGGTGATTAAGGCAAAGAACCGTTCGACCTGATTCAGCCACGAACTACTGGTCGGGGTGAAATGGAAGTGAAATCTCTTCCGCTTCTTCGGTTTCAGCCAGCGCTGTACTTCAGCGCTTCTGGGTGCAGTAGCTGTTCCATGATGAGGTGCACTTCCTGATCCTCGGGGAGTTGCTGCTCGAGAAGATTCAGGAACTTTACGAACTCCCGGCTGCGGTGGCGTTGCTGGCAAGTTCCGATGACTTTGCCGTTCAGAATGTTGAAGGCGGCGAACAGAGTGGTGGTGCCATTGCGCTTGTAGTCGTGCGTCTGGCGTTCCGGCAGGCCCGGACGTAAAGGAAGAATCGGTGCGGTGCGATCCAGCGCCTGAATCTGACTCTTTTCGTCCACGCACAATACCAGGGCACGGTCGGGCGGGTTCAGATAGAGACCAACGATGTCCCTCACCCTTTCCTCAAAGTGCGGATCGCGGGAGAGTTTGAACCGTACCACACGATGCGGTTGCACATCGTGGCGTTGCCAGACCCGGTGAACGATAGTCCTTGATATGCCGAGGTGTCTGGCCAGCGCCCCGCACGCTCCAGTGCGTGCTGCCGTCACCGGGGCGCGTTTTCAAAGTGGCGTCAGCGGCTGTTGTTCCAGTTCCGGCGTCAACACTCTGGCCGCACCTTTCCTTTTACGAATGCCAGTCACGGCCGCCATTCCAATCCTGGCGAACGCCTGGCGCAACCCCAGGACAGTGGGCCGCGACAGCCTTAACTGCTCGGCGATGGATTGATTGGCGACGCCCTGATGAGCGAGCAGCAGCAGGCGACTGCGTATCGCCACTCTTTGCGGTGTGCTGCCGTTGCGAACCAAAGCTTCGAGTTCCAACTTTTGCTGCCCGCCGTCCAGGACGAGCGCCGGTGCCGGATTGGGCATCTCCCAGTGTAACGGAACCCGCCTCATATGTAAATAATTAACTGAGACGGGACACTAGCAGTCGGCGTGGCTAGCCCGAGAAGGCGCCGCTACCGCTCAAACTCCCGCCGCGAGACGTTTCCGTGGGGTTTTAACCCTATCCGAATCTCCGTTCACAAGCCGGAAAAATAGATTGCGACATGTCGCCCCCGAACAAATTCAACAACTTACAGCCCAACCCCTTTCCATCTTGCACGCAAACCCAAAAACGCATGCTACCTTGCAAATCGAAAGAACCTCGTCGCACCCATTGGCGTATGGGGCACTAAACCGCGCATTTCCTCGAGGCTCTGCGCGGCATAACGTCGAAACAATGGGCCGGCTGGCGTCAGCCGGTAACATGCGCTCCCGGTCCCGTCCGGCGAAAACAAAACGGCGTACGTCTGAACGACATCAGGCGCGGGGCGCCCCGGCTTTTCTAACAAAAGATCGAAAGGAACGAACAAAACGGTAAAGGCAGAAAAAAAGTAAACAAGGGCAGTAAAAACGCAGTAAAACAGAGCGGCAACCCAAACCATGCGCAAGCCCGGAAAGCCCCATTACCAACGCCCAAAACCACCCCGTTACAATAAGAAACAAGTGGAAAAGACCTTCTATATCGAAACCTTCGGCTGTCAGATGAACGCCCACGACTCCGAAAAGGTCGTCGGCACGCTCCTCCAGCAGGGGTACACCCAGGTCGAAACCGTGGAAGCGGCGCACTACGTCTTCTACAACACCTGCAGCATCCGCGATAAAGCCGAGCAGAAGGTCTTCAACCGCCTGCAGCACTTCAAGCGCGAAGCCGGCAAGGGAAAGGTCTTCGCCGTCATCGGCTGCGTCGCCCAGCAGGAGGGCGAGAAAATCTTCGAACGCGCGCCCCACGTGAGCCTGGTCGCCGGTTCCGCCAGCTACACGAAGCTGCCCCAGATGCTCGTCCAGCTCGAAACCGGCAACAAGCGCGTCACCGGCCTCACCTTCGACGCCCCTGACGCCTTCGACACGCCCTTCACCCGCCGCGACAATCCGCACCGCGCCTACATCACCATCATCGAAGGCTGCGATAAAAGCTGCGCCTACTGCGTCGTCCCCTTCACCCGCGGACCCGAACGCAGCCGCACCAGCGCCAGCGTCATGGCCGAAGCCCGCCGCCTCGCCGACTCCGGCTATTACGAAATCCAGCTCCTCGGCCAGAACGTCAACAGCTACCGCGACCCCTCGCCCGCCGCCTGGGACTTCGCCACCCTCCTCGACCGCGTCGCCACCGTCCCCGGCATCCGCCGCGTGCGCTTCACCACCTCTCACCCGCGCGACTTCGTCAAGCCCATCGTCGACGCCATCGAATCCAATCCCAACCTCTGTAACCACGTGCACCTTCCCGTGCAGTCCGGCTCCTCCCGCGTGCTCGAAGGCATGCAGCGCCTCTACACGCGCGATCAGTACCTCGAGCGCATCTCGTGGATGAAGAACGCGCGCCGCCCCATCGCCATCACCTCCGACATCATCGTCGGCTTCCCCGGCGAGACCGAAAAGGACTTCGAAGACACCCTCAACCTCCTCGACGAAATCCAGTACGATTCCATCTTCAGCTTCAAATACTCGCCCCGCCCCAACACCGCCGCGCTCAGCATGTGCGATCACATTCCCGAGGAGGAAAAGTCGCGCCGCCTCACCATCGTTCAGGAACGCCAGCGCGCCATCCAGATCCGCCACAACGCCGCGCTCATCGGAGCCGTCGAAGAGGTCAACGTCGAAGGCCGCCACGAAGCCCTCAACCTCTGGACCGGCCGCACCACGCGCAACCGCACCCTCAGCTTCAGCCACAACGGCCCCGAGACCCCGGACCAGCTCATCGGCAAATTTCTCAACGTGCGCGTCACGCGCGGCGGCCCGAATTCGCTCGGGGGCGAGTCCGTCCCTGTGATGTAATAAACCTATGGAACTTGAGATGAAGATCCGCGGCCTGATGATGGACCCCGTAACAAACATGCCGATCGTCATCCTCAAGGACGTCGGCAGCGCCAACGTTCTCCCCATCTGGGTTGGTATCTACGAAGCGAACGCGATCGCGCTCGAAATCGAGAAGGTTTCGACGCCGCGCCCCATGACGCACGACCTCATCAAGACCCTGCTGGTCGGCCTCGACGCCGGCATACAGAAGGTAGTCGTGAACGAACTGAAGGACGACACGTTCTTCGCCGTCATCTGGGTGCAGCGCAACGGCGAGCTGATCTCGGTCGATTCGCGTCCGAGCGACGCCCTGGCTCTCGCCCTGCGCCTCGACTGCCCGATCTTCGTCGAAGAGTCCGTGCTGAAGTCTTCCAAACTCGCGAACTCGGTATCGGAGAAGGTCGGCACAAATCAGGAACTCAAGCGATGGCTGGAGAACCTCGGGGACGAGGATCTCGGCCGCTACAAAATGTGAAACCGTTTCTCGCGCTGATAGCGTTGCCGTTGCTGGCGGCGCAACCTTTCACGATCGACCAGATCCTGAGCGCGCCATTCCCCGAAAACCTGACCGCCTCGCCGAAAGGCGACGCCGTGGCGTGGGTCCAGGACGCAGCCGGAGTCCGCAACATCTGGATCGCCAGAGCGCCCGATTACAAAGCGGTCCAGATCACGAAATTCACCGAGGACGATGGCCACGAGATACCCGACCTCGTCTGGAAACCCGACGGGACCGGTATCGACAGCAAGCCCGAGCAACTGATCCACGCCAGGGGCAAGACGAGCAACCTGCGATGGTCGCCGGACCGAACCCTCCTGGCCTTCGTAAGCCAGAGAGGCGATCACGCCTTCATAGGCAGTCTATGACGTGGCCACGAAATCGGTTCGTTTCGCAGATCCAAGCGTGGACATGGACCAATCGCCCGTCTGGTCGCCCGACAGCCGGCAGATCGCCTTCATCCGAGCCCGACCGCCGGAGCCGAATTCGAATACGGACCGAAGCGAACCGGTCCGCCATGGTCGATCCGGGTAGCCGACGCCAAAACCGGCGAGGGCAGGGAAGTCTGGCGAGCGAAGGAAGGCCGAGGCAGCGTCTTCTGGCCGACGCCCGGAACCAACAACCAGCTGCTCTGGATGTCAGGCGACCGCCTTGCCTTCCCATGGGAAAGGGACGGCTGGCTGCATCTTTATACAATCCAGATGTCAGGAGGAGAAGCCAAACTCCTGACGCCCGGCGACTTCGAAATACAGGACTTAGCCCCAACCCCGGACCGAATTGGCTTTGTTTTGTCGTCCAACCAGGGAGACCCCGACCGCCGCCACATCTGGCGAGTATCGCAGCAGCTGACGAAGGGCGACGGCATCGAGTGGTCCCCGGTCCCGCTGGCTGACGGCCGAATCGCCTTCCTGCATTCGGGTTCGAAAATGCCAGCCCGAGTCGCCATCCTCGAACCCGACGGGTCGATCCGAGACCTCACCCCAATCCCGGCCGACTTCCCGATCGGCATCCCTGGTCGACCCGCAGCCGGTAATCCTGACCGCCAAGGACGGCCTGAAGTTCCACGGCCAGCTCTTCCTACCGCCAGACGACGCGACGGGCAAACACCCGGCCGTAGTCTTTTTCCACGGAGGCTCGCGCCGCCAGATGCTCTTAGGCTGGCATTACATGCAGTATTACAACCAGGCATACGGATTTAATCAATACCTGGCCAGCAAAGGCTACGTAGTCTTATCGATCAACTACCGCAGCGGAATCGGCTACGGAAGCGACTTCCGCGAAGCCCCCGCCTTCGGAGCCACCGGAGCCAGCGAATTCAACGACGTCCTCGCAGCGGGTTCGTTTTTGCGAGCCCGATCAGACGTAGACCCCGCCCGCATCGGAGCTTGGGGAGGCTCCTACGGAGGCTACCTGACCGCCCTCGCCCTGGCCCGAGCCTCCGACATCTTCAAGGTAGGAGTCGACCTGCACGGAGTGCACGACTGGAACCTCGAAGTCACCACCGTAGCCCCGGCCCGCGACCGCGAAAAACGCCAGGCCATCGAGCGCCTCGCCTTCGAGTCCTCCCCGATGGCCTCCATCAAAACCTGGCGCTCCCCGGTCTTATTAATCCAGGGCGACGACGACCACACCGTAGCCTTCGCCCAGATGGTCCAACTGATCGCCGCCCTCCGCAAACAAGGAGTCCCCTTCGAGCAAATGGTCCTCCCCGACGAAGACCACGAGTTCAAGATCCACGCCGACTGGCTGAAGGCCTACCACGCCGCCGACGCCTTCCTCGCCCGCTACCTCAATCCGAGGTAACCGACGTCGTGAACGTCCCTGCCGCCCTCAAGAAATCGCCACTCCAACTCGGGTTCGGCTGAGGCGGAACCTAACTCGCCTGCCGGGCCACACAGCCACATAACAGCGCCGCGGTCCCAAACAGAATTCCTGCCATCCGGGAGTGACACGCGATCGAACTATTTCTTCTTAGCCTCTTCAAACACTTAGCGTCAGACCCTGCCACCATCGTCATTTCCGCCTGCTACTCTCAAACCGGAATGAACCAGGAGGAAGAGCTATCGCGAAAGAGTGTAGTTGACGGTTATTGTTGTCTCGACCTCAACGGCTTGGCCGTTGAGCAGCGTCGGCTCATACCGCCATTGCATAACCGCGTCCACTGCTGACTTGACGAACTCCGGCCTCGCCCCGTTCGCCGAACTAAGCGAAACCGGCACGCCTTCCTTCGAAATCACCGCGTCCAGCACCACGGTCTCTTCCAGACGCTGTGCCTTCATTTCCGGAGGATAGGTGGGCTTGGGTTGGCTGATGATTTTGGCGGACTGCACGTTCCCGCCAACACGCACGCGTGTTGGCGCGTCCTGCGCCTGAAGATTAAAGATGACGAGCGGCGCGATGACCGCGACGGTGATTAGGGACGCGACCAGCCAGTTGCGGCGGGCGGCGAAAGAACGGTTAACAGCCGGATCGAGGATCGATTTCACACGAGACTCCAGATGGGTAGTTGCGGCCATCGCGATGGCCGGTTGAGGGTTGAAGGTACGGGCCAGTTCGAGCAGATGCCCGGCATAGCCCGAGGGAAGCAGTCCGACGCGCAGCGCGGCGTCATCGCAGGCGAGTTCGCTTTCGGCACGCAGCCGCGCCGATGCCAGCCAGCAGAGAGGATGAAACCAATAAACGATCGTGGCCAGATGCGCCATCAGAAAGATCAGCGGATCGTGTCGGCGCACGTGCGCAAGTTCATGCGCGAGTACGGCTCTGCGGCGGGCCGGTGTCCAGGAAGACGAGTTCTTCGGAACGAGAATGACAGGCCGCAGGATCCCGGCGACAACCGGTCCCGGAATTCGAGGGCTTGTAAACACGCCGGCGCCAATCGGACGCGCTTCGCGCACAATGCGGCGCAGCCGCAGCGTGCTTGCGATGAGGCGCACGGCCACCAACAGGGAGCCAGTAATCCAAAGCGCGATGGCGATGCCAGCAATGTTCAGAGCATGGCCGCCGGCAACGCCACTAACAGAAACGGGAGGCGTGAAGATCCTGGGCAGCGCGCCGTTGAGAGCCCGCTGAGGCGCGATCCACCTTAGCGGCGCGAACAGCAGAGTGGCCATGATCGCGCATGTCCAGACCGTATGTCGCACTGCCGCGGAACTGCGCCGCAAACCGCAGTAAGGAGCGGACAGAATTATGGTGATGCCGATCAGGATTGAGGTCATGGCTGAAGTTTGAAATCCACCGTGATGGTCGTAAGGACGTCGATCGGCTCGCCATTCAGCAGCGTCGGTTGATAACGCCACTGCTTGACGGCATCCTGTGCAGCCGCGACGAACTCCGCGTTCACCGAGGTGTTCTGCGGCGTGATCGAACTGGGCGTGCCATCCTTCGAGATCAACGCCGACAGCAGTACAGTCCCTTCGATCCCCTGCGCCTGCAGGTCGACCGGGTAATTGGGTTTGATTTGCTGGATCAGCTTTGCCGCCTGAACATTGCCGCCAACTCGGATCGGCCCTCCCGTTGACGTCTCGCGCACCTGAGGCAGGGGAGAACCCGGCGCTACGACCGTGATCTTTTCGCTAAGACCGCCGACCACGAGACGGGCATCCGCCTGGAGCGTTCCACCGCTCACAAGATCGAGATTATTCATATGAGCCGCGGCGAAGCCGCCCACGCGCACCTCGAGCGAGTAATGACCGGCCGGAATGTTCCGGAACATGAAGGTTCCGTCGAGACCGGAAGTTGCGACCTCGGTGTTATGGGCGTCCTGGTTTGCGGCCGTAATCTGCGCGCGCGGAACCACTGCGCCGTAGGGATCGGACACCGTTCCGACAATGCTTCCGGAGCCCGCGGTTTGCTGCGCGTGCAGGCTGAATACGGTTAACGGCGCCATAACGGCTGCCGTGACAAGGGCGGCGGCGAGCCAGTTGCGGCGAGCCGCCGAAGAGCGTTTCACGAAAGGATCGAGGATTGATTTCACACGAGACTCCAGATGCGAGGTTGAGGCCATGGAAATGGCCGGTTGAGGGTTGAACGCACGGGCCAGATCGAGCAGATGCCCGGCATAGTCCGAGGGAAGAAGTCCGATGCGCAGCGCGGCGTCGTCGCAGGCGCGTTCGCTTTCGGCGCGCAGGCGGCTTGCTGCCAGCCAACACAATGGATGAAACCAGTACACGATCGTCGCAAGATGCGCGATCGCAAGCGTAAAAAGATCGCGACGGCGGACGTGCGCGATCTCATGCGCGAGGACGGCCCGTCGGCGCGAAGCCGTCCACGACGACGCGTCGTCGGGAAGGACGATCACAGGACTCAGGAAACCTGAGACCAGAGGGCCGCTCACACGCGAGCTTGTCACAATCGCAACGGGACCGGTTCTCCGGACCTCTCGGGCTTCTCGTACAATCCGCCGGAGTTCGATCCAACTGGTCAGCAGCGGAAAGGCGACCAGCAACGCTCCGAACGCCCAGACGGCAACCGCAATCCACATAAGGCTCAACGGGTTTTCGGTGCGACCTGCCGCAACGGTCAGCGTCGGTGTGAGAACCATCGGTAAGGTTTGGGTTACGACGTGTTGCGGAGCGCTCCATCGCAGAGGAGCCAGCAGTAAAGCTGCGGCAATGGCGCAAGCCCACATCGTGTGACGAAGGGCGGCAGATTGATTGCGGAGAACGGCCGTCGCGCCCCACGCGGCGGTCAGCAGAATCGTGATCCCGATAAGCACTGGAGTCATATTCACTGGCCCTTCTTCCGTGCGGCCTCGATCATTTCCGCGATGCGGTCCAACTCATCGGTGCTCGGCTTCGAATCCAACAGCGCCGCCATAACCTGCTCCGGGGAGCCATTAAACAACGTATCCAGCATGTGGCGAAGCGCGGAGCGCTTCGCCCGCTCGGGCGCGATCTTCGGAAGGTAGACGTAGCTGGCGCCTTGCTGTTCATGACGGATATGACCCTTCTCCTCCATGATTCGCAACGTGGCGCGAACCGCCGAGTAGCCTGGAGGATCGGGGATAGCCGCCTGGATCTCGGTGGCAGACGCGCGTCCGCGGGCGATCAGCACGTCCATAATCTGCCGCTCCCGGCGGCTGAGCGAATGCTGATTTTTTAGCACTATGCTGGAAAATTAGCACCATGTGCAATCAAAGTCAAGGACTAATCGTTAACGATTTTTTACTTGACCACCACCGAGACGTGGGGTAATCTGGTTGAGCTGGAGGACAATGACTGATGATCGCCAATAACAGAGGTTCTAAATGCCTCGTTGGTGCGGCCTCACTGAGGTACCGTATGCCGGCGGTCGTCTGGTTTCCCCCAACCGCTGGATATAGCTCATCGGATAGAGCAACAGCCGCATAAGCTGTGTGTGGCGGGTTCGATTCCCGCTATCCAAACCGTCTGACAAACGGCTACTCTCGCAACCCCCGGGTGATTCCGGGTCTTATTCCGCATTCCCGCTTTGCGCGTTGACTGAAACTGCGCTTATCCCCGCCGGTCAAGGTATCAACCGACCGGCCTGATGGCGCTCTGGGCAAAGCCCGCGTGGAAAGCAATGAAGTAAGGCCCGGAATCGCCCAGCTCAAAGCAGCAGATCAAAAAGGAGGTAACTTGCCATGTTTACTCGCATTGTTGTGGGCGACAACGAACGCGTATTACTGATTCAGAACAAGCGCTTCTCCCGGATTCTCGGTCCTGGAAAATACTGGATCTTCACGCCTGGTCGCGGCGTGGAGCAGGAACGCCATAACGTTCGCGAACTCGTGTTCGCAAGCGACTGGGCGAACTTCATCGTTAAGGAGCGTCCCGAAGTTGCCGGGGAGTACTTCACGGTGATCGAAACGTCGGATTCGCAGGTGGCCGTGATCGCCGTTGAGCGCAAGGTCGTGCGGGTGATCGCGCCCGGTAAGCGTGTCCTGTTCTGGCGCGGTGTTCTCGACGTCGCGTTCGAACTGATCAACGTGCTTGAGGCGCCCGAGGTGCCCGCGCGTTTACTGCCCCCGCTGATGGGTCTGGGCCGCGAGTGCGGTGCGGTGCTTGCCGTGGTTGATGAAGGCAAGCGCGGACTCGTGTACGTCAATGGGCGGCTCGTACGTGAGCTGGGGGCGGGTACGTTCGCCTTCTGGAGCGCAATCGGGTCGCCTCGCGTCGATGTGGTGGAGACGCGGCGCCAGACGGTTGAGGTGCCGGGCCAGGAAATCCTGACGAAGGATAAAGTGACCATTCGTGTGAACGTCTCGGCGGTATTCGATGTGGTGAATGCCGCCTCGGCGCGCACAGGCGCGAAGGACGTCAACGAGCTGCTGTACCGTACGCTGCAGATCGCGGTGCGGCAGACGCTGGGCAAGCGCGCGCTGGAAGAGATCCTTGCGGAGAAGGTGGACATCGACGAAACGGTGTCGGCCGAAGTGCGCCGCGAGATGGAGGTGTTCGGGGTGCGGGTCGGCTCGATCGCAATCAAGGACATCATCCTGCCCGGAGATATCCGCGACATCCTGAACCAGGTGGTGACGGCGGAGAAGCAGGCGCAGGCCAACCTGATTCGCCGGCGCGAAGAGACCGCGGCAACGCGTTCTCTGCTCAACACGGCGAAGCTGATGGAGGATAACCCTCTGCTGGTGCGCCTCAAGGAGCTCGAGACGCTGGAGAAGGTCGCCGACAAGGTGGATAAGATCACCGTCGTTGGCGGCTTGAACTCGCTGCTTGAGCGTACCGTGACGATTGCGTCTTGAACGAGGGCTCGATGCCGAAAAGGGGTCGGGCTCTTCTTATCGGTATGCGGCGGCCTGGATGTTGTAGAGCTCTGAGTACTGGCCGTTCCGCGCAATCAATTCCTCGTGGGTGCCAACCTCTGCGAGCCGCGCGCCGTCGAGCACGACGATGAGATCCGCCATCCGTACGGTCGAGAAGCGATGGGAGACAAGAATGGTGATGCGTCCGTCGCGGCCTTCGCCCCGGGCTTCCCCGCGTATTGCCGCCGCGTAGCGCTCGAACAGAGCGTGCTCCGTTTCCGCATCCAGCGCGGCAGTGGGCTCGTCGAGAAATACCAGCAGCGGATCGTTGCGCATGAAGCCGCGGGCCAGCGCCAGCTTCTGCCACTGGCCGAAGGACAACTCGGCTCCATTCGGCCACGTTGGACCGAGTTGGGTTTCGAGACCAGAAGACAAATGAGCGACCACGTCGCCTGCGCCGCCGCGATCGACAGCCGCGAGCACGGCGGGCTCGTCGTCCAGATTCGGAACATCGCCCAAACCCACGGTGTGCCGCGCACGGAATTCGAAGCGGAAAAAATCCTGGAACGCGCCGGCCAGCCGCTCCCGCCACTCGATCGCCGACACGCGCGCCAGCGGGGTGTCGTCTACCAGGATGGAACCCGACGACGGCTCGTACATCTTCGCCAGAAGCTTCACCAGGGTTGTCTTGCCGGCTCCGTTTTCGCCGACAATCGCGACGACCGCGCCCGCAGGCAGCGTCAGGGACACGTCGTCCAATACAACGCGCGATGTGCCGGGATAGGCGAAAGACACGTGGTCGAGTCGAACGCCGCGATGCAAGACTGAGGGGACGGGCAGATCGCCCGACGCGGCGACGGAAGCCGCGTAGTCCTCGAGCCAGGCGAGCCGCTGTGAGCCGTCCATCCAGAATCCACGCAGGAATCCAATCTCACCGACGGTTGCCCCGATGTAGGCCGACAACCGCGCACCCGCGGCGAGCACCAGCAATACCTGACTTGAGGGCGCACGCAGACCGACAGCAACGAAGACGATCGCGCCGACATACGCCAGACCGAAAACCGCCCACGCCAGCGCGTGCCACATCGCCGAACCCCGCCGCGCGGCCGCCACGGGCTCAAACCAGCGCTTCCAGGCCTGATGGCGTTGCGTCATGAGCCGCTCGCCGATACCGGTGACCCGCACTTCCTTGCCGGGAGGCGCTGTCGTGGCGATGGTGAAAAGATGCCGCGCCAGCCGATTGGCCTGCGCCCCCCGTTCCTGCGCCATCCTTTCCACCGCGGGCCGCCAGGAGGATGTCAGGATCGTCGGGATCGCAAACACGAGCAGCAGAAGAAGCGCCGGGTGAATCGACATCAGCAGAGCCATCGTGATGCCCAGCCGCAGGATCCATCCCAGCGTCGTAAACAGAGACATGTACATGTGGTCCAGCACGAACACCTGATTGCGCAGCATGGACAGGCGGTCGAGGTAGTCCGGGCGTTCCTGATGCGCCACCGTCGCGACCGTTGCCTGAAGTTGAGCCACGTGCGACTCGAGCGCGATGGTCACCTTGTCGCGAAAACGTCGCTGGATCCTTGTGCTGATAGTGCGGAGAAACCATGTCAACGCGGTTGAAACAGCGAGACCGGCAGCGGCGCCCTGGACCAGGGGCAGATTGTGCTCGACGACGCCTTTGCCGAGCAGCATCAGCCACAGCGCCAGGAGCGCATCGGGCAAGGCGGCGATCTGCGAAAGCACAAAGGCCGTCAGCATCAAGCGCGGTTCGTGGCGATATCCGAGCTTGCATAACCGCCACATCGACGAGAGCGCGGGCGGCAGCGGAGCGATTGCTTCTCCCCGAAGCGCCTGATTCGGATCAGGAGAGGACGTCATAGGTGACACCCTCCTCTTCCGGAGCGTTAAAGCGCTGCGCCTGCAAATCGAACATGGTTCGATAGCGTCCATTGAGCGCCATCAGTTCGTCGTGAGTACCGAGTTCGATCACGCGTCCCTGCTCGAGGACGCAGATGCGATCGGCATGGCGGACGGTCGAGAATCGATGCGAAATCAGAATGGTCGTACACTGGCGCGTCGCAGTAAGCAGGCGATCGAAGATCTCCGCCTCTCCCCGGACGTCGAGCTGGGCGGTAGGTTCGTCAAGAAGCACGACGCCCGCGCCGAGCTTCACGGCCGCCAGCGCGCGAGCGAGCGCGATGCGCTGCCACTGGCCACCGGACAAGTCGATGCCACCGTCGTATCCGCGAGCCAGCACGGTGTCCAAAGCGGCCAGGTCTGCGGCGCCCGACGCATCGAGTGCCGCGTACACGATATCGTCCGGCGCGCCCGCGGGAGCGACGTTGTCGCGAAGTGGCAGCTCCAGACGGATGAAGTCCTGGAACACGGCCGTAACGCGCGAGCGCCATGAGGCGAGATCGAACTCACGAAGGTCGACTCCGTCAATTTCGATCGCACCCGACTGCGGATCGTACAGGCGGCACAATAACTTCGCCAGCGTTGTTTTGCCCGCTCCATTCTGGCCGACAATGGCGAGCGACGAGCCGGCGGGAATGGTGAGATCGAAGTGTTCGAGTACCGGCCGGCCGCCGGGGTATCCGAACGTGACATCGCGGAAACGGATCTCGTCTGCGGGCGCGGCAGCGGCAGGGCGATCGCCGGAGATCAACTGTCCCGCGGCGCGCATTGCCGCTTCGAGCCGCAGCACGGCGGCGACCGGAGCAGACGCTCCGTCAAGCGCCCAGTTGAATCCGCCGAAGGCGATCATCGAGACCCCAATCGCGCACTGCACGTAAACCACGGCTTCCCCAAGACTAATGCGGCCAGTGAGGGCGGCGCTCGCCAGCACCCAGAACACCAGGACGTTTGCGAAAACGACCAGCACCATACTCCAGATGACTGGCTGCTCGCGCAGACGCGTGGCCGCGTACTGCAGCTCGTGCAGACGCGTTCGTCTGGCCACGAAACGGTCGATGACCCAGCCGGCCAGGCCGAATAGCCGCAACTCCTTGCTGGCGGGCGGATCGACTGCGAGACGGTAGGCGTAGTCCGAATCCCGTTGCGCGCCGCGCACCTCTTCGGTGTTACGGTCGTGCCAGACTGAGCTTTCACGCAAGAGCCAATGGGTGGCGAGCCAGGCGCCGGCGAGCAGAAGTGAAGCCCACCATGCATAGCCTGCGAGGACTACGGCGGATGCGACACCGCCGATCATCTCGGCCATGCTGTTCGCAATGAAATCGAGGGAGATCGACAGCGGCGGGCCGGTCATTCCGAGGTCGAAGTCGCGCGCGACGGTCAGGTCGCTGGTGAGCGTGGGATCTTCGAGGTGTCCCATGCCCGGCGGACGCACACAGGCCTCGGTGAGCCGGTCGTAAAGCCACCCGGCGGTGCGGTCGCCCAGGTTGGCGCTGACCGCCTGATGGATCGGGCTGAGTATTTGAAGGAGTACGAAAATCGTGCCGGCCAGGGCCAGGGGGCCGGTGAGAGGGCCGCCGCGCTGGACAGCGCCAACCAGCACGCCCATCGCGATGGCGAAGGCCGCCGGCAAAATGCCTCTCAGTAAGAGAGTTGTCCACCAGGCGGCGGCGAGACCGGCGTCCGCCCTGGGAAGAACGGCAAAAAATTTCCACTCTTTGCGCTCGGTCAGTGATTGGAGCACCACCGTATTCTGACATGGAATGAGCGTCTGCGGCCTCTTTGGCGTCGAGTGGAAACCGTGCCGCGAACTGGGCAGCCGTGCAGACCTCGTCTTGTGAAATCGCATGTGCGACTTCCGAATCCGTTGAGCGACGCGCAGTTATCTGAGCAGGCAGGCCGTCAGTGCCGGAGGAGTTGGCGCTCTCGAATTCTGTCCGGGCGATTCATTCGAAGCAGTTTGACCGTAACTCGACCTCTTGCGGTTAATGCAACGATTGCGCCGTCTCGAATCTCGTGGTGGTCCTCTCCGGTCTCAGCATCGACAGAAGCGATGTCACTGCCTTTGAACCGGTTGCACAGGGTGCAGCATAGGGCGAGATTTCCGGCAACCGTTTGGCCGCCGTGCTTCGCCGCGATCACGTGATCGATTTCGTGTTCGGCCAGCGTGAATCGTTCCGAAATTCGGCAGTATTC
The DNA here is from genome assembly GCA_963831795.1 of Terriglobia bacterium. Taxonomy (GTDB): domain Bacteria; phylum Acidobacteriota; class Terriglobia; order Bryobacterales; family Bryobacteraceae; genus BOG-234. The sequence continues at coordinate 64,130 of CAWHSB010000029.1, read as the reverse complement.
GCAACAGCCGCCCGCGCGTCTTCGCACAAGTTCGCGAAGTGCGGCGTCGACGTCAGGCATCGCCTGCGGGAGGCGCGATTTTCAGCTGAGCGGAGGCTTTCGCCATCCTGACCAGATGTTCGAGATACTCGTATCTCTCCCAGTCCTGTTCATCGATAGATGTCATCGTTCCCGCGCGGCTTCTCTCGACCAGTTCAGCCACGCGGGCCGCCAGACGTGGAGACGGCCGCAACTTCAAAATTTCCTCAGGTGCGGGTAGTGCGGCGAGCAGTTCCAAAACATCCGCGGCGCCGTCAAAGCCGGATTGAGCGTCGGCGTTGAGTTCCCTCAGGCCAAGTTCGAGAATCTGGGGCAATTGTTGCTGTCGTGCCCTGATCTGCGAGGCCAGGTCGTCTGGAATACTCAGAGTAATCGACGCCATCTGGCATGAGTATAGCAATCTGGTGTATTCATATTATGGCCTGTGATTAAGACGATATTTGCCCTCCTGCTGCAATGCTGCCGCTCATTGTACATACCAAAAGTAGACATCATGGTATAACCATCAGTAGTCGCATGAAGACTGCGATTTCCATAGACGACGAACTCCTACAGGCGGCGGACGAGGCCGCGCGATTGATGGGGCTCAGCCGGAGTCGTCTCTTCGCGATGGCCGTAGGCGACTTCTTGAGGCGGAAACAGCGAGAAGAGATGCTGGTTCAACTGAACGCAGTCTATGCGGAAGGCGCCGCGCCGTCTGAAAGGCAGCTGCTAAGGGGAATCAAGGCCAAGGTTCGCCGGACCGTGAAGGAACGCTGGTGAACGAGATTGCGCAGGGCCAAGTCTACTGGCTCGATTTCGGCCCAACCGGCGGGTCGGCTCCCGCAAACCGGCACCCATGTGTGGTTGTCCAGAATGATGTTTTCAACCGTAGTGCGATTGCGACGACCGTGGTATGCCTCGTTACCTCCAATCTCAGCAGGGCGAAAGCGCCCGGTAACGTGCTTCTAAAAAAAGGCGAGGCGAATCTGCCGAAGGCTAGCGTCGTAAACGTTTCCCAAATACTTACCGTCGATAAGGCGGAACTTCGGGAATATATCGGAAAGCTGGGTCTCGCCGCGGCTGTAGCCATTCGCGACGGCTTGCACATACTGTTCGATCGACTGTGAGCCGGGTCACCGCGTCTCTACCGCGATGCGGTAGTTACTCAACGCTCTGTCGAAGACGCGGCTCGTACGAACATCGGCGACAAGATCGCCGGCGCTACCGGCAGGACGTAAAGCTCCGCGCCGAGCGGAAGCTCGGCGGCAGCGCCGAAGCGCTGGCCCCACAACGGCCGCGCAGCGTCTTCATTCACTTTGGCGGCCCGCAGGGCCATGGTGACTCCCTTCCGGTCGCGGCTCAGAAGCGTGTACGTTGAAAACGGATATTCCCGCGTAGTGAGTTTTTACTTTACGCGCGGCGGCCCGGCCGATCCTCTTCGCCAGTTCCTCTTCCGAAGCCTGGCGCACGAGCTCCGAACTGCCGAACTCTTTCAGCAGCTTGCGCACGGTAATCTCTCCGACTCCCGGAATCGTGTCGAGTTCCGATGTCAGCGTCCGGGCGTTTCGCCGCGTGCGATGGAAGGTCACGGCGAAGCGGTGCGCCTCATCGCGGATCGTCTGGATCAGGTGCAGAATCGGTGAGAAGCGATCGAGCACGATCGGCTCATTCTCCTGCCCGAGCACATAAACGATCTCTTCGCGTTTCGCAATCGATGCCAGCGGCTGATTGATAATCCCGATCGCTTCCAACGCCTCCGCCGCCGCGTGCAATTGTCCCAGGCCGCCATCGATCAGGACCAGTCCCGGCATCGGCTCGCCTTCGGCCTGCAGGCGCGAATAACGCCGCGTCACCACCTCGGCCATGCTGGCGAAATCGTCGTTGCCCTCAACCGAGCGGATGATGAACTTGCGGTAATCGGCCTTCTTCATGCGGCCGTCTTCCCACACCACCATGCTTGCGACCTTATCCGTTCCCTGAATGTGCGAGATGTCGAAGCATTCAATGCGCCTCGGCGGATCGGGCAGTCCAAGGGCTTCCTGTACCGCGGCCTGAATCGCTACCGAGGAGGGCTTCAGGACGCGGAAACGCCCGTCGAAAGCTGTGCTTTGCGTTGGTCTGCGCCAGATTCAGCATGGCTTTCTTCTGACCCCGCTTCGGCGTATGAATCTCGACCTTGCGATTCTTCTTCTCCGAAAGCAGTTCCTCCATCACTTCCTGATCTTCGAAATCGATCGGTACGTGAATGATCGCCGGAACATATTGCTGGTCCAGATAAATCTGCAGCAGCAGCGACGAGAAGAACTCGGGCGCATTGAATTCGTGCTGGTCTTCCCAGAAGAAATCGCGGCGGTCGACGACCACGCCATTCCGCAGATGGAACAGGTTCACCGCGACCAGCGGCGGCTCGGCGTAGAAGCCGAAGATATCGGCGTCGTCTCCGGAAGCGGCGGCCATCTTCTGACGCTGGTCGATCTCTTCGACGGTGGCGAGCAGATCGCGCAGGGCCGCGGCCTCTTCGAAACGCGTGTCATCGGCGGCTTCCTGAATGCGGTCGCGCAGTTCGCTCGCCAGCGCGCTGTGCTTGCCTTCCAGAAACAGCCGAACCTGGCGGACCGCCTGCGCATACGCTTCGGGAGTTGTGAGGCCTTCCACGCAAGGACCCTGGCAGCGATGAATGTGGTACTGCAGGCATGGCTTGGGATGATAGCGGCGCAGATCGACCTTACAGGACGGCACCAGGAAATGGCGGTGTATGAAACTCACCAGCCGATGCGCGAGGTTGCCTGGAAAGTATGGCCCGAAGTAAGTCGAGCCGTCTTTGATCAACCTTCTGGTTACATAGACACGCGGGAATCGCTCGTTCGTGAGTTTGATGTATGGGTATGTCTTGTCGTCGCGCAGAAGGACGTTAAAGCGCGGCTTGTACTGCTTGATGAGGTTGTTTTCGAGCGCGAGCGCTTCCTTCTCGTTATCGACGAGAATGTAGTCGATGTCGCGCGCTTCCGCGATGAGCGAACCGGTCTTGACGTCCGACAGCTTGTCTTCGTTGAAATAGCTGCGAACGCGCGCTCGCAGGATCTTCGCCTTGCCGACGTAGATGATTTTCCCGCCGCTATCCTTGTACAGATACACGCCGGGCCCGAAGGGTAATTGCGCGACCTTTTCGCGAAGCGGATCCGAAGGGGGCAACATTGTTTTACAGCAAGCGGTTTTACAGCACTCGGGTGTTGCGGAGGGCAACCCGAAGGGACAATATACTTAAAGTATGTCACGGCGTTGCACCGTTTTCATGCTGCTGAGCGCGCTCTTTGCGATGAGCGCCGCCGCGCAGCAACCGCCCGCCGCAAACGGGAAGGATAAACAGCAATCGCAGGATAATATTCAGCTTCCGCCCGAGGAGGATAAAGAGGCAATACCGCAGCAATACGCCTTCAATCCGGTGCAATCGAAAAAAGAAGTTACCGTGGGCGAATTCTACTTCAAGAAGGGCGACTACAAGGCGGCGGCGGGTCGCTTTATGGAGGCCACGAAGTGGAACGACGGCAACGCCGACGCGTGGCTGCGGCTGGGCAGCGCTGAAGAGAAGATGAACGATGCGAAGGCCGCGCGGGAAGCCTGGCAAAAGTATCTGCAGCTTGCCTCGACGGGGAAAAATGCGGACGAGATCCGCAAGAAACTGGAAAAGCTCAGATAGCGGGCGGTCGCGAGAAGAAGGAATTGGTTCGACAGAGCGCTATCGCGGCTGCTTGAAATTCCAGAACACGTCGCAGGTGTCGTTTTCGAACTTTTCCCGATAGACTTTTTCGAGGTCTTCGTCCGTGAGCTTGTCGTTCTTGTCGCAATTCACCACGGTTTCGAAGCGGCCTGCCTTGATTTCGCGAAGCACTTCGGATTCCGGCACCAGATTCAACGGGATCGCGCGTTGCGGCGGGAACTCCAGTTTGTGGGAGTCGGCCAGTTCCATCCCGTGCGGCGGTGGACGGCGGGTCAGGAAGTAAATCGGCTCGTCGCTCAGCAGGGTGCCGTTCGGCGGAGTCACCTGATCGACTTTCGCGGCAATCTTTTGAAGATCGAGCCAGTTAACGTTCGCATGTTTGTCGTGCAGCGCTTTCGCCAGCTCGAGCGAAAAGATTGCCGTCAGAGCGACCATCGGCCACAGAGGGCGGTCGGTTCCATATAGTCGCGTGCGTGACGAAATACAATCCCGCGGTGGCCAGAATGATCACGAACGGATACGCGAACAGATAGTAACGCTGAAAGGTGGGGTGGGCGCTCGAAATGTGGGTCCCAAGGGCCAGCGCCAGCCAGCCGCAAAGATAAAACTCCGCGCGTTGCGCCCGGGCCCAGTCGCTGCGAAAGCGAATGAACAAAAGCCCCGAGAGCCCGAGGAGGCCGGCCAGCAGAGCCTGGGCCGAGTTCAGCCACGAGAACATTACGCCGAAGTCGTGAGGAATCGCGTCGGGCCAGTCCACCTGGCGGAAAATCAGGTTGTACTGGATGATGTCGAAAAGAGTCTGGCGAGGTCCTTTACTAAAGAGATACGCGACCGGCAGGAACGGCACGACAGCTGCCGCAATGAACGCGGAGAATTGCGCCCAACGGTTCCCGAGGCGGTTTTGAACCACCATCCAGATCGCCAGGACAGGACACACGGGAGCGGTAAGCAGCGTGGCCCCCGCGGCCGCCGAAGAGAGAAATCCGGCGAGCGCGGGAAGTACGATGCTTTTGCCTTCCACCGCAAGAACAGTGCAGCGGAACGCCGCTACGACGAGGAACAGGGCCAACCCGTAGGCCTGCCCGATCGGTCCGTATTGCACGATCAGTACGTTGAGGCCTATCAGGAGCGCGGTCATGATCGCCGCGGCCGTCCGCCAGCGCGCCACGGGGAAGCGCACGAAGACATAATCGGCGGTCAGCATGATCGCGCCGCTGGTCATCAGGGCCGCAACGGCGTGCGCGGTGCGCCATGTTGTACCGAAAATGCTGAACCAGAGCGCATTCCAGTAAGCGTTGAGGGGCGTCTGGGAGTAGTTAAAGTCGAGATATAGCCGCTTGCCGCGAGTGATCGACTGGGCTGCGAGCAGGTGCCAGCCTTCGTCCCAGACGAACGCGTCAGTCTGGGCGTAGATCATAAGCCCCACTGCAAGGAGCCCCACCACTCCCAGAAGGACCCGGTATGATTTCTGTCCCCGGGATACCGATTTCAGGGATACGTGGACCTGCTCGCCTGTCATTCCGAAGTTTCATTATGGAATACAGGTGCGCGATATTTTGGGAAGGCGAGGAGTCTGAGGCTAGCCCAGCCTTCGCGTATGAACGCCGGCTACAATCGCCGGCGCCACCGGCCTTGACGTAAAGTTCCGCGCCGGACGGACACCGGCGACGATCGCCGGCGCCACCGGCCTTGACGTAAAGTTCCGCGCCGGACGGACACCGGCGACGATCGCCGGCGCTACCGGCCTTGACGTAAAGTTCCGTGCCGGACGGACACCGGCGACGATCGCCGGCGCCTCCGGCCTTGACGTAAAGTTCCGCGCCGGACGGACACCGGCGACGAGATCGCCGGCGCTACCGGCCTTGGACGGACACCGGCGACAAGATCGCCGGCGTTACCGATCCCGGAGCCGACCTGCGCGGCTTCGCGCTTCTACGCGGCTAGCTTCTCCATAGCTTGTTTGTCGATGATCTGCTTCTCGATGATGCGCAGGATGCGATGAAGCCCCGCATTCCAGTCGGGAAACAGATCGACATACTGGGTCTCCCGCTGAATCCGCGCCGGGACACGGCAGTCGTCCAGGCGGATGGGGATCAGGAAAACCTCGTCCAGAGGTATGCGGGTGGCGCAATCGAGCGCGTAGCGGATCTCCGCTTGAAAGCCACCGCGTTTCCCGCTGGAGTTCTGCGAGAAGCACGCGATAAAGAAATCGGCGCTCGCGATAGCGTCTTCGATGCGCCGCGGCCAGTTCTGTCCCGGCAGCAGTTTTCGCCGATCCAGCCACGGTGCGAAGCCGTACTCCGTGAGATCGTCGAACAACCGGTCGGCGAACGTTCGGTCCTCCACGGCATAGGCGATGAATACGCGCGGCCGATTGGACTTGCGGAGGGAGATGTTGCCGGCCCGGGTGCGCGAGAACACGCCTAATCCGTCGATCTCGACCTGTTTTGAACGTTTCAACGAGCGTTCGATCAGGCGGGCCAGTTCGTCAAGGTTCATTTCGTTCCTGCTTGAAAGTCCAGTGTTTTCCGGGGCTTATCGTCCCAAGGCCAGGAAGCCGCGCGGGCTGGCCCCCTTTTAGGGTGCGAATAATCTGGGTGACTGCGCGATCCATCTGATCGGCGGCGTCCCCAGTCTTGACGCCGCTGTGTTTTGCCATGTCTCTGGCAAGATCCGACTTTTTCATTTGTCCGGAGCGTAACACACGAAATTGGGGATCGAGTGTCAAGTTATTGATTCTATTAAGCAACTTTGTTGAACTGGCAGAATGAAGTTAATTTAATGACCCCTTAAGGTCCGGTTCATGTGCCGTTGGTTATGATTCACCTGACGGCAGATCGTCCCAATATTTAATCAAGGAGAATCAACCAAGCATGAAAAAGCTTCTCGTATTTGCTCTTGGCCTGGGCATTATCCTCGGCACCGTTTCCTTCGCGCAGGACACCACCGATACCTCGAAGAAGATGAGCAAGAAGGGCAAGAAGAAGAAGTCCGACACCACCACCGATCACAGCCAGAAATAGTTTTCGGCTGGCTTCCGGCGGTCTTTAGATGCCGGGAAGCCACGGTCAGTCGTCCCCATTTTGAATTTACATAAGGAGAATTACACAAACATGAAAAAGCTTCTCGTATTCGCGATTGGCCTTGGGATCGTCCTCGGCACAGTGTCCTTCGCGCAGGACACCACTGATACCTCGAAGAAGTCCAGCAAAAAGGGCAAGAAGAAGAAGTCCGACACGACCACCGATCACAGCCACAAGCAATAGTTTTTCCGGGCTGGCCCTCCCGGAAACATCGGGAGGGTCGGCCCTAATTCCTCAGAATCTTCCCCTCCTCTTTTGTCAGACGTTTGGTCGTCCTTCCAAATACCTCTTTCTCGACTGAAATGGTTGACTGTTCAGGTCAAACCCACTAATCTCTAGTTGTACCCGGGGAATTGGGCGATCCCGTTCCGTAAATGAACATCTCCGTCAAGGGCGAGTACGCCCTTCAGGCTATTTTCGATCTCGCGGCCAACAGCCGGTCGCAACCCGTCAAGATTGCCGACATTGCCCGCCGCCAGCAGATTCCCCAAAAGTTCCTGGAGTTAATTCTGGCGAGCCTGAAACAGGGCGGATTCGTCGAGTCGCGCCGGGGGGCTGAGGGCGGGTATTTGCTCTCACGCCGTGCCGAGTCAATTACAGTAAGTGAAGTGCTGCGGTTCATCGAAGGGCGGCGGGAGGAGCAATCCCGTCTTCGCCGCGGCGCGGATTCCGTGTTCACCGATTTGTGGCAGCGAGCCGACCTCGCGATCGACAGCGTTCTGGCTTCAACGACATTCGCGCAACTGGTGCGCGAATCGCAGGAAAAACATAATCGTTTCGTACCGAATTGGGAGATCTAATGTATTTCGACGACAACTCGTACAGTATCGGCCGCACCCCGTTGGTGCGGTTGAATCGCGTCATTGATGGCGCGCCGGTGACGCTCCTCGGCAAGGTCGAAGGACGCAATCCCGCGTATTCGGTGAAGTGCCGGATTGGGGCGGCGATGATCTGGGATGCGGAAAAGCGTGGCGTCCTGAAAGCGGGAAAGGAACTGATCGAACCGACCAGCGGAAACACCGGTATCGCTCTTGCCTTTGTCGCCGCAGCGCGCGGTTATCCTGTGACGCTCACCATGCCGGAGACAATGTCTCTCGAGAGGCGGAAAGTGCTGGCGGCATTCGGGGCCAATCTGGTCCTGACCGAGGGTTCGCGCGGAATGAATGGAGCGATCGGCAAGGCGCAGGAAATTGTGCAATCCGACCCCGACCGTTACGTACTTTTACAACAGTTCGATAACCCTGCCAACCCGGACATTCACTTCAAGACGACGGGTCCGGAAATCTGGGAGGATACCGATGGGAAAATCGATGTTCTGATTTCGGGAGTAGGAACGGGCGGCACCATCACGGGCGTTTCGCGCTATATCAAGAATGAGAAGGGACGGAAAATTACCAGTGTGGCGGTCGAACCTGTCGCCAGTCCGGTGATCAGCCAGACTCTGGCGCAGCAGCCCATAAAGCCGGGTCCCCACAAAATACAGGGAATCGGCGCCGGGTTCATTCCAAAGAACCTGGATTTGAGCATTGTGGATCGGGTCGAGCTTGTAACAAATGAGGAATCGATCGAAATGGCGCGGCGTCTGGCGCGTGAAGAGGGGTTGCTCAGCGGGATCTCCTGCGGGGCGGCGGTGGCCGCAGCGGTAAGGGTCGCGCGCGATGAGCAGTTCCACGGCAAAACCATCGTTGTGATCCTTCCCGATTCGGGTGAAAGATATCTGAGCAGCGTGCTCTTCGAGGGTATGTTCGAAAACTGATATTTTTTTTATGCAGGTGCGTAACGTGGTGCAAAAAAGCGGCGTCTGAATATGCAAATCCCCGTTACGACAAGCGGGCGCATACACCCCTATCACCCAAAAATGCGCCCGCGCCTCAAACCCTTTGAACGAAGGGGGTCTGCTTTTTCCGAGGCGGCACGTAGCTTTCCCCTTTTGCTTTTAAGGAATACGCGCAAGTTATGGCCGCCGAATCGCGGCTGGACGGGTGAGGTGCTCCACTTTTTGGCGCCGCGTCCGGCGGCCCTTGCGCTTCTGACTGGTCTGATGGCATTCGGACAAGATCTTCCCGTTCTTACAAATAAGGGTGAACCTATGCGGGCGCCTTATGGCTGTGTCGGAGAGGATCTTCAATGGGCTGGAATGACGTGTGGCGAAGGCGAGCCCTGTCCTGTTTATCTGGAACTTGGTTCGATCGCTGCGAGGGACAAACAGATCTTTGTTGCGGGCGATCTGCATAGCACTTCGGCCACGCTGAGTTCTATTCTGTTGCAGAGTGGCGACGCAGGCGCAACCTGGAAAGAAACGACGGCGCGCATCAGGGGAGCCGAACTCGATCAGCTGGAGGTCTCAGACTCTCAGCATGCGTGGGCAGCCGGTGCTACTCAATACCCTTTAGCACGGGATCCGTTCATTCTCGCTACAACTGATGGCGGCGCCACGTGGAAGCAAAGTTCGATTGGTGAAGAAGGGGGCGCTGGTTCCGTCCAGCGTTTTTGGTTCACTTCTCCGCGGCACGGCGAACTAATCGTCGATACGGGCGGAGCAGCGGCTGGTGGCCGCTATGTTTCGTACGAATCGGACAACGGCGGCGAGACCTGGACCCTGTCGCGCGCGGTCGGCAAGTTGCCCGAATTGAAGAGCACTGCGGTGGTTCAGGAAATCCCGGATTGGCGCATCGAGACCGGCAAAGACGGCAAGGCATTGCAGATCGAGCAGCGCGCGGGTGATCGGTGGTGGCCGGTCGCTTCATTTCTTATTGAGGTCGCGAATTGTCGCAGCGAAGCCGGACAAACCAAAGAGCCGGAACCGCCGGACGAGCCCGCCGCCCCGAAAATCAAACCCAATCAGAATTGATGAAGCGCGCGGGGACCAGGCCGGTGGATCTGGAGATCTTCCGCAACCTGTTTGTCTCGATCGCGGATGAAATGGGCGCGGTGCTGCGCAAGACCGCCTTCAGCGCGAATATCAAGGAACGGCGCGATTACTCCTGCGCTGTGTATGGCAAGGCAGGCGAGACGATCGCGATGGGCGACCATATGCCGGTTCATCTGGGCGCGATGCCGCTTTCGGTGCAACACGCGCTGGCTGCGTTTCGGCCTGGCGCCGGGCGACGTCGTGATCCTGAACGATCCGTTTCGCGGCGGCACCCATTTGCCGGATATTACGGCGGTCTCCGGCGTTTTTCCGGGAAAAGCAAAACTGCCGAATTCTATGTGGCGAACCGCGCTCACCATGCGGACGTCGGCGGGATGAGTCCTGGGTCGATGCCGCTGGCGCGTGAGATCTATCAGGAGGGCTTGCGGATTCCGCCCGTGCTGCTGATGAAAGGCGGCGAGGTTCAGCGAGACGTAATGCAGATGATTCTCGCCAACGTGCGCACGCCCGAGGAGCGCGAAGGCGATCTTCTCGCCCAGGTAATGTCGAACCGGCGCGGCGCAGACCGTTTGTGCGAGATTGTGACGCGGTACGGGTTGCAGCGAGTGCATCGGAGCGCGAAGGATCTGCTCGATTACAGCGAACGGGTTACACGCGCTATGCTGCGGGCGATTCCGGATGGCGAATACCGGTTTGAAGATTTTCTCGACGACGATGGCGTTACGGACGAGCCGGTGCGGATTGCGGTGGCGGTGCGGATTCGCGGCGATGAGGCTGAAGTGGATTTCACCGGATCGAGCGCGCAGGCAGCTGGGCCGATGAATGCGAATTATGCGATTGCGGTGTCGGCGGCGATGTATTGTTTCCGTTGTTTGATTGAAGCGGAGGTGCCTTATAATGCCGGCCTGCTGCGGCCGATTCGCGTGATTGCGCCTGAGCGCAGCGTCGTGAACGCGGGTCTGCCGGCTGCGATGGCGGCGGGCAACGTGGAGACGTCGCAGCGGATTACGGACGTGATTCTCGGAGCGCTGGCGCAGGCTTTACCGGAGAAAATTCCGGCCGCGAGTTCGGGGACCATGAACAATCTCAGCTTCGGCGGGTGGGATACGTTCCGTAACAGGCCATTCGCCTACTATGAAACGATCGCGGGCGGCATGGGCGCCTCCGCGCGTGGGCCCGGACGTTCCGCGACTCACACGCACATGACGAACAGCTGGAACACGCCGATTGAGGCGTTCGAGCATGCTTATCCGTTGCGTGTGCGGGCTTATAAGATACGCGCGGGATCCGGTGGGGCGGGGAAGTATGCCGGAGGCGACGGGATTGTACGAGAGTTGGAGTTTCTTGAACCGGCGGAGGTAACGATTCTTTCGGACCGCAGGAAGCGCGGGCCCTATGGATTACAGGGCGGCGCGGAGGGAGCATGCGGATCGTCAGGCGTGGCTGCGGCGGATGACTCCTGGCGGCCGCTTCCCTCCAAGACTCGATTCACGATTCAGAAGAATGAAGTGCTGCGCATCGAGACTCCGGGTGGTGGCGGTTGGGGAAAATGAGTCTTTTAATCAATACGGTAGGATGGGGCTGAGGCGAGAAATGATCGCACCGATTACCGAGTACAACACTCAGGCGATAGAGGACGCTATCTCCGCCACCCAGAGGAATTTTTCTGGCGATATCGAGCACATACGCTATTCGATTCGCGATGACTGGGCCGGCGAACCCGCGCTGTTCTTTCGCGTGCTGCTTAAGGACAGATCGTATCCGAAGCCTGTTGTTCTGGCGGATCCGCGTTTAGCGGAAATAGTCGATCTCTGTAATCGGATCAGATCGGAGATCCGATCGCTGGTACGAGCGTCTGGCCTGGATTTATTTACACATTTTTCTTTCAGATTGGTATCGGAGCAACTGGAACTGCGCGACCCCGAATGGGATTGAATGGGCTTTCCGGACGAACTCTGCGCCGCTTCACGTCAATTTTACGAGCTGGAGAAGACGACGGAGGCGACTCTGCGCCGATCCCTCTCGACCGCGTACTATGCGCTGTTCCATTTATTGATTGAGATCGCCTGCAATAACTGGCCGGAGCCCCAGCGCAGCAAAATCGCGCGTCAATTCGACCACAAACGGATGAAGGAAGTTTCCGAGAACATCGCGAAGCGCTGCGTTGCGGGCTCGGATTTATTTATCGTCACCGACACGTTTGTTCACTTGCAGGAAGTGCGGCATGCCGCCGATTACGACCTCTCGGTCACGTTCTCCGTTGTTGACGTAGGAACCGAGCTGGACGTGCTTATGGCGGCTTTCGAAGCCTGGGAACGGATCAAGACACGAACCGAGGCTCAGGATTATCTTTTTCATTGCTGTTCAAAGACAGAAAAGCCTGATTCACAGGGCCCGCAGATGTCCCGGCGTTCCTCTGAGTGTCCAGCGCGGCTGCGAGCGCAGTCTGGCGTTCACTTCTTCAAGCGATCCGAAAAAGCCGGCGAAAGAATTCTCAAGATGGGCCGGGCGACGGCGAGTTTGACGAAAATCGCGCTGGCGAAACTGATCCGAGCGTGCGATGACCGCCGTGCCCATCGGCCGGTACTCGTGCGTTCCCTCGACCCACGCCAGATCCGAATCGGTATCGATCCAGAGAGCGAATCCCAATGCTTCTGTACCCTCAGTGAGGCGTCGCTGATTGCGATCCGGGCGGCTCAGGATGTTCCGCTTTCCCGCTCGTCGGAGGCGTCCCGATATGGTCGGCAAGCTGACGGCCGGTGAAGTTGGAAGTCGTGCTCTCATCCACCTCCGGCAGCATGGTTGCGTTCCACGCATACCACTCCGCCGTAATCCGGTCGTAAACATCCTTCCGCCGCGTCTTCAGATTGGCCCGCTCCATAGGGTCGTCGGCGACATTGAAGAGAAATGTGTTGTCGAGGATCTTCAGATACTTGAAGTCGCCGTCTCTCGCGGCGCGCTGCTGGTTGGCCTTATAGCGCCAGAACAACTTGCGTTCAAACGGGAGCCGCGTTCTGAGTAAGCGTCGGCAACAGGTTGACGCCGTCGGGTGGATAGGCCGGGTCGGGGAGACGCGCCGGCGGCCGCCAGCAGCGTCGGCATCCAGTCCATGGTGATCGCCACCTGTTCGGTCGTTCGGCCCTGCGGAATGCGCGCCGGCCACGAGACGATCGCCGGTATTCGCAGGCCGCCTTCCAGAAGTTCAGTCTTCCGGCCGGTGAAGGGCCAGGTATCCGCGAATCGTTCGCCGCCGTTGTCGCTGGTGAAAATCACGATCGTGTTCTCCGCGAGACCATTCGCACTCAATGCCTCAAGAACGCGGCCTACCTGCAGATCCATTGCCTGGATCATGCGTTGATAGGTCTTCTGCGAGCCGCCGTCGAAATCCATCAAGCCGCCGCCGCCGGCAGGCGCTGACCGAAGGCGTTTCGACTCGGCCTCGTCGCCGGGCGCTTCCCATGGCCAGTGCGGCGCATTGAAGTGCAGACTCAGGAGAAACGGACGGCCCGATTTCGCATATCCATTGACAACCTCCACGGCCCGGTTGCCGAACAGCTCGGTCAGGTAGCCCGTCTGATGCGCCTGCACGTCATCGTCCCACAGATTGGAATCGTGCGCGTAGTAATCGGAACCGCCCTCGCGGAATCCGTAGAAATGGTCGTATCCGCTTTGCAGCGGACCGAATTTCGGGAGCAGGCCAAGATGCCACTTTCCGACCAGAGTCGTTCCATACCCGGCCTTTTTCAACAATGACGGCAGCGTGGGATGGTCCGGCGGTAACCCGACATCGCGGCCGGCCAACGGCTCCTCGAGTCCGATCGGCAGCCGGTATTGATAGCGCCCGGTGATCAGTGCGGTGCGCGTTGCGGAACAGACCGCGGAGTTCGCATAGGCCTGCAGGAATCGCACGCCCTTAGCCGCCACGCTGTCGATATTCGGTGTACTGAAATCGGGCCGCCCGTAGCATGACGGATCGGCATAACCCATATCGTCGGCCATGATGAAGACGATATTTGGAGGTCCCGATACCGCCTGCCCGAATACATTGCGTGTGCCTGACGCAAGCGCCGCCGTCCCGAGGGCGGCGTTGCGCAGCAGCCGGCGACGGGTCACGTCATTGGGGCTTTCCATCCACGCTCCTTATTGCTTTCCGAAGTGGTATTGAATCTATCACGAAGAAGGGGGGACGCGGTCTTCATTTCTTCAGTTCTCGCCCATGCGGACGTGTATCCGAAAGGCATCCACTTGACCATGCCTTCCACACGAGAAATGGATCCGCCGTCGACCTTAATCAGCTGCAGAGCCATATATGTGCCGGGTACGCGCTGAGACGCGGGCAGGTTGTTTGCGCCTGTGCCGGGATTGTCGATCATGGCAACCGCCATTACGACTCCCCGCTCGCTGTCCGCTACCAGGATGCGACGGTCGCGCACCGTGGCGGTGTGAGTCGTAGAGGCCGGCGGAAGTCCCGTTGCCATCCATCTGAGCGGCGCAGCTGCCGCTTGCCTGGACGGCATTGTCCCGGCGCGCGCACTCGGATGTGAATCTGACGTCCTTACTGGAATGCCGTTCGAGGCCATCCCAGTAAGCGGTTATGAGAGTTTGCGGGATGCGCGCGGCCGCGGCTTTCTGCGAAAGGAACACGGGATCGAGCGAGCCGAGGGAAGCAGCCTTGAGCTCAACCGGAAGCGGCGGCCGCATGAGCGTCATCGTCCCGCCACGCGGACCCTGCGACTCTTCGCGAACATCGATCGCCTCAATCTCGCCGATCTTTCCGCCGCCCTCCTTTACTCGAAGGGCCAGCACGCCCTTGGTTCCGTTCTCATTGGTGAGTCCCCAGTAGCCTGCGGTTCCGCTTGCGGGATCGGCGAAGCGCGCGGCGTAGGCGTCGTTTCCGGGCATCGCGATTTTGCTGGCGGTTCCCCACAGGCCATCGCCGATCGCGATGAACTGTCCATTCTCGGAATACCGCGCGCCCTGTGCCAGCGGCAGTGCTCGAGGCGTCGTGAGCCAGCATCGCATGCAGCACCTGCCGCACCAGGTCGTCGAGGCACGCGCGACTGCAAGGACTTGCCGTAGTGTGGTTGGTACCTGCTGCGCTCAAATTCACAGGAGGGCCGCTGTGAAATGGCGAACGCATGCCGTAGGGAACCTCGGTCAATGTCATCTCGATGCGGTATAGCTTGTCTGCCCGCAGGCGGAATGCCTCGCTGGCGTGCAAAGTGCGCGGTATATCGAAATAAGCGGGGATTGGTGAGGATGTTCCGTTCACCGACGGCAAGGTCCGGACGTGCCGTTGTGGTCAAAGGTGGTGATGGCGAAGACGGCCTGCCTTTCCTCATCCACCACGGGATAGCGGCGCTCGCGGATTTTGGTTACGAAGCCGAGGAAGCCGGTCTGGAATTGCGCCTCGCAGCCAAGCGACGAAAAGGCCTTGTCGTTGGAGTGACCGTAACTCTGCGCGGTCTTCAGATTGGTAGTCTGGTCGGCGTCTTCCAGACGATTGCAATCTTTGTCGAAGAAAGAGTAGTCGCCTTTGGGATTGTTCCGCTCCATACCGCTGTAATATTTGTTGGTCTGCGCGATCAGCAAGGCGCGTGAAATGCGCTGAGAGGGCGGTACAGCCTGGAGCCATACGTCTTCCGGCTTGCCCATCTTTTCGTAGCGGGCCGCGCCCAGAGCATCTCGCGTGATCTGCGTCTCGATCTCGCTGATCTTGCCCTTTTCCACCTTCAGGCGGACCACATAGATCACCCGCACGCCGTGTTCGGTGATGGTCGTAATGGCCGCAACCTGCCCCGATTCCGGATCTGCGAATACATGGCGGTAGTTGCCGGGAGGCCCGGCGATTTGCCATTCACCCGAACCGAGCGGCAACACCTGATCGTTCTCCGCGTACCTGATGCCTGGCGCGGCCGGCAAACGTCCGGGCTCATGCGCGGCCAACGCGGTCAGATACGTCGAGATCATGTTTTCGAGACAAGTGCGATCGCAGCGTCCGCTCTGCGCCTGCGCGGAACCCGGCGCCAGCGCAAACCATGCGGCGGTCAAGGCAATTGCAAATTTGCCGTTCATAATCATCCCCGTTAAGATTACAGCGTGAATTAACTATCGCGCCAGCCCGCTCATACCGCCGCGATTTTGTTGCACAATGGTTGCCTGATGCGCTTGTCCTCTATCCTCGCTGCCGGCTTCGCAGCGGCGCTGCCTGCGTTCGGCGCTACCTGCGATCGAGCCTGCCTGAAATCGTCGCTCGATCAGTACCTGCAGGCCATCCTGAAGCACGATCCTCACGCCGCGCCCCTCTTTCTCGGTTACCGTCAGACGGAGAACGCCCTGCTGGTGAAGAGCGGTGAAGGCGCCTGGAAATCGATCACGTCAATCGGCAAAGTGGATCGCCGCTATTTCGACCCTGTGTCGGGACAGGCGGCTTTCTTCGGAGTCTTGAACGAAGGCGCCGAACCCACGGTGGCGACGGTCCGGATTCGCGTCGAAGAGGGCAAGATCACGGAAGGGGAATGGCATATCGCGCGCCGCGTTGCCGCCGGCATCAACGGTTTTGACGCGCAGGGTAAGCCGCAGGCCTATGCCTTCGGACCGGACAACCTTGCGCTCCATCCGCCCGAGCAGCGTGTGGTTCCGCCCGCGCAGCGTCTCTCACGTGAAGAACTGGTTGCCATCACGAACAGCTATTTCGATGGCATCACCGCGCATGACGGTTCGATGATCATGGCGCATCCCGGTTGTTCGCGCCTCGAAAACGGGCAGACCGTTTCCGGCGATCCCACGGCCCGCGCCGGTTCGCCGCCGCCTCCCCCGCCGGCTCCGGGCGCGCGTCCGGCAGGCTCCTGCGCCTCGGGTCTGCAGAACTTCAATCTGCAAAACGTAGCTGCCCGCCGTTTTCCGGTGGTCGATACGGAAGCGCAGATTGTGCTGGCCTATGCCGTTTTCATTCGCCGTCCGGGCTCTCCCTCACGCCGCAACGCTTTTGCGGAGTGGTTCGTAATCGACACCAATAAGATCCGCCACGTGTACTCGACGATGTTCTATCCCCCGAACGATCTTCCCGTGCCGAACTGGCCGCCTTACGAGGGCAATTTCCCGTTGCCTGCGGAGCTTGCGCCGCCTCCGGCCGCACAGCCGGCGCGTAACTCCGCCCCGCAGTGAGACTTCTGCGAAGCCCTCGGTGGCCATCTGTACAATGAGGCCATGTCTGAAGCAGCCGCAACCGCATACGTGATGGGCCACGACGACCGCGAACGGCGTCGCCTCGTCTTGCAGGCTTCGATTCTTCGACCGTTCACCGAAGACCTGCTCCGTCGAGCGGGTATCACGACCGGCATGCGCGTCCTCGATGTCGGTTGTGGCGTGGGCGACGTGTCTTTGATTGCCGCGCGTCTTATCGGCCGCAGGGGCTCTGTTACTTCGATCGACATTGACCCGGCCGCACTTCAGACGCTGCGCGATCGCGCGGCGGCCGAGGGCATTCGCACGATCCGAAGCGTGGAAGCCGACATACGCTCCTTCGACCCCGGCCATAAGTTCGATGCCATCGTGGGGCGGCACATCCTGATTCACACGAAAGATCCGTTGAGCGTCCTGACGGCTTCCCGCGACCTGCTGCATCCACGCGGAATCGCGGCGTTTCAGGAGTACGATTTTCAGCATTTAGTGGCGTCCTGGCCCCCCTTACCGGTGCGCGACGCCGTCTTCGCGGTGTTCAGTGGTTTCTTCGCTGAGGCGGTCCAGGGGAACATCGGGAGCCGGCTGTTCACCCTCTTTATGGAAGCGGGATTTGAGCATCCCGACTGCCGCGGCGAGTTTCCGGTGGATGGCGGGGAGGAAAGCCCACACCACGAGGTGATTGCCGAATCGCTTCGGAGCATTCTGC
Organism: Terriglobia bacterium; assembly: GCA_963831795.1. Lineage (GTDB taxonomy): Bacteria > Acidobacteriota > Terriglobia > Bryobacterales > Bryobacteraceae > BOG-234. The sequence continues at coordinate 46,545 of CAWHSB010000029.1, read as the reverse complement.
CGCATGCCAAAGCGATGAATATTCCGGGGGCGGCGGACATCGATATGGATACTCTCGAAAGCCGTTTGCGGGAAGAATCGCGATCCGGCGGCGGTTCGCATTTCCCGGTAATGTTCAGTTGCTTCTCACGGCGCAAATAACCCCCAGGTTTCTGCGTTTGGGAATTCGCCGGCCGCTGACGCGGTACGCTCCCGCACCTCCGGTCTTTCAGCAAGGGTGTTGAAAACCGGCTGTTTACCGCTATGTCGAAGATGCGATTCGTGTGAGGCCGGCGACAAGATCGCCGGCGCTACCGGCGCTTACGTAACGCTCCGCGCCGAGCCGAAGCTCGGCGGCAGGGCGAAAGCCCTGGCCCCACACCGGCAGCGTGCTTTCATCCGCTCTGGCGGCGAACACTCCCTTACGGTAGTGGCTCGGCTTGCCGAGCCGCGCGCGCCAGCGAGCGTTGACGAAAAGGCGTTTTTCAGCACCCTGTTGGAACTTCAATCTGCAAAAGGTGCCCGGCCGGGTTCCCGCGCCGCATGCCTGCCCTTTCAGTGGACGACGGCCGATCCGAGAACTGCTACTCATCCGGCCACTTCGCGGTTACAATTGGGCAATCACAAATGGCTCCCTTTGACGCTGAGGAGTTCTGGGACGACCTGCTTGCATTTATCGAGCAGGGTCGCGTCATTCCCGTGGTTGGGGCGGAACTCCTGACGGTCCAGGACGATTCCCGTCGAGTTCCGCTCTACCGCGCCGCCGCGGACCGCCTTCTCAAAAAATACGGGGTCGAGGCTCCGCCCGAGGAACAGTACGGTCTTTACGAAGCAGTCTCTTGCCTTGCCGCGGCGGGCAAGCGTGTGAAGGATCTTTACCGGCCGGCATATGACATCCTGCAGAAACTCGTCTCCGACCAAAAAGAATTGCTTCAGCCGATTCGCGAACTGGCGTCCGTCACCCACTTCGATCTGTTTGTATCCACGACGCCGGATGATTTGCTGGCGCGCGCGCTGAAATCGGTGCGTCAGATCGAGGTAGATGAAATCGAGTACGCGCCGAAGCTGCCCACAGCCCGAAGACGAGACATCCCGGAGGCCCAATCGTCGCGGTACGCGGCGGTCTTCTATCTGTTCGGCAAGGCCGACGTGCAACCGTTCTTCGCCATACACGATGAGGATGCGCTCGAGTTTCCGTACATGCTCCAGACCGGCGGCGGACCGGAGCGCATGTTTTCACAGATGCGCAGCCGCAACCTGCTCCTGATCGGCTGCACCTTCGCCGACTGGCTGAGCCGCTTCTTCATCCGCCTATCGAATCCGGACCGTCTATTCTCGGATCAACGCACCAAGAAGGAGTATCTCGTTGCCGAGGAAGCCACGCGAGATCGGGATCTCATCGTATTTCTGGAGCGTTTCAGCCAGGACTCCCGTTATTACTCGACCGATGCGGCAGGGTTTGTATCGGAGCTGTATCGGCGCTGGCAACAGCGGAATCCGTCCAGTGAGATGGCTTCCGAGACGCAACCGGCGGAGGCACCATCCACCGGAGGCACGATTTTTATCAGTTATTCGAGCGACGATCTGGGAGCGGCGAAGTCGCTGTTCGCGGATCTTGAAAAGATTGGCGGCGATGTCGCATGGTTCGACAAAAGCGCTCTGAAACCCGGCGACGATTGGGAGCGCAACATATTGGGCGCGATCCGGAAGTGCAGCCTGTTTCTGCCGCTGCTTTCCTCCAACACCGAGAACCGCACGGAAGGCTACTTTCGGCTGGAGTGGGATGAAGCGGCCGAGCGTTCGCGCAGAATCGAAGGCCGTAAATTCATCTTTCCGATCGTAATCGATCAGGATTACGCGGGAATGAGCCGCTATTCCCTGTTGCCGGAGCGATTCAAAGCATTCCAGTACAGCCATGCGCCGCTCGGGGAGATGAGCGACGGGCTGCGGGACGAAATCAGGGAACAACTGCGGAGCCTGCGCCGAGCGAGGCCGTCATGACGCTGGGAGCTACGTTAGCGGCGGCTCCCCGGCTCGCCATCGACGAACAGAACCCATGGCCCGGTCTGAGCGCGTTCGATGAATCCGCCGAGCGCTTCTTCAACGGCCGGCGAGAGGAGAGTGCGGCGCTGCGGCGGCTGGTGATTCAGGCGCCGCTCACTGTTCTGTTCGGGGCGTCCGGTCTGGGTAAAACATCTCTGATGCAGGCCGGCTTGTTTCCTTTGCTGCGCAAAGACGTGCTGCCGGTGTATGTCCGTCTGGACCCGCGCGACCGCGACGCGCCGTTGATCGAACAGGTAAAGGCGACGCTGGCGGCGGAGATTTCGAAGAGAGGTGTGGAAGCTCCGGAATTCCGCGCGGGCGAATCGCTGTGGGAGTTCCTGCATCGAACGGGACTCGAGTTCTGGAATGAGCGGAACCAGTTGCTGACACCGTTGTTCGTATTCGACCAGTTTGAAGAAGTGTTCACGCTGGGCGCGGTCAATGTGGAAGCGGTATCGCGGCTGCGCGTGGATCTGGCGGACTTGATCGAAAACCGCATTCCGGACAACATGGACCCCAGCGCCGCGGGACTGGCCCTGGACAACCAGCGTTACAAGGTGTTGCTGAGCTTTCGCGAGGATTTTCTTCCCCGGTTCGAACGCTGGAAGCACGACATCCCTTCGATCATGCGGAATCGCCTTCAATTGCTCCCGATGTCCGGCGAACAGGCATTCGAAGCGGTGAACAAGACCGCCGGGCATCTGGCTCCCGAACCGATTGCGCGGCGGATTGTGGAGTTTGTGGCGGCGGCCGGCGAGGCCGGCGAGGGCGCCGAACTCGCGGTTGAGCCGGCGCTGCTGAGCCTGGTTTGTCACGGCTTGAATGAGCGGCGGAAGGAGCAGGGGAAGGCGCAGTTCGACGAAGCGCTGCTGACCAGTACGGGACAAGCCATTGTCGCCGATTTTTATCGCAATGCGGTGTCCGGTTTCCCGGCGCGTGTGCGGCGTTTCATCGAGCGGGACCTGATCACGGAACGGGGCTTCCGCAAGCCCTGCGATGTCGATGACGCCCGAACCATATACGGCATCACGGATAAGGAACTCGCGTCGCTGGTGGACCGGCGGCTTCTCCGTATCGAGCCTGCGCGCGGCACGGAGCGCGTAGAGCTGACGCACGACCTTCTGACGCGAGTGGTGCGCGAGGATCGGGACCGCCGGCGGCTCCGTGAGCGGTTCAGGCGCCGTTTGATCGCTATCGGGGCGGCGTTTGCCGCTGCCGCGCTGCTGACCGTCTGGTTCTATAACCAGGTCCGTGAACAAAAGCGCCTTGCCGAAGCGGCTCTGGAACAGCAGCAGAGAGAGTCGGGATTGAGGAAGACTGCCGAGGCCGCGAGTGCTACCGCCGAAACCGAGCGTGCCAACGCGGTGCAGTCGGCCGCGCAAGCGCAACGCGACGCGCGAGCCGCGCTGTCTCATCAGCTTGCGGGCGCGGCTATTACCGCGGCGAAGGACAATGACGCGAACACAGGAATTCCTTTCGCGCTCCGCGCGATCGCCATCACCCGCGAGGCCGACGGTTTAATTTTGCCGGACGCGGAAGACGCTCTACGCCGCACGGCGCGGAGTGTGGCGCAGGAATTAGAACTGCCGGGTCACGCGGAGGACATCAAGTATCTTGAGTTCAGCCCCGATGGGCGGCGCGTCGCTACATCCGGTGCGGACGCCGTAAGAATTTGGGACGTCGCCCAGAGTGAGCAAGTGGCGAGATTTAAAAAGTGCGACCTGCTGGAATTCAGCGCGGATTGGAAAAAACTGGCATGTGGGAACCCGCCGCTCGGCGATTTTCTGGATTTCGAAACAGGGGAGGTGATTCGACACGTCGGCGCTCACGGCGTTGACCTGAAGAAAATGGGTTTCAGCCTGGACGGAAAACTGATGTTGTGGGAAACCCCGGAAGAAACAAACGTTTCAGACGGGGCCGGATTCGAAAGGAAGTTCGCTGGACACGGAGCCGTTTTCAGCGCAGATGCAAAGATGCTTGCCACCATCCTGGACAACGCGGTCAAACTTTGGGATGTCGCTTCCGGGAGTGAGTTGCGAACCCGGGAAGGCGAATTCGATCGGGTCGCATTCAGTCCGGATGGGAAGCGTTTTGCTTTTGCCGGCTCTTCATCTGCCGGCATTTTCGATCTCGCTTCAGGCAATGTTATTCCCTTCGACAGCGACGGCCGGATTAGTTGCATTGCCTTTACGCCCGACAGCTCCCGGCTGGCGGTAATATTGCGTAACAGACTTCGGGTCGTGGACGCGTCATCCGGCAGCGTGCTAACCGCATCTGTCGACGCGCTCAACTCGCGTACCTGCCGGTTCACCCCCGGCCGAAACACGCTCGTCGCCCACTCGAACGATTTCACCGGGGCATGGGATCTAGATCCAAACCCACCAGCTGAGCTGGTTACCTTTCGCGGTGACAGGGCTTTAGACTGGGACGGAGACGTCATGATGATGGCGGGCGCCAACGGAAGCAGAGGGACCATTGCGGGCTTCGGAAAAGACACTACCGGCAAAGTCGGCATCGTCTTGCCGTCACGCGATTTGCCCTCGCGCGATACTGGACCCGTCCCGGCCGCCGTCTTCAGTCCGGATGCAAAAAAGGTCGTAACGTCGGATGGCAAGGGCCGCGTGCGGGTGTGGGACACAGCTTCCGAACGCCGCCTGTTGACCCTGATTGGGGACCCGCAACCTGTCTATTCGATTTCGTACAGTCCGGACGGAAATCGCATTGTAACTGGCGGGTCCAATGGCGAAGCGAAATTGTGGGACGCCCGCACCGGGAAGTTTCTTAGCGATCTGCCGGGCCACAAAAACCGCATTCTCGCTACCGCATTCAGCGCCGATAGCAGGCGGGTGGCGGCTTCGGGAGACCACCTGGTGATCGTCTGGGACGTGGCGACGGGAGCTGATTTGACCAAAGCAGCGCCGATCCGGCCCGAGACCAACGCCTTCGGCGTGGCCTTCAGCGCCGATGGACGGCAGCTCATACTCGTCGGCAATCAGGCGACTGTGCTCGATGCGGTCTCCCTTCGCGAAATTTTTCACATTCCGGGAACTATCGGGCTCGCCACAAGCGGCGCGACCGTGAGCCGAGACGGGCAGGCCATCGCGGCTGTCGATCTCAATGGCGTGCGGCTGTGGCGGAAGGGCTCCCAATGGAAGGCTTTGCCGGACTCGGCTGGTGGGGTGGGAGGGCTTCAGTTGCCCGTGGCATTCAGCCGGAACGGCAAACGGCTCGTAACCCCTGGCGCCGACTCTACCCTCAGGATCTGGGATACGGCTTCGGCGAGTCTGATCACTACCTTGTACTACGGCGCGCGGGAAGCGGGCGGGGACAAGGTCAGGATCAAAGCTGTGGCCTTCAGCGAAGACGAAAGGCAAGTCTATGCGGTCGGTGATGACTCCACCCTTTTCCATTTTTCGGTTTCGCTGGACGATCTCATTGCGGAAGCCGGCAAAAGGTCCGGCGCGAAGAAGGACTTGACTGGTGACGACTGCCAGAAATATCTGCACCAGCCTTGCCCCGAGATCCTGCGCCACGCCCCCTGACTGGAGAGCCCCTTAAACCGCTACTGCTTCTCATAGACAAGCTCGTTGTCCACCGGACGTTCGGAAGAACGGTCCTTGAAGCTGATAACCAGCGTCTTGCCTTCGTCGGTGATCAACCGTCTCGCCGTCGCGACCACCATGCCACCGTGCTTCATTGTCGCCTCGGCCATATAGTCGTTGATGCGGACCATGGCGAGCGCATCCGCAATATCGCTTCCCTGAACGGCATAGTCCTTGCCGTCGTACTTTTCAGGAAATTCGATTGTCGCGGAACGGCCGTTCAGGTCAACCGAGCGAATCGTTACCCGAATCCCGTTCGGCGTCTCGATGTAGGTTCTGGTCTGGCTGCGCGGAGCGGGACCGGGATTGAATCGCGATCTGGCAAGATTGAGTTTCCAGACGCCCACCACCGGATCGGGTTGGGCAGCGGCCAGCAAGGCGCCAAGCGTTATCGCGGTCAGGAGTGTTCGTAGGGCCATCTTCCCTCCTTGGGGACCCTGTGTCCGGCTGAAGTATACATGAACGGGCGGTCCGCAACACCCGTGGCGATCGGCTCAGTCTGGCTCAAAAAAAGGAGTCGTGCAGGCATTCGCGATGCGCATGAAGCGAGAGGAAACTACATACCCTTCGGGAAGAGATCGAGAAGCCGTACAGGAGCGGTTGATCGCCACCCGTATCGTCCGTTTCGTTCTGTGGTGCGCGGCGACTCTGCTGTTTCGCATCCGCGTCGAAGGCGCCGATAACATTCCGCGCGCCGGCGGCGCCCTTCTCGTTTCCAATCACATCTCTTATGCCGACGCGGTGCTCGTGGGCTACACAACTCCGCGAGTCGTGCGCTTTCTGATGTGGCGGCCGATCTATGAAGTACCCTTATTCAACTACTTCTTCCGAGTCCTGCGCGCGATCCCGATTGACGCCGCGTCGCCGAAAGCAACGGTCCGCGCGCTGCGAGCCGCGCACGCCGAATTGGCCGCCGGGGAACTGGTGGCCATATTCCCGGAAGGATCGATCTCCCGGAACGGCGAGATCGGACCATTTGAGCGCGGTTTTGAAAGGATTCTTCACAGCGGCGAGGCGCCAGTTATTCCGATGCATGTAAGTGGGCTTTACGGCCATCCGTTGAGTTGCTGTGGTGGCGGCCCTTTCAGGAGTTGGCGGAAGCTTTGGCGGCCCGAGGTAACAGTCCGGATCGGCCCGCCCGTTCATCAGCGTGTCTCTCCCGCCCAGTTGCGACAGCTCGTGGCGGACCTCGGCGCTTTGCCCGAAACTCCGAGACGCTCGCGGAAGGTTTAGATCGCGGCGTCGGCTCCCCGATTCAGTAATTCACAAACCCTGCGCGCGGCATTGTGGGATGCCGTCTTCTTCGAAGAACCCTCGGCCGTCGCCGAGAATTCCCGGCCGACTCGCACCTCGACAGTAAAAGTACGGGCATGACCCGGACCGCTCTCGCCAGCCACCAGGTATAACGGGCGGGGAAGCTTGCGATCTCTTGCGAGCCGCTCCAGTTCGGCGCGGAAATCGTGCGGCGGTCCGCAACCGGCCAGTTGTCTGAGCTCCTCTTGCGGCGGCAAAGTGTAGCGGTCGAGGATCTCGCGCACGGGAGCCGCGCCGCCATCCAGATATACGGCGGCAAGCACGGCCTCGAACGCATTTACAAGGAGGCGCTGTTTTCCGCGGCCGCCAGCGGTCTCTTCCCCGCGGCCCAGTTGCAGATAGCGCCCCAGCTCAAGCCGGTGCGCGACCGCGAGCAGGTGAGTCGCGCTTACGAGATGATTTTTCAGGAGGGATAGCTGGCCTTCGTTGAAATCCGGAAACTGCTCAAAAACCCATTCGCTGACCAGCCAGCCGAGAATCGCATCCCCGAGAAACTCGAGGCGTTCATTATCGGAATGCGGTCCGTCTGACGGGGAGCCTGGTGTCTGGGCCTCATTGGCGCTCGAGCTATGTGTAACCGCCCGCGCCAGCAACGGACGATTTACAAATCGATAGCCGAGCGCCTGTTCAAGTTCATCCAGATTCGACTGCATTCGGAAGCGGCCGCCTGTTCTCAGGCATTCCGGGCGCGCTGCCTGCTACTTCGCGGCTGACGCGCCTTTGGCCTGGACGGCGCGCGCCTTGTCGCTCTGGGCGATGGTCTTGTATTGCGCCGGCGCGTCAGCGCTGTTAATCACCTTGTCGTACCAGGTGATCGCTTCGTCGTTCTTCTTCTCCGCGAGGTATACGCGGCCCAGACGAATCATCAGCAGGGGATCGGGGCTCGCCGCGAGGCCTTTCTCGAAGCTCGCGATCGCCTCGTCGTTTTTCTTTCTGACCAGGGCGATCATCCCGAGCGCCTGGTATGCCGAGGCTTCCGAGCCGGCTTTCAATTTCATCCACTGATCGTCGGTCAGATTGCCCCACAGTGGCGGCTTCGCAATCGTCGCCAGAGTGTCGAGCGAATCGTGGGCATACTTTTCGGCTTTCGCGAGCTTCTCGTCCTTGTCGAGATCCGTCTCACGCGTTGTCGCGGCGATTACGTTCGCGAGCAGGTTGTCGGCATCGAACCACTTCGGGTCGGCCATAAGAGCCTGTTCCGCATAGACGATCGCTTTGGTGTTATCCCCCTTTCCCTGATACGCTTCCGCCTCGATTTCCAGAGCGAACGGCTTGTAATCCGTCATCGGGTATGCGGTTACCAGAGCGTCCGCGGCCTTGATCTTGTCGTCGGCCGTCTGGCCTTGAAGCAGGTCCTGTACCGCTTTCTGCTCACCCTTGCTTTTCGGCCCAAATCCATTGGTTACTTTCTTGCCGGCGGTGGGAGCCGGCGCCGGGGCCGGCGCCTGGGCAAACGCTGTAGCGGCGGTGAGTACACAGACCGCGGGAAGAATGAAACGTCTCATAAATTGTTCTCTCCTGACTTAATTCGGAATGTTTTTCGATTCGGTTCGAGCGGCTTTGAGAGCCTGTTCGGAAGCCCCCGGTACGCCCAGTGCTTCCTGGTAAAACTTCGCCGCCCGCTCGGGATCGCTCGCGGCTTTCGCCAGCCGCGCGAGATAAACCAGAGTCCACGCTTTCGTCTGGCCGTCCGGTGACGCAGTTAACGTCTTCTCGAACAGTTCGACAGCGCCCTCCGGCTTGTTCTGGAGGACCGAGATACGCGCCAGCCCATAGTAAGCCCGAGCGTGCTCTTCCGGGCTTCCTTTTTGCTGCAGGGCCTTCGTATAGAGCTGCTCCGCCTGTTCCAGATTGCGGTTCAGGTACAGGTCTTCCGCCTTTTCAAGCGTTGCGCCGGAAGGGGAAAGCTGCGGCTCGGGGGCGGCGACCGTTACCTGCTTCGCCGCGCGTACCAGCGGCGCGGCATCGAATTTGATCGCGGAAATCCTGGTGTCTTCCTTCTTCAGGTCGATGGCGTCCGCCATTTCCGGGAAGTAAAAGCGCATTCCCTGCTCCTGTTTTTCAAACACGGGGAGTTGTTCGGCGAAATAAGGAGCGAGAACGTAACCCTGGTGGGCCGCCCGATCGGCCTCTGAAGGATTTTTATCCAGCCGGCTCTCCACAGCCTTGATCAGACTCTCGTTGGCCAGCAGCACGAAATCGGTCTTGAATTCGGGATCGAGGGGCGCGTTCTGGACGAAATCGATCAGCGATCGTTTCTGATCGAGCGCAACTCCATATTTGATCACGATCGGATCGATCTGAAAATGCAGGTAGGCGTGGCGGATGTCGAACAGGCGCGGCTTGTCCGAAGGTGTCACGATGACGAACGCATCGTCGCCGTAATTCCGCGTCTGAACCTGTTCGGGCGCGGCAAGAAGGTCGACGAAAACCTGAAATCTGCGTCCCAGATAGCCGGACGCGGGAACCCGCAGGTAGCCGTTGATCAGGGAGGTCGTGGCGACCAGCGGAGAGTGGTACTTCTCCATCTCCTTGTCGATGGCGGGCTGGGATCGCTGCCAGAACTCGGCGAGATTTGCCTGCCTGTAAAAGTCGATCAGCAGCGGCGTAAAACCGGTAAGCGCGATCGCATCGGGCGGTACGTCCACGTCGCGCGTGCGCCACCCGAAGTCCGGCGGACCCGTCACCGAAAGCGCGTACGAAACGTACTGGGAAAGGTCCTGCACGCCGTTTTTCAGCATGTGCTTCCGGTAATACGTCTTGAGGTCGGGAAGCACTTCGATTTTCTGTTTCGCAAGATAATCGCGCAACTCTTTGCGCAGCGGATTGTTATCGGGAAGGTTCAGCCCTTCGTCGTATCCGGCGGCGTTGATTGCCGCAAGAACCGCAAAGAGGTTCTCACTGGCTCCGAGTTGCAGATTCTCCGCGCCATGAAGTCTGGTGAGACTCAGCAGGCAAATGGCGGTGAGAGGCAGGATTCGCTTCAATAAAGTTATTATATGCGGGTTATCCGCGCGCCGCGGCGCGTCAGGACGTAACCCATTCTGCGCTAGTTTACCATTTAACAGTCGTGACTAATCCGCCGCGCATCCTGATGGTTTCCTCGGAAGCGAGCCCCTGGGCAAAAAGCGGCGGCCTCGCGGACGTTGTTGGCTCGCTGCCGCCCGCGCTCGCTCGCCTGGGACACCCCGTGGCAGTGGTACTTCCGTGCTATATGGATGCGCGGAGCGCTCCGGCAAAACGGGTGATCGACGTCCTGCGAATCCCACTCGCCGGAAGGATTTTCGAGGTGGCAATCCGGGAACTGAAGTCACGCGATGTGACGTGGTATTTCGTCGATCAGCCCGCTCTTTTCGATCGTGACGGACTCTACGGCGACCGCACAGGCGATTACCCCGACAATCACCTTCGGTTCGCCGTTCTGGCGAAAGCTGCCCTCGAGGTGTCGTGGCGGCTCTTTCCGGCGGACGTGATCCATTGCCACGACTGGCAGGCCTCACTCGTACCGGCTTACATGAAAGACCCGCGAATCACCGATCCGCACTTCCTGGGTGTCCGCACGCTCCTGACGATCCATAACCTGGGTTATCAGGGAATTTTCGCGAGGACCGCCCTTCGCGAGGTCGGTTTGCCGGACACGTTCTATTCGATCGACGGCGTGGAGTTCTTCGGCAATATCAGCTTTCTCAAGGCCGGCATCGTTTTCGCGGACGCGCTGAACACCGTCAGTCACACCTATGCTCGGGAGATCCAGACGCCGGAATACGGCTTCGGTCTCGACGGCCTGTTGCGCCAGCGCGGCGCGGTGCTCAGCGGAATTGTGAATGGCGCCGATTACGATCGCTGGAACCCGGAGACCGACCCCTTGATTCCGGCGCACTTCTCGGCGTCCGATATCGGTTCGGGCAATCTGGCGGGCAAGAGGACCTGCAAGATCGAGCTGCTCCGTGAAATGGGGTTGCCTGATGAAGCAATCGGACGGCCGCTTTTGGGAATCATTTCCCGATTCACCGGACAGAAGGGCTTCGACCTGCTGGCGGAAGCGGCGCCGGAGCTGTTCGAGGACAACATCTCGCTCGTCGCCCTGGGCAACGGCGAACCGCAATGGGAAAAGCTTTTTCGCGATTTGCAGACGGCGTTTCCGGGTAAAATCGCGGTGAAATTCGGCTACGATGACAGCCTGTCGCACCGGATTGAGGCCGGCGCCGATATCTTTCTGATGCCGAGCCGTTACGAGCCTTGCGGGCTCAACCAGATCTATAGCCTGCGTTACGGGACGGTTCCCGTCGTCAGAGCGACCGGGGGGCTGGAAGATACCATTACCGGCGCGCCCTCAGCCGAGGCGACGGGTTTCAAGTTCGTTGATTACAATGGAGTGGCGCTTCTGGAGGCGGTTCGACAGGCTTGCCGGGAGTGGGAGAACCGTGCCGCATGGACGGCTATGATGGCGCGCGGAATGCGGCAGGATTTTTCGTGGAAGGCTTCGGCCGCCGAGTACTCCCGTCTGTACAGCAAGATTGCATCCACTCCGGTGTAGCGTGAGTCTAATCTGTTGAACGCGAAGATTAAAAGCGAGGAATAACGAGGATCCAAATGGCTGGAACGAACACGATCAACTTTACCGATGCGGGCTGGGACACGGAGGTGCTCAAGTCCGACGAGCCCGTCCTGGTCGATTTCTGGGCGACATGGTGCGGCCCCTGCCGCCAGATGACGCCAATTATCGATCAGCTTGCCGACGAGTATCATGGCAAGGCCAAGATCGGCAAATTGAACGTGGACGACAATGGCCAGACCGCGATGCGCTACCAGGTTCGAGGCATTCCCACACTCCTGCTGTTCAAAGGCGGCCAGCTGGTGGCGACCAAGGTCGGCGCAACCGGCAAGAGCGACGTCCAGAAGATGCTGGACGAACATCTCGTCGCATCCGCCTGATTTAGCAGATGCTTGCTTCCGCGCGCGGCTCGGAAAAAAGCCACCCGTTTGCGACGCTTACTGAGCCACGACCGGAAGGGAGTGCTCCATGGCCCGCAGCGGGCCGCCAAAGGGAATGAAGACACCGCGCAGCCAGTGTGGGGCCAGGGCTTCCGCGCTGCCGCCGAGCTTCCGCTCGGCGAGGAGCTTTACGTCAGCGCCGGTATCGTACGAACCGCGTCTTCGACAGAGTGTTGTTCGCCGACCTGCGACGGAAGTTCCACCCACGCATGCGCGCGGGAACTTTCGAGTACGGCATTGAGGATTCGCAGCTGGCGCAGACCGTCCGCGAATTCTGGGTATTCCACCGGCGCATTCCGGTCGGCCACAGTCCTGTAAAAACGGCGGAAGACCTGCTTGAAGGTATCGTCATACCCCTCGCTGTGCCCTCCCGGGAGATCGGCGTAACCGCTGGAATTTCCCGTGAGCAGCGAGGGGTCTTTAACGATCAGTTCGTTCGGCTGATTACGGCGCCCGATCCACAACTCGTCGGGTTGCTCGCCGTTCCACGCGACTGACGCTTTGGTTCCGAATATTTCCACGAACAGCCGGTTCTTCCGGCCGGCGGAAACCTGACTGACGGTCATCGACCCGCGGGCTGAATCGCCGAGCCGGAAGATCATGGAGCCAAAATCCTCGGTGTCGACCGCGACCTCCCGATAGTCTCTCGGCTCCAGGGTCTTGCCGGAGAAGGTTTCTACCGAGCCGGCCGGTTTCAACCGTGTTTTGTGGAAGGTCTGCAGATCGGCGCAGAGGGCCACAATCCGCTCGCCTGTGACGTGTTCGACCATATCGCACCAGTGGGTTCCGATATCGGCGAACGCGCGAGAGGGGCCGGATTCGATGCGCCAGTTCCAATCCGAGTTGTAGAGCAGCCAATCCTGCGAGTAGGTTCCCTGTACGGCGAGGATCTCGCCCAGTTCGCCCGCCTCACGTAAACATCGCATATTCTGCACTTGCGGATAGAAGCGCAGGTTATGGAAAGTGCAATTGGCGAGATTCTTCCCGGCCGCCAGCCGCACCATTTGCTCGGCCTCAGCGACCGAAGACGCCAGCGGCTTCTCACACAGTACGTGTTTTCCGGCTTCCAGTGCGGCCATCGCCATGGGAAAGTGCAGCGGGTTGGGCGTGCAGATATGAACCGCGTCGATCTCCGAGCCGGGAGACGAATCCGCCAGGAATTCCCGGTAGTCGCCGCTTGAGCGCTCGATCGAAAGCTCGTCGGCGAATCGCCGCGCCTGCTCGGCGGTTCTGGCGGCGATCCCGGCAACTTCGACGTTCCCCAAACGCCGGAGCGCCTCCGTATGAACCCTGCCCATGAAACCCGTCCCGAAAATGGCGGCCCTCAACTTTTTCATGAATCCTCCCGCCCCTCAAGCGCGTTTTATGTTTTTGTACGGATAGTTCAACGCGGGGTATAGTTAAGTCTAAGACTGATCTATGGTCGTCAGAATCCGTTTCGGGCGCGGGCCGGTGGTCACGCGGCGAAAGGGGAAAAACAGCCGAATCGCGACGTTAGCCGGGAGTCTGCTGACGCTGGTGTCCATAAGTTGCGCCTCCCTCGGGTTATGGCGGCTCGCATCGGATCTGGATTGGGCGGGGAATTTCGTCATTCGAACCGGCTTCCTGTCCCACTGGCAGGTGTGGATCGGCGTCGCAACGGCTGTGCAGTATATCAGCTGGAGACTAACGCGGTATGCGCGGTTGGTCAGCGAGCCGGAGCCTGAATCCGCTGCCCAGGCCGTCGCGAATGTATAGATTGCCGGTCTTCCTCGACCTTCTGGTATCCTACGCATAGATTCGCGCGGTCCTCCATGCGTTACGACACACGGTATCGGAGTCGCAGCTCTCTCTTCAATTGGTCGTTCCCCAGCGGCGTCAAGTGGCTGATCATTGCCAACACCGCTATCTGGATCTTCTATTTTTTCGCCTACCGGTGGATCGGAGACGGGCTCTTCATCCCGCTCAAACTGGTCCCCGCGATGGTTATCCGCGGAGCCGTCTGGCAGCCGGTCACCTATCTGTTCCTGCACGACCCTACGGGCATCATGCACATTCTCCTGAATATGCTTGTGCTTTGGATGTTCGGCGCGCCGATTGAGGAGACGTGGGGTACCCGGCGCTTCATGCAGTATTACTTTCTCTGCGGCGTCGGCGCCGGAATTTGCGTGGTGATCGTCAACCTGCTGGCCGGGAACTCCTATCAGCCGACCATCGGCGCCTCGGGCGCCATTTTCGGCCTGCTGCTGGCTTACGGAATGCTTTTCCCGAATCAGATCGTGCTCTTCATGTTCCTGTTCCCGATGAAGGCCAAGTACATGGTCATGATCTTCGGAGCTATTGCATTCTTCGGCTCCTTTCAGGGAGGCAGCACGGTGAGCAACCTCGCGCATCTGGGCGGTATGCTGTTCGGCTTCATTTACATCAAGACCCAGTTCGCGCCGCGGCTTGCCGGAAGGCCCGATTTCGACCTGCAGCGGAGGTGGAAGGAATACAAGATGGAGCGGGCGCGCAGGAAGTTCAAGGTTTATATGAAAAAGCACGGCTCCGGCGACGATCCGTGGGTTAACTAGGAAGTAAATTGATTTTATAGAGACAAGCAGCATGAAAACCTGGTTTATTGGCGCGGCGACGGCCTTAACGCTGATCGTCGGCATATGGGCGCAGGATGGCCCGAGTTCTCAAAGCAGCCAGACGGTGGCAAAACCGCGGAAGCCGCCGGCGGCGTCGGATAGCGGCAACGCCAGTACCCCGAGCACGACCAGCGACGGCGATCTTTCCAAGATTCCCTCGAAGCTCAGTCCCAAAGCGACGAAAGACAACGAGCCTCAGACCGATGCGACGTTCAACTCCGAGACGAACATCGTCAACGTCGACGTGCAGGTACTCGACCCCAACGGAAATCCGATCCCGAACATTCCCAGAGGCGACTTCCGGATTCTCGAAGACAACGTGCCGCAGACGCTCTCGCAATTCTCAGTCGGCGAGGCGCCGCTGACGGTCGCAATGCTGATCGAATTCAGCGCCCGGTTTCAGGCTTACTACACCAGCGGCTGGGCTGAGACTCTGAACTCTTCTTACGGATTTGTACAGACGCTAAGGCCCGACGACTACCTCGCAATCATCGCGTACGACCTGCATCCCACGATTTTGAGCGATTTCACGAACGACCGCCAGAAGACCATGGAAGCCATGTCGCGCCTTCGCATGCCCGGCTTTTCCGAGAGCAACATGTTCGACGCGCTTGCGGATACCGCGGACCGCATGTCGAAAATCGAAGGGCGCAAAGCGATTCTGCTGATCGCCTCCGGCATCGATACGTTCAGCAAGCTCACCTACGACAAGGCCCGCAAGGCGCTGCAGGAAGCCGGCGTGCCGATCTATTCGATCGAGATGCTACAGATTGAGCGCATCATGGCCGAAGGCAGAATGGGCGCCAGCCAGGAGCTCGATTTCCTGCAGGCGGACAACGAACTGAAAACGTTCGCCAAAGAAACCGGCGGGCAGGCTTTCTTCCCGCGCTTCAATGGCGAACTGCCGAACGTCTTCCACGCAATTTCGCAATCCCTGAGAAGCCAGTATTCGCTGAGCTATTCGCCGAATAACCAGACGAAGGACGGCAAGTTCCGCAAGATCACGGTGCAGCTGGTGGATCCCGCCACCAACGAACCGGTGCGCATGCTGAACGAGAAAAACAAGCCGATGAAGTACACGATCCTCGCGAAGGCCGGCTATAAAGCGCCCCGCGCCGTCGAGTAGAGCGCGGGCAGGGCAGGGAGGCGCGCCTGCCATAGTCCCGCGGCGCGTTGAAGTCAAGAACTCGATTCACCGCCCTTTCATGCGGATGCAAATCCATTGACAGTCCGATGACGGCTCTGTTACTTTCGGGGCACCTTCCGCGATGAAAAAAGAAGAAGCTCGCCCCGTCCGCATTCTGCTTGTCGACGACAATATTCACGGACTCACCGCCCGAGAGTTGATTCTGGTTCATCATGGTTATGAAGTCGAAAAGGCGCGGAGCGGCGAGGAAGCTTGGGAAATCTTTCAGACACATCATTTCGACGTGGTGGTGACGGACCTGCGAATGAGCGGAATGGACGGAGTGGAGCTGATTCGCCGGATTCGCGAGTCCGGCTCGCCCGCGCGGTTCATCCTGCTCTCGGGTTTCGTTGGTTGCCTGGCTCTGACGGAGAAATCGACGGGTGCCGACGAAGTGATCGCGAAGAGCCACAAGGAAGTTCCGGAGCTGTTGCGGGCGGTCGGGAAGCTCGCGGTAACGCCCCGCCGGAAACCGGCGACGAATGCGGGACCTCCCCCAGACAGTTCGTCGAGACGCCAAACTGGTTGACGGTCTGCTGTCTGGCCATTGCGGCAGTGATGATGGTTTCTCCGGCGCTGCCCGCCGTTGCCAAAAAAGCGGTGCGGAAAGCTCCGGCGGCAACTCCGGCAGCAATACCAGCCGGTTCTTCTGACGAAGCTATCGCCGCACGCTGGATGAAGACAATGACGCTGCGCGAAAAGATTGCGCAGCTTGTCGTCATCGGCTTCAACGGCCATCCGATGAATACGCGAACGCGAGCATATCGGAAGTTCGTCCACCTGGTGCAGCAGGAGCAGGTTGGCGGTCTGATCCTGGTGAATGTTTCGAACGGGCGAACCACCGCGAAGGCCGATCCTCTGGAGGCGGCCAGCTTCATTAACCGTATGCAGCGCCTGGCGAAGATTCCGCTGATGGTCTCGGGGGATTTCGAACGCGGAGCCTCAATGCGCGTGGACGCCACTACGCCCTTTCCGCATGCGATGGCTTTCGCGGCCTCGCGGGATCCCGAGGAGGCCCGGATCGAAGGCGAGATCACCGCTCGCGAAGCGCGGGCGCTCGGGGTTCAGTGGCTCTTTTTCCCCGACGCCGACGTCAACAACAACCCCGATAATCCGATCATCAACATACGCTCTTACGGGGAAAATCCCGCGGAGGTGTCGTCGTTTGTTTCCGCGTTCATCGCGGGGGCCCACTCGGTTCCGGACGCTCGCGTATTGACGACGGCGAAGCACTTCCCCGGCCACGGGGACACCGACACCGACACCCACCTCAATCTGGCAACGATCCACGGCGACAAGGAAAGGCTGGAGCAGGTGGAACTGGCGCCTTTCCGCGCCGCGATCAAGAGCGGCACCGACGCGATTATGACGGCGCATATCGCGGTGCCGGCGCTCGACGATCCCGGCTTGCCGGCGACGCTCTCGCCCAAAATCATGACAGGTATTTTGCGGGGCGAACTTGGATTCAAGGGCATCATTGTGACGGATGCGCTCGAAATGGGAGGCATCGCCAAAGGTTACTCGGCGGGCGAAGCGGCCGTACTGGCGCTTGAGGCCGGCGCCGACGTATTGCTGATGCCGGCCGACGCCGAGGCCGCGATCGACGGGGTCGCTGCGGCAGTAAAGAGCGGGCATATCAAACCGAAGCGAATCGATGAGAGCGTGATGCGGATTCTGACTGCAAAGGCGCACGTCGGACTTGCCACAAAGAGACTGGTCGATCTGGAGGAGATCCATTCCGTGGTGAACTCGACCGAGAGTAATGCCGCGGCGCAGCAAATCAGCGATCGTTCGGTCACACTGGTCAGGAACACGGGCGACATGGTTCCGCTCAAGGCGCCCGCGACGACGGCGTTCTTTATTTTGGCGGAGGGCCGTACTTCGGTAGAGGGGGATGCCTTCGGCGCCGAGGTGCGGAAGCGTTCGGCGGCCGCGAACGTAATCATCGTCGACCCCACCATGTCGGATGCCGATCTGAACGCCGCCGTGCAACGCGCATCTACTGCGACTCAGTATGTGATTGCGGCGTTTGCATCCGTGGCGGCCTATAAGGGGAACGTGGCCCTGGGCGGAGGTTTCCCGGCATTGATACAGAACCTGGTGGCAACGAAGAAGCCGGTGGCTCTGATCGCCCTGGGTAATCCCTATCTGCTGAGGAGCTTTCCGGACGTTTCGGCCTATATGACGACTTACAGCCCGGTGCCACCTTCGGAAGTTTCGGCCGTCAAGGCGCTGTTCGGAGAGATCGCGATCGGAGGGAAGCTTCCCGTCACGATTCCCGGCCTGGCGCAATATGGAGACGGAATCGCGGTGCCGGCGTCGCATCCGGTCAGCGCAACCGCTTCGGCCGCGCCGCAGTGAGAAACCCAATGAACACGCTGGGACTCTGCGGCCGATGCATTCACCGGAAGGAAATCCGGAGCGATCGCGGCAGCGTGTTCACGATGTGTATGAGGTCTTTTCAGGAACCCGAATATCCGAAGTATCCGCGCCTGCCGGTGCTGCAATGCCCGGGCTTTGAAGAGGCCAGCTGAATCGCTGTGCGACACTGACAGGTAATCACCTTCATTTTTAGACGAATTCCCCACCTGAACCATGGCGGAGACAACAACGCTGGAACTGCCTGTCGAGGCGGTTCCGGTTAAGAGAAAACAAGAAGCGGTCTACGCTCCGTGGACCCCGAAATACAACCCGTGGATTGTCGCGCTTACAGTTACGCTGGCGACGTTCATGGAAGTGCTCGACACGTCGATCGCGAATGTGGCGCTGCCGCATATCGCCGGCGGCTTGTCGGCCAGCCAGGATGAATCGACGTGGGTTCTGACCAGCTACCTGGTTTCGAACGCCGTGATTCTGCCGATCGCCGCGTGGCTCTCGGTTCTGGTGGGCCGCAAGCGCTTTTACATGACCTGCGTCACCCTGTTCACGATCAGTTCGTTTCTCTGCGGTCTGGCGCCGACGCTCGGGGTGCTTATCTTATTCCGCGTCTTACAGGGGCTGGGCGGAGGCGGCCTGGCAACCAGCGAACAGGCGATTCTGGCCGATACGTTCTCGCTTGAAAAACGCGGGATGGCGTTCGCGGTTTATGGAATGGCCGTCGTTCTCGCGCCCGCGATCGGACCGACGCTGGGCGGATGGATTACCGATAACTTCAGCTGGCGCTGGATCTTCTATATCAACGTGCCGGTCGGTTTCCTTTCGCTCTATCTGACGAACAAGATCGTCGAGGACCCTCCGTACATGGAGAGCGAACGGCGGAAGACGCTGCAGAATCCGATCGATTACATGGGACTCGGCCTGATCGCGGTCGGCATCGGCTGCCTTCAATATGTTCTCGACAAAGGTCAGGAGGAAGACTGGTTCTCGTCGAAGAAGATTTCGATCCTTCTTGCGGCCTCTGTGATCACTCTCACGTGGTTCGTGATCAATGAATGGAAACACTCGAACCCGATCGTGGACCTGCAGTTGATGCGGATGAAGAATTTCCGAACCGCGGCGTTCATGATGTTCATTCTCGGAATGGTCATGTTCGGGACCACCGTGCTGATTCCTCAGTTCCTCCAGGTGCTGCTGGGGTACACGGCTGAAAATGCCGGCAAGGCTCTCTCGGCGGGCGCTGTCGTGCTCGTGTTCATGATGCCGATTATCGGGCAACTGGTCTCGCGCGTGGATCCGCGAATGCTGATCGCCTCCGGCTTTACGGCGACCTCGGCTGGCGCTCTACCACATGACGAACATCAATCTCGAGATCGATTTCCACACGGCTACGATGTATCGCGTTTACCAGATGCTCGGCGTAGCGTTCATTTTCATCCCGATCAGCACGCTGGCCTATGTCGGCGTGCCTCGGCATAAGAGCAATCAGGTTGCGGGTATGAATAACCTGATGCGGAATCTGGGCGGCAGCATCGGCATTTCGATGCTCAGCACATTCCTGATTCGGCTGGCGCAGAGGCATCAGGTGTATCTGGTGGCGCATACATCGGCGGGCGATCCCCTGTTCATGCAGAGGATCGACGGCCTGACGCGCAATCTGACGAGCCAGGGAATCCCGTCGAATCAGGCGAACGCACAGGCTTATTCACTGATGAGCAGAATGATCTCAGGCCAGGCGACGACGCTCGCGTACGTGGATATCATCGCAATTATGGCGGTGGCAGTGCTTTGCCTCGCGCCGCTTGCGTTTCTGATGCAGAGGCCGCCGAAGAATATGAAAGCGGCGGCGCATTGAGGGGAAGGAGTCAGAAGTCAGGAGTCAGGAGTCAGAATGGCCCTCGCGTATGCGTTCAGCATTCGACTGACTTCTTCCAGGGAGGCGGTCAGGGTCGCGGTATCGGCATAGCCGAGATCTCGGGCGAGGATCAGGAAGTAGCGGCATTCCTCCAGGGAACCCTCCGCTATGTTCATGAATCTCGCCTTGTCCGGTTTGCCTCGGCGACGGAATCCTTCTGCGATGTTGGCTGGAATGGATACGGCTGCTCTCCGCATCTGCTGAGAAAGAGCGTAGGTCTCGTGCTTGGGAAAAGCTGAAGTTAGCTTGTATATTTCCAGGACGAAGGCGTGCGCCTTCTGCCATACCAGGAGATCCTGAAATGTCTGCGCTGGTTTCACGATTTGCTTCAGGCTTCCGCTACGCAGATGTTCCGGAGTTCTCCCAGGCCTTCGATGCTTACTACTACTTCTGCGCCTGGCGTCAGCCACTTCGGAGGTTTGAAGGAGAATCCCACGCCCGCGGGCGTGCCGGTCATCACTACGTCTCCCGGTTCGAGCGTCATTACGCTTGAAAGGAACTCGATGGTCTCGGGGATCTTGTAGATCAGTTCGTTCGTATTCGAGTTTTGCAGCTTTTCGCCGTTCAGGGTGAGGGTGATGCTCAGGTTGTGCGGGTCTTCGATCTCATCGGCGGTTACGAGGTAAGGTCCCATGGGCGCGAAGGTGTCGAAGTTTTTGCCCATGGTCCACTGCGACACGGCCGTCTGGAAGTCGCGGGCGCTTACGTCGTTGGTGTTCATGTAACCGAAGACGTGTTGACGCCAGTCACCGGCGGCGATATGGCGGCCGCCTTTACCGATTACGAAGGCGAACTCGGCTTCGTAATCGGGCTTTCGCGAGTTCTTCGGCAAGATGATGCTGTCGCCGGGTCCGATTACCGTGTTGTCGTATTTGGCGAAGATTACGGGATACGGCGGCGGTTCAAGCTTCGCTTCCAGGGCATGATCGCGATAGTTTAAACCCAGGCAAAGAATCTTGGGCGGCTTCGGTATGGGCGCGCAGAGTTTCACGGATGCCAGAGGGAAGATCGCGTCGGTGGGTGCTTGCGCGATGAATGCCGGGATGGCAGCCAGGGCCTGGGACCCGGCCTGCAGAAATGAGAGCAGGTCCGGGAAGCCGGCGCTTTTGAGGCTGACGATACTGTCGTCGTTGACAACGCCAGCGTGCCTGTGGCCGTGGTGATCGAAGGTGACGAATCGCATGAATTCGTCAGTCTAGCATCGGGAGTTCGGTTAGCGACCGGCGGCTGTCTTTGTTCTCGTGGCCCGCCGGGCGCTACAGAATTTTTGGGGCGCCCCATGCCTGATGTCGTTCAGAGCAACGCCGTTTTGTTATCGCCGGACGATACCGGGAGCGCATAGTTCCTGCTTACGCCTACAGGCCCATTTGTTTCGACGTTATGCCACACGGAGCCTCGAGGAATCGTGTGGTTTAGTGCCCCCGTACGCCAATGGGTGCGACGAGGTTCTTTCGATTTGAAGCTACCACGCGTTTTTGGCAATGCGTGCAGGGCTGGCGGGGCGATGGCTGCAAATCATTGATTTAAAGCAGTCGATTTTTGCAAATTTTTCTTCGTAGCTTGTGATTGGTTTTTTTCGTGATTCAGCGGCGAAGAGACTCACGATTGGGGGGAGCACAATGGGTAGGTGCGGCAATTCGGGATTCTGGTGGCTATTGCTTTGGCCGCGGGGCAGGCGAGCGCGTCTGCCGGTAGTCTGCACATTGACCCAGACGCGCAGACGGCACTCTCGCGGCCGGCG
Source organism: Terriglobia bacterium (assembly GCA_963831795.1). GTDB lineage: Bacteria > Acidobacteriota > Terriglobia > Bryobacterales > Bryobacteraceae > BOG-234. Next base: position 24,783 of record CAWHSB010000029.1, on the reverse strand, counting down.
CGCGCGGAATTGGCATTAATCGGCGTGAATATCCATCGATTGCGGGGCGACGCCCAGCTGGATCTGGCGCGAGAGGCGGGATTCCGGTTTGCGCGAGTGGATTTACTGTGGGAGCGGGTGGAACGGGGCGGCGCGTACCGCTTTCTCCCTTACGACGCGTTGATGAACGCATTGGAAGCTCGCGGCATGGGCGCGCTGCTCATTCTGGATTATGGGCATCCGGATCATGGCGGCAAGGTTCCGCGAACAGGCGAAGACATCGCCGCTTTTGGCCGTTTTGCGGAGGCCGCGGCGATGCGGTTCAATGGCCGCGATGTGCGGTACGAAATCTGGAACGAGCCGGATATTGCGCAGTTTTGGCCCCCGGAGCCCAATGCCCGGGAATAGCGGCTCTGCTGCGCGAGGCGGTGTCGGCGATCCACAGGGCCGATCCGGCGGCGAAGGTGGTGAGCGGAGGAGTGTCGAGGGTCGATCTGAAGTTTCTCCGGAGGGCCATCGATCCCGATCTGGCCGCGGGGTTGAGCGCGATCGCGGTGCATCCTTATCCGAAGGGAGCTCCGGAAAAGATTGGGCCTGAGATCCGGAAACTGCGCGAATGGGCTCGTCGGTCCTTTGGAGAACGTCTCGAAATCTGGGACACAGAATGGGGATATTCGTCGGCGAATTCGGCCGACAGGACTTCTGGAGACGGCCATAGCGATGAAGGCCGGCTGTGGCAGGCGCGCCCCGCCGTTCGCGAGATGCTCACGGTGTGGAGCGTTGAGTTCCCGCTTGGCGTCTGGTACGACCTGCAGGACGACGGGGCGGACACCGGCAATCCCGAGCATAATTACGGACTTCTTGATGCGAACGGCGCCGCTAAACCGGCGATGCACGCGGTGCGCACGCTGCTGACAGCGGTCCGGGGCGGCGCTATGCCGGCACGATTCAGCACGCGCCGTCCCGGACGTACGCCATGCGTTTCAATGGGCCGGAAGATGTACTGTTCATTGTGTGGAGCGACCGGGCGGGGAAGCGGCAAACAATCCGGTACACAAGAGACAATCTGGTCTCTTTGACCGGTCTGATGGGCAATAGGGTAGAACTGGCCGATAGTTCCCGCGAGGCGCAGATTGAAATCGATGAGGCCTCGGGTCCGATCTATCTGCTTTGGAAGCACCCTCAGCCTCGGCCTTGATGTCAGCGATCGAAGGCTCGCGCCCGATCGATGATCAGGCCATCGAGTCCGGAGACACGCAGGCCGCAGCCACCTAGGCGGCATCGCCGGACTATCTGCCGCATCTGGTTACCGGGCCATCAGCCTCTCGCTGGGTCAACTCGAAAACAATAACTCACTGCCCGCGAAATGATGCATTCAGGGCTTGTCAAAAAATGACACGGGCAACACTCTGTCGAAGACGCGGTTCGTAAGAACACCGGTGACGAGATCGCCGGCGCTACCGGCACTGACGTAACGCTCCGCGCCGAGCGGAAGCTCGGCGGCAGCGGCGAAGCGCTGGCCCACATATCCTGCGCAGCGTCTTCATCCGATTTGGCGGCCCGCTGCGGGCCATGGTGCCCCCCCCCGATCGCGTCGGACTGGATGTTTTCAATGATTACCGGAAGCGGTGCAGCAGCCATCGGGATTTCTCTATCCTTCGATCGAAAGAGCCTGACGGTCGCCGCACCCACTGCGGCAGACATCACTGGACAAATTCTCCGCCCGTTTCTCCGATTAGACTTCTTGCGCCCGACCTGAAATGGGCGGGAGCACGCGGATTGTGCCTTCTCCTATTGGGGCTCGTCTTGCGATTCTGCGTCTGCGGCCATGCCGGAAACCATTCCCGTAAAGGTCCCCGTAGAGGTGAAGAAGACCGGATTGCCCGAAGCGTCGGCCAGCACCGGCATTACCGTCTCCATGAAGGTCAGCGTGCCAGACGCATTCTTGAACCGGCCTGTGCCGCCGTTGATCTGAAATGTTATGTTGCAGTGCGCCTGCTGAGCAGCGAGATCGATGCAGTCGGAGCCCTGCTTGAGACTGACGTTCAACAGGCTGCCATCCAGGAAGCGAAATACGCCCGTGGTAACCTCCCTCACGGCATACAGCATATTGGGACCTGAGCAAACGCCGGGCGGCGGCGTGGAAGGTAGTTCCGCCGCTAAATCACGAAAGGTAAATGATCCCAGGGTCCCGGACCCGGTGAAATTGTCTTCGGAACTGCCTGCGCCGGATGCCAGGATGAAAGCGCTGCCCTCAGCAGTTCCGGAAAACGTCATCTTGACGGGCTTCTGTTGCGCGTAAATACCTGCGACGCCGAAATTGAGCAGCAGCGCCACGATTACCATCTGTTTCGTCGATTTCATATTTCCTCCAGACAAGGACAGCTTCGGTGCTCTTCCTGTCGCCCATACGGGCGGAAGCGCGACCTGAATCCGGCCATGGGTGCAATAATTTTTTCTTGGACGGGGAGATCACCGATCTGCTGAACGCCTGGAGCGGTGGCGACGAAGCCGCCCTCCAGCAGTTGTCAGACCATGTTTACGCCGAATTGCGTCTGATGGCTCGCCGTCATATGAGGAACGAACACCCGGGCAACACGCTTCAGACAACCGCTCTGGTGCACGAAGTCTATCTGCGTCTGGTGGGCGTTACTCGCGTAGAGTCGCAGCAGCGCGCCCAGTTTTTCGCGATGGCGGCCCAAATGATGCGCCGCATCCTGGTAGACGCCGCGCGCGCCCGCGCCTCGCACAAACGCGGCCAGCAGGAAGTTCAGGTGAACTTCGATGAAGGCGCAGTCGTGTCGCCGCAGCCTGACCGCTCCATGGTCGCCCTTGACGACGCGCTCGCCGCATTCGCGCAAATCGCGCCGCGCCAGGCGAAAGTCGTGGAGCTCCGCTATTTCGGAGGACTGAAGGAGGAGGAAATCGTCGAAGTCCTCAAAGTGTCGCCGCGAACGGTTCGCCGCGACTGGGAATTTGCCCGAGTCTGGCTCGCCCGCGAACTCCACTCTTAATCCGCTGTGCTCGGCGCAGGTGAGTCCCGTCGCCGGGCCACATTTTCTGGGATCATGATATCCAATCATGACGCCAGACCGTCTGGATCAGATCGAAGAACTGTATCACTCGGCGCGGGAGGCATCGGTTGATGACCGAGCCGCTCTGCTCGACCAGGCCGATCCGGAACTGCGGCGCGAAGTCGAGTCTCTCCTCGCACACCAGGGCGATTATCTGATTCTTGACCGGTCTGCACAACTGACCGCCGACCCGACTCTCGCTGTGCTGGAAGCGGGCGTTCTTCTCGGTCCCTATCGAGTCGAAAGCAAACTCGGAGAGGGCGGCATGGGCGAGGTTTTTCGGGCCGTCGATACACGGCTCGACCGGCGAGTCGCAATCAAGCTTGCTTACCAGGAGTTCAGCGCCCGTTTTGAACGCGAAGCCCGCGCGATTTCGGCGATGAATCATCCCCACATTTGTACGCTGTATGACGTCGGTCCCAACTACCTCGTTATGGAGTTGCTGGAGGGCGAAACCATCGCGGCCCGATTAAAAAATGGCCCGCTGCCCACCGAGCAGGCGTTACGCTTTGCGGCGCAGATTGCCAATGCCCTCGCTGAAGCGCACGGGCGTGGGATCGTTCATCGGGACCTTAAGCCTGGCAACATCATGCTCACCCGGTCTGGTGTCAAGGTCCTCGATTTCGGACTCGCTGCCCTGGAAGGAGATGAAACGCACGCCGCAAGCCGGACATTGATGGGCACGCCGGCGTACATGGCCCCGGAGCAGCGTGAAGGGAAACCCGCCGACGCGCGCGCCGACATTTATTCCTATGGCTGCGTCCTTTATGAGATGCTGACCGGCGCGCGCGCCACGGCCGACCGGATACGCGTTCCGTCGAGGTCGCTCGAAAGGATCGTGAGCGGTTGTCTTGCAACGGACCCGGCGCAACGCTGGCAAACCGCGGCTGAACTCGCAGTCGCGCTCGAAGCAGCCCCGGGCGTCGAAAGAAAGCGGAACTGGATGAAAGCCGCCGCAGGGATTCTGGTGGCGCTTGCGGTTATGGGCGCGGGATTTTTCTATTTCCGGCCGCCGCCGAAACTCACAGACAAGGACACGATTGTCCTCTCCGATTTCGTCAACAACACGCGTGATCCCATCTTTGACGGCACGCTTCGACAGGGTCTGGCCATCCAGCTGCAACAATCGCCGTTTCTGAAAATAATGGATGACGACGAGGTGCAGCGCGTTGCTCGCCGTATGAGTCTTCCGCCTGGCGGCCGCATCACCAATCAAATTGCGCACGAAGTCTGCGTCCGCCAGGGAGCGGCAGCCACCATCGACGGCACGATCGCGAGCCTGGGAAAGAACTACGTGGTGACCGTCCAGGCAGTCAGTTGTCAGAATGGCGCAACCCTGGCGCGGGAACAGATCGACGCCAAAGATAAAGATCAGGTCTTGAGGGCTGTGGGAATCGCCGCGAGCGGTATGCGGGGCAAGCTGGGGGAATCGCTTAACTCGATCCAGAAGCTGAATCTTCCACTGGAAGAGGCAACCACTCCGTCGCTGGAAGCTCTTCAGAACTACACTGCGGGTCTCACCACGATGGTCCATGGTCAGTTTCTACCCGCTGTTCCGCTATTTGAGCGCGCCATCGCAATCGATCCGAATTTCGCGATGGCCTACTTTTACCTGGGTGTTGGGTTTGAGCAAGCCGGGGACATGGTGCGCAGTCGGGATTACGCGAAAAAGGCTTTCCATTTGATCGACAAGGTTTCAGAGAACGAGCGCGACCAGATCGCGCCATATCACTACATGGCCACTGGCGAGTCGGACAAAGCGATTGAGGCCTATCAGGTGGGTATTCGCGATTATCCCCGATGGTGGGGAGTGCACAACAATTTGAGCACCCTCCTCATCGACCTGGGACGATATGAAGACGCCCTGAAGGAAGGTCTGGAAGCGACGCGGTTACAGGCCGATGCCGAACCTCCCTATCGCCGTCAGTTGGATGCCTACATCTGCCTTGATCGTCTTCCGGAAGCGAGGCAGTTAGAGCAGAGACTGCAGGCGCAGGGAATCGGTGGAGCGAGGATCCACCAGCGCTTCCTCGAAATGGCCTTTATCGAGGATGATCAGGCGGCGATCTCGCGAGAGATTCACTGGTTCGAAGGCAAGCCCGAGGAGTTTCTCAGCTTTGGCTTGCAGGCGGCCAACCTGAATGTACATGGCCAGCGCGGTCAGTCGCATGCCCTGTTTCAGAGAGCCAAATCGGCGGCGCTGCGGGGAGGGCTGCTGGACACCGCCGCGGGATTCGACGAAGCTGACGCGCGTGCCGACGCGCTCGCGGGCAACTGCCAGACGGTTCGCCGCCTGGGGCGTCCTTCGATAGCGCTGGCAATATGCGGCGATGCGGGCCGGGCAGAAAAGCTCGCGGAGGAGACTTCGAAGGCTTTCCCGACGGGAACCATCTGGAATCGTGTGCAGCAACCCGGGATTCGCGCCGCCATTGCCCTCAACCACGAACGGCCGGCTGAGAGCGTGAAACTGCTGGCGTCCGCCTTGCCTTACGAGCGCGCTTATCTCGACATCATTTACTTGCGTGGCCTCGCTTACCTGCATATGAACAAGGGCGCGGACGCAACGGATGAGTTCCGGAAGATCACGGATCACAAAGGCGCCAGTTGGGCCAGTGCCTGGCGCGATCCCTACTGGGGACAGTTCTATTCACTTTCCTGGCTGGGTGTGGCGCGCGGATCCGCTCTCACCGGCGATGTGGTTAATGCCCAAAAGGCTTTTCAGCAGTTCTTTGAACTATGGAAGGACGCCGACCGCGACCTTCCGATCCTTCGGGAAGCCAAAGAGGAATATGCCAGGCTGCAGTGAACGACGTCCGGGGAACGCGCCCCTAAGATAACCGTGGTCCGAGCAATCGCCGGTAAACACGCGGCGCCGGGACAAAATGGCAGTGCGGCCAATCGGTGGTAAGATACGGCGGTTGGTGGCCTGCCCGGATTAGTTATGGGTTTCAGTTTTGGTATCCAGCAAGCGAATATCGTTGCCTATCTGACAACAGCGAGTCGCACACCTCCACGAGTGTCCTACGCGGAGTTAATCAGCTTTCTCGGTACTTTGAGTGGTTGCGCAGAACCGCGACCAGAAGATGTGTTCTCCGAGATTCTGATATCGAGTTCGCCGGACTGGATTGCGGCGGTTAAGCGGACGGCGACGCTGGCATGGGAGGACCTTGCCAATCAACCTGACTGGTCCAGGCATGTTCCCGAGAACGAGATTCCGGCGCGGCTGGCCTCGATACGTGGTTTGTTCAGTGATTATGGCCTTTTCGGACTCGCGGTCGGAAGCTGGCAAGACGATCAACAGTTGAAGGCTTTCATAAATTACGCCGCCATCGATAGCGGGCATCAGGCACTGTTCCTCATCCCCTCAGGTTGGACTGCCTCGGGCGGCATCAGGTTGCTCGATCCATTTCCGGCGGTCGCGTTGGCCGCCGAGCACTCTCAGGAGTGGCCAGGGATGGTGTTTTGGTCAAGAAGCACCGTGGCCGCTTTCGCACGTCTGGAACAAGCCAAGGATCTCTATCATGAGTTGCGCCGGGCACTTGAGTCTCCACAGCAGCTGGATAGAATTCTTGAGGATTGGCGCCGACGCTCCGAGAAGGCGAATATTTTGCAGTTGAGCGATCTGCACTTCGGAACCGAGTGGGCGCAGGAAAAGGAACCGTATCTGTCCACTCATCTGCATTCGATTTCCCGGTCGGTCGCGAAGGTCGTCATTACGGGAGATCTCTTCGACAACCCGCGACCCGATGAAGCGCGCGCCTTTCATAGTTTTCGCGCAGCACTGGAGAGAGAGCGGGGCCAGGAAGCGATTGTGATCCCAGGCAATCACGATCAAAGGAAGCGCGGTATTTTCCGTCAGAATCTGAAGCAGATCGGAAAGGTTGAATGGTCAAGCGTGGTTACCGACGAAAACACGCAGTGCGTTTTCCTTTGCTTTGACTCCTCTCTGGACGCCCATACGGCGCGGGGCAAGATCACAACCGGACAGAGGATTGAAGTGGCGACACGGCTCGAACAACTGATTCTGAGGCGCCCCGAGATCAAGGCTTATCTCCTCGTCGCTCTGATTCACCATCACCCATTCTCCTTCGAAGCGACGAAAGAAACCCTCGTTTCACGTTTGCTGGAGAAATTCAATATTACCGACGAGTATTTTCTGCGAATGGACGACGCCGAGAGCTTCCTGGCATGGTGTGGAAGCCGAGGGGTCAGCCTGATCCTTCACGGTCATAAACACCTGCCGAGATACCGTGAAGAGTGGGTGACGCGGGCTGACGGATCCAGCCACAGGATGACAACGGTCGGCTGTGGGACATCACTTGGGGTGGAGGCCAAGCCGCTCTCGTACAACAAGATTTCGTGGAATTCACTGTCGAGGCGTTGGGGCGTGTCATTCTTCATGGATCCTGGCGACGGTAGCGGGTTCCGCCTGGAACATTTGTCGCAATGTGGGCTTGAGTAGACCCCTCGCGGCGTTAATTCCCGATGCTCGGGTAATTCATGCTACGCCGAAGTGGCGCCCGGTTGATCCAATGGCAGCCGAATTCCGTGGTGGCTCGGACCCGGCTTGTCAGTGCCGGTGATTGGACTTGGCCGGCACGGCCGGGACCACAACCTTATCCGGACCGTGTTCCCTGACGGTAGCCACAACGTCTTTCAACACGTCATCGCCTCGACAGTCTGCAGTTCGTGCTTTAACCGGCGTAACGCCACGCTCACCACGTCGCGGTGCCGAAGTTCATCGCCGGCGCCTCTGGCGATCAGTTCCAGCCAGAGTCCGTGGGTGAGGTCCACATCCTCAGGCCATAACCTGGGCGGATGCGGGCCGAGGTTGAAATACATCGATTCGTTCGGGTCCGGCATGACGACTTCGAGCGACAGCGACGGACGTGGCGCGGGAAGATCCTCCCATGCGCTGCCGACGCGGCGGCCTTGTTCCGCGGGGGTCATGTTCGGCGAGAGCCCGGTGACGAGGCGCGAACTTTTAAGAATGTTCGCCGTCTGCACGATCGCGAGCCATGGATCGGTTCCGGGAACGGTCAGCAGTTCAACGTGTTTGCCCGCCTTCTCCGCGATACCCACCACGCGGGAGAACACCTCGTTCTCCTGGTCGGCGAAGACCTGATCCGGCTCGAGTCCGTGCTCGCCCGACCCCGATTGAGTCACAACCTTCACCGTTATGATCACGATGTCCTGGCGGCGAGTATCGGTCTTCTCCAGGATCTTCTGCAGATGTTCGAGGTGGTGCGGATTGCGAACCGCTACCAGAATATTTCCCGGCCGGATGTGAAGCGTTTCGGGTGAGATCTCGTCCGTCGAATGCAGCCGGAATTGTTCGTGCTCGTGACCCAGCACGTGCGCCGCGATCGCATGGCGGCGCTTGTTGTAGCGTTCGGAAAACTCGAATACGAGGAAAAATACGACGGTAAACGCGATGCCCGAAATGGTGGCGACTTTCTTCGTCAGTACGTTGATTCCCGCAAGCAGGAACAACATGGTGGTAATCATCGCCAGACCGAGCGGGATTTCCTTGCCGCCGATTCGGAAGTTCAGCGGCACCTTCCATTCGCGCGCGTCCGGCATCTTGTAGCGGAGCACCAGAATCGAAAGTGCGTTGAAAGCGAAGCTCCAGGCCACGCCGAACGCATAGGCCTCACCGAGCATTTCGATGTTGCCGCGGCTGATGACGATCGTGGCTCAACTGCAGACCGGCGATGATGTTGATGATGCGGCTGGTGGTGCCGAAATGATGGTGCGGCCTCCGGAACCATTCGGTCAGAACGCCGTCTTCCGCCACCCGATTCACCACGCCGTTCGACCCGATGAGCGCGGTGTTTACAGCGCCCGAGAGAATCAGCACACCTACCAGAACGACGAACGCATGGAAGGCGAGACGCAGCCCGTAAGGCCCCGCGAGGAACATGGACAGTCCGCCGATCAGATTGTCGAGATACTTCTGCCGGTCCGCATCCGGAATCAGCATGACGGCGAAAAAGGAAACCAGCGACGTGAACGCCAGGCTGTAGATGAAAATCACGAAACCGGCGCGTTCCAGGTTCTTGAGCTTCGGGGAGGCGATTTCGCGGTTGACCTGCGCCAGACTTTCCTCTCCGCTCATGGCCAGCAGGGAGTGACCGGCGCCGATCAGAACGGCGAAGACGGCGATCTGCGCCACGCCCGTTCCTTTCAGCCAGCCGAGCGATTCGTCCGGAATATGGATGTTCCGCATCGCAGGGAAGGGAACCGGCTGGTAACCGTGAACGAAGATCGTGATCAGGCACCAGACGATCAGGATCACCACCATAACCGTGGTGATCTGCATGATACGGAGCGCCTTCTCGCTCGATTCATGCATGCCGATGATATTTTTGCGCCAGAAATAAAGGGTCACGAGAACGCCGAATCCGGCCGCGAAGTATTGCGGATTCAGGTGCGTGGCACGAAGATGAAAATAGTCGATCGATTCGTTGAGCAGGACCGCGAGGTAGAGGCCGGCGCTGACCGCGCTGATCGGTCCGGTAAGCACGTAGTCGAACAGAAGCGCCGAAACGGAGAACTTCGCGTAAGTCGCGCCCATGGCCTCGCGCACCACGCGATAAACGCCGCCGCGGACGAACATGCTGCAGCTTTCGATGTACACGGCGCGCACCGCGTACGAGAACAGCATGATTCCGAGGATGAACCAGGGCGCCGATTTACCGATCGCGGTCTCGGCAATGCCGCCGACGTAATACGCCGAGGAGGCGAGATCGCTCAAAACGATGGCGGCGGCGCGCCAGAACGAAATGAACGACAACATGACGGTTGTCGCCACGACGACCTTATTCGTCGTCGAGCGCCGTGACATGGGTTGTGAATCGGTCAAAGAAGAAGCTCCTGCTGGCGGCCCTCCGGGTCCCTGAGCCGGCGAGTTTTTGGGGGCCAGTCGCGGACGGCCGCGGAGTTCAAACGGAGAACTCAGCCCCAACAGATTAGCATGAAAGGTAAGTGCCAGCACCAATGCCATGGCGAATTCGAACCATCAGGATCTATCTTTAGCTAGAAAGATTATTGACCGTCTTCACCGGTTCGGCTACACCGCTTACCTGACAGGAGGGTGCGTCCGGGACCTGCTGCTGGGGCGCGCTCCGAAGGATTTCGACGTTACGACTTCCGCGCAACCCGATGAATTGCTTCGGCTTTTCCCGGGGGCGGATCAGGTGGGCGCTCATTTCGGGGTGGTGCTTGTCCGTGAGGAGGGCGAGCAGGTGGAGGTCGCCACTTTTCGCAGCGATCTTGAATATACCGATGGCCGGCATCCCGCAGGGGTGCTGTTTGAAACCGACCCGCGGAAGGATGTGCTGCGGCGGGATTTTACGATCAACGCGCTCCTGCTCGATCCCGCGAGCGGCGAGATACTCGATTTCGTCGGCGGCCGTGCGGATCTTGACGCCGGGCTGATTCGCGCCATCGGCGATCCGGAGAGGCGCTTCCGCGAGGATCACCTCCGTCTGCTGCGTGCGGTCCGGTTCGCCGCACGACTGGGGTTTGAGATCGAAACGGAAACCTTGGCGGCGATCCAGCGGCTCGCGCCGTTGATTCAAAGTGTTTCGCCGGAACGCGTGCGGGATGAAATCGCGCGCATTCTGACCGAAGGCGGCGTTCGACTTGGGTTTGAATTGTTGGATGCGACCGGACTGCTTCAGCAGGTTCTGCCGGAGGTCGCGGCCATGAAGGGCGTCCAGCAGCCGCCCGAATTTCATCCGGAGGGCGACGTCTGGACCCACACGCTGATCATGCTCGACGGATTGCGCGATCCGTCGCTGACGCTGGCGCTGGGCGTGTTGTTGCACGATGTCGGTAAGCCCGCGACGTTCCGCATGGCGGAGAGAATCCGGTTTGACGGACACGTCGAGAAGGGCGTCGAGATCGCGCATGCGCTGCTGACCCGTCTGCGTTTTCCGAATCAGGTGATCGAGGGTGTGGAAGCGCTGATCGCAAATCATATGAGGTTTATGGAAGTGCCGCGAATGCGCGAAAGTACGCTCAAGCGGTTCATGCGAATGCCGGATTTCGAGGAGCATATGGCGCTGCACCGGCTGGATTGCCTTTCGAGCCACGGTGGTCTCGACAATTACGATTTCGTGCGGCGGAAGCAGAGCGAAGTGCCGGCGGAAGAACTGAAACCGGCGCCTCTTCTGACCGGGCAAGGACCTGATCGCCGCGGGATACCGGCCGGGGCCGGCGTTTGGCGCCGTTCTGCACGAAATCGAAGACGCGCAACTCGAGGGGCGGATTTCGACTGCGGAAGAGGCGCTCCGAATGGCTCGTGAGCGGATAAAATAGGCATTCAGGTTTTATGAAGATCGAGAGCCTTTCGGCCTTGACGCGAGGGATTAGCGCGGAAATTCCGGCTATTTCCGTTGCGCTTTTGATACCGGCGTACCGGCCCGGGCCGGCTCTCATAGAAGTCGTCAGGTCGCTCGCCGAATCCGGGTTCACCGGCATCGTCGTGGTTGACGACGGAAGCGGGCCGGAATATGCGTGGATTTTCGACCTTCTTGAGGAATTTGCCGGGGTGAAGGTCGTCCGCCATGCTGTGAATCTGGGGAAAGGGGCGGCGCTCAAGACGGGGATGAACTACGCGCTGGTCGAGCATCCGGGTTTGGCCGGCATCGTAACGGCCGATGCCGACGGCCAGCACGATCCCGCCGATATCTGCCGGGTAGGCGGCTCGTTTCGCGGAAAACCCGGGCGCGCTCGTGCTGGGTGCGCGCGGATTCGCGGGCGACGTTCCGCTGCGCAGCCGCCTCGGCAATTCGATCACCCGGGCGATGATGCGCCTGGTTGTGGGCCAGAGGCTCTCGGATACTCAAACCGGTCTGCGCGCCATCCCGCGCGAGTTGGTCGAGCGGATGCTCAGCGTGCCGGCTTCAGGTTACGAGTTCGAACTGGAAATGCTGATGGCGGCGAAGCACCTCGGCGTTCGGGTGATTGAGGAGCCGGTCCGGACGATTTACCAGCCGGGGAATCCAACCTCCCATTTCGACCCGCTGCGCGACTCGATGCGAATTTACTTCGTCCTGCTGCGGTTCGGACTGCTTTCGATGACGACCTCTCTGCTGGATAATGTCGTCTTCTATATCCTGATTCGCACGACGGGCATCCTGTCCGCATCGTTATTGGGGGGCCGGGTGATCGCGCTGACGTTCAACTATACGGTCGTCCGGCGTTCGGTGTTTCTCTCCCGCGCGCAACATCACACCGCATTGCCGCGCTACCTTCTGCTGGCGGTCGCCAACGTTTGCGTTTCGTATTCTTTGATCTCGTTCCTGACCAGGATGCTCTTCGTGAATGTGATGGTGGCCAAGATTTCGGTCGAGACGCTTCTGTTTTTCGCGAATTTTACGATTCAGCGGGATTTCGTATTTGCGCGCCGGTCGTTAGCAGCCAGAAAGTAATGCGCCGGAAAGCCCTCACCATCTTCATTTGTCTCGTCGCGCTGGTGACGGCGGTCTACTCGAATCACTTCAGGAACGAATTCCATTTCGACGATTTCCATACGATCGTTCAGAATCCTTACATTCAGAACATTCACAACGTGCCGCGGTTTTTCCGTGATGCGGAAACCAGCAGCGTCCTGCCCGCGAATCGCTCGTGGCGTCCTCTCGTGACTTCGTCGCTGGCCTTCGATTACTGGCTCGGGGGCGGCATGAAACCGTTCTATTTCCACCTCTCGACGTTCCTCTGGTTCCTGGTGCTGCTTGCGCTGATGTTTGCGCTGTTCTGGAAGATCGTTGACAGCGTGTGGGCCGCGGCGTTTCGCCACCGCGTTGTTCGCGGTGCATCCGGCGATCGCCGAAACGGTGAACTACATCATTCAGCGCGCCGATTTGTATTCGACGCTGGGCGTGGTGGCGAGTCTGGCCATCGTGGGCGTTCCTGCCGCGATGGCGGAAGTACGGCATCTATCTGCTGCCTCTCGCGGCAGCTATTCTTTGCAAGCCGCCGGCGATGGTTTTTCCCGCCATCCTGTTCTTCTATGTCTGGCTGGTGGAGGGCGAGACGCCCGCGGTTGCGGCGCGCCGGGCGGTTCCGTCTCTGCTTACGGTCGCGGCGCTCGCCTGGCTCAGTTCCGCGATGACGCCCGCGAGCTTCACCCCCGGAGCTTATTCCGCATACGATTACCGGATTACCCAGCCGATCGTTATTTTTCGCTACTTCCGCACCTTCTTCATTCCGACCGGACTGACCGCCGACTCCGATCGTGTCCCGTTTAACAGTATTTTCGACAATGACGCGCTGTTCGGATTCGTGTTTGTGCTGGCTCTGATTCTCGTTGCGGTATGGGCTACGCGCCGCCGCGAAACCAGGCCGATCGCCTTCGGATTGTTCTGGTTTCTGCTGGCGGTTTTGCCGACATCGGTCTTTCCGCTGGCCGAAGTGGAGAACGATCACCGGATGTTTTTTCCGTTCGTGGGATTAACGCTGAGCGTGTCGTGGGCGGCGGCGTTGTGGCTGCGGTCGCGGCCGGTCCGGCGGGAAGTAGTGGCGGTCGTTTGCGGCGTAATCCTGCTGGCGTTCGCGGCGGGGGCCTGGGAGCGGAACAAGGTGTGGCGAACCGAGGAGTCGCTCTGGTACGACGTAAGTTTGAAAAGCCCCCACAACGGGCGGGGGCTGATGAATTACGGTCTCACCCAGATGTCCCAGGGCAAAACCGCGCGCGCCCTCGATTATTTCCAGAGAGCGCTTGTCTACAATCCCAACTACTCCGTTCTCGAGGTGAACCTGGGGGTTGCGAACGGCGCTTTGCGCAATGACGCGGAGGCCGAGCGCCATTTTGCGCGCGCCATTCAGCTTGCGCCGGCGGAGGCCGTCTCTCATTATTACTATGCGGTCTGGCTTCGGTCGCGTGGACGCATGAACGAGGCGATCCGGGAGCTCGATACCACGATTGCGGATAATCCTTCGTATCTCGACGCGCCGCATCTGTTGATGGATATTTATGGCCAGGAGATGGACGCGAACCTCCTGCGGCTGACGGCTAAGGAGACGCTCACGAAATTCCCGGGAGACCCACAGACATTGGCCTGGCTGGGTCGGGTGGACTCGCTGAAACCGACGCCGGAGACGTATCTCAACGAATCGCTGGAGTTCTATCGGCAGGGGAAGTTCGAGGAGTCGATCGCGGCGGCGCGGGAGGCGCTCAAGCTGCGTCCGGATTATTCGGACGCGTGGAACAACATCGCCGCTGCTTATAACTCAGAGTCGAAATGGGATGAGGGGATCAGCGCGGCGGCACAGGCGGTGCGGCTGCGGCCCGATAATCAGCTGGCACGGAATAATCTGGCTTGGGCGGTGCAGCAGAAGCAGAAGGCTTCGGCGGGGAAGGGCAGGGGGTTGTAAAACGCTCTGTCGTGCAAGGACCGGCGACAAGATCGCCGGCGCTACCGGCTGACGTAAAGCTCCGTGCCGGCCTGAAGGCCGGCGCAGGGCCGAAGCCGAAGCGCTGGCCCAACGCCGCAGCGTTATGCGGAGACGAGCTCGGGTTTTCGGATTCGGGTCTTCATCAGGAATGCTCCGATCGTGACGGCGAGGGCGAGCGCGACCATGGCGCCGTGCTCGACGAACCACATGGCGTCGATCCCTCCGCTCTTGCCGGCTCCGAAACATCCACAGTCGACCGCCAGGCCCAACGCGTACGCACGGATTCCGACTCCGAGAAAGAGGAGCAGAAGCAGGGTTGCGATGAGCGAGAACCAACGCGCGAGGATGCCTGAGACGAGGGCGATTCCGAGCGCGATCTCCGCCACGGGCAGAATCCGGGCTATGGGCTGAATCCAGCTATCCGGGACGGCCTTGAACTCCGACACGGACACCGCAAATTGAATCCACGGTTCGCGAAACTTCTCGTAACCGGCGTAGAGGAATATGCCGGCGATGATCAGCCGCCCGGCAATGAGGAGACCTCGCTTCATTCTTCAGTTGCTACTGAAGTTTCTGATTCAGGTACTGCTTCAGAATGGCGTACGGCATTCCGCCGCCAATCACTTCGCGCTTTCCTTTGGCGATGATCACGAGCGTCGGCGTTTCGGTCAGGTGGTCCTGATTGTTGGCCATTGCTTCATCCGCGACCACCGAATCGTCCAGATGGGCATCGGTCTTGACGAGGTTCGCGGACCTTCTCCATGTCGGCGGGCGACAGCACCTTCGCCACTGTGCCATCGACGTTTCCGTTCTGCGACCATTCCGGCTGCGTCACAAAAAGCTGATGAACGACGAGGTCAAACTTGCCGATCATTCCGGCGGCATTGGCATAGCGGGTCGCCACCTTCGAAAACTGATGCTGCGGCAGACGGAAATCGCGGTGCAGCAGTTCGACCTTGCCTGTCGCCACGAAATCGGCGTTCAGAGAGGGCAGCGTGTCCAGATACAGCGCGCGGCAGGCCGGGCACTCGTAGTCCGTGTAGATCTCCATCTTGATCGGGGCTGTCGGCGAGCCGCTCTCCTTGAAGTTCTTCTGGACCGTTACGGCGGCCAGGGGTTTGTTCGGAGAAGTGGTCTTGTGAGCCGCCGGTGTTTCACCTGCAACGAGGAGGGCGGGCAGCAAAAGCAGAAGATAGCGCATCACCTAATATTATGCCAATCAAATACGCCTGTGGAATAGCCCGGCGCCCGTGTGGCTCTTAATATAAGAAGATGACGGATTCGGCGCTGCTCGATCACATCGCGAAGCAGCCGAGGGGGAGAACCGGACTCAAACATCTCTTCAAGGAATTGCGCGCCAAAGGCGAAGACCGCGCGGCCATTGAAGCCGCGCTCAACCGCCTTGCGGCTCGCGGCGATGTCATTCAGCTCCCGAACCTGCATTACGCCGTCACTTCGCGGAATCGCGACTACGTCGCCGGGCGCGTCAGCATGCACCGGGATGGCTACGGGTTTCTGATTCCCGATCACCCGATTCCCGGCGTGTCGGGCGACATCTACATCGGGCGCGACAGCACGAAAGGCGCGATGAATGGCGACCGGGCCATCGCGCACATCACGCACTCCGGGGCCGCCGGACGCACCGAGGGCGAGATCTGGAAGGTTCTGCGGCGCGCGCACCCACCGTCGTCGGCCAGTTCCGTATCAATCGCCGCGGACTGTTCGTGGCGCCTCACGACGAACGGCTGACCGAATGGATTGAAATCCCCGAGGACATGGCGATTCCGCCGGCTGGTGGATCAGGTCGATCGCATCGGGCCGAAGCCGGTCGAAGTTCCGGACATCAGCGCCATGGACGGCCTGATCGTGAATGCCGAGGTGCTCGATTACGGCGACCGCCAGGGGCCGCCGATGGGCCGTGTGATCGAGATCCTGGGCTCGCCGGACGATTTCGGAATCGACGTCGAGATCGTGATCCGGAAGCATCATTTGCCGAATCGCTTTCCCTCGGACGTGATCGATCAGGCGCAGTCGATTCCGGCTTTCATCACCGGCGCCGAACTCGCGGGGCGGCGCGATTTCCGCGATCTGCCGATCGTGACCATCGACGGCGAGACGGCGCGCGACTTCGACGACGCCGTGCTTGTCGACAAGCTTGCCGAACGGCCATTACGCGCTGCAGGTTCATATCGCGGATGTCAGCCATTACGTCACGCCGGGAAGCGCGATCGACGGCGAAGCGCGATTGCGGGGGACCAGCGTTTATTTCCCGGACCGCGCCGTGCCCATGCTGCCGTTCGAGTTGTCGACGAATATCTGTTCGCTGGTGCCGCATGCGGACCGGCTCGTGGTCTCCGCGTTGATCGAGTTCGACCGGCACGGCGAGCCTCTGGCGTTTGAATTCTGCCGGGGCGTGATTCGCAGCGCGGAGCGCATGACCTACACGAATGTGCATCTGGTGCTGGAAGGCGATCCCGCGCAGACGGCGCGTTACGCGGCGCTCGTTCCGCGATTCGAGCTCATGCGCGAGCTGGCCGAAATTCTGCAGCACAAGCGCGAGAAACGCGGTTCGATCGACTTCGATTTGCCGGAGCCGCTGATCGAGTTCGACGAATCGGGCGTGATGACCGGCATTGCGCGGAGCGCGCGCAACATCGCGCACCGGATCATCGAGGAGTTCATGCTGGCCGCGAACGAAGCGGTGGCGGCGCATCTGGAGCAGACAGGCCATCCCGCGATTTATCGCGTCCACGAGCAGCCGGACCCGAAGCGGATGATGGAGTTCGAAGAGATTGCGGCGCAGTTCGGGTATTCGCTGGGCGTGGGCGCGATACCGGTTTCGCGGCTTCGATATAAGGAGCGGAAATCGGAAGGACGCACCAGTCTACAAGGACGTGATTATCCCGAAAGAGATCAAGCTTTCGTCGCGCGCTTATCAGAAGCTGGTGGCGAAGATCGAAGGCAAGCCGGAGGAGCGCATCCTGAGCTATCTGATGCTTCGGTCGCTGAAGCAGGCGCGCTACAGCGAGGAGAATGTCGGCCACTTCGCTCTGGCCGCGACGCACTATACGCATTTCACTTCGCCCATTCGCCGGTATCCGGACCTGATCGTTCACCGGCTGCTGACCGCGTCGCTCGATGGCGCTTCGTACTCGAACGAGACCGAACTGAAATCCATTGCGGACGAGTGCTCGCTCACCGAGCGCCGCGCCGCCGACGCCGAACGCGAACTGGTCGAGTGGAAGAAGGCGAAGTTCATGGAGGGCCGCGTGGGCGAGGAGTTCGACGGCCTGGTGATCAGCACGGCGCGATACGGTTTGTTCGTCGAACTGGCGGATCTGTTTGTGGAAGGTCTGGTTCCGATCGACACGCTTGCCGGGGGACCACTACGCGTATCACGAGAACGTGCGCAAGATCATCGGTCAGCGGACGCGGCGCGAGTTTTCGATCGGAGAACGCGTACGCGTGATTCTGGAACGGGCCGATCCGCTGGAGCGCAAGCTTCAGTTTTCGATCGTCGAGCCGGTGAGACGGCCGGCGAAGGGGAAGACCAAGGCTGCTCATAAGGAAAAGAAGCGGCAGAATTAGAGGGTTGAGGCGCCTGACAGAGCAGTATCGGAGTCTTCACTGGGAAGGAATCGGCGCTCATGCCCACCCGTTTCAATGGGATGTTGGAGGTTGCCACAATTCCATCGCTCTTTTTTTGTGCACGGCGCCAGCTGCTGTTTGCTCGGTGGCGGCATGCGTGGACCATGGGATCGAGCTCCGGCGAGATTTTGGGTCTTTGTCAGGCATGGCGAAAAGGGCCTCGAAGGTGTCCGGTGAAAGTCACAGCCGATGGCGAAATCAGGTTCTCCGGCCTGACTGCCGCCGATGGAGTGGTCCACATAGCGAACCTCCCTCCAGGAGAATACTGGCTTGATGCCGACTTTCTCCGTATCGACGCAGGTTCTGAATGTTTTCACATTTCCGCGCATACGTCGAGAAAGGCCGGACATCGGGCGAATTATGAATGGGGCGATCTCGCTCCAGCCAAACTGCAGAGCCCCCGTGGGAGGCGCCACCTTCGAGACAACCTCGCGCGAAGACGGCTCGTTTTCACGTGAAGGTATACCGAGCGGGAGGCACGTTCTTCACGCTGAGGGTAGAAGGAGCGGCCACGAGTTCGATCATACCGACTTACCGACAGATGTCAGTCCTTCGGTGAAGCAAGGGTCGTCCCTGCCGACAAGAAGAGGCGCGGAGGGCGGGAGTTGGGCGGCACGGGTCTGGAACTCAGGTGAGCTCTCAACGACGTGACAGGTAATTCGCGGCTCGTTCAACTGCGATATGATGGTTGCGGTTGTAGCGAATAGCTGTATGCCTTCAATTCTCCAGGCCGCCATTTCGAACCCTCAAGAAGCGGAAGTCACTGCGCTGCTGCGCCGTTTGGAAGGTAATCGCGCGAGGGGTAATCGCGGACTCCACGAGATCGCGCTACCGGATAAGCTTTACCGTCTCCTCCTGAAGATCATCGAGGATATCGCGGACGGTAAAGCGGTTTCGCTCACTGCCGCCGCCCAGGAGATGACCACGCAGGAGGCGGCGAATTTTCTCGGCGTCTCCCGGCAGTTTCTCGTGCGAATTCTCGACGAAGGGAAGATTCCCTTTCACCGAACGGGCACCCACCGGCGCGTCTACTTTCAGGACCTGATCTCATTCCGGAAGGAACGTGATCACCGACGCCATGATGCGATCGAACAGATGGCTCGTGACGCTGTCAAAGATGGCGTTTATGATGAGTTCTGATTGCCCGCCAATCCTCGCGGCGAAATCGTCGCGGTTCTCGATGCCTGCGTGTTGTTGCCCGCTTCGCTCCGCGACACGCTGCTGCGTCTCGCGGAAACTCCTCCGCTGTACATTCCGAAATGGTCGCCTCAGATCTGGGCGGAAGTGACGCGAAATCTGGAGAGCCGCAGAAACCTGAGTCGGGAATAAGATCGCGCACCTGACGGAACAGATCAAACTTCATTTCCCGGAAGCCCAGGTCTATGGCTACGAAAAATTCACGGCTATTATGACGAACGATCCCAAGGATCGACACGTGGCTGCCGCGGCTGTCAGGGCGAGCGCGAAGGTTATCGTGACTTCGAACCTGAAGGATTTCCCGGCGGCGTCGCTGGTGGAATGGAAGATCGAAGCGCGGCATCCGGACCAGTTTCTGATGGATCTCTACACAGTCGATCCCGAAACAGTTGCATCTCGGCTCAATGAACAGGCAGTAACGATTGGCCGGTCTCCTGGGGATTTGCTGGCGACGTTGAGCGTTGGAGTCCCGAGTTTTGCCGCGATGGTGGCTTCGGGAATGGCTGCTTCAGAAAAAGACGACGGCTCTTGAGTATCGATCGTGTGGTATCAGCCCTGCGAGAGGATCTCGATTATCAGAGCCGCGGCGCCGCCGGATCACACTCATCTGTCGGGCGTTGGCATTGCCAATGGCAAACTTATGGTCGGTACCGTGACCTGTCTGATCGTGGATATCGCCATGTTGAGGGTCCGCATTTTGTAATGGTGCTTGAACCGCCAACCGTCAGATAAGAGTGGTTGTCCGGTCTACGTTTGGAATCGCGGCAACGTTTTCGTGCCGCTCCCGGGCGTCGATATTTTCCGGCACGATTGACTTGCTATGGCGTCAATTTCGGCTCACGTCCGAGTTTCGGACCTCGGCGTTTCGTTGCCTTTACTCCGGCGCGCGTTCGTTCGTCGATAAGGATTCGCCCCAGTTCCTCAAGCATGAATCGATTTCGATGAGCACCGTCTTGCGAAACTGCAAATAGACTCGCCTCCGCCTCCCGCGTTGGGCAGAGGCGCCACATGGCGATCTCTACGGAACGACTATCAAATTTCCCGTGGAGTTGAACCCGGCCGGTGACAAGCTGGCCGGCAAGTTCGACGGCAACAGTTCGCTGGTGCGGGCGCACCTCCAATGCGGCGTTAAGAACAAATATCGGCGGGCAGTCGGAGATGTTTTCAAAGCTCACGCGCGGCGGGGTGATGAACGCAACTCGACCGGCTCATCGTCGTCTCCTCGCGATTCCAGTCCGGCGCGGCGCAGCATCCGCCTGAGCGCCGCTTCGCCGCCGGCGCCCTTTTGCTCGGCGACCATCCGGCCTTCACGATCGATGAGTTCGTATTGCGGAAAGCTCTTAGCCGCAAACATTGCCGCAAGATTGGTGTCCTCCATCAACACGACCTTCGCTTTCCGCGGGTTCCGCTCCAGAAACGTCTTCACCGTCTTTTTCGATTCCGCTACATCCACGGCGAGCACCACCAGTCCTTCTTTTTCGAACTCGACTGCCAGATCGTCCAGAGGCTCCGCATCGCTGCGGCAGTAAGGGCACCATGTCGCCCAGAACTCGACGAGGACGACTTTGCCGAGCAGTGACCGATTGTTAAACGTCTCACCCGTCAGGGTCTTCCCCGAGAATCCCGGCGCCGGATCCGAACTGTCGGCGGCTGCCATTAACCGGGGAATTCCCAGGGAGACGGCAGTGAGGGCAAGAGCTTTTCGGCGAGATAACCGTGAATCGATCGACATGCCGAAAAATTCTAGCACGCGTTCAGATGGCAGCCCATGGGCGAGGCAGGCGCACGACCCGTCGCCTGAAACTCTCACTCGCGAGTTGAACCCTATTACAACCTTGAAGTCGGCTTTCCTGAAGGCATGAAAAGATCTGAGGTTGCCTTCCGCGGGGTCGGCAACGACTGAGTTGATGCCGGGTTCGTAAAGACGAACTGGTTGAGAAACTCGTGGATTACTACCGGCCCCAATCCCAAGCCTGTGAAGTCAGGTTCTCCGATGGCGAGGTCGATACCAGCCGAAGCAGGTTCTGCTCCGAGTTGTCGCGCGGGCTCGGGGTTTGTCAGCCCAGAGATACTGCTGAATCCAGGCGATCGGCCTGTATTCCTGTTCGATCGCGAAGACATTCGTCGGCCCGGCGCCGTGAATGCGGGGACCGTATTTCGCCTCGACACTCGCCAAATCATTGCGGTCGTTCCACCGGCAGCCACTTGGGGGCGGCAAGCCATTCCCGAAGCAGAGGAGTCGTCAAGATACGATGCCACACGGCCGCGCTACCGGCAGTCAGACTACTCCGAAGCTCAGAGGATCGGGAAGGGAATCAGAAGCCAGGTCTGGTTCGTAACGATGTCTCCGCTGAGTTCTCCGCCGAAGAGCACCGGCCACCAGTTGAATGGTCGAAAACCATGTTGGAAACATATCGCGTGCCGGGCTGGTTGGCGAGATTCAGCCGTCTCCACGTGGTTCCATCCCAGGCCCATGTGTCGTTCAGAGCCGTGGGAGGACCAGAGGTCCCACCGAATACGACAATCTGGCCGAGCCTGGCATCATAAGCCATCGATTGTTCCGTTCGCGGCGTTGGGCTATTTTGGGGAGATTGTTTCGTCCAGGTGGCGCCGTCCCAGGTCCACGTTTCGTTGTAATACACGCGGCAGCAGTCGCCTGCCGCATTCTCACCACCAAAGAGAACAACGGATCGAGTGATTGGATCGTATGCGAGCGTCGCCCATCGCGAAGACGGGTGTGACAGCGGAAATCTCTGTTTCCACGCCTTCGTCCTGCCATTCCATTCCCAGGTGTCGCTGAACGGAGTTCCACCATAGCCGCCCGTGTCAGATCCATAGCCGCCAAATAGCAGGACAGTTTCGGTAGCCGGATCGTAGACCATCGATTCCCTTGCATACCGTGCCGGCGGAGATACCGGCGGGAGTTGCCGGGTCCAGGTAACTCCATCCCAGGTCCACGTATCTCCGAGAGCGACTCCGTTGTTACTGTTATCCCACCCTCCGAAGAGCACCACCGTTTTCGTAGTCGGATCGTAAGCCGCACCGGCAGACTGCCGGGGAGGCGGGGAGATGGCTGGAGCAAGCTGGGTCCAGCCGTTGCGCCAGATCCAGGTGTCGCCGTAAACCGGGCCCGGCACAAACGCGCCACTACCGCCGAAAAGAAGGGTAGACTTTGTGGCGGGATCATAAGCCATGGATGGACCAATGCGGGCCGAGGGGGCTGCGGATAACGATGGTTCGACCCAGTTCGGCGAAAAAGCTTGTAGCCGTACGGTCACATTGAGCGAATCCACGTTGGCGGAGTAACAGCCGGGTACGTTGTTGTTGGGCGCAGCGCAATTGCCCGCATAGCCCAGGTAAAGATGAGTGGCAGTGGGCGGGACCAGGATCTTTTGACGGTCGCCGATGCCTGTGCCCGTCAATCCATCCCCGATAAAAAATACTTGTCCTATTTTAGGGGCGAGCGACTGGAAGTCTGTCTGAATACCGCTTTCGGAGTTATCGTTTACGTAAAACCGCAGAGCCCGAGGCGCAGACGCTGGTAATTCGTCTTCGAGAAAGATACCCACCAGGCCGCCCACGAAATCCGTCAGACGATAGCCGGAGAACGGTCCAACGGAGTTGAAGTTCGTGGTTCCGCCGGAAGTCACGCAGTAGCCCGAGGTTTCGCCGTCCGCGCCGTAATCCGGATATCCGCTCTGGCACGACCACGCTCCGCCGACGCTCGGCAAACTCATGGTCCGCCAGGCTCGCGCGGGGAAGCTGAATACCACGGGCGCAATTCCGTCGCTGGCATCGTTGTATCCACCGGCACGGTAGATGTCCATGCTTCCGTTTACGGTCAGGTAAACCTGGTTCTGGGCCGGCGAAAGCGTCGCGCCCAGCAGAGTTAACGCGGCAGCGGCTAAGGTCCTTTTTAGTCTCATCAGTTGGCACTCCTGGCAAGGCTACCACGGCCAGCGCGCGACGGGTGAAAAAGTTTACTCGGTAAGTCCAGGGAACAAGAATGTGTAGCTTGCGCAGCTTCCTGTGAGTACAATCGGGGGATCGTTTGCTGAGAGAGGAACGTCGGATGCCGAAAAGGCTTGCGTGGGGTTTCCATCGGGTTACAGCCAGTGGGACTGCTTGCGACGAGAACGATTTCTTTTAACGCGCCGGAGGCGTTCCCCGCTTTCAGCGAACACAATCCCTATCCCCGCATGGTTGCGGGGGATTTAACCGTGATGGAAAAGAAGACGTCGTTACGATTTCGCCGCCCTCGCCGCCGGTCCTGCTCGGCAGCGGGCACGTGACTTTCAGGCGCCCGTGGATTGACCGATTATTATCCTGGGACGATTACGGCGCTGACCATACGTCGCATTGACGAATTCCCGATTGCAGTCAGTTCGGCGAGATCGTGAAGTACACGTTCCCATGGGTAGAATTGCCGTTGACGGAGACGAAAATCGGAAGGTCGCCGGGCGTCAAGCAGGCGGTGGACTGGCTGCACTGGCGCTACGAGATCGGCGAAGCCCGTCAGGCGCTCGGGCGCAAGATCACCTACAACATCAAGGCGCTGCGGATCATGGACCAGCAGAACGCCTGCGTCACCGCGCGCCGATGCGCTGGCGGCCTGGGCGTCCGGAACGGGGCCGCGGCCGACCGGGCGTGTACTCGGTGCCTCTGACGTATGCCCTGCAGACCAGCACATGGGATGTCACCAACGCCAGTCAGGCGATTGCGCACTTCCCCCTCGAAATGAAGCTCAGCTACGCACAGCTCTTCGCCCGCTTCACCAACGAACGAAGCGCCATAGACGACGAGCGAACGGCGTAGGCCCAGGTCGCCGCGTTGGCCAATCAACCGAAGCCGGATGCGGAGGAGCTTCGGCGGTTGCGCGAGGCCATCGGCCTGGCGAAGATCTGGGAAAGCCGGCGACGCGGCAACTGCAGGAACATGATCCGGACGGGTTCGCCCATGGCCGTTGATGGGCCGGGGCCCCTCCCCCCCCCCGCGAGAGTGACTACCAGGTCCCCTGCCTTGAGGCTGCGAAGCCCGCGCCCCTAGACGAACCTGCGCCTAGGGCAGCGCCACGCTGTTGTTCAGCTGGGTGATCTCCCCGCGTTCCTTCCGGCAGGGTGACGCGCACGTGCGCGCCCTTCGGACTAAAACCGGCGGGCAGCGACAGCTTCACCGCCGCCGTCTTGGGCTTCAGGTCGCGCGGGGCCTTCAGGGCCGGCGTCGCAGCATGGGCCACGACCGTGCCCGACGCGTCCTCCACCACGACCGAACCGGCGGGCGCGTCGAGGGCGCCCAGGCTGTGGACGGTGACCTGCAGGCTGCGGCCGGTGAGCTTCACATCGTCCGCCCCGATGCCGATGTCGGCGCGGCCTTCGGTGGGAAGGCCCGCCTTCACCAGGTCGAACTCCAGCACCGTGGTTTGGCGGGGTGCGAATAGGACGTCTACGGAGCTACTCTTCTCCAGCGGCGCCGTGCGGGT
>CAWHSB010000028.1:0-170026 GCA_963831795.1 Terriglobia bacterium | reverse complement strand
CTGCGCGGTATCGTCGCAGCATTCTGTCTGTTACCGCCGACTCTCCTGATGGGCGGCTCTTTCCCTGCGATCGCGCGATGGGCCGGGGCCTCGCGCCGCGGTGTGGCATGGATGGGGTATTTCTATAGCGCCAACATTGCCGGAGGAGTCCTTGGGTGCCTTCTCGCAGGCTTCTATCTTCTGAGAGTCTTCGATATGGAAGTCGCGACCTGGACGGCTGCCGCCATCAACGCTGTGGTCGCCGTGGCGGCGTGGTCCCTTTCCGGACTGCCAATCGCCCTGATGTCAACGGACGAGGCGCCTCGGAATGTCGAATCCGCGCCGCAACAGTCGCGGCCGCGCACCAGCCTTGTATATCTTGTGATCGGTCTTTCCGGGCTCACGGCGCTCGGTGCGGAAGTCGTGTGGACCCGGCTCCTGTCGCTTCTTTTGGGAGCCACCGTTTACACGTTCTCGATTATCCTGGCAGTGTTCCTTGTGGGACTGTGGGCCGGAAGCGCGGCCGGCTCCTCTCTCGCGAGGCGTCTGGCGCATCCGGCGCTCGGCCTCGCCGCCTGCCAGATGCTGCTTGCGTTGTCTGTTACCTGGACCGCGTACACACTGGCCCATTCGCTGCCCTACTGGCCGATCGACCCGTGGCTTTCGCTCGATCCCTGGTTTAATTTTGAACTCGACCTGATGCGTTGCATGTGGGCCCTGTTACCGGCTGCGCTGCTGTGGGGCGCGAGTTTCCCGCTCGCGATGGCTGCGACAGCATTGCGCGGGGATGACCCGGCACGCCCATCCGGCGCGGTGTACGCAGCCAACACGGCCGGAGGGATTATCGGAGCGCTCGCCTGCAGCCTCTGGTTGATTCCCGCCGCAGGATCTCGCGACGTACAGAAGATACTCATCGGGCTATGCCTGGCTTCGGCGGTCGTTGCCGCAATCGCAGCAACCGGCATGCGGCGCTTTCCCGTCTGGCCGATGAGGGGCGCCGTTGCCGGGCTGGCGATACTGCTCGGCTGGGGGCTGATCTCGACCGTCAGCGATGTGCCCTGGCAAATGATCGCCTATGGACGGCGCATCGCCCCAACTATGCGTGGATTCGATCTGTATGACCGGGCCAACCCAACCAACGTGCTGTATCGCGGCGAAGGGGTGAGCTCCTCGGTCGTCATCGCGGAGCGGGCCGGCCAGCGTCACTTTTATGTGAGCGGCAAGGCGGAGGCCTCCACGGCGATTCTGGACATGCGGCTCGAGCGCATGATGGGGCACCTGCCCGCACTCATCAATCCCAGTCCGCGCTCCGTGCTCGTGGTGGGTTTCGGCGCAGGCGTGACAGCCGGGTCTTTGACGCGATATCCCGAGGTGAAAGATCTGGTCATTTGTGAGCTCGAACCGTTTATACCGCCCGCCTCCGATCGGTATTTCGGCAAGGAGAACTATGGCGTGCTGCACTACCCGCGGACGCGCATGGTTTACGACGACGCGCGGCATTACATCTTCACCACAGGCGATAAATTCGACGTCATCACCACCGACCCGATTCATCCGTGGGTGAAAGGAACCTCAGTCCTGTATTCGAAGGAATACTACGAGATGGTGAAGCGGCGCTTGAACCCCGGCGGCGTGGTTGCCCAGTGGCTTCCTATCTACGATAGCGACCCGGAGACGATCAAAACAGAGCTTGCGACATTCTTTTCCGTTTTCCCGGAAGGTACCGTATGGAGCAATAATCTGAACGGGGATGGCTTCGACCTGGTACTAATTGGCCAGCTTGACCCCGGGCCCATCAATGTCGATAGCATACAGCGTCGCCTCGACCAGCCTTCATATTTCGGCGTCGGAGAGTCGATCGGAGCCGTAGGGTTCCATTCGGCAGTGGAGTTGCTGGCCACCTATGCGGGC
This sequence comes from Terriglobia bacterium, assembly GCA_963831795.1. Taxonomy (GTDB): domain Bacteria; phylum Acidobacteriota; class Terriglobia; order Bryobacterales; family Bryobacteraceae; genus BOG-234. Next base: position 168,136 of record CAWHSB010000028.1, on the reverse strand, counting down.
CGGGCCGGCGATTTGCGGCCTCTGCTTGTGAATGCGCAGATCAACCGGGATATCAACATGCGGCTGCAATACATCGCAGGGCTGGGATTGAATTCGATGGCCTACCAGCAGACCTACAAGGACATACTAAGGTTCCGGCGCTTCCCGGAGGGACTCCTGACAGGTTCGCCGGGTGGGCGGATGGACGCATTGAGGACCCTGCTCCACTCCGCGCCTTTAAATCCAGCAGTCCACTGAGGATGGAACAGGTCCGGCGGTAAGCAATCCCACTCTTAACCTTTTTCGGGACGAGGGTATGAGCGTCCGGCTCATCGGGATTTCCCCGGCTATTTCCGCTTTGGAGCTTTGACTTGCTTCCATGCCTCGCTTAAATGCGCGCCGAGCTCGTCATCTCCGATTTGCGACAGCTCGATTCCAACCCAGCCCTTCACCCCCACATACGGCGGCCGGTAGTAGACGTTCGGAGCGATCGCGATCAGCGCCTCCTGTTCCCCCGGAAGAACCGGGATCCACACCGCCACATGGCCGTCATTGTGGTGATTGTTGGAGATCATTGCGAAGACCTTTTTCTTCACGAAAAATGTCGGCTCTCCGTGCGAGAGCTTTTCCATAGTGCCGGCCAGCGCCAGGCACAAGTGCCGGACGCGTCGGATATGATCTTCGTTCGGCATCTCCCCATTAAAACCCTGCCAGCCCCCCATACCGGCTAATATCCGAACAATATCGGAAGCTCTTCTCGCGCTAGCTCTAAGCAGTAGCTCCGCCTTTCGGTTACCGAATACCGCCACGGGCCGGGCTATCGCTTTACTACCGAATTAATCACAACATCCGTCGTTCTGGTGAGTGGCTGCCGGCCCGACCTGGCTCCGTTCATCTGCAGAACGTAAGCGGTGATATTGACGGCAGTATTGTCGTCGACATTCTTGAAATTAAAACTGGAATCGCGAGCAGTTACATCGAACCGGGCGATGAGTTGAGCGGCGGTCTTATTGCCCCACCGGCTCAGAAAAACGTCGCCGACGAATGCGGGAACATGATTCGGATTGCCGATGAATTTCTGATCGGCCTCGGATAGAGTGTTGACGGGCGGAAGTTCGCCTTCGTTGCCCTTCCGACCGCGCAAGCTGAAGGTGTGGCATCTCGCGCACGTGTCTATATAAGATGCACGTCCTGCTTCCGCCTGGGCCGCTGTGAAGATGCCGTCGGTCGACTGCTGGCCGGTCAGAGTGATGCCGGTTAGACCGAGAGCAGCAAGCGTCAGCAATAATGTGCGGTTCGCCATCGATACCTCGCTTTTCCGCAATCATATCAGCGGAGGACGTTATCCGGCGCCTCTGCCAGGCGGCAGGCGATGCCGGTGAGTCCACGAAACTGTATCGAAGAACAAGCTGCGCTTTTCTCCCGAACTGGTCCTTTGCCAACGGCAAGAAATTCCAAATATACTTACACGAGATCGCAAATCGAGGAGGATCTCCGTGAGCCGTCCAAACGTCGCCTTCGTCGCCGCCAGCCTGCTGCTCTCATTCGCAGCCGCTTTCATGTTCGCCGAATCGATCAACCCGCCCACAACGCCGCAGACTGCTCCTATGACATCCCAGGAGAAGAAGAATCTGGATATGGTTCTTAACTGGTGGCGTGAAGTGCTGGACGGCGGCCATCTGGAACTGACGCCGAAGTATCAGGCGGAGGACTATATTCAGCACAATCCCAACGTCCCGACCGGGCGCGCCGGATTTGTCGAGTTCTTCTCGAAGTTCGCAAAGCCGAAGAATCCGATTCCCGCCAAACTGGAGAATCCGCCCGTGGTGATGGGCGCACGGGGAGACTTCGTCTGGCTCGTTTTCGAAACCGAGAAAAAGGACCCGCGCGATCCGTCGAAGACCTACCACTCCAACAGCTTCGACGTGTTGCGCATTCAGAACGGCAAAGTGCAGGAGCACTGGGACAGCGCGCAGAAGAATAAAGGATCGGGCAAGGTTCCCACGGGGGTTTCACCGAAGCCGCCGATGCAGTGGAATACGGGCAAGCTTTCCAAAAAGGAGGAAGAAACCCTTTCTCTCGCAACAGAAGAGCTGAAAGACATGCTTCAGTACGGGCATCTTGAGCTTGCCGACAAGACAATGGACCCGGGTTACATTCAACACAACCCCAATGTGCCGCAGGGCCGCGATGGCTTTAAGCAGTTCATGAGCCGCATTCCTGGACGCCGACCCGAAGACGCCAAGCCGATTCAGGAGGCCTGGATCAACCCGCCGGTCTTAGTCCTGATCAACGGTCCCTACAGCTTGATGATGTGGGACCGCACGGCAAAAGATCCCGATGACCCCGGCCGAGAATACCACTGGAATCACTTCGATCTGGTTCGCGTGGAGAAAGGCATGGTCAAAGAACACTGGGATGAAGCGGTCATCAATCCGCCCCAGCAGGCGGGAGGCAATTGAATGAGCCGGCGCCGTCTCCTCGCCGCCGCGCTCCTGTCTGCAGCGCAACATTTACGAAAGCGCAGTCCAGCAACAACGCCACCTTCACCGCGGCACAGGCAAGCGCGGGCGGGCGTTGCGCGCAAGCGGGCAGCCCTCCCTCGTCGAGGACAGCGGGTTGGAAGGGAAACACCAAGTATGATCCAGCGTAGAATGACAGCCGCAGTGCCGTTGATGGCTTTGGCTATCACCGGTTTTGTGATGGCAGCCGACTCCGATAGCAACGTCCTGAAAAACACCGGTGCGCTGGCCCGCCTGGTGAGGCAGTCCGGCGTGTACAACACGTCGCCCACCGGCAAGACTCCGAATTTCGTCGTCGATCCCTCCTGGCCTCAGCCTCTGCCGAACAATTGGATCCTCGGCCAGATCGGCGGGCTCTACGTCGACCCGCACGATCACATCTGGATCTACAATCGCCCCCGCACTCTCACCAACGAAGAGGCGGGCCTCGAAGGACCCTTGCCCGGCGTTAGCGACGAAAAAGGCCAGCCCATCAACGGTCTGGGTCAAGCGCGCGTCTACGGCTCCCTGAACGATTGCTGTAAAGCCGCGCCCTCTGTGATGGAGTTCGACGCCTCGGGCAAGCTACTGCGTTCCTGGGGCGGTCCGGCCGATCCCGGCTTCATTGGCGGCAAATGCAAAGCCGAAGAAGGCTGCATCTGGCCCAACAGTGAGCACGGCATCTACATCGATCACAACGATAACGTCTACATCTCAGGCAACGGCGCCGCCGCCACCAAAGGCGTACCGTGGACCACCAACAAAGAAGGCGGCGATGGCTTCATCTTGAAATTCGACATGAACGGCAATTTCAAGTTGAGGATCGGCGGAACACCCACGGCTCCGGCCAGCAATGACACCAGGGGCGGCATTAACGAAACCCCGTCGCTGTATCTGGCCGCCGACATGGTCGTCGATCCCGCCACCAACCGCCTGTACGTCGCGGATGGCTACGGAAACCGTCGCGTGCTCATCGTCGACGCCGACACCGGAAAATACATTGGACACTTTGGCGCCTATGGAAATAATCCAATAGACGACGCGGGCGCTCGCGCCGCAGGAACCTGGATTGAGGACTCCACTAAAGGCAACAAGAAGCCCGCATTCTTCCGCAATCCCGTGCATTGCGTGAAAATCGCGAATGACGGCAAAATCTATGTCTGCGATCGCGGCAACGATCGCCTTCAAGTATTCGACAAAAACGATCCCTCGCTCGGCAAGCCCTGCAGCAACCCCACGGGAGAGCCGGGCAAATGCGGTTTCGCCGGGGAGCAATTTATCAGCAATCACACCAACGTCATTGGAACCGCCGTTTCCATGAACTTTTCAACGGACAAAGCGCAAAGCTGTCTCTACGTCGGCGACAACGCCAACATGACCATGTACATTCTGAACCGCAGCAATCTCCAGGAACTGGGACGGCTGGGGCGTAGCAGCCGGATGGCGGGAGACTTCCACTGGCTGCATCAGGTCAGCGTAGACAGCAAAGGCAACATCTATACCGCTGAGGTCGACACCGGTAAACGCATCCAGAAATTTCTTCGCTACGGCCCAACCGGCTGCAGCGGAACCGGCTCGGCAACCGTCGGCGGACCCATCAAGTAGTGCCCCGCGATTTATATAGATACTCCCGCGGAATCACCATGACCCACGAGCGGACCATTGAAGATCATCCTGCATGGGATCGGCGTGATTCCTCGGCCGGCGCGTTCCGTAATTCGAGACGCTCAAGCCGGCGAAACACTCTGCCGGTCATTTTTCGCCCAGGCGCTTCAATCGTCCAGCCATTCCTTTTTGTCAGCATCCCAGCGCAGTGTCGACAGGTCCACGTCCCTCTAGCGCTTTTCGGCTCGGTCTCAGCGGATTCCGCCGATCGGCTGTTTCTGCATGTCGACGAAGAGGATGCGGGAAGAAGGGCGGGTTCGCGTTTCACGCAGACAAGGGCGCCTTACCGCCGATGAATGTTTCGTCAGCCTCAACGTGGCCAGAGAGCATAGTCTCGAACGAGCCGCTATGCAGCGCAAACCGGATGCGGTGATCGATGAACCACGCAGACTTCTGTGTGATCCCCAGATCTCGGTGGACTTCGTAGGAACTGATGCCGTTCTTGCAATTGACGATCAGCCATATGGCAGTGAGCCACTTGTCCAGTCCGAGCGGACTATCTTCGAAGATGGTCCCGGTCTTCAGGCTAAAGCGAGGCTTGGCGTGCTTACCGTAGCACTTCCAGATACGGGCTTTCTCCAGCCAGGTAACATGCTGAGATCCGCAATGCGGACACCGCGCGACTCCATCCGGCCAGCGAAGTTCCATCATGAAAGCCCTGCAGTTCTCGAAGTCCCGAAAGTGAATGATTGCTTCCTGAAGTGTCTTAGGTTCGGTGCCCATTTTATGAATCCTGAAACTACTGAATTGTCTCGTTACGTGGTCCCATTGGTTTGGCCTGAAGGCGTTGTAATGATGTCCCAGGATGGTCGCGTGTTTCTCCGCAGTGAGGACAGACCACGCTGCGATAAACCACCGTCCCATCGCTGGAAAACGGCGCGTTCGGATGGAGCGGCCCAAACATCGGAATCGCCTGCTGGCAGTCAGGGCAAACGGCGCAAAGATACCATTCGCCGACCTTTATCTCAGACCCGCTCTCGGCCATGACTCAATTTTCGCAGAAATCGACTGGTAAGTCAAGTAAGTTATTACCCAGACAAGGGCGACTACCGCGGCATACTCGCCGGGCTCGAAGGAATAACTGCCAAGAAAGCCGTCGATTCGGATGCGCTCAATGTCAAGAATTGATCGGATCACAAAACGGAGCAGATTCGCTTGCAGGCAGGAGATAGCGGAAAGTACTAAAACCGTGCATGCCGACAAGTGTCTGCTGCCGCATTGCGAGCGCGAGTGATATCCGACAATATCGCCAGCCCAAAAATGAGTAGTTCAACTCCTCCTGGTCGTGTCCGATCCTCTTCTTTATGCTTCTTCTTTTTATGCTTCACTCACCGTTGGACGGTAACCTTCACCTGACCGTTTGTCCAGCAGCACTGAAACCCCGCGCCCCCTTCGCCCGAATAGTCGTTGGCGGTCACGTGCAACACATATTCTCCCGGTTCGGTGAACGAGGCGCTTGTGGTCGCCTTGCCGTTGAACGGCGCGGCGCTTTTCGGGCGGTCTGCTTTTTCGACTCTGGGCCTGTCTGGTGCGAACGTCACACCAGCGGGACCGCGGTAGAGAATCCACTTCACCGTCACGGGATCGCCAGTGTCCTTCGGGCGTGCGCCCGATGAAGACGTGAACTTCGCATCGTCAGAAACCCACACCGTCAGTGGCAGCGGAACGCCAACCCTGGCAGCCCGTTGCACCACCAGCCCCTGGGGGCCTTGCACCGACGGGCCCTCGTCGTCGAAGCTGAGCACCGGCGGCGTGTTTCCCACCGCTGCTTCGATGAAAGGCGAGATTTCGTAGTCGGGCTTCAGACTTGCCGGAATCACCGTGGTCTTGTGATTGGCCACCAGCGTCCACGTGATCTTGTTGTCGCCAAAATCGGCCGGAACCTTGACCGCGAACAGGCCCCAGCCTCTGCCGGGAAGAAAATGCGTTGGCTGGCCCCGATCGGGGCCGCCCGGCTCGATCCGGTTATTCGGTCCGACCGGCAGGTCGACTTCCTGATTCCGGTTCCGGTTGTAATAGCCAAGCAGGAGGCTGAACGTTCCATCGGGGTTCTTGAACCAACCTTCGAAGGCCCCCGTAACGCTCGCGCCCGAATCGCGCGAAGGCTCGAGCGGCAGTGATTGTCCCCAGATGAGTGAGCGCCCTGGCCGAAGCATAGCGCAGCGCCGGTAATGCACAGCACGGCGCCGGCCCGGACAAGCGCTGCCCGTCGCATGCTCAAGGACGAGGCGATGCGCCGGCATTCTTCTTATGCTGTGCAGCCCAGGCGCTGTAGTCCTCATCGCTGATATAAGTCACGTTCATCCAGGCGTGCCCCATTTCGTCCACCGTCCGGTCGCCAAACCCGACCCACTGGTCCGGATCGGGATTGTTGGGATTCGCCGTGGTGTTGTCATACCAGGCGGTGACATGGATCATGGTGCCTTTGGGAAACACCGGCGCCGCGTCGTCCGCATAGATGTAGTTGGTCATCCAGTTGAAGTTGAAATTGCCGACGTAGCTGACCGGCTGAATTGTCCCATCCGGCAGGATCGCTTCCACCGCCATGGCCTTGCCGCGCAGATGCATGTGCGGCTGGAAATTCTCGAGTTGCGCCGCCTGCTTCAGCACGGTGAAGTTGTCAAATTCCGCGATCGAGTTGGGCGGGATATCGATATTCCGGCCGGCTCTCGTCTGCGACGCCTTTGAGTCCTGAAAACCGCGCAAGCGCCTGGAATCCGGTCAGATATGTACGGTACTTGGGCTCCTGGCCTTTGGGGTAGAGCCAGATCCCCAGTTCGACATTGTCCCGGATCTCCTCGCCGACCGCGTGAATGTGGACGTCCCAGGAAATCTGCGCGCCTGGTAGCAGAAGCTTGCCGGTGTCGGGTCGATAGAGGTCGTAGCCCTTTCCGATCGCCCACTCCATCAACAGGGCGCGCCCGCGCAGACCGGGATCGCCGCCGGGCCCGAAGCCGTCGGGGTCGTCCTGGGCAAGATAGGCGACAGCGTGATGCGTGATCTTTCGTCCGGCCGCGGTTCCCGGCCGCATCTCGACCGCGCGCACCCAGCGAGGCTCGGTGATCGGGATATCGGAGACAGGCCGCCACCAAACGTCCTGGTGATGGGCCGCCATGGTGTAGGGCTCCGACTTGACGACGATGTCGGGCGGCCCCAACTCCTTCGCCGCTTTCCATTCGTTGTCCGCCGGCCATTGCCGAGGGGCGGGCATGTCTTTCAAATCGCCCTGCGGCGCGCCCGCATCCACCCAGCGGACGATGGTGTCGATCTGCTCGTCCGTCAGCGAGATGTCGTTCTTGAACTTCTGTACGCCGACCGTCTTGTCGATGTGCCATGGCGGCATCTGACGTGTGATCACGCGCTGCCGTATGGACTTCGCCCACGGGCGCGTCTCTTCATAGGTCACCAGCGACATGGGAGCCATGGAGCCTTGCCGATGGCACTCCTGGCATCGCGCCTGCAAGATGGGCGCAACGTCTTTGGTGAATGTGACAGATTTGGCGGCTTCGTTCGTGCCGGTTTTGTTGGATATTTCCGCCGCTGTCACACTGCCTGCCAACGCTACGAACGCGCAGCTCACCAGCATGCCCTTTCCCGACATCCGAATCATTCGCGACCGAATCATGAGCGATCCTCCTTCGGAACCCAGCCACACAGCCAGTTAATCGGTTAAGAGTCTAACCCCGCCGAAACTTCGTGTCAAAGGCACGGCCTTGCGGTCCCGGTCCCTATCGGCTGAACAAAAGGCTATTCGTCGTGATGACGACCAGACCGACTGGGGAGTGTTCCATGGCCCGCAGCGGGCCGCCAAAGGGGATGAAGACACGATGCCGGTGTGGGGCCAGGGCTTTGCCCTGCCGCCGAGCTTCCGCTCGGCGCGGAGCTTTATGTCAGCGCCGGTAGCGCCGGCGATCTTGTCGCCGGTAACCCTGCCAACCGCGTCTTCGACAGAGGCTCCTGGAGCGGAAATCCAGGGGGGGATCGTCGGGTATGTACGGCGTGGTATGACAGCCATGGATAACCCATCACCTTCCCCGGCGCCTGCGACCCCCTGGTTTGCAGCCATCCGGAGACGACGCTGGCGGAATCGGAATCTTTGCTCAACAGATCAGTTGAATTCGCTCCGATAACGGGGCGCATTGTTTGTCGCGCACAGCGGCCGCCCGGGTAGTCAACGAGCTTCCATGCCTTTGGCTTTGTACAACGCGGCGGCGGCGGGCGCCTTGAGCTGAGCGATTAATGCGCGGGCGGCGCCGGTGTCGGCCGTTTTGGAGTTGACGGCGGCTCCGAAACTCACATAGCCCTGCAGATCCGCCGGCAGCGGACCGACAATGTCGATGCCGTGAACGGGCATGAGCTCGCTGAGCAATGTAAGAACCACTGCAGTCTGACCCGATGCAACACCTTCCATGGCGGGCCCCGACCCTGTCGTCAAAACGAGCTTCGGTTTCAGGTCGGCGGCGATACCGAGGCGATCGAACATTTTCTCCACCGTGGGGCGGCTTGCTCCGTCCTTCGCGTAGGCGATCGATTTGGCTTTCAGGAGAGCCTGTTTCATTGCTTCGGGTGTGGCGATATCCGGCCTCGCAGCGCCTGTGCGAACCGCGAAGCCGACGCCACACCGCGAAAGCTCGGTGCGGGTCGCGGCGGCGAGCTTGTTTTCCTTAACCAGGTTCGCGATCGCGTCGGAAGTCAGGATGGCCACGTCGAAGGGCGCACCCGCGTTGATCCTGGCGAGAAGGCCGGTGGTGGAACCGAAATCGATCGTCAGAGGCCGGGCGAGAGCGCGCTCGGCCCGCGGCTGGAGATCGAGAATCACTGCCTTCATGCCGTTGGATGCGAAAACATGGAGCGGCGCCGGCTGATTTGAGGTGGCCTGGCCGAACAGGGAGACTGCCGCGATGAACGGGATCGCGGCGCGGAAGATATGCATGGCAGAAAGTCTATCGCGCCTGGCGGTAGCCGAATACCCAAGGCTTGAGAGCCTGATTCTGAACCGATTACAACGCCGCTCATCGGCACTTTATCCGCTTGAGACGGGTGTATACTCTTACGCACCGGAAGCCGATAACAGGCTTCCGAGACTCTATTCAGAGGAGCAACCCATGGACTCGAAGAAGCCGAATCGGCGTGGATTCCTGAAGAGTGGCACGGTGCTGGCGAGTCTGGCAGGCAGCGGAGCGGTTGCCAAAGCCCAGACCCAAGAGATGCCGGCGAAAAAGATCGACGAGTTGATCGCCTACGGGGAACGCTCCCGTTTCGTCACCTCGATCCGAGTGCCCGTAGCCGAGAGGCATTCGCCGGATGAGTTCGGACTGACGTTTCACGTCTTGACCCCGCTCCAGGATTCATCCGGGATCATTACGCCCTCATCGCTCTTCTATACAGCGACGCATCGCGGCTCGTATGTTCCCGACATCGACCCCGCGGAGCACCGCCTGATGATTCACGGAATGGTGGATCGGCCGCTGATTTTCACAATGGATGAGCTGAAGCGGCTCCCCTACGTGTCGCGCATTCACTTTATCGAGTGCCTGGGAAACCGCGCCCGCCCGACACACAAGACGGTTCAGGAAACCCATGGATTGACCAGCTGCGCCGAGTGGACGGGTGTGCCGCTGCCGCTGCTGCTCAAGGAAGCGGGCGTGCAAAATGGAGCGTCATGGATCGTCGCGGAAGGCGCGGAGGAGGTGAAGGGCGCATCGAGTATTCCGCTCGCGAAAGCCCTGGATGATTGTGTTGTCTGTTACGCAATGAATGGCGAGCCGCTCCGCCCGCAGCAGGGTTTTCCATTGCGACTCATGGTTCCCGGCTTCGAGGGCATTTATCAAATCAAGTACCTCAGGCGCATCAAGGTGGTGGACCGCTACTACATGACCTATGACGACTATGGGCACATCAACCCCGATCCGAAGGTGGCGGCGTTGACGCACGAAATCGGTCCGAAGTCCGTCATCACTTTCCCTTCAGGCGGACGGCAACTATCTGGCCCGGGGTTCTATGAGATCACCGGTCTGGCATGGTCCGGAGCCGGCGCGATTAAAAGAGTGGAGATATCGACGGATGGAGGCCAAAGCTGGAAGAATGCGGAACTTCGTTCGCCGGCCCTGCCAATGGCTCACACCCGATTTGGCTTTCATTGGAACTGGAACGGGAAAGAGTGCACGCTCATGTCGCGCTGCACGGATGAATTGGGAACGGTACAGCCTACGCGAGCCGAGGTCGCGAAGTACTGGAATCAAACCCTGGACAGCAATTTCCGCGTGCCGGGTGCGGACAACAGCGTCCAACCATGGAAAGTGGCGGCAGACGGGAGTGTGCGCAATGGACTGGCGTAAGGTTGCCGTCGCGATTGCAGCCTTCGGGATTTGCCAGAGCGCCGGGGGACAGTCGCCCACCTACGGTTTGGGAAGGGCTCCTGGGCCGGAGGAGGTTCGCACCTGGGACATTGCGATCAGCCCGACAGGAAAAGAGCTGCCGCGGGGGCACGGCACGGCCAGCGAAGGCGCGGCGCTGTTTGTCAGCAAGGGCTGCGGAGGATGCCATGGTGGATCAGGCTCCGGGGGCCACGCTCCCACGTTGATCCGGAGCGACGGAACGCAACGGGCGATGGCAATGACTTGTCTTGCGCCATGCGTGAACGATTCCAACGCTATGGCGATTCACTCCCCGTTTGCGACGACGATTTGGGATTACATCAACCGGGGAATGCCACTGGGGAAAGAAGGGTCGCTAAAGCCCAATGAGGTGTATGCTCTCACAGCTTACATTCTGTCCAGGAACGCCGTCATCAAAGAAGACGAAGTAATGGATTCCGAGAGCTTGCCGAAGGTAAAAATGCCAAATCGCGACGGATCCGCCTTGCCTCCGCCGTGGAAACATGGAGCGCCAAGGCTGCAAGGGTACCCATGATACGGCTCGCCGGATGTGAGATATCAAGGCACACCGCCTGACTCGATACCTGACCATATCGGAAGCTACAGAGACAGCAAGGGAGAGCCAGGCCCGCCCCTCCGGGAGTTGGTCCTCAGCAGCCGGCCGCACCTTTACGGATTCGGGCCGCAATACGGCAGGAACGAAACTCGGCCCTGACAGCGTTTGTCAAAGCGTGGAGGTCTCAATCCCTGACCTGTAAAACAGGCGCAAAGCGAGAAAAATAATCATGCAAAGAGACTGTTCAGCCTGACCACATCCATCAGTCCCGGTTAACCAAAACCGGGACGTTCCGCGGAACAGCCAATCCACCAGGCCACCAGTTCCAATCGCCCGCTATACGAAGAAGCGCCGGACCAATCACGATCCTTACCAGCGTCGCGTCAATCAACACGGCGACCGCCAGCGCAAATCCGATCATCTTAACCACCAGGAGGCTCCCAAACATAAATGCCGCGAACACCACAATCATGATCGCCGCGGCGCTCGTAATCAGACCCGCGGTTCTGGCCATCCCCTCGGGGATTGCATCCGCCTCACTCATCCCGCACCGCCTCGCTTCGAGCACACGCGCAACCAGAAACACCTCGTAATCCATGCTGAGTCCGAACACGATCGCGAAAGCGACGATCGGCACGAGCGGGAATACGCTGCCCGTCGCCTCATGGACTCCCAGGAACCGGCTCCCGTAGCCGTCCTGAAACACCAGCACCAACGCTCCGATCGCGGCCGCAACCGAGAGCAGGTTCAGCGCGATGGCCTTCAAAGCAGCAAAAAGCGACCGGAACCCGCAAAGAAGCGCGAGAAGCGTCCCCACCACCACCAGCGCCATCACCGAAGGAAACCGGTCCAGGACAAGAGTCTGATAATCGGCATTCAGCGCCGGGATCCCTCCAATGCGCAGCGTGGCGCCGGGTACTCCCGCGAGAACAGCCGCGCCGGTCTTCCGCAAGTCCCGCACCCAGTTGACCTGATCCGCCCAGGAGAGGGAAGGCTTGGGTAACACTTCCAGCAGCGCCGCTCGCCCGTCGGGACTCAGAAACGTTCGGCGGGTGTCGCGTGGGATATCGCGAAGGGAAGACCGCTTGCCATCGGTCATCGTCAGGATCGAGATCACACGGTCGGCGCGCGGGTCACTCGCGATCCGCGTTGCAAAACGATCGAGGGCATCCCACCCCGCGTCTGTTTGCGCGATCGAGCCCTTTGGGAGTTCCAGAATTACGCGCAACGAGTAAACAATGCCGGCCCGGTCCATTTGCTCAAGACCGTGCAGCGCCTCAACGGATTCCGCTTTCGGCGGAAGCCAATCTCCGCGAGGGACGTTGGTGTCAAGCCGAGCGGCCTGCGAAGCGAGCGCAATCAACGGACTGCCCGCCAGCAGGATGGCAAGCCACGGATGGGCGACAATTACCTTTCCCCACTGCCTCCAGCGGTTTTCGGCCCTCACGGCGCAATCCGAATCCAGCCTCGCCGTAAACGGCAGCCGGCCGGCGTTGACTCGCGAACCGAGGGCTGCCAGCACTGCCGGAACTACGGTATTCGTCAGCAACACGCTCATTCCCGCTACCACGACCCCCGCGACCCCAATGGAGCGAACTTCGGTGATCGGAACCGTCAGCAGCGCGAGGAATCCGATGGCTACGGTCGAGGCGGAAATCAGGAGTGTATGACCCGCCTGACGCGCCGCGATTGCCGCCGCCTTGAGTCCCTTTTCTCCGCCGCCAATCGCTTCCCGGAAACGGCTGACCATGAGGAGCGCATAATCGATTCCCAGACCCAGCCCGAGCATTGTGGCCAGGCTCTGCACCAGAATAGACAGATGCCAGTGGCGCGCCAGGAACACCGCGATCGCCATGGTGGCGGCAATGGCAAGCTGGCCGACGGCTAGCGGAATCACAGCCGCGGCAAGGCTTCCGAAGGCGACCAGCAGAAGCGCCAGCGTTACGGGAATCGCCAGATCCTCGGCGTGCCGTACATCGTCGGCGCTGGCTTTCCGGACGTCGAAATTGAGTGGATTAGCGCCCGTCACTTCGAGCTTCACCGCCGGATAATGGCCCTGCAACTGCTTTTGCAGAGCTTTCGCCCGCTCACGAAGCTTCGGCACAACCGACTCAACGGAACCGTCCACCTCCGCGAGCCCCACCATAACGAAAGTTCCCCCGCCCTTGCCGAGGAAAATCGGGTCGCGAAAATCGAGATGGGAAACCACTCCGGAAACATCGGGCTCCTGTCTGAATCCATCCACAATGGTTGCCAACGCCTGCTCACCCGCGTCTGAATCCACAGACGGAAGTCCCTGAATCAGCACGACCGCCCTGTCAACGAATGGCGAGTGAAAACGGCTGGCCAGCTCCCGCTCGACCGCCTCGGCCTGGCTGCCGTCGATGCGGGTTGCTGTCTCCAGATGTCGTTCGGCGTGAAAAGAAAAGGGGAGAAGCGCAACGACCGCGCCGAGGACCAACCCGGCGAGCCAGAATCGGCGCACGTTCACGAGTCTCATAATGTCACGCCAAATCATTACCAGTCAAGGACGTTTCCCTTCCGGACAGCAGGTTCGAAGGCGCCGGTCGCATTGCGGGAAGATCTCGCAAACTCCTGTTCCGCACGTACGCATCTGCGAAAATCAGTCTATAGCTACCCATCGCATTTACAAGGACTCATGCACAAACTCGTTTTGCTCGGGATGGCGGCCGCTCTTCAACTAGTCGCCGCGGACCCCCGCATTGGCTCGTGGACACTCATCTCGGCGCAGTCTGCGCTCGATCCTCCCAACAAACTCTCCATTACACCTTTGCACGAGGGGGTCCATGTCGTGAGTTCAGGCGAGACCCACATTGACTTCACGACGAAGTGGGACGGACATACCACGCCCATAGAGAGCAATCCGGCGTTTAATCGTATCGAGCTGCGAAGAATTGGCAAAACTCAAGCCGAGCTCAAAGAGAAGAAGGATGGAGCTCTGGTCGCGACAGTACATTACAAACTTTCGGCCGATGGTACAGAGTTGACGGCCACGACTTCCGAGAAGGGCCATTCCGATCGCACTACTATCTGGACGCGGAGCGGAGGCAGGAAGGTTGCCGACAACCTGTTCGCCGGTGAATGGACCGAGGATATGAGTAAGACCCGTCTGGCGCAGGGCCTGACGCTCAAAATCGAGGCTGAAGGAAACGACGGGGTCCGTTTTTCCGGTGACTTCAGCTACACCGCCCGTTTTGACGGCAAGGAATACGATCTGAGAAACTCCGTAAACGATACAGTTACGCTCCAACTCGTTGACGCTCACACGGTCGATGCCATTTATCGGCGCGACGACAAAGTTACTCAGAAAGACCGCTACGTAGTGTCGCCCGACGGGCAACAGATGACGGTAACTACGACAGGCATGCTGGAAACCGGTCAGCAGGTTAACGAAAAACTGGTATTTCGGAAACAGTAACTACCGGCAAACGGCTACGGCTTTGAACTCCCGGGGCGCAACCGAAATAATACCCTTCCGCGTCATGAAGCGCAAAATGCCGTTCACGGTCTCCTCAAGAGACGGATCCGGCTGGCCCCATACCGAAGCATCGCGCGCCGTCTGGTAAGTGGAATTCTCATAGCGCTTGAATTCCATCGCCGAGATGTTGTCCACGGAGCCCACCAGAAAGTCCAGCAGCGGATAGAGCAGATCCTCCTTCCGGCATCTCCGGATCAATTCGGGAACGAAATCGCGAATACCGAAGATCTCGAAGCGCCGTCCGGTCGCCTTCGTAATCAGATCGGTAATGTCCATCATGTTCGCGTAATCGTCCCGCACAACGTGAAAAGTCTTGTTCACCGTACCTGGCGTTGTCGATATTGCGACGATATTGTTGGCCGTAACGTCGGCGGGTACGAAACTGACCTGGTTCAGAGCATCCACTCCGATACCGTGGTTCACCATGAACGCAACCAGGCGGACCGCAATATCGAAGTTATTGCCTCCGCCGGTGACGGATGGGCTCACCAGGGCGGGCCGGAAAATCCGGGTGGCAAGCCCCATGCGGCGAGCGTCCATGACCACCTGTTCCGCCACCCATTTGGACTGGCTGTATCCAAAATCGAGAAGCTCCATATTCTTGTTGTGGTCGGTCTCATACAGAACTTTCTTCACCGCCCAGCCGAACACGAACGTCGTCGAGACGTAGTTGAAGCTCTTGGGCCTTCCTTCAAACGCCAGCCTTAAAATCTCGTTCGTTCCCAGCACATTGGCGTCACGCATCCGGTCGTAGTTGAACAGATAGTTGACGGTCGCTCCGTTATGGAACACCGTGTCGATTTCAGCGGCGAGAAGATCCCAGACATCCTGCGCGAGGCCCAGCTGAGGCTGCCCCAGATCGCCGCAAACGGGAACGACGCGGGCCTCGAACATCTGCATCATGCCGGCTGGGCAAGGCCCCATCGACTCCATTGCGGCCCGCAGTCTTTGCCTGCCCTGACACTCGTCGGACGCCCTGACGAGAACATAAATCTTCGCGCGCGTCTGCTCCAGCAGACTTTTTACCAGGAACGGTCCGATGAAGCCGGTACCGCCCGAGAGCAGCACGTTTTCGAGGACCGGTATCTCCGGCAGGGGCGCTGACAGGAGACGCGAGCGCCGAAGGCGCGAGAGGAGCAAAGATGAGCTTCCTGTCGTCGCTCATCATCCGCTTTTCCTCAGTGCGCTTCTCTTCACGGAAGGCCGCCAGGGAATCCCGCAGCTGAACGATCGCTTCATCCGGAGCATATTCCAGCTGCTCGGCCAGCCGAAACAGATCGGCTACGCTGACACGCTGCACCAGACTGACGTCCACCTGCCTCGCCAGCATGTCGGCGCCTTTATTTTTCAAAAGCTCCTTGATCTCGTGCATGAACGCGACAAGATCCAGGGAGTCGAGTCCGGCCTCGACCAGGGTGTACGATTCCGTTCCGCTGAGGTTGTACCGGGCTTTCAACTCGTTGAAAGGCGAGTAGCCGCCGGAACAATCCAGGGAAGACTCAATATCTTTTTCCCGCGAAAATTCCGAGAGAACCGTAAACTGGCCCTCCCGCCACATCTGCCGGGTCTTGTTCCGCATGATCTTTCCGGAACTGGTTCTCGGTATCGACTTCGGCGCTATGAAGGAAATCAGCGCCACCTCGACATTGAGGTAATTCCGGACAGCGGTGGCAATCTTCAGCGCATCCGGAAGCGCTTTAGGATTCTTCACCTCGGCGACGATCGCCAGCGCCGGCTCTGTATCTTCGTTAATCTGGAACGCCGCGACGCAATTATGCCGGATCAGGCCGGATGCCTTCTCCACCACATCTTCAATGTCCTGCGGATAATAGTTTTGCCCGCGGACGATAATCATGTCCTTGATGCGGCCGCACACGAAGAGTTCGCCGTCATGAAAGAAACCCATGTCGCCCGTTCGCAGATAGCCGTCGTCGTACGGGCTGTCGTCCACCATCCGCGCATGAAACATCTTCAGCGTAAGTTCCGGATTATTCCAGTAACCCAGGCACTTGCTTTCTCCCGCGATCCAGATCTCACCGATGTGGCCCGGCGGCGGAGCGAGGTGTCTTTCCGGATCCACGATTCTCACCGTCTGGCCTGGCAGCGGAATTCCACAACTGATAATCTGCGTCGCCGCGCCGATCTCCGAAACCTCGGTGGTCATGCGGGCCTTCCCCAGCGCGATGGCGTTCTTGTTGACGGAAACGATATTGCGGCCGACGTGCGAAACCGCGAGCGTATTCTCGGCCAGCCCATAGCCGACATAGAAGCACTCCGGCTTGAGTCCGTAGGGCTGAAATGTCTGCAGAAAGCGCGTGTAAGTGGAGGGCTTGATGGGTTCCGCCGCGGCCATCAGGGACTTCAGCGAACTCAGATCGCAGTTTTCCAGGCTCTCCTTCGACAGCCGCCCTGCCCGCAGACAATAATCGTACGCGAAGTTGGGAGCCGTCGAAGCGGTGGCGCGATAGGTTTTTATGGTGTCGAACCACAGGGCCGGACGCTGAATAAAATCGGTCGCGGCAAAGCCGTACGTCGTGCCGCCCTGCAGCGCGGGATACAGATAGCACCCGATGAGCCCCATATCGTGATACTGCGGAAGCCAGGACACAACCACCGGATCGGAATGCGGGATCACCAGCGGGCCGTTGTGCAGGATGTTCTCGCTCGTCACCATCACGCCTTTGGGATCTCTCGTCGACCCCGACGTGTACTGAAGAAACAGAATCCCTGACGTGCCGTTGCCAGCCCCGTTTGAAGCGCCGTTACCGTTAAATGTTTCGTCCGAAATCAGATCGACGAAATCTTCGGTCACGATCCACTTAAGACCGGTGATGTAGTCGGCGTCAACTCCGGATGCCGCGACTCGGCTGCGGGCCAGATTCGTTTTCAGCGATGCATGGTAGTCATGGCTTGTTAAAACGCCCGCGGCGTCGCAATCCTTTGCGATGTGCGCCATTTTGTACAGGGCGGACTGGAAGCCATTGGAACTGGGGGGATAGACGGGAACGGGGATCAATCCCGCGCGCACGCAGCCAAAGAACGCGCAGATCATTTCGAGGCCCGGCGGATAGGCCAGCAAAAGCCGGTCATGCGACGCGAAACGGTGGTGCTTCCGCAAATATCCGGCGATAACCTTCGTCCGGTGCAGAAACGACTGGTACGAGTAACTTTCGATCTGTTTGCCGTTCAGGTCAAGGTACGAGTAGAGGAGTTTGTGCGGGTGTTCATCTCCCAGACTGTCCAGTCTGTGTAAAATCGACCTCAGCATGTACCCATGGCGCTGGCGCCGCCATTCGCGGCCATCCCCCGCATAATTAGAAAACGCATGATAAGAAAACGCTGGAAAATAAGAATATCCTGGCTATGGTGTGACGAGAACAGTTGAGTTGAGAACACTCGGCGCCGGCTGGCCGCGAGGTGGCACGAGCTATTGATCATTCTTCGGAAGGCGCCATAAACGTATTTTGAAATACTGTCCATCCAGCATAGCAGCACCCGTTGCACAGACCCGAATTTCCTTGATTCCCCTCGGATTTCGAGCTAAAATTGCGGTCTGAAGGCTGCAGGGCGCAGTCGCGTATACTTGTGCGCCATCGCAGCGGGACGGGATCAAATTTATTTTTCCATCAATTCGGAAGGCACGGTGAGGCCCGCCATCGGCCACGATTCGGATGGCGTCGCCAACCATTCAGATATCGACGACCTTGTCGCTCAGCCGTCGTCCCGGCGCCTCGAAACCAGCCCTGCCGATCCATCCTCCTTCCCGAAAGTTTTGCGCCGTCGTCTCGACGGTTTTTTTTCCGACCGGAATCTCTCCCCCAAAGCCGACCGAACCATGTGGGTCAAGATCGCCCTCGGTCTGGCGGTGCTGTCTTGCAGCTGGATCGCGCTCTACGCTCTCAATCCGGACTCCTGGAAGTTTGTCGCCCTTTACCTTTTGAACGGCCTCGCCCAGACATTCCTTCTGCTGAACATCGCGCACGACAGCAACCACAACGCCATCTCGTCGTCCCGGTCGGTCAACAAAGCGCTGAATTACGTCTTCGATCTCTGCGGCATCAGTTCATACATGTGGCGCATCCTCCATCATCGGGGCCACCACTCCTGCATCAACCTCCACGGTGAAGACGATGCGCTTACCGGACGCCGCATCTTTCGCTTCACGCCCCACGAACCCCGCTCGCCGATGCAGCGCTTTCAGCATATCTACGCTTTGTTTTTCTACGCGCTGTTCTCTCTCGATTATGTGTTTGTGAGGGACTTCGCCTGTTTCTTCTTTCCCGGCCACGATTACCTGAAACGCACGAAACACCCGGCGCGCGAATACGCCATTCTCTTCGCGGGTAAAGCAATTTACCTCACTTACATGATTATTTTGCCGATCTTGTTATTGAGGAAATCGCCCCTGCTCGTCGCATTGGCTTTCCTGCTCACGCACATCATTATCGGATTGTCGGTTTCCCTGGTATTCCAGACTACGCACACCGTCGAAAGCACTTACTTCCCCTCCAGCCGCGGGGAATTCGATAACGGCGTCTACCACATCTTTGCGACGACGGCCGACTACGCGACAGCCAACCCGCTGGTAGGCTGGCTGGCGGGCGGACTCAATCACCACATAGCCCATCATTTGTGCCCTTTTGTCTGCCACACCCATTACGCTTCCCTGACCCGTATTGTTAAGGAGACCTCCCGGGAGTTCGGCATTCCCTATCGGGAAAATCCCTCGGTACGGCAGGCGCTGGCTGCGCATTTTTCTCTGCTGAAGCGGCTCGGCGGCGGGGCATGAACGTGCCTCAAACCATACCAGTCGTCTCCCGTTTCCAGTCGTTCACCGATTCGCGCGGCATGGCCCGCAATCCGGTCCAGGTGCTCTCGAAATACGTCGAACTTCTCGGCGACACGTTCCGGTTCTATTTCGGCGGCGTCAAAGAGGCCATCGTAACCACCAACCCCACAGTCATCCAGCACGTGCTGAAGACTAACTCGGACAATTACCACAAATCCGAAATCCAGAAGAAGCGGATGGGTCACTTCCTCGGCAAGGGACTTCTCACCACTGAGGGGGAACCCTGGCGCACCCAGCGACGCCTGATCCAGAAGGGCTTCGACCGGAAACAACTGGACGTTCTCTCCTCGATCATGCAGGATTCGCTTGCGGACTCGCTGCGGGATTTCGACAGACAGGCCCGAAGCGGCCCCGTCGACATCTACACCCACCTCATGAAGATGACCTTCGGCATGGTCGGCCGCTCGCTGTTTGGCGCCCGGCTGAAAGACGAAGACATTGACGTCATCAGCCACACCATCTCGACCGTCCAGGAATTCATGGTTCGGCAAACCATTCAGCCTTACCTGAATCCCTGGTTTGCCGCTTCCGGAGAACTGCGCAGGCACGAGGAAATGCGCGCCCGCGCCGACGGCATTCTGCTCGACTACATCAAACGGCGCCGCCAGGAGGCAGCCCGGCCACGACCTGCTGCAGATCCTCATGGATGCCCGGTACAGCGACGGCGAAGGCATGCCCGATGAGCTGGTCCTGAGCGAAAGCATGCAGCTCCTGGTCGCCGGCCACGAAACCTCGTCGAACGCTTTGTCGTGGCTGCTCTACCTGCTGAGTTCGCGCCCGGATTGCGTCGAACGGCTACGCGATGAGTTCGATTCCGTACTGAGCGGCGAGCCCCTGACTCACGCCCATGTGCCGAGGCTCGAATTCGCAGCGCAGGTAGTGCAGGAGGGACTGCGCCTCTACCCGCCGTTCTGGATGGTCGACCGGATGGCGCTTTCGGACGACTCGGGTTGGAAATCTGGTCATACCCGCGGGGTCGACCGTCGTAGTATTCGTCTACGGCGTACACCATTCACCGCGGCTCTGGCACGAACCCGGAGCGTTTCGACCCGGAGCGCTTCACCAAAGCGAACGAGAAACTTCGCGCGCCCTGCGCCTGGCTGCCCTTCGGAGCGGGTCCGCGCGGCTGTATCGGCGGCAACTACGCCATGCTGCAGATCCTCATGATTTTGAGCGTTCTGCTCGGCAAATACGAACTTCAGCTGGCTCCGGGCCAGACGATCGAACCTCGCCCGATGGTCATCCTGCGGCCGAAGGACGGAATCCGCATGAACTTTACCGAGGCGGTCGCGTCCAGTCCCGCTCACATCTGACGCCGCCCGGACCGCAGTTCGTCGACCAGCCCGGTTTGCAATCGGCAGGTCGCAGGTTTCGCCGGGGCCATTAAGTGCTGAGCGAAAATGATAGTGGAGACCTGAACGTGGGAACGGACCGGTATCGATGGAGGTTTTGAATCTTCGGGAGATGTTCGACACGCTGCCCGTCCCGTTCTATGCGACAGACCTTAAGGGGCGGTTGATTTATTTCAACCAGGCGGCCGTCGCACTCTCGGGGAGGGTTCCCGAAATCGGAGCCGACAAGTGGTGTATCGCCTGGAAGCTTTATAATTCTGACGGATCTCACCTGCCCCACGATCAGTGTCCCCTCGCTGCCGCGCTGATGGGTAAAGAGTTGAAATCGGGCCAGAAATACGTCGCGGAACGGCCCGACGGCTCTCGCGTCTGTTTCACCCCTTTCCCGACGATTCTTCGTGACGCGACGGGTCGGAAAATCGGCGGCCTCGATATGCTGGTCGATGTCACCCGGCGAAAGGACTTGAATGAAGCGGAATTCGGGCGGATCTTCGACACAATTCCCGAATGTGTGACGATCGTGACGCGAGAGGGAAAATTGCTTCAGATGAACGCTTCCGGTCTTGCGATGATCGGCGCCACCTCCGCGCAGGCAGTACTTGGAAAGAGCTTTTACGATCTGGTTGCGTCCGAAGATCGGGACCGGTTCCGGGAATTCAACGAGAGATCATGCGAAGGGGAGATGGCCACGCTGGAATTCGACATCATCGGCCCTGGCGGTGACCGTCTTCACCTGGAAACCTATGCGGCGCCCCTGACATTTTTCGATGGCGGCACGGTTCAATTTGCGGTAACACGCGATATTTCCGAACAGAGACGCACGGAACATGCTTCTTTGCTGTTGAGCGCCATAGTGGATTCCTCCGACGATGCCATCATCAGCAAGGATCTGAACGGCGTCATCACCAGCTGGAACAGAAGCGCGGAGAGAATATTCGGATATACCGCGGCAGAGACCGTCGGCAGGCCCGTCGCCGAGGTACTCATCCCCGCGGACCGCCAGAACGAAGAACCCGATATTCTCGCCAGGCTGCGCAGAGGCGAGCGCGTCGACCACTTCGAAACGAAACGCAGGCGCAAAGACGGAGCGCTGCTCGATATTTCCCTCACGATCTCGCCAGTCAGAGACCGGACCGGCAGAATCGTCGGAGCGTCAAAAATCGCCCGGGATCTTACCGTGCGCAAACGAATCGAACGAGACGCCCGGCTTCTGAGCGCCATAGTCGACTCATCCGACGATGCCATCCTCAGCAAGGATCTGAACGGTGTTATAACCAGCTGGAACAAAGGAGCGGAGAGGATATTCGGCTTTACGGCGGAAGAGGCCGTCGGCCAGTCCGTTGCAACGCTCCTGATTCCCGAAGATCGCCAGGCCGAAGAGCCTGACATCCTCGCGAGACTGCAAAAGGGCCAGCGCGTCGATCATTTTGAAACGAAGCGCAAGCGCAAGGACGGCGCGCTTCTCGACATCTCTCTGACTGTCTCGCCTGTAAAGGATGCAAGCGGCAGGATCGTTGGAGCTTCGAAGATCGCGCGCGATATCACCGACCAGGCCCGTCATCGCGAGGAGCTCCGGCAGGCCAACGATTCCCTGACGCGCTCGAACGCCGATCTCGAGCATTTTGCATGGTCGGCGTCGCACGATCTGCAGGAACCGCTCCGCATGATTTCCGCGTATAGTCAGATGCTTCGCGGAAAATTCCAGAATCAGCTTGGCGCCGCGGGAGATGAGTTTATCGGCTTCGTCATTGAAGGCGCGAGCAGGATGGAGCGACTGCTGCGCGACCTTCGCACTTACACCCATGTGGCGGTAGCCGATGACGGACCTCCGCCCGCCGTGAGTTCTGAGGCCTCCCTCGAACGAAGCATCCGGAGTCTGAAAGCGGCTATCGACGAGAGCCAGGCCGAGATTACTTTCGGTCCTCTGCCTCCGGTAAGAATTCACGAGTTTCAACTTGAACAGTTATTTCAGAACATCGTTGGGAATGCGATTCGTTATCGCGGCGAAAAGCGCCCGCGCATTCACCTGGGAGCCGACATCGAGGGCGACGCATGGAGGTTTTTCGTCCGGGATAACGGCATCGGGATAGATCCCGAATACAAGGAGCAAATCTTTGGAATTTTCAAACGCCTGCACACTTTTTCGGAATATCCCGGTACCGGAATGGGTCTTGCAATCTGTCAGCGCATCGTGGAACGCGCCGGCGGTCGAATCTGGGTGGAATCTCAGCCCGGAAGAGGTTCGACGTTTTTCTTTACCCTTCCCGCCGCGGGAACCAACTGAATCGCAGACACCGACGACCGCGGCGCGCATCGTGCTGATCGAAGACAACAGGGCAGACGTCCTCCTGGTTCGCGAAGCGCTCGATCAGCACAAGGTCCGCTGCGAAGTCACCGTCATCACCGACGGCGAAGCTGCCGTTCAATTCATTGAGGAGATCGATGCCGGCCTGCGGCCCAGCCCCGATCTGGCCATCATCGATCTGAATCTGCCGAAAAAACCGGGCAGGGAGGTCTTGAAGCGCTTACGCGCATCCGCCGCCTGCAAAAATGTCGCGGTGGTCGTTTTAACCTCCTCCGACGCGCGGAAGGATCAGGACGAGGTCGCCCCTTTCGCTCCGCTGCATTACCTCAGGAAGCCTTCGACGCTCGACGATTTCATCACTCTCGGGGCGCTGTTCAGGCAAATCGTCCATCAGTCGGACTGAAGAACAAACTCATGGCGCCAACCGGGCGTGGGGCCAGCGCTTCGGCGCTGCCACCGAGCTTCCGCTCGGCGCGGAACTTTACGTCAGCTGGTAGCGCCGGCGATCTTGTCGCCGGTGTCCGTCCGCCATACGAACCGCCTCTTCAACCAGGTGGTCTCCTACAAGTCAAGTTCAACATCCACCCGAGGCCGCGAACAACAGATCAAAACGTTCCCCACGGCCGGTCGATCAACCGGCTCCGGGCTGTAATCCACTTCGCCGCCGATGATCGAACACTCGCACGTGTGACAAACCCCGGTCCGGCATGCCCACTGGACAGGGACATCGAATGCCTCCGCGAATTCAAGCAGGCTCGAAAATTCCTCATCCCACGCCGCAGTCACTCCGCTTCGCACGAAAGTCACCTGAGGTCCCGTGCCTTGCAACGGCCGGCGAGTTTCCGCCCGCTTGCCCCGCTCAGCGATCACGCCCGGCGCAAGCGTCTGACCCGGCCCGAACGTCTCGCTATGAACGCGCTGGCGATCGACGCCCCAATCATGCAGTCCCGCCTGAAACGCGTCAAGGAAACCCGCGGGCCCGCACAGATAGAAATCGGATTCCCGCGGAATTCCCCAACGCTCCAGCGCCGCGACATCCAGATGACCGGCAACATCGAAATCGTCGCCGATCTTATCGCCGGGTTCCGGGCTGCTATACGCGATGTACTGTCGGCAATCCGGAAGCTCCGTCAAAAGTGTGCGCGTCTCTTTCGCAAAAGGATGCTCGTCGCTGTTCCGCGCCCCATAAACCCACCAGACCGCCCGATCGGACCGCTGCGCTCGCAGTTCGTAAAGCATCGCCAGCAGCGGCGTAACTCCGATCCCGGCGCCCAGCAGCACCACCGGCCCCTCGCCCGACCGCAACGTAAAGTTCCCTCGCGGCGCACTGACCTCGATCGAATCCCCCGCCTTCAATCGTGTATGGATAAAGGTGCTCCCGGCGCCTTTCGTTTCCCTCTTGACGCTGATCCGGTAAGTCCCGTCACCCGGCGCTCCGGACAGCGAATAGTTTCGGAGAATCGGCGGCTGACCGTCCATCGGCCGAACCCTGATGATGATGAATTGCCCCGGCAGAGCAGAGGGTAACGCCGCATTGTCCGGAGATCTCAGGTACACCGAAACCACGAATTCCGTCTCGCGTTCGATTCGGTCCACTACCAGCGAACGAAAACCCGGCCATGCCGGCGGCTGACTCGGGGCGCCGCTCAAACCGGCGTTCCCGTTCGCCGAAGTCCCCGTCACGCTTTGCTCCAGCAGCGCCCGCAGCGATTCTTTCCATCCGGGGCTTAGGGCCGGGATGCGTAACGAACGCTCCAGCCCTTCGCGCGGGTGGCCCGGCAGGTAAAGGAGTGCGTCGATCTCGGCCACCGTGACCCGTTCCGGCCCGTCGGCAACTTTCACGATTTCGTCCCCCGCGCCAACCAGGCCGGGTTCGATCACACGCAAGTAAAATCCGGGCCGGTGATGGGAAACGAGCAATGCCGGCATTTGCGGATCGTTCAGACGAATCCCGACCCGGTAGCACGTCACTCGCGGCTGCGTCACTTCGAAGAGCGCTTCGCCGATGCGGTAGCGATCGCCGATCGACACCTCGTCGTCGCCCAGCCCCTCGACGGTGAAATTTTCGCCAAACTGTCCGTGGGTGAAATCGTTCCGATGAAGCTGTGACTCCCAGTAGCGATACGAGTCGAGCTGATAAACCATCACAGCGCGGATTTCCCCGCCATGCCCCGCCAGATCGCCCTGACCGTCGCCCTCGATATTCAGGCGCGCGGCCATACGCCGCCCGGTCACGGGGGTCTTCCAGATTCCAGTGCGAACCGTTTTGCCGCGCCACTCAACATCGCGAGGCAGCCCGACATTCAGAGAGACAAGACGCGCCACCTGACCATCTTGCCGCACGCACTTTTGTCAGTGCCTCCGGCTTGCTGTGTGGCCTGGTGGGGCGGACCCCCGGTCCGCAGCCGACGCCCTCGTCGGCTTCCTCGGAGTGTCACGTTCAGCTGCACGGCCACGAAACCCTCCCAGGCGGCTCAACGCAAGGAAGCCTGGTTTGGGACGCCTGAGACCTTCTCACTTCTTGTACCAACAGCGGCTTGCATGCCACAATGTCCTCACTGCTTATGCGGGCTCCATCTCTCCTGAAACCTGCGGTCTTTGCTTTTATCCTGCTGCAGGCGCCCCATCTTGCAGCCCAACCAGCGGCGGCGACGGTTCAGAGTTACCTTCGATTACCCCTTGCCTTCGAGCGCGAAGGCAGCGGCGCGGAAGAGCGATTTCTCGCGCAGGGACAATCCTATGCCGTCGGCCTCGAAAGAGGAAAAGCAACAATCGGAATCGCCTCCACCCACGAAGGCCCCGCCCACATCCTTTCTCTGGAGTTTACAGGCTCGCGAGCCGCCCGGGCTGAGCCGCAAAACCAACTGCCGGGCAAGGTCAACTACATTCACGGGAATGACCCGCGCAAGTGGAGGATTGGTCTTCCAATCTGGGAACGAGTGACCTACCCGGAAATTTATCCAGGAGTCGATGTTGCCTACTACGGCAATCAGCGGCAACTCGAATTCGACTTTGTCCTTAAGCCTGGCGCGGATCCTGAGTCGATCCGCATGAGAGTAGCCGGCGCTTCCAGGCTCGCGCTCGATAGTGCGGGTGCACTCAGGATCGATATCGGTGGAGCGGGCGATCTGCGTATCGAATTGCCCACGCTTTACCAGGAAATCGGAGGGAAGAGAAGGAACGTTCCCGGCCGTTATGTGATTCAGGGCGGCGACGAAGTTGCTTTTCGCGTTGGCCCTTACGACCGCACGCAACCCCTTGTAATAGATCCGACCATCGTCTACTCAACTTTGTTTGGAGGAGGTTTGAGCGGCAGCGACGCCTTTGGCATTGGCGTGGACGCGGAGGGAAACGTTCTTATCGCCGGTTCAACCACCGCGCTGGACTTTCCAGCCGTCAACGCTACCCAGAACGCGCTGGCCGCCGGCTCCCAGGATGGATTTATCGCAAAGATCGATAAGACGGGAGACGCTCTGATCTATTCAACCTTTTTCGGTGGATCGAGCAACGACATCTTTTACGCCCTGGCCGTCGATTCCAATGGCTCAGCGTGGGTCACTGGGTACACGAATTCCAGCGATTTCCCGTTACTAAATGCCGCTCAGTCGTTATTCGGAGGCTTTCAATGCGCAATTGTCGTGAAACTGGACGAGAATGGCGCTCTGCAGTTCTCAACATATCTGGGCGGAAACGTCTCCACCTATGGATATGACATCGCGGTCGACAGTGCAGGCAATGGCTACGTAACCGGTACCGCCTCCGGCTCGTTTCCGACCACGCCAGGTACGGTTCAGCCTCCAACCGGAGGAGGAAAAGCTTTCGTTACGAAATACGGTCCCGCCGGCGCGATCGTTTACTCCACCCTGCTTGGAGGCGATGGCGTTGACGGCGGCTTTGCCATCGCCGTCGATTTGGCTGGAAATGCGTACGTCACCGGAATCAGCCATTCAACGACCTTCGCCGGTGCTCCTCCCGGCGGGGCGCAGACAGTAAACAATGGCAATGGCGATTCATTTGTCGCGAAATTGAATCCGGATGCAACCGGACTTCTTTACTTCACGTTCCTCGGCGGAAGCGCATCCGACGAAGGAAACGCGATCACCGTTGATGCCTCGGGCAACGCCTATGTCGCAGGCAACACCTCCTCAACGGGTCTGGCCACGCCGGGAGCCGTTCAGATGGTACTGGCGGGCGCGACGAACGGATTTGCGGCCAAATTAAATGCCGCGGGCTCCGCGTTCCAGTATGTGACTTATCTCGGCGGCGGCCGTGAGGACGTGCCGGTCTCGATGGCTTTGGACCCTTCCGGAAACGTTTATTTGACCGGGTACACCGACTCGGCCAACTTCCCAACGGTCTCGCCCCTGCAGGCGACAATACCCGGAAACGGAACATCACTCTTCAGCAGCGCTGATTCGGGCGCCACATGGACCGCCTTTGACTCAAACATCCCGAGCGCCGTGCTCGCACTCTCGGTGAATCCCGCGAACTCTTCCACAGTCGTGCTGACCGAGGCGGGAATATTCAGAACGGCAAACGGGGGAATGTCATGGAATCAGCAATTCGCCGTGTCCTTCAACCAGAGCGCTTTTGTCAGTCGAAGTCCCGTATCGCCCGCGACGATTTACGCCGCCGACTGTTGCGGGACCATTTACAGATCATCCGACGATGGCGTGACATGGAGTCTCGTCGGATTTGTCTCCTCGGGAGGCGGTGCGATATTAGCCGATCCGCTTACCGCCAACACCCTCTACGCGGTCGGCACCGGCGCCCAGTATGTCTCCAAATCCACCGACGGCGGTGCGACCTGGAATTGGGCCCAGACAGGACTTCCAGCCCTGGTCGAAACAATGGTTGCTACGTCGGACGGCGCGCTGTACGCAGCCGTTTATGGCAATAACTATGGGATTTACAAGAGCACCGACCAGGGCGCCTCGTGGAGCGCCGCCAATACCGGCCTGCCGTCCGGGGTCGCAGTGCAAAGCGCCCACTCCCTGACCGCGTCGGGGACCACCGTCTATTTCGCCGATAACAGCTCTACCGACGCCGGAACGATTTATAAGACGACGAATGGAGGTTCCAGTTGGGCCGCAACCCAGGGTTATGTCGGTGCTTATGGGATCGTAGCTTCGGCGGAGGATCCTTCGATCCTTTACGCCTTTACCGGGCAGAGCGCCCTCACTTACTATGGGACTCTCCAGAAATCCACTGACGGAGGCGCGACGTGGAGCGTTGCCGACGAACTCCCGTCGGGAGTGAACTACAATAACTCGCAACTCATCGTCGACCCCGGCAACACGGCCCACTTGTTCCTCACCGCGCCGGTAAACTACAAGGGGTTCGTCTCGAAGCTGAACAGCACGGGATCAGGCCTGATCTGGTCGACTTACCTTGGGAGTTCCAGTTCCACCTATGCCGAGGCGGTGGCGACTGACGGCAAAGGAAATGTCTTCGTCACCGGGGATACGGGCGGTCCGGACTTCCCGGTAACCTCGTCAGCGCTTCCATCCGGCGGCATGTCGTCGTCTGACAATGTGTTTATCACCAAAATTTCGGACGCAACCGCCGTCTGCTCAGTAATTATCAGTCCTGCGAGTATTACCACGCCCCCTTCAGGCGAGGCTCTGACTTTCAGCGTCGTAGCGCCAGGCGGCTGTCCGTGGACGGCCTCGACGAATGAGTCGTGGGCGCCCGTCGTCGCCGGTTCATCAGGTACCGGTGTTGGCTCTGTAACTGTGCTGCTCCCGGTTAATACGGACTCGGTCGATCCGGAAAGAACCGCGGTTCTCACGGTTGGCAATCAGAACGTAACCATTGTCCAGGCCGGTGGTGGCTGCGCCTACGCGATGGACAAGAGCAGCTACGCGGCGCCGTCCTCAGGCGGCGTAATATCCGCCGTCCTTACTGCCACCGCGGGTTGCCCATGGGCTGTCACAAATAACTACCCCGCGGCTGTCACAATCACCTCCGGCGTCTCCGGGACGGGCAGTTCCACAATCACCCTGGACTTGACCCCCAACCTGACGGCAATCGAACGCGATTTCAATCTTTCCGTCGGAACCACCCAAATCCAGATCGCCCAGGCACGTTTTGCTTATTCTCCAGCGCTGCAGTTGATGCCACTCGCGCCCTGCCGGGTCATGGATACCCGCAACCCGGCCAGCCCTCTCGGCGGGCCGTTCCTCTCAGCCGGCGCAACGCGTGCCATTC
This sequence comes from Terriglobia bacterium, assembly GCA_963831795.1. GTDB lineage: Bacteria > Acidobacteriota > Terriglobia > Bryobacterales > Bryobacteraceae > BOG-234. The sequence continues at coordinate 138,843 of CAWHSB010000028.1, read as the reverse complement.
CCATTCCGGCGAGCGCCTGCGGCGTTCCGTCGAATGCCGCGGCATACGCGCTCAACATTACCGTTGTCCCCAGAACGGGCACTCTCGGTTATCTGACCGTGTGGCCCGGCGGTCAGGTACAGCCACAGGTATCTACGCTCAACTCTCTCGACGGTTCAGTTATCGCAAATGCAGCCATCGTTCCGGCCGGCGACTCCGGATCGATCAACGCTTTTGCCACCGACGACACCGATCTGATCGTCGACATCAACGGTTACTTTGTGCCGCCCGCCGGCGGCGCCCTGCAGTTCTACCCGCTGACGCCCTGCCGTGTTCTCGATACCAGAAATCGCGATGGTGACTTCGGCGGGCCGTCTCTCGCAGGCAGTGTCGCCCGATCGTTCCAGATAGGTTCCAGCTTGTGCGCAGCGATCTCGGGGTTCGCCGCGGCCTACTCGCTCAATGTGACTGTGGTGCCCCATGGAACCCTGGGCTACCTGACAGTGTGGCCCACCGGCCAGACTCAGCCGCTCGTATCCACTCTTAACTCGCTGGATGGTACAGTGCTCGCCAATGCGGCCATCGTGCCTGCGGGAACTGGCGGCGCGGTGAGTTTCTTCGGCGCCAACGATACGGATCTGGTAGTCGATATCAACGGCTACTTCGCGCCTCCCTCCATCGGAGGGCTCGATTTCCACACCGCCGCCCCGTGCCGGTTGGTGGATACGCGCAATCCGGATGGCGCTTACGGCGGCCCCGTGATGGCCGCGCAGACAACCAGAAGCTTCCCTCTCGGGGATGCCTCCTGCGGATTACCGCCCTCAGCCCACGCCTATTCGCTGAACATGACCGTCGTTCCCCAAGCTCCGACCCTCGGCTATCTCTCGACATGGGCCGCTGGAGGAACGCAGCCCGTCGTATCTACCCTCAACGCACTCAAAGGTCAGATCGTAGCCAATGCCGCGATCGTTCCGGCTGGCTTGAGCGGCGCAATCGACGTCTTTGTAACGGATACGGCGCAGGTCATCATCGACACCGACGGGTATTTCGGCCAGTAAGTCATATTTCTGGTATTTCTGTAACTTAGCGCTCGTCAGGAAATAACCGGTCCAACTCCAGAACTCCTCTTGCTTACGCACGCGGCTCAGAACCTCAATTTGACCGGCCGGGAACATCCTTCCGAGCCGCGACCGGAAGGGAGCGTTGGTCAGTGTTATTTCGTGACAAGCCCTTAGGGGTAGCCGATTCATCCAGGTGAACGCATCCCGAAAAACGCGTGCAGGCGTTAGCCGGTCACCTGGCGCTCCCGGTCTCGTGGCCACTGGCGAGGTTCACCAGAGCGTCTGCGTTCATCGTCGAAACAACAAAACGGCGGCGGTCTGGAACGACATCAGGCATGGGGCAGCGAGGGTTCAAAGAGATAAGAGGCGCCACTCGACCATCTTGCCGCACGCGTTCGCGGCGCCGCAAACGGCAATGTCTTCATCACGTTGAACAGCGAAGCGGACCAGACTGTACAGTACCTGAAACCTTGTTTTTCCTTGTTCATTGGCGTACTGCGTGTAACACTGTCTGATTGCGCATTCGAACCGCGTCTCTCCTGGAAATCATTTCATTAGCTGTTGCCGTCCTGCACGCACCACATCTTTCAGCTGAACCCCGAGCCGTTCAGAGTTATCTGCGACTGCCGCTCGCATTCGAGCGCGATGGTAACGGCGCGGAGGAGCGCTTCGTCGCGCGCGGCCCAGGTTACACCGTAGGTGTGCAGCGCGGAGCAGCAACAATCGGGCTTGCTCTCAAAAAGGAAGGAGCCGCGAGCATCGTTTCTCTGGAGTTTGTACGATCGCAATCCACGAAGGCCGAACCGGGACCTCAACTGCCCGGCAAGGTCAACTATATTCACGGCAACGACCCAAAGCGCTGGCGCATCGGCCTTCCGACCTGGGAACGAGTGCGCTATTCGGACATCTACCCCGGAATCGATGTCGTCTACTACGGCAACCAACAACAACTCGAATTCGATCTCGTACTGAAGCCTGGCGCGGATCCACAGGCAATCCGGATGAAAATCGGCGGCGGATCAAAGCTAAGCCTCGACGACTCAGGAGCGCTCAGAATCGAAACAGCTGGAGCGGATGATCTGAAGATCGAACTACCCAACATCTATCAGGAAGTCGATGGAAAGAAGAAAAGCGTTTCCGGCCGCTATGCGATTCAAGGCCGCGACGAAGTCGCGTTCCAGGTGGACTCATACGACCGCGCGCGACCCCTCGTTATCGATCCAACCATCGTTTATTCGACTTTGTTCGGTGGAACCGGCACCTCAAGCAGCAGCATCGGTTTGGATTCTTCCGGAAATATTCTTCTCGCCGGCTCTACGAGCCAGCCAGACTTTCCGATAATTAATGCCACGCAAAACGAGCTCAAGGGATCTACCGACGGCTTTGTCGCAAAAATTAACAGCGCGGGAACCGCCCTGGTTTATTCGACTTATCTGGGCGGCTCGTCTAATGACGGATTTGCCTCTCTCGCGGTCGATTCCGCCGGCGCGGCGTGGCTAACCGGAAGTACCACATCTCTCGATTTCCCCGTCATGAATGCGCCTGCCTTCCCTGGGTTGATCGGAAGCGGCCTCGCGGTTGTGGTGAAACTCGACGAGAACGGTGCTCCCCAGTTTTCGTCATATCTGGGTACTGGCCAGGTTTTCACAACTGGGACAGGCATCGCGGTCGACGGATCCGGCAGTGCATATGTAACAGGGTGGACCGAAGGCACATTCCCGGCCACGCCCGGCACGCTGCAGCCACCAATATCCTTCTCACCCAGGACATTCGTTACCAAATATAGTTCTGGTGGCTCGATCGTCTCTTCGGCCCTCCTCGGCGGAGATGGTTCGGACCAGGGCTATGCGATCGCCGTAGATTCAATCGGCGACGCTTATGTTACCGGGAGCAGCACATCCACAACCATCACCGGTGCTCCGGCGGGGGGAGCGCAGCCCGTTAACAATGGTGGCGGCGATGCCTTTGTCGCCAAATGGAACGCGGATGCCACAGCTCTTTTTTACTTCACCTTCCTGGGTGGGAGTGCGCTCGATCAGGGCAACGCAATCGCGGTTGATAGCGCTGGCAACGCTTACATAGCGGGATACACCAACTCAGCGGGTCTCGCGACGCCCGGAGCAGCCCAGACGTCCTCGGCTGGTCCAACTACGGGTTTCGTTGCAAAGTTGAACGCGGGAGGCTCCGCGTTCGGATACATAACTTATATCGGTGGCAACCGGTACGACACCGTGACCGCAATGGCCCTCGATAGTTCAGGAAATGTCTATGTGGCCGGCAACACTGACTCGGAGAACTTTCCGGTCGTGAACCCGTTGCAAGCAACGCTGCCATTGAACGGAACTTCCCTGTTCAGGAGCACCGATTCCGGCGCCACCTGGGCCGCATTCGATTCCAACATCCCTGGCGTTGTATATGGTATTTCAGCGAATCCGGCAGGTTCGTCCGCAGTGGTGGCCACAGGATCGGGCATATACCGGACGATCGACGCAGGGATGTCGTGGACTCAGCAATCCAGTGTTGTCTTCTACGCCACTGATCTTCTCAACCGAAGCCCCGTCTCTCCCGGGACTATTTACGCACTCGTGTGTTGCAGCTCCGTGTATCGGTCATCCGACGATGGCGTTACCTGGAGTTTAGTTGGGAGCCTGCCTGTTCAACCCTTCGGCCTATTGGCCGATCCTCTCGATGCGAGTATTGTTTATGCGTTCGGTGAGGAGACTTCTGCGGCTATCCGTCTCTTCAAGTCTGTCGACGGCGGGGCCACGTGGACTGCTGCGGACTTGGGACCGAGAAACCTGGTCGCGACATCCGACGGGGCGCTCTATTCAGCGGGTAGCGGCGGCGTTTACAGAAGCACGGATCAGGCTTCCTCGTGGACACCCGTAAACGACGGGTTACCCGCCACTGCTTTCACAAGCCTGTTTTCGCTAAGTGCATCGGCGACAACGGTCTATTTGGACGTGTATGCGGGTTATTCCGACACTATCTACAAAAGCACGAGCGAAAGCCCAGTCTGGACGGCCACCTCTCCCGCCGTCAATCCCGTGCAGATCGCTGCTTCACCGCAGAGCCCTTCAATTGTCTACGCTCTCTCGGAACAAAACACTGTCCAGCAATCCACCGACGGTGGCGCGACGTGGAATTCCCCCGGCGCCCAGCTTCCGCAAATCTTTATGGTCTACGGGGGCGGACTGAGCGTCGATCCGGCCAACAGCACCCACTTGTTCGCCGTTGCCGGAATCGACCAGTCCACTTTTGTATCGAAACTGAACAGCGCCGGATCAGCGCTGTCATGGTCAACGTACCTGGGTGGTTCGGCTAGCCCCTTTGCGTACGGGATGGCAACCAATGGCCAGGGATCCGTTTTTGTGACTGGCGCGGCCCTTCGAGAGGGCCATCCGATAACCTCTTCGGCCCTGCCCTCCGGCCCGGGTGGCATTTTCGTGACCGAAATTTCTGACGCGACGGCATCCTGCTCTCTCACCATTAATCCGGGCAATGCGACGGCCTACCAGTACAGCCAGACTTTTACCTTCAGCGTCGCGGCGCCGAGCGGCTGCCCCTGGACGGCCTCCACCAATAACTCATGGGCGGTGATCACCTCCGGTGTCTCAGGAACCGGAACGGGCCTTATCACCGTACAGGTTTCCGATGACACAGATTCAAGTAGCCAGGAACGGGTGGCGGTTCTGACCGTGGGCAACGAGAATATAACCATCACGCAGGCAGGAGGCAGCTGCACCTTCGCCCTCGACCAGAGCCGCTATTCGGCGCCCGGGGCCGGCGGCGCGCTATCCGTGGTTCTTACCGCTCCAGCGGGTTGCCCATGGAGTCTTGCAAATAATTACCCTTCAGCCATCACGATCACCTCCGGAGTATCCGGTACAGGCAGCGCCACGATCCGCTTAAACCTTACGCCCAACCCGACAGCGGGTTACCGCGACTTCTATCTCCTGATCGGATCTGCACAAATTGAGATCGATCAGGCTCCTGCCTTTGCTCCGCGGCCGCTCCAACTGATTATGCTCGCTCCTTGCCGTGTGATGGATACTCGCAATTCTGGCGGTCCTTTCGGCGGACCGTTCATCGCCGGCGGTACCAGCAGGACGATTCCCATTACAACAAGCTCCTGCGGAGTTCCTCCCGACGCCGCCGCTTACGCACTCAACGTCACCGTAGTGCCCCGGACCGGCACTCTCGGCTACCTGACAGTCTGGTCCACCGGCCAGCCACAACCTCCGGTATCGACTCTGAATTCGTTGGACGGGGCGATCGTGGCGAACGCCGCCATCGTGCGGGCCGGGTACCCCGGATCGATTGATGCCTTTGCCACCGACGATACCGATCTCATCGTCGATATCAATGGTTACTTCGAGCCACCGGTTACAGGTGAGCTGCAGTTGTACCCTTTGGCGCCGTGCCGTGTCCTCGATACCAGAAATCCCGAGGGCGCCCTCGGCGGACCGTCTCTCGTTGCCGGCATCGGTCGGTCGTTCCCGATCGGCTCCAGTTCCTGTGGAGTGGCGGTGAACGCAGCGGCCTGGTCCCTCAATGTCACTGTGGTGCCCCACGGAATTCTCGGCTACCTGACCACCTGGCCCACCGGCCAGCCACAACCGCTCGCGTCCACTCTCAACTCACTGGATGGCACAATACTGGCCAACGCCGCAATCGTGCAGGCGGGAGTCGGCGGTGCAGTGACCTTCGTCGGTTCGAATGACACGGATCTGGTGGTCGATATTAACGGCTATTTCGCGCCTGCCTCCTACGGAGGCCTCAACTTCTATCCCGCGACCCCGTGCCGCCTGGTGGATACGCGCAATCCCGATGGTACCTTCGGCGGTCCGGTAATCGAGGGCCAGACGGCGAGAAGCTTTCGGCTCGAGGACAGTGCCTGCGAACTACCCTCCACTGCCCAGGCCTATTCGCTCAATATGACGGTGGTCCCGCAGGCCCCGATACTCGGATATCTCTCTGCGTGGCCTGCCGGAGGAACGCAGCCTGTAGTGTCCACCCTTAACGCACTCAAAGGTCAGGTCGTCGCCAACGCCGCGATCGTACCGGCCGGCGCTGGCGGCGCAATCGATGTCTTCGTAACGGATACGGCGCACGTCGTCATCGACACCAATGGCTATTTCGGCCAGTAAGTTATAATTTTGAGTCCTTCCGATCGGCAGTCACAAGGGATGAAGAAAAATTTGCAAAAATCGACCGATTTAAATCAATAATTTGCAGAGATTGCGCCTCCACCTCAGCCCGCATCGCCAAAAACGCATGCTAACTTTCAATCGAAAGAACCTCGTCGCACCCATTGGCGTACGGGGGCACTAAACCACACGATTCCTCGAGGCTCCGTGTGGCATAACGTCGAAACAATGGGCCGGCAGGCGTTAGCCGGTACTTTGCGCTCCCGGTCTCGTCCGGGACACTAAAACGGCATGGGGCGCCCCAAAATTGTAGCGCCGGTGGTCGCAGCCGCCGGTATTGTTGTAGCGCCGGCGGTCGGAGCCGCCGGCGTTAACCGAAAACGGAACACGATTAGGCTAAATTAGTTCAGGTGAATCAACTCACGCCCAAAAACCGTCTCGCCATTATGCTCGTCCTCGCGCTCAGCGGAGCTGCGTGCACCGGCAAGCACAACAGCGTCACTGTCCAGAACGAAGAACCGCCGGCCTCGACCAAACCCGCCCTGGCCTCGGTCGTTCGCATGAACGATCCTCAGACGAGCGGTCAACTGGTAAAGGGCTTCTACGGCGTCGAAGGCGGTTCCTGGAGATGGACCGCCGGAAAGTTCGCCGCCCGGCTGCAGATCCCGCCCGGCGCGGCCCAGGGTGGCGCGACCCTCAATCTTAATTTCAGTGTCCCCGACGCGGTACTCCAGAAGCTCGGCAAGATCACCATCACCGGCTCAATCAACGGCATGCCCTTGAAATCGGCGGAATTCGAGAAGTCCGGCCCGGCGCTGTACGCGGCGGACGTTGCGGCGTCCCAGCTGACCGGAGATTCCATCGAAGCCGATTTCACACTCGACAAAAGCATCCCGCCTGGCGCCACCGACCGAAGAGAACTCGGCGTAATCGCAACCTCCGTGGCTCTCATTCCGAAGTAAAAGCGATCACTTCACGGTCTGACAAGCAAAAGCCGCCGCGTCGTCGGTGCTTCCGGAGCCCTTGTAAACCGCAACCTGCGGCCACGGGCAAAGCGGACGAGTTCGCACGACTGCGCCTTTCACGACCTTCGAAGCCACGATCCGATCGGGCGCTTTGCCTGTCCGAACGCCACTGATCGAGCGCGCTCACCATGTCGAAGGTGCTGGTTCCGTCGCCGCCGCCGCAGTGGCCCATGCCCGGCACCATGAACAGGCGGTAGGAATCCCGCACTTTCGCAGTGCCGCCCAGCGCATCGACGACGCTCTGGTAATAGTTGACGCTGTTGCCGGGCGCGATGCCGGGGTCGGCCCATCCGTGATACTGGATCAGCTTTCCGCCATGGCTGAAGAACGGCCGCAGATTCGGATCGATCGAGTTCATCAGTGCGCCGATGGTCTTTACTGCGACAGCCTCGTCGGCCTTCGGATCGAATGTCAGGTAGTCCCATTGCGGGATTGTGAAAGGTCAGCAGCCGATAGGTGTCGAGCGCAAGATCCATCGGCTTCGGACCCGCGAGCGTGGCCCAGCCCATCTCGCTGCCCGGGCTCAAGACCGGGGAAGTTCCCCGGCCCGGCGTAGATCTGTCGCGCCATTTCCACTTGCGGCGCGGTCAGACAGGACGGGCTGTCGGCGCCTTTACATTCGAGCACGCGGGGATCGAACTTACAGCGTCGCGGGTTTTCGAGAACGCCATCTTTTACGCCATCCAGCGCGTCGCACTGGTCGAGCACGGCCTGGTGAATGGCGGGATATTTGGAGGGCGGAATGTAATTGGCTTCGTTTTTTCGACTGATCACATTCGTCCAGACCTGCGCGCCCTGGGTCCCGGTGACGTAGTTGGCGGGGTCGCCGGAGATGATGCCGTCGTAATCGGCCGGGAAACGCTGCGCTTCGGCCAGTGCCTGACGGCCGCCGGTGGAGCATCCGTTCCAGTAAGAGTATTTGGGCGCGTTGCTGTAGTAAGCCGCCGTGATTGCCTTGGCCGCGACGGTCATCTCATGCACGGCGCGCCAGGCGAAATCGATCAGCTTTTCAGGATGGTCCGTGGCGAATTCGGCCTTGTTCCCCTCGTGTCCGGTGTCCGTGCTGGCTGCGGCATACCCGGCTGAAAGGGCCGTGGCCAGAGCGGGATAGCTGATGACGCCTGCCCACGCTCCGTTGCCCACCGATTGCAGCCGGCCATTCCAGCCGGACGCGGGCATCCAGACCTCAATGCGGATGTCGGAATCGCTCGACGGCTTCAGCGTGGCCGCCACCCGGCAGAACGCTGGCATACGCTTGAACGCCTCGCCGGCGCTCGGCCCGCGGCCGGATGGAGTAGGAAAAGCTCCCGGTGCGATCAGCTCAGCCTTCGTGACCGCGGTGTTCGGGAGCGCCACTGAAGCCACGCTTTCGCAGGAAGTGGCGGCCGCGAGCGCGGCCGGGACGAGGGTGACTACCAGCAGAGACTTGAGGAGCATGCTATTTTGCCGCCAGGACATCACTGGCCTCCGCCTGCGCGATGAGACGATCCGCATCGGCCTGAAGAAGGAAGCGACTTTTTACCGCTTGTTCGGCCGCCGCTTTCACTTTGGCGACATAGGCTTCGTGACTGCGGTAACGTTCTTCCAGCGAGAGCCGGGGATCGCCCGACGCCATGCGTTCGGCTTTGGTCTTTGCAAACGGAATGTAAGCTCCGTTCAGCCCGCAGATCTGTCCTTTGTTGAACCCCGCGCGCGTCACGTTCCAGCCCGTGTAAGTACCAAGCGGATTCTGGAGCAGAACCGACGGCACACCCGCTTCATCGTTGCCGTCTTTGTTCACCTTGGGCACGAGCAATGGAATCATGCGCTTGATTCCCGGCGGCTCGATCGTGATAACGCCGGAGAGGTCGTTGTATTTGAAACCCGGTCCGAAGTCGTAATCCGGCAGCGTGTTGATCAGGCCGTCGGGTGAGGGCGCGCCTGGAATGCGCGGGAAGCCGGTAGCGGCCGGTTGAACCAGTTCGCCGCGGTCGACTCGCGGATAGCGGCTGGGCGGCGGTTCCCTGCCCTTCGTAACCCAGTCGATGAGGTCCGCCGTCAGAGCGCGCATCGTATCGGACTGCGGATTCGGATTCGCGGGAAGCTCGCAGCCGTTCGGAATCGCGGACGGCGCGGAGCTGAAACCGCCTCGTCCGCCGCCATGTGTCGTACCGGGAAAGTAATAACGGCGGACATTATCCGGGAGCGGAATATCGGCTTTGGCGTCCGTCCCGACCAGGTTGGGCGACATGCGCAGGTCCCAGAATTCGAGCGTCCCGAAAGTCTCGAAGATCTTCGGACAGGTGTTGGTGGCGCGGCAGCGGTCGAGCATGCCGGCGCCACTGCGATTGGCGGTAGCGCGGTGTCGAACTTCATCGGGATAGTCGCTCCACCACTGCACGGCCTCGCTGCCCGGCTCATAGCGATTGGCGACGCCTCCACCCACCGCGAACCGGAAGTTCAGGGCGAGCTGGCGGCCCGCAATATGGGGGTTCGCGCCGTCGAAGACGATGCGTCCCGCCTCGTCCTGATTGAAGCCGAGATGGATGTAGCTGCGGATAAAGTTGCCCGATTGCGAATTCCCCTGGCTCACCGCCCAGGAGATCTTCTTTGCCACCGGATTGGCGTTGCCCTCGTCGTCTTTTTCCGCGTAGCGCAGAAAGGAATTGAGGTCCCGCGTGGCGGCGTAGCCGATCCCGAGAACCAGCGGATCTTTTGCCGTGAAGACAAGTTCGTAGAGATATGCGGGATCGAAGCCGTCTTTGGCACAAATCCGGGACGGGTCCGGCGTTCCCGGAAACGGGACGGTGCGGCAATCGGCGAACGCCCAGCTTGCGCTCGGGATAGGAACGATCTCCCCGTTCTCCGATGCGCGCCGGGTCAAAGTCGCTTTCGAAGTATCCAGACTCGCGGGACGCTGATAAACCAGACCCGACACGGCCGAGCCGAGCGCGAGCGTGTTGCTGCCCGCCGGCATGTTGATGAAGCGCGCGAGAACCGGCCCGGTGAGGCCGCGCGCCGCCGGCACTTCGATCGTCTGGACGCCGGCGCGCGATATCACGTCTCCCTGCCATCCGCTCACGATATTTACGTGACCGGCGGCGGACGCCGCGGCCGCGCCGGTGCCGCGATTCGTCACACTGTAGAGCAGAACGCCGCTCGCGGCCGACATATCGACGGGCTTCGCCATCGAGAATGTCCCCGAGTACTCCACCATGCCGCGGGCATTCTTCGTCGCCGACTCGATATCCGTGATGATGGTGTTGTGCGGATCCTTCGGATTCAGCTCTCCGTAGAAGTGGCCGCCAAGCAGCTCGAAGCCGCCGGCCATCGGCTCTTTGTGCTCAACGACGAAGCGTGTGATGCGTGCGTTTAACGAGGCGGCGCACAGCAGAAAAGCGAGGGCGGCGAGGCCCGTCGAGCGGCGATTCATGTTCCGTTATTGTAATGCTTTCCGATATGCTCTGATAGGCTGTTGTTCTGCCGCACTGGGGTGAATTAGAATGTCCGAAACAACGCCGATTTGCAGCCTCACGGCCTATCGGCTTCCGAATCGTCCATCGCTGAAGCTGGTTCCGGCGTCCGCGGACCGCACCTGGATGGAACTCACCCAGAGCGGCTGGGCCAACCGCTGCCTGCCCCTCCGCATGGCAAACCAGAGCGGCTGGGTGATTCTCAACGACGAGGATTTCGAAGTGACCTGGGATGGCAAACCGAGCGTCAAGGGACTTACGCTGAAACCGCTTAAGGGAACGCCGTCTTACTTCGCCACCAGCATGTTCGGCCACGGAATTCTGACCTGGGAAATTCCCTTTCTCTTTCGCACCTCGCCCGGATATAACTTGCTGGCGCGGGGACCGGCCAATCAGTTCAAGGATGGCATCCAGGCGATGGACGGACTGGTGGAAACGGACTGGAGCGAAGCCAGCTTCACCATGAACTGGAAAGTGATGCAGCCTCTCAAGAAGATCCGTTTCGATAAAGATGAACCGATCTGTATGATTGTCCCGCAGCGGCGAGGCGAGCTTGAAGCGATAGCGCCCGTGATAGAGAATATGGAGTCGGCGCCGGAGATTCTGGATGGATTCAACGCCTGGCGGGCCAGCCGTCTGGAGCTTGTGGACAGGAAAAAAGATCCGCGCAACGCGACATCGCGCGAATGGGAAGGGCATTACATGCGCGGTACGACCGTTAGCGGGCAACCCGCGCCGGAGCATCAGGTCAAGCGGGATTTGAAGCCGTTTGAAGAACTGGAGCCGTCGCTCTATCGGGCTCCGCGTCCGGCGCCCGTCATTGACGCGCCCAATGCATCGCTTCTGGCCCGCTTGTTTTCGAAAAAATAGACTCTATGCCTCTGAACATCCAGAACCGCGGATAATTATCTATCTGGCGGCAGCGCTGCCGGGAGCCTGTTTCGTGCAGCCCGTGGTCGCTCAGGATGCCAAGTCCGTCATCGAGAGCGCCGTCAAAACGATGGGGGTCGCGAATCTGGGTTCGATCCGGTACTCGGGGAGCGGCTTCGAATTTCGCGCTGGGGCAAGCGCCGAACCCGTCGTCGGCATGGCCGAAATTCAACGTGAAGAAGTACGAGCGGGTGATCGACTTCGATGCGGGCGCGACGCGTCAGACCATGGTGCGCACGCAGGCGGAAAACCCGCCGCGGGGAGGCGGGCAGCAGCCGCTCATCGGCGAGCAAACCCAGACGCAGACTAATGGGTTCAATGAGCCGTGGCCCTCGCAGTTCGAAGTGTGGGTTACGCCGGATGGTTTTCTCAAAGGCGCGCTGGCTCACAACGCGACCGTCCAGGCTAAGACCGTCGGCGGGACTAAGTACAACATCGTCTCCTTTTCAGTCGATAACAAACACAAAGTGACCGGTTATCTGGATGAGCACAACCTGGTCGACAAAGTGGAAACTCTCGTCGAAAACCCGGTTCTGGGCGACATGCCGGTGGAGGCCGACTTTTCGGATTACAAGGATTTTCACGGCTTGAAGTTTCCGGCAAAGATTGTCGAGAAACAGGGCGGATATCCGGTGCTCGACCTGACGGTAGACGACGCGAACCGGAACGTGGTCGCGGCGGTGCAAGCTCCTGTTATCGATACGTCGGCGGTTCCCGCTTTCGGGGTCGACGAGCAGTTGATTGCGGACGACGTTTACTATTTCACGGGCGGCACGCATCACAGCGTGATCGTGAACTTCAAAGACTATGTGGTCGTCATCGAAGCGCCGCTCGACGAAGCGCGATCGGACGCGGTGATCGGCGAAGTCAAAAAGCTCTACTACAACAAGCCGATCCGCTATGTGATCAATACCCACGCCCACTTCGATCACGCGGGCGGACTGCGCGCTTATGCGGCCGAGGGCGCGACCATTCTCACTTATCAACTGAACAAGCCCTATTACGAAAAGGTCTTCGCGCTGCCGCGGACGCTCAGTCCTGACAAACTCCTGCAATCGAAGAAAAGAGCGGTGATCGAGGCTGTCGGCGAGAAAAAGGTTCTGACCGACGGAGCGCACACGATCGAGCTTTATCACGTACCGAGCGGGCACAACGACGGAATGCTGATCGCTTACCTGCCTCAGGACAAGGTTCTCATCGAAGCGGATCTCTATACGCCGCCCGCCGCAGGCGCTACAGCTTCCGCCGGACGCTCCCGTGAATCCCTACACGCTGGGGCTCGTGGAAAACCTGGAGAAGCTGAAGCTCGATTACAACAAAATTCTTCCCCTGCACGGACGCATCGCAACGAAGGATGAACTGATGAAGGCCGTGGGAAAGCCCGTCGCCAACCCCATTACGAAGTAGTCGTTTCTGATATAGAATGACCCCGGGATAACCATGTTCAGAAACTGCTTTGCCATTCTTGCGCTCGCCGTTCCTTTATGGGGACAGGCGACGCCCGACCTGAAGACCGTCGTCGACAATTCGCTGAAGGCGATGGGCGCAACGGACGTGAAGACCATCGTTATTTCCGGCGAAGGCTGGGATGGCTGCGTGGGCCAGCAATACAGTCCGTCTTCCCCCAACTGGCGGAAGTTCTCAAACAAGGACTATATCCGCTCGATCAACTTCGAAGCACAGGGCTGGCGGTTGCAGAGGACTCGCGGCGAAGGCGAAAACCCGGGCCGCGGCGGCTGCAACGCGGGACCCATTCCGGAAACGAAGCAGAACCAGGTGACCATGGCAACGCCGATGGCGCCCTGGGCGACACAGCTTGAGTTCATCCTGCTGCCCGAGGGCTTCCTGAAGGTTGCGCTCGAAAAGAACGCCACCGTGAAGGAAGAGAAGATCAAGGGAAAGAAGTACACGGTTGTGTCGTTCATGGGCGACGCCAAAGCGCCGGTGACCGGCTACATCAACGACATGGGCTATGTCGAAAAGGTCGAGACCATGATCGACAACAACGTGCTCGGCGACATCGTCTGGGACGCTGTCTACACGGACTGGAAGGATTTCGGCGGGTTCAAGTTTCCCACTCACATCGTGCAGCATCAGGGCACCCCGGTGTATTTCGATTTGAACGTTTCCGATGTGAAGGTTAACGCTCCCGTTGATCTGACCGCGCCCGAAGGCCGCGGCCGCGGAGGCCGGGGTGGTCCGGGACGCGGCAGAGGCGGACCCGAGGGACCGATTTCGGAGGACCTCGGCGGAGGCTTCTGGCTGGTAACGGGTGGATATGGCGCCGTGGTCGCCGACTTCAAGGATTACATCGTGGTGATTGAAGGGCCGCAGAACGATATGCGCGCCGAACAGATCATCGCCGAGGCCAAACGGCTGGTTCCGAACAAGCCGATCCGGTACGTGATCAATACCCACGCGCACTTCGATCACAGCGGCGGCTTACGGGCGTTCGTCGCCGAAGGCGCCACCATCGTCACCTATCAGAGCAACAAGCCCTTTTACGAGAAGATCGTCAAATATCCGCACACCCTTGTGCCGGACAAGCTGTCGCAGATGAATCCGCAGCCGAAGCTCAAGATCGAGACGGTGGGCGAGAAGAAGGTCATGACGGACGGCGAGCATCAGATCGATATCTACCACCTTCAGGGCAGCACCCATGACGAGGGAATGCTGATCGTGTATCTGCCGAAGCAGAAGGTCCTGATCGAAGCGGATGAGTTCAACGTCGGCCAGGCAAACGCGCCCACTCCGGCGCAGATCAATCCGTATCAGACGAACCTTCTGGCGAACATCGAACGGCTCAAGCTGGATGTCGACCGCATCATTCCGATTCACCTGCCGGGCGATAACCGCAAGGTGACAATGGCGGAACTCTATACCGCGGCAGGCAAGAAACCCGCGCAATAATAAGGGAAATGAGCATTACGTCGCGGCGCCGGTTTGTGGCGTCCGCCGCCTCTCTGCTTCTGGCCGCGTCGCGAGGCCGGGCGCAGGGCCAGCAGGATGACGGCGCAGTCTTTTCTTCGGACGTTCAAGTCGTCAATCTGCTGGCGACCGTCCGAACCAAAAAGTCCGAGATCGTGCGCGATCTGAACAAGGACGATTTTTCACTCCTCGAAGACGGGCGTCCCCAGACCATCAAGTATTTTGCGCGCGAATCGGATCTGCCTCTGACCATCGGGCTGATGGTCGATACGAGCATGAGCCAGGTTCACGTGCTCGATGCGGAGCGCGGCGCGAGTTTTCGTTTCCTTGACGAGGTCCTGCGCGAGAACAAAGACCACGTCTTCATCATGCAGTTCGATCTGTCGGTGCAGACGCGACAGGAGCTTACGGGATCTCGCCGGGACCTGAGCCAGGCGCTGGCTTATGTCGATACGCCTACGCGAGATCAACTGCGCAATCAGTATGGCGGCGGCACGCTGCTCTTCGACGCTGTGGTTGATGCGACGCAGGAGATTATGAAGAAGCAGAAGGGCCGGAAGGCGCTGATCATACTCTCGGACGGCGGAGATAACGGCAGCGATGCGACCCTGGCCAGCGCGATAGAAGAGGCCCAGAAGGCCGAGACTCTGATTTATTCGATCCTGTATACCGACGGCGGCTTCGGCAGCGGTGAGGGACGAAACATCATGGAGCGTCTGGCGAAGGAGACCGGCGGCAGCTACTTCGCGGTCTCGAAGAAGCTCACCGTCGATCAGGTTTATGCGTTGATTCAGGAAGATCTGCGCAGCCAGTACAGCCTGGGATATGTTTCGGACCGCCCCGCGCAGGTCGCGGAGTTCCGGAAGATCCAGCTGACGGTCAAACGGCCCGGGCTGATCGTCAACGCCCGCGATCGCTATTGGGCCGGTCCCTCTGCCGAAGGCTTTTAGCCAGAAGCATGCCGATCCTGGCAGCGTGCTGAAAGGGCTCTTCGAACAGCACTCCCTTCCGGTCGTGGCTCGATAAGTGTCTGCAAACATGCGGATACTTTCGAGCCGCGCGCGGAATCTGCTACTTCTTTTTCGGCGTTTTCGTTGCCGCGTGGGGGTTATCGCTCAGCCGGATCACGGCGGCAGCGGCCGTGTAACGCACCACATCCTTTTCGTCTTGCATTGCGCTTTCTATGTCGGAGAGATGGGAGGCATCGTTGCGTTTGGCCAAAGCATCGATCACGGCCGCGCGGACGAGCCACTTCTTGTCGGTAATAGTCGCGGCAAGTCCCTCCGCCGTCCTGGGATCGGGATCACGCACCAGCTTTTGGGCGGCCGCCGCGCGCACGGGGGAAGTGTCGTCCTTAGTGACTAACTTAAAAACCGAGTAGCCCGCTCCCGCAAACGGAACGAAGCCGATGCCCTGTTCGAAACCCATCTTTGCCAGGGCTTTCGGATCGTTGAGGATTCTCATCTGACTTTCCTTCAACCCGGCGCCGGACTTCCGTTCTCCCCGGAGCACGGCATAAAAGACCTCGTCTGCCGCGGGGTCATTCATCTCGTAAAGGGCATTGGCGACGGCGATAATAACCGACCCGTCGGTATCGTCCAGTGCCTCTTTGAGTTTGGGAATGGACGCTGTCGCTTTCATCTGCCCGAGAGCATTTGCCGCCGCTATGCGCGCCTGATACTTTTCATCCTTGAGCGCGCTTTCCGCCATCTCGATCGCCGTGGACTCTTTTCCGAGCAGGCCCAGGGCGAAAATGGCCTTCGCCCGAGTGTCAGGGCTCTTGTCACTGACACCGGCTTTCAGGATGGTCCACGCGGTTTCGACAGGCGTCTGAGCCGACATCGCCCAGACGCTGAAAACAAGCAGAAACGCTGATCTGATCATGAGGCTCCTCAGGCGTGTTGCATCGACCTGTACCCTCTAATTTAAGCCACTCTCGCTGACGCGCAGCCAGCAAGTCTTATAGAATGGAGCCCGGCGCTTTTCCGGGGAGGTGTGAATACGATGTGGATGGTCTTTTGGAGCCTGGCACTGATTTCGTGCGGTCTGACTTTTGCCCAGGAAGCAGCGAAGCCCGCGCCGCCCCGACCGAGCGGGAACAACCTCATCCAGCCTCTCCCGGACTTGCAAAAGAGTCTTACGGGCAAGCTGGAACAGATCACCGTGCACGGAAAATCCCTGGAAGGCAATCTGGAGGGCGATTCCGCCGATCGCGAGGTCTTCGTTTATCTGCCCCCGAGCTATGACCGCGAGCCGGCCCGGCGCTACCCCGTCGTTTACACGCTTCATGGATATGGCCTGCATGCGCGGCAATGGGTCGGTTTCGCGAATGTAGCGGGCCTTGAGAAGGGCCTGACCGCGGGGACTACCAAAGAGATGATCCTCGTCAGCCCCGATGCCTTCTCTCTGCACAATGGCAGCTTTTACTCCAACTCGAAGACTACCGGAGACTGGGAAACGTTCATCGCCGTGGAGCTGGTCAACTACATCGACAGCCACTACCGCACGATTCCGGACCGTGCGAGCCGCGGCCTTGCGGGCCATTCGATGGGCGGGTACGGGACCTTTCGTATCGGCATGAAGCATCCCGAAGTGTTCTCCAGCCTGTATGCGATGTCGGCGTGCTGCATGATCGACACCGCCGAAGTCACTCCCGCAATGACGCAGCTGGAAGCGATCAAGACCAAAGAAGACGCGCTGAAATTGTCTTTCAATCAGAAATCACCGCTGGCACGGGCGGCGGCATGGTCTTCGGATCCGAACAATCCGCCCCTGTTCATCGACCTGCCTGTGAAGGACGGCAAGCAGCGGCCCGTAATCGCCGCGAAGTGGATGGCGAACTCTCTGATGGTGATGCTGCAGGAGTACGCGCCGAGTCTCAAAAAGATGAAGGCGATCGATATGAGCGTGGGTCTGCAGGATGGTTTACTTCCAGACGAATCGCGATATGGACGAGGCATTAACCGATGCCGGCATCACGCATCACTTTGAGACATTCGAGGGCGATCACAACGGCCAGGTGGGCGTGAACTTCGAAACGAAGGTGCTGCCGTTCTTCTCCAGCCAGCTCGTATTTACAGGGCCTGAGAGAAGTTCGCGCAAATCGGGTACCCGCTAATCGGGTTCAGGCCGCGCGCAGACCGAGGTGCTCGACGAACGGATCGAAATCGCGGTCGCTGTGCAGCAGGTCGTAGCCGCTCTCAATGCATCGGGTAGCGATCACGGTATCGATGGTTTTGCGAACAGTCACGCCCAGCTTGCGCAATGCGCGAAAATTCCGGGCGGCCTGAACCGCGATATCCCGGCCGCCCAATTCGACAATCGTCAACGAAGTCAGCAGATTCCGCGCGTTATTGAAGTCTCGATCCTTGTCGAAGCCCTGCAGGACCTCCGTCAGAATCAAGTCGCCGATAGCCAATGGTTCCACGGCGAGCAGAAGATCGAGTTTCTGCGCTTCCGCAGTGCCGGTTCCGTTAAAATAATCGATCCACACGCTGGAATCGACCAGGATCACCTGTCGCTCCGCATGGCGTCCAGGTCGCCCCGCCACGGAAGTTTACCGCGGAACTGGCGAATCTCCTCCTGTTTCTGCAGACGCACCAGAGTCCGCAAGCCTTCTTCCACGGCGTCGCGCTTGGTCTTCAGGCCAGTCGCCCGAAGCGCTTCCCGCATCAACTTATCGTCGATGACAATGTTTGTCCGCATTGATGTGTATACCTGAGGAATATTATACACATTCAGGGTAGCGCCGGCAACCGGATAAACTGGACTTGTGCCTCCCGCGCGCACCCGGACCGCCGCTTCCGTCGAGCGCTTCTTTCAGTTTTCGCTGCTCGGCCTGATCATGAGCGGCTACTTCGCGCTGGCCGCGTCCGGCTATCTCGACCGCCCCACCCTGATACTCACGCTCCTCGGTTTGCTGTTTCGCGCCGCTATTGTCGCGGGCCTCGTCCAAATCGAGTTCCCCTCCTGGATCGTCTCCGTGGCGGGGCTGGTCTACATCGCCTTCTTTCCCATCGACTTTTATTTCCTCTCGCACGAGTTCCTGACACCGGTCGTGCATGGGGTTTGTTTCCTGGCTACCGTCAAGATCCTGACGGCCAGGTCGAATCGCGATTACATTTATACCGGCGCGATCTCGTTCATGGAGCTCATCGCGGCCGCCTTGTTATCGGCACAGTCGAGCTTCTTCGCCTGCCTTGCTCTCTACGTTGTTTTTGCCATCGCGGCCTTCACGAGCGCGGAGATCCGCCGGGGTTTCGAGCGCCAGGGACAAGTCGCCGCGCCGGCGCGCGCCAGGGTCGGCTGGCGGTTGGGCGTCATCGCAATCGCCGCAACCGCGGGCATTCTGGTAATCACGGTTGGCCTGTTCCTGATCGTTCCGCGCACGGCGCGGATGGCCGCGATGCTCTTCCCCAACGGGCCGCGACTCGTCGGGTTTTCGAACGGCTTCGCCCTGGGCGGCCTCGGGGCAATCAGCCGCGACGACCGCGCTGTCATGCACGTTCTGCCTTATTCCGGCGCGCTTCCGGCGGACCTGAAGTGGCGGGGTGCGGCTTTGAGCCACTTCGACGGCAGGCGCTGGTCGGAGATGCCCTTCCCGATCCATCCGGTAGCGACGGAGGACGGGCACGCCGAGGTTGCGGACCAGTTCCAGCGCTCGCGCCGCGACGGCAGGCGCCTGATCTATCGTGTCGACGTTCAGAATTCCGGCATGGGCACTCTGTTTATCGCGGGTATCCCGGAGTTCATCAATATCGACGCGCGGAATCTGCTGGTGACGGCGGAAGACGCGTTTCGCGTCTACTGGCCGCCGGGACAGGCGATGCGGTACGAGGTGTCGGCGCATTCGGGGCCGCCGCTCGCGACCGCTCTCAGTTCCTCCGAGCGTTACCGCGACCTCGAGCTGCCGTTGATCGATCCCAGGATCGTCCTGCTGGCGCGGCAATGGTCGGGTGAAGGCGCGCCGCTTGAGCGTGCGCTCGCGATCCAGGGGCATCTGCGAAAGGATTTCAAGTACGTGCTCGACGGGCCGGAAAAGGCTGTGCGAGACCCGCTGGCCGATTTTCTATTCGTCCGGAAGGAAGGATATTGCGAATACTTCGCTTCCGCAATGGCCGTAATGCTGCGTGCGGAGGGTATACCGGCGCGAGTCGCGACAGGCTTTCAGACCGGGTATTTCAACGACGTTTCGGGGTTCTATGTGGTGCGCGCCTCCGACGCCCACGCCTGGGTGGAGGGATGGATTCCGGGCCGGGGCTGGATTACTTTCGACCCGACTCCGGCCGCGAGTGAAACGCGGAACTCATTCTTCTCACGGCTGAACATGTACCTCGACGCAGCGGATCATACCTGGCAGGATTGGGTGGTGGCGTACGATCCCGGCCAGCAGGTGGCGATCGCCATGAAGTTCGAGGCGGCTTTGCGCGGCTGGCGTCACAGCGGGATGACGCCCGGAAGAAGCTGGATTAACAGTCTTGCCGCGAAGGCGAAATGGGGGAGTCTCTGGCTGATAACCGCGATTCTGCTTCCGGCCGGGAGGTACTGTCTTCGGTCCGAGGATCTGGCGCGAGTGGCGCGGGAGAGCGCGTTTGCGCCGAATCGTGCGCGAGGGCGGATCGCCTTCGGACGCGAGCATCCTCTATGAACGAATGCTCGCCGTTCTGGAGCGGCGCGGTTTTGAGAAGCCCACCTGGTTCACGCCGGTCGAATTCGCGAGACACCTGCCGGAGGGGCAGATTCAAATCGTTCAGCAGTTCACTTCGCTTTACAATTCGATCCGATTCGGAGGGAATGTATCCGGCACTTCGCGGCTTGCGTTGCTGCTGCAGGAACTGGAACAGGGAGGAAAAAGTGGAAATCCATAATCGCTTGCCCGCGGCCCTTCGGACGGTGAATCCATTTCGCCTCTTGTCACGATGAAAAAATCGAAAACCGGATGCGCGATCGGTAAGGTGAGCTTCCGCTGGTTGTTGATCCTGACATTTGCGACGATTGCGAACGGGCAGCGGGCGCAAATGCTTCCCGATTGCCGCCGCGGCACGCCGATTCCATTTAATGTCGAAAATCACTGGGGGTATGTGACCGACTCGGGAATCGTCATTCCTCCGCGGTTTATCTCTGCAGGTCCCTTTTCCGGAGACATTGCCACAGTATGCACGGCGCAAGGATGCGTGCTGATCGACCGAAAGGGACAATTCGTTTCCCCGATTGTCGCTCGGGAGAAATCGCTTTTCGGAACGAGATATTCCGAAGGAATTGGCGCCGTTGAGAAGGACGGTAAATGGGGCTATGCGGATGTTTCCGGAAACGTCGTGATTCCTTTGCAATTCGAGTATGCGGGCGACTTCAATGATGGGATGGCTCGGGTCAGGTCCGGAGACAAATTTTTTTTTATAAATCTTCAAGGGACGAGGTCAATTTTGCAAGTGGCGCTTGCAAAATTGCCCGTTAATCAAACTGGTTTTCTGTTTGCCGCGCGACCGTTTTATGCTTAAAGCAAAACGCATGGACAAAACCATCCGCAAGTACACCGACTTCGATGAGATGAAGGCCGACGAATATCGGTATTGGCAGAGCCGCCCGGTGCATGAGCGCGTTGCTGCGGTTTCCGAACTTACTCAGGAACAGTATGCAATGAAAGGCGGGGCCCCGGGTGTACCCAGACTTCAAAGAACTCTTGTCCATTTTGAACGAACACCGCGTTAAGTATCTTGTTGTCGGCGCGTATGCCGTTGGCGTTCACGCGCAGCCACGGGCGACTAAAGACCTCGAGATCCTGGTGAAAGCTGATGCGGAGAACGCCAGGGCGGTTTTTGCGGCGCTGGCGAAATTCGGCGCACCGCTCGAGGGTTTGACCGCGGCCGATTTCTCCGAGGCTGGCCCGTTCTTTCGCATGGGCGGCGCGCCGATCGGTGTCGACGTTCTGACGAAGATACCGGGCATTGAGTTTGATGCAGCGTGGCAGCGGCGCGTTGAGGATGTGGTCGATGAAAAAACCGGCCTGAAGGCTACTTTCATTTCCGCCGAGGATCTCATCGTTTCAAAGGAGGCGGCGGGAAGGCTTCAGGACCTTGCGGACGCGGACGCCGTTAAAAAAGCGCTAGGCTTGAGGACCGCAAGAGAAAAGCCATCCGAACCGAGCGGCACTAAGCACTAACCCGCACCGACGGGTTTCACAAACGGTCGATATTCTTTAAAAAGTCGTGCTGAGCGTAGCGCCAATTCCGGGATGCGATGCTGAGAGCTTCGGGCGACGCGTTGAGCGATCCTGCTGGTTTGAGAAGCCCATATGGTTCACGCCGGTTGAGAGATGCCTGACATCCTCCTGCGATCCTGGCAGGGTGCTGAAAAAGCAGCAACACGCTTGCTTCCGCGCGCGGCCCAGAAGGTGTATCCGCGTGTTTGCAGACACTTACCGAGCCACGACCGGAAGGGAGTGTCATTTGAACGGCCTTTTTCAGCAACCTGCTGGAGCGGGACGGTGGCGCGGACACTGCAGCCGGCGTCGATTGCGTTGGGAAGCTTGTGGAACACAAGCCGCTATTACCGCGGGCCGGCATCTCAAGACGACGGCGCGCGCCCCAATCCTTAGTGGGATGTTTCCGGATGCTCCGCGAGCAGAGTGCTGCACCTTCGCGACGAATTCGTTGGTTTCCTGTTTGTACATCACGCCGCTTCCAGGGCTCGGGAAAGCCCGAATGGACGCCTTTCACCAGACCGTCCCTGCCTATGAAGAACGTGGTCGGCCATGCATCCCAGTTCGCGGCTTGCGTAAGCTTGTCCTTCGCGGTGCTCGTCTCGCCGCCAAGCAGTACGGTGTAGTTAATCCCATACTCCTTGATGAAAGCCCTCAGTCGCGTAGGGTTCTGTAACTGCTCGGCTTCCTCGAACGAGAGGGCGACAACTTCCAGTCCCTGCGAGTGATACTTGTCGTAGATCTTCGCCAGGAACGGCGCTTCGTCATGGCAGTTCGGGCACCAGCTCCCGGTAATCTCGATCAGTACGACTTTGTTCTTGAACCTGGCGTCGGTGTTCGAAACGACTTTTCCGTTCAGGTCCGGAAAACTGAATGGGAAGGGTTGCGAAGCGTCCTTCACGCCGGTGTGCGCGTCGGGGTCAGTCGGCTCGGCGAGTCCCTTCGCGCGGGCTTCTTCCGGGCGAACGGCGCTAATCACGCCTTCATGGTGTTGTCCGGACAATTCCACCGTCAGCGTCCCGTCGCTCTGCGGCGTGATCGTAACCAGCGCCGCGCGCGCGCCGGAGAAATGGCTAAGCACGAACTTGCCATCCTTATAACTTCCGGTCAGCGTTCCGGTGTCGCCGTCGACGCGCAAAATGGCCCCGGAAACATCGCCGCCCTTCTGGCGGACGATCAGGCGCCAAGCCTTCTCTCCACCTTTGCTGCTGCTGACGTTCTCAAGAAACCACTGTCCCGAGATATCGGGCGCTTTCTCATTCGAAGCCGCATGCGGCACGGCGGGCATCGCGTTAATCGCGTTATCCTTTCCCCGGGAAGAATAAACGCCTTCGAGCTTGCCCCCCGGTCACCGTCGCCTTCAGCACCGCGGCATAGCTGTCGAAGTTCAGGACGAGGGCGCCATTCTCATACTTGCCGCTGTTCGAAACCTCTTTGTCGTCGCCATTGAAAAACCAACCCCTGACGTTGGCGCCGTTACCCGAAAGTCCCATCTGAAAGGGGATCTTGTTGCCGTCAACGGTAATGGTTGCGTCCCAGAGGCCGTCGATCGACTTCTCGCCAGCCGCCCATGCGGTGGAAGAAATCAGCAGAAGAGCAGCGAACAGCGTTTTGTTCATATAGCGATCCTTCTTTCGTGCTCATCCCCCATAAACGACTATATTGATGGAGAATACTATATTTCGGATTCAACATCAAGCTTACACGGAACTTTAGCGCCTTTTTCATCCGAAGGGAAGGTAAATTGGAACAATGCCACTTCCGACCGACGCACATCTCCTCAGCCTCAGCGCGGATATTCTTAAGCAGTTCGAGACGTTATTCGGATCTCATCCCGGTTTGCGCCCCGCCCACGCAAAGGGCGCGCTGCTCGAGGGAACCTTTACCCCGGCGCCGGGAGCCCGCTATCTGACCACGGCGCCGCACATCGCGCGGGAGTCGACTCCGGTGACGGTGCGCTTCTCGAATGCTACGGGCCTCCCGCAGATCCCGGACAACAATCCGAACGCCTCGCCCCACGGTATGGCGACCCGTTTCCATCTGGCCGAGCACGTCCACACCGACATCGTTGCCCATTCGACCGACGGATTTCCCGCAAGGACGGGCGAAGAATTTCTCGAATTCCTCCGGGCAATGGCCGCAAGTGATCCGTCGAAACCCTCTCCATCGCCCGTCGAAGTTTTCCTCGGCTCGCATCCGAAAGCGCTGGCATTCGTTCAGTCCCCGAAGCCGGCGCCTTCCAGCTTCGCTCGCGAGTCATACTTCGGCGTAACGGCGATGCGATTCACGAACAAAGACGGTCTTACACGCTTCGGTCGCTACCGGATCGTTCCCGAAGCCGGGATCGATCATCTCTCCGACAGCGACGCCGCCGCCGAAGCGCCAACTTCCTGTTCGATGAACTGGCCGAACGAATCGCAAGCGGTCCGATTGCATTTCGCGTTCTCGTGCAACTGGCGAACGGCGAAGACGTAATGGACGACGCGACCGTCCACTGGCCCGAAGACAGAACCTTATTCGATTTCGGGCGAATCGTTCTGACCTCGCTGGTTTCGGACGATGCCGCCGCGCAGAAGCAGATCATCTTCGATCCCATACCGAGGGTCGATGGCATCGATCCTTCCGAAGACCCTTTGCTGGAACTGCGCGCCGCCGTCTACCTGATGAGCGGCCGCAAGCGCAGGTCGGCATAACCCGGCCTTCCGGTCGGGCAAGACTTCAAACTGGTTTCAAAAGCGACTGCCTGACTCTGCGATCGGCGCGCCGGCTGATCAGATCCGCAACATGGCCGATGAGGTACGAAACATCTTCGTAGCTGATGTGAACCGCCCGGTGATCCGACCCTCCCGAAAAGTCATTCGACGGGCTGGTTTCGCACAAATCCGAAGACAGCAGCGCCGTCGCGGGCTGAAATTCCTTTTGTTTTGCATAAGCAAGCAAACGGGGGCCGGCCTCGTCCGATTCGGATCTCAGATCGGCCAGCACCAGCTGAAATTCATCCTCGTCGAGCTTTCCAATCGCTTCGGCGCCGCTTGCAACCCCACTTACACAGTATCCAGCGGCCGACAAAATCGATTTCAACGTAAGCCGCGATGCCAATCCGGTATCGGCCAGCAGCACGCGGGCAACGCCGCGCCGCGCCGGGGAACTAAGGGAAACAGCCATTCTCTGATTTCCAATCTAAAGGAGAATGCGCTGGATTACAAAATGAAAAATCAGACTTAATTATTGGTGTAATAAAGGTCGCAGGTACTGCATTACGGTACTCGCCACAATGCGGTCCCCTTCGGCGGTCGGATGAATTCCGTCCGGCTGCGTCAGATCCGGGTGGCCGCCCACGCCATCCAGCAGAAACGGAATCCGCGCCAGCTTGTATTCCTTCGCAAGATCCACGTACATCTGGTCGAACGATTTGATGTAGTCCGGTCCGTAATTTCGGGGTAAGGTCATTCCCGCCAGCAATATTTCGCATATTTGCTGCGCGAAGTTCCTCGATCATTTTCGCCAGATTCATTCGGGCCGAAGCGACGGGCAAGCCCCGTAAACCGTCATTGCCGCCGAACTCGAGAATCACGATCGCGGGATGCAAGGCAAGAATCCCGGGGAGGCGTTCCACGCCGTCGGTCGTTGTGTCGCCGCTCACGCCCAGATTCTCCACCCGGTAGTGGTAACCGGCGGCGTCGAGCAGATGTTGCAGATCTTCCGGATAGGTCTTTCCCGGCGCAACGCCGTATCCGGCGGAGATACTATCGCCGAACGCAGCGATCACCGGACGCGTATCACTCTCAGGAGCGGGCTGTTCCGGAAATCGACTCTGAGGCGATTGAGCGGTTTGAGGGGTTTGCGCAACTTCCCGGTCGGTGTTTACCTGGCCGCCGCAGGCGGTGAGTGCAAACACCAGAACCCCCAAAAGCATCGATCTGGGTGACACTGCCATAATCATGACAGACGTATCGGAAGATCGAGAAGACCCAGGCTTTTCAACTCAAATCAAGTTACCCCAGACCATGTCTTCCGCCATCATCGAAGTGATCCGGCTCACCCGGACCATCCAGACCCCGACGCACCGGGTCGAGATTCTGCGCGGCATCGATCTGACGATCCCTCGAGGACAGTTCGTGGCCATCATGGGGCCGTCCGGAAGCGGCAAAAGCACACTGCTTGGCCTTCTCGCGGGCCTGGACAATGCCAGCAGCGGTCAGTTGCTGCTGGATGGCGAAGATATCACAGGACTTTCCGAAGACCGGATGGCCGAAGTCCGAGGCCGGAAAATTGGCTTTGTTTTTCAATCCTTCCAGTTGATTCCGACCCTGACCGCCGAAGAGAACGTCCTGCTGCCCGCGGAACTGGCGGGAGCGGGTCCGGAAGTGACCTCGCGCGCGCGCGAACTGCTCACCCGGGTCGGTCTCGCCGACCGCCTCGACCACTATCCCGTGCAGCTCTCCGGCGGCGAGCAGCAGCGGGTCGCGCTGGCCCGCGCCTTCATCACCAGACCGCCGATTCTGCTCGCCGACGAGCCGACCGGTAATCTCGACGGCAAGACGGGTGAGCAGGTGCTCGAATTACTGCTCGAACTCAACCGGCGTGAAGGCGCGACCCTGGTGATGGTGACGCACGATCCCGCGCTGGCGGCCCACGCCGACCGCGTCATCACGCTGCGGGACGGCCTGATCGTGAGCGATCACATGGCATTTCACGAAGCTGAGCTCGAAACAGGCGCCATCTGAATTTATGCGCAAGCCGAGTCCATTCCGCACGGCGGCGAAGATCGCGTGGCGGGAAACGCGCGCGTCGTCGGGCCGGTTCGTTTTCGTAATTCTCGCTGTTGCCGCCGGCGTGGGCTCGCTCACAGGCGTTCGCGGATTTTCACGCGCATTTCATTCGATGCTGCAGCGCGATGCCCGCACGTTCATGGCGGCCGATCTGAGCGTCCGGACCTTCCAACTGCCGAGCCCTGCGCAGATCCGCGGAAATCGATGCGCTGTCCCGGCGCGGTATCGAAGAGACGCGTGTCACCGAAACGCTGACCATGGCGTCGCCGCCGAACAACTCCGCGCCGCTGCTCATCTCCGTAAAAGCCATCGATCCGGCCGTTTATCCGTTCTACGGCGAGTTGACTTTCAATCCGCCGATCGACGCCCGCACTGCGCTCCAGCCCGATTCGGTCGCGGTGTCCGATGGGGTGCTGCTGCGCCTGAACGCGCACATCGGCGACACAGTTCGCATCGGCGGTCAGCCATTCCGGATCAGCGCCGAAGTCACGAAAGAGCCGGATCGCATGACCGGAAGCCTCAATGTCGGGCCGCGCGTGATGATGTCACGCGCAGGTCTCGCGCGAACAGGACTGCTGATCGCCGGAAGCCGCGCCGCGGAACGCTTTCTATTCAAGGTGCCGCCGGCGATTCCGATACTGAGCGTGCGTAACGATCTGCACAACGTGTTTCGCGACGCGTTGATCGCCGATTACAGCGAAGCGCATCCGCTGATCGAACAGGGGCTGCGGCAATCGACAACCTTCCTCTCGCTCGTCAGCCTGATCGCGCTGGTGATCGGGGCGCTGGGGGTTGCCACCGCGATACAGGCGCATTTGCAGCAGAAGATGGATTCGATCGCGATCATGAAGTGCCTCGGGGCGAAATCCGCCCAGGTGCTTCGGATCTACGTGCTTCAGACCGCCGGCCTCGGGCTCGCGGGCAGCTTCGCGGGAATCGCCCTCGGCAGCCTGGTGCAAATGGCGTTTCCGCTGTTTCTCGCGCGTTACTTCCAGGTCTCGATGGCGCCGCGCTTCGATTTCGTTTCGGCGCTTCAGGGACTCATCGTCGGACTGCTTACGGTGCTGCTGTTTACGATTCCTCCGCTTCTCGGCATCCGGCATATCCGCCCGGCTTTGATTTTTCGACGGGAAATGAGCGCGCCACCGGCGGGTTTGAAGGTCTGGTGGAAGCAGGCGGCCGCATCGGTGATCTCGGCTGTCGTGATCCTGGCTTTTGTCGGCCTGCTCGCGGCCTGGCTCAGCGAAAACACGAAAACCGGCGTCTATTTTGCGATTGCCATGGCTGCCGGACTCGCTTCCCTCGCCGGAGTCGCGTGGGTTCTCTTACGATCCCTGCGGTTGGTCAGCCGGCATCTGCCGCGAAGCGCCGGTCCGGTGCTGCGGCAGGGAATCGCGAATCTTTACCGGCCTGGAAATCATGCGGGCGCCGCCGTGATGGCGCTCGGCGTCGGCGTGATGTTCACGGTGACCGTGTGGATTGTACAGCGGGGGCTTCTGCAGGACATCGTCCGGACCGCGCCGCCAGGCATGCCGAACGTGTATCTGCTTGATGTCACCGCCTCCAACCGGGATGCGGTCTACAAGCTGGTTTCACAGCAGCCCGGAGTGGAAGGGACGCCCGAAATGCTGGGCGCCGTTTCGGCTCAGATTCAATCGATTGACGGAGTTCCTGTGCGGCGGGAAAATCTGCGGGGAGTCGCGCGACGCTATGCGCGGACGGTCACGGTGTCGCCCGCCCCTGTAAAGCCGGCATTTACCGAAGTCGTCGCAGGCCACTGGTGGACTGCGCCCAATCCGCCGGACGGCGCGGAGCTTTCGGTTGCGGAAAGCGCAGCCAAGATTTTGAACCTCCACCTGGGTTCGGTTGTCGTCTGGACCACACCGCAGCGGACGTTCGCATCGAAAGTCGTGGCGATTCACCGGTCGGAAGCCGTCCGGCTGTCGGCGCGCATCGAGTTTTTTCTCACGCCCGGTCCGCTTGCGGGCCTCCCTGCCATCTATTACGGCGGGATCCGCGCCGCCGCCGCGTCCGTGCCGGCGCTCCAGAAGGCCGTTTACGACCGCTTCCCGACCGTCACCGTAGTGAACATGGCGGACGTGCTCGATACGATCCAGTCTGTAGTTGACCAGATCTCTCTGGTGGTCCGATTCATCTCGGCATTTTCGATTCTCGCGGGCGCAATCATTCTGGCGTCGAGCGTCGCGGGCACGCGTTTCCGCCGCATCCGCGAGGTGGTCATTCTCAAGACTTTGGGAGCGACACGGCGGCGCATCGCAAGGATTTTCTCTATCGAGTTCCTGGTCATGGGTACGGTCGCCGGCTTGATGGGCGGCTTACTCGCGGGAGGATTTGCCTGGGTCGTGTTAAACCGTCTGCTCGGCGCCGAAACGAGTCTCGACCCGCTGCCCATGGTGACCTCGATCGTGGGAACGGCTATTCTTGCGGTCGGGACCGGCTGGCTTGCCAGCTTTCGCACGCTGGGCCAAAAGCCTCTGGAGATTCTGAGGGACGAATGAGGCCGATCGCGGCTTTATTACTCGCGAGTCTTCTCTTACTCGCTACCGCCCTGGCGGCGGCTGCAGAGGGTCCGCAATTCGACATAACAGACGCACGCGGGAAAAAGGCTTCCGGCGTGACGATCGAAGCGGGCACGACCGATACGGACGGCTGGTTCCCGCTCAAGTTCGTTAAAACGAAGGGAGATCCAGTCATTGTCTGGCCGTTCGATGGCGCGGCGAAGCTGCCTGACGGCCCTGAGCCGATTCCCGTAATTGCGATCCAGCGTGGTGACGAAAAGGCATTGACCAACCCGCGTGTTCTGGCTGCGATAGCAGTTCCGATCCTGCTGGGACTGTCAACGCCACAGGAAATCGCAGGCAAGACAGGCCTCGACGCCGCGGCTCTGACCAAAGCGTTCCCGACCCTGATTTCCGCTTCGGATCCGTTTGCAAAAGGTGTCGGCCTGATGATTGCCAATAAATTCGCCGATGCCGCCGGAGAACTCGGCCGCGCTCTCAAAGAACGCCAGCGGCAGCTGACACGCGTGCCCTCGGAGATCTATCCCGCGGCTCTCCTCTATGGCAAGGCTCTCGAACGGGAGGCTAAATTCGATGAAGCCGGGGTCGCCTTTCTCGCCGCTTTGAAGGTGCGTCCTTCGGATGAACTGGCACGGAAATTCCGCCGGGATGCGCTGATCAAAGCGGGTAAACCGGACGCTGCAGCCCCGTAAGGAACCTCGCTTGCTCGCCTTTGCGGCATGAGCAAACTGAATCAGAAAGAACGCGACGAGATACCGTCCAAAGAGTTCGCCTTTCCGAACGAGGAGAAGGAACCGCTCGAAGATGCTGCGCACGTTCGCAACGCCATCGCGCGCTTCAACCAGGTCCAGGGCGTGACCGACGCCGAGCGCGACGCGGCCTGGAAACGCATCCGCAGCGCGGCTAAGAAATTCGACGTGGAAGTCAAAGAGACCGACTGGCGTGAACTCGCGCACGGCGGCAAGCGTTGAGGCAGCTCCCGAGGAAACTATGGAACAGAGTTTGAACGGCAAGATGGTCGCCATCCTGGCTACCGACGGATTTGAGCAGGCGGAACTTCTGGAGCCGCGCAAGGCTCTTGAGGAAGCAGGCGCGAAGACGAAAGTCATATCGCCTCAGGGGGGCAAAATCAAAGGCTGGAACGAAAAGAACTGGGGTAAGGAGGTATCGGTCGATCTGTCTCTCGATAAAGCCAGCGCGGAAGACTTCGATGCCCTCATTCTTCCGGGAGGCGTAATGAACCCGGACAAGCTGCGGACTAAACCGGAAGCGGTTCAGTTCGTGCGCAAATTCTTCGAGGCCGGGAAACCGGTAGCCGCGATCTGTCATGGCCCCTGGATGCTGGTGGAAGCAGGAGCGCTGCGAGGCAGAACGGTTACTTCATGGCCATCACTTCAGACCGACATCCGAAACGCCGGAGGGCAATGGGTCGACAAGGAAGTCGTGGAAGACCGCGGACTGGTAACGAGCCGGAAGCCGAGCGACATTCCCGCATTCAACCGGACAGTGATCGAAACGATCGCGGCTGGCTGAATCAGTTGTCGCGTACGAACCGCGGCTTCATACGGCGAGCCGACCCGTCGCAACGCGATCACAGCCCGTACGCGAAAGCGAATGTCCATAACAGAAACGGGATTAGTGCGGCCCGCTGAAACGCGCCGTTCCAGGCGTTGAAGGCATTCGGAGCCGCCGGCGCCCTGGTAGGTCCGGCGGCCATGACTACCACAGACGCCATAATGATCGCCCCGGCCACGCCCGTGCCCCAGCGCAGCCAGCGCCATTCGGGATCGATACGAAACCGCCGAAGGAACACGAAGCAACTGATCGGCGCGAGCGAAAACACCAGTGCTCCAAAGAGCCCGTGAAGCGTCCCATGCCAGGTCATTCGATCGGGGGGAGTCGCCACCGGATCCATGGTGAAAAAGCCGGATAACAGAAAGCTGACTCCAATGATCGTGAGAAGTATCGGGCCTGCGCGCGAAGCCTTCCCGCTGTAAAATTTCCGGGAAACACCGCGCGTGAACACCAGGAACAACGCGCCGAAAACGACGAAATTAACCGATTGAATCCAGCCGCGCGAGCCGAGCGCCAGTTCGCTCACAAACATCGAGCGCGATTGATAGCCCGGGCGAAGCCACCCTTCCAGAGTGAAGGTCAAAAGAAACAGCGCGGGACCGATCATCCCGGCCCATGAGGCGCTCTTCAGTAGCACGATTCCAGCAAAGCCAGAACCTCGGCCTCGCTGACCGGACGATCTACCACGCCCATATGCGCCAGTTCATGCGCAATCGGCCCCACAATCAGGCCGATTTCATCGTGGGGCACGCCCGCTTCTTTTAGCGTTTTCGGAACGTCGAACTGGGCGATGAATGCCTCCGTGCTGTTCGCGCAAGCCAGCGCCGCCGGCTTCGGATTTTCAGGATCGAACGCAATCCCGAAGCCCTCCGCCACCGGCCCGAACCGTTCGGCCGCAACATCGGCCATGAACCGCATGGCATTCGGCAGCGTAATGCACGACGTCACCCCGTGGGGCACGTTCCAGCGAGGGCCGATCTGATGCCCCAGCAGATGCGAAAGCCCGAACCGCGTGTTGGCAGCGCCGTAAATCGAATACCACGCCGCGAACTGGCAATGACCGCGATGCGCTACACGATCATCGCCTTCCGTCTTGATCGAAGCTGGAAGATGCTTCTTCAATAACGAGATCGATTTTGCGGCCAGCACATCGCTGATCGGCTGGTGCCGTATTGCGTACGCGCACTCAATCGCGTGATCCAGCGCGCGCATACCGGTCGTGACCCACAGCCAGTCCGGCGTAGCCAGCGCGAGACGCGGATCGTTGATCACCGTCCTCGGCAGCACCCGTGGGTCCCAGACTCCACCCTTTACCTTCGTTTTTTCGTCTGTCACGCCGCCCGCATGCGTATATTCGGCGGCCGAGAGAGTCGTCGGAATCGCGATATGCACCAGTTCGCGAGGAAGGGCCCCAAAGATCGCCACTTTACTGGTATCGATCGGGCTGCCGCCGCCAAAGCTCACGAGCGAATCCGCATCCACCCGCTCGATCT
The DNA here is from genome assembly GCA_963831795.1 of Terriglobia bacterium. Lineage (GTDB taxonomy): Bacteria > Acidobacteriota > Terriglobia > Bryobacterales > Bryobacteraceae > BOG-234. The sequence goes on along the minus strand of CAWHSB010000028.1, from coordinate 106,740 downwards.
CTTTCTGGAGCTCATCGACGGTGCTGCGTGGCACATGTTGCACCACGCCGGTGTAAACCGAAGCGCACGCCACGCCCAGTGCTCCCGTCACTTCGTCGAGAATCGGGAACCCGCCCAGCGTCGTCACCACGATGGCGCGTTTCAGGCCCCGGCGTTCCATCTCTTCTTTCAACGCGGCCACTTTACCGGGCCCGTAAATCACCCGTTCGAGCCGCGTCAAATTAAATTCGCCCACAGGAGCTTGCACGACGTAATGTTATCAATACGAAGAAATGCCCGAGTTACCTGACGTCGCCGCGTATATCAGTGCCCTCGAGCCGCGAATCGTCGGGCAAACTCTGGAGCGCGTTCGCATCAACAGTCCGTTTTTGCTTCGCACCGTTGACCCTCCGGTAGCCGCCGCCGAGGGCCGCACCGTGACTGGACTGCGGCGCGTCGGCAAGCGCATCGCGATCGGCCTGACGGAGGATCTTTGGCTCGTGCTCCACCTCATGATCGCCGGACGCCTTCACTGGCGCCCGCCCGGCGCAAAGCTGGGCGGCCGTCAGAATCTAATTGGGTTTGATTTTTCAGATGGCTCGCTCACGCTCACCGAAGCAGGCGCGAAGCGCCGGGCGTCCCTACACGTCGTAGCGGGTGACGAGGGCCTCTCCGCGCTTGACCCGGGCGGGATTGACGTCCTGGCCGCGGATCTCGAAGCGTTCCGCGCAGCCTTGACCGCCGAGAACCACACGCTGAAGCGAGCGCTCACCGACCCGCGAGTCCTGAGCGGCATCGGCAACGCGTACTCCGACGAAATCCTCCACGCCGCCCATCTCTCGCCGCTGGCACAAACGCAAAAGCTCAAACCCGACGAATGGGTTCGTTTTTTCGAGGCCACGCAAAGCACTCTGAATAAATGGATCGAACAATTGCGATCCGAAGCCGCCGGCGGTTTCCCCGAAAAGGTAACGGCCTTTCGCAAAGACATGGCCGTACACGGGCGTTACGGCCAGCCTTGTCCGGTATGCGGCAATAAGGTGCTCCGCATTCGCTACGCGGACAACGAAACGAACTATTGCGCACACTGCCAGACGGGAGGCAAAGTCCTTGCGGACCGTGGTCTTTCGCGCCTTCTCGGCTCCGACTGGCCGCGCACGCTCGAAGAGCTGGAAACCCTTCACCGCCGATGAGAATATAGGTGAGTGAGGCTCTGCGTTCTCTTGCTTGCCGCCGTCCCCGCATTTGCCACGACCGCTGCGCAGTATCAGGACACTGCCAACAAACTCATCGACGCGGCGCTCGCCGATAAAGAAGGGCTGGCCCGCCTCGAATACCTCTGCTATCGCATCGGTAATCGTCTTAGTGGAACGCCCGCGCTGAATCAGGCGATCGCCTGGTCCGTCGGCGAAATGAAGAAGGCCGGTCTCTCGAACGTCCGGCTGATTCCGGTCAAGGTCCCGCACTGGGTTCGAGGCCGGGAGTCAGCCGAAATGCTGGAACCGCTGCGCAAGCCGCTTTTCATGCTGGGTTTGGGCGGCAGCGTGGCCACGCCGCCGGATGGCATCACCGCGGATGTCGTAGCCGTCTCCACCTTTGATGAGCTTGAAAAGCTCGGTAGACATGCCATCGAAGGCAAGATCGTTCTTTACGATGCGCCTTTCACCACATACGATGAAACCGTCGCCTACCGCACGACCGGCGCTTCGCGCGCCGCGCGTCTCGGAGCGGTGGCCGCGCTCGTGCGTTCGGTGACGCCGCGCAGCCTGCGCGACCCGCATACCGGCGCGATGGACTATTCCGCATCCGACCCGAAAATCCCCTCGGCAGCCGTTTCGGTCGAAGACGCCATCTGGATCCATCACCTCACGCAATCAGGCCAGCGCGTGCGCGTCCACCTTTCCATGGAGGCCCACATGGAACCGGACGCCGATTCGGCGGATGTCATCGGTGAAATTCCCGGGCGCGAGAAGCCCGACGAGGTCGTCGTCATCGGAGGCCACATCGATTCGTGGGACGTTGGCCAGGGCGCTCACGACGATGGCGGCGGCATCATGACGGCCCTCACAGCCGCAGCTCTGATGAAGAAACTCGGTCTGCAACCGCGCCGCACCATCCGGGTCGTATTCTGGACTAACGAGGAAAACGGCAGCCGCGGCGGCCAGGCCTACCACGACTGGGCCGGCCCGCAACTAAAGAAACATATCGCCGCGATTGAAATGGATGGAGGCGCCGAAAAGCCGACCGGTTTCGATCTCGCGAGCGCTCCGGGCAGCATGCGCATGCAGGCCATAGCCATTGCCGAGTTGCTGAAACGGATCGGCGCCTCTCAAATCACTCCCGGCCAGGGCGAAGCCGACATCGAGCCTCTGATGGGCGAGCACATTCCCGGATTCGGCCTCCGTACGGTGATGACGCACTACTGGGATTACCATCACACCGAGGCCGATACGTTCGACAAGATCGTGCCCGACGACTTCCGGCGCTGCGTCGCGGCGATGGCCGTAATGAGCTACGTGCTAGCCGATTGGCCCTGAACTTCTACCCGGGCTCGCAGGTTCGCGACACCAGCGGTGTATCGCGAATCCGTCACCGCGAACGCGACCGCATCCTCCAGCCAGTCGTGCCAGACGCCATCCGGATCGTGCGATGCCGCCGTCACCGTGTAATCGCCCGGGCAAAGGTCACACGTGAAGCGGTACGTAACGCGCGCCACGTCACCAGGCTGCACCGGACCCACCTTGACTCGCTCCAGTTCGGTATTGGTGCCGTAGACATTTAATCCGATTCGGGTACGAATCATGATCCCGACCACCGGATCTTCGGCACGGCTTGCGAACCGTACGGTGACGCCGATGGTGACCGTTTCGCCGCTTCGAAATACAGTCGAGGGCTCGCCGTTTTCTCCGGTAAGATCCACATTTTCGAGCACCGCCCGGCCGTCGCCGGTCCGCATCGTCGGAGCCAGTGTCGCGATCTCGCCTGTGCCCGACGCCCGTAATGCCGCGGCAACGTGGCGCCGGTATTGAAGGAGCACTTCGGAAGGATCGCCGCGCGCGATCAAGCTCGCCATCGCGAATCCACCAGATCTCGTCCGCGCAGCTTTCCAGCAGCGCTTCGTCGTGCGAAATCAGCACGATCGTTGCGCCCGCGCGTCGTAATTCGAGCAGACGCGAAACCGATCTCAGTCTGGTGATGGCGTCAGCCGTCGAGAACGGGTGATCCAGGATGTAATTGCCAACCGACTCCGGCATCGGATCGCCCGGTCCCAGGCGAGCTTCTCCCGTCTGGATAACGCCGATAATGCTGGCGTCGGGCGCAGTAATCTTCGGCGCGGTGAATTCGATCATTCGACGAGGCTACTGGCGCAGAGCGTGCTCGAACGTGCGCAGAGACTCTTCCCCGAAAAGCACGACCCGGACTTCTTCAACCGAGCTTGGCTGATCGAGAAAACTGCGGATCTCACGAACCGCGATCTCGGCCGCCTGATCCATCGGATAGCCGTAAACGCCGGTGCTGATGGCGGGAAAAGCAATGCTCTTGAGGTGGCGTTCCGCGGCAAGCTGGAGACATTCGCGGTAGCAGGAAGCAAGTTCGTCGGCCTCCCCCTCTTCCCCGCCCCGGTATACGGGTCCGACGGCGTGAAAGATGTATTGGGCCTTCAACCGGCCCGCTTTGGTCACCACAGCCTCACCGGGTTCGCACTTCCCCATCTTTGCCCGGATTCCATCCAGTTCCGTCATGACGCTTGATCCGGCTGCGCGATGAATCGCGCCGTCCACCCCGGCGCCGCCCGACAACCGCGAGTTGGCGGCGTTGACGATCGCGTCGGCCTCGACGAGCGTGATGTCGCCCTCTTCGAGCCGCATCACCTTACCCGCCGTCGATTTCCAATTGAGCACATGTAATTTTACCTCCTTGCTTTGTGGCACAATGAAAAACCGCTTCTCGCTTCGATAAGGCATGCCAATCGACTGGTTCCCCCTCTGGTTGAGTCTCGAAGTGGCCGCCATCGCCACCGCGATTTCGCTGATTCTCGGAATCTGGCTGGCCTGGCTGCTCGCGAATCGGGAGTTCGCCGGGAAAGACCTGCTGGACGCCCTGACCACCTTGCCGCTTGCCCTTCCTCCTACTGTCCTTGGTTATTACCTGCTGGTTGTAATTGGCCGCCCGAGCTGGATCGGCCGAGCGTGGGAGGCCCTCACAGGTTCGCCTCTTGTCTTCACCTGGCGCGCCGCCGTAATTGCTTCGACTTTGCACGCCATCCCGCTGCTCGTCAAGTCTACGCGGGCCGCTCTCGAAAATGTCGACCGCGCCTGTGAACGGGCCGCGCGCAGCCTCGGGGCTTCGGAATGGCGATTGTTCTGGCGCATCAGCGTTCCGCTCGCCCGACGCCCGATCACCGCGGCGACGGCACTGGCGTTCGCCCGTTCACTGGGCGATTTCGGGGCCACGCTCATGGTCGCGGGCGACATTCCGGGCCGCACGCAAACCGCGGCGATCGCGATTTACGATGCCGTCGAGTCCGGCAACACGCGGGTTGCGCGAGTGCTTGTCGTAATCCTTTCCATCGTCACGGCGGCCATCGTTTACCTCGCCAATCGTTTCGAACGGCGCCGCGGCACGGCCGCATGATGACCATTCGCGGCCGCATTATCAAGCGCTTCGCCCCGGAACCCGAATCGGCCGGCTTTCATCTGGATGTCGAGTTCGAAGCGAAGCCCGGCGTCACCGTCCTCTACGGCCCCAGCGGTTCCGGCAAGACGTTGACCCTTGACGCGATCGCTGGTTTTGCCACGCCTGATTCCGGGCGAATTCTTTCCGGCGATCGCATCCTTTTCGATGGTCAATCCGGTGTGAATCTTCCGCCGCAGCGGCGGTCTTTCGGATATGTCTTCCAGAAGTATGCGCTCTTCCCCCACATGACGTTGCGCCAAAACCTTGCGTTCGCGGCTCATACCCTTCCGCGTCTCGAGCGGCACCGGAAGATCGCCGAACAACTGGAGCGGTTCCAGCTGACGGGGATGGCCGGCCGCTACCCGCGCGAACTATCAGGCGGACAGAAGCAGCGCAGTTCCATCGCACGGGCGCTCATCGCCGATCCGCACGCCGTTCTGCTCGATGAACCGGGAACCGGTCTCGACGCCCCCCTCCGCGAGGAACTTTATACCGTTATCGGTGCGCTGCGCGACGGTCTGAAAATCCCTATTCTGCTTGTCACCCACGATCTGGAAGAGTGCTTCGCACTTGCCGAACAGATATTGATCTACGACGCGGGCCGGATCGTTCATCGGGGCTCGCCCGCGGAGATGCTGCGCAATCCCGGAACGGCGGAGGCGGCGCGGGTTCTCGGGGGATTCACCATCTACGAGGCCGAGGTGGTTACGCTCGATCCCGGACGCCAGACCAGCAGACTCCGCATGCTGGGCGAGGAGCTGACGGGTCCGCACCTGCCTGGTTGTTTTAAGGGCGACCGCATCACCGTTTGCGCGCGACCCGAGGAATTGCAGCTCAGGACCGAGTCGGGCGACAACCGGATTCGCGCCACGCTGCGGCGAACCGTCGAGCGGCCGCAATCGGTCCGCGCCGATTTCGGAAACGATCTGATCGTCGATGTGTCCCGGGATGTGTGGCGTTCGCTCGAAGATTCCGGCCGACGCAACGGCTGGTGGGTTGAGATACCGGCGAAAAGCCTGCGTCAGATCAGCCGCGCGGGCGCGAAGTAGCCGGCAGGCCCGGTGAACCGCACTCGTTAACTACACTGGAATTTGATACCGGGCATCGCCGTGGCTTATATCGCCTTCAGCTTCCTTGGCTTCGGAGGCTCCACAATCAGTTTCGACGGCGTGAAACCGGGGGCACTTCCCCCCTACTGGACCGCGATGCCTGGCTGGCAGATTCGGCTTGACGACACGGCTCCCAGCCGGCCCGAAGTACTTGCCCGGCTCCCGCCACCCGGATCTGAATCCGAATCTTCGCTGGCAATTTACGACAAGGTCGTCTGCCGCGACGGCGATCTGAGCGTCAAATTCAAAATCGCTCCCACTGAGCGGCGGGTAAAAGCGGTGGGCCTGGTCTGGCGCTATCAGAACCCGCGAAACTACTATCTGCTGCAATTCAGCGTGGACGAAAAACGCGTGGAGCTGTTTCACGTTCAGAACGGTCAGCATCGTCCGGTTCCTGTAACGGGCGCCAAACCGGGTGTTGCGGGTGTTGCGGGTGTGCCGCATGACCTGCGCGCGAATCAGTGGTACGTGGCCAGAGTCGTTTTCCGGGGCCCGAATTTTCATGTACTCCTCGGCAACCGGGAATTGTTTGCGGCGGTCGACGAGTCCCTCAAAGCCTCAGGCAAGACCGGATTGTGGACCGAGGACGGCACTGTCGCATCCTTTGACGACTTTCGTATTGATAAGAAGGGTTAGAGTAAGACTACTTTCTACTTAATAGCTGTTTTGACTCGGGTACTCTCGGTACTGGCTCATAAGTCCTAAACTAACCGAAAGAGACAAACTTCCCTAAATTTAGTTGTAACAAAGTGCCGTTTCTCGAATACAATCTCCGTAACTCATGCGGAACGTGTTCTTGTTACCTTTTGTCGCAGCGGCTTTAACCGCCTATCTTCCAGCGGAACCCACGATCACATCCCAAGCTGCGCCGGAGGCTGTCAGGACTTACCTCCGACTACCCCTGGCATTCGAAAAGGAAGGTACCGGCAAGGGAGAGCGATTCTTAGCCCGTGGTCAGGGCTATGCCGTTGGCCTGCAGGAAGGAAAAGCGACAATAGGCATTGCTCCGAACCATGATGCAAAGGGACACGCCGTTTCTCTGGAATTTACGGGCGCGCGTGCCGTTAAGGCTGCGCCGTCATCACAATTGCCGGGCAAGATCAACTACATCCATGGTAATGACCCGCATCAGTGGCGAATGGGCCTTTCGTCGTGGGAGCGTGTGAGGTATTCAGATATTTATCCGGGAATCGACGTTGTGTATTACGGCAATCAGCAACAACTCGAATTCGACCTCGTATTGAAAGCCGGCGCCGATCCACAATCCATCCGCATGAAAGTCGGCGGGGGCTCGAAACTCAGCCTCGACGATTCGGGCGCGCTCAGGATACAAACAGCCGGAGCGGACGATCTGAAGATCGAACTGCCCAAGATCTATCAGGACATTGATGGAAAGAGGAAACACATTTCGGGCCGCTATGCGCTTATGGGGCGCGACGAGGTTGCCTTTCGCGTGGATTCTTACGACCGGAAGCGGCCCCTCGTTATCGATCCGACGATCGTTTATTCGACTATGTTCGGTGGCGGCCTGAACAGCACGTTCGCTTACGGAATTGGAGTGGATTCTTCCGGGAATGTTCTGCTTACCGGTTACACATATGCTGGGGATTTCCCGACCGTCAATGCGACACAGGACAGCCCAAACGGCTGGACTAACGGGAATATCTCTGCCGACGGGTTTGTTGCGAAGATCGCCAAGAGCGGAACTACTCTTGTCTATTCGACCTATCTCGGCGGATCAAGTTACGATTACTTGTGGGGTCTCGCCGTCGACTCCGCAGGCTCCGCCTGGGTTACCGGGTACACACAATCGAGCGATTTTCCTGTACTGAATGCCGCCCAGTCGGTTTACGGGGGGAACGACGACGCAGTTGTCGCTAAACTGGACGCGAACGGCGCCTTGCTGTTCGCCACGTATCTGGGGGGAAACTCATACGATTCCGGATCTGGAGTTGCCATCGATGGATCCGGGAATGGTTATGTAACAGGTTCTTCGTTTACCCCGTTCCCCACTACCGCCGGAACGATTTCCCCCCCGTCCGGCCCCCCCCATGCCTTTGTTACGAAGTACAATCCCGCCGGCGAGATTGTTTATTCAACCCTCCTGGGTGGGAATTTCGGAGACAGCGGCAATGCAATCGCAGTGGACTCGAGCGGCAACGCTTACGTCACGGGGAGCAGTTCATCGTCCACTTTTACCGGTGCCCCATCCGGCGGCGCGCAGTCGACCAATAACGGCTTCAACGACGCGTTCGTTGCAAAACTGAATTCGAATGGCACGGGACTTCTTTATTTCACCTTTCTCGGAGGGACGGGGTTTGACTTGGGCAAGGCGATCGCGGTAGACACATCCGGAAACGCGTATATCGCCGGACAAACTACTTCGAACGGACTAGCGACGGCTGGCGCGGCGCAAACGGTGCTCGCCGGTGGGACTGACGGCTTCGCCGCCAGATTGAATGCCACAGGCACCGCGTTCAGCTATGTGACCTACCTTGGCGGCTCCCGACAGGACTATCCGACCTCGCTTGCGCTTGATGGTTCCGGGAACGTCTACCTTGCGGGCTACACCGACTCAGTGAACTTTCCGACTTCCGCAGCGACGCAACCGGCGTTGCCGGGAAACGGAATATCCCTGTACAGCAGCGTTAATTCGGGCGCAACATGGTCCGCGGCCGATTCGAACATTCCCGGCGCCGTCTTCGGTATTTCGGTGAATCCGGCGGGCTCATCCGCCGTTGTAGTAACGGAGACGGGAATCTATCGGTCGATCGATGGCGGAGCGTCATGGGCCCAGCAGTCGAGTTTGTCCTCATTCAGCGGTAGCTCTTTCCTCGGCAGAAGCGCAGCTTCTCCTGGGGTCATTTACGTGACGGAATGTTGCAGCAGTGTCTATGAATCTCCGGACGACGGAGTCACATGGAATTTCGCCGGTAATGTACCATCCCAAGCCGAAGGGTTATTGGCCGATCCGGTCGTCGCCAACACTCTTTATCTGTTCGGCTACACCTCCCCATATATTTTCAAGTCTGTGAACGGTGGAGTAACCTGGAATCCCGCGGCAACGGGTCTGCCGACGAACGTGCAGGTGTCCGCGATGGTCGCTACATCCGATGGCGCGCTCTATGCGGGCACTCGGGGCTCGGGTATCTACAAAAGCACGGATCAGGCAGCCTCCTGGACTGCCGTCAATAACGGGCTAACCACGAATGCTTACGTGAACTCGGCGCAGGCGCTGAGCGCATCGGGAACAACCGTCTATTTCAGCGCGGGAACGATTTACGAGACGACAAACGGGGGATCGAGTTGGGCACAAACTCCAGCGTATGTCTGTGCGAATGAAATCGCGGCGGCGCCGCAGAGCGCTTCAATTCTGTATGCCTACACCTGTAACAACACGGTGCAGGAATCCACGGACGGCGGGACGACCTGGAATCTTCCGGGTACGGGTCTTGCAGGGGCTGGTTTCTTAGGCTTGACCGTGGATCCAGGCAACAGCGCCCACCTATTTCTCAACTCGCCGGTCAATCAGACCGCTTTTGTGTCGAAGCTGAACAGTTCGGGGTCGGTGCTGACCTGGTCGACCTACCTGGGCGGTTCGAGTTCTGCCTCTGCGTACGGAGTCGCGCAGAACGGCGCGGGCGCAGTGTTTGTAACGGGTTATACAAGTGGCCAGGGTTTCCCCGTAACTTCGTCGGTTCTCCCGTCGGGCACGTATGGCTCATTCGTCACAGAAATCTCAGACGCGACGGCGTCCTGCTCGTTAACGGTTAGTCCGGGAAACACCACGGTTCCACAATATGGCCAGACTCTGACTTTCAGCGTGGTGGCGCCGAGCGGTTGCCCATGGACGGCCTCGACCAACGAGGCGTGGGCGGTTATTACGTCCGGCGCGTCGGGAAGCGGCATCGGAACCATAACCGTTCAGGTCGCATATAATTCGGACTCGCGAGACACGCAAAGCACAGCGGTTCTGACTGTCGGCGCCCAGAACATCACTCTTACTCAGGCGGGCGGTGGTTGCAGCTTCGCGCTGGACAAGAGCAGCTATCCGGCTCCATCCGCAGGCGGCGTTATACCTGTCGTGCTTACAGCCACCGCGGGCTGCCCATGGACCGTAATGAACAATTATCTGGCGGCGATCACGATCACGTCGGGAGGCTCCGGGACCGGGAGCGCTACGATCAATCTGAAGCTCGCTCCTAACCTTACAGGCAATCAGGAGAATTTTTACCTTCCAGTCGGAAACAACCAGATCCAGATCGCCCAGGCGGGGTTGGCTGCCTCTCCGGCCCTCCAGTTAGTAACAGTCACGCCGTGCCGCATCATGGATACCCGCGGCGCGAACTCTCCCCTCGGAGGTCCGTTCCTCGCAGCCGGAATGGCGCGCACGATTCCCGTCCCCACGAGCAATTGCGGAGTGCCGGCAAACGCCGCTGCTTACTCGCTCAATATTACAGTCGTGCCGAGAACGGGTACCTTGGGATATCTGACGGTCTGGCCCACCGGTCAGCCGCAACCGACGGTGTCAACGCTCAATTCGCCTGACGGTTCTGTTATCGCCAACGCCGCTATTGTGCCGGCCGGCGCGTCCGGATCGATCGATGCGTTCGCCACCGACAATACCGAGCTCATCATCGATATCAACGGATATTTTGTACCGCCGGCTGCCAGCACTCTGCAGTTCTATACACTGCCGCCGTGCCGCGTTCTGGACACCAGGGGACCTGACGGTACCTTCGGCGGCCCGTTCCTTCGCGCCAACCTCGTCCGCTCATTCCCGGTCGGCTCCAGCTCGTGCGGAGCTCCGGCGAATGCCGCAGCCTATTCGCTCAACATAACCGTCGTGCCCCACGGGACTCTTGGTTACCTGAGCGCCTGGCCTGCCGGACAGCCGCAGCCCGTCGTTTCCACGCTGAATTCGATCGACGGTACGATCCTGGCCAATGCGGCCATTGTGCCGGCGGGAACCGGCGTCAACGCCGGCGGAGTGAGCTTCTTTGCCCCCAATGACACGGATCTGATTGTCGACATCAACGGATATTTCACTCCTCCCGGCGCCGGAGGTCTCAACTTCTATACCGCGACACCGTGCAGGGTTGTGGATACACGAAGTCCGGACGGCACTTTCGGCGGCCCAGCGATGGGCGCCCAGACAACGAGGAGTTTTCCGCTCGCGGAGGGCCCCTGCGGATTGCCGGATACGGCGTTGGCATATTCCCTGAATATGACGGTTGTGCCGCAAGCTCCTGTCCTCGGATATCTGTCAACATGGCCAGCCGCAGGAACGCAGCCTGTAGTATCGACATTAAACGCATACAAAGGCCAGGTCGTGGCTAACGCGGCAATCGTGCCTGCGGGAGCTGGCGCCGCGGTCAACGTCTTTGTGACGGACAGCACGCACGTCATCATCGACACTAACGGCTATTTCGGTCAGTGAAAACCTAATAAGCCTGCCGATGGACAGAAAGTTCATCAACCGTCCGGGTTCGGAATAAGAGGGATCGATCAGTGCAAAGCCACCACCGACCAGTCCCGGCAGATCATCCACGGCATCGCTGCGGGCGTTGTGGGAGATTGCGATCAGACCGCACTTCGTTTCAAGTTTCTGCGTAAGGCCGCGCGGCTGGGACGAGTAAAAATTATGGCCTACGCTATATAGTGCGCCGCGGCCACCGGGGCGTATATCGCGAACAATGGAACAGGTCCGTCTCGCGCAATGTCAGTGCCGCGTCTCCTCGAACTTTAATGAAACGCACAAGTCCGCGGCCCGCATACATCGCGCCGTGGATCGCGATTTTCCTTGTTCTTCATCGCTTTTCATCTCCGGCGCGGGCCGCAATCCCCTGTGTTACCATTTGCCTTTAACACGGGCCGCCGGGTCGAACTCGCGTTGCCTTTGTGTATCTTAACTAACGACAGTTGAACAGATCAGATGGCAAAACGAGCGCTAATTACGGGTATCACAGGTCAGGATGGTTCTTACCTTGCCGAGTTGCTGATTGAAAAAGGATACGAAGTTCACGGCATCGTCCGCCGCGTGGCTCTGGAAGATCCCGAGCATCGGTTGCTCAGGTTGAAGTCCGTACGCGATAAGGTTAAGCTGCACGCCGCGTCGGTCGAGAGTTTTCCGAGCCTCTTTCAGGTGGTGTCGGCCGTCGATCCCGACGAATGTTACCACTTAGCCGCGCAAAGCTTTGTCAGTTACTCGTTCGACGATGAGTTTTCCACGTTCGACGTCAATATCAATGGCACTCATTTCCTTCTCGCGGTCCTGCGGCAGATAGCGCCGAAGTGCCGTTTCTATTTCGCGGGTTCCAGCGAAATGTTTGGAAAAGTGGAGGAGGTACCTCAGCGGGAAACAACGAGCTTTCATCCCCGTTCGAGTTATGGTATCAGCAAGGTTTGCGGTTATGACCTTGTCCGGAACTATCGCGAAGCTTACGGTATGTTCACGCTAAGCGGCATTCTCTTTAACCACGAGTCTCCCCGGCGCGGATTCGAGTTCGTGACGCGGAAGATTACATCCGGCGTGGCGCGCATCGCCGCGGGGGAAGCGAGCGAACTCAAACTGGGCAATCTTGAGGCGAAACGAGACTGGGGCTTCGCGCCCGAGTATGTGGAGGCCATGTGGCGCATGCTGCAGCAACCCTCCGCGGACGACTATGTGGTTGCGACAGGGGAGACCCACTCGGTCAGAGAATTCTGCGAACTGGCATTTGCCGAGGCCAATCTGGACTACCGGGAGTATGTCAAGGTAGATCCGAACTTCTACCGCCCGGCGGAAGTTGATCTGCTGGTCGGCGATGCCTCCAAAGCTCAAAGAGAACTCGGATGGAGCCCCAGGACGACGTTCCGGGAACTGGTCGGAAAGATGGTTCGGGCAGATCTCGAAAGCTACAAGGGCCTGGGAACTCACGCCGGGACGGTTTCGAAATAAATTCCTTCAGCGAGCGGCGGCTGCCGTCACGGACGCGCTGTCGGCATACGCCTCAATAACCTGCCGGATCGGACCATACCTCATTACCCGGCCATGATCCAGCCAGAGACCCCAATCGCATAACATTTCGAGGGTCTGCGGCGAATGCGACACGCAGATCATCGATTTGCCACCGTGGCGGAAGTCCAGTATGCGCTCGAAACACTTCGTAAAGAAGGTATGGTCTCCCACTCCCAGAACTTCGTCGACAATGAGAATGTCGGGATCCACGCTGATCGCCACCGAGAAAGCAAGGCGCATAATCATTCCGGAAGAATAGGTGCGTAACGGCTCGTTGATGAAATCGCCGATGCCGGAGAAGTCGACGATCCCGTCGAAGCGCTCGCGCGTCTGACGTCTGGTAAGGCCCATAAGCGCGGCATTGATCCGCACATTTTCGCTGCCCGTAAGATCGGGATGGAAGCCGGAACCCAGTTCGAGGAGCGCGGCGACCCGCCCGTTAACCTTAACCGCGCCTTCGCTGGGAGGACATAAGCTGCTGGCGATGTTCAGCATAGTGCTTTTGCCGGCGCCGTTATTCCCCATGATGCCCAGACTCTCACCCTGCTCGATTGCGAAGGAAACCTCATTCAGCGCATAGAAACGCTCTCGCGGAGAGCGACGCAATAGATGCGCCAGCCGGTCGCGGATCAGCATCTGGCCGGCATGCAGATGGAAATATTTGGATACTCTCTCGAAGCTTACCGTTTGCATGGATCAGATGTGTTCATAGAAAGCGCCTTTACCCCGGCGGAAGACAACCAGGCCCACAAGAAAGGTGGCGCAGGAAACGGCGGCTAACTTGAAGAGAGTGGCGTTACGAGGAGCCTCGGCCTTAAGAAGGATAGACCTGAGACACAACACCATGGCCGCAATAGGATTCAACTGATAGATCTCCGCGTATCGAGCCGGGATCGTGTCGAAAGAATAGAAGATCGGTACCAGCCAGAATAAGACCGTATTGATGGATTCAACCAGGTAACGCGTATCCCGAATATAGACGTTCATCGCAGAGGTCATAAGCGCGAGACCGGAGACAAAAAGAATCTCGAGAGTCCATAAAAGCGGCATCCAGAGCCATTGAATATTAACGGGATTTCCGAAAATGCGCACACAGAAAAGCAAAAGACAAATCTGGATCAGAAGATGAAGACAATTGGAAAGCACGGAAGCGACCGGTACGATTTCGCGCGGCATGGGAACCCGTTTCACCAGGCTCGCGCTGTCAACCACAGACGTGGTGCCGGTGAGCCATCCGATCGCAAAGAAGTTGTACGGCACCATACCGCAGAGCAGGAAAACCGGGAATTGTTTCGACGGATTCGGAAAGATCTTCGTGAAAACGAAGGTGAGGACGCCCATCATCACGATGGGGTTCAGTAAGGACCAGAGAACTCCCGAGCGACATATTCCGATAGCGAATGCGGAAGTCTTTGAGTACGAGGTTTTCCAGCAGGAAGACGGAGTCACCGCGCCACATGGTCGAAATGGTCTCCCCCACGGCGAGTACTGCGACTGAGCATTTATTAATTGTAAACAAGAGTTCCGACGGATTGCATCGTGGCAAATTCGCAGCGGGTGCGCGTGAGCGGAACGAGACGGCGAAGCGTGCTTCGCCGTCTCGTATTCCGGTTTCAGGAAATAGCCGCTTCTACTGGGCGGGCGCGAAGAAGCCCGAGATATCGAGAATCAGATATGTCGGGCCGGGCCCCGCCGCGTAACCGTCGATGAAACCGTTCGTGGTGGGAACAAGCGCCATGTTGGACGTAATCGTTCCATCGAGCGAATTCAATGTCGACACCACCGGCTGCGAACCGCCGTCAGGCCAGAGAGTCAGGTATCCGAGCTGTCCGGACGGTACCACCGTCGCGTTCGATACCAGCGCCCGGGCCTCCGGCGGCACGCCGCAGGGGACTCCGGTCGCCGTCACGACAAGCGTTCCAATAAAGGGAAGAGTTCCCGCCGGACTGCGGCTGTCTTCGATTCGGCATGGCGCGAGGTTGTAGAGCGAATATCCCCCGACTGCCGGCCGGCGGCGAAATACCCGTTGACGTCGATGATCATGTCCGCGTCGTCGGTCACAAATAAATCAACTCCCCCCGCAGTTCCCGCGGGAACAATCGCCGCGTTTGCGGTAATAGCGCCGGTGGGGGCATTGAGCGTCGAAACCACCGGCTGCCCCTGTCCTGTGGGCCACACCGTCAGGTAACCCAGAGTGCTGTGGGGGAGCGCGGTAAAGTTCAGTGAATAAGCCAACGCGCCCACCGGAATGTTGCACGGACTCGATTGAACCGGGAACGTCCGGGAGTTCTGACCGACCAGATAAGGACCTCCCAGAGCACCCGCGGCGCCCCGCGTGTCGACAACGCGGCAGGGAGTCAGCGGATAGAACGCGAGAGCGCTCGAATCGATCGCAGGTACGAAATACCCGTTGATGTCGAGAATCGCGTCCGTATTGTCGGTCGCGAATACGCTCACGGCTCCGCCGGTTCCCGCCGGTACGATGGCGGCATTGGATTTTACGCGGCCATCGGGCGAATTCAGAGTGGACGCGTTGGGTTGAGGCTGGCCGGTGGGCCACATGGTCACGTAACCGAGCGTTCCGTGAGGTACCACAGTGAGGTTGACCGAATAGGCCTGGGCCTGCGCCGGAATCCCGCAGGCGCCGGGGACGGTGAAGCTTCGAATGGCGCCCGCGGCGAGCGATGGGGCGCCCAGCGGTCCGACGGGACGGCGGGTATCTACAACCCGGCAGGGCGTCACGGGCTTAAAGCTTAGAGCGGAAGGCGGAGTCCAGACCGCGAAATTCGCCGATACCGAGGAGTCAGACGTCAGAGCCAGGCAACCGGCGGAGTTCAGCGGCGTGCCCGACCAGCCGGTGAAGATGTAACCGGTGGCCGGTTCCGCGATCAGGCAGACCGTGGAACCCGTCCCATAATAACCGGTCGGAGAGAACGGAGTGATGACGATCACGCCTCCGTTGGCTGGAGAAATCGCTGAGGTCAGGTGATTCACGTTGATGACGCCCGTAGCGCTGGCAACGGGAACCGTACTGGCGGCGGGCGCCGCTATGCCAAACTGGCCCTTATCGTTCACTCCCCAGGCTGAGAGCGAACCACTTGTCGTGAGTGCAATCGTGTCATCCACACCGGCAGCGACCGCCAGCACTCCGGTCAGCCCGGTGACCTGAACGGGTACGCTCGAACGGGTGGTGTTCCCAACGCCCAGCTCGCCGTCGGTGTTATATCCCCACGTCCATACCGTGCCATCGCTCTTGACCGCGACGCTATGATACTGCCCGGCCGCGATGGCGATGATGTTGGTAAGCCCATTCACGTGCGCGATGTTGTGTTCGGCCGCCGTACCACCATCACCCAGTTGCCCATAGGCGTCATAGCCCCAGCCCCATATGGTTCCATCGCTCCTCAAAGCAAGCGAATGGTAGCCACCCCCGGCGATGGCAATGACATTCGTCAGCCCGGCGACCTGGACGGGGCTCGTCGTGCTTGCACTCAGCCCATTGCCTAACTCCCCGTCGGCGTTGTACCCCCAAGCCCAAACCGTGCCATCGCTCTTCAGTGCGAGACTGTAGTTGCCAAGCCCTCCCGCTGCGATCGCCGTAACGCCGGTCAGGCCAACGACCTGGACAGGGCTGCTGCGGCTGGTTGTTGTCGTGTCGCCCAGCTGACCGTTGCCGTTAGCGCCAAAACTCCAGACCGTACCGTCACTTTTTAAAACCAGGCTGTGGTTGGTACCGGCCGCAACGGCCACGGCGCCGGCAAATCCATTTATCGCGGCGGGGACAGCCTGATCGGTCGTCCTGCCGTTTCCAAGCTGCCCATAGCCGTTGTAACCCCAGCTCCAGACGGATCCGGCGGTCGTCACCGCCAGAGAGTGATATTGCCCCGCCGCCACACCGGTGGCTCCGGTTACGTTGACCGCTTGCACGGGCGAGGAACGATCGATCTCCGTTCCGTCACCCACCTGCCCGTTACTGTTCTCGCCCGAGCCCCACACCGTGCCGTCGCTTTTCACAAAGAGAGTGAACTTGTTCGCCACGCTGGCGCTCAGGTGGCTGGTGAAGGCGCTGACGCCAAGCCCGTCATTAGCTGGCGGCGGCGCCGGACATGCGGACTGGGTCACCGGCGTCAAACTCGAAGTGGTACTCCCGTTTCCGAGTTCGCCCTGTGTGTTATCCCCCCACGCCCATGTCGCGCCGTTCGCCTGGAGGGCCATACTGAAATTGCCTCCGGCGGCAACCCTGGAGAACGAGGAGAATCCGGTGACGCTCGCACCAATCTGCTCGGGAGCGCTTTTGTTCGTGGTTGTTCCGTCGCCGAGCTGGCCATTTGCGTCAGCGCCCCAGGCCCAGACGGTTCCGTCACTCTGAACTGCCAGACTGTGAAGATTTCCCGCCGCAATCGACGTCGCGGATGCAAGAGACCCGACCCGTACTATCGTGCTTTGCGACGTCGTGGCGCCGTTGCCAAGCTGGCCATAGGCGCCATAACCCCACGCCCAAACGGTGCCGTCGCTCTTCCGGGCGAGACCGTGATACTGGCCGGCGGCGATTTGAGCTACGCCGGACAGGTTGAGCACCTGCACGGGGCTGGTCCGGCCCGTCGTCGTACCATCACCGAGTTCCCCGTCGGCATTGTAGCCCCATCCCCAGACCGTGCCGTCGCTTTTCAGCGCGAGGCTGAAGTTATTCAGGCCCGCTTCGATGGCGATCACGTTTGTCAGGTTAATCACCTGGACTGGAGCCGTCCTCTGAACGGTTGTCCCATCGCCGAGCTGGCCGTTTCCGTTAGCGCCCCAGGCCCAAACGGTGCCGTCGCCCTTCAGAGCAAGCGTGTGATAATTGCCCGCCGAGACGGCGAGGATGTTTGTCAAACCGGCGACACTAAATGGAGTCGATCTGTCGGTTGTGTTTCCGGAACCGAGTTCGCCGTAACCGTTGTAACCCCACGTCCACACTGTTCCATCGGTTTTGAGGGCAATGCTGTGATAGTAGCCAATCGAAACCTGATTGAGAGCACCGACCAGAGTGGCGACAGGAACCGGAGTTTTCCGATCAATCATGTTCGTGCCGTCGCCGAGTTCGCCGTTGTCGTTTTGTCCCACGCCGCACGCGTTTCCGAAAGAGCTCAGTATCAGGCCGTGTGAACCCGCCGCACTAACGTCGGCGGTGGCGGCGTAAGCGCACGTTTGGCCCAGAAGTACTGTGAGTACTATGAATAAGTAGTTAGTCGATTTATTGTGAAGCAGCCCGTTTGGTCCCATAGTTATCGATCCTTATCCTCGCTGCGTCTTTAATACTTGTCGCAGTCTTACTCGCTGGCGATCCGGAAGACAAGCCAAAGGCTGTCTTTCGATCAGGTTTTCAGGAGGTTTTCCGCCAGACAAAATCTCGACGGCAGAGTACCTCCGACAACTTATCGAGTATGTACCTATTGCCAGGTAAAGTGAAGTGTTTTTGTGCGATCTTCCGGGGGGTAACGTTCCACCGTACCGTTCATGACCCCTGTATGTAATTCAACGCAGATGTCCGCCCCTGATCGACCAGACGTGAGTAACTGTGACCAACGGCCGCGAACGAGACTAGTTATCCCGCAAGATCGGCAAAGTATCGCAACGACTCGGCGGCCGCTGTTTCCCATTTGAAACATTGAGACCTCGATCTTGAGGCGGCGGCCAGCCGTTTTCTGAAATCCGCGGATTCATCGATTGCGGTCATCGCGGATCTTAGTTCAGCCGTACTTCGCGGGTCGATAAGGAGCGCGGCATTACCCGCGACCTCCGGCAGCGATGAGACGTTGGAAGTGATGACCGGACTCCCGGCCGCCATCGCCTGCGCCACCGGTATGCCGAAGCCTTCGTAAAGGCTCGGATAAACGAACGCTTTCGCCCCGGCAGTCAGGCCTGGCAAGTCGGCTTCCGGAACGTAATTTAAATAACGAACTCCGCTCTCGTCACGCTCCGCCTGAAGCAATCTGCGCATTGTCGCTTCGGCGCGCCAGCCAGCCATACCCGCGATTACCAGATCATTCTCCCGGCGAAAGGATGCAGGCATCCCATCCCAAGCCGCGAGCAGAGTATCGACGTTCTTGCGCGGCTCTATGGTCCCCACAAAGAGAAAGTACGGCCGCGCCAGCTTGTATGCCGCCTTAACCGTATCGACGGATTCGGCCGGCACAGAGAAGTACTCGGGCGGAACCCCAAGGTAAACAACGCGGATTTTTTCCGGCGAGATGCCGAGGATTCGTATCGCATCCTGTTTCGTGTTCTCGGAATCCGCGATAATCCCCGATGCGCGCTTCAGGACACGGTCCGCAAACTCCTTCTCGGCGGCAACGTTTGCGGGCATGTGACACCCGGGCAGAATCCACGCCGTCAGATCATGCAGCGTGGTGGAAAGCCGTGGCCTTGAGGGCGTCCGCCGTAACTGGCTCGATATGTGAAAGACATCACAACGCGGGATTGCCAGGTCACAAGCGATTCGGGGCAGGCGGCTCAGCGCCACGAGAGCCGCAATCTTTGCGGGATGCATACGCAGGCCGCCATCGTGGTCGAGCCGGCCACGATCCGCCGGCGCGAGAAATGTCCTGATCGATCTGGGGCTCTGAGCGCGAAGCGCGCGCACCCAATGGTAGAGATATGTCTTTACGCCCGCGCTTCGCAACAACAACGGAGAGCAGTCGATACAGACCGTTGGCGTCTTCATGTGGCCATTGCATTGTTAGAATAACTGACGTTGCCTTCCGGACCTGCTGTAACCATTGCCATTCCGACTCTCCAGGCCGGCGACGCTCTCGCGGCATGTCTGCGCTCGCTTGGCAGCCAGACATTCCGGAATTTTGAAGTCGTTGTGATCAACAACGGCGAAAAGCCGTTCGTTCCGCCCGCGGGACTATGGTTTCCGTTCCGCGTTCTTTCGCCTGGCCGGAACACAGGATTTGGTGCGGCGATCAACCTCGCCGCGCGCGCCACCGATGCGCCCTTCGTCGCCACTCTCAACGACGATACAGAGCCCGACCCGTTATGGCTGGAAGCGCTGGTCCGCGAGATCTCGTTCGACTCCCGCGCCGGGATGTGCGCCTCGCGTATTCGCCTCTTCGAATCGTGCGTGCTCGATTCCGCGGGCATGCTCATTTGCCTCGACGGCAGCAGCAAGCAGCGCGGCCAGGGGCAGGCGCCGCCGGTGTTCGATCGCGCGGAAGAGGTGCTTCTTCCCAGCGCATGCGCGGCGCTTTACCGGCGTGAAATGCTGCAGGAGATCGGTTTTTTCGACGAGGATTACTTCCTGTATTGCGAAGATACCGATCTCGGGCTGAGATCCCGGTGGGCCGGCTGGCGTTGCCGATATGCGCCCGGCGCGACTCTGCGGCACCACTATTCCGTGAGCGCGGGGGCGTTCTCCCCACTCAAAGCGCGATTTGTGGAGCGGAACCGGCTCTGGGTCGCGATCAAGAATTTTCCGCTGGCCCTGCTCGCCGTTTCTCCCCTGACGTCGATTTTGCGGTATTTCTGGCAGCTGGTCTCGCTTCGCAGCCGGAAGGGAGCGGCTTCGGAATTTGTCCGATCGGGAAATTCACTCGGGAGCGCAGTCGCAATCCTGCTCCGGGCCCACGGCGAAACACTTCAGGCCTTGCCGGCGCTGCTGCGCAAGCGCGCGGCCATCCGGCGCACGCGAAAGATCGGTTCCCTGGAATTTCTCCGGCTCATTTTCAGGCATCGGATCACCACGCGGGAGCTTGCGCGGTCCTGATGAGCGCGAGGCTTCTGGTGATCGTTCCCGCCTTGAACGAAGAGGCCGCCGTGGGACGTGTCGTTCGGTCCGTCAAAGAGGTTCTGCCGGAAGTACCCGTTCTCGTTATCGACGATTGCTCGGATGACGCGACGGCGCTTGTTGCGGAGCAGGCCGGCGCCACAGCTGTCAGGCTGCCCGTTCATCTCGGACTGGGTGGGTGTGTTCAGACGGGCTACAAGCTGGGCTACGAGCTCGGCTACGACTATGTGATCCGGGTGGACGGCGACGGCCAGCACGAGACCGCGGATATTCCGAAGATTCTCGATGCGCTGGTCACGACAGGGGCGGAGGTGGTCATCGGGTCGAGATTCGTCGACTCCGGCGGCAGCTATACTTCGATTCCACGTTCCATCGGGATCATGTTCTTCCGTCTGCTGCTGCTGCCGATTCTGGGCCGGACGATTCACGATCCGACTTCGGGCTTCGTGGGCGTCAACCGGCGGGCGCTGCAGGTGTTCTCAAAGACTTTTCCGCTGGAGTATCCGGAGATTGAAGTCCTGGTGGTCCTCCAGCGAAAGCGGTTTCGTTTTCATGAAGTGGCCTGCCGGATGTACCCGCGCAAAACCGGTAAATCCACGATCACGGTAGTGAAGTCTTTCCGCTATATGCTTCACGTCCTGCTGGGCGTTTTTGTGAACGTCCTTCGCTTCGACGGAACTCCACGGAATCGGGCGGCCGGCGCTGCTCAACAAAGCAGGTGATATGAGTTTTCATACGTTGTTTCTTGTCATAGGTCTGATAACCATCGGCGGAACCCTGATCTCCCTTCGACGCGAGCATATTCGCACCGAATATTCGGTGAACTGGCTGATCGTCGGCGTAGTTCTGACGCTTCTCGCTCTGTTTCCGCGCACGCTGGACAAGGCGGCGCGCAGTATTGACCTCGATCCGCGGCTGTTCTTTCTGATCGCGGGCGGCGCGCTGATCTCGGGCCTCGTTTTCGAAATTTCCCACGTGGTCTCAAGGCTTCGCGACGAGAACGTGATCCTCGCGCAAAGGCTCGCTATTCTGGAGTATCAGTTCCAGCGGACGAACGACCGCCATGGCCAAAACAGCCAGTAAAAGCCGACCCCGCACCAACGTTGTCGCGACCGCGCCGGAGCCTCCGGCGCGCAACTGGATGTGGATTCTCTGGCCGGGGATCGCCCTGATTGCGGCGCTTGCCGTTTTTGCGCCGGCGCTCAAAGGGACTTTCGTCTTTGACGATTTCAATCTTCCTTTTGCCAATCCTCAGGCTGCGCAAATGCCCGCGAGGTTCTGGATCGGCGGCGTGCGTCCGGTCCTGATGACGACCTACTGGATGAATTTCCTGATGTCGGGAACCAGTCCTTTCGGATACCACCTTTTCAACGTTCTGATGCATGTCGCGACATCCGCGATCATCTTCTTCATTTACGATCGGCTGTTCGCGATCGCAAAGCCCGCACTTCCCGCAGCCGCGGACCGGAAGTGGTTCGCTTTCGCGGGCGCGGCGCTCTTTCTTCTGCATCCGCTGCAGACCGAAGCGGTTGATTACATTGCGGGACGATCGGAACTTGTCTCAGGCTTCTTTTTCTTCGCCGCGTGGCTGGTTTTCCTGCGTAACTTCGAGAAGGACGCGACTTTCGTTCTGACGCTGAAAATCGCTGTACTCAGTGGATTGGCAGTTTTGGGAAAAGAAAGCGCAATCAGTCTTCCTGGTCTGTTGCTTCTGACGGACTTCTATTTTTCCGAACGGCCGATTGTGAAGCAGTTACTCAGCCGTATCAAGCTCTATTCGGTCTTCTTATTTGGCGGTGTTGCCGCTGCCGTTCTGATTTTAAGAAGCCTGACAAGCGGCACTGCCGCCGGTTTTCAGAGCGGAGTCAGCCCGTTTGACTATGCACTTACTCAATGCCGCGTAATTCTCACTTATATACGTCTCTTTATCCTTCCTTTTGCACAAAACGGCGATTGGCAATTGCCGTTCTACCATTCATTTACTGACGGAGCCGCCGTCGTATTTGTGGTTTTGCTGCTCGCGGCCCTCGTCGCGACAGTCTGGCTTTACAAACGGGACCGCGTAATTTCCTTCGGGCTCGCTGCATTCTTCCTCATGCTTGCGCCGACTTCATCATTCGTTCCCGTTGCCGACGCGATCGCCGAACGCCGAATGTATTTACCCATCGCGGGCCTGATTTTTGCGGTTCTCGGCGCGGTTGCGAGGATGCGCCTTACGCCCGCAACACGGTGGGCCGGGGCAATCGCAGCTCTGTTGATCCTCTCGACCTTGTCTTATAACAGGAGCGTCGCGTGGGCCAGCGATCTGAGTCTCTGGAGTGACTCGGTGCAGACCAATCCGACGGGTTTCCGGGCGCATTATGGTTTGGGTTCGGCCATGCTGGCGCGCGGCGACTGCGCCGGCGCGGTGGGGCAATTCTCAGCAGCGCGCTCGCTCCCAGGACCCACCCAGGGCGTATCGCGAAATGAGTTGCTCTGGAATCTTGCCGAAGCCTATCAATGCAGCAAACGGCCTACGGAGGCGCTTGCCGCTTACCGTTCCTTCGCGGCCGCGAAACCTACGTCCGCGGCATATCGTCAGATCGGTTTTGTGGAAGCGAGTCTGGGACATTCGGATGCCGCGATGGAAGCGTTTGGACAGGCGTTGGCCCTTGACCCGAACGACGCTGCCGCTTACACTTACCGGGGCCTAGCGCGCACCGCGCTGAACGACCTCGACGGCGCGGAGAGCGATCTTCACCGGGCGCTCGAACTCGAACCCGGAAATCAAATGGCCATTCATGGGCTCGCCACCGTGGCGAGCCAGCGTTAGTGTCCTTACCGCTGCGTATCGGGATTAACGCTCTTTACCTGATTCCGGGCGGTGTCGGCGGTACGGAGATCTATCTGCGAAGCCTGCTTGAAGCGCTTCCGGAGGTCGACGACCGAAATGAATACTTCATTTACGCGAACGCCGAGACGGGTTGCGATCTGGCGCCTTCGTCGCCCCGATTTCATTTCGTCCAGACGGGAGTGAAAGCACGAGTCCGGCCCGCGCGTATCTTGTATGAACAGGTGATGCTGCCGCGCCTGCTGCGGAGGGATGCGATTGACGTGCTCCTCAATGCGGGCTTCACCTCTCCCTTATCCTTTGCTGATCGGTCGGTGACGGTGTTTTACGATCTGCAGCATAAGCGCCATCCCGAGTTCTTTCGCTGGTTCGACCGCCCGTTCTGGAACCTGCTGCTCAGGACGTCGGCTGTGCGGTCGCGTTCGCTCATCGTCGTCTCCCGCGCCACTGAATCGGACCTCATTCGCTATTACCCGGAGGCGAAAAACAAGACCTTCGTGGTTCCGGCCGGCGTCGATCCGGAGTTTTTTCGTATCGCTGAAAGGCGCGAACACGCGACAGCGAGCGAGCCTTACCTGCTCACTGTCTCGACTCTCCATCCGCATAAGAATCTGGATCGGCTGTTGCAGGCGTTCGCCGAATTCCGGCGCACGCACCAGGAGTTTCGTCTTGTCATCGCCGGCTTGAAAGGTTTTGCGACCCAAACGCTGGAAGAGAGGCGGCGCGACCTGGGCCTCGAAGACAGCGTCCGATTCACGGGCTGGATTCCGCGTGAGGAGCTTTACCTGCTTTTCGAGCGCTCCGATGCGTGCATTGCTCCGAGCGAGTTCGAGGGATTCGGTATGCCATTAAGCGAGGCCCTCGCAGCAGGCATCCCGACTGCGTGCTCAACCATCGAGCCGTTTATCGAAATAGCGGGCGACGCGGCGGTGCAATTCGCTCCCGATTCGATCAGCGAGATGGTTGCCGCGATGGAGACGATTACTTCTGACGTCGATTTTCGGGCACGCGCGCTCGTCGCCGGGCCGGTTCGGGCGCGTCTGTTCGACTGGCCCGGCTCGGCACGCCGCATGCTTGACGTCATCGAGAAAGCCGCCGGACGCTGACAAATCGCCCCCTTTGTGGCGTGATAGCATCTACCAGCGAATGGCTGCTGTCGAAATCAGCGATGTGACCAAAACCTTTCGAACGGTAACCGCCGTAGACCATCTCTCCCTCTCGGTACCGGAAGGTTCCATCTATGGCTTCATCGGCCCGAACGGCTCGGGCAAGTCGACGACCATGCGTATGATCGCGAACATCCTATACCCGGATTCCGGAATCATTCGGATTTTCGGAACGCGGCGCTCGGGCACACCTTCCTCGGAAATCGGTTATCTTCCCGAAGAGCGGGGCGTATACCGGAAGATGCGTGTTCGTTCGCTTCTGGAGTTCCACGCGGGGCTCCGCGGAAGCGGCAACGCTGCCCGCGAAGTCGACGCATGGCTCGAACGTCTCGGCCTTGCCAACTGGGCCGAACAGAAGGTGGAGACTCTCAGTAAGGGCATGAGCCAGAAGGTCCAGTTCATCGCGACCGTTATTCCCGAACCAAAGCTTCTGATTCTCGACGAGCCCTTCAGCGGCCTCGACCCGGTGAGCGCCGATTCCATTCGCGGCGCGATGCTCGAGATGAAACGGCGCGGATGCACCCTCATTCTGAGTACCCACGACATGGGAGTTGCGGAGAGCCTCTGCGATTCGATTTTCATGATTTTCAAAGGGAGGAAAGTCCTCGACGGCACTCTCGGCGCCATTCAGGCAAACTACGGCAGCGATACCATTCGAGTCGAACTGGAGGGCGGCTTCCTGGCGCCCGAAGGTTTACCCGGTATCGAACAGGTCAAAAACATGGGCCGCGTGCAGGAACTGCGCATGGCCCCCGGATGCGATCCGCAGGAAGTTCTCCGCACACTGACCGCCACCACGAGAGTTATCTCATTCGCCGTCGTGAAACCCTCGCTTCACGACATCTTCGTCCGCATTGCGGGTCCGCAGCCCGAAATGACGGCGGTCGCATAAGGGGGCGCCCGGCCAATGCAAAGGATTTTGCTCATCGCGGGACGCGATTATCTGGAGAGAATCAAGAGCAAGGCCTATCTCTTCAGCCTGGTGATCTTCCCGCTGTTATTCGGCGGATCGTTCCTGGCCATTGCCCTCGCGAACAGAGCGAACACCAAAGAGCAGCGCGTCGCCGTAATCGACCACACAGGCGTTTCGGCAGCAGCCGTGATTCAGGCCTGCGAGGAATCCAGCCGCAAGGGGCCGGCCAATGGCGGCCTTCGGACCGCATCGCTGCAATTTACTTTCGAGGAAGACAAGCCGGCGGCCGATGAGGCCGCGCAACTCCTGTCTCTCTCCGATCGCATCCGCGCGGGAAGTCTGTTTCTTGTGATCGACATTTCGTCCGATGCGCTTCGACCCGATGCCGACCCTGCGAAGGAACCGGTCCGTTACTACACCAACTCGTCGGGCGCGAATCAGCTGACATGGCTGGACGCCGCGATCAACGATGGTCTGCGCCAGGTGCGGCTCCGGCAATCGGGTGTCGATCCAGCCTCTATTCCCGGCCTTCTGCGCGACGTCAGCGTCGTGCCGATGAACCTGCTGACCAGAAACCCAGCGACCGGCGCCGCCATGCAGAACGGAAGGAGAAACCCGATTCAGGCCGGGCTATTAGCGTTTTTCTTCGTGTTTCTCCTGGTCATGGTGACGATGCTCGGGTCGGCGCCGAACCTCGGCGCGGTCGCGGAAGACAAAGCGCAGCGCGTCTTCGAAATGCTGCTGGTCTCGGCTTCGCCTTTCGAACTGATGGCAGGCAAGGTTCTCTCCGCTCTCGGCCTCGCACTCACCAGCTCAACCTTGTACGTCGCCGGCGGACTCGTGGCGCTTTGGGGGCTCGCCCTGTTCGGATTTGCGCCGCTCAACCTGATCCCGTGGTTTTTCGTGTACCTGATCGGAGACGTCCTGATCCTTTCGGCGCTCGGCGTCGCGCTCGGATCGACCTGCGAGAGTGCGCAGGACGCTCAGCACCTGGCATTCCTGATCATCCTGCCGATATTGATTCCGATGCTGATGATGTCTGCCGTCATGCAGCAACCGAATGGCCCGCTGGCAACGGTCATGTCGTTCTTTCCGCCGTTTACGCCGGTGCTCATGCTTCTGCGTCAGGCTCTGCCCGGAGGGGTACCCTGGTGGCAGCCGTGGGTGGGTCTCGCGGGCATCATCGCCTGCGCGTTCGCGGTGATCTGGGCCGCGGCGCGAATCTTCCGTGTCGGAATTCTTTCCCAGGGTAAGGCCCCGAAGCTCACAGAACTGGCGGAATGGGTAATGCGAGGCTGACTCGCCGGATCAGACGCGCAGACAGATCTTGCCGAAATGCGCGCCGCTTTCCATATGCGCCAGCGCCATACCGTCTGCTGAAGGAAAATGAATCTATGAGCGGAATTCAGTTCGTCACCGATGAGAAGGGCCGCAAGGTGGCCGTTCAAATCGACCTGAAAAAATATGGTCCGATCCTGGAGGATTTTTGGGACGGACTGATTTCGGAGTCACGCCGCAAGGATAAGGGGATACCGTTCGAAAAGGTCAAAGCGGATCTGGTAAAGCGCGGCCGCCTGCGTGAATAGCTATGCTGTCGAGGTAAAGCCGCCCGCACGGAAGGAACTCGAAGCGTGCCGGATAGCGTGCTGGCCCGCGTTGTCGCAAACTCGAAGCTCTGGCCACACTCCCCGGCCAGCAGGAAAAAGCTGAAAGGATATAAAGACCAGTGGCGCGTCCGCATCGGTGACTGGCGCGTGGTGTACATCATCGACGACGCGGCAAAAATGGTCAGCGTGACGCGGATCGCCCATCGCCGCGAGGTCTACGAGTAAAAAGGACGGGCGGAGAATACGCCGCCTCCTCAGACCCGCAGACAGATCTTGCCGAAATGCGCGCCGCTCTCCATATGCGCCAGCGCCTCATGCAGCTGGTCGAACTCAAGAACCTGATCGATCACCGGCCGCGATCCGGAGAGCGCGATGGCCCGGTTCATTTCCTCGAACATCTCCCGCGAACCGACGTAGATCCCCTGCAGCCGCACTCCTTTGACCATCATGAGCCGCGGATCGAATGTTCCGCCGCCGGTCAGCACGCCGATCAACGCAATGTGACCGGCCCGCCGCACCGCCTTGCTCGAAAGCGGCAGGGTCCCGGCGCCGCCGACTTCAACCACGTGATCCACGCCGACTCCGCCGGTCAGTTGTCGAGCGGGTTTATCCCAATCGGGGGTGGTCTTGTAATTGACCGTCTCATCGGCGCCCATCGACTTCAGCCGCTCCAGCTTCGCATCGCTGCTCGAAGTAATGATCACGCGCGCTCCCGCCATCTTTGCGAACTGGAGCGCGAAGATCGAAACGCCGCCACTCCCCTGAAGCAGCACCGAATCCCCCGGTTTGACGTCGCCGGATCGCATCAGCGCGTTCCACGCGGTTACCCCGGCGCAGGGCAGACAGGCGGCCTCTTCGTACGAAAGATGTTCCGGGAAATGCACCAGTCCCTCGGCATTCAGACACACCAGTTCGGCCGTCATGCCATCGATGGAGCCTCCGAGAGCGGAATTGGCCTTCATATCGTCCTGCTCGCCGGTGATCCACTTCTGCATGAAAATTCCGGCGACGCGGTCGCCCGGTTTTACGCGAGTTACGCCGTCGCCCACCGCCAGAACTTCGCCCGCGCCATCGGAAAGCGGGATCAGCGGCGGTTTTACATTCGGTCCGTAAGCGCCACGAAGCACCGCCAGATCGCGATAGTTGATCGAGACAGCCCGCACCCGCACCAGCGGCCTGTCCCGCTGCCCGGCATCAGGATCCGGAAGTTCCACAATCCTAAGGTTTTCCTTACCGAATCCATCCGTAAAACGCCACGCTCGCAAGATGTCCTCCCGGCCGGTTAACGTCCTTTCAGATGATATACTCGAAGATCGGTCCAAAGCTCAACACCAAGCCCGATAAAATCGCTATGCCGCTCAAACCAATCGCCGCGAATACAGCGGAGAAAAGAAGATCTACCTCCTGAAACCCCGTGGATTCTGCGCCGGCGTCGTGCGCGCGATCGATGTGGTGAAAATTGCTCTGGATCTCTATGGGCCCCCGGTCTATGTCCGCAAGGAGATCGTCCACAACAAGCACGTGGTCGACGAACTGCGCGAGCTGGGCGCCGATTTTCGTGGAAGAACTGGAAGAAGTGCCATCCGGCGGCGCGCGCGATTTTCAGCGCGCACGGCGTGTCGCCGGAGGTTCGCAGGGAAGGCAAGGAACGCGATCTCGCGATCATCGACGCCACCTGCCCGCTGGTGACGAAAGTGCATCTGGAAGCGGTCAAGTTTGCGCGCGAAGGCTACACCATCGTCCTGATCGGCCACAAGAATCACGACGAAGTGATCGGCACGCTGGGCGAAGCGCCTGCGAAAATGATTCTCGTGGAATCGGTGGAAGATGTAGATGCGTTGAACATCGAAGATCCGGACGCGCGTAGCTTATCTCACGCAGACTACTTTGAGCCTCGATGAAACCAAAGACATCGTGGCGCGTCTCGAAGAGAGATTCCCGATGATTCGCGGACCGAAATCGCAGGACATCTGCTACGCCACCGAAAACCGCCAGATGGCGGTCAAGGGCGTGTCGGAATTCTGCGAACTGATCCTGGTCGTGGGTTCGGCAAACAGTTCCAACTCGAAGCGACTCGTCGAAGTCGGCCAGAACTACGGCGTCCAGGCGTATCTGGTGAACGACTGGAGCGAAGTCGATCCGGAGTGGCTGGAAAACGTCCGCAATATCGGCGTCACCGCGGGCGCTTCCGCGCCGGAACACCTCGTGGAGCAGATTGTCTCGGCTCTGCAGGCCGGCGGTTTCGGCGCAGCTGGAAGAAGTGGAAATGGTCGAAGAAGATGTGCGCTTTTCGCTGCCCCCTGAACTCGCGGGCGCCCGCAGCTCGCAACTTTATGGAATCAGGCCGTAGCGGCGTGCCGTCAACGCTTATTAGCCGATGAGCCCAACGCTCCACGCCAAAGACACGCTTCTGACCGCCGTCGGACGGCAACAGACTCGCGCAGCCAGGCACCTCCTCTCGCTACAGCACCCGGACGGCTACTGGTGCGCGCTGCTGACTGCCGACACCACGCTCGAATCCGACTACATCCTGCTGCAGCTCTGGATGTATCCGCCCGTCTCGGCGAGAACGCCGGCGTGTGGAATCCGCCGGATCCGCGGCCGCATCCAGCGCGCGGCGGATCGAATTCTCTCCCGCCAGTTGCCGGATGGCGGCTTCAACATCTACGTCAAAGGCCCGAGCGAAATCAGCGCCTCGGTGAAGGCGTATTTCGCGCTGAAGCTGGCGGGCATGCCCGTCGAGAGTCACGCGATGCTGAAGCTGCGCGTGCGCATCCTCGCGCTCGGCGGCATTCAGGCGGCCAACAGCTACACCAAGGTCAACCTCAGCCTCTTCGATCTCTATCCGCGCGAAGGCACGCCCAGTATTCCGCCGGAGATCATGCTGCTGCCGGGCAAGCTGCTCTATCAGATGTCGTCATGGACGCGCGCCATCGTCATCTCGCTCGCCATCGTCCATGCGCACGATCCCAAGCGGCCGGTGCCGGCGGGATTCAATCTCGACGAACTCTTCATCCCGGGCAAGAGCACCGGCTTTCGAGAGCGACGATTCCTGGCTGAGCTGGCGCAATACCTTCGTCCAGTCCGACAAGATCCTCAAGCTGTGGGAGAGCTACGGTTTCGCCCGCATCCGCAAGGCCGCCATGCGCAAGTGCGAGCACTGGATGCTCGAACGGATGAAACACGCCGACGGTCTGGGCGCCATCTATCCGCCGATGCAGTATTCGATCATGGCGCTCGACGTTCTCGGTATACGCCGAAGATTCCCCGGTGCGCGTGGAAGCGGTCCGGCAGTTCGAAAGCCTGATTGTCGACGACGGCAAGACGCTGTTCTTCCAGCCCTGCTTCTCGCCGGTCTGGGATACCGCGATCGCGTCATATGCGCTCGGCGAAGCGGGATACGCCGTCGAACCCGGCATTAACGAAAGCGGCTGACTGGCTGCTGGAGCGCGAAATCCGTCGCAACGGCGACTGGTCCGTCAAGCGGCCCTATACCGAGCCCTCCGGCTGGGCGTTCGAATTTCGCAACGACTGGTATCCCGACATCGACGACACCGCGATGGTGATGCTCGCCTTCCCGCACATGCGGGCCGCGAGTCCCGCCGCCCAAAATGCCACGCGCCGCCGCGCAATCGACTGGTTGCTCGCCATGCAGTCGAAAGACGGCGGCTGGGCCGCGTTCGACGTCGATAACAACTGGGAGATTCTCACCCACGTGCCTTTCGCGGATCACAACGCGATGCTCGATCCGACCTGCGCCGATATCACCGGCCGCACGCTCGAAGCGCTCGCCGCCAACGGTCTCGACCGCGAGCATGCCGCCTGCAAGCGCGCGATCGACTATCTGATCCGCACGCAGCTCTCCGATGGCAGCTGGTACGGCCGCTGGGGCGTGGCCTACATCTACGGCACCTGCTTCGCGCTGCGCGGCCTGCGCGCGATGGGCGAAGACGATCACGAGCCCTACATCCAGCGCGCCAACGAGTGGCTGCGCTCGATTCAGAATTCCGACGGCGGCTGGGGCGAAAGCTGCGCCAGCTACGACAACGACATCTACACGCCCGCGGAAAGCACGCCCTCGCAGACCGCGTGGGCGCTGATGGGCCTGATGGCGGGCGGCGATACCTACAGTTCCAGCGTGCTCGATGGCATCGCAGTATCTGATCGAAACGCAGAACCCCGACGGAACGTGGTCCGAAGAACTGGCCACCGGCACCGGCTTCCCCAAGGTCTTCTACCTCAACTACCACTACTACCGGCTTTACTTCCCGCTGCTGGCGCTCGCCACCTTCGCGAAGTTGCAGGCCGCCGAACCCCGTTAACACAACGCCATGCTCCTTCCGATTTGTCAGGCTGGAGAACCCGTTCTTCGCGAGCGCGCCCGTGAGTTAACGCCGGAAGAGATTGTTTCGGCTCCGCTTCAGGAACTCATTGCCTCGATGTTCGAGACCATGCGCGCCGCACCCGGGGTGGGTCTGGCCGCGCCTCAGATCGGGATGAATTTGCAGCTTGCCGTGATTGAGGATCCTGCGGATTCCATCAACAAGCTCCCCCCGGATTATCGTGCCGAACGCGAGCGCGACCCTGTTGCGCCGCACGTGATCATTAATCCGCGACTTACTCTGGAAGGCCCGGCGGTCGGGTTCTTCGAAGGCTGCCTGAGCGTCGCGGGGTTCACCGCCATCGTCGACCGGGCGCTCGCGGTCCGCGTCGATTGCCTGAACGAGCGCGCCGAACCGGTCACCGTCCATGCGCGAGGCTGGTACGCCCGCATCCTGCAGCACGAAATCGACCACCTGAACGGAACCCTCTACATCGATCGCATGATCAGCCGTTCCTTCATGGGGCACGAGAACTTTCAACGCCACTGGAAGGACAGGACGATGGCGGAGACCAGAGAGACCCTCGCCGGTGGCTGAGGCGCCTGACTTCACCCCACCCGACTTCCGCCAGCCGATTCGGGACTATATCGCCCGGGAAGCAAAGCCGGTCGACAAGTTCGGCCACCAGCCGCGTCTTTACGCAATTACCAGAGAAATCGGAGCAGGGCTGGACTACGACGACGACATCGTCTTCGCGGCCGCATGGCTGCACGATCTGGGCGTCTTCATCGGCCATCGCCCGGAAGAGCCCGAAGCGCTCGCGCGCTGGGACAACACCGCGTATGCGATTGAGCGCGCACCCGATCTTCTGCGCGAAATGAAATTCCCAGCTGAGAAAGTGGATGCGGTAGTCGAAGCCATCCGCACACACCAGCCAGCCGCGCATCCAACCACCATCGAAGGCACTATCCTTCGAGACGCCGATATCGTCGAGCAATTAGGCGCGGTAGGCATCCTGCGGACTGTGTGCAAGATCGGACGCGACACCCGTTTCCCTGTGTTTGCTCCCGCGGTGGAAGCTCTGAGAAAAGCATACGCGACTCTTCCGTCTCAGATCCGTCTCGACACCACCCGGGCGCTCGCACAGCGGAAGATCGAGATCCTGGGCGCGTTCCTTGCCGCTGTGGATCGCGAAGCCCGGCCCGAACTGTTCTGAGACGTTCGCTTAAGAACTCCCGTCTATACTCGTGTATGCGAGTATTTCTCCCCTCGGCGTTCCTCCTGACCACCGTCCTGTTCGCTCAGAACCAGCCTGACTGGGTTAAGAAGAGCGACGCCAACGCCCGCCTGCTGATCGATATCCAGGCCAGATACGAACCCGAGTCGGCCGGCTCCAACGGAGTCAGAGGCGTGGACGAACAGATTTCCGACCTCACATCCGGACCGAAGGAACGTGATGCAATTCGTGCCGCGCGCGCGATGTTGCAGTCACGTCTGACAGTCGAGAAGGATCCGCTGATCAAGCAGGATCTCCAGATTCTGATCGACGCCGCCGATCAGCAGGTGCTCCAATCGGAGGCGACGGACAAATACTTCATCCCGTGGGCGGACGCGGGCGGCCTTGTGTTTGGCGGAGTCCAGGGTCTGCTCGACGATCAGATCGCGCCCGAACGCAGAGCGGCCGCCCTGGTGCGCCTGAAAAAATACACGGGCCTTGAGCCCGGTTTCAAGCCGCTGACCACCGTAGCCGAACAACGCTTCCGCGAGAAGGAAAATCAGCCCGGACTTCTCGGACCTTCGAAAGAAGAGGTGGAGAAAGGTCTCGAAAACTCGAAAGCATACGTGAACGGCATTGGCCTGCTGTTCGAGAAGTACAAGATTCGCGACTATGCGCCGGCTTATGCAAAGTTGAAGGAACAACTCGCAGACTATGAAGCGTTCGTTCGTAAAGAAGTAGTCCCCAAAGAGCGCTCCAGTTTCCGCCTGCCGCCGGAGTTCTATGAGATCCAGCTCAAAGGATACGGAGTCGATTATCCGTCCGCCGAACTCGCACGCCTGGCGCATGCCAGCTTCACCGACATCCAGGCGCAGATGCAGGTTCTCGCAGCAAAGATCGCGAAGCAGCGCGGAATGCCTTCCTCCAATTACCGCGATGTAATCGCGGCGCTCAAGAAAGACCAGATTCCCGCGAACCAGGTCCTCTCGTACTATCAAAAGCGGCTGGCGGAAATCGAAGACGTGATTCGCGCGAACCACCTGGTTACGCTGCCGCAACGGAAGGCGCTGATCCGGATTGCCACAGCCGCGGAAACTGCGCAGCAGCCCGCGCCGCACCTGCAGCCCGCGCCTCTCCTGAACAACCACGGTGAGCGCTCAGTATTCGTCCTGCCGCTCGAAACCACCGGCAAGGGCGGCGATGCAATGAAATACGACGACTTCAGCTATGCGGCAGTCTCCTGGACCCTCACGGCGCACGAAGCTCGACCCGGCCACGAGCTGCAGTTCGATGGCATGATCGAACACGGCGTGTCGCAGGCGCGCGGCATCTTCGCCTTCAACAGCACCAATGTCGAGGGCTGGGGACTTTACGCGGAATGGTTCATGCTGCCTTACATGCCGGACGACGCGAAGCTCGTTTCGCTCGATTTCCGCCTGCTGCGCGCCGCCCGGGCATTTCTCGATCCCGAACTGCAGCAGGGCAAAGTGACCCAGGAGCAGGCGATGCAGGTTCTCGAAAAGGATGTCGTCTGTTCAAAAGCTTTCGCCACGGAAGAACTTGAGCGGTTCACGTTCGGCGCGCCCGGCCAGGCTGTATCTTACTTTGACGGACTGACCCGGCTTCTGGAAATTCGCAAGGCGGCTGAAAAAGCTCTGGGCCCGAAGTTTAACGCACAGAAGTTCCACGACTTCATCCTTTCCCAGGGGCTGCTCCCACCCGACCTGCTGCGTAAGGCCGTCATGGAGGATTTCGTTCACGCAGGCTGATCTCAGAGCCAGGATTACAAACGCAGGATCGAAGCTCTTGCTGATCTCAGGACGTCTCTCCGCGCACCGCAAAGGGACTGAAGTTGGTCCGGCGGTCGAAGAAATCCACCCCTTCTTTCCGCTTGAGAAAGTTGACCAGAAGGTAAGTCAGGGGAGTCGCCACAACCTCATAACCAACCTTGAACAAATAGCCCGATATGATGAGACTGAACACGACGCCGAGTGGTTGCCCCCAGAAGATCACCAGTACGACCACCGTGGTGTCGACCGCCTGGCCGATCACAGTCGACCCCACGGTCCGCGTCCACAGGTATCTGCCGTTGGTCCAGAGCTTCATCTTCGCCACCGTGAGAGAGTTCGCGAATTCACCCGCCCAGGATGCAAGCAGGCTCCCGGCGATATTGCGGGGCAGCACCCCGAAGATTTTTTCATAGGCGGCCTGATCCTTGAATTCAGGCGCCCCCGGCAGCCAGATTGCGAACAGGCCGATTACCGTCATAATGATGCTGGCCATCAGACCGATCCAGATCGCTTTTCGCGATGCGCTGTAGCCATAAACTTCCGTGAAAACGTCGCCAAAAATGTACGTGATCGGAAACAATACCAGCGCCACGCTCAGCCGAAACCTCCCCACCGCGACGAACTTCGGCGCAATGAGATTCGACACAAGCAGAATCACCACGAAAATATTGATCAGGATGTCGAGGTAACGGTATTGCCTCATGCCGGGCTTTTTGTGCGTATCATTCGATGGTAGATTACCAACCTGTACTGACGGCAATGCCGAGGCGAATCCTGTTCGTTTCAACGCCCGTTTCGCCAATCGGCCAGGGCGACGGCGGCGGAGTTGAAACCACTCTTCTGCATCTGGCTCCACGCCTCGCCGCACGCGGCCATACGGTCGCAATCGTCGCGCCCGCGGTGAGCATTACACCCGAAGGAAGCCGAGTCTTTCAGGTCGATGGAGATCCTCCGCCGGACGTCACGAGCGCGGCGCGCGACGGCTTTCCTCTGACATCGGGATACGGTGTTCTTGAGCGCATGTGGGATTGCGCCCGCGGGGTCCAGGACGATTTCGACGTCATCATAGGAATGACGTATGACTGGCTGTCTTACTTCCTGACTCCTTTTTTCCGGACCTCCGTCCTGCACTGGATCACCATATCCTCCGCGGTCGACGTGGTCGATCGGATGATCTTCGAACGATTTAAAGATCGCACGCACTGCCTGGGATTCTACACGCAGACTCAGGCCGATACGTTTCGGGACCTGCGCATTTCGAAAGCGAGTCTTCTGCCCGGCGCCGTGGATACCGGTCGCTTTCCATTCTCATCCGCACCCGAAAACCGCTTGTGCTGGGTGGCGCGAATCTCCCCGGAAAAGGGGCTCGAAGACGCCGTTAACGTTGCCTCGCGCGCCGGTATTTCCCTCGACATCTGCGGAAAGTTGCAGGATTCTTCGTATCGGGACGACATCGTTTCGCGCTATCCTGACGCCTCGCTCACCTGGCACGGCATGTTGCCGCATACTGACCTCGCGAGGATAATCGGGAACGCTGCCGCGATGTTAGTCACGCCGAAGTGGACTGAAGCCTTCGGACTGACGACAATCGAGGCGCTGGCGTGCGGAACTCCGGTTCTCGCTTATGCCCGCGGAGGGCCGGCCGAGATCGTCCAGCACGGTAAGAGCGGCTTCCTGATCGAACCGGACGACACCGATGA
Source organism: Terriglobia bacterium (assembly GCA_963831795.1). GTDB lineage: Bacteria > Acidobacteriota > Terriglobia > Bryobacterales > Bryobacteraceae > BOG-234. The sequence continues at coordinate 70,663 of CAWHSB010000028.1, read as the reverse complement.
TCTGCTTGACGCAATCTCAAGGGTGTCCGAACTGGACCGCGCACATGCGAGGACTCGCGCGGAACAATTCACAGTCGACAATCTGGCCTCGCGCTTCGAAGCCTGGATCGAGAGCAATCTGGTACGACCCTGAGTTGTTCCTGCGGCGAACCCCGTCGCTATCATGAAATCCGTGCCCGTCGATTCCTCCGCCATCATCGCGCCCACCGCTCGAATCGATCCAGGCGCCGGCATCGGCGCCCGCACCCGCATCGGCGATTTCTGTGTGATTGAAGCCGACGTTGAAATCGGCGCGGACTGCCTTCTCGAACCCTACGTCTTCGTCAAGCGCTGGACTACGCTCGGCGAGCGAAACGAAATCTCGGCCGGCACAGTGCTGGGCACCGATCCTCTCGACAAGAACTTCAAAGGCGAACGCAGCTATCTCCGAATCGGTCACGACAACAAGATCCGCGAGCACTATACGATCTCTCGCGGAACGCAACCCGAATCCTGCACCACTATCGGTGATGGCAACTACATCATGACTTCCGGCCATATCGCGCATAATTGCGCGATCGGCTGCAATACCGTCATTGCAAGTTGCGCGCTCGTCGCGGGACATGTCGAGGTTGAAGACCAGGCTTTTATTTCCGGCGGCGTCGTAATCCACCAGTACTCGAAGATCGGCCGTCTCGCCATGATCGGCGGAAACACGCGCGTCAATCTCGACGTCCCGCCGTTCTTCCTGTACTCGGGATTCAACGTGGAAGCGAAAGGCCTGAATGTCGTTGGACTCAAGCGCGCCGGTTTCAGTCCGCAGCAGGTTTCCCGGCTGAAGCGGGCTTACCATGTTCTCTATCGTTCGGGGCTGTTACTTGAAGACGCCCTCGCCAGGATCGAGAATGAACTGGCCGACGAGAATACGCTTCACCTCGCGGCTTTCATCCGCCGCAGCAAGCGCGGCATTTGTCGCGAATAAACTTACACGCGTCGCCTGTAGTAACTCGCGCCGCCGCTATGCGAACCGGCATCCAGCAGCACCGCAATAATGAGGATCACAAGATTAAGGCCCTGGAGCGGCAGGCCCGAATTGACCATCCATGCATAAACGATGGTCGTGATCGGAAGAAAAAAGAACCCCAGGAGAGGAATCACCAGGCCATGATAGGCGCGGTCGAGGAAGTTAGTGAAGAGCCATAACACAACCAGAATGACTCGCGGAAACAGCAGAACGATCAGCGTCAGGAGACATGGCATACATTATTCCGATCAGCACAGCCTGTGCCGACGTATCTTATCGCACTGCTGCCTTTTTTAGAGATCGTGAGGAAATAACACGTCCGAATCGATGCGGGGACGGGGCTGCTGTCTTGCCGCCAGGCTTCCGCTCGGCGTGGAGCTTTATCTCAGCCCCGGTAGCGCCGGCGATCTTGTCGCCGGTGTTCTTCAGGGGAGCGTAACTCTCGCCTGCGGCAAGGAAAAGCTTGAGGACGTCGCGCGACCCTCAAAAGCGCAAGGGCCGCCGGACGCGGCGCCAAAGAGTGGAGGAACCCGCCCGTCCAGCCGCGATTTCGGCGGCCATAACTTGCGCGTGTTCCTTAAAAGCGACTGTCACTGTTATTTCGTGATAAGCCTTTTATCGCTTGCCCTTCAACTCTGCCTGCAACTGCCGGTAAGCCGAATCCTCAAAGGCCGTCTTGATCCGCTCGCGCGGGTTGCTCGCCAGTTCGCCCTCACGGGGGCCGTCCATCTTGAGACATCGCTGAAGCAGCAATTTCGCCTGTTCATCGGTCGGCGATCGCTCAAGCACAGCTTTAAAATCCGCGGCGGCCAGCGCGAATTGTCCCTGTTTCCACAACGAGTAACCGACATTGAACCAGTAGTCGGGATCCGACTCGTCGCCCGATAGAGCTTTATTGAAATTATCCTTCGCCGCGGAATCGTTCTTTCGGGACAGCGCAGCGCCCAGGTTATTGAAAACCTCATTCAACGGAATCTCGCCGGAGACCATGCGGAACTGGTCTGCGGCGCCGTCGAAATTGCCCTGATAATACTTGCAGATCCCGCGCAGAAAGGCGGCTTCAAGAAAATGCGAATCGTTCTTTGAAACTTTCGCGAGCCAGGGCTCGGCTCCTTTGTAATCCTTCCTGTTGAACATCAGGCGTCCGAGTTGAAAATTGGGCTGCGAGAAGTGTGTATCCGCCTGAACCGCCTGAGTGAATAACTTGATCTTCTGGTCGTCATTGGACGCCATCAAGCCCCGCACATAACTCTCCATGGCGTCCACTCGGACAGGTACCCGGTCGTGAAGATAAGCATCCTCGGAAGGTGCGCTGTCCGGCGCAAGGTTGTGAAGCAGCATCCACGCCAGCCGCATCTCCATCTGGCTGAGATTCTCGAGCGGGCCCTCCTCATAAAACTCGGGCCCCTGATGAAGCTTCTTCAGATCGATGATGCGCACCACCAGCCGCATCTTCGACTTGAGGGCATTCCCCGCGGCATCGGCGCTCTCGACATGCATTTCGCCGAAAATCACATGACCTGCGTCCAGCGTTTCGCCTATCTTCAGGACCGAGGCCCTGGTCAATAAAACGCCCGTCCGCAGCGACAGGCGGCGATAAACCTCCTCCCGGTCTTCCCGTGACAGAACCAGCAGCCCGCCGGTGCTGAGGGCTTCATGAATAGTTTCCGCCACGCTCTCGCCGATCCAGTCCAGATTGGGACTCTTGTTCTGGTCGAGATTGAAGAGGGGAAGTATCGCTACCGTATCGGCTGCCCGGCAGAACGGCGAGCCCGCCAGCAGCCAGACAAAAAGAAAAGAAATCCAACGCACTTATTGTTCAGGTTATCAGGGTTCGCAGCCCGGAACCGGTCAGGCTACACTGTGTCGTCGGGTAAAACTTTGCGAATCGCCGTAATCGCAGACATTCATGGAAATCTCCAGGCGCTCGATGCAGTTCGGTCGGACCTGCGAAAACAATCTCCTGACCTTGTAGTGAACCTCGGCGATCACCTTTCCGGCCCACTGCAAGCCGCGGCCACTGCCGATGCGCTCATGAGCGAGCCCTGGCTTCAGATCCAGGGCAATCACGACCGCCAGCTTGTTGACCACCCCTTCGAAAACATGGGAGCATCCGACCGTGCGGCATACGCGCAACTGGAAGACCGCCACAAACGGTGGATCGCGGGTCTTCCCCCGATAATGCGAGTCGAATCCGAAATTCTGCTGTGTCACGGCTCGCCGTCCGACGATGTGCAATACCTGCTTGAGGAGGTTGGCGAACAAAGCGTTTCATTGGCGACCCCAGACGTGGTCGGGGAACGTCTGGGAACCACCCGCTCCGCGCTCGTCTTGTGCGGGCATTCCCATATTCCGCGTATCGTTCGGCATGGCACGACTCAAATCATAAATCCCGGAAGCGTGGGTCTGCAGGCGTATGACGACATTCACCCATGGACTCACTACATGGAAACCGGCAGCCCGCACGCCCGATACGCCATCCTCGATAAAGAATCCGCCGGCGCCTGGAGGGTTAGTCTGATCACGGTGGATTACGATTGGCGCTCGGCGGCGGATGACGCGCGACGAGCGGGGCGCCCCGATTGGGCTCATGCTCTCGAAACCGGCTACGCGCTTCGTTGACCGGGGCATGGCTGGCCGGGCGGTAAATAAGTCTTTACCGGAATTCGGTGACGATGGCGATTCAACTTCCCCACGAACTCGGCGAGCAGGCCGCCGTCTTCAGCGGGCGGCCCTTGAGGCGTTCGTGGTCGAAGAGTCGCGCATCGAAGACACACGCAATTGAGAGTTGTAACGAACGCGAGCCCGCTACACTATCTGATCCTTATGGGGCACAGTGACGTTCTGCCCGCGCTGCATTCCGAAGTCAGCGCGACAGCAGCGGTTGTCAAAAGAGCTCGGCGATTCGGGTGCCCGGACGTGGTCAGGAAGACGTGGTCAGTCAGACGTGGTCAGTCAATGGATAAATACGCCGCCACTTTGACTATTGATTGATCATTCGTCCATACCCGCCGTCGGCCGCGTGCCGCCTCGCGTCTGAAGGCCGGCGAAGTCTCGACTGTCAGTCTGGCCGCGCAACGAGGGATTCGGGTCGTTCTGTTCGATGAGCGGGACGCCCCCGACGAAGCGGTGCGGCGTGGACTGGTCACTGCGGGTACTCTCCGGATTCTGACAGCTGCGTCACTCGCGGGCCTCCTGCCCCTGTCCGGGCGTTTATGCGCTTGCGGCGCGCCAATTTCCGGGCGAGCCCGACCCTCTATGACAAGCTGCTTACCGAGGTTCGTGCGCAGAAAAGCAGTGCCTACCCGCGGCTCGGCAGACCGGAATCCGACCCGAGCATCGACTCGCACGCCGCAACTGCCTCGTGCAGGGTGTAGAAAATGTGATCCGCTCCGATGATTTTCTCAAGCCCGTGCCGGGCCAGATCCGCTCTGAGCTCTGCCTGCACGCGGCCGAACACCATCTGCACGCCTCGCCGCGTCAGATCTTCATGAAGCCTCTCGACGACGCGCGCGGCGCTGTAATCAACCTTCGTGATCGCCCCTGATTCCACCAGAATGCAGCGCAGGTGCGGCGTCGCGAGATCGAGGATCTCGCTCCCGAACCGACCCGCGTTCGCGTAAAACAGCGGTGCTCCGAAGCGATAGATCGCCAGTCCCGGCTCGGACTCCGCCCCGGCAACAGCGGGCGTTAACGTCCACAGCCCTCCCTCGCCCCGCACCAACACGGCCGTGTGTGGATGGTAGCTGTGTTGAACCACGCGCAGCAGCGACAATACCATGGCCAACACGATCCCCTGCTCCACACCGATCAGCACGACCACGCCCGCCGTCGTAACCGCCAGCCAGAACTCGCCCGGGCTCTCGCGTCGAATGCCCCGCAGTTCGCGCAACTTCACCAGCCGGATCGCAACGATAAAGACGATCGCTCCCAGCACGCAGCGCGGCAGGTACTGCAAAGGGTGTGTCAGATACAGCAGAACCAGCGCCACCGCTGCCGCCGTTGCGACGTGCGCCACCTGGCTGTGGCCCCCCGCGCTCTCGACCATGGCCGTTTGGGTGAGACTGCCGTTCACCGGGAACGTCCCGCTCAGCGCGGCGGCTGCATTGGCCGCGGCCAGGCCGGTGAGATCCTCGTTTTCGTCGAGTGTCTCATTATGCCGTGACGCGTAGATTCGTCCGATCGCCGCGCTCTGCGTGATGATCATGACGAAGCATGAAGCCGCCACGGGGATCAGCTTTCCCGCGTCGCTCCACTGGAACTGAGGCAGGCCGAAGTGCGGCAGACCTCCTGGCACAGGACCCAGAACGGCGATACCATGCCCGCCGAAATTCCACGCCGCGCTCGCTGCGATTGCGCCAACTACGGCGATTAAAGGGCCAGGCAACTGGGGAACATACCGGCTGAGAAGCAGGACGCCTGCCACAACCACAACCGACAAACCGAGGGATGGCCAATTTACCTGAGGCAGATCACGCGCAACCTCTCGCCAACTGCAGAATTGTCCTGTTGGAGTGGACGCCGAGGCCCAGCATCTGGCCCAGCACCGCAATCCCCACCTGAAACCCCACGCCCGTCAGAAAGCCCGTCAGGACGGTCTGCGACAGGAAGTCGGCCAGAAAACCGAGCTTCGTGATGCGCGCGACGAACAGCATTCCCGCGGTAAGCAACGCCACCATTACGGCGAATCTGACGTACGTCGGGCTGCCCGCCGCGGCCAGCGGAGAAAGCCCCGCGGCCAGGATTGCGGCCGTGGCCGAGTCCGCCGCAACCACCAGATACCGTGACGCGCCGAACGTCGCAAATGCGAGCAGGGGTCCGAGAAGAGTATAGAATCCCGTCACCGCGGGCATACCCGCTATGGCGGCGTAGCCGAGCGCTTGCGGGATATTCATCGCCGCGAGCGCAAACCCCGCCAGTGCGTCCCGCGCGGCCGCGGCGCGGTGGAATGGGCGCATGCCCCGGAATAAAGTGAGCCGGCGCTTTTGCAAACCCTACAATCTTATTCGAGGCCGCGTACCGGCCGATGCTCAGTTATCCGAAGGCTTCTCGACCTTATCGATGACCAGCACATCCACGGGTGCTTTGGTGTTCTGCAGCCGCAGCCCCAGTTGCTGCTGGATGGCGGTATACAAGTCCGGCGGCGCGTCGGCGTCCGGCGCGGGGGCCGGAGTATTCGAGTCAGCGCCTCCGGCGAGCGCTCTCTGGGTGGGGTCCGGCGTCCATTTCAGAACGAAGTTATAGCGTTGCGCGCCGAGCCCGGTTTGATCCACCACGGGCTGATCCATAAACTGAGCCTGCATGACGTCCGCAAACTCCTTGATGGTTGCGTTCCTGACATTGAATCCGGTCCGCGGCGGTCCGCCAAAGCCGGGAATGGGAATCGGGTTGGTCTCTTCTTTGGTGATTTTCAAGCCGGTCTTCGCCACGGTTATGGCATACACAGACAACTCCTTCTGCTCCCGATGGAATGTGAGGCTGAAGCGGTCTGCCAACAACTTTTGGATCATCGTCTTCAGCTGATTTACCGTCGGAATTCCCGGCTTGTCCGGCTTGCCCGACACATCGAACTTCTCCGATTCGAGCCATGCGGGACCGCCGGTGATCTGGCGGGGATGAAGGTCGTACGCAAACTTGAGAAGATCGATCACCGACGTGCTCGTCGTATTCAGCATTCCGCTTCTATTCAAAAGCAGTGAAAAATGTTCCTCGGGCTTGCTGGGCTTGATCGTCGCTACTTCGAACTCCGGCTTCGCCTTGTCGTCCATCATCTTCGGCGGAGGCGGTGGTTCGGGGATCGCCCATGCAGTCGTCGCGGTGGCCTTGACCAGCGTCAACGGCAGTGGGGCTCCCTGGGTAAACGTCCCGCTGATCGTGTTCCCATCCTCGCTGACCTTGCCTTCGAAGGTGGCATTCATCGGCGCCCAGGCCATTTTAAGCGTGGAACCACTTTGGCTCACCGTGTTCGCCGGGATCGCGGGGGACTGCTGATCGATGCTGTAAAAATCCGCTTTCAGCTTGTCCGCATCGGTTGTCGCTATCTTGACCACGACCCGCAGTTCCCCATTCCGCGCCTGCGGAACCTTTAGTGCACCCTGCCACGTACCTGTCAGAGCTTGGGCAAAAAGGTTGCCCTGCAGTGCGGCAAACACCAAAAACACCATCAGATATTTCATAAATCCGGCTCCCTCGGCAAACGCTTACCGACTTGACAATACGAAGCTTTGACGACGGATGTTCGGATTTTGTTCCCTGAGATAAATGGCGAGTAACAGCCAGATAACGAGGACAGGGGTGGTGGAAGGCCGCGCTGCCGAATGGCGTCGATTCGTCGACTATACGCCGTCAATCCAGAGCAACTAACATCCTGACTTAGTGGGGCGGACGCCCTCGTCCGCGCTGGACCCCCGGTCCGGCTTCGTGAGCGACGCGAAAAACCTGAGGGGGCGTCTAGAGGTTGGGGCTCGTCACGAAAATAACGGTGGCAAATGCTCCCAGCCGGTCGCTGCTCGGAATAACGGCTCCAACCCCGCGCGGCAGCGAGCGCAGTTCTTAGTAAACCCGATCGATCTTCGCCGCAAGCACGAAGTCGCTTTCAGTCAGGCCGTTGATCTTATGGGTATAGATCGTTACTTCCGCTTTGCCCCATGCAAGCAGAATGTCGGGATGATGGCCCTGCTCCTCGGCGATGGCTCCCGCGCGGTTGACAAAATCCAAAGCCTTCTGAAAATCGGGGAACCGGAATACCTTATGCAAGTGGTGCTCTTCGACAACCTGCCAGTCGGGAACTTCCGCATTCAGTTTGGCGAGAGCCTCGCCTTTCAGGGCGGGCACGCCCCCTTTGCAAGGTACGCACGTCTTGTCGGCCAGGGACACCGGTTTCACTCCTCTTCACCTATTAGCTCATACGCTTGTCCTACACTTGCTGACAGTGACGAAACTTGCCCCCGCCAGACAAGCCGCCTTCGCGGCGCTCCTGGCGGTCGATCGCGGCGCATGGTCGGCTGAAGCTCTGGCTTCCAAATCCGTGCAACTCGATGCGCGGGACGCCGGCCTCGCATCCGACATCGTCTTCGGCACGCTCCGCCGCCGAGGTCAGCTCGACGCTTTAGTCGCTCAATATTCGAAGCGCTCTGTCGAACGTCTCGACCCCGCGGTTCGCACGGCGCTTGAGATGGCCCTGTATCAGATCCGCTTCCTCGACCGGGTTCCCGATCACGCCGCCGTTAACGATGCCGTGGAACTGGTGCGAAGGGCCGGGAAGGCATCTGCCGGAGCTTTTGTGAACGCGATCTTGCGCCGCGCGATCCGAGAGCCCCTCGATGTTCCCGAAACGCTCGCGACACCCGACTGGCTCATGCGCCGGTGGATCGAACAGTACGGCGCGGAAGCCGCGAATGCAATCGGACATGCAAGCCTCCTGACACCCGAGCGATTCATTCGCGTCGGAAACGCAAGTGCCCCCGAGGGCGCCGAGCCGACTGATGTTCCGGGCTGCTATCGGCTGCGCTGCCGGCGAGGGCCACGACGCAGCGGCGAATTTTCGCTTCCAGGACATCGGCTCACAGGCTGTCGTACCTCTACTGGATCTTGCGCCCGGTCAGCGTTTCCTCGATCTCTGCGCGGCGCCCGGCAACAAGACCGCGCAGGCTCTTGAAACGCCACTCCATGCCATCGCTTGTGATCTGCATGTCAGCCGCGCGCGGCTGTTGTCGCCGCTGGGCATTCCCGTCGTAACTCTCGACGCCACGAAACCACTTCCCTTCGCCTCGCAATTTGATCGAATCCTGGTAGACGCGCCCTGTTCGGGCACAGGCACTCTGGCGCGCAATCCGGAAATCAAGTGGCGTCTGACTCCGGCGGATATCGAAGATCTGCGGAACCGCCAGGCGGCGATCCTTCGAAACGCGCTGGCTCAGGTCGCGCCGGGGGGCCGGCTGGTCTACTCCACCTGCTCGCTGGAACGTGAAGAAAATCAGGACGTAATTGCGTCGTGCGGCGCGACAATTATTCAAACAATGCAACGAATTCCAGGGCGTGATCCCGGAGACGGCTTCTTCGCGGCCGTGCTTAGCCCCTGTAATTAACCCCGCGCCGCGCCCCTGAAAAGGTCTGCTAATCTGGGCATAGCGTCGGCGCTCACGTGCAGTTTCCTTCCGTTGAATCAAATACTCGAACAAGAGCAGCCGCAGCCGGGCAAAATTCAGCTGCGGGACGACCCGAAATTTGCCTCGGCCAAGATGGCCGTGTTTCAGTACGCGGCAGTGGCTGTTTTCCTGTTTCTGGTCACCGGATTCTGGGAATTACAGATCAAAAGTCCTGAAATCTACAACAGCAGGCCGAGCGCAACCGGATCAAGTCGCTGCCGATCGTCGCGCCTCGCGGCAAGATTCTCGATCGCGACGGCCGCGTCATCGTCGGCAACCACTCCACCTGGAGTCTGATTCTTTCCCGCGAAAACCTGCGGCAGGAGCATCTGCACGAAATCGCCGACGGCCTCCACCTCGATTATGACGATCTGGTGCGTAAGGTACGGCGATTCAGCACACGGCCTAAATACGAACCGATCATTATCAAGGAAGAGTTAACCCCGTCGGATCTGGCGTTCGTCGAGGCGCATCGCGACTCCGAGACGTTTCCCGAGATGGAACTGATCGAGTCGCAGCGGCGGCTCTATCCCGAAAACGGAATCATGTCGCATGTGATCGGGTACACGGGTGAAATCAGCGAATCCGAACTGGATAATCCCCGATTACGCGAAGTACAACCAGGGCCAGATCATAGGCAAGACGGGCATCGAGAAGCAGTACAACGACATTCTGATGGGCGTGGACGGCGAGCGCCAGTCCGTAGTCGACAACCGGGGAAAAGAACGCGAGGTTCTGGGAATTAAAGAGGCCATACCGGGCAAGAATATCCAGATCAGCATCGATCTCGATTTGCAGGTCGTAGCGGAACTCGGGCTTCAGGGTGGCCTGGCAGATTATCCGAATTCGCGCGGCGCGGTGGTTGCGCTCAATCCGCAGAACGGCGAGATCCTGGCGATGGCGTCACGCCCGAACTTCGATCCCAACAAGTTTGCCGTGCGCATCAAGTCGAAGGACTGGAAAGAAATAACGAGCGATCCCGGCAATCCTCTGCTCAACCGCGCGATTCAGGCGCAGTGGGCGCCCGGCTCCACTTTCAAGCCGATCGTCGCCCTTGCCGGCCTCGAAAGCGGGAGCATCGATCCGGATACCGAATTCCATTGCGCAGGCGGCGCGACTTACTTCGGGCATTACTACAAATGCTGGGGGACTCACGGTACCGTATCGCTCCACAAGGGCATGACGCAGTCCTGCGATTCGTATTTTTACGGCGTGGGCAACAAGACTGGCATCGACAATATCGCCTACTACGCCCACGAAGCGGGGCTGGGAGCTAAGTCCGGCATCGATCTGCCGAACGAAGCGGCGGGCACCGTGCCGTCGCCTGAGTGGAAGCTGCGCAATTTCCGGCAAAAATGGTTCGCGGGAGAAACGATTTCGGTTTCGATCGGGCAGGGCGCTTTGACGGTGACGCCGTTGCAGATCGCTCGAGCGATCGGCGGACTCGCGGAGGGCGGTGTATGGCACACCCCGCATCTGGCGATGGCGGAGACGAAGACCGAGCATCCTAAAGAATGGGACCTTAATCCCGACAACGTCCACGACATTGTGTACGGCACGTACGGCGTGGTCAACGAAGGCGGCACGGGCGTTCGGGCCAGGATTCCCGGTATCGACGTCTGCGGCAAGACGGGGTCGGCGCAAATCGCCTCGGGCGATTACGAGAAGACGCATAAAGACGTGAAAGACAACGCCTGGTTTGTAGGATTCGCACCGTGTTACAAGCCGGAGATTGTAGTCGCTGTGCTCTGGGAAAACGTAGGGGTCCACGGGCAGTTCGCAGCTCCCACCGCACGCGACATTATGAAGGCGTATTTCGACAAAAAAGTGCGCATTGCCGAGGAGCAGGCCGAAAAACAGAGGCGGAACCCGGCGGCGGCGCTCGCATCGGCGCTCATGCCGCCACTCGCCGGTAACGCCAGATAAAGCAGCGCACAATAGTATGTTTCAGTTCGCCGGCATCAAAGACTTCGACTGGACGATGTTCTTCATCGTCATGATTATCTGCGGATTGGGCGTTCTCCAGATTTTCAGCGCTACGCACGACACGGTATGGCAGGGGTCCTGGTGGAAACAGCTCGTTTTCATCGCCGCCGGTATCGTGCTGATGTGGGTTGCCGCAAACATTGATTATCACGCCCTGATGAACCACGTATATCCGCTCTACCTGGCATCGATCGCTCTGCTGATTGCCGTCCTGGTCATCGGAAAACGGGCCTTCGGCTCCACGCGCTGGATCGCGCTGCCCGCCGGAATACACCTGCAGGTCTCCGAATTTGCGAAAATCGCGATCGTTCTGCTTCTCACCCGGCTTCTCACCGAACTGAGAACGGACGTACTGGAACTGCGCGATCTGTTGAAGTTAAGCGCGCTTGTTCTCCTGCCGATGGCGCTGATCGCCAAAGAACCGGACCTCGGCACGGCACTGACTTATCTTCCGATTCTTGCGATTGGGATCTTTCTTGCGGGGATGCCCTGGAAATACTGGCTCGCCATCGGAGTTGTAGCCGCGATCATTTTGCCGATCGGGTTTGCGTCGATGCAGGCGTACCAAAAGGCTCGAATCGTAAGCTTTCTCGACCCTGAACGGGATCCCCAAGGGACGGGGTACCAGCTGATTCAATCGAAAATTGCGGTCGGCGCGGGGGGAACCTGGGGCAAAGGCGTTACGAAAGGAAGCCAGACGCAGCTCCGTTTCCTGCCGGTTCCGCACACGGACTTCATATTTTCGGCCTTTGCGGAAGAACACGGCTTCATCGGGGTCACTGGTCGTACTGATTCTTTACTTCGTTCTGCTTATGCAGATCGTGCAAAACGCACAAACGGCGCCCGACCGCGCCGGAATGTACATTTGTATGGGCGTCGGGGCGCTGCTATTATTTCATATACTGGTAAACGTCGGGATGGTGGTGGGGCGGATGCCGGTTACCGGAATACCGTTGCCGCTGATGAGCTACGGCGGGTCAAGCATCTGGTCGACGTTTTTGATGCTCGGTCTGGTAAATAGTGTCCGGGTTCGAAGATTTGTGAACTGAGTTTCGCAGGTTTTTGCAGGTTTTTGTCGATAAGGTTTGTGAGGTAGTGTCGTAGTGAACGGATGGGAGGAGGCGGGTTGCGTCTCCGGAGTCCGGTCGGGAAGTTATCTTTTATTAAAGTAGTTGGGAGCCATGGAGATTCTCGGATCGGGCCCTGAGAGCCCGAACAGGTTCGTCGCCTGCTCCCGGAGCGATTTCGGCTCCGGGTCTTCCGAACATGAGCGGTTTCCCAGGGCCGATGTTGGGTGTCGAGCGGTAGCGAGCAGCGTTAAATCGAGGAACAGATAGAGCGCTGAAAGCGCGGCTGTTTTACTCCACCCTCCGGCTGGCGTGAGAGGTTACTGGTTTTCTGGTCGTGCAAAGTCCTCCAGGTGGGAGGGCGTCACGATCCTTACGCGGGGCGAAGCACTATTTTTCGGGTCCAGATTCTCTCCGGTCCGAGCTCTTCAAGGAGCCCAACGGGAGAAATTGCATGTCCAAAGAGCTTATTGTCTCCTCGGGACGCCACGAAACAAGAGTGGCAATCCTCGAAGACGACCAGGTTGTAGAGTTATTCCACGAACGAGAGAAAGAATACTCCTTAGCGGGAAGCATCCATAAAGGGCGCGTAACCCGGGTTTTGCCCGGGATGCAGTCCGCATTCGTCGATATTGGCCTGGAACGAGACGCGTTTCTGTACGTCTCCGACTTTTTTGAGGACAACGACGAGTACGAGGCGGTGGTCAGCACCGTCGAAGAAAAGGTCCTCAAGCTGGAGAAGGGCGGCGGCCTGAATGGCGCCCCGGCGGAAAGATCGGAAAGATCGGAACAGGTCCGAACCGATTTCGGAACCGGTCGCATCGGCTGCTACCGAGCTGTCGGCGACCGCGCCGGCCGATGCAGCCAGAGAAGCAGTACGAACGGAAACTGGTCGCGAAGCTCACCCCGACCGTGGCGGTGAAAACCGGGGAGGGGATCGCGGCGACCGGGGTGGGCGGGGACGCCGGGGGCGCCGCCGGAGGGGCGGTCGCGCCGGTGGTCTGCCCGATTCCAAATTCTTTTCCCCGCGATCCGAAGCGGCTGCAGCGCCTCCGGCTGACGTGGAGCCAGGGGGCGGGGACATGGAAGGGGAACCCGCGGTCGCAGCTCCTCAGACATTTGCCTCTGCGCCGCGCGCGGCACGTTCGGATGACGACTTCTTCGTGCTTCCGGGCGAGTCCCTGGCCAAGTACACGGGCGGAGATTCCCACGAAGTTGAAGAATCGTCGGAACCCTCGCCGGTCGAGACGGCCGCATCCGATATTGCCGAAGACGAAACGGTCGAAATCGAATCTGTAGCCATCGAAATTGAACCCTTTGTGGTCGAAGAACCGGCGCCTGCAGTCGAAGCCGTGCTGCCGGAAGAACATCCTCTCGCCGGCTTTGGCGCCATTCCCTCGTGGGTGAACCTGGAAGCGGATCCGAATCCTGCGGAGGAGCGTTGCCCCCGAGCAAAACGCGCCCGAGACAGAGGCTGCCCGGCAAGTTGAGTACAGCGGGGAAACCGCCTCCCCGACGACGGAAGAAGCGCTCGAAGAAGCGGACGAAGGCCTCGGCGCTTCGGAAGTCCTCGAGAGCGAATTAACGGCCGAAGCGCTGGCCACGCCCGAAGTTCTGGAAGACGGCGGCGCGGTGCAGGAAGAAGGCCCCGAGCCGGCGCGCATTCCGACCAGCCTGACCGCTGCGCTCAGGGAACAGGGCCATCGCTACCCTCATCGCGTCTCTCGCCGCATGCGCCGCAAGATGCGTGGCGGCCAGGGTGAAGAGAGGGAAAAACAGCCGGCTGACGGGGAGACGGCAACGGATGCCCGCGTTGAAAACAAGACCGTAGCCGCTCCGCGGGAAGACCGCCGGCCGGATTTCCGGGAACCTCGGGAACAGCGCGGCGGACGCGAGCGGTCCGGAACGCGAGAGACCGGAACGCGAGAGACCGGAACGCGAGAGACCGGAACGTGAACGACCGGAGCGTGAACGGACGGAGCGTGAACGGCCCCCGTTGCCATCCATCTCAGACCTGCTCAAAGAAGGGCAGGAGATTATCGTCCAGATCGCGAAAGAACCCCTGGGGCAGAAAGGTGCGCGTATCACCTCGCATATCGCTCTGCCGGGACGATTCGTGGTCTACATGCCGACGGTCGAGCACGTCGGCGTTTCCCGCAAGATTCCGTCGGACGATGAGCGTCAGCGCCTGAAACGCGTTCTGCAGACGCACAGACAGGGAATTCCCGGTGGCTTCATCTGCCGAACCGCGGCCGAAAACAAGAGCGAAGAAGAGTTGAAGAGCGACATGCACTTCCTCTACAACCTCTGGCTCGACATGCGTCAGAAGGCGGAGAAGAAGCCCGCTCCGGTCCTGTTGCATCACGACCTCGATCTCGTGCAGAGAATCCTTCGCGACCAGCTCACAACGTCGTTCAAAACGATCTGGGTCGACAACGAAGAGCTCTTCGAAAGCATTCTGAGCTTCGTGCAGCGATTTCAGCCGGCGCTGGTGGGGCGCGTGAAGCTGTACACGCGTTCAAATCCGATCTTCGACGAATTCGGCATCACCAATGAGGTGGAGAAAGCTCTGCGCCCGAAGGTATGGCTCAAGTCTGGCGGCTATATCGTCATCAATCAGACCGAGGCGCTGGTGGCGATCGATATCAATACCGGCAAGTACGTCGGCAAATCGAACCGGCTCGAAGATACGATCGTCAAGATCAACACGGATGCCATCAAGGAAATCGTGCGGCAGATTCGCCTCCGCGACCTCGGCGGCATCATCGTGGTCGACTTTATCGATATGGACGAGCGCAAGAACCGGCAGAAGGTAATGCTGGCGCTCGAAGAATCCATGCGGGCCGATCGCGCGCCCTACAAGATTTTGCAGTTCAACGATTTCGGTCTGGTGGCGATTACCCGCAAGCGTGTCAAGCAGTCGCTCGAACGGACTCTGTGCTCACCCTGTCCTTATTGCGAGGGAGCAGGTTATATCAAGAGCGTCGGCAACCGTGATCAGCGAGATTCTTCAGGAAGCGCAGAAGATGCGTAAGGCTCTGGAGACGGAGCAATCCAACATCGTTCTGCGGGTGAACCCGGAAGTCGCGAAGGTGCTGAAGAGCAATCAGAATTCGTTTCTGCAGGAGATCGAGGAGATTATCGGAAAGTCCGTGCTGGTGAAGAGCGATCCGCTGCTCCATCAAACGAAATTCGATCTCGCGTGAACTCGCGGGGCGGCGGGAAGCCTTTGGCAATTTGCGGTTTCCCGCAATTTTGCGGCTATAATCAGCGGACGAACCACCCAGGAGGATCAATAACGCGATGGAAGAACAGAGTTATGCCAACCACGCGAAATTCGTGCCGTTGTACCACGGCGTCTTATCCGGACTCATCGTACTCGCTTTCCTTGGATCGCTGCTGAACCTCTACAGGCGGTTCACGCAAGCTCCGCATGTCGGACGCCTTTCCGCGGAACTAATCACACTGATCACGGTGGCGATGTTGATTCAGTTCTTCCTGAGCCGGGTTTTCCCGCTTAAAGCACAAGACCGGGCGATTCGGGCGGAAGAGAATCTCCGGCATTTCGTGCTTACGGGCAAGCTTCTCGATCCGAGGCTTGGCGTCAAGCAAATCGTGGCTCTCCGATTCGCCTCCGATGCCGAATTCGAAGAACTCGCGCGCCGGGCAGCGGCGGAAAACTTCTCGCCGGACATGATCAAGAAGTCGGTCCGGGTGTGGCGCGCGGACCACTATCGACTCTGAAAGGCTGTGAAAGATGGTGGGCGGTTAGGGATTCGAACCCCAGACCCCCTCGGTGTAAACGAGGTGCTCTAACCAGCTGAGCTAACCGCCCGTATCTTCTACATTAACAGGAGCGTTCAGACCGGCCGGTAATTCGGTTCGATACCTGACGAGCGGCGTGCGCCCCACGAGCGCCACTGAGGCCGCGTATCCCTCGGGCGCGGCCGCGTCGGCCACATGGACATCTCCCCGGGGCTTGTCAAACAGTGCCCCGCCAATCGCCTTGGTCTTCGCCTCGCGGCGTGTCCAGGCGTGGTACAACTCGGGCACGGTCTCCGGCAAATCGGTCTCTTCAAGTCTCTGCAGAAGCAGGCCGATTTCCACCTCGGGCCGGATGCGCTCAATATCCACGCCGACCGGTATCTCGCGCGTCACCGCAATCATCGCCCAATCCCCGGAGTGCGACAGGTTGAACTCAATGCCGGTTGCCGCGCCAAGCGAGGGTTTGCCCTGCTTTCCGTAGGCGAAGAAGAGCGCATCGGGGTCTTCGCCCGCGTAACGAGACAGGACGAGCCGGAGCGCGGAGCGCGCGCGACTCCAGCGCACGCGGTCCCGTTCAAAACGGAAGCGGTTCGCCCTCGCCGCTTCATCTTCCGAGAGATGAATGGGGCTCGGGTGCGCAAGTGATACGGTCCACAGATCGACCGGAGAGGTAAGGCCGTTGTCCCCCATGACTGAATGGTACGGTGGAAGATCCGATGAAAGGTCTGATCGTTTCCTGCATTTGCCTGTGGGGCATTTGCCTGAGCCCGGCCCGCGCTCAGCAAACACCGCCGCCACAGGCTGAGAGTATTGTTGTCACAGGCACCGCCGAGCCGATTCCCCTGGCTGAACTGGACCGCGACGTCAGCGTCGTCCGTCTCCCCGAAAAGCAGCGCCCGCTGTACGAATCCTGGTTCGATCTGCTGGAACTCGACCCGGTGCTCGACCTCCAGGACCGCGTGCCCGGAGGCTTTCAGGCGGACTTGTCGATTCGGGGCGCGACATTCGGGCAGACCCTGGTTCTGCTTAACGGTATGAGGCTCGACGATGTGCAGACGGGGCATTTCAACCTGGATCTGCCGGTCCCGCTCGAAATGATTTCGCGTATGGAGGTGTTGAAAGGTTCGGGGTCCGCGCTGTATGGTTCGGATGCGATCGGCGGCGTGGTGAACGTGCGGACGGAGCCGGTCACTCTGAATCAAAGCTTCCCTGGGGAATTCCGGCTGCTCGGGGGCGTCGGAAATTACGGCTTCAACCAGCAGCATGCGGTCGCCGCATTCGGGCAATCCTGGTGGCAGGAGGAGGTGGGATTCGCACGCGATTTTTCGTCCGGCTTCATGCCCGACCGCGATTACCGCAATCTCGACTTCAGTTCCCTGAGCACGTTCCATTCGCAGCTCGGCGCGTCGAGTGTGCTGCTTGCTTACAGCGACCGGCCTTTCGGTGCGAATAACTTCTACGGAGTTGTCGCGCCCCAGTGGGAACGTACGAAGACATGGTTTGCTTCCGGCCACCAGGATCTGGGTCCCAAAACGGAGGCGAACTTCGCTTACCGGAAGCACACGGACCTGTACGTCTATATCCGCGACAATCCGGCTCTCTATACGAACCACCACGGCGTCGAAAGCTGGGAAGGAAATCTGCGGCGACACGACAACCTGCCCTTCCACGGCGTCCTGAGCTATGGCGTGGAGGGTCTTGCGGAATCGATCGTCAGCACGAATCTCGGAGTCCACAGCCGGATGCGGGGCAGCGGTTATCTCTTCTACGATCTTCGCTCGGTGCGCCGATTTTCGCTTTCGGCTGGAATTCGGGAAGAGGTTTACGGCAGTCGTCAGGTGGCGACGAGTCCTGTCCTGAGCGGCGGGTTCTGGATTTTCCCGCGCTTCAAACTGCGCGCGGCGGCGACCCGGGCGTTCCGCCTCCCGAGTTACACCGATCTCTACTATGTGGGACCCAGTTTGGGAAATCCCAATCTGAAGCCCGAGACCGCTACCAGTTACGAAGGCGGGCTGGACGTGTACCTGCGCCCGAACCTGCATGCGTCGATCACCGGATTCGAGCGGCGCGACTCAAACGTAGTCGATTATGTAAAGCCAGCGGGAGGCGATATCTATCAGGCTCAGAATCTCCCGCCCCTGCACTTCGCGGGTGTTGAGGCATGGGTGGAGTACGAACCGGTGGCGACTCAGCACATCGCGGTCAGGTTCAGCGCCTTGCACGGAGCGTATGCATCGCCGCAGGACCTGATCACCGAATACACGTTCCTGTATCCGGCCCATTCCGCGGTCCTGGAGTGGAGCGGCGCGATCGGGCGGCATATGATCGCCCGAACCAGGCTGGGCGTCCTCAATCGAGTGGGACAAAGCGCTTATGCGATCTGGGACGCCTCAGCGTCTTATGCGACAGGGCGGATACGGCCTTTCCTGCAACTGACGAATATCACCAGCACGGTCTATCAGGACGTTCCTTTGATCGCGGAGCCGAAGATCGGCGTGGTCGGAGGTGTCGAGTTGTATGTGTTCGGCGGGTCTCGTTGAGTTATTGGTAGAGGAGTGGGCCTTCGGCGTTGGCCGGTAGGACAACCTGTCCCGGAGCCTTTGGAGCCAGCCTCCGCGCTGGAGCCACGGAGGGATTCAGCGCATAGGTCTTGCCGTTAAACGGAAGTTCCGCCTCATAGCCGGGCCGGATCCCGCCGCCTGCCACCCAGACGGCGATGTTGTGCCACCCATGCGAACGTGCTGCCAGGACGCGAATTGGAGGCCGCGTAATCGTTATGCTGCTGACTACCCTGTACGAAGGTCCCTGCGGAGCCAGCACCAACGTGTTGCAGCCTCCGCTTCCACACCAGTCGCGACCCTCTATATAAACGATGACCTCTGGTCCGTGACCGTCAAGATCGACAAACGCGTGCGGATATCGGGTCGTGTCGTCCGCCGGCACCCCGGCGCCCGGAGATGATCGCGCAGAAATGCTTTCAGAGCATTCTCTTCGGGCGTTCGCCTCGCCATTGGACTGCGCGAGGAAACTCACTCCAGATACAAGCAACAGGGTCGCGAGGATCAAAAAACGCTCCTTACCAACAGCACTACCGCCTGCGCCTCGGCCGTTCGCCCCTCGCCGACCGGGCCGACTCCTTCGGCGGTCTTGAATTTGACCGACACGGCTGCGGCATCGAGGCCCATCGTCTTCGCCAGCGACTCACGAATCGAAAGCCGGTAATCCTTGAGCTTCGGCCGTTCGAGGATTACCGTCGAATCGACGTTAATCGGTCGAAAGCCTGCCTGCGCGGCGAGATCGCAGGCGTGTTTCAGGAATTGAAGACTGTCGCAGCCCTTCCACCGCGGATCGGTGTCGGGAAAATGCATGCCGATGTCCCCGGCCGCGATGGCGCCCAGAATGGCGTCCGTGATGGCGTGCGAAAGAACGTCCGCGTCGGAATGCCCCTGTAGTCCGAAGTCGCACGAGATGGTGACGCCGCCAAGGATCAGCGGCCGCCCAACGACGATGCGATGAACGTCCCAGCCCTGTCCGACACGCAGTGAGGTCTCCGGAGACAAGACTAGCGGCGCGCCGTTTCCTGTTCGAAGAACAATCGCGCGAGGTCCATATCGCTCGGTCGGGTGATCTTGATGTTTCGCTCGCTGCCGAGAACCACGCTGATCTCAGTCTGATCGAGCCGTTCCACGAGACTGGCTTCGTCCGTTCCGGCGAAGTCATCGCGCCTCGCGGCATCGAATGCGCGGGCAAGCACGTCGTAGCGAAAGACCTGTGGCGTTTGGGCCAGGATGAGCCGCTCGCGGGAAATGGTCGCCCGTACTTTGGCGCCGCCCGCCTGCGCGCCGCTGACCTGTTTCACCGTATCCACCGGCACGATTCCGACGATTGCGGCGCCGCTCAATTCGGCTTCCTCAATGACCCTGCGGATGGTCTCAAGATCGACAAAAGGCCGCACGGCATCGTGCACCGCGACAATATCCGTGTCGGGATCGAGCGCGGCAAACGCCTTCTCCACCGACTCCTGCCGGGTGTTGCCTCCGGCCACGACCCGGAGCGAACCAAACAGCCCTCGCCCCTCCTTTTGCAGCATCTCGGAAACCCATTCGATTTCCTCCTCGCGCACAGCCACGACGATGTCCGTAACGAGAGGCGAGGCCACGAACTTCCGGACCGTGTGGACCAGGATCGGAGCGCCTTCGAGCAGCATGAACTGCTTGCGGCTGGTTCCCGTGGTTTCGGCCGGTACCGCGGGGACACCGCGCTGCATCCGGGTGCCGAGACCGGCCGCCGGAAGGATAACGCCTGTCTTCACGATCAGTTCTCTCCGACCGCCTGTTCCCGAGGCGAAGCCGCCTGCGGGCGCTGCAGGACGTCGGCCCGGGGGACACTATCCTGGCGAGAGACCGAATCGGAGCGTGAACCGGGATCGCGGCGCTCCAGTATCGCCGGCGGATGCGCCCGCTCATCAAATTTGCCGAAAATCATTTTTCCCGCGGTCGTTTGCAGGACACTGGTGACGGAGATGTCGATGGTTTTGGAAATCATACGCCGTGCGTTGTCGACTACCACCATCGTACCGTCATCCAGATACGCCACACCCTGGTTGTATTCTTTGCCTTCTTTCAGAATGAAGACGCGCATCAACTCGCCCGGCAATACGATCGGCTTGAGGGAGTTCGCCAGCTCATTGATGTTCAGGACTTCCACGCCTCGCACATGCGCGACCTTGTTGAGGTTGAAATCGTTCGTGATGATCTTGCAGTTATAAAGCCGGGCCAGTTCGATCAGCTTCATATCCACTTCGCGGACCTGAGGAAAATCCTCGCTCACGATCTGCACCTTCAGATGCGCCATCTTCTGGATTCGCTGCAGTATGTCGAGACCGCGCCGGCCGCGATTTCTCTTCAACGAGTCGCCGGAATCGGCCACCATTTGCAGTTCGTGGAGCACGAACTGGGGAACGACCAGAACGCCATCCAGAAAGCCGGTATCTGCAATATCAGCGATGCGGCCGTCGATGATTACGCTGGTGTCGAGAATTTTCTGATTCGTCCTGCCGACTTCGGTCTCGGAACCGAAGACGCCGCCGAATGCCGCGAGGTTGAGCACATCGCCCTTTGCGGCGCCGGTCACAATCCCGAAGTAGCCGAAGACCAGCAGGCAGACGATCTGGACGAAATGGATCGCGTACGGATTCTCGCCGCCGACGGGGCTGAGGATCAGGCTGACAAGCGCGGAACAGATCAGCCCCGCGGTCAGACCAAAGGCAACTCCGATGAGGCGCTTGAGGCTGACGCGCTGAATCCGCCGTTCGGCGAGGATTGCCAGCGCCCCCAAAGCGGCGCCGAAGAGTGAGGCGGTCCAGAAGGGTTCGTTCGGCGGACGAAAATATCCCGCGGAAATTGCAAGAATTAAAACGAATAAAATGCGAAACAGGATAAATCCAATCACGCCCGACGCCCCCCGCGCGCCTTTTTTTGCGCCAACATAAATTTAATTGCCGATCTGGAATGCCAGATGCCAGGAGATTGTACCATCCCGCGCCTGGTTCCACCGTAAGCCGTCAACGGCGGCCGGGTTGCGCGGATGAATGCCGGCGGTGGTGTTACCGTATCTCCGCCCTTCTCCGGTGACTTTATTTTTTGAGGCGCCCCATGCTTGATGTCAATCAGACCTGCGCCGTTTTGCTTTGACGATGAACCCGGACGCACTGGTGAACTTGTCCCCGATAAGTTGACCGTACGGCTTCGCCACTGGCCACGAGACCGGGAGCGCTTCGTATCCGGCAACGCCTGCCGGCCCGTTGTTTCGACATTACGCCGCGCAGAGCCTCGAGGAAACGCGGGGCTTAGCGTCCCGGTAGGACAATGAGTGCGACCAGGCTCTTTCGATTCGAGATGTAGCATGCGTTTTTCGTGATGCGTGATGATTCGCGGGGTGCCTGGCTGCAAGTGCTTGAAGATGCGGACTCTGGCATCGAAGATTTATTTTTTCAGCTGTGACTGGAGTTTTCGATCAACTGAATTTTCGCTATTCTCATCCTGATGGCGGCGCATACCACCATCTCGATTGAGCAGTACCTGCATACGGCTTTCCCGGACACAGATCGGGAATACAGGAGCGGGGAACTTGTAGAGCGTGCGTTGCCAGACTACCTGCACGGTAAGGCTCAGAGTCTCTTAATTCTGTTTTTCGCCCTGCTGCGGAAGAAATTTTCTGTCTATCCTTGCGTCGAAACGCGGATGCGAATCCGGCCGGACGTGGTCCTGATTCCTGATGTCGCGGTTTTCTATCCAGACGAACCCCCTCGCCTGCCCATCACTCCTCCGCTCATCGTAGCTGAGGTTTTGTCTCCTGACGATCAACTGCGCTCCGTTCGCAAGAAACTGGAGGAATATCGCGTTTGGGGCGTTCCGAATGTCTGGCTCGCAGACCCCCATTCGCGCAAGCTCTACCTATGGGACGGCGACTTAAGGGAATCGAACTCACTGACAATCCCGGAACTAGGTGTGGAAGTTCTTCCCGCCGACGTCTTCGACTGGTCCTGATATCAGTTCCAGAACCTTAAGATAGACTTTGGGAGATGAGGACCGCGTCATTCTCCCTCCTGCTGCTGGTTTTTTTGCTGCTCACCAGCGCCTTTGAAGCCACGGCCCAAACCACTAACTGGCCTTACTATGCCGGCGATTCCCGCAGCACCAAATACTCTCCCCTTGACCAGATCAACGAGTCGAACGTAAAGAATCTCCAGATCGCGTGGCGCTGGAAGTCCGACAACTTCGGGCGCACGCCGGACCGCAACTGGGAAGTGACGCCTCTTATGGTCAACGGTGTTCTCTACTTCACCGCGGGCACCCGAAGGGACGTGATTGCAGCCGACGCCGCAACCGGAGAAACGCTCTGGATGTACCGGATCGATGAGGGGGAGCGCGGCGCAAAAGCGGTGCGCGTCGTCAATCGGGGTGTTTCATACTGGACCGATACCAGGGGCGACGAACGCATCATTCTTCTGACTCTCGGATATCACATGGTCGAGTTGAACGCGAAAACCGGCGTTCCCATAACCGGCTTCGGGGCGAACGGCATCGTGGATCTCGAAGAAGGTCTCGATCGGGAGAACATCAAGCCGGGCATTATCGGCGCGACGTCTCCCGCGATGGTGGTGGGCGACGTAGTGGTTGTTGGCTCCGCGCTCGGAACTCCCGCCACGGGCTCCGCGCCGCCTTCCATGAACAATGTTCCCGGATACGTGCGTGGGTTCGATATACGAACCGGCAAACGAATCTGGACGTTCCACACGATCCCCCAGGCGGGCGAATTCGGCAACGAAACCTGGGAGAAAGACTCCTGGAAATATACGGGCAATACCGCGGTCTGGGCGCCCATGAGCGCGGACCTCGAACTGGGCTATGTGTATCTGCCCGTCGAAACTCCGACCGGCGATTTTTACGGCGGCCACAGGCCCGGCAACGACCTCTTTGACGAAAGCATGGTCTGTCTCGACGCCAAAACTGGCAAGCGCGTGTGGCACTTCCAGGTGGTTCATCACGGCATCTGGGACTGGGATCTTCCGGCGGCGCCCGTGCTCGTCGACGTCACTGTGGACGGAAGAAAAATCAAAGCCATTGCGCAGGTCACCAAACAGGCGTTTACCTGGGTTCTCGACCGGACCAACGGCAAGCCGATGTGGCCGGTGGAAGAGCGGCCCGTACCGCAATCCGACGTTCCCGGCGAGAAGACGTCCGCGACGCAGCCTTTTCCCAGCAAGCCCGCACCCTTCGACCGCCAGGGCTTCACCGAGAACGATCTGGCCGATTTCACTCCCGAAATTAAAGCCGAAGCTCTGAAAATGGCTTCGGAATTCAAGATGGGTCCGATTTATACGCCGCCGATTGTTTTCGATTCCAACGGAAAGAAAGGCGTGCTTTCGCTGCCGAACTCGACGGGCGGCGCGAACTGGCAGGGCGCCGGCGCGGATCCGGAAACCGGAATTTTGTACGTGCCCTCGGTGACGAATCCGAGCGTTCTTTCGCTTACGCACGACGCCGCGCGTTCGGACGAGGACTTTATCGCCCGCACCGTGCCGGTCCCGCGCCCGCTGGGCGTCCCGCTGGTGAAGCCTCCGTATGGGCGCATTACGGCCATCGACCTGAACACCGGCGATCATGTCTGGATGGTTCCCAACGGCGAAGCCAGCGCCGCGTTGAAAAGTAATCCGGCGTTGAAGGGCGTAGACCTGAGCAAGGTGGGCGCTCCCGACCGGGCGCCGATCATGATCACGAAGACGCTTCTGTTCGCGGGCGAGGGCGCTGCCGGACCGGGCTTCCGGGCGTTGAACAAGAAGACGGGCGAAACCGTTTATCAAATGACGCTGCCGGGGAATGAGACAGGCCTGCCGATGACGTATATGATCGGGGGGCGCCAATTTATTGTGGTAACGGTGTCGGGACGCGATGGGGCGGAGCTTGTGGGTCTGAGTCTCCCGGCGGCGCAACCCAATCGTCAACAGCGGCCAGCAGCTCAGGCGGCCGAGAACTGATTTTTATGAAACCAATATTGCCTTTAGCCTTTCTATCAGCTGGAATCTTACTGGGTCAGCAGCTGCTGGCGCAGCAGCCGCCCGCAGGGCCGCCACCGGTCTCCTGCGGAGTCCATGGCGACGTCGAGGTCCTCTGCGGCACTCGCTCGCCCGAAGATCTGGAGCTTACGCCGGACGGGAACTACCTGATCGTGAGCCAGTTCGTGAACGGCCGCGGCGGCACTGGCGCCGGACTGGTGCTCTTCAATCTGGCGAAGAAGACCTACGGCAAAATCGCGATCACGAGCGAACCCCCGAAGGATCGAACAAAGCCGGATTGGGGCGATCCGATGTGTCCGGGGCCGATTGGTGAGGCTCTCGTCCCGCACGGGATCTCTCTGGCGAAGAAAATCAAGGGCGCCACCCGGCTCTATGTGGTCAATCACGGCGGCGGCCGGCAGTCGATTGAAATGTATGAGGTGAAGCCGGCGGGGGATAGCTGGAGCCTGGTGTGGCACGGCTGCGTCCCCGCGATGAAGGAGTTCAATGACGTCGCGATCACTTCAGACGGCGGATTTATCGCGACCCATCCGACCGCATTGATGCCCGCAACCGGCGGCAACGTCATCAGCGGACAGCCGAGCGGCTTCGTGGTGCGTTGGACTCCGGGACGCCCGGAAGCGGAGCTCCCCGGCACGCGTCAGGGATATCCGAACGGTGTGCTCGTGAGTCCCAACGGACGCTACATGTACTACAACGCATGGACGAACCTGTCGGTGCATAAGTATGACCTGAAGAAGGGCGCGGACGTTGGGGTGGTGAAGCTCGACTTCATGCCGGATAACATCACGTGGACTCCGCAAGGCCGGATCCTCGCGGCGGGAGTGAAGGGCGTTCGCGGCGACTGTCCCGCCGGGAGCGGTGAGCCCTGCATTCAGGGATTCGGTATCGCCGAACTCGATCCGGCGAAATGGACGGCGAAGACTGTCTTCGATTCGGCGGGCAAGGGGAATCTTATCGCGGGCGTTTCGGTTGCTCTGCAGGTGGGTGGATCGATTTATGTCGGGGCGTTCCAGGGCGACCGGCTGGTGCGGATTCATTAACGCGCCCGGGATGTCAGCCAGCCCTTCCACCGGTAGCCCACTATCTTTCCCGTTTCCGTGGCCAGTGTGACCACGCAGTATTCGCGGTTCCACGGCGAGTTGTATTGTTTCAGGACGTCAGGGATCGGACGCGGGACTACCGCCAGGCCCGCGGCTTCGAATGCGCGCCGGGCGCGAAACATATGGTAATCGCTGGTCAGAAGAACTTTCTTGCCCGGCCAGCTTGCGATCATCTGAGCGGTGAAAAGGGCGTTCTCACGCGTGCTTTCGGATCGTGGCTCGAGGAAGATCTTGTCGTGAGGGATGCCGTTCGATTCGAGGAAACGCCCCATCACGACCGCGCGCGGCTCATCGGTGCCCGTCTGCGGTCCGCCGCTCACCACGATGGCATGGAAGTGGCCCGAGCGCCATGCGCGGACGGCGTAAACGCAGCGCCAGTAAGAAGACAATCCGATTATGTTGGGAGCTTCCTCTTCGGCCGCGAGGACGATCAGGATATCGCCGTCCGCGTCGGTCCAGTTTTCGGATAGCCGGGTGGCGTACCACTTTGTAATCGGCGTGAACTGGAGGATCAGGAGAATCGCGATAAGAACGAGCGATGCCGCGCAGAGGAAACGCTTCATGTGTGATTAACGCCGGCTCGGGCAATGATCTGATCGATGGTGTCAGTCTTGGCATCCGCGTAATCCTGGACGCACTTCCACTCGCGGCGGGCCAGGGCAAGCTTGGTGCGCTCGTACAGATCGCGATCGGCGGCATTGCGACGCAGCCAATCCCGGAACAGCAGCATTCGCCCTACTTCCGGGCAGTCCGATGAGAACACGTGCAGGTTGACGTTCGTATCGGGACCCTTCAGCATGCGGTGCTGGTACCAGTCGGGTTCGCGAATCCGGAGCACATAACCGGCGGCTTCAAGTGCGGGCACGTACCCATCGTCATCCGCCGAGTTCTCAACTCCCAGCACCAGATCGATGATCGGTTTCGCCGCGAGCCCCGGAACGGACGTCGAGCCCGCGTGTTCAATACACAGCGCACGGGCGCCGAGCACGGACCGGACCCTGCCGGCCTCGCGCGCGAACAATTCGGGCCAGTGCGGATCGTAGTTAACGATGAGAATCGGTCCGGACAATGATCTCATTCTATGTACTCGCGTTAAAGCCCGCGCGGTGTTACAACGGATCATGCGGCCGCTCACGATTATTTTTCTGCTTGCGCTCCCCGGTCTTTTCGCACAGGAACCGCTCAATTCCCTGCCCTACACGCCAAGCCTCGACCTCAAGGCGATGGACCGCTCCGTGCAGCCTTGCGACAACTTCTATCAGTACGCCTGCGGGACGTGGATCAAGGACAATCCCATACCCGCGGACCAGCCGCGGTGGGACGTGTACGGCAAGCTCACTTATGAGAACCAGCTCTATCTCTGGGGGCTGCTGCTTCAGGCCGGGAAGACCGATACCGCGCGCACGCCCAGTCAGCAGAAGATCGGCGATCTCTTCTATGCCTGCATGAATGAAGCAGCGGTCGACGCGGCCGGCGCGAAGCCGATCGAGGCCGCGCTGCGGCAGATCGACGCGCTGAAGTCTCTCGACGATTTGCCGCGCTTTCTTGCGGAACAGCACCTCACGCTCTACGCGAGCAGCATGCTGTTCGATTTCGGATCAAACCAGGACTTTGCGAATTCGTCCCAGGTCATAGCATTTGCGGATGCGGGCGGCCTCGGGCTGCCCGACCGCGATTACTACACGAAGACCGACGCGAAATCGGTCGAGATTCGCGCTAAGTATGTGGCGCATGTCGCGCAAATGCTCCAGCTTCTGGGCGATTCGCCGGAAGCGGCCGCGGCGAACGCGAAAACCGTCATGCGGATAGAGACCGCGCTGGCGAATGCTTCGCTCACCCGGGTCGAGGAGCGCGATCCGTACAAGCTGTTTCACAAGATGACGCCGGCCGAATTGCAGAAGCTCACGCCGTCGTTCCGCTGGGATGTCTACTTCAAGGCCATTGGAATGCCGCCGGCGCGCCAGATCAACGTGAGCCAGCCGGCGTTTTATCGCGCGATCGAGACTCAGCTCAAGACGGACTCCCTGGCCGATCTGAAAACCTATCTGCGCTGGCATCTGATTCATGCCAAGGCGCGTTTTCTTTCGGCGCCGTTTGTTCAGGCTGACTTCGAGTTCTTCAACCACTATCTGCGAGGCGTACCGATGATGCAGCCTCGTTGGAAGCGCTGCGTGCAACTGGTCGATCATAACCTGGGAGAAGCCCTGGGGCAGGTGTTCGTGGAGAAGACCTTCACGCCCGAAACCAAAGCGCGCGCGCTGGCGATGACGAAGCAGATCGAGGCGGCGATGCAGAGCGAGATCGAGGGCCTCTCGTGGATGAGCCCGGAGACGAAGAAGCAGGCGCTGGTGAAGCTGCACGGCATCACCAACAAGATCGGGTATCCCGGACAAGTGGCGCGACTACAGCTCAGTGGATATCAAGCGCGACGACTTTCCCGGCGATATCGATCGCGCGGTCGCGTTCGAGTCGCATCGCCAGCTGAACAAGATCGGCAAGCCCGTGGACCGGACCGAATGGCAACTATCGCCGCCTACTGTGAACGCGTATTACGATCCGCAGATGAACGACATCAACTTTCCCGCGGGCGTTCTGCAGCCGCCGCTTTTCGATCCGAAGATGGACGACGCGCCGAATTACGGCGACACCGGCGCCACCATCGGGCATGAGCTTACGCACGGTTTCGACGACGAGGGCCGTCAGTTCGACGCTAAAGGCAATCTGCGCGACTGGTGGACGAAGAGCGATGCGGCCGAGTTTCAGAAGCTGCGTGGATTGCGTGCGCGACGAGTATTCGCAGTTCACCGTGGTGGACGACATCAAAGTGAACGGCAGCCTCACGCTGGGAGAGAACGTGGCGGATCTCGGCGGGCAATTGCTCGCTTACATCGCATGGAAGGCCGCGAATAAGGGGAAGGACTTGCCGCCCATCGATGGCCTGACTCCCGATCAGCGGTTCTTTATCGGGATGGCGCAGTGGGCGTGCGGCAATGAGCGGCCGGAGAATCTGCGGGCCAACGCGATTACCGACCCGCACTCGCCGGACGAATATCGCATCAACGGCGTGGTCTCGAACATGCCGCAGTTCCAGCAGGCTTTTTCGTGCAAGCTGGGACAACCGATGGTACGGGAGAAGGCCTGTAAGGTCTGGTAACGCTCCGGGGCGCCAAAGCGGATGAAGACGCCGGCGCAGGGTGTGTGGGGCCAGCGCTTCGGCGCTGCCGCCGAGCTTCCGCTCGGCGCGGAGCGTTACGTCAGCCGGTAGCGCCGGCGATCTCGTCGCCGGTGTTCTTACGAACCGCGTCTTCAACGGAGCGTTGGTCACTGTTATTTCGTGACGAGCCCTGACGCTTATTTCGCTTCCGCCGCTTTCATCTGTTCGGCGCGCCGATTGTTGAACGCCGTTTCATTGACCTCGATCTCTTTCTTATAGCCCTCGGGATCGATGAACGGATTGGTAGCGCTCTTGCCGAGCTCCGCATATTTCTGCGCCAGGTTGAACATGCCGGGATGCGAGCCGAGCGGGATATCGCAGGGAAGGCTCCGCAGCAGGGCGAAACTATGCATGTATTCATCGGCGATATGCGGCACATCTTTGTTATTCACTAACTGATATCCAGGATTGACGCCGATGCTGCCGATGATAACCACGTTGTAAGACTTGCCGCCATCCTGAATCTTCGTGCTCCAGCTCGTGCAGCCTCTGGTGTGACCGGGAGTCAGATGCGCCACGAGTGTCGTGCCGCCGAGGCTTACTTCATCGCCATCGTGCAAGACGCGATCGACAACCTGCGGCTTTCCTCCGGGAGTGATCTTCAGCAGCGCCGGGATGTCTTCCTGCATCACCATCAGTTTGGCGCCGGTCAACTCCTTGACCATCGCGTCGCCTTCCATGTGATCTGCATGGGCGTGGCTGCCAAGCAGGATTTTGATGTCATTGAAGTGGAAGCCGAGCTTTTCGACCGAGTCCTTGATGGTGGGCACGTTCCGCTCGTAGTCGCTGTTGATGAGGATGTCGCCCTCGGGCGTCACGATCAGGAATGAGGCCAGGCTTTCGGTACCCACATAGTAGAGATTGCCCGCGATCTTAAAGGGCGGGAATTGTTTATCCATCTGCTCTTTCGTACCGATGTTGCGCCGGAAGAGATCCTCGGGCGTCATGGCTTTCGGGGCTTGCGCAAACAGCGCCGGCGTCGCGGCCAGCGTCAGGAGGGCGGAAAGATGAACGGCTCGCATGGTGAACAGCTTATCAATTCGCACGGTATGCTGAATCAAACGGCGCAATGGTCTTACCAGACAGAAGTTTCAGTTTTGAGTTGCCGCGAAGAGAAACCTGGGGCATGCCTGAACACCCGACGCGCCGCATTCCGCCTGTACACCTGGCCCGCACACTGATCGCTCTGGCCTCTCTTATAGGCTCCTGCGTCCCGGCTCTCGCAGCTGACCCCGGCGCGATTGAATATCACGAGTCGCGTCCTCTTGGAAAGCT
The DNA here is from genome assembly GCA_963831795.1 of Terriglobia bacterium. Classification (GTDB taxonomy): domain Bacteria; phylum Acidobacteriota; class Terriglobia; order Bryobacterales; family Bryobacteraceae; genus BOG-234. Next base: position 40,525 of record CAWHSB010000028.1, on the reverse strand, counting down.
GACAGGCGAATTGTGGGAACGCTACGGTCTTCTCATCACGTATGAGGAAGCGCCGTACGACGAGAAGGCTGAGATCGTCACGGACGTTTATGCAAACAGCCGACGGTTTCGGCGACCAACATGGAAGCCAGTGACCTTTCACGGAATCGGGCCAGGACTTGCCGACGTGAGACGCGGACCCCCCGCGGCAGAAGAACCGCCGCCGGACGCCGCATCGATCGCGAAATCCGCCATCGCCGAATACAATTCTTCCGGAAATCCGGGGCGGTTCCGTGTCATTCAGGATCGCGGTTACGTTCACATAGTCCCGGACGGGCGCATGAGGGACGGGAAGATCGAGCCGTTTCAGCCCATACTCGACACCAGGGTGACATTCAGGGATTCCCAACCCCGACTCTGCCTTGACGTGTTGAAGGACTTGGTCGGCCAGATCGAGAATCTTCGCGGCATTAGAATGGACAGTAACTTTCCACCAGGTCCTTTCAACCATTACAAGTGTTTCATTCAAGGTACGGACCTTACCGCACGCGCCGCGCTGGAGCAGTTCCTGCAGCAGATAGAATTGCCGCAGCAGAATCCGACCTCCCGTTTTCGGTACTGCTGGCGTCTGGAGTACGATACCAACGCGGATATGTACGTCATGACCATTTGTCTTGTGCTTCAATATAGTCCCGACGCGCTGACCACGAGCACCCCCGCACCGGACCCAACGCCTGCATCGCCGGACGCGCCGATCAACGGAATAATAATCGGTACGAAGACGGCGCCCAAAAAGTGAATGCCACAGAACCAGCCCGCACCGTCGTTTGTCTTTGCCGGGTATATGATACCGAGGAGCCCGACGGTCATCCAGATTCCGTAAAAGGAGCAAAGAATGCCGAACTCGTTCCGTTTCATCATTCTTCTCTGCGCGATGGTGGCAATTTTCGCCGCAGTTCCCTCTGGTCAAAGCAAAAGTGCGGTAGCGAGTCCCGAAGTCATGGATCTCGGGAAGCAATATGTCAGCCTCAATCGGACAATTTACGATGAGAGCGGCCAGCCGCGGGGAAGGATTGCGGATGAACAAGCCGCAAAGGTTGCCAAAGGTTCAATTGAGATTCTTCACAAGGGGATTCTCCTCTTGCTCGATTCGTATAACAACGATGCCCGGGCGATCAGAAAGGGCATAGATGACATTCAGGGAAACTCCTTAGTCGGCGACGATCCGGCAGGCCTCGGCAATGTTCCTTTCATCGATCCATTTGTCACCAACGGCGATGACGGCGCGGCGGTCGACTACCTTGATGGGAATATGCCTTATCTCCAACCCTACCTCGAATTCTATACAAAATCGAACGGGCAGTGGGGACTCAGAGCTTCCGTCGGCGAAGAGTACCGGACACACACGTTTTATATTGCAAAGCTGCCTTCCCCACTCACCGGACAGGCGTGGTATTTAGCCTGGGGCGCCGTGATAGGTGACACCGGCGCGAGGTTGGACCTCCGGCTATATGCGTTCGACGGAACCAGCGTCCGTACCGTCTGGAAGCGCGACGGAATGGTTAGGGGCGAGGTGCATGTTTCAGGCGGACAGATTACTCTGGAGCACGAGAGGGCCTACCAGTCGCACGATCCACGCGTAACAGAGACACTTTACGTAACGCCAAACGGGCTGGAGTAGCCGTTCTCATCGGGACCCGCACGTGGGTGTACTCAACCTTTGGCGTCAGGGTGGAAATGATCGTCACGATCGATGGCTCGGATGGAGGGCATAGCCAGTGCGATCGTCTCTTATAATCATACTTGCTATCCGGCCCACATTGTTACAGTCAACGGAGAGACGGTATACGTATGGACCAGAGGATAACAGCATCTGGGCGATAGCGCCATGCTTATACCAATTTCCACTGCTCGGAGATAAGATCATTGGTCAGCAGGCAGCGTACACCACAGTTCCAACGCAATGAAGGCGGCTCCTTAAAAACGGATGTCAATCATGCCAAACAAAATCCTTGTCTCCGGTGTCTGTTGTTTCCTTCTGTGGGCCTCGACCTGCCAGGGAGATGTCGCTCAGATCCGTGCCTTGTTTCAGTCAATCCTGGCAAATCAGGACGAATCGCAACTTCCCAGCTCAAAAGATATCGGCAGGCAGATTAGTGTAGTTGCCACCCTCGTCCCGAGCGAGATAGAGGAAATTCTGCCGCTTGGGCAAGCATGTCTGCATTCGCCCATTAAAACTGTCCGCGCGTATGGGTTGTATTTGATCGTCGCCATTGCCACCCGAGCGGATGGTTCGCAACTTATAGAGCGCTATTTGGATGATATTTCATCCTTCCTTGGCGATCCTGATCTGGCGTTTAGGCGTGAGGCAGTCTTTATTCTCGGGAGTAGCAATCCCCGCCCGCTGCCGGGAGGCATTCAGCGTCTCGCCGCACATCTGAGAGATAAGGACAACACGTCCTGGGAAACCGGAACCATTGCCGGTGCGCTCCTCCAGTTCTCTCCGTCGGACTCGGGGACTGTCCGAGGTGTCCTGAGCGTCGTTCAGGAACGAGCAGATCCAAAACTGACGATAGCCGTCATTCAGGACCTGGGCCTCGCACACGTGGTCACGGAGGAAGCTCTTAAGTCCATTCGGTCCAGCCTGGCGAGCACCGATCCGAATATTCGACGGGCCACTGTCGATGCGCTCGCTCAGATGCCGGGTGAAGTGAAAAGCGGCTTTGCTGCGGAACTGCAAATTATCGTGGGAAATTCGAGCGAAGTTCCCGAAACCCGTTCACGCGCCCGCGAGGTAATGATTCAGTGACGGCCCCGACCGAACCGTGAATCTGTCGCCGGATGAGGCGGCTCGCGGTGGAATAGCTTTCGCCTGGAGAGAACCGTCAGGCTCACTGGGGCCACGCGCCTTAAGTCCTTCGCGCGTAGAATAAAGCCGTGGAATATCAACAACTCGGAAATACAGGCGTATTTCGTTTCGCGCATCTGCCTCGGGGCGATGACGTTCGGCGGCGCGGGAACGTTCTTTGAAGCGATCGGCGGATTGCAACAGCATGACGCCGAAGCGCTGGTGGATAATTCGCTCGATGCGGGCGTAAACTTCATCGACACCGCCAATGTATATGCGCGCGGCGAATCGGAAACCATACTCGGCAAGGCGCTGGGGATCGCGCCGCAAGGACGTCGTGATCGCGACGAAGGTCTTCGGGCGCATGGGGTCGGGCGCGAACGAGGTGGGTCTGTCGCGCCTGCACATCATGCGCGAGGCCGAGGCGAGTCTGCTGCGGCTCGGCACGGATTACATCGACCTCTACCAGATTCACGGATTCGACAAACTGACGCCTCTCGAAGAGACGCTGAGCGCGCTGACCGACCTGGTGCGGCAGGGCAAGGTGCGATACATCGGCTGTTCGAATCTGGCGGCGTGGCAGATTATGAAGTCGCTCGGCATCTCGGCCGCCGGGCATCTGGAGAAGTTCATCACGCTGCAGGCCTACTATTCGCTGGCCGGGCGCGAACTGGAGCGCGAGATCATTCCGGCGATTACGGATCAGAAGATGGGGCTGCTGGTGTGGAGTCCGCTGGCGGGCGGCTTTCTTACGGGCAAGTTTACGCGCGGCAGGGCGCGAGCGACGATAACGCGCGGCGCACGAAATTCAATTTCCCGCCGATCGATCTGGAGAAGGCGCTACGGCATCGTCGACGTTATGGCAGCGGTGGCGACAGCGGCGGGAAGCTTCCGTTGCGCAGGTCGCGCAGGCGTGGCTGCTGCATCAGCCATCCGTCACGAGCGTAATCATCGGGGCGAAGAATACGACGCAGTTGAAAGATAACCTCGGCTCGGTGGATCTGAAACTGGACGCTCAGGATTTGAGCGAACTGGACGCCGCAAGCAAGTTGACGCCGGAATATCCGGGGTGGATGTTCAACGCGGACGATCGGCGGCCGGGGCAGGTGCGCGACTGGTCGAAATTCGCGCCGCCGGCGAAGAAGACCGCGCAGGCTTAGTGCAGCGACTGTTCGAGCACGGCCGTGGTGGTAATAGCGCGCCTGCTCGATCGCTGTGCGGCCTTCGTCGTTGCGAATCTTCGGATCGGCGCCGGCTTTGAGCAGGGCTGCAACGGAACCCGCGTTGCCGAAGTCGATGGTGGCGGCGTACATGAGCGGCGTGTAACCGAAATTGTCGGTGGCGTTCACCGGGACTCCGGCTTCAACCAGCGCGGGGATCACCTCGGGATGGTTTGTGATCACGGCCCAGTGAAGCAGATTGATGCCGGAGCTTTCCGTTCCTTTGGCTGAAGCGCCCGCGGCAATCAGGGCTTTGACGATCTCCGGGTAGCCGAATGTGACGGCGGGCGCCAGGGCGTCTGCCGGATTGGCGCCGTGAGCAAGCAGCAGTTTGACATTTTCGAGATCGCCGGTCATCGCGGCGAAGGTTAACGGCAATTTCCTGACTCGCGCGCCTTCGGGTGGATTTGGGTTTGTTTTGTCAGCGAGCAGTTGAATGGCGGCTGGCGGTATTCCGGTACGCCGCCGCGATCGTCAGGGCTTCAAGGCTCGGGGCGGCGCCGCGCGCCAGCAGAAGTTTGACTTTGTCCGGCATCCGGCGCGGCCATCATCAGCAGAGTCGTTCCCCTGCTGGTGACGCTGTTCGGATTCAGGCCGGCGTCGAGCAGCGCGGCAAGTTGCCGAGGGGTTCCGAAAAGTGCCGTGGGAGCGTAAGGCGGGAAGTTCTCCACTATGGTCGTGAGGCTGATCAGAGAGTTTGCAGGAACCGGCATCGCGTCCAGCAGCGCCATCACCGCCCAAACGCTTCCGGCGTACGACAGATACTCGTCCTTCGCATAGGGAAATCCGGTCGAAAAGTACTCGGGGCTGACCTGCGCGGGCGAGATCATGCGGGTGTGAACGCGCCAGGTTCCGTCCTTCGCCTGCGTCGAGATTAGAAAAAACGAACCCATTCGCCAGACCGGGTCCGTCACAGGCATTCCGGATTCATGGAGCGCGTAGAGCGCCTCGCCGGTGGAATAAGCGTCGGTCGGATAGCCGGGCAGTTCCGGCCAGCCTCCCGATGGTGCGTGCATAAGCAATGAGATCGCGGCGAGCGGCAGCAATCTCCCCAGGTGAAGCTGCCCGCCCAGACCAGTCCCAACAAACGGAACGAGGCGTCCTCGGTCGAGGCCGGCCGGGTTTCCGACAACCAGCGCCGGGCGCGGAGCAGAACGGCATCGCGCTCCGCCGTCGATTCCTCCGGCATATACAAACGAATGGCTCGGACCGCGCTGGCGCTTGCCGTAAACAGACTGCTCGAATGGGGCGGCCGGAAATCCGACGTGACCCAATGGCCGTCGCGCTGCCAAGCTGCGAGACGCCTGGCATAAACGGCAGTAGTCAGATCCGGCGGCAGGCCGGCGGCGTGCGCCGCCATCAGGAGGAAGCTGTCGTCGGGCGTCGGATCGTCGAGCGTTACAGCCCGGATCGCGTCGTCAAGCGCCGCCGGGCCGCGGAGCGCGCGGAATGTTTTTTGCTCGATGGCGGAAAGCACTGCGGGATCGATCGCGACTCCCCGATCGCGCGCCATGTGCAGCATCAGGATCGGAAGGATGTTGTGGTGGCAGGAGACGCAGGCGCGTTTGGCGACGAAAGCGGACGCCGAACGCTCCAGCACCGGCAGAGCGCGCGTAACGGCGTCCCGGACCTGCGGCCCGCTTTGAGCGGACAAACATCGAGCCAGAAGTATCGCAATGGCAATCGGGCGCATCAAGGACTCTACCTTGTTATACTAGGCCTTAACCTCCTTGCTTCCACCCACCCCTCCGGTGTAGTAAACTTGTTAGCGGAATTCATCAACAGTGCAGGTAGTCCCGAGCAGTTCCCTTCCGACGGGCTGCCGGAAGTCGCTTTCCTGGGAAGAAGCAACGTCGGAAAATCCAGCCTGATTAATGCGCTCACGGGAAAACGCGGGCTGGCGTTCACCAGCAGTACACCCGGTCGTACGCAGTCGATTAACTTCTATCGAATAGACAACAATTTCTATTTCGTCGACCTTCCTGGGTACGGATACGCACGGGCGCCCCTTGCCGCCAAGGGCGAGTGGGCGAAGCTCATTGAACATTATTTACAGGAGAGAAGCACTCTAAGACTTTCGTTTTTGATCCTGGACGCGCGCCGTGGATGGATGGACAAGGACCTCGACCTCAAAATGTGGCTCGAGGCCAACAACCATCCCTACATCGTCGTGGCGTCCAAGATCGACAAACTGAATCAGGCAGAGCAGCAGCGCGGACTGAAGGCCATCCGGCAACATGCCGAGCCGCTGCCGTTCTCGGCCATCACAGGCCGGGGAGTGAGGGAAATTTGGCAAGCGATAACGAAAACACACCATTAACAGACACACCGCCTCAGGAGCCTACGGCTCAGGAGAAGACGGCCGAGCGTCCCGCCCGGGAAGCTTCGTCCGAGAGACCGCCCGACAAACCGGAGGAGACTCCCGCGTCGCGACCGACCCATCAGGAACGCCATGCCCGTGCGCCGCGGGCAGAACGGCCTCCGAGGCAGGCGGAAAGGCAGCCGGAGAGGCATACGGAGAAGAATGACATCGGAAGCGCGGATGCCACTCCCGCCGTTCAGACCGAAGTCCAGACAATGCCGCCCGTTCCGGTTCCGCCGGCGAACCCGGCTCCGGTGAACTCAGCTCCGGTAAATGCGGCTCCGGCAAATGCCGCGCCTGAAGCGGCCGCGCCGCCCGTGCAGGTCGAGCCCGTCACGGAACCCGGACAGAACGGCGCACAACCTCAGCAGCAGAACCGTCCGCCACAGCAGGGGCGGCGGGCATCAGCAGCACCAGGGTCCGCAGGGCCATCCCGGCCAGCAGCGCCGCAAGCAGCAGCAGGGGAAACCGGGTTCCGCTCCTACGCTCGATCTTGTCGAGCTCAAGGACATGAGCATCCAGAATCTGAATCAGGTGGCGAAGGACATGGGCGTGCTGAACGCCGCCGGCCTGCGCAAGCAGGAGCTCATTTTCAAGATTCTGCAGACCCAGGCCGAGAAGAGCGGTTTGATCTTTTCGGAAGGCGTTCTCGAATGCCTGCCCGGACGGGTTCGGATTCCTGCGCGCTCCGGAATACAACTACCTGCCGGGGCCTGACGACGTTTACGTCTCGCCTTCGCAGATCCGCCGCTTCGACCTGCGCACGGGAGACACGGTTTCCGGCCAGATTCGTCCGCCGAAGGAAGGCGAGCGTTACTTCGCGCTGATCAAAGTCGATGCGATCAACTTCGAACCGCCCGAGGAAGCGCGCAACAAGATCTTCTTCGACAACCTGACGCCGCTCTATCCGGATAAGCGGCTGAAGCTCGAAACCGTTCGCGACAACTTCTCGGGACGCGTCATGGATCTGGTGACGCCGATCGGCAAGGGCCAGCGCGGCTTGATCGTCGCTCCGCCTCGCACCGGCAAAACGATGTTGCTGCAGAACATCGCGAATTCCGTCACGACCAGCCATCCGGAAGTGACGCTGATCGTGCTCCTGATCGACGAGCGCCCGGAAGAAGTCACGGATATGCAGCGCTCGGTGCGCGGAGAGGTCATCAGCTCCACGTTCGACGAACCGGCGACACGCCACGTACAGGTCGCCGAGATGGTGATCGAAAAGGCCAAGCGCCTGGTCGAGCACAAGAAAGACGTGGTGATTCTGCTCGATTCGATCACGCGTCTGGCGCGCGCTTACAACACGATCGTGCCGCCCTCGGGCAAGGTGCTTTCGGGCGGCGTCGATTCGAACGCGCTGCAGCGGCCGAAGCGGTTCTTCGGCGCGGCGCGCAATATCGAAGAAGGCGGGTCGCTGACGATCATCGCCACGGCGCTGGTCGACACCGGCAGCCGCATGGACGATGTGATCTTCGAAGAGTTCAAGGGTACCGGCAACATGGAAATCCATCTCGACCGCAAGCTGATCGAGAAGCGCGTGTTCCCGGCCATCGATATCAACAAGAGCGGGACGCGCAAGGAAGAATTGCTGATGCCGCGCGACGAGCTGAACCGCGTGTACATTCTGCGGCGCGTTCTGAGCCCGCTTTCGCCGGTGGAAACGATGGAACTGCTGCTCGATAAGCTCGCGAAGACGCGCACGAACAGCGAGTTTCTTGCGTCAATGAGCGGTTAAGCTGCAAATCAAAGCCAATTTACTTGTAAACATTCGCACATAGTACTAAACCAGAGATCTATAACCACTGGTAGTATTTGTAGCAGCCGCGGTTGCTACATAAAGAAATTATTCAGACCCTGATTCCGCACGCGAAGTTCGGGTCAAAACAGTGCGCTGGCACTTTGTACGGTCGGGTTGTTGGGAAGACTGCGGGCGTCATCTGTAGCGAATGCCTGCAAATCATCCGCATGGTTCAACCTTGCGACCTTCGGCGGGCGCTGGACGAGATGGAAGAGCATGGAGCTGTACAGGACGCCGCTCTCCTCGGGTGGGTGTCTGGTTTCAACCGGCATTGACGCCGGGCCTCTAACTATGTATTCTAATGCATAGTTAACGAAAAGGCTCGCGCATGCAAAGACGGACGCTGTTTCTGGTCACTTTCAGTCTTCTGATCGGCTCGGGGATCGCCCGGCTCCTGGCGGACATCGATGAGACTGTCGGGGTTTCGGCCGACGACCCCGCGATACAGTATGCCGACCATGCCGTTGACGATCCGGTTGCGCGTCTGGCGAAGCAGATCGAGAGCGGCAAGGTGCAATTGAAATACGCTCCCGGCGGACTGGGTTATCTTCCCGACATCCTCAAGAAGCTGGACCTGAACATCGATTCGCAGGTGCTTGTTTTCTCCAAGACCAGCTTTCAGAACCCCAAAATCTCTCCCTGGGCGCCGCGCGCGCTTTATTTTAACGATAATGTCGCGGTCGGCTCAGTCCAGGGCGGCGACGTGCTGGAGTTCGCATCGCTCGACCCGAAACAGGGCGTAATCTTCTACACGCTCGATATCGCGAAGACCGCTAAACCCGAGTTCGATCGCCGCACCGATTGTCTCCAGTGCCACCAGGGCATCAATACGCTCGGCATTCCCGGCGTTCTCGTGACCTCAGTCTTTCCGGGCGGCGACGGCATGCCCGCGTTTCGGGGATCCACCCCCGAAACCGACGACCGAACTCCCTTCGAAGACCGGTGGGGCGGCTGGTACGTCACCGGTACGCACGGCACTCAGCGAAACATGGGCAATGCCATCGCGCACGATTCCGCCCACCCCAGAGACCTCGATTACTCCGGTACGCAAAACCTCACCAGCCTCGGGAGTAAGTTTCCTTCGGCGAAGTATCTCGCCCCGACCAGCGATATCGTCGCGCTGATGGTGCTGGAGCATCAGACCCGAATGGCCAACCTGATGATCCGCGCGGGCTGGGATGCGCGCACCGGCCACACCGAGCGCCTCGATGCCGACGTGGACGCCCTGGTTTCCTACATGCTGTTTGCCAAAGAACAGCGAATATACGAACCCATTCAGGGAGTCTCGACCTTTACGGCGACATTTCCGCAGCGCGGTCCCCGGGACAAAAAGGGCCGTTCGCTGCGCGACTTCGACCTCCAGAGCCGGATGTTCAAATATCCGCTGAGCTACATGATTTACAGCGAAGCGTTTGACGGGATGCCCGATGCCGTGAAGGAGAAAGTCTACCAGCGGCTTTACGACGTACTGACCGGAAAGGATCAGAGCAAGACATTCGCCCGGCTTTCGACCGACGACCGGCAGGCGGTTCTTGAGATCCTTCGCGATACAAAGCCCAACCTGCCGGAGTACTGGAAGACAGAGGCTCATTGATTGGACCTGACCCTCCATGCCGATTACTCCTTGAGGGTCCTCCTGTATCTCGCCGAGCATTCGGATCGGCCGGTCTCTACCCGCGAGATCAGCGAGGCGTATGGGATCTCAAGAAATCATCTCGTGCGCGTGGTTCAGACCTTGCAGGCCCATTCGTTTGTTAAAGCCTCGACCGGCCGGGATGGGGGCGTCATGCTGGCCCGGGATCCGGCGGAGATCAATCTCGGCCAGGTGATTCGAAAAACCGAACCCAATTTCCGGATTGTGGAATGCTTCGATCTGCAGGCCAACACCTGCCGGATTGTTTCCGTCTGCAAGCTGCGCGGGGTGCTGGCTGATGCGCTCGAATCGTTCTTCCGGGTGCTCGATGGCTACACCCTCGCCGACGTCGCCCGGTTGGGCGGCGGACAACGACTCTCGGATTTCCTTCTTGTCAGTGCGATAAGCTCGACGGGATGAGCGCTTCCGCGGTTGCCGTAGACCGGCACGCCGCTTACGACCGTACCCGGCTATTCGTTGTCAGCTTGCTGGCATTATTTACGGCGGGGGTCGGCGCATCCCTTCGATCGAATATCGCGAGCGATCTGCAGCGCATTTTCTTCGATCCCATCGACAAGGCCCACTCGGCCGAGATGATCGGCGCGGTGCTCGGCATACCGTTCCTGGGCTACGCGTTTACGATCGCGATCGGCAGCCCTCTGCTTGATGCGATCGGCATGGGACTGCTTCTGCCGATGTCGGGCGTGCTCTTCATCGCCGGCACTCTGATCATTCTGTTCGCGAGTCCGCTTGCCGCCCTGGCTGGCATCTACACAGTCCTGTGGGTGGGCGCGCTGGTAACGGGCATCGGCTGGGGCCTGGTGGAAACGGTCATCAACCCGCTGACCACGACGCTTTATCCGCAGGACAAGACCGCACGGCTGAATACGCTGCACGCCTGGTGGCCCGGCGGGCTCATTGCGGGCGGGTTGCTCGGCATCGGCATGGGAGCTCTTGGGCTTGGGATGGCAGATGAAACTCGCCATGGTGATGATCCCCGCGGCGCTGGTTGTGATCCTTTGCATGGGCGTGAAGTTTCCGCCGACGGAGCGCGCCGCGTCCGGCATCTCGATGGGTTCGATGTTTCGGGAACTGGCGAAGCCGATGTTCCTGGTTCTCTTCTGCTCGATGTTTCTGACCGCGGCTTCGGAGCTGGCGCCGGGACAATGGGTGGATCTCGCGCTCACGCGCACGGTCGGGATGAGAGGCATCTGGCTGCTGGTTTACGTGAGCGGGCTGATGTTCGTGATGCGCCATTTCGCCGGACCGATGGTGCACAAGCTTTCGCCCATCGGACTGCTTTGGTTCTCGTGTCTGCTCGCGTCGGCCGGCCTGTTCGCATTGAGTCTGGCGAATTCGCCGGTGACCGGACTGCTAGCCGCAACCGTCTGGGGAACCGGCGTCTGCTACATGTGGCCCACCATGCTGGCGACCGCCGCGGAGCGATTTCCGCGCGGCGGCGCGCTGCTGATCGGGCTCATGGGAACGGCCGGCACGCTTTCGATCACTTTCGTTCTGCCCGCCATGGGTCAGATCTTCGATTCGAAGAAAGTCGACGTGGCTGGCGGGAACGCCGCGTTTACAGCCCTGCAGCCAGGCCCGGAACTGGAACGTGTGCTGGGCATTGCGGCTCAGGCGTCATTCCGGGCGGTCGCGATTTTACCCGCGATCCTGCTGATCGTTTTCGGCGCGATCTGGTTTTACGATCGATCCCGAAAGGCGTGAGCCTATTTCCGGATCGCTTTGAAATCGCCCTCCACGATCTTGACAATCAGGCTTTTGGTATCGGTCGGATCGAACTTGAGCGTCATCCCGGCTCCGGAGAACTCCGTGTCGGAAACGGAGGTCAGCGGCGTGCTTGGCCCCACGCCCTCCAGAACCAGATGGTCTTTGTCCACCCGCAATATCATATCGAGAATTTGACCCGTGTCCGGAATCTTGAATGCGTAGGTTCCGGCGTACTTTGAAAGGATCTCGGGAGCAACCGAAACGCTCTTGTCGTCCGATGCCTTGCCGACCAGATGCGGGCGGTCTCGTTCGTTCTCGTTGCAGACGTACTCGAGATCTTCGGTGTCCGCATCGAGCTCGAATTTCAAGGGAACTGTCCAGGCGCCTTCGAACGCGCCGGGGTCTACAAGGGTCCTGATAACCTCCAGATGTCCGTAATCGGGACGGCGAAGACGTTCCGTCATGCGCAACGCCTCTGTGTGAGGATGTCCGCCATCGATCCAGGTCCGGTCGTTAAAACCATTGCTCTCGATCACCAGCGTGTCCCCGTCCCAATGTCCGACTGAATAGCCCATCCAGTCGGGATTCGGATCCTTCGGGAGCTCGCGGCCATCCGTGTGGATTTCGCGGTATGAGGTTCCGGAAGAGAGCATCAGCAGAAGAGTCGGCGTCTGAACTATTTTGCCGACCTCCGCGTCGATGCGGGGTCCATCCGGCAGGCACATCGCGCCGGGGGAGTCGCTGCCAAGATTGTCCTTACGCTTTTCGTATAACGCGGCAGCCCACGGCAGGGGCTTCAGAGTGTCCATTGCCTTACTCATCGCGGCCGTGGCGGAGGTGTCGTCACGCCACAGGCCCGTGAGATCGGGTTTGCCGTCGGCGGTTTTCGGCGCGGGCGCCGCGAGGTTCGGCTTGCCGTCGGGCAAGCCGCGGAATGCCCGGAGTTTTGTAGTTCAGCCACTGAGCATCCGAAGATGCAGGCGCCAGAAATGCAACCGTCGCAAAGACGATGGCCATACACAAGGAAAGCTTCATTTCTACTCCTCGCTGATGCAGCTTACACAGCTATACGGAGAGAAGTGATTTCAGGTTCGACTGTGTTTCAGGCCTCAGCTAACTATCTTTGTGGAGGCCGGTCGCGCTTGCGCACACGGCCGCGGATCTTGACGTGGATCGGCGTGCCTTCGAACCCGAACCGCTTGCGTAACTGGTTCGTGAGATACCGCTCATGGGAGAAATGCAGCGGACCGGCTTTGTCGGTAAACAGGATAAACGACGGCGGCCTTACGCTCGCCTGGGTAATGTAGAGAACCTTGCGTTCGTCGAATTTCAGCGTCTCGACAAAACGATTTAATTCGCCTGTGGTGACGCGGTGGAAAGCCGATTCGTTGACGCGTTTGATCAGTTCCAGAAGATCGTTCACGCCGGAGCCCTTCAGGGCCGACATAAACACCATCGGCGCGTAGTCCAGAAACTTCAGCCGGTCGCGGACGTTCTGCTCAAACTCTTTGCGCTTGCCCGACGTGATCAGATCCCACTTGTTGATAACGAGAATGACCGGCCGTCCGCCCTCATGCGCATATCCGGCGATGGTCGCATCCAGCGCGACGAAGCCCTCGCTCGCATCCATCACCAGCAGGACGATGTCCGCCAGCCGGATATGGCGGCGCGCCATCACGACGCTCAGCTTTTCGGCCATCTCCTTTGTCTTGCCTTTGCGGCGGATACCGGCCGTATCGACGAAAACGAAGTGCGTGCCATTGCGCTCGACGAGTTTCATCCACGGCGTCGCGCGTGGTGCCGGCGATCGGCGAAACGATCGAGCGTTCCTTGCCGGTCAGGGCATTCAGCAAAGTCGATTTGCCGACGTTGGGCCGCCCGATGATCGCTACTTTGATACCTCGTTCGACGGCCGGTTCGGTCTCGGAAGGAAATCCTTCGGTGACATGATCGAGCATCGCGTCCATGCCGAGACCATGCTCGGATGAGACGGGATAAATGTCCTTAATGCCCAGCGAATAAAAGTCGTGAATCAGGCTTTCTTTGGCGCCCGTGTCGCACTTATTGACGACCAGAGTCACGGGCTTACCCGTCTTGCGAAGCATCGCGGCAAGTTCGCGGTCGGGCGCGGTAAGTTCGCTTCGGCCATCGACTACGAGGATGACCTGCGACGCCTGGTCAAGAGCCACGCGCGCCTGCGCCAGAATCTGGCTCGGTATATAGTCGGCATCGCTTACGACAATGCCGCCGGTATCGATTACATCGAACCGCTTGCCTTCATGCGTGGCGTGGCCTTCGATGCGATCCCGCGTAATGCCCGGCTCGTCTCCTACAATGGAACGGCGCTGGCCGGTGATCCGGTTGAACAGCGTGGACTTACCGACGTTCGGCCGTCCCACGATAACGACAGACGGCATTTCGCTCGACATGACTACTTGCAATGATAGCTTCGCTCATATGTTGAACTGGTAAGAGATGGGTGGAATGACCGTCCAAAATCGGAGCGCGGTACGCCGTTTCTTTCGCCCGGACGGCTTACTTTCGACGAAGCATCCGGCTTTTGAGCCGCGGCGCGGGCAACTCGACATGGCGCTCGCCGTGGAAGAGGCCCTGCTCGAAAAACGCAAGCTGATTGTCGAAGCCGGGACCGGAACCGGGAAGACGCTCGCCTATCTCGTGCCCGCGTTGTTGTCGGAGCGCCGGGTGGTTGTTTCCACCGGCACAAAGGCGCTCCAGGAACAGCTTTTTTTTCGCGATATTCCCTTTCTCGAACACGTTTTCGACCGGCCGCTGCGAGTCTGTTATATGAAGGGCCGCAGCAATTACGCCTGCCGCCAGAAGATCTACGACGCGGAGAATGCGCCCGTAATTTCGGGGCTGGAAGAGGTGGCGGATTTCCAGATTATTCGCGACTGGGAGCTGACCACCGAAGCGGGCGACCGGGCGGAAATTCGAACCCTCCCCGAAGACAGCACCGCCTGGGGCAAGATCGACGCGCGATCCGAACTCTGCGCCGGGAACGAAGTGCAAACAATATGAGCGCTGCTTCATCACCTTGATGCACCAGCGCGCCGCCGAAGCCGACATCATCATCGTTAACCACCATCTCTTCTTTGCCGACCTCGCCGTGCGGCGGGACGAAATGGGCAGCATTCTGCCCGACTACAACGCCGTAATCTTCGACGAAGCGCATGAGATCGAAGATGTCGCGGGCCAGTACTTCGGCTTCGCGGTCAGCAACTACCGGGTGCAGGAGTTGCGGCGGGATGTCGCGGCGCTATCGCGGGTGCGGAAGTTCGGGTCGGAGGAGCTGGACCGGATTCTGATCCGGCTGGAAGAAATCGCGCTACATTTTTTCGGCTTGCTTCCCGGCAGCGAGGGACGATCGAGTTTCCTTTCGCGGGATGAGTTTCTGGATCAGAACCGGGAGATCTACACCGACCTTCTCGCCGCATTCGATCTGCTCGCGAGCCACTTGAAGCTGATCTCGGACGCGCCGCAGGAAGTGATCCCGCTGTTCCGCAGGGCGAACGAACTGCGCATGGCGCTCGAGTTCCTGATCGAAGGCGAAAACGCGAGTTTCGTGCACTGGATCGAGCGGCGCGGGCGCGGGGTGTTTCTGCAGGCAACGCCCATCGATGTCGCCGAAGTCCTTCGACAGCACCTTTGGGAAAAAGTCGATACGGCGGTCCTGACCTCGGCGACGCTCGCGGTCGCGGGCAAATTCGATTACGTGCAATCGAGATTGGGACTCGAAAACGCCCGCACGCTCGTGGTACAAAGCCATTTCGATTACGGATCGCAGGCGCTCCTTTATATACCGAACCATCTGCCGAACCCGTCCAGTCCGGGGTGGGTGAAGGCGGCAAGCGATGAGATCGTGAAGATCCTCTCCGCCAGCCGCGGGCGCGCCTTCGTGCTGTTTACCAGCTACCAGCAGATGCGGGTGGTGTTCGATCGCGTGTCGTTTCTGATTGAGTATCCCGTCCTGATGCAGGGAACCGGACCCCGGATGGCGCTGCTCGACGAATTCCGCGAGACGCCGCACTGCGTTTTATTCGCGACGTCGTCATTCTGGCAGGGAGTCGACGTTCCCGGCGAGCAATTGAGCTGCGTTATTATTGACAAGTTGCCATTTTCGGTGCCGAACGACCCGGTGGTCGAGGCGCGAATCCGGAATGTCCGTGAGGCGGGGGGAAATCCTTTCTACGATTACCAGATTCCTCAGGCTGCGATTTCCCTGAAGCAGGGATTTGGACGGCTGATCCGGACACGGTCCGACCGGGGCGTTCTTTCGCTGCTCGACACCCGGATCACGCAACAACGTTACGGCCAGGTTTTTTTTGACAGTCTGCCGGATTACGCATTCTCAATG
Source organism: Terriglobia bacterium (assembly GCA_963831795.1). Classification (GTDB taxonomy): domain Bacteria; phylum Acidobacteriota; class Terriglobia; order Bryobacterales; family Bryobacteraceae; genus BOG-234. The sequence goes on along the minus strand of CAWHSB010000028.1, from coordinate 24,582 downwards.
CAGTTCGGCGACGTGGAGAGATTTTTCGATGTTTGAGGTTTCTATTGAACACACATTCGCGGCGGGCCATGCCTTGCGGCATTACAAGGGCAAGTGCGAGAACGTGCACGGGCATAACTACAAGGTTCAGGTGATCGTGCGCGGTGAAAAGCTGGACCATGCGGGCCTTCTGACCGACTTTGTCGACCTGAAAAAGCTGCTGCGCGGAATCGCCGAGCCGCTGGACCATGTCTTCCTCAATGACATCGAGCCTTTCACGACAGTAAATCCCTCGGCTGAAAACATCGCGGTTTATATCTGCGAAAAGATGCAACAGGGTTTGAATCAGGCGAATCCGGTTGAAGTGGCGGAGGTGAAGGTCTGGGAGACAGAGATTCAGTCCGCCACTTACCGTCCGCCGTCTACTCTGTCCAGTAAGTAACGAGCAGGCCTTCTCCGGCTACATCGGCATCGACCGCGTAGTCCATGACCCGGATGGAATTTGCGCCATCCTGCGATTCGATGTAGAAGGTTTCGGAAAAGCCGCCCGAGGCATTCGGCCACAGAACGCGCGCCGTACCCGCAAGCGTTGTCTTCGTCATCGCGGGTTTGCCTACATAGGTCTTACCCGTCAGCCCGGGAATCACCTGAAAGAACAGTTTCGAAGCGGTGACCGTCGGATCGGTCGAAAGCGGCACCGGCGTGCCGGGTGTGGCCACGTTAATGCGGCCCATGCAGTTGATGGTCATCAAATCTCCTCGATCGCATAGTAGTCGCTCCAGGACGAGATACTGACACGCCGCGCCGCGAAGTTATTGATTTGATGAGGAAATTATTTCTTCAGAAAGTGTGAACGGAAATTCAGCGCCCGAAAAAATCGGCGTTTTTCTTCGTGAATTCGGTCCATTTTTCCGGCAGATCGTCCAGCGCGAAGATAGCCGAAACGGGGCAAACCGGGACGCAGGCGCCGCAATCGATGCATTCCACGGGATCGATGTAAAGCATCTCAGCGTCGGCGAATCGGGAATCTTCTTTTTTCGGATGGATGCAATCGACCGGACAGGCGTCAACACATGCCGTGTCCTTGGTTCCGATGCAGGGTTCCGCAATTACGTATGCCATATATGTCTGGAATCTTCAAACGTACCATACAGGGCAGCGCGGCGAAACGGTCTCAGGACGCGGTCTTTCCGAGTACCCTGGTATCATTGCGCGGGCTTGCGAATCCGCTTCCGGGCAAGCAAGATAGGTAACGATGCCCGCAGCGAAAGTTCGCAAAGCAGTTTTTCCAGCCGCCGGTCTTGGGACCCGCTTTCTGCCAGCCACAAAGGCGCAACCGAAGGAGATGTTACCGCTCGTCGACAAGCCGATTATTCAGTACGGAGTCGAAGAAGCTCTGCATTCCGGAATCAGAAACATCATTATCGTCACCGGGCCGCGGCAAGTCCGCGATTGAGGATCATTTCGACGTCAGTTTCGAACTGGAAAATCTGCTCGAAACGCGGGGAAAAAAAGACCTTCTTAAGATCGTCCGGCAGGTTTCGGACCTGATCGACGTTTCCTATATCCGCCAGAAAGAGGCGCTGGGACTGGGGCACGCCGTACTGCGCGCCCAGGATCTGGTCGGTCCCGAACCGTTCGCCGTCGTACTGGCCGACGATGTGATCGATTCCGAGACGCCGTGCATCCGCCAGTTGCTGGATATTTACGAGTTCTTCTCGGCGCCGGTGCTGGCGGTTATGGAAGTGCCGCGAGAGGCGATCTCCGCGTATGGCTGCATCGATGCCGAACCGGTATCGCACAACGGCAGCAAAGACCGGGTCTACCGCATTCGCGATCTGGTGGAGAAACCGAAGCCGAGCGAGGCCCCATCGAATCTCGCAATTATCGGGCGTTACATGTTGACGCCGGATATTTTCGAATCGATTTCAAATGTGGAACCGGGATCGGGGGGAGAAATTCAGCTCACCGACTCGCTGCGGCTTCTGCTCCGCAGCCGTCCGATTTATGCGTTCAAGTTCGAAGGCAAGCGGTACGATGCGGGGGACAAACTCGGGTTCCTGAAGGCTACGGTGGAACTGGCCCTGCAACGGCACGATCTGGGCGGTCCGTTCCGGCAGTATTTGAAGACGCTATCGCTGTAGGGTTCGTTATCGGAGACTTTTTCGGTTTCGCGGCTGCGGGTGGATTGACGAGACTTTCAGAAGATTCGCGACTACGAGGATTAACCATGAAATCGGAATACGATTTCAGTAAAGGCGAGCGCGGAAAGTTCTTCGGACCCAAAGCGGGACTTCGATTGCCGATCTTTCTGAACGCCGATATCCCGCATATCTGTCGAAGCTCGCAGCCCGGAAAAGCATCCCGCCAGGTGAAATGGTCAGTACCCTGCTGAAACAGGAAATCCAGATCATCGAATCGGTGAAATAGACCCTGGTCCGAGCTACCGGTGTACTCTCTGCCGCATTTGTGCGCTGCGGCAAAATCTCGCCTGTCGAGGAGGGCAGGTCGATCCTCCGCCATTGATCGTGTCGAACGATGTGGCCGGCAGTCGGCTGGCAACTGCGCGATACTGAGGCTGATGGCGGTCGCCGATATTTTGACCGAGGACTTCGCCGAGGCAGCGGCAAGAGCTGGTCTTCGCGCACGCCGGAATGCGCTCGCTTCCGGCCTTCCGGTCGTCTTTGTGGACGACATCGGCAGGTACGTTGAGGAATTGCCGGACGGAACCAGGCTCGAGATCCGCCTGGAGCCCGGAACCCCCAGAGAAAGTCATCTCCGGATACTCGGCGAAATCCCGGCGCTCGCAAAATAACGTGCCCACGTTGACGGTGATTGCCGGCCCGAATGGGTCGGGCAAATCAACGCTGACGTCCTCTATCTGGTTTGAGGGGAGTGCCAGTTTGATCGACGCCGACGCAATTGCGCGGCGCCTCGATGCTGCCCTCCCGGTTCGCGCGGCTCCCTGCCGCGCGCGAGGCGATATCCCGATGCAGAGCATTGCTTGCGGACCGTGCCAGTTTCGTACTGGAAACGACGCTCTCCGGCCATGGCGCAATGGGAGTAATGCTTCGGGCAAAGGATGCCGGATACCACACGGTTTTGGTGTACGTTTCGCTGAGAGATCCTGAATTGCACATTGAACGCGTGCGCCTTCGGGTCTCGCAGGGAGGCCACGACATACCGGACTCCGATATTCGCCGCAGGTACTGGCGAAGCCTCCGGCGCGCTCCGGATGCCTTGCGCGTGGCTGACGACGCCATAGTGCTCGATAATTCCGGCATCCATCCGGCACGTACGCTGCTGCTCAGACATGGGCAAGTCGTCTGGAGTGCGACGACCCTGCCGGAATGGGTTCAGCCTCTGGCCGCTCTGCTTAAATAGGCCAGGTCCAGCCATAGCTTAGCCAGGGATTATGCGGGAAGTACCGCGGTTGTTTCTGATGCTGCGCGTCAAGCACCGGCAGTATATTGGATCCCGGAATTTCCAATTCAGCTCAACTTCATCGACAGTGTTGCCGCGTCCCAAACGAAGGATAGCCCGTCCGGGAAGCCGCGTCCGCGGCTATATCATGCGGGAGAACAAAGCAGAAACATGGCGGGGTTTCTCTACGAGTTCGATTGGGATCCTGTCAAAGCGCAAATCAATTTCAGCAAGCACGGTGTCGATTTTGAACGGGCGGCAACTGTGTTCCTGGACCCACTGGCAGTCACCATTCCAGACGAGGAGCACAGCGGCGCCGAGACCCGGTGGATCACCTTGGGAATGGACGCGCGCCCGACATCACCTGCTCGTGGTACACACTTTTGAATGGTCAACCGAAGAACGGGGAAGAGTCCGTCTGATTTCGGCAAGAAAACCCACGAAGACGGAGATTCGCGATTACGAGGAACAAAAATGAAACCGGAATACGATTTCAGTAAAGGCGAGCGCGGAAAATTCTTCCTGCCCGACGCCGAACTTCGTCTGCCGTCTATCTGAACGCCGACATCCAGGCCTAGCTGGCCGAACGCGCAGCCCGGAAAGGCATGCCCGCTCGGCGAAATGGTGAACGCGCTGCTGAAACAGGAAATCCAGATTATCGAATCCGTGAAATAGACGCTGGTCTGCGCTGCCGGTCTGCGCTCGGTTGCATTTGCGCGCTGAAGGCAAAATCTCTCCTTGCCCAGAAGTCCGCCCGTCGCCGCTTTCGGCCATCTACGCATGGAGCTATTGATGCGACTTGCGCGGAACTGCAATAAACTAACAGAAATCTGACTCACGAACAGTCGATGTTTACTCCAGAAGATCGTGATCACCTGCGCTCCAGCCTCCTGGAATTCGCGAGGGATGACCGCCGGATCACCGGTGCCGCCCTTACGGGCTCCGGCGCCCATTCGCGTGAAGATAGATGGTCCGATGTGGATCTCGCGTTTGGTGTTGCCGCTGCCGCGGACATCACAAGTGTACTCGCCGATTGGACGGCGCACATGTACGACCGGCACGATGCTTTGCATCATCTCGACGTGATCGCAGGCGTCTGGACCTACCGGGTATTTCTTCTTGCTGACACCCTCCAGGTGGATCTGGCTTTTGTCGTCGAGACGGAATTTCGTGCCCTGGCCCCGACGTTCCGGCTGGTATTTGGAAAGGCGAACGAACCCCGGGACCCTTCAGCACCACAGGTCGCAGTCATCGTGGGCATGGCGTGGCTCTATGCGCTTCATGCGAGGAGTTGCATCGGGAGGCGCAAACTGTGGCAAGCGGAATATATGATCAGCGCTGTGCGTGACAATGCGCTCGCGCTCGCTTGCGTTCGTCACAGCCTTCCTGCCGCTCAGGGTCGTGGCATGGACCTTTTGCCAGGCGGAGTGGCGACGCAATTTGAAGACTCGCTTGTCCGGCAGCTTGACGTGGCTGAACTCTCCAGGGCGTTCAATGCCGTGATTCGAGAGCTGCTGCAAGAGATACGAACCTCCGACGCAAAGTTGGCAGGGCGATTAGAGGCGGCGCTCACACAACTGACGGAGACGCCGGGATGAACAGCAGTAACCAGCATGCGCGGAGAATTCAGATAGGTTATTTCAGGGGCCGGCGGACCGTTTGCGCCACCCTGACTCTTCGAAAGTCGTCCGGCGTTTCCTTGTCACGGATCTTCCTCCTGTCCAGCCTCCAAAAGCCCTTCCAGTTCAGGCAGGACGAGAAGATCTTTTGGACGGCCAGCCGCCCTTTTTGATTGAATCAGGGCCTGAAGATTCAGCGCCCGGATTCGACGCTCAAACGCTTCGACCTCGAGGGACGCGGCGCGCGCGTCACCGTAATCGCTGACGCCCGAAATTTCGGCTAAAAGGTCGATAATCCCCAGATCGGTGGTGAGCGTGAACACAGTTCCGTTCGAGAGTGTTGCCGCGTCCCAAACGAAAGGCAGCCCGTCCGGGAAGCCGCGCGGGCGCGGATGGTAAGGCGCCAGGGCGCCGGCAAGCCTCGCCAGGTTCTCTCTATCGCGGGAGTAGCAGATCTCCAGGTCGTTGGTAATGTGCGCGCTGCCGTGAAAAATGGCAGCCCATCCCCCGATCACGACAAAGTCCACGCCAGCGTCACAAAGGCGTTGAATGGCGAGATCAAAGTTCATGATCTGGATCGACGGGCCGCGCCTCGGACCGATTCGGCGCTTTGGGCCAGCGCATGCATCCGTTGAGTGCGCTCGGCCGGGCTGAGCTTGATTTGTTCAATCAGCAATGTGAGATCGACGCCAAATCGCTTTGCGGCTTCGATCCTGCCTCCCGGAATCGGATTTCGCAGACGCTCAATCGTCCGCGCAAGCCCCAAACCGGTCAACTGCCGCAATTCAATCACTTTGGTAGTTTACCGCCTGCCTCCCGCATGCATGCCGGCGTTCTGCCAGTTAACGTCCTGCAAGTTAACAACGAGTCGCCCGGTGTGGATCTGCCCTGTCCAGATGGACCTGCGGTCCACGAGCAACCACGAAAAACCATCCGATCCGCCCGTAGTTTCGTCGTGGGGCAGGCCCAGGGCAGGCCCCCAGGCCTGCCGCCGAGCCCCAGCTCGGCGCGGAGTTTTCCGGTCACTTCGGGGCGGTTTTTCAATGGTGCTCGTTAGTCGTGGCGGAAGTTCGGCCGCCTTTTGCACAAAGGCTGACCGGGCCGTTTTTGGTTTCTATTTTTTGTGGCTTGACACGAACACCTCCAGGTTTCCCGGAACAATGCCGTGCGGTCCAGATATTCGTTAGCATTTTGCGGCTGGGCGAATTGAAGTCCGATGGCGTCTACTGTGACAGGTGCGGTATGAGAAGCGTCACCCTGGCAATCATGATCGCGGCTCTTTGTTCTGCGCAAACAACGCGGCAATTTGAGGTCGCGTCCATTAAGCCCAACCGATCGGATGATCCGTAAATATGCTCATCCAGTCCGCGTACAACCTGAAGCCGTGGCAGATTTCCGGAGGACCGAGTTGGGTAACCACCGATCGATACGATATCGAGGCCAGGGCGGAAGGCAGCCCCGATTTTCAGGAAAAGCTGGAGATGTTTCAGCCGCTACTCGCGGACCGCTTCCAATTGAAGTTCCATCGCGAAACGCGGCAGACGACAATCTACTCGTTAACCGTTGCGAAGAATGGGCCAAAACTTCAGCCCACAGCTTCCGGGGTGCGGGGATACATTCGGCCCGGCAGAGGCTTGATCGAGGGCAAAGGCGTCGATATGGGCATGCTTGCGAATTTCCTGGGCGCGACCCTGGGCCAGTCGGTGACCGACAAGACCGGCGTCGTCGGTGGTTTTGATCTCAGGCTGGAATGGACACCCACCGAAGGCGAATTGGATTACAAATACGACAACCGGCCTCTTGATCCGAACGGCTCGTCGATTTTCACTTCCCTCCAGGAACAACTCGGGCTCAAGCTGGAAGCCGGCAAAGGACCAATCGAGGTGCTCGTGATCGATCACATCGAGAGACCCTCGGAGAATTAAGCGCCGGCGGCGGTCTGCTCGAGGCAATTCCGGACGGAAGTTGCCCGGAGAGCCCGCGTTACACTGAAAGGGTTTCCGACCCATGCGCCTCCGTCCGCTCCCGATCGCTGTTTCTATCTGCGCCGCTCTGGCGTCTCTGCAGCCCGGCGCCGCCCAGCAAAAAGTCACGATTGTCCAGTACGTCCAGATCATGGCCGGCGCGGGCGATTTCGCGTCAGCCGAAAAGGGACTCGAACAGTATCGCGGCGCGTTGGGCATGACGCCTGAGTATCTCGATGCGCTCTCCTGGATCGGCCGCGGCCAGTTAGCCCATCACAACTTCGATGCGGCGGAAAAGAACGCCACAGACGTCCGGAAATTATGTCTCGACCAGTTAAAGTCCCGCAAGCTGGACGCCGAGCCGCATCTGCCTCTGGCGCTGGGAGCCGCGATTGAAGTTCAGGCGCAGTCGCTTGCGGCGCAGAACCGGCGAGACGAGGCAATCCTGTTCCTGAGAGACGAACTCAAGAAATGGCAAGGCACTTCGATCCGCGATCGCGTCCAGAAGAACGTCAACCTACTGACGATGGAAGGCAAGCCGGCGCCGGTGCTGGATGTTTCCCAGGGAATCGGCAGCCGGAAACCGCAGCCGCTGGCGGCGCATCGCGGGCATCCGGTGCTGCTCTTTCTGTGGGCACACTGGTGTTCGGATTGTAAGGCCGAAGTGGCGATCGTGCAGAAGCTGATGGCCAATTACGGACCGCGCGGTCTGGTCGTCGTCGCGCCTACGCAGCATTACGGCTATGTCGCGGGCGGGAAGGACGCATCGCCCGCCGAGGAGACAAAGTATATCGGGGAGGTCTTCTCGAAGTACTATGCCGGGCTCGGGCAGGTGGAAATTCCGCTCAGCGAGGCGAATTTCGCGAAGTTCGGAGTCAGCACCACACCGACCATGGTGCTGGTCGACGGTCAGGGCATCGTCCGGATGTACAACCCAGGAAACGCACCGTATGAAGCGCTGGCGGCGAAGATCGAACGCCTGCTTCCGACTAAACCAACATTGCCTTCCAAAGCCCCGGCCAAAAACAACGCACCCCGCGCTTGAAGTTCAGCATCAAACAATCAGCGCTACCTCCATATTCCTGGGGTTCCAGGTCCGAAAAAACCTTAACATATACAATGAAGTCACAGGCGGACCCTAGGCACTGAAGGCGCCTGCTTAAACAATGCTTACCTCGAAAGAAAAATCCGACACCAGACGTCTTCCGATGATGCCCATCCGGGACGTCGTCATCTTCCCGTACATGATGACGCCGTTCGTGGTAGGCCGCGAATCGAGCGTGCGCGCCCTCGAAGACGCGATGGCGGCCGATAAGAAGATCTTCCTCGCAACACAACACGACGCTTCGACCGACGAACCCAGCCCCAACGAGATCTTCAGCGTGGGCTGCATCGTCAACATCGTTCAGAGCCTGAAATTGCCGGACGGCAACATCAAAGTTCTGGTCGAAGGCGTGGAGCGAGCCAAGGTCGTTTCGGTAACGGATGACGAGGGATTTTTCCGCGCGGTGGTACGCACCTTCAACTTCAAGATTGAAGCGGGAGCGCAACTCGAGGGTCTCACCAGCCGCGTCACTTCACTGTTCGAACAGTACGTCAAGCTCAGCCAGAACCTGAACTACGAAACGATGGTGGCGGCGATCCGCGTGGACGATGCCGGCAAGCTGGCCGATACCGTGGGCGCCAACCTGCAACTGACCATTGAGGAAAAGCAGGAGCTGCTCGAGATCTTCGATCCAATCGACCGGCTGACTCGCGTCGCTGAAATGCTCGACATCGAGATCGAGAAACTCAACGTCGACCGCACCATCCAGGGCCGCGTGAAGCGCCAGATGGAAAAGGCGCAAAAAGAGTATTACCTCAACGAAAAAATCAAAGCCATTCAGAAGGAACTCGGCCGCGGCGAAAAGAGCGAAATCGACGAGCTGAAGAAGCGCATCGAGATGTCCGGCATGACCAAGGACGGTCTCGAAAAGGCGCTCGCCGAACTGAAACGGCTGGAAAACATGCCGCCGATGTCGGCGGAGTCGACCGTTTCCCGCAATTACCTCGACTGGCTCCTCGCGGTGCCGTGGAAGAAGAAATCCAAGGAAATACGCGAGCTGAAGTTTGCCGAAGAAGTGCTCGAATCGGACCATTACGGTCTGGAGAAGATCAAGGAACGCATCCTCGAATTCCTCGCCGTGCGCCGCATGGTGAAGAATCCGAAAGGCTCGATTCTGCTCTTCGTCGGGCCTCCGGGAGTCGGCAAGACGTCTCTCGGGATGTCGATCGCGAAAGCGACCGGCCGCAAGTTTGTGCGGATGTCGTTAGGTGGCGTGCGGGACGAAGCCGAGATCCGCGGTCATCGCCGCACTTACATCGGCGCCCTGCCCGGCCAGATCATCCAGATGATGAAAAAGGCCGGCACGCGGAATCCGGTTTTCATGCTGGACGAGATCGACAAGATGTCGACCGATTTCCGCGGCGATCCGTCTTCGGCGCTGCTCGAGGTCCTCGATCCCGAGCAGAACTACATGTTTGTGGATCACTATCTGGACGTGGAATACGATCTCTCCCAGGTCTTTTTCATCGCCACCGCGAACGTGCTCCACACCATTCCTCCGGCCCTGCAGGACCGGATGGAAGTGATCCGCCTTTCAGGCTATACCGAGCTCGAGAAACTCGAGATTGCCAAGCGCTTCCTGGTTAAAAAGCAGACCGAGGCCGCCGGGCTTACGACCGAGCAGATCGAGTTCAAGGACGACGGCCTTTCCGGAATGATTCAGTACTACACGCGGGAATCGGGCGTCCGCAACCTGGAACGCGAAATCGGCAATGTGGCGCGCAAAGTTGTGCGCAAGATCGTCGGGAACGGCGAGAAGCAGAAGGTGGTAGTCAACGCAGACAAGATCACCGAACTGCTCGGACCGGCCAAATTCCGCGATACGACCACGGACCGGCATAACGAAGTCGGAGCGACAACCGGTCTCGCATGGACCGAGGTTGGCGGTCAGATCCTCACCACCGAGTGCATTCTGATGGAAGGCAAGGGCAAGCTGACAGTCACAGGCAAACTCGGCGACGTGATGCAGGAATCCGCACAGGCGGCTTTCAGCTACATCCGTTCACGCGCGCTGACGCTGGGTCTGACGCGGGATTTCTACCGGAATCTCGATGTCCACCTGCATATCCCGGAAGGCGCGATTCCCAAAGACGGGCCGTCCGCCGGGATCACGATCGCGACGACCATCTGCAGTGCGTTGACCAAGATCCCGGTGCGCGGCGACCTCGCGATGACGGGCGAAATCACATTACGCGGCAAGGTACTGCCGATCGGTGGGCTCAAAGAGAAGTTGCTTGCGGCGCACCGTCACGGCATCAACGAAGTGATTATCCCGAAGGACAATCAGAAGGACCTTCCGGATATTCCCGAATACATCCGCAATCTGATGAAGCTGCATTTCGTCGATCACATGGACGAGGTGTTGCGTCTCGCGCTCGAGCGCGAACTGGTAGCGTTACCGCTGGCGCCGGCGGGGGTCGAACTCACACCGCCGCAGGAGATAGACCGCGCCCATTAATTCTGCATTCTGAACCGCGACCGCGAGGGAGCGTCAATTTTCGCTCCCTCGCAAACCTACGGGGTTTGCCCTGCAAAGAGCGCCATCGGTTGCCCTTGCTCTTCGACAACATACCGGATTGCCCGCCGGACTTCTTCGTCTTTCCATAACCGCCGCGTGCTCCCATGCCGTGCCCATCGCCGTCTACCCGGTTCATCGCAACCGAGACGGTTCAGATCACGGCTCGCATATGCCTTGAGTTCATTCATGATCCGCTCAGGGCGAACCTCGGCTTCGATGATTACATGAACGTGGGTCGTCCTCACATGTGCGGCCAACAGGCTCCAGCCTCTATATGCGCAGTGCCGCCGCAGCGCTTGCAGAACGGCTTCGCGCCGCTCGCCGTCAAGTTTATAGGGCGGCTGCGGCATCCGTTCGCGCTCAATCGCCGCACGGCGTGGATCGTTTTCCAGAAAGCGGTTGCCAGGAATATTGTGATCCCGATCGACGGTGCCGGATTCGCCATGAAGGTGCGCGCCGTAACACGGAAAAGTAATGAAATACCTCAGGTATCGCTCTGTCGAAGACGCGGTTCGTCAACACCGGCGACGAGATCGCCGGCGCTACCGGCACTGACGTAACGCTCCGCGCCGAGCGGAAGCTCGGCGGCAGCGGCGAAGCGCTGGCCCCACATATCCTGCGCAGCGTCTTCATCCGATTTGGCGGCCCGCTGCGGGCCATGGTGACTCCTCGCGGTCGCGGTTCGGAATCGGGCGCCGTCATGAGAACTTTCATAGCGCATCATAACTGCGGAAGTAAACTAGCGAAAGTGGCTCTCGCCCGATGATTCCCGATTTACTCTCAACCGGCCGCTCCTCGATGGAAGCCGAAGCACAAGCCATTACCTGCGCTTCCAACCGCCTCGACGATCAATTCCTTTGCGCCGTTCGGCTAATCCAGGAACACCGCGGAAAAGTCATAGTCACGGGCCTCGGCAAATCCGGCTTCGTGGCGCAGAAGCTCGCCGCCACGCTCTGCAGCACCGGGACGCCGGCCGTCTTTCTCCACCCCGTCGACGCCCTTCACGGCGATGTAGGAGTCTATGCGGACGGAGATCCCACCATCCTGCTCTCAAAGAGCGGCACCACGCTGGAACTCGTGCGCCTGGTCCCGATCCTCAAAGAACTGAACTCCCGGCTGATCGGCATCATCGGCAATCGATCCTCCCCGCTAGCCCGCGATATCGATATCCTGCTGGACGCGTCGGTCCGCGCGGAAGCCGACCCCTGGAACCTCGCCCCGACCGCCAGCACCGCTGTAGCAACCGCCCTCGGCGACGCCCTGGCGTTAGCCGTAATGCAAGCCCGCAAGCTATCCCCCGACGACTTCGCTCAACGCCATCCCGCGGGCCAGCTCGGGCGAAATCTGCGTGTGACCGTGCGCCAGGTGATGCATGCGGGCGATCAGGTCGCATGGACGGATGCGGCAAGCTCGATGAAGTCGGTCATAATCGCGATGAATCGCTGTCCCCTCGGCGCCGCATGCGTGACCGGTGAAGGCGGCCGCCTCGAAGGACTGATCACGGATGGAGATCTGCGGCGCGCACTCGAAATGAACGACGACATTCGCAGTGTCCGGGCGAGAGACCTCATGACCACCCGGCCGGTTACGGTACATCCGGATGCCACTCTGCGCGAGGCCCTGCAGCTTATGGAAGACCGGCCCTCGCAGATCTCAGTGCTGCCCGTAGTAGAGGCCGACGCATGCCTCGGCCTGGTAAGGCTGCACGATCTCTACCAGACCGAACTCTTATAGATCCATGGACGCGCTTTTTTTGGCCCGCGGCAACGCTCCCTCCCGTGCCAGCACCCCTAAAGGGGATGCCGGGTCGCGGCTCGGTATGAGGCCTGTTCCGAAGGGAATGACACCGCGCAGCCGGTGTGGGGCAGGCCTTCGGGCCTGCCGACGGGCTTCCGCCCGGCGCGGAACTTTACGTCAGTTTGTAGCGCCGGCGATCTTGTCGCCGGTAGCCCTGTCTACCGCGTCTTCGACAGAGCGTTTCTTCGAACAGCTGGAGAACTGAATCAAGTATGAATTGGGATAACATTTCAATCCGCGACGCCTGGTCGGGATCCATCTCGAACCGCGCCGCGAAAGAGCAAGTCGGAAGAAAAGTCGCCGAAAACCTCCGCGATGGTCAGGTCATCGGCGTCGGCTCCGGTTCCACCGCTTATGTCACGATCGACGCCATCGCGCAGCGCGTCCGCGACGAAAAGCTCAACGTCTCCGTAGTTTGTACCTCTCCCGAAGTAACGCTCGCCTGTGCGGCAGCCGGCCTGACTGTCGGCTCCCTCCTCGATAAACGCCCGGACTGGGCCTTCGACGGCGCCGACGAAGTAGACCCCGAACATAACCTTCTCAAAGGCCGCGGCGGCGCAATGTTCATGGAGAAAATCATAATCCATGCCTCCCCGCGGAATTTCATCCTGGTGGACCAGTCGAAGCTGGTGCGGAAGTTAGGCGAAAAATTTCCGATACCGGTGGAAGTCCTCCCCATCGCATTACGCATCGTTGAGCGCGAACTGAAAGCGATGGGCGCCGCGGAAATCAAGCTACGCCTCGCCACCGGAAAAGACGGTCCCGTCATCACCGAGAACCGTAACCTGATTTTTGACGTGCGCTTCGAAGCGATCCACAACCAACTCGAGCGCGACATCAAGGCGGTGCCGGGAGTAATTGAATCCGGTTTGTTTATTCGCCCCGCCGCCGAAATCATAGTGGCCGAAACCTGACCGCAACTGTTTTTTATAACCCTGCGGAAGTGTACAGCTTGCTACCTTCACATGCTAGATTTGGGATGGAGGATAAAAGTTGTCGAGTCCGTTCGCGGCTCTCTTGTTACAAACAAATGTTTGGGACCTTGTTAGCAATGGATCGCCGCTCACGGATGCTGTTCTCGCCATCCTTCTGATTGCGTCCGTCTACTCCTGGACAGTTATTTTTTCCAAATTATCGTCGTTCGGATCCGTTCGCAGGAGCGATACCCGCTTCCTTCGAGCGTTTCGTAAAGCGACAGGTCTCGAAGCCGTGATGGTGGCAAGCGAGCAGTTTCGCCCTTCGCCCCTCGTCTCGGTGTTTGAGCACGGTTATGAAGAAGTGAGCCGCCAGGTAAAGTCCCGCGGCAGCCTCGCCAATCACGACGCCATTTCACGCAGTCTGCAGTTGGGCACGAACGAACAGTTGGCGCGGCTCGAACAAAATCTCAGCTGGCTTGCAACCATTGCGTCGGTTTCGCCATTCATAGGTTTATTAGGGACCGTGCTTGGGATCATTCGCGCATTTGAAGGTCTCGGATCGGCGGGAAGCACCAGTCTTACCGCTGTAGGACCGGGCATCGCGGAGGCCCTGATCGCGACTGCCGCGGGGCTGTTTGCCGCGATTCCGGCAGCGATTTTTTATAATCACTTCGGCCATGCGCTTAAAGACATGGGGGCGCGCATGGACGACTTCTCTCTCGAATTCATGAACATGATCGAGCGCAGTTTCGGAGAGTAGATCGATGGCTATGAACGTCGGCGGCAGCTTCAACGGCGGGCGGAGATCGCGGGGCGCTCCACCACTGGCGGAGATCAACGTCACTCCGTTCGTCGATGTGGCGCTGGTTCTTCTGATCATCTTCATGATCACCGCGCACGTGATGGAATACGGGGTTGAGGTCAACGTTCCGAAGACGAAATCGGTCGCGTCCAGCACGAAGGACCTTCCGGTCGTCCTGATTACGAAAACCGGCGAGGTGTACCTCAATAAAAACAGCATAAACATCCACCGCCTGGTTGACGAAGTGCACACAAAGTTTCCCGGGCAGCAGGCCGTCTACGTGCGGGCCGACGCCGAAGCCACGTGGGAAATCGTGGCAAACGTGATGAGTGTGCTGGGGGCGGCGAAGCTCGATGTCCGGGCGGTCACGCAGCCGGATAATAGTACTGGGAGGAAGCGGTAGCATACAGCGTGGTTAGTATGGAGCAAGGCTACTATCCGGGCGGCGCACGCGACTCGATCGGGAAAGCCTTCACCGGTTCACTGGTCACGCATGGCGTAGTCATTGGGCTCCTGGTGGCGTCGGGCTTGTGGAATTTGACGAACAAGACCATCGGGTCCACTACCAGCAGCGGTTCCGTCGGAGTCACCATGGTAAAGACCATACCGATTCCGCGCCAGGAAGGTCCGGTGAATCCGCTGGCGAACGACACGAAATCGATTGTTCCTCAGGCGCCCCCGGAAGCGCTCAAACCGCAGAAGGAAGTGAAGGCTGAACCCGAAGACGCAATCGCAATCCCGGACAAAATTGAAAAACCGAAAAAGGTCTCGCCGCAGCCGCGAGTCCAGACGTTGTTCCGGCCTCCGGACCCTTATAAGCCCAATCAGATTTACTCCAGGATTCCCCAACAAGCCAATACGCCGATGTATGGAACGGAGGGGACCAACGGCATCGACCTTGCGGACTCGATTCTTGGAACCCGGTTCGGCGCCTATGGCGAACTCGTTCGCGACCGCGTTTCGCAGAATTGGAACCGAGCCTCCCTTCATGCGTCTCCTTCACAGAAATGCGCAGTATCGTTTACCATCGCGCGAAATGGCGCCGTCAGCAATGTGAAAGTGGCGCAACCCAGCGGCAATTACCTGCTCGATTCGTCGGCCCTTCGAGCTATCCTCGATTCCAATCCGTTGCCCGCGCTGCCCGCGCAGCTTGGCCGCAACGATGTAACCGTGAAACTCTGGTTTCAATTGACACAATGAAACGCAAATCTGGTTTTATCGCGTTGCTGTCTCTGGCCGCGGTCACCGCCGCGACGCTTTTCGGGCAAGATATCGTAGCCTGGATCAATAATGCCGGCGGCAAGCCCGCGCTCGCCGTGATCGACTTCCGCGGCACGGGAGCGGAGCCTTACATGGCGGCGTTCAACTCCACCCTGTTCGGCGATCTCCAGAATTCAGGCCTCTTCGAAATGAAAGCCAAGAGTCTCTTCCCGCTGAACAACCCGCAGCGGCCGGAAGATCTGCGGTCCGGGGGCAACACCCAGGGCTTTTCGCTTTCCGATTGGGGCGGCGCGCCGGTCAATGCATCCCATCTTGTTTTCGGCTACACCGCGGTGCAGAATGGCGCGCTGGTGCTGTACGGATACGTGGATGACACGCGGCAGCCAAATCCGCAAGCGGCGCAGTTGATGGCGCAGCGGTATGTGGGCTCCCTCGACGAAGCCGGCGCCACCCGCATGGCGCACGAATTCGCCAGCGACATTATTCAGAAATTCGGCGGCAAGGGATCGTTGCTCGGCAGCCGGATCTATTACGTTTCCAAGCGAGGCGGCAGTGACGAAATCTGGGCAATGGACTGGGACGGCAACAATCAGAAACAGTTGACCCGTCTCAGAAGCCTTTCGATCGCGCCTTCGGTTTCGCCGGATGGATCGCGACTGGCGTTTACTTCCTTCGCTAAAGGAACTCCCCGAATCATGATGATCGATACCCTGAGCGGGCGGCCTTTGTCGTTCTACAATCAGGAGGCTTCACTGAACCTGAATGTCACTTTCACGCCGGACGGAAAAAATATTTACTACTCTTCCACCGCCAGCGGCATCGCTCAAATTTATTCCGCCAGCGTCGACGGGCAGGGATTTCGCCGCGTGTCTTTCCGCGACGCTCTTGAAGTAGAGCCCAAGGTCAACCCGAAGAATCCGAATCTCCTCCTGGTTGTCATGGGGCAGAGTCATCAGCAGATTTACCAGATGAACGCCGATGGATCGAACGTGCAAAGGGTGACTAATGGCGAAGGAGAAGCCTCAAATCCCTCCTGGAACCCGGACGGACAGCACTTCGCCTTTTCCTGGACGCGGGGATATGCCACAGGCGCTTTCAACGTGTTCGTGATGGACTTCGGAACTCACGAATACGCGCAGTTGACCCACGACGAAGGCAAGAACGAGAATCCCGTCTGGGCCCCGGATGGAAGCCATCTGGTTTTCGGTTCGACGCGGACCGGCAGGAAACAGATCTTTACGATGCTGGCCAACGGCACGCAAGTCCAGCAACTGACCAAAGAAGGGGAAAACAGACAACCCACCTGGGGTGTCAAGTGACTATGACGAATCATCCGGAATCCTCGCTCCATTCGAATCGCGCGCTGCTGGCCGTGGCGCTGGCGTCAATTGTTTTCGCATCGGCCTGCGGCAGCAAGAAAACGCCGATTCCGCCGCCGCCCCCGCCCGGCCCATCCGCGAACGGGGCCGGCGGCCCTGCCGCGCCGCGTGAAGGGCGACCGGTGATTGCGTCATTTACGGTCGAGCCGACGACAGTCGGGCGCGGCCAGTCGGCCGTTTTACGCTGGTCCGTGACCGCGTCGAACAATGTCTCTATCGACCATGGCCTCGGTACCGTACCCGCGATGGGAACGCTGTCGGTGCAGCCGTTCGATACCACCACGTATACCCTGACCGCCTCCGGCGTCAATGGCGACACTTCCGCGACCACGACCCTGACGGTGACCGTGCCGCCTCCTCCTCCCGCGAGCACGATTCCAACGGAGCCCTCCACGCGCAGAGGCACGCTGGAATCCCGGGTCCAGTCCGATCTTCAGGACGCGCTCTTCGACTACGACTCCAATAACATTCGAGAGGACGCGCGCGTAGCTCTCACGAACGATGCCGCGGCGTTGAAGCGCATTTTCTCCGACTTCCCCTCGGCCGTGGTGATCGTGGAAGGGCACTGCGACGAGCGCGGTTCCGCCGAATATAACCTCGCTCTGGGAGATCGCCGGGCGAGCGCGGCGCGGGATTTCCTCCAGCAACTCGGGGTTCCCGCCGACCACCTGAAGACCATCAGCTACGGAAAAGAGCGGCCCGCCTGTACGGAAGCCGACGAGGCGTGCTACCAGACGAACCGGCGCGCGCACTTCTCCGCCAACCAGTAGAGGGTCTGTCAGAGGTCTCCGCCAAACGGTAAAGTATGAATATGATGCGTTCGACCTGTATTCTCGCTCTCTTCACCCTCGCGATTCCTGGCTCGACCTTCGCGGCGAGCAAGGAGCAGCAGGAAATGCAACGGGACATCGCGCAGCTTCAGGATCAGGTGAGGTTGCTGCAGAGCGGTTTCGATCAGAAGATGGCCACGCTCCAGACTCTGGTGGAGCAGGCCCTCGAAGCGGGCAACAAAGCGAACACAAACGTGAGCGTGTTGACCGCGAGCGTCACCCAGACGCTGACGAGGGAGTTGAACGACTCCCTGCGTCCTGTCGCCGGATTATCCTCGCGGGTGGATAATCTCGGCAACGACACCTCCGAGATCAAGAATTCGCTTGCCGACCTGAATACGCAAATGAACAAGCTGCAACAGCAGCTCACCGATATCAACAATGCCCTTAAGGTCATCCAGTCTCCCGCTGCGGCGCCGCCGTCCTCGAATACCAATGCCGACGCGGGACCCGGCGGCTTCGGAACCGGCCCCGCGACGGTGGCGCCGTCGGCTCAACAGCTGTACAGCAATGCTGCGAATGATTTTGCCAGCGGCAAGCCCGATCTTGCGGCGCAGGACTGGGCCGAGTTTCTCCGTTATTATCCGGACGATCCGTTTGCGTCCGAAGCTCAGTTTCAACTCGGTCAGATTCACCTGTCCCAGATGAAATATACGCAGGCGGAGAAGGATTTCGACGCCGTGCTGGAGCGTTACCCGGAAAGCAAAGTGACACCGAACGCCCTCTTCGGGAAGGGCGCCGCCCTGCAGGGATTGGGAAAAACGGATGCCGCAATCGCCCAGTGGAAGCTCGCGGCCCGGAAATACCCCAAATCGGAGGGCGGTAAGCAGGCGGCCCAGCAGTTGCGCGCCTTCGGCGTGAGCGCCGCCGCGCCGGCCCCTCGCAAGAAGGAATAGCTCGCGCTTGCTGCGCCGCGCGCGGCTCAGAACCGATATTCCGAGCCGCGACCGGAAGGGAGCGTTCCCTACTGGTGTGAACCCGCGGGCTACCATTGCGCTCCTTCTTGTAATTCTCACTCTTGGTCTGGGGTTCTACGGCATCGAACGAAGTCTGTGGCTGGACGAAGCGTGGGTAGCCAATTCCGTTCTTCAGCCAACCCTCTCCGGGATGTTCTACTACCCGGACTGGCTCCAGACCACTCCCCCTCTTTTTCTGCTGCTGACCCGAGCCGTAATTCATGTTCTCGGCACGTCGAATGCAGCGTTTCGCGTGGCGCCGCTCGGGCTGGCGCTCGCGGGTGTCGCATTCATGCTGGCGGCGTCGCGGCGGCTGGTCTCGCTGCCTCTTGCCGCTCTCGCCGCGGGGCTGCTGGCCTGTCATCCCGTCGCCGTTGAGTATTCGCGAACCTGTAAGCAATACAGCGGAGAGATGGCAGCTTCCGCGGCAATCCTCTTCTTCGCCGCCTCTTACCTGCAACACCCGGACGGGCGCCGGTTTTATACTCTGACCGGCGCCTTCGCAGTCACCCTGCCGCTTGCGTGGTCGGCCGCATTCCTGCTGCCAGGCGTGGCGATTGCGGTCTGGGCGCGTGGTGGGATCCGCCGGGCCGCCACTCTCGTCTCTGCTGCGGGCGGAGTTCTAGCAATCCTCTACATTGCCTTCATTCGCCCGAATCTCGCGCTGCAGTTACGCGAGTTCTGGATCGCGAACGCGCAACCGCTGTCTCCGGGCCTGGCCCTGGCAATCATCTTCTGCGTCGCGGCGGGAGCATTGTCCGCATGGCATCGTAACTGGATGTTGTTCGTCGCGATACTCCCGTGCGTGTTGCTTGCCGCAGCCAACGCGGTGCACTGGTACCCCGCCACTCCGCGCACGCGGCTGTTTGCGCTGCCGTGCTTTCTGCTCGGCGCCGCGATGGTGGTTCAACATCTGGTCCGCTGGCGGCATACGGGGACAGTTGCCTGGGTCATCCTGATCGCAGCCGCTTCTCAGGCCTCCTGGAAGCAGGTAAGCGAGCACCGAAACCAGGCCGAGGAAGACTACGCGGGAGCCGTTCAATATCTCAGAAAACACGTCGCGCCTGCCGACCTGCTGCTGGTACACGCGTCTCTCATCGAAGGTTTCAAGCTCTACTGGCCCGATAGCCACGCCATTTTCGGCGATACCGGACGGCCCTGCTGCCAGCGCGGACAGTTCACACGCCTTTCCAGCAGACAGGCCGTACTTGCGGACCTCGACGCCAAAATCCCGAAGGGGTTTACCGGCCGCTTATGGCTGATCTACTCCACGCGGGATACTCATTGGAATTACGTCGGGCTCGACGAGGGCAAACTGTGGAGAAACCATGCCTGGGACAAAGGCTGCCCGCCGGGCCCGTATCTCGCGCTCGCCAACCTGGCAATCAGCCCGATGGATTGCATCAGGACGCGGTAGTGTGAACAGCTATTCCCGGACACTGCAACGGCGAAGTCTGCTCTCTTCGATCAGATCCCGGACGGCATGTCCAATCTGCCGGAACTCGTTGAGGTCCGCCGGCTTGGCGATATAACGATCAATGCCGAATTCGTCCAGCTTCTCACGCTCGCGGGGCGATGTTGAGGAGCTGAGAATTGCGACGGTGACATCGGCAAAGGGCCGGCTGGCCCGCATCGCCCGGAGAACCTCAATGCCGTCGTTCCGGGGAAGATTGAGATCGAGAATGGCAAGATCGGGCGCCTCGGCGCCGGCGTATTTGCCGCGCTGCTGGGCGAGCATCAGTGCTTCCCCTCCATCCTCGATAACGGTCAATTCGAAGTCGATGTTCGCGGCCTCGAGTGCCCACCGGAGCAGGGCGACGTCGCCCGGATTGTCCTCAACCACGAGGATCCGCGTTTTCATTCCGATCTCCCAGGACCACGTGACGTGGGACAGAACGTCCGCCGCTGACTCAACCAGGATTCGTCCGGCATGTATGGTATTCCGCTAAATTCCCCTACCATTATCTGCTACGTGGACACAAAGACGGCAGTACTTTCATTGAACGAAATTTGAATTCGAGGCTGCAATTCACGCCGGTATTTAACGTATGAGGGAGACGTCGCACCGCCCGTCCGCATACTGTCCGATTGGGCGTTGCTTCGGCCGCGCCGTGGCGCCCGTGGTGATCGGCCATTTTCCGGCTGCCAGTTAACCATTGACAATCTTGTGACCAGGGATTCTCGGAGGCTATTTTTAGTACTAGACGTACCGTTTAATAGTTTCTCGGCAATGAGAAATATCGCTGTTCCTGGGACTATCCGATGGGTGGGTGTCCTCGATCAAACATAGCGTTCGTTGTGTAGAGACGGGGCGGCCGCGCAGCGTCAGCGAATAACGCGTTTTCAATTGGCATATATTCATGATTTTTCGCACTCGCACCGGAAATTTCTTTAAATTCAAGTGCCCAGCTGCGCTGTTGGCCGGGATGCTGGCGCCGGCTTTCCTGAATGCGCAAAACAGCCAGATTGCGGTTCAGATTTACCCCGGGAGAGCGTCCGTATCCATAGGGGCTACGGTAACTTTTACTCCTTATGTTTCCTACACTTCGAACAAAGCTGTGAACTGGTTCGTTAATGGTATTGCCGGCGGCAATCAAACGGTAGGGACCATAGCTGGCGGAACTTATCAGGCGCCGGCGAGTCTTCCCAATCCGGTCACGGTATCGGTACAGGCACAAAGCCAGGAGAATCCATCCGTCATATCCGCAGCATCAACGATTACTCTCTCCAATACAACCCCGGTCATTTCCTCTGTCTCGCCAAAACCGATTTCCTACGGACCATTCACCATCACAGTGACAGGGAATGGGTTTATTCCTACTGCTCAAGTCGTGTACGGGACGACGACTCTTAACACCACCTTCATATCGTCTACGACACTCAAAGCAACAGGCACTGCGGCGCCGGTCGTGGGCGCCGTTGTGCCCGTGACCGTCGTCAATCCCGGCGCGACCCCGCTCACGTCAGCAGCGGTTGGCGTGCCGCTGCAGGAGGGAAATGCCCAGGTTAGCTACGCCTCCGCATTTCACTTCCTGGAACAGGCCACCTTCGGGCCGACCCCGGCTGCTATCGATCACCTGCAGCAGGTCGGCTTCCAGCAGTGGTTCACTGAGCAACTGAATTCGCCGATATCTCCGTACACGCCGGACGCGTCGGGCTTCGGACAGCTGCAGAGTGATTTCTTCTTCAACGCGCTCTCCGGGCCGGATCAGTTGCGGCAGCGAGTGGCTTTTGCGCTCTCCGAGATCTTCGTGATTTCCGGATACAAGGATTTCCAGACCTCTGAGTTCGAACCTTATCTTCAGATTCTTCAGTCCGACGCGTTTGGTAATTTCTACGATCTGATGAGCGACATCACGCTGAGTCCTTCGATGGGGCTGTACCTGGACATGGCGAATAACGTCAAGGGCGTGAACGGTTCGCTGCCGAATGAAAACTATGCCCGCGAACTGATGCAGCTTTTCTGTACGGGACCGATTCTTCTCAATCCAAACGGCACGCCAAAGCTGGATGGTTCGGGAAACACGATCCCGCTTTATACAGAGAGCACCATTCAGAATTTCGCACGGGCGTTCACGGGCTGGACTTATCCCGTCATGCCCGGTTCGCAGCCGCAGGGGACGAACCCCCAATACTTCGTGGGCCCGATGGTCGCCTGGGAAGCCAACCACGATACCGGCGCCAAGACGCTGTTGAACGGAACGCAACTGCCCGCCGGCCAGACAGCCGAACAGGACACCCAGGCGGCTCTGCAGAACATTTTCAACCATCCGAACGTCGGGCCATTTGTTTCAACAATGCTCATTCAGCACCTGGTGAGTTCGAATCCCAGCCCTGCTTATGTCCAGCGAGTCGCTCAGGTATTCAACGACGATGGCACTGGCACTCGCGGAAATCTGGCAGCGGTGCTCAAGGCCATTCTCCTCGACAAAGAAGCGCGGCAGAGCGACGATCCGTCGACGTGGATTCCGACCGGGGGGCATCTCCGGGAACCGGTGTTGTTCATGACTTCGGTTCTCAGGAACCTCGACGTTTCCGCCAGCGGTTCGAATGGGCTCGTGGGCCCTTTGTCCCTTATGAGCCAGTCGCTGTTCTATCCCCAAAGCGTCGCCGGTTATTACCCGCCGTCTTATCCATTGCCTGGCTCCAGTTCGCTCCTTGGCCCCGAATTTGACGTGATGAATTCTTCAAGTGGTCTGGATCGGGTGAATTGGGTCAACGGGATTTCCTGGGGCGGTGTGGCGGGCGGCGGCGTGACGCTGGACTTGTCTCCCTTCGTTGCGCTCGCCGCCGACCCAACGGGGGCCGCGCTGGTGCAGGCCGTGAACAATGCTTTCATGGCTGGTCAGATGCCAGAGGCTATCCAGACAGCCGTGGCGGGGGCCGTGACTTCGATGCCGTACTCGGCGGCATCGCGTGTCGCCAGCGCGATCTATCTGACTGCGACTTCCGGACTTTATCAGGTTCAGCATTAGGGTTCACACGTGATACAAAACAGACGCAATTTTATAAAGACCAGCTGCCGCTCGGTTGCGGCTTTGGGAGCCGCCATGAATCTTATGGCCCAGAGCTCGGATTTCCGCGCTCTGGTGTGCATCTTTCTCTTTGGGGGCAACGACGGGAATAACACGATCGTTCCCACTGATTCGACCGGATTTCAGCAATACAGTTCCGTTCGCGGACCGCTCGCGATCCCGGAGTCGCAATTGCTCCCGATAACCACGGTGACCGGGAGCGCGCCCTATGGGTTGCACCCGGCGATGCCCGAGTTGCAGCAGCTGTTTAACCAGAAAAAACTGGCGTTCGTGGCCAACGTCGGGATGCTGACGCAGCCGTTGACGCAAGCTCAGTATCAGCAGAATTTGGCCGACATTCCGAACGACCTCTTCGATCACACCGTGCAACAGAATCAGTGGCAGACAACCAACAGCGATTCGGCCCTGGCCGGCAGCGGCTGGGGCGGACGCATGGCGGATCAGATCCTCTCGCTTTATCCTTCATCGACCGGTTTCCCGATCGCGTGCTCGGTGTCCGGGAACGCGGTTCTGCTCAACGGCAATAATCAGGCGGCACAGCTCTCATCGTTGTCGAACCTCACACTCGGCCAGCTTGGCGCCTCGAATTCGGCCACGACCAACGCCGCCTTTCAACAGATCCTCACCTTCAATTCGGGTCTCTCTTTGGTACAGGCCGCCAATGCGCAGACCAGCAGCGCCATTCAGATTGATAACCTGGTGCAAACCGCTGTGGCTAGCGTTCCAGCCCTCACGACGCCGTTTCCCAATACGACCATCGGGCAGCAGTTGCAGCAGGTCGCTCAATTGCTTAGCGTGCGGGCGCAGTTAGGGTCGCAACGTCAGATCTTCTTCTGTTCGACCGGCGGATTCGATACCCATTCGGGCCAGATCTACAACCAGCAGACTGCATTGCAGCCGCTGAGCCAGGCGATGCTGGCTTTCTATACGGCGACGCAGGAACTCGGGATCTCATCCAAAGTGACTACGTTCACCGAGTCCGAATTCGGCCGCACGCTTCAGCCGAGTTCGGGGTATGGAAGCGACCATGCGTGGGGCAGCCATCATATGGTGATGGGCGATGCCGTAAATGGCGGCGACCTCTATGGAACATTTCCGCAACTGGTTCTGGGCGGGCCTAATGATGCCAATACGCGCGGGATCTGGATTCCGACGACGGCGGTCGATCAGTACGGCGCGACGCTGGCGAGCTGGTTTGGCTTACCTTCCAGTAAGTTGAGCACGGTGTTTCCGAACTTGCCGAACTTCGCTTCGAAGAACCTCGGGTTTGTTTAAGAGGCGGCGCGGACACCTCCCGCGATGACGGTTTCGATGCCGCTTTCCGTCTCGACCAGCAGGAACCCGTTTTCGTCGAGGCCCGCCGTTACGCCGGAGAAGACCCGGCTGCCGGTGTCGACGTTGACTTGCTTGCCTCGGACATAGGTGGAGCGGGCTGTGAATTCGTCCAGGATCTCGTGTTTTCCTTTTTCGGCGTACGCGAGGCACTCGGCTACGATTCGTTCGAGGAGGTCTTCTTTCACCTGTTCCTGGCCGGTCT
>CAWHSB010000027.1:0-76848 GCA_963831795.1 Terriglobia bacterium | reverse complement strand
GTTGTGGGGCCAGGGCTTCCCGCCCTGCCGCCGAGCTTCCGCTCGGCGCGGAGCGTCACGTCAGTGCCGGTAGCGCCGGCGATCTCGTCGCCGGTGTTCGCACCAACCGCGTCAGGAGAGCGACTGCTGGCTTTTTTCGACATCCTGCCAGAGCCGGAGCACTTCTCCTCATTTCCGCAGCTCTCGGCGGAATACTGCCGCCCAGAACGACCCGGTCATGGACGCCATGCACGAAGAACTCAAGCGTTCCATGACGCTGAGCCTGAACCAGCTGGATAAGCCGTATTACCTCAGCTACTCCGTAGACGACATGCACACCTGGTCTGCCGCCGCCACTCCTGGGGGCCTGCTCAGTTCCTCCACGAACGACTATCGAATACCCAGAGTGCGCATTCGCGTCGGAGACTACAAATTCGACAACACCAACTGGACCGGAGCCGGCGCCGCCGGCCCCCGCTACGACCTCCGCAGCTTCCCGATCGAAGACGAGAACCCCCTCGTCTTCCGCCAGTTCCTCTGGCTGGCCACCGACTCTGCCTTCAAAGGCGCTCTTCAGTCGATCGCCCGCAAACGCGCCGCCCTGCGAAACGTAACCCTCAACGAGGTCCTTCCCGACTTCTCCCCGGCGCAGCCGTACGTCTTGGTCCAGGACTACACGCCTGTGAAGTTCGAGCAGAAGGAATGGGTCGAGCGAACCCGCCGCCTGTCGGGCCTCTTCGATAACTTCCCGGCGCTTCGGGCATCTTCGGTGGAGTTCAGCGCGATAGACGCTCTCCACCGCTTCATCAACAATGAGGGAACTCAAATTCGTCAGCCGGAGACGCTCGGCACGGTCGAGATCCGCGCCTCCGCTCAGGCGCCGGACGGCATGATCGTTCGTGATCGCGACCTCTTCTACACCCGCGACATCGTCCGCATGTTCCCCGAAGCCGATCTGGCCACGGCCGCGCGCAATGTCGGCGGCGAGGTAATGAAAATGGCCGCCGCGCCCCTCGGCGACGACTATGCCGGTCCCGTTCTATTCGAAGGAGTCGCTTCTCCTCAAATACTGGCGCAGATCCTCGGACGAAACCTTTATATAGCGCGCAAACCGCTCGCCGCTCCCGGCGGAGCCGCGCCGACGGGGACCACGGAACTTCAGGGCCGCCGTGGCGTTCGCATCATGCCCGAGTTTTTCGATGTCGTGGACGACCCCACCAAACCTCTCCTCGGCCAGGAAGAAGTCGATGAAGAGGGAGTCCCCGAGAAGCCTCTCTCGCTGGTCGAGAAAGGCGTGCTGAAGGACTTCCTGCGCACCCGCCAGCCCGTGCGGGGTTATAACGATTCAAACGGCCGCGCCCGCATCCCCGGAAGCTACGGCGCGGAGACGCCCCTCCCCACAAACCTGTTGATCACTGCGAAAGAGACCAGCTCGATTGCGGATCTGAAGAAGAAATTGATCGACCTGATCCAGCAGCGCGGCCTGCCCTATGGCATCGTGATCCGCAAGCTCGATTTTCCGTCCTCCGCCTCGCTCGACGAAGCCAGGAAGATCCTCTCCGCCGGGGCCGGTGGCGGCTCGGACCGGCCGGTCAGCATTCCGCTCTATATCTATCGCCTCTATCCCGACGGTCACGAGGAAATGATTCGCGGCGAACGTTTCAAGTCGATCAACGCCCGCTCGCTGAAGGACATTCTCGCCGCCGGCGACGATAGCGCGACCTTGAACTATCTCGATAACGCAGCGCCCTTCGCTCTGCTCGGCTACGGCTCAGGCGCCGCTGAAGTCTCCGTGGTTGCTCCGTCGATTCTGATCGACGATCTCGAACTGGCGAAGGCCGACGACGAAATGCCCAAGCTCCCGATCGTTGCGTCGCCGACGTTAGCCACGGAAACCGCGAAAGCCGCCGAGCCGCGACCGTGAGCGAGCGCCATACGTGGGGCCAGGGCTTCGGCCCTGCTCTCGATGGCCCTGCGGGCCACGCACAGTGATGAAAAAGGCGTCTGAATCCCTGCCGCATCAAAAGAAGTGGACCGGAGTTGGTCGAGGTCGAGGCGGCAATGGGTAAGTTGAGACCGATGCCCTGTCTGATCTGGAGCGTGCTTTTGTACGGACGAGTGCGGGTCCTGTCACCGGGGTGGCGGGAGAACGCGAAACGGTGCTTAATATTTTTGCCCAGTACGCTCTCCTTCGCTGGTCCAGGGAGAAGAGAAATGGAAAGCTACAGGGTCGCCGGGATCGATGTGCATAAGAAGATGCTGGCGGTGGTGATCACGGCCGTGGAAGTGGGAGAGATTTGTTTTGAACGGCGGAAGTTCGCTGCGGGCGCGGCGGATCTGAAACAGATGGAGAAATGGCTGGCGGAGCGGCAGGTGCGCGAGGTAGTCATGGAGTCCACCGCGCAGTACTGGAAGCCTGTCTGGCAGCAGTTGGAAGGGCGATTTGAACTGCATTTGGCACAGGCGCATTCCAACAAAGCCCCGAAAGGACGGAAGCGCGATTTCACCGACGCGGAGCGGCTGGTGCGGCGGCACCTGGCCGGGGAACTGATTCTCAGCTTTGTACCTGATGAGGAGCAGCGCCTGTGGCGCATGATCACGCGGAGTAAGAAGCAACTGACTCGGGACCGCGTCCGGTTGCAGAATCAGATGGAGGGTTTTCTGGAGGAGATCCGGATTAAGCTTTCCAGCCATGTGAGCGATCTGCTGGGTTTGAGCGCGCGACGCATGCTGCATGCGCTGGCGGAAGGTCAGAGCGATCCGGCCCGAATCGCCGAACTGGCTGTTCGGGGGCTGAAGGCAAATCCTGAGGAACTGCGGGACGCACTGAGTGCGGCTGGTCGTATCGGTCCGATGCAGCGAAGAGTGCTGAAGCTGTTTCTGGATCGACTGAGTCTGCTCGACAATCAGATCGAGACTCTGGAGAAGACTGCTGCCGCAGGCCCTGCGGCAGCATGCGGATGCCGTGCGGCGGCTGGCGGAGGTGCCGGGAATGGGTGCCGACTCGGCGCAGCAAATTATCGCGGAAGTGGGTCCGACGGCAGCCACGTTCCCGTCGGCGGAACAATTGGCTTCGTGGGTCGGCTGCTGTCCGGGAAGAGAAGAAAGCGCGGAGGTGTCCACCAGCGACCGGTCTCCGAAGGGCAACCGGCAAATGCGGCAGGTTCTGGCGCAGGCGGCCAACGCCGCGGTGAAAGCAAAGGGCAGCACATTTGAACTTCTCTATCGGCGGCTCACTGCGAAGAAGGGCCATGCGAAGGCAATCTGGGCTGTGGCTCACAAGCTATGCCGGATCGCATGGAAGATCCTGCACGAGGGAGTCACATACGAAGAGCGCGGGGTGCGGTTGAACCCCCGCGCAGCTCGTCACCGCGCCAACCGGCTCGTGAGGACTCTCTTCCGCCTTGGTTACCACGTCCAGCTCACACCGCGAACCGCAGAGGAGGACGCCTGACCCGTTTTTACCGGCAAGCCCGGAGCTTTACGGCGCTCGCAGGGGTGGTTTTCAACGGTGCCGCCGAGCTTCCGCTCGGCGCGGACCTTTACGTTCTCGCCGGTCATCGCGCATGAAGCTCCTCTCCCGCTACGTCTTTCGCGAGATCCTGACAAGCTCAGTCCTCGCCACTGCACTGGCGACATTCGTAATCTTTCTAAAAGGCATAGGCCGCCTCTTCGAACTCCTGGTCCGCTCCGCCAGAGGCCCGGCAGTAATCGAGCTCTTCGCCCTGGCCCTGCCGCCCATCTTGCTCCTGGCCATTCCCTTCGGAGTCCTGGTCGGCATCCTGGTAGGCCTCGGCCGCCTCTCAAGCGACAACGAAATCGTCGCCCTGCGCTCGGGCGGCGTCTCGGCGCGCATCGTTGTCGCGCCCGTCGTGACCTTCGCAATCCTCGCCAGCCTGTTCTCGGGCGCCTGCGCCATATGGTTGAACCCGCTGGCGGTCCGGGCCGAATACAAAATCGTAAACGCCGTAGCCGCCGCCCAGCTCACGGCCGATGTCGAGCCGCGCGTCTTCGTCGAGCAGTTCACCAGCGACAACACGGTCCTCTACGTCGACGACGTCAAATCCCAAAGCGGATCCGTCGCCCAATGGGACGGCGTATTTATCGCCGACCTGACTCCGCCCGGCCGACCGCAAAACCGGAGTGAAAGCGTCGCAGCCCGGCCCGCGTGTCACGGTCGCGCGCCAGGCCATCGCAGTGCCCGACGTCAAACACAACCGCATTCAACTTATGCTCCGCGACGAGGCGCTTCATGAAGCGCCTTATCACCAGAGCGCCCCGACTTACTCGACGGCTCTGCAGCCCGAACCGCAGCAGCAGCAGCAGGCCCGAAAAACGGACCAGATGACCACCCGGGAGTTGAAGCACTTTATCCACATCACGCCGAAGTCGAGTCAGGATTACACCGACGCCCGCATCGAGCTGCATCGTCGCTTCGCATTGCCCGTCGCCTGCCTGATGCTGGCCCTGGTAG
The DNA here is from genome assembly GCA_963831795.1 of Terriglobia bacterium. Taxonomy (GTDB): domain Bacteria; phylum Acidobacteriota; class Terriglobia; order Bryobacterales; family Bryobacteraceae; genus BOG-234. The sequence continues at coordinate 72,395 of CAWHSB010000027.1, read as the reverse complement.
GAATTCCCCTCGGAGTCTCGTCGCGCAAAGGCGGCCGTTCCGCCGGTTATGTATGGGCGATCTTCCTCGCGTTCTTCTGTTACTACACCGGCTACATCACACTCACCGGTCTCGCCCGTACTCACTCCATGTCGGTTGAGCTGGCCTCATGGTTGCCGAACGCCGTCTTCGGTATTGCGGGCGTCTTCATGATCATCCGCATGGAAACGCCGGGAGATCGCGATCGCCTGGGTGACCTGATCCGGGCGATCACCCACTGGTTCGAGTCGATGTCCGACAGGATTCGCTCGCGCCGCGCCACCTCTCGTCGCGAGGCTCTCGGCGCCGGCGGAATGAAATTCGTCTTGTTTCAGATACTCGACGTTTACGTCCTGTCGAGCTTCCTGTTCTATTTCGTGGTCTGGCTGGCCTGCTTCATCACGATGACGCAGATTTTCACCTTCTTCGATCTGCTCGGAGACATAGTCAAGAACAACGTGCCGATGTCGCACGTGCTCAGATACCACCTCTTTCTGACGCCGGAGCTAATCTACGACACGCTGCCGATTTCCGTCCTCTTATCGGTCCTCGTGACTTTCGGCGTCATGACCAAGAACAACGAAGTGACCGCGTTCAAGGCGTGCGGCATCAGCGTACGGCGGCTCGGGCTGCCCGTTTTGCTGATGAGCGGCGCACTGAGCGCTGCTTTTGTTCGCCTTCGATTATTCTTACATTCCGCAGACCAACCAGATCCAGGACGCCATCCTGAATGAGATCAAAGGCCGCCCTGGCCAGACTTATCTTCATCCCGAACGCCGCTGGATCATTCACGATCACCGCATCTTCTATGTGAAGTACTTCGACCCGTCCGAGAAAGTCATGGTCGAGCCCTACGTGTTTGAGCTCGATCCCAGGACTTTCCACCTGGTCCGGGAAATCAGCGCCAGCCGCGCGCGATGGCAGCCGAACATCGGCACGTGGGTATGGGAGCAGGGCGTATCGCGAGATATCAGCGGAATCGACGAATACAAGGTCCGAAACTTCACAGCCACCACCTTCCCCGAGATCCTCGAGACGCCCGATGACTTCCTGAAGGCGGTCAAGCTCGATAAGCAGATGAATTACTCCGAGCTCGCCACATATATGAAAGAGCTGCAGGAGAGCGGCTTCGATACCGTCAAGCTGCACGTACAGTACTACAAGAAATTCGCCGTTCCGGTCTTCGCCCTGATCATGGCCCTGATCTCGGTGCCGTTCGGATTCCTGGTCGGGAACCGGGGCGCGATGACCGGAGTAGGCGTCGGCATCGGCGTCGCGATGGTTTATCTCGCGGTCGGACTGCTGTTCGACCAGTTCGGCAACGTCAATCTCCTGCCGCCGGTCGTGGCGGCCTGGGCGCCGGACGCGTTGTTCTCGATCGCCGGGCTTGTATCTGATGCTGCGCATGCGCAGCTGAGAACCGCCTCGGGATTTCATGTCGCTATAATGACGCAAGAGGCATCTCCCGGTTTTCCAATCTGACGCCCCATGCTCGATATCAAGAAAGAAACTGCAGGACGAGATCGCCGCGCTCGAATATGAGCTGCGCAACGAGCTGCCCAGGGAAATTCTGAAGGCCCGCGCGCACGGCGATCTGAGCGAAAACGCCGAGTATCATGCCGCCAAAGAACGCCAGGGCTTCGTGAACGCCCGGCTGGGCCAGTTGCAGAAGCGGCTTGTCCGATTTCGCCATGATCGACATGACGAAGAATCCCGCACGATCGGGTGGGGCTGGGCTCGCGCGTGGTCGTGCTCGATATGAAGAAGGACGAGGAAATCACTTACTATCTGGTCACCAGCGAAGAAGCCGACGCGCCGCACGGGGAAGATCTCGACCGGTTCGCCGATCGGCAAGTCGCTGCTCGGCAAAGAAGTCGGCGATATGGTGAAGATGCAGGCGCCCGGCGGCACGAAAGAACTGGAGATTCTGGAACTGATCAGACGATCCACGAACTCGGGAAGTAAGATCGATGACCGTCACGCGCGCTATCGGCTGGTTCTTCGGCCGGATTATCAATGCGATCGTCGGCGCGCTGGCGTTATCGAGAGTACATCCGAACGTCCTGACGTTCTATCGGCCTGCTGATCAATATCTGGGCGGCGTTCCTGTTTGCCGCGGGTAAGTTCCGGTGGGCCGGATTCGTGGTCGCATCGGCGCGGGTCTGTTCGACATGGTGGATGGCCGCGTGGCGCGCGAGACCAATCGCGTGACGCGCTTCGGCGGCTTCTTCGATTCCGTGCTCGACCGCTATTCCGACCTCGGCCTGCTGGTCGGACTTGCTGGTCTACTACGCCTCGATCAACCGGTTACTTCTATGTCGTGCTGACGGCGATCGTCATGACGGGCACGGTGATGGTGAGTTACACGCGCGCGCGCGCGGAAAATACGATTCCGAAGTGCAAGGTGGGGTTTCTGGAGCGGCCCGAACGCGTGGTGCTGATCATTATCGGCGCGCTGTTCAACCGCATGGCGCAGGTGCTGTGGGTGATCGCGATCCTGTCGAACATCACGGTGATTCACCGCATGATCTACACGTGGCAGGAAACGAAACGCCTCGAGGACGCGCAACTTCGCGCCGTGCCCGAGGCAAGAGAGCTTCGCCTGTAAGTTCTGCCCGATTTACTCGCCTTTGGCTTTTGCTTTGCGATGCTCCGCCCAGCGGCGCTTTTGAGCCGCCGCTATGCGCTTTCGCGCCGCTTCGCTTAACACGCGCTTTGTACGCGGTACCGGCGCGGCAACGGCAGGTTTGGGGGTATCTGCGGGAGCGGAGTTCGTTCGTCCACCGAGTTGACCGAGCACGTGATCGATCTTCGCCTGGATTTCGTCGCGTTCCCGCTCAAGATGATGCAGCGCATATTCGAGAATCGCCGCATTTTGATCTGCCTTTGCTCGTGCCATTAATTCTCCTAGCATAATATATCATAAAGTTACTCGGCTTACTCTACTAGTCTTTTAACCGAAAAGATAAGGGGAAGAACCATAAGAGTGCGATTTCTCGTCCAGCGAGTCACAAGAGCCAGCGTGAGCGTCGATGGCAACTTAGCAAGTGAGATCGCCGCCGGTTTGCTCGTGTTCATAGGCATATCGGCCACCGACGGCGCATCCGAAGCCGACTATCTCGCGGACAAGCTGGTAAACCTGAGGGTATTTCCGGACAGTGAAGGGCGGATGAACCTGAGCGCTCTGGACATCGACGGTCAGCTTCTGCTGGTCTCACAATTTACTCTCTACGGAGACTGCCGCAAGGGACGGAGGCCGAGCTTTGACGCAGCCGCTCCCGCCGGGCCGAGCGCGCGAGCTCTATGAGTACACGGTGCAGAGAATCCGCGAGAAGGGGTTAGTGACGAAAACCGGCGTTTTCCAGGCGGATATGCAGGTAGAACTCGTGAATGACGGTCCGGTCACTCTGCTGCTTGAGAGTTAGTATACTGTTCGTTGGTCAGGGCCATTTCATATAAGGATGCCGGCGTCGACATCGACGAGGCCGAGCGCGCCGTCAGCGCTATTCGCAGAATGGCTCGGGCGACTTTTACAAAGGGCGTCCTCACAGACATAGGTTCTTTCGGCGGCTGTTTCGCGCTGCCGAAAATGCGCCAGCCCGTGCTTGTAAGCTCCGTGGACGGCGTGGGAACGAAGCTCAAAATCGCCTTCGCCACGGGGCGCCACGACACAATCGGCGAGGACCTGGTCAACCACTGCGTAAACGATATAGCCGTACAGGGAGCGAAGCCTCTGTTTTTTCTCGACTATCTGGCCGCCGGTAAACTTGAGGCGCAGTGTCGCGGTGCAGGTAATCGCCGGCATCGCCCGAGGATGCGAGGCGAACGGGTGCGCTTTGATCGGCGGAGAAACCGCCGAAATGCCCGGCATGTACCTGGACGGCGAATATGACCTTGCCGGCAGTATTACGGGCATTGTGGAAAAGTCGGGCATGATGAATAGCGCAAAGGTCCGTCGCGGCGACGCACTGATCGGCCTCGCCTTCCTCCGGATTACATACCAACGGGTACTCGCTCGCGAGAAAGCTTCTTTTCGATGTCGCGCATCTGAAGCTCGATTCGGTCCTCCCGGAGACAGGAACGGTGCTCGCAGACGAGTTACTAAGAGTCCATGTGAGTTATCTGAAACCGCTAACGGCGCTCCTCAAGGCGCGTTCTCTGTCTGCCGCTGCGCATATTACAGGCGGTGGAATTACCGACAATCTGCCGCGCGCTCTGCCCAAAGGCCTTGCCGCAATCATACGCACCGATTCCTGGCGGCCCCCTCCTCTCTTCGACATGCTGCGAACGATCGGCGAGGTACCAGAAGCGGATTGGCGACGTACGTTCAATCTGGGAGCCGGCATGATTCTGGTAATTCCGGCGGAGCGCGTGAATTCGGCGCTCCGGACATTAAAACGTACCGGCGAGAAACCCTGGATTATCGGTGAAGTTATTCAGCAGCGGCGCGGCAAGGGCCGCGTGGAGTATCAGTGAGTGCGGCTCGGCATTCTGATATCCGGCCGCGGCTCGAACTTCGAAGCTATCGCCCATAGCATAGGTCGCGGGAAACTCGACGCCGAGATTGCGGTCCTTATCAGTAACCGATCCAACGCTCCAGGTATCGAAATCGCCCGCGAGCATGGAGTTCCGCTGCGAGTCATTCCTTCCGCCGGAGTGGAGCGCGAGGCCTATGACAAGCTGTTGATTGACGAACTGCGAACCCACCAGGTGGATCTCGTTTGCCTTGCGGGCTTCATGCGTCTGCTGAGCACCGACTTTGTGAGGGCGTTTCCCAACCGGGTTCTCAATATTCACCCGTCGCTGTTGCCGGCATTTGCGGGGCTGGACGCACAACGGCAGGCTCTGGAATATGGAGCTAAGATCACGGGCTGCACCGTACACTTTGTTGATGAATTTCTCGATTCCGGGCCGATTGTCGTTCAGTCGGCAGTGCCGGTCCTGGATCAGGATACGGTCGAGTCGCTTTCGGCGCGGATCCTCTCGCAGGAGCATATTATTTATCCGAAGGCTATTCAGTGGATTGTCGAAGGGCGGGTTATCATCGAGAGCCGCAGGGTTAAGATTCTCGACGAGAACAAGACCGCCTGAAGCTGTGCGATACTCATGTGGTATCACCACAGATACCACTTCATGCCCGATTCCAAACTGGACCTGCTGCAGGGAACCCTGGACCTCATGGTCCTGCAAACCCTGGATGTCCTGGGGCCTCTCCACGGCTATGGAATCGCTCGCCGCATTGAGCAGCTTAGTGGAAACGAGGTCCTGTTAAACCAGGGCACCATCTATGCGTCGCTCGTGCGATTGCAGCAGCGGGGCTGGATCGCGACTGAGTGGGGTGTTTCCGAGAACAATCGCAAGGCGAAGTTTTATTCGATTACCAAAGCGGGAAAACGCCGGATGAAAGAAGACCGCACCCAATGGGAGCGTCTAGCTGCTGTGATGAGCAGAGTTCTCGCGGCGTCAAACGAGGGCGGCAAGCAGTGAACGCAGTGATGCTGCTATTGGTCCGATTTATTTCCATCTTCAAAAAGGGCGACCTCGATGAGGAGTTTGACGTTGAAGCGCGTTCGCATATCGCCCTTGCCACTGAAGACTACGCCAAACGCGGCATGCCCGTGGACGAAGCGGAACGCCGGGCAAGGGTAGAATTTGGAGCCATCGAAGCCTCAAAGGATGCGCATCGCGACTCGAGAGGACTGCCCTGGCTGGAGGGACTCTTCCACGATCTGCGATTTGCGCTGCGGCGACTGCGGCGCGACCGCGCGTTTACTCTGACGGCAATCGTGACGCTCGCGCTCGCCATTGGGTTGAACGTCACGGTGTTCGCCGTTATGAACACGATGCTGTTTCGGGGCTACCCGCTCGTCCAGAAGAACGACCGGCTGGTTTATATCCAGGAGCAGTATCCCTCAGGAACGTGCTGCATCACTTACCTCGATTTCGAGGATTGGCGCGCTCAGGCGCACTCTTTTGAGGGAATGGCGTTTGTCGGGGAAAAAAGTATTAGTCTCAGCTATGGGGAGGGGCGTTCGGTCGACACTATTGCCTTCACCGTGAGCACGAACTTATTCGGGTTGCTTGGAGTTAAGCCGACCCTCGGACGGGATTTTGTGCCGGCGGACGAAGCCCGGGGAGCAGCTCCAGTCGTGATCCTCAATCACCGCTTCTGGGAGAGCCAGTTTGGAGGGCGCCGGGATGTTGTCGGCACATCCGTTCTTGTGAACAAGGCTCCTGCAACCGTCATCGGCGTGATGCCCGAAGGTTTCGACTTTCCGACGCAGTACGACGTCTGGATGCCATTCATGCGCGGCCCTGAGGTGAACCAGAGGGCTCCGGAAGCCTTCATGGCGGTTGGGCGACTCCGGGACGGCGCCAACCTGCAAGAGGCCCGTGCGGAGCTCGAAGCTATCAATCGTCGCCTGGAAACGGCGTATCCGGCGACGAATCGCGGTGTTGTCCCCAACGTGTAAGTACCTGGTCGCAATACAACATCGGCCCGGACGCGCCAGTCATCTACGGCTCGCTTTGGGTGGCGGCGTGGTTCGTGTTGCTGATCGCCTGCGCCAACCTGGCCAATCTCACGGTGGCGCGAACCGTTGGGCGGTGGAGCGATTTTTCGATCAGGATTGCGCTCGGCGCGGGCCGGGGGCGGATGATGCGCCAGATTTTCGTCGAAAGCCTGACGCTTACAAGTGTGGCCGGAATACTCGGCTGGTGGATCACTAAATGGGGCGTGCGCGCGTGGGCTGTCGAAACCGCCTCCATTTACCAGATACTCGACTATACGCTGGACTCCGGCACGCTGGCCTATCTGGTTGCAATCTCCCTCGCTTCGGCGATTTTGTTTTCGCTGGCTCCGATGGGCAGAGTTTTGCAGATTGGTGTAAACAGCGCTCTGAAAAGCGACGCCCCGGGCGCTGACGCCGGGTCTGCGTCGGCAAACACCTGGCGGCGGTACTGATTGCAGGCCAGATGGCGCTCGCCATTGTGCTGCTATCGGGCGCAGGCGTCCTGGTTCGGAGTGTCATGAACATTGTGAGCGCCAATACCGGCGTACGCGATCCGGAACACGTACTGGTCGGATTGTTAAGTTTGCCGTCCGAAAAATTCCCGAGTCCCGCAGCCACTCTTGCGTATATCGACCGGTTCGAAGCGAAAGTGAGAGCCATTCCGGGGATTGAAGATGAGTCGGTGGCGAGCAACATTCCCGTGAATAGCGGAAATCAGCGGACGTTTGAGATAGAGGGAAGACCGAACCCGCCGGAGAGGGGAGAGGTTGTCCAGTTCCTGAGCGTCGGATCGGACTACTTCCGAGTGGTGGAAGCATCCGCGATATCGGGCCGCGACTTCAACGGCGGAGATCGCACGGCGACATTACCGGTTGCAATTGTGAACCAGAGTTTTGCCGCCAGGTACTGGCCTCGGGAACAACCCCTCGGCAGGCGGCTTCGTTACATCGATCGCAAGAAGCCAGCCGAATGGCTGACCGTGGTGGGAGTCGTCCCGAATATCATGCAGGGAGACGCCACGCGGCGGCAGTTCAAACCTCTGGTCTATTTGCCTTTCCGGCAAGCACCGACGGTGCTTGGTGTGAATTTTCTGCTGCGAACGGGCGTGCCTCCCGAGCGAGTGGCACAAGACGTACGGGCCGAGATACAGAAACTGGATCCCGACGTGATCCTGAGAAAGTTCACGACCCTGAAAGCCAGCTTCGGGTTTGATCCCGACCGCATGGATCGCGGGCATAGCGAGATAGGGAAGTACGCGGCGGTGGCCCCCATCTTTGCTGTGATGGCGCTGCTCCTGGCGGCTGTCGGCCTCTATGCCGTGATCGCGCATTCAGTAAGTCAGCGCACGAAAGAAATCGGTGTGCGCATGGCGATCGGCGCAGCGGCTGCGGACGTCCGCCGAATGGTCGTTTCGCGATGGCATGTTACCCGTAGCGATCGGTATTCTCGTCGGCCTCACCGCTTCGCTCGCGGTGAATCGCATTTTGCAATCGCAGCTGGTCGGGGTGTCGCCGTATGATCCCGTTACGCTGGGAGGCGCGCCGGTCGTCTTGATCATGGTCGCGCTGCTTGCCTGCCAGATTCCGGCCCGGCGGGCGATGAATGTCGAACCGATAGTGGCCTTGCGGCACGATTGATTTGCTATTCGTGCCGCAAGGCCACAGCAGGATCCACGCGCGTCGCGCGGCGAGCAGGGATCAGACAACCGAGCGTGGCGGCGAGGATCAGCACGGCGGACCCGCACGCGATGGCGATCGGGTCGGACGGTGAAACCAGGACCAGCGCCGATTTGATAACGCGATTCGCTGCAAAGGAAACGCCCAGTCCGATTATCAGGCCGCTCGCCACAGGAAGCATACCCTGCCCGAGAACGAGTTTGAGCGTATCGCTCGCCGTTGCGCCGAGCGCCATTCGAATTCCGATCTCCTGAGTCCGCCGGCTCAGCGAATGGGCCGTGACCGCATACAAGCCGATAGAAGCGAGCAGGAGCGCAATCAGAGCAAAGATCAGGAACAAAACCGCGGTAAGGCCTCGGTATTGCCACGCCGGCGCCAGACGCTCCGCCAGCGGAGTGGGACCGAGCGTGATCGGCAGGTCGGGATCCAGCGCCTGGATCCCTCGCCTGACCGCAGCAGTGAGACTGCCGGGTGAAACGAGGGTTCGCGCGATGACCCACATCTCAGGCGCCGGGCTATGCAGGTAAGGCAGATAGATCACCGGATCAAAGTCCTGCCAGTTGGCGCCATTCTGGGCAATATTGGGAACAACACCCACAACGGTAAGCCAGGCCTCCGGTTGTTTGCCGTTGAAAATTCGGAGACGCTTTCCCAAAGGGTTCTCACCCTGCCAGTTCAGGCTTGCAAACCGGCGATTTACGATCACCGTCGAAGCATTCGAAGATTGATCCGCAGGACCGAACTCACGACCGGACGAGAGTGCAACACCCAGCGTCTCGAAGTAAGCGGGACCGACAACAAGCTCAGTCACTGACGGGCGGCTACGCTCATCGCCTGGGGGCTGCGCCGCGGTCCGCGCGCCCGCAGCTTCATAGGGGACAAGCGATGCGCTTCGCCCCGGGAGAGCGGAAGCGATCGCAATTGATTTCACGCCTGGCGTAGTTTCGAGACGCGTCTGGAGCCGGTCGTAGAACGAGGTCTGAGCTTGCGTTTGGGTGTACCTCGCCCTGGGTAGACTAATGAGCGCCGTGAGGATGTTCTCCGGTCTGAAACCAGGAGGCGCGGAATAAACGTTGAGAAAGCTCCGGATCATGACACCCGCGCCGACCAGCAAAACCACTGCGAGCGCCATTTCCACGATCACGAGGACGGACGACAGGCGCCGTCCATACCATCCGCCGGTCGAACCCCGGCCGCCATCCTTCAAGGTCGCATTGAGGTCAAGCTTCGAGAGCCGCAGCGCAGGCGCCAGCCCGAAAATCAGCCCAGTCCCAATCGAGACCGCGATCAGATAAGAGAAGACACGATAGTCCATCGAATAATCGAGTATGTTGTCGAACCAGACACCCCCGAAAATCTGATCTGAGACGCCCGAGCCATTGGGCGCCAGAGCGTAAAAATGCACGCCCCATCTGGCGATCAGCCAGCCGAAGAAACCGCCCAGAGCCGACAACATGACACTTTCGATGAGGAGCTGCCGAACAATTCGCCAGCGGCCCGCTCCAAGCGCGATGCGCACGGAGATCTCGCGGGATCTGCTCATGGCGCGCGCAAGCAGGAGATTCGCGAGATTGGCGCAGGCGATCAGCAGCACGAATCCAACCGCGCCCAACATCGCGGCGTAAGTCAGCGTGGCATTCGGGCCGATGAAAAATCCGCGGAAATTCAACACCCGGGGAATCGTGTTTTGCCCGCTGTTTGTCAGCGGGTAAGCGATGGCCAGCCTGCGTCCAATGGTCTCCATCTCCGCGCGAGCGGTTTTGAGCGTGACGCCCTCGGCCATGCGTCCGAAGACAAACCAGGTGTCGCGTTTGTCGCGCTTCATCAATGCCGATTCGTGAACCAGCGGCACCCACAGATCCTGATTTTGAGGAAAGGAAAAGCCCTGAGGCATCACACCGATTACAGTCGTGGGAACACCATTCAGGCGCACGGTAGAACCGATGACGGCAGGGTCTTTCGCATACCGGCGTTCCCAGAATGCATAGCGCAGAATGACAACGGGCGCCGCTCCCGGAATCTCATCGGAAGGGATAAAATCGCGTCCGACGATCGGCCTTTGACCGACCAGACCAAAGGTTCCGGCGGTCACTTCTGTGGCATCGTAACGCTCGGTGAAGCCGTTCCGATCGCTGAACGTCGCGCCTATACCGTGGACGAGGGCCATGCCCTGGAACGATTTGGCAGTGGTCTGCCAGTCCTTGAAGTCCGGCCAGGAAACACAACAGCCGCGGCCCGTGGTCATGTAGAGGATGCGGTCGTTTGCAACGACGCCCGGAAAACCTTTGAAGAGGACCGCGTTGGTCACCGTGAAGACGATGGCATTAATACCGATCCCCACCGCAAGCATCGCAATCGCGGCCGCGGTGAAGCCGGGATTGCGTCGGAACACCTGTAATGCGTAACTCGTATCACGCAGCAACGAGTCGAGAAAAGGAACCCCGCGGACGTCGCGACAATTTTCTCTGTGTTTCTCGATCCCGCCGAATTCGAGCCTTGCCCGTCGCGCCGCTTCAGGGCCGGACAGGCCCGCCCGCACCAGGTCGCCCGCGCGGCTGTCGATGTGAAACAAAAGCTCCTCGGCGATTTCCCGATCGGTATTCGAACGCCGGAAGAACGCGGACCAGATAACGGAGAACCGACGGCGCATCTCAGGACTCTCCCGGCCTGGCGCTCAAGGCGAGCGCCATGGCCGCAGCCAGCCTGTTCCAGCTTTTTTCCTCATCCCGCAGACGCTTCCGGCCGTCAGCGGTGAGCTTGTAGTATCGAGCCTTCCGGTTGTTATCGGACGTGCCCCAGGTGGCGTCCAGCAGGTTCTGTTTCTCGAGACGGTGCAGGGCGGGATAGAGCGCACCCTGTTCAATGTGGATTGTGCCGCCGGAAATCTGTTCGATGCGCAGCAGGATGCCGTATCCGTGGAGTACTCCGAGCGACACTGCCTTCAGGATCAGGAGATCGAGCGTTCCCGGCAGGATTGAGGATGGTTCAGCGGGCGGCAATTCGCGCGATCTCTCCTAAGTAACTGAGGAAAGGATAGCGTGGTTCTCCTAAGCTGTCAAGGAAAGAGTGACCGCTCTGGCGAAGACGCGGCTGGCCGGATCGCCGGCGACAAATCGCCGGCGCTACCGACGCTGACGTAAAGCTCCAGGCCCGGCGGAAGCCCGGCGGCAGCCCCGAAGGCCTGCCCCACACCGGCTGCGCGGCCTTCATTCCCTTGGGCGGCCCGCCGCGGGCCATGGAACACTCTGTCGAAGACGCGGTCCAAATTGTTGATTCTACGTAAACGCCATTTCGCGTGTTCATCGGCTTTGGCGGCCCGCCGCGGGCCATGGAGACTCCCTTCCGGTCGCGGCTCGGAAGAGCTTGTGGATTTCGAAGAGGCTAACGAGCCGGGCGTGGCAACAAGCGTTTTCCCGGCTACTTCTTGCGATACCAGCCGACAGCCTCGATCGCGCCTGGGTCATCGCCGCTGTATCGTACAACGGTCATGCCTGCCGGGCGCATTGAACTCAGGGGTCCCGCGGGCAGCTGGTCGTTTGTCAGCAGCAGGCCTCCGGGTTTCAGCATCGCTCCGATGTTTTCCAAAGCCAGGAGCTGCTGGAACTTGTCGTAATAGAGAAAAATATTGGTGCCGATCACCAGGTCGAAGCGGTCCGCCTGCGGGAGCTTGAGGCGCTCGAGAACAATGTCGAGATCCACCGGGTCGCAGGCCAGCACGACGTCCGGCCGAACTCGCACCGCTCGCGTTTCCAGACCTTTGAATATTTCCGGCGGAGGGATCGGCGCGACCGCTGTTCCGGTCCGATCGCCGAACCCGCGCCAGTAGGTGATGAGGTCCGGCGGCCACGGACGCGCCACGTCGCGCGGCAACTGGATGACATATCCCATACTTCTTCGGGCGCGTTCGCGAGCCCGCTTAAGATGATCGAGCACCTGCGCGCTGATGTCCAGGATCGAGACGGAAAGGGTCCCGGGCTTCGAAAGCCCGAGACGCACGAGGGAATCGTATAACGCAAAAGGCTGGACGGTCTGCGGCGGATAGTAATCGTACCCCGATTCTTCGTTCTTATCTATAAAGTCGAGGCCCGGCCCGATCACGGCCAGTCGAGACACCTGCCCTTCCCGCAGCAGGCCCCTCGTCTTCAGATCGCGCAGGGTTTGTTCGATCGAGAAATCGGGGAAGATACTGGTGTCGAGCGAAACGCCGCGATCGCGGAATAGAGATGACCGGTCGAGGACGGAATGCGCATCGCGCCGGGCTTCGGCGGCGCGCGCGGCGAGGGTTCTCCGCTCCTCAAGTACCCGCTGAAGATTGCTGTAAACGAATACCCCGAGATCGGCGGGGGAGCCATCTGCATCAAAACCCCGGTCGCGCAGCAACGTATTCAGAAAGGCAAGACGTTCGTTGCCGCCTGGATTCTGCAAGCCGGCTACCAGTTCGTCGACCCGCCTCCGCAGGACGCCGTTTTTAGCCGCCTCCGTGATGTTCCCGATCGCGATCCGCGGCTCTCTGGTGAACGATGTCCCGAACAGCAGAAGATTCACCATCGAATCGAGATCACCCTGTTCGAGACGCGCGCGCACGGCTTTGTCCTGTTCGCGCGTCCAGCCATTCCACGTGGCCGCGCTTGCGTGTTCCAGCTCTGGAGGAAGTCTGATGCCCTGGCCGGCGAGGATTGGTTCCACGCTCGACCAGGGCATGAATTCCCGCTCGGCCCCAAGGGCGCTCATGGCCGAGCCCGCAACCAGCAAAGCGCTCAGGCCCAGGCGCACGAGGGCGGCCCCGATCAGAAAGAGAACCGGGCGATCAGCGTACCGGTGCGGCCAAGCAGGGTTACAGCCCCAGCGCTGACGGGCGGCGCGGTGCCCGGCGCGTTGTAAGCGTTAATCACTCCGAATCCGCTGGTCAGGATGGTCCCGCCGCCCGCCCCGTGAATGGGGGCAAGCTGGGGATTCGTCGTGGTTGGGTTCGGGAAAATCGTACGGTTGAAGATATTGACGAACTCAGCGCGGATGTACAGGTCCATTCGTTCCTTGATCCGGAAATGGCGACCCAGATTGGCGTTCTCCCGCGGCGTGCGAGGACCGCGGAAGTCCGGATAGAGTTGCGTGCCGGCCGGCCCGAATATCGTGTTAGCCGCCGAGCCACAAGTTGTGTTGGTGGGGCACGGGGACCACGCTTTCGGGTTCAGCACAACCTGGCTTTGTGGATTGTAGCTGTGTATATCGTTGATGCTGACCAGGTAGAGCGGCTGTCCCGGGACCCGAACATCTTCGCTCAGCAGAAAATTTGCCGTCGGGCTGACGGGCGGGGTGAGAAAGATGCCGCTCTGATACTGGGCGAAAAAGCCGACCTGCCAATCCTTTACAAGCACGTTTGCCCATTTGGGCAGAAAAGCCGCCCTCGGTGTGGTGTAGGTGACGTTGAAAGTCAGGGCCTGCGGCGGGATTTGCTGTAACGTCCACCGGCTACCCGCCGAGTTAAAGAAGTCCTGCGGAATGGGACGGGTAAGGCCCTTCGCCCACGTGTATGCGCCGTTGGCCTGAAGGCCACGGGAGAAACGCTTGGTCAACTTGATCTGCAAAGAATCGTATTTGGAATTGCCAGTCGCGGATCCCGTTGGCGCGAGGTTGCCGAACTGCGGGTATGGGTACAGCGCGCTCAGCAGCGTCGTGCCGGCAAATCCGGGATAGGGCGATATATTTGCGATTCCGGCGGAGGCCATCTTCGCAACAACGGCAGGGTTGGTGATCGGAAGGTTGAGAAGAGCGCGGTCGCAGTCGTTTCCAGGAACGCACGTCACGCCAGCCGGCGCATAGCTGTACCCGGCGGGACCGGTTCCCGGATAGGGATAGAGACCGTATTTCGCAAATTTGGCCGGAGAGATCTGGCTGAGGAAACCGAGAGGTCCTCCGGGTTCCCAAACACCGCGATTGGCGACATAGGACGCGTCCACAAGCAAACTATTCGTAATCTCGCGCTGGATCCCGATGCTCCATTGATTTACGCGGGGGGGACGGAGCTGATTCTGGTCGGGCGCAAAGCTGCCCGGTGTACCGCCCACGGTGCCCAGGACCGGATAGCGGTTCGGATTGGTGATGGGCCAGGCCGGCGCCACGATGGAGCCCGGCGTTTGGATATTTACGTAAGGATTAACGCCCGCCAGGGGATAGGTTCCGTTGGTGCTGACAATAGCGCCGCCCTGCGATGCCGCGAACTGATAATTAACTCCCCACCCGCCACGGAGCACTGTTTTTCGGTCGAGCTGATAAGCGGCGCCGAACCGCGGCCCGATGGCATAGGGATAAGGGTCCTGGTAGAACTGGCAGTTGCAGGTATTGGCGAAAATGGTAGCGCCCGGGAATTCCGCCGGCGTTAGCGTTGGGGGTCGTCGGGCTAAACTGGCCGAGGCGTCCGTGCTGTTCTTTATACTGAGTCGCATAATCCCATCGCAGACCGTAATTCAGCGTGAGCTTGCGGGTTACCTTCCATGTGTCCTGAACGTAAATCCCCCACTCCTGATTTCCCTGACGGTAATTGAGCTGCGGGGTCTGTGCCGTGGAAGTGTAGTCGCCCAGGAGGAAGCTGGCAAAACCGAATCCCATGGAGTTTCCATTGAGACTGCCGGTGGGCGTAAACGGCTCGGAAGTCGGACCCGTGCCGGCATTCAGCGTAACGCCGGCGAAGCTTCCGTTATAGACCTGCTCCAGGTACAATTCAGCGCCCGCCTTGTATGTATGCGAGCCTTTGATCCAGGTCGCGCTGGCATTAAAGGTCGGCTTTTCCTCGTAGTTCAGCGTTTGTATCTGGCCGGAAGTTCCGATATTCTGCAGTCCCCCCACCGAGCCGATGCACTGAGTCGTACCGGTCGAGCATAATCCGGTGAAGCTGGGGAACTGGCGATGGATCAGGAAGCCGCTGAGTCCGATTGAGGCGGGGTCGAAAGTCGTATATGGCGCCTTGTCGGAAAAACGCGTATGGTAATAGCCCGCGCCGAGGTGCAGCAGCAGAGTGGGCGTCAGGGTGCGGTCGTAGTTCAGCCGCGTTGTGTAAGTCGGTATGAACGTGCCTCGATACTGGCCGATCTCGATCGGCAGACCATCCGCGTTGCCCAGGGGCGCGGAGATCTGGCTTTCCGTGTTGATTCGCGACCAGAAGAACGACAGTTTGTCTTTGCTGGAAAGATTCTGATCGATCTTGATCGATGGAATGGCGGAATACCGGCCGCCCTGGATGTTCGCGCCATAGTTGCCGACAAGGTTGGAGTTTCCCGCGGACGGCACAAGCCCCAGCACTTTGAGGGCAACGGGATCGAACATGCTCTGCGGAATCATATTGTTTGGGAACGGATCCGCATACCCGAGGCCCGACGACGTCACGCCGCGCGTGGTGGGATTGTAAATTTCGTTCGCATATACGGGCCTGCCGAGCGGGTCGGTGGTAATCGGAGTCGTCTGGATGCCGTTGGCCGCGCAGAGGCTGCAAGTGCCGTTGGGTGAGATGGAAGAGAAGTCACCGTTCCGGAAAGCCGCCGTAGGGAGCGTATCCGTGAATCCGTAAAGCGTAGTTTCGAGGTACTGTTCGTAGTTGAAGAAGAAGAAGGTCTTGTTCCTGCCGTTGTAGATTTTGGGGATTATTACGGGTCCGCCAAGCGTGCCCCCGAAATCGTTGCGGCGATTTCTCGGCCGGTATTTTCCAGGCGCTCCGAGCATTACTGCTGAATGGATTTCCGGCGTTCAGGAACTCGTTGACGAAGTAGTCGTAACCGGTTCCGTGATATTGGTTCGTACCCGACTTCATGGTCATGTTGATGACCGCGGAACCGGCTTGCCCGTACTCGGCCGAGTAGTTACTGGTCTGATAGGCGATTTCCTGGATGGAATCCGCGCTGGGCTGGCCCATCTGGGTGTAATCATAGGTCCCGAAAATACGGGAAGTCGCGTCCTGACCTTCGACCCGCATCGTTTCCGTCATCGTGCCGCCCAGTCCGTTCAAGGTGAACTGACCGCTGCTGGCGTAACTACTTACGCCAGGAAGAGTCTGCAGCGTGTTGTATGGATTGCGCACGCCGCTGGTCCCCGAGTTCGCGGTGCCGATACCAAGGAGAGGAAGATCGTCCAGCTGGTCGATGGAGATGTTATGGCTCACGTCGCCACTTTCCGTTTTCAGCAGAGAAGCCTCGGCGCTGATGGTTATAGTCTCAGTCGTGGCATTACCTACTTCCAGACGTATGTCCTCTCTTATTACCTGTGTAGCGGCGATTGCCAGATTCGTATGAGTATAAGTCTTGAAACCCTGTACCTTCGCCGTAACCGAATAAGTGCCTACCGGTAAATCCGGGATCGTGTAGCTTCCCGTGCTGGTGGATACCGCGGAGTATGCCACTCCGGTTTGCGTATTCGTTGCTACCACGGAAGCCGCCGGAACTACGGCGCTCGCGGGATCCGTAACAGTGCCGGTGATCGTTCCATTACCTACCTGGCCGAATGACAGTGATGTAACGGCCCCGAAAAGCAGAATAAGTTGCAAAGACAAACCATTACGCATGAGTTCAACCTCCTGATTTTTAGACTGATTACCCCAAACCCCAAGCCCGTTCGATGCGACAATACTATAAGGCCGTGATGGAGTCAACGGTGGTTTACGGGTAAGTTGTAGAATTGACTACTGTCAGCAGCAGCACTTATCGCCTTTCAGGAATCGAATCGGCTTTGAATCTGACATATCTCCCGCCCGGGCCGGGACCACCTGTTTATAGTTCCCGCGATGTTACTGCTGTTTATTGCCGAGTGTTATAAGCAAAGTTAAACTTCGCGACTAAGTCAATAAGCGGAACTATTCAGGGCAACTGATATTGCAGATATCGCCTCCCGCGGGCGGGATTCAGACGTCGCGACCGGAATCGAATCGACCGGCGACCGACGCATCCGTAATCGAAGTCTCCACCGGACGGATGAGACAATGCCCTATGCGCTCGTCCTGTGTTTTTGTGGCGATTCTCTCACTTCAGCCGCTTGCCGCCAGGCAGCCGGTCCACGCAAAACATGGCATGGTGGTCGCGCGCGAAATGCACGCCACCAATGCCGGAGAAGCCGTCCTTGAAGCCGGCGGAAACGCGATCGACGCCGCAGTCGCTGTCGCATTTACACTCGCGGTCACTCATCCTTCCGCGGGCAATCTGGGTGGAGGCGGATTCATGCTGATCCGTCTTGCCGACGGCCGCAGCACCTTCATCGACTTTCGCGAGCGCGCCCCGAACTCCGCCTCGCGGGATATGTATGTCGACCCGGCGACAGGAAAGGTCACTCAGGATTCTTTAGTCGGCTATCGCGCATCGGGCATTCCCGGCACTGTGCGTGGCTTCGAATTCGCGCATGAGAAATACGGCAAGAAGCCATGGAAGGATCTGGTCGAGCCGGCCGTTCGCCTCGCCCACGACGGGTTCCCGGTTTCCTGGGGGCTCTCACAAAGCCTGCAGGCGAAAGCCGCGAGCGAGAAACTCAGCCGCTTCCCCGATTCGAAACGCATCTTTCTTAATGACGGGGCCTTCTATCAGCCCGGCGATCTTTTGAAGCAACCAGAACTCGCCCGGACTCTGGAGCGCATTCGCGCGCACGGCGCGAAAGATTTCTACGAAGGCGAAACGGCTCACCTGCTGGCGACCGATATGAAGGAACATGGCGGTCCGCTGACGCTCGAAGATCTGCGCGATTACAAGGTAATCGAACGCAAGCCTCTTGAGGGGCAATACAAGGGCTATGGCATCATCACCTCGCCGCCACCGAGTTCTGGTGGAGTCGGGATTCTGCAGATGCTGGGAATGCTGGAAGGTACCGACTACGCGAAAGATGGCGCCGGTTCCGCACGGGCGCTCCATTATGAAGCGGAGGCCATGCGCCGCTACTTCGCCGATCGCGCCGACCGTCTGGGCGATCCCGACTTCCAGAAAGTGCCGGTTTCCGCGCTGCTGAATCCCGCATACGTTGCGAAGCTGCGCGAGAGTATCGATCCGAACAAGGCAACTCCCAGCGCCGAGGTGCATCCGGGCGATATCTCGGCATATGAAAGCACCGAAACCACGCACTTCTCGATCGTTGACGGCGAGGGCAACGCCGTCTCGGTGACGTATACGCTGAACGCCGGCTTCGGTTCGGGAGTAACGGCTCACGGTCTGGGATTCCTGCTCAACGACGAGATGGACGATTTCGCCTCCAAACCGGGCGAGAAGAACCTCTACGGGCTCATTCAGGGCGAGGCCAACGCGATCGCGCCGCACAAGACTCCGCTATCCTCCATGGCGCCGACGATGGTCACCAGGGACGGGAAACTCTACATGGTTCTCGGCTCGCCGGGTGGTCCCATGATCATTAATTCCGTGCTGCAGGTCATACTGAACGTGGTCGATTTCGGGATGAACATGCAGGAGGCCGTCGACCAGCCCCGCATCCATCATCAGTGGATGCCGGACACGCTCAGCGTCGAGAAAGCGCTCTCACCGGATACCATTGATCTGTTGAAGCAGCGCGGTCACAACATTCGGCTGGTTCCACAGATGGGAGAGGTTGCCGGAATCAGGATTGACGGACAATGGATCGAAGGCGCCGCCGACGGAAGAGTCGAGGCGACCGCAAAGGGCTATTGAATTTCCATGGACAGGGTTTTATCCACGCATGTCATCTCCAACCATCGCCTGACCACGGCCTGGATGAACCGGGCGGAGAGAGCGGGCATCGGGGCCGTCGAGATCTTCTGTGCGCAGCAGCATCTCGACTACCGCGACAAGTCGCAGATCGGGGAGCTTGGACACTGGTTCCGCGACTCCGCGATGAAGCTGCACTCGCTGCATTCGCCCATGTATACCGACGATGTATGGGGCAGATCCGGCCCCCACACGCACGTCAACATTACGGAACGCGGGAAGGCGGAACGTATCCGGTGGGTCGATGAGATCAAGCGCGCGCTGGAGATTGCGGAAATCATCCCGTTCCAGTATCTGATCCAGCATCTGGGCGTCGAAGAACAGGAGTTCTCCGAGCACGCGGTGGAGGCGGCTTTTTCCTCCCTCGAGGAACTGATGGTTTTCGCGCGCCAGCGGGGCGTCGAAATTCTGCTCGAAAATACCCCGAACGCTCTATCGACCGCCGAGCGCCTGCAGCTCTTCAATTCGATGACCCATCTCAAGCTGAACTACGTCTTCGACGTCGGGCACGCGCATCTGGGCGCGGGCATCGAGCACGAGTTCGAGATCATGAAGCCGCGCATTCGCTCGCTGCACGTGCACGACAACGACGGAAAGCAGGATCTGCACCTGTTTCCCGATGAGCGAGGGCGGCACCATCGAGTGGACTCCGACGATGGAGTTGCTGCGCTCGTGCCCGGGGCAATTTCCGCTGCTGCTTGAACTGAGAGAAGTGCCCGAAATGGAGCATCCGCTGGAGGAAATCGCGCGCGTCTTCGATGAGCTCGATTCCCTGAAACCCAACGCTACACACGCCTGACCGACACACCCGTGATCAAAGATGCCTGAACGAATTACTATCGCCGATGCCGCCCGTCACGTGGGCGAGACCGTCGAAATCGCGGGCTGGCTTTACAATCTGCGCAAGTCCGGCAAGATCGTTTTCCCCATTCTGCGCGACGGTACCGGACTGCTGCAATGCGTCGCCTTGAAAAACGAGCTGCCCGAAGAGCTGTTTGAGGAACTGAAGCATCTGACTCAGGAGTCGTCGCTGATTGTGCGGGGCAGCTTGCGCGCGGAAGCTCGCGCACCCGGCGGCTACGAGATGGACGTCCAGGGCGCGGAAGTCCTGCAGAAAGTCTCGGAAGCCGATCCTTATCCGATTACGCCGAAGGAACACGGCGTCGAGTTTCTGATGGATCACCGGCATCTCTGGCTGCGGTCCCAGCGGCAGCACGCCATCATTCGCGTACGCCATGAAGTGATCAAGGCTGTACGCGACTACTTCGACAGCCACGGCTTCACACTGGTAGATACGCCGATCTTCACTCCTGCCGCCTGCGAGGGAACCACCACGCTATTCGAAGTGAATTACTTCGACGACGACAAAGCCTACCTTACGCAATCGGGCCAGCTTTACAACGAAGCCACCGCCATGGCGTTCGGCAAGGTCTATTGCTTCGGACCGACATTCCGCGCCGAGAAGTCGAAGACCCGGAGGCATCTCACAGAGTTCTGGATGGTCGAGCCGGAGATGGCTTATGCCGATCTGGAAGAGATCAAGCGCGTTGCTGAGGAGATGGTGGTTTATATCGTCGGACGGGTGCTCGACGCAAGCCGCGAAGAGCTGAAGGTTCTGGAACGCGATGTTTCGAAACTCGAAGCCGTCGCGGCGCCGTTTCCGCGCATGAGCTACGACGAGGCCGTGAAGAACCTGCAGGCGCACGGTTCCGAGATTCAGTGGGGCAGCGACTTCGGCGGCGCCGACGAAACCATCCTGACGCAGCAGTTCGATCGCCCGATCATGGTTGACCGCTTCCCGACCGCGATCAAAGCGTTCTACATGGCGCCCGATCCGGATCGTCCCGAGGTCGCGCTTGGTGTGGATGTGCTCGCGCCCGAAGGCTACGGCGAGATCATCGGCGGCGGACAGCGAATTCACGATCCCGAACTGCTGCTGCGGCGGATCGAAGAACATCAATTGCCGCGCGAAGCCTTCGAGTGGTACATCGACCTGCGCAAATACGGCACGGTGCCGCACGGCGGCTTCGGCATGGGCATTGAGCGCTGCGTCGCATGGGTCTGCGGCCTTGAGCATGTGCGCGAAACCATCGCGTTTCCGCGCATGCTGTACCGGCTGCGTCCGTAAAAGTGCGGTGATGAAGCCAGCAGTCGCGGTTATCGGCGCGCCGCTCGATCTGGGCGCGGGCCGCCGCGGCGTCGACATGGGACCTTCCGCGGTTCGTGTCGCCGGGCTCGGCAGCCGCCTGCAGGCGCTTGGCTTTGATGTCACCGATCTCGGAAATGTGCCCGTCGCGCAGGCGGAAAGCGTCGGCGACTCGGGGCCCGACGACGCGAAGTTCCTCCCTCAGATCGCGGCGTCGTGCGAACGTCTCGGAGAACTCGTCGCCCAGGCGCTGCCATCTCGGGAAGATCCCGCTCGTGCTCGGCGGCGATCATTCGATTGCGGTCGGCACCGTGGCGGGCGTCTCGCGTTTTTTCCGCGAATCGAATGCGAAGATCGGACTTGATCTGGATCGATGCGCATGCCGATATGAACACGCCGCAATCGAGTCCGAGCGGCAACGTGCATGGGATGCCGCTCGCCTGCTGCGTCGGCGTTGGCCCGGAGGCGCTGACGCACATGTTCGGTTTCTGCCCCAAAGTGGACTCCGGCGAACGTAGCGCTGGTCGGCATCCGCGATGTCGACATTCTGGAGCGCGGGACGGTTCGCGGGACCGGGGTGCGCGCCTTCACGATGCGCGAAATCGACGAACGCGGCATGCGCGCCGTGATCGACGAGGCCATCGCCATCGCGACGACACGGAACGGCCGGATTTCATCTGTCGCTCGATATGGATTTTGTCGACCCGCAGTATGCGCCGGGCGTCGGCACTCCCGTGCGCGGCGGCGCCACGTATCGCGAAGCGCACCTCGCCATGGAAGTTGATCTGCGATTCGGGCCGGATGGTTTCGATGGAAGTCGTCGAAGTGAATCCGGTGATCGACGAAGTGAACCGCACGGCGGACCTGGCGGTGGAACTGATTCTGTCCGCGATGGGAAAGAAGATTCTCTGAGAATGAAGACCCGCGTTGCAGTTGTTTATGGTGGGCGCAGCGGCGAGCATGAAATCTCGCTGGTGTCGGCCGAGTCCGTCATCGCCGCCATGAACCCCGAGCGGTACGAAGTGATCCGCTACCTGATCGGGAAGGACGGCCGCTGGAATCCCGGCCCGATTCTGCCCGAACCCGGCGCAAATCCGGGCATCGATGTGGTGTTTCCCGTGCTGCATGGGACTTTCGGCGAAGATGGCACGGTCCAGGGTCTGCTCGAACTTGCGGATCTTCCCTACGTCGGCGCGAACGTCCTGGCGTCGGCGGTGTCCATGGATAAGGACGTGATGAAGCGTCTCTGCCGCGATCGCGGACTGCCGATCGTCGAATACATGGTCGCGAGCCGCGAGGAGGCCGAGGCGGGAACCGTAAAGTGCGACTTTCCTTTTCCGATGTTCGTGAAGCCCGCCAATCTGGGATCGTCGGTAGGGATTTCGAAGGCGCACGATTGCGGGGAACTCAAGGCCGCCCTCAAGCTGGCGGCGCAATACGATCGAAAAATTCTGGTCGAGCGAGGGATCGAGGGGCGCGAGTTCGAGTGTGCGGTGCTCGGGAACGACCATCCCGAAGCGTCGATGCCCTGCGAAATCCTGCCGTCGCGCGAGTTCTACGACTACGAAGACAAGTACGAGTTGAACCTCGCGAAGACGGTCCTTCCGGCCGATCTGCCGGAGAACGACATCGCCGAAATCCGGCGGCTGGCCGTCGAATGCTTTCAGGCAATGGGGTGCGAAGGAATGGGCAGAGTTGACTTTCTGCGCGAAACCGCAACCGGAAGACTCTACGTCAACGAGATCAATACCGTACCGGGATTCACCGCGATCAGCATGTATCCGAAGATGTGGGCTTATGCCGGGATCCCGTTCGGTGAACTGGTCGGGCGGCTGATCGAACTGGCGCTGGAGCGGCAGGCCGCGAAGAAGGCGACACGATTTACCAGATAAGCCACACGCGATAATGGTTCCGGCGCCGCAGATCAAATCATGACCAGACCGCTCACCGCCCTTTTTGCCTGCGCCTGTCTGGCCTTTGCCGCCGAGCCCCCGAAAGATACCCCAAGAGAACCGTCAAAGGACGACGACGCCCGCCTGGTGAAGAAGTTCATCGACGCGTACAACATCGTTGAGCAGAATTCCGCCGATCCCTTCGATCTCGACCAGGCCTTTTATCAGGGAGCCGTACCCGGCCTCCTGCACCATCTCGATCCGCACTCGGTATTCTTCGCGCCTTCCCAGTTCGACCAGCTGAAGCAGATGGAGACCTCGACGCGGAAGGGATTTGGCACCGTCGTTTCCGTCCTGCCGGGTCGCGTCGTCGTGCTGCAGACCCTGCCCAACACGCCGTCGGAGAAAGCCGGCATGTCGCCCGGCGACGAGATTCTGGCGGTCAATAATTACCGTCTCGACCGGCTCGATCCCGATCAGATTGTCGAACTACTGAGCCAATCGAAGCAGAAACCGGCGGACCTGGTGATCCGCCGCCCGGGAAATGCGCGGCTGGTGGAACTGACGCTGGTTCCGGCGGAGATGCAGACATCGAGCGTCGAGCGCGTGTTCGAATTGCAGCCGGGTATCGGTTATATCCGGGTAGCCGATTTCGAAGAGAAGACGGGGCAGCAGATCCGCGACGGGATCGAGAAGCTGGGCGGTCGCAATCTGAAGGGCCTGGTGCTCGATTTGCGAAACAATCCAGGCGGACTGGTAGGCGCCGCGCTCGAAACGGCTTCGTTTTTTCTCAAGCCGGGACAGGTGATTCTATCCGCAAAAGGCCGGAATGTCGCCGAGACTATCGAAAAGGTTCCGGCGGATAACAAACCTTATACGTTTCCCGTGGCGGTAATTGTGAATGGAAAAACCGCCAGCGCATCTGAGATCGTTTCCGGGGCGCTGCAGGATCACGACCGCGCCGTCATCGTCGGCGAACCGAGTTTCGGAAAGGGTCTGGTGCAGAGCGTTTATCCCTTATCCGAAGGTACCGGGCTCGCGCTCACAACCGCGCTCTATTACATTCCCAGCGGCCGTTCCATCCAGAAGACCTTCAGTTCGCAAAGGGCTTTCGGCGCCGACGATTTCGATCTTGGAGCAACCGCCACGCACCCGAACGAGCGAACCGATTTCAAGACCGATAGCGGCCGCCCCGTGCCGGGCGGTGGCGGCATCGTGCCCGATATCGAAGTTTCGCCGGAGGGTCTCGATCAGTTTCGCAACGTGCTGGAAGCATCGGGATCGTTCACCTCGTTTGCATCGGAATATGTTCGAAACCACAAGATCACAGGACGGTTGGGAAGTGCCCGGCGAGGCTCTGGACCAGTTTCAGGCATGGCTTTCCGAGCGGCGAATTCAACCGTCGCTCGGCGAATGGACCCAAAATCGCGATTTTATTCAGTCGCGTTTGAAGACCGAGATCTATAATTTTGCGCTCGGCGTGGAAAAAGGCGATGAGGTCCAGGCGAAGTCGGACGTGCAAATTCAGAAGGCGCTCCAGGCTGTTCTGAAACCAGCCCTCTGATATTTCAATAACATTGACGGCGGCATTTCCGGTCTTATATACTCACCTGCACGTATTTCTATCAATTGATAGTCAGGGGAGGTAACGGGAATGCTCCGTCTCGCATTTGTTTTTACGCTGAGTTGCGCCGCTATATTCGCGCAAGCCACGTCGCAGATCCAGGGAGTCGTCAGAGACGCCTCCGGCTCGCCGGTTCCAGGCGCTGAGGTCAAGGCGACACAAACCGATACCGGCGCCGTGCGCACTGCGACCTCCGGTAATGACGGCGGTTACGTGCTCTCCAATCTTGCCATCGGGCCGTATCGTCTCGATGTTTCGAAATCCGGCTTCTCCACATACGTGCAATCCGGCATCGTTTTGCAGGTCGCCACGAGCCCGAACATCGATGTCCAACTCAGTGTGGGCGCCGTGTCCGAAACGGTTCAGGTGGAAGCCAATGCCGCCCGCGTGGAAACGGAGAACACCAGCGTCGGCACCGTAATCGAGAACCAGCGCATCATCGATCTTCCGCTGAACGGCCGCCAGGCGACCGACCTGATCCAGCTCACCGGCGCAGCGATTCCCGCCGGCGTCAACGGCACCGCGGGATTCCCTGGGGGCCAGAACATCGCCATCGCTGGCGGTTTGCTTTCGGGCGTCGGCTATTTTCTGGATGGCTCGCTCTATAACAATCCGTTTGACGCCACCAACCTTCCCTTTCCCTTCCCGGACGCACTTCAGGAATTCAAAGTCGAGACCAGCACCCTTACGGCGCAGAACGGCATGCATTCCGCGGCGGCCATCAATGCAGTCGTGAAATCGGGAACCAATGCCTTCCACGGCGACGCCTTTGACTTTCTGCGTAATGGCGACCTGAATGCCCGCAACTTCTTCGCGGCGAAGCGCGATACCTTGAAACGTAACCAGTTCGGGGGCACGGTCGGCGGCCCGATCCTCAAGAACAAGCTTTTCTTCTTCGCCGGTTACCAGGGCACGATAACGCGTCAGGACCCGACCGATCAGACTACTTTCGTACCCACAGCCCAGATGCTCGCCGGAAATTTCACCACCTGGGAGTCCGTCTGCAACGGCAACAAAACCCTCGCGGCGCCATATGTGAACAACATCCTGCCGTCATCCCTGATCAGTCCGCAAGCGCTGGCGATCGCGAAGATGCTGCCCGCGCCCAACAACCCGGCCGATCCCTGCGGCAAGGTCACTTACGGAGCGGTAACGCAGATCAATCAGCATCAGGTGCTCGGCCGCGTCGATTACCAGATCAACCGAAGCAATCGCTCTTCGGCCGCTACATGGCGACCACCTACTTCCAGCCGCCGGCTTACAGCCTGACGAAGAACATCCTGGCATCCACGCAAGGTGGTTTGGACGATCTGGCGCAATCGGCGACCATCGGCCATACGTACCTCCTCAGCCCGACCACCATTAACTCGTTTCGGCTGGCCTTCAATCGCGTAGGCGTTCATCGTATAAACAACGATTACTTCTCGGGCTGTGATCTCAATATCGAGATGTATTGCTATATTCCCCACCAGACCGTCGTAACGGTTACGGGCGGCCCGAGCATCGGCATAGCAACCGCAATCGCGGCCTCTTTTATTCCCACCACCTGGACCATTGGGGATGACGTAACTCTGATCCGGGGATCGCACCAGTTTGCCTTCGGAGGAACAGCCTTCCGGTACCAGTCGAGCTCGAACGCGAACGTGTATTCCGCCGGCTCCTTCGCATTCAACGGCAACGCCACGGGGGCGGGTCTGGCCGACTTTGTTGCGGGACAACTGGACAGTTTCACGCAGGGCGTGCCCAACACCCTGTTTGTCACCAAATGGTATGTGGGACTCTACGGCCAGGATACCTGGAAAGTGTCGCCGCGCTTGACGGCCACTCTGGGTCTCCGATGGGAGCCGTTCCTTCCGCAAAGAGTAAACAACGGCGCGATCTATAGTTTCAGTTTCAGCCGGCTGAACCAGGGAATCACCAGCACCGTTTTCAAAAACGCCCCTCCGGGTCTGCTCTATGCGGGCGATCCCGGCTTCCCCGGTAAATCGGGCATCAACAACCGGTACGATCAGTTCGCACCGCGCGTGGGGCTCGCGTTCGATCCGCAGGGGAATGGCAAGATGTCCATCCGGGCCTCCTTCGGCATGTCTTACGATTTCCCCAATGTAATGATCTATTCGACGGAAGCCACGGCGCCTCCATTCGGCGACCAGATTACCGTTCCAGGGCCCCAGCCGTTTTCTACTCCGTTTGCGAATCAGCCGGGCGGAAATTTCTTTCCTGTGGCTTTCAGCGCCAGCGCGCCATTTACTCCGGCGGGAACCTATGTCGCCGTTCAACCGAACCTGAAGGCGACCACGGTTTACAGCTGGAACCTTGCCATCCAGCGGCAGCTTACGAGCACCTGGTTCGTTTCCGCAACCTATGCGGGTACCGAGACGGCTCACTTGTGGGTAACTTATCAGTTGAATCCCGCCACGATTGTCGCCAATACGGCCGGAACACCTCTCGGGACGTGCCCCAGGGGCGTGACGACAGGCTGCAATTCCACCACGAACACAAACCAACGCCGCGTGATCAGCTTGTCGAATCCCGCGGTCGGCAGCTACTACGGGCCTGTAGATCAGTTCGATTCCTCGGGCACCGCAAGTTACAACGCCCTGATCCTGCTGGCGCACCATACCCTGACGAACAGGATCAGCCTTGACGCAAACTACACGTGGTCTCACTGCATCGGGGATGCGACGCAGGCTTCGACGGTCGGCGGGGCGCAGTCGGGTTTGCTGGAGCCGAATAACCGGCGTTTCGATCGCGGTAATTGTCAGACGTCCACTCTTGGAGGAAACTTCGGGCTCGACCGGAGGCAAATCGTCAACGTCACCGCCGTCGCGCAATCGCCGGATTTCACTAACCGTCTTTTACGTGCCGTTGGAACCGGCTGGACTCTCGCGGGTAGCTGGAGAGCCAGTTCGAAGGTCTTTCTCACCCCGACCTATTCCACCGACATCCAGTTGAGCGGAAGCACCGGCCAGCGGCCTAACCAGATTTTGCCCGACCCTTTGTGCGCCAACCCCAGGCCTTCCTGCTGGATCAACCCTGCCGCTTTTGCCCAACCGGCATTCGGCACGCTGGGAAATCTGGGCAG
Source organism: Terriglobia bacterium (assembly GCA_963831795.1). GTDB lineage: Bacteria > Acidobacteriota > Terriglobia > Bryobacterales > Bryobacteraceae > BOG-234. Next base: position 44,742 of record CAWHSB010000027.1, on the reverse strand, counting down.
GTCTATCGTTCCTGGCCCGACTTTCTGGGAAATCGACATGTCGTTGTCGCGGGCATTCCGAATTCGTGAGCATCAGAGCATCGAATTTCGCGCGGACGCTTTCAATGTGACCAACAGTTTCCGCGCGGGCGTGCCTTCGGGGCTTACGACATCCGGAGGCACCGGCGTGACCACCACGGTCAACAGCGCTCAATTCGGCCAAATCCTGACCGCAATGGACCCGCGCATCCTGCAGGTAGCGGCAAAGTTCGTCTTCTAGCGCGTTCGGTGTTCCACGCCGCGCTGCGATTTCACCCCGCACCCGATTCCACCTCGCACTCACTTTCCGATTCGCAACTCACCTGATTCCGAGCCGCGACCGGAAGGGAGCGTTTACCGATCGCCCCGACACAATTCGAGGACGATAATGAAGTCGAGACCGACCATCCATGCCGATACTGTCCCACGAACAGGAAACAAATCCCTGGCTCTCAGCCGAAGCCCGATTCGACTACGCCGCCGCGAAACTCGGACTCGACGAAGGAGTTTGCAAAGTCCTCAAGTGTCCGATGCGCGAGGTGACCGTCAACATTCCTGTCCTGCTGGATGACGGACGCCTCGAAGTATTCACCGGATATCGCGTCCAGCATTCGATCGTTCGGGGCCCCGGCAAGGGCGGTATTCGTTATGCCCCCGACGTTTCGCTCGACGAAGTGCGCGCGCTGGCCTCCTGGATGACCTGGAAATGCGCCGTCGTAAACATCCCCTTCGGCGGCGCCAAGGGCGGCGTCATCTGCGATCCTTCGATGTTGTCGGACGGTGAACTCGAGCGGTTGACGCGCCGATATACGGCGCAAATCCTCGACGTCATCGGACCCGACATCGATGTTCCGGCGCCCGACGTCAATACCAACGACCGCGTAATGGCCTGGATCATGGATACCTACTCCATGCACAAGCGGCACGCAACGACCGCCGTTGTGACCGGCAAGCCAATGGAGCTGGGCGGGTCGCGAGGCCGCAAGGAGGCAACCGGCCGCGGCTGCATGATCGTGACGCTGGAAGCACTGAAGAAGTTCGGACTCAAGCCCGAGGAGACGCGAGTTGTTATCCAGGGACTCGGCAACGTCGGCGGAATGGCCGCGAAACTCATGGCTGCGAGAGGCTTCACAATCATTGGCGCCATCGAGTACGACGGAGCGGTCTACAATCCGCACGGGCTCAACATCACCGATCTGATGGAGCACCGGCGGGAAACAGGTTCAATTGTGGACTTCGCTGGAGGCGAGGCTGTCGACAGAAGAGAGGCGATGTTCCTCGACTGCGACGTCCTGCTGCCGGCGGCTACCGAGAACGTGATCACCTCCGAAAATGCGGACCGCCTGCGATGCAGGATCCTTTGCGAAGGCGCCAACGGGCCAACGACGGCGATCGCGGACGAGATTCTTGCGGATAAGAAGGTCTTCGTGATACCGGATATCCTGGCCAATGCCGGAGGCGTCACCGTCTCCTACTTCGAATGGGTACAGGACCGCCAGGGTTATTTCTGGAACGAAGATCTGGTGAACGGGCGGTTGGAAGAGATCATGGTAGGAAGCTTCGAAGCCGTGACCGATTATGCCGCCAGGCACACGGTTGACAACCGGACCGCTGCTTACATGCTGGCCCTGGACCGAGTCGCCGGCGCAATGAAGATGCGCGGCATCTACGCTTAAACGTTACCGAGCCGCGCGCGTCAGCGGTTACTTCAGTTCATCCTTAATAATCATCGCCAGTCGCGCGCCGGCAAGCCCCACCTGTTTCGTTGCCAGCGCCTTCGAAGCAGCCGCATATTCCGTCGTCGCGCGAAACGGTGGATCTCCCGCATCCAGCGGAGGATTCACATAGACAGCGGTCCGGGCGAGTTGAAAGCTCTTGTCCACCCACTTCTGCGTGTCGGCGATATCTTTCTTTGTAACTTTGGGAGGCTTGACTGTCGCGGCAAACTTATCGGCGCTGTCGATCTTTCCGGTGCCAAGAATGTTATCCCAGAACGCATGAAGCTCGCTCTCGCATTTCGTCGAAGTCGCAGTGCAGAAAGGCACACTATTGCCGCCCGCATCGCCTTTGGGAAGCGCCGCCGAAACTCTGGTCGAAGCATGCAACGGCTGATGTACGTCACCTACCAGATGCAGGAGCCAGACGAGATCATAAGACTTGAGAGGGTCCGCCGAATCCGACTTCAGAACCATACGGAACGCGTCGATTTGCGTCTTCGCATCAGGTGACGGAATGACGAAAGAGGATACATCCGTCCCATCCTGGCTGAACGGCGTATCGACAAAGTGCCAGTATTTGTGCCGGTTGAAATCGTCGTAGCCGGTATTCTGCGCCGCGGCCGGCCCGTCGGGCACATCTCCGTTCCTGGAGCCGTCATTATGATACGCGCCATCGCTTTTAATCTGGTCCGGCCATGTCGCCGCAAGCATGAATATATAGCGCGATCTCGTGGCTGCCGTAACGGTGGAGGGTAGTTGTGCGGGCCATTCCGTCGCCCTGGAGAAATAAGGGTTGAGCGCCAGCAGGGCATCCACTCGAGCCCGGGTCTTCGAATCCAGCTTGCGATAAGCCACGCTCGCGACAACCATATGGCCGAAACCGTCCCACGCAATTGCCGGCTGCGTGAGAGAACCTGCAATTACGATCGCCGCAAGAGGCCACGAACACCCGGATGACCGAAACCGGAAGAGTTTAAGAGCGGACATAGCACAGAGTGCGCCGCAGGTCGCCGCCGTTACACCGCCCCGCAGGTTGCCGTCAGGGAGTAACCGTTTGCGGAGCGGCAACCTCGCTGCCCAAACCGGCATACTCTTCCTTTACTTTCGCTACTTTGCTTCCGACGAAAGTCACGAAGGTAACCTTCCCCGGCGGTGTCCCGAAAATCCAGTCCTCGGTATCGACGCCGTCTTTGGTCTCGCGATACTTGTGATCGGGGTGCCCCATCGCGAGCAGCACCTGATCGCGATCCATCCCCGGCAGCGCGCGCTTCTCGGCGACGGCCTTCTGCACCGCGGGAGACAGAGTTTCAGAATACAGAGTCGTTACCGAGTGCTTGTCGAAGTCGAAGATCGGCGCCAGAATTCTTCTTCACCTCGGCAGAGGTAAGGTTCTCCATCGGCTTGTGAAAGTCGAGATCGATATATGTGCCGTTCGACGCCACAGCTGCGTTGTTATCTCCGGAGCGCTGGACGCTGACTCCGCCCTGCATCTGAATATGGTCGTACCAGTGCTGTCCGCTCTTAATGCCGTTGTTGATCTCGAAGATGATATGGTCGCCATCGAGACTGATTTTCGTGATCTGCACCTTATCACCGAACCGCGCCGCATAACCCCCGGTTCGCGCTGCCTCCATCCACTGCTTCCTGTCCCAGGTGCCGTCGGCATTGAATTCGAGCGGTTTCTTGGACCGCGGCAGAGTCGCTTTGAGATTCGCGTACTCCGCCGTGAGGTCGCGGACGAGGCCGATCTTTTCGTCATCGGTCAATTTGTCGCTCGGATGCAAAGGCCCCGCCGCCGCGAGAGGCATGCACACGCAGCACGCGATCAGGCAGGCCCGGACTCGGGTTCCTGAGGATCCAGGAGATATGCCCAGCCTCTGCGCACAGGCATCTTCCACACCACGACGAACAAAACGAGCAGCACCACGGAGGCCAGCAGGCTGGCTTCGGGACCATAGTTTCCGCCGCTCCACAGAACCCCGGTTTTCCATACCAGTTGATACCTCGATACCCTGATTGTAAAGCCACTGAGGGGCGCCCCGAGAAAGGGAAGTGTTGCGTTCCAGGCAAAATGAATTCCGATCGGCAGCCAGAGGTCGTGCGTCCGCAGCAACGCAAAACCAAAAAGAATGCCGAAGCCGGCCGTATTGATGGCACTGAGGGTCGTCGCACCGGGATTAAAGCTATGCATGGCGCCGAACATTGCTCCGATGCCGAGAATCGCGGCCCACGCCCCGTAGCCGCGCATCAGGATCTGGAGGGGAAATCCGCGAAACGCAATCTCCTCGCCCGCCGCGCCGCAAAACAGCAGCGCGACGGTGAATAACGACGCGCTCCAGGAAACGTCGGCGTCGGGAACCCCTTCGAAGTGCGCGAGGCCAAACAGAACCGCCGGAAGAACAAGTAGCAACGCTCCGCCGACGCCGACCACCATACCCGCCAGCAGATTCCGCCCCCCGCTATCGCCCCAGTGAAGCCCCAGATCGGTCAGTTTGCGCGATTCGAAAATCGCCATCGCGAGAGCGCCGGCCACAGCGGCCGCCACCAGACGGGGTACCGTCAGCGCCACCATCTCGCGCCCCAGAAACAGAGCGATAGTCGCCGCTACATTGTCTGCGAACCAGTAAAAGAAGACGAATACCGCTGCCGCCAGCAGCGGCCGCAGCGGGTCCGGCTTTTTCACCTCGGGTGTCTTGAGCGGATCAGCGGACTCTGACGCCACGGGCCGCCACCTTCGCCTTCAGCACCTGAGCCCCGGTCGCTTCGACTATGGCCGCCACTCTTTCTTTGGCATCCGGCTCGACCAGAAAGACGACGCACCCGCCGCCGCCCGCCCCGCAGGCTTTCGCCCCATTGCAGCCGGCGCGGCGCGTGACGGAAACAAGCTGATCGATCAATGGAGTGGTGATCCCAGGCGCGTTCTTGCGCCGCGCGGTCCACTCCTCGCGCATCAGGCGGCCCGTTTCAGCCCAGTCGCCTCGCTCGAGTGCGCCGCGCATTGCGCAGGCAATGAAAGCGATGCGGTCGAAGTTCCTGTGAATGGCGCTATCCGAGTCGATATGACCCTTCATGACCTCCCAATTATTAATGCCGGAGTTGCGGGGCGCGCCGGTGTAAGCGAGTACAAAACGCCGGTCCAGTTCGTCAGTGTCGACCGGCAGTGCCTGGCGGCTGATTCCCGCCGGCCCATATTCAATCGCCGAAACACCGCCGAACATGGCCGGATAGTAATCCTGCGAACCGGTGGGGACGCGAATCACCTGCGCCTCCACATTCTGAGCGATTTCGCGGATCTTTTCGATTTTGTAATTGCGCCCGGTCACTTTGTTGAGCGCACAGGCGACGGAAATCATGAGCGAGGATGAACCCGAAATGCCCGCGCCCGCTGGAGCCTCCGAAACCGATTCCACTGTGATTCCGCAAGGGGGCGCAAAGAAACGGACCAGCAGCGCGAGGAGCGGCAGGCGGTAGCGCTTCGCAGCATAAAGATCGTCGAACGATTCAAACGTTTCTTCGGCGGCAAGATCGCGGGAGCGAAGCACGATCCGCGAATCATCGCGCGTTTCGATGTCGCAGCCGGTGAACAGGTCGACGGCGAAATTCAGGGTAACCACGTTGTCGTGGAACAGGTAGAGCGGCCAGATATCGAGTGTTGCGCCCGCCAGATCGACGCGGCAGGGCGCTTTGGCGGAAACACGCATATTGACGGAAGTTACGAACATAGCATAGGAGCCCTGGCGAGCCGATACGATTCGGCAGCGCCCCGGGATAGGCTCTGAACTTATGCGGGTGATGTGGTGCTGGCAATGCAGGGCGGAACTCCCGATGCTCGACGATGAGGAATTCCGGCGCGAGACAAATATCAACGCGTTCTATCACCACCGGATTTCACTCGATGGGCCACCTTGTCTGCATTGTGGAAAGCCGTTGCGGACGCCCAGGGCTCGATTCTGCGGATATTGTATGAATCCTGTCGCTACAACTACGCACATTTAAGACACTGCCCGCGAACGGCTGTGCATCCCTGGCGCGCCGCGGCGCGTCCAAGTAACAGTGATCGGTACATTTGCTCGCCGCGGCGTCCCCATGCTGTGGGACCTTTATGCTCGTGAAAGAAAGCGGCGGGTGGCCGCGGCGCCCTTTACTCCTCATCCGGAACTTTGGCCTGACACTGGCCTGCATGCCGCATGGCTGGGTCACAGCACCGTTCTGATAAGAATTGAAGGCACGACAATCCTTACCGATCCTGTGTTCAGCACGCGCGCCGGATTGAATCTCGGACCCTTTACGATCGGCGTAAAACGTCTGGTTGAGCCCGCGCTTCGATTGCCCGGCGCAGAGCGAAACGCAATTCCCAGCCCCGATCTCATCCTGCTTTCCCACGCGCATATGGACCATTTCGATGTGCCCAGTCTGCGCCGTCTCGAATCGCCTGAAACCGGCGTGTTGACGGCCTCGAAGACGGCGGACCTGCTGCGCGTGAAGCGCTATGGTCAGGTCGATGAGTTGCGATGGGGAGACACGGCGCGCTTCGGTGAACTTACGGTGAGGGCGTTCGAAGTGAATCACTGGGGCGCGCGCATGCAATCCGACACCTGGCGCGGTTTCAACGGTTATCTCATCGAATCGCCGCGCTATCGCGTGATCTTTGGCGGGGACACGGCATTGACGGGAACGTTCCGCCAGTTGCGCTCTTCCCGCCCGATCGATCTTGCAATCATGCCCATCGGCGCCTACGACCCATGGATTCGCGCGCACTGTACGCCGGAACAGGCTTTGCAGATGGCGAACGATGCGGGCGCGGAGAGTATCCTCCCGGTTCATCATCAGACGTTTGAGTTGAGCCGCGAGCCCAGGTTTGAACCAATCGAACGGCTGACGGCGGCGCTCGCGGCCGCGCCGGAGAGGCTGGCGCTGAACGCGATCGGCCAGGAAGTCCATCCGACTTAAGCCTCTGTGCTACAAAGGGAACGCTCCATTCCCTGAGGGCTCGACGACTTGATTCGATGACTTTGAACCGGCGCGCTCAACGTGCGATCACCATAGCTTTTTTCGCCCTGCTGGCAGTGGCCTACGCGATTTCCTGGTTCGCGCCCGCTGTGGGCCTTCACTACGATGATGGAGCCTGGCTCGTTGCCGCCAAAACGATCGCCGCTGGACATGGCTACACGGTCGACAGCCTTCCAGATCCCGCGCAGCAGACCAGACCGCCGCTGTTTGCCGCCATTCTGGCGCTCTTTGCGCTTGTGTCCCGGCAACCGGTATGGCTGAAACTCTTACCCCTGGGATGCACGGTTGCCTGGCTCGCGCTGACGCGGAAACTCCTGCTGAAGATGGGAGCTTCCCGCAACGACGCGCTTTGGCTCGTCGGGCTGACGGCTGCCTGTCCCATTGTTCTGCTTCTCGGCACGAATCTGCTGGCCGAATCGCTGTTCGCATTGCTGGTGACAGCCGCGCTGCTGATGCTGCTTGAGGGCCACGCGCTCGCCACCGGGATATTGGCGGGACTGGCAACCCTGACGCAAACCGCGGGTGTGGCGCTCATCGTTGCCTGCATATTTACGCTGGTCGCGCGGAGGCGTTTTCGAGGCGCAGTCATCTTTACGGCAGTCTCGATGGCGATGGTTGCGCCATGGTTCGGGTGGTCCCTCGCCCAGGCCGCGCGCGATTACGCGAATCACACTTACCTCGCTTCGACCATCTTCACCGGGCTCGCCGCCAACGAAAAACTCGTTGTGCTGGCGCGGAATTTATATCTGGTGATTGCCAGTCCGTCATCGCTGCTGACCGGCGGGTGGAGCGGCACTCCGGCGATGATCGCGACGGTCGTTGTCCTGCTTTGGAGCCTCTTCGTCCGCCGGCAGTTCCTGCCGGATCTGTTCATCGCGCTGTACTGCATCGCGCTGCTCTTCAGAACCTCGCCGCCTCAGCGCCTGATCGCTCCCATTCTGCCGCTGGCGCTGTGGCTTGTCTGGCGGGTCTTCCGGCTGATGCGCCTCCGCGAGGCTCTCGCGGCGCTTGCCGTGGTCATAATGGTACTGCCGCTCTGGGCCACCGCGATCCGCATTCCCGCGACGGTATCGAACGGATATTTTCCCTCCGACAGCGGCCCCGCGGATAACTGGCATAACATGCGCAACCTGTTCGCGTTCGTTCGTGATAATACGCCGGAGCAAAGCGTTCTGCTGGCGAATCTCGACCCGGCTTTCTATCTGAACACGGGACGCAAGACGATCCGCGGTTTCACCCCCAACGGCTTCGAACTTTACTACGCCGAGCGGAAAACGGCGCTTACGCCCGATCAACTTTCACGCGCCATACTTCACAGTCGCGTGAGTTACGTCGCGCTCACGCCGGATCGAGGCCTTCCCGAGTCGGAGTCATTTCACAAAAGCGTCGATGCGCTGGAGCGCGGCGGCGTGCTCGTGCCGGTCAGCATGCCAGGAGGCTCGCCCGATTACCGCCTGCTGCAGGTAGTTGGCGAGCCGCGGAGGTAGCGCCGGCGATCTTGTCGCCGGTGGCCTTTCCTTCCTCAATTCCCCGCCGGATACTCGATATGATCCACAACGATAATCTGCATCGATCTGTTCCACGTCTTCAATTTCAATCCCAAGTGGTCTGTACCTCAACCGGACGAACCTCGCGCCAACGAGGAGTTGAGTTTTTTACGGAAAGCGCGCCTTTCATACGCTTCCACTTTTCGGGGGCAATACAGCCGGATCACATTATTACCGCCCAACAGTACGAGTAATCCCATTGCTGCGAGTTCGAATTTCAGAGCGGCTGCCGATGAGCCCGTCGATCGAGAATGGCCCGGATCCGCCAAGAACGAGAGTTACGATGCAGGCGAGATACAGCAGGATCACTTCATAACCCACGGGGCCGAACTTCGCCCCCGCCGCGGTCACGGCTATGAGCTTGATCGAGCTGAAGCCATAGGGGAGGTGCACCTTGAACATAGCGACCAGCAGGACAGCCATCATCGGCAGGCTGACAATCGTCACGAATGCCCCGAGGAGCACGGCAAGGCCGCCGGCCAGCTCCGTTATGATCGTCAGCCACGCCATCACGTGTGGGGCGGGAACACCCATGATCTGGAGAATCGCGGCGAAAGCGTCCGGTCCTCTGGACAGCTTGGAGAAGCCGTGTTCCATGAAGCCGTACCCAACGATCAAGCGGAGCAAAATGGGGGCAAATCGAGCCGCCGGAAGCCGGGTCGATGGTTGGGGAAGAAAATAGCTCAGTACCTTCACAGGCTATGAATCCCTGAAACAGGCCGCCGTATTCCCTTCATCCTTGCGCTAACTTGCGCTAATACGATGCGTTCCCGGGTTCGGAATCAGTGACCGCCGTCAAACATCAACGCCGGCGTCGATATCCAGATACTGCAGTTCGTGCAACCGATAGTAAATTCCGCCGTGATGAATTAATTCCTCATGCGTCCCGATTTCGACGATCCGGCCGAGATCGAGGACCACAATCTTATCCGCGCGCCTGATGGTGGAGATCCGGTGCGCGATCACGATCACGGTGCGTCCGGTCATCAGATTCGCCAGTGCCTTCTGTACCAGCATTTCCGACTCCGTATCCAGGTGGGAGGTCGCCTCGTCCAGAATCAGAATCGGCGAATTCTTCAGGATTGCGCGCGCGATGGCAAGTCGCTGGCGTTGGCCGCCCGAGAGCTTGACACCGCGGTCGCCGATCACGGTGTCATAGCCCTGCGGCAACTTCTCGATGAACTCGTGAGCAAGCGCAGCTTCCGAAGCCTGGATCAGCCGCGCGCGGTCGTACTTCTCCATCCCATACGCAATGTTTTTGGCGACGGTATCGTTAAACAGAAACGTGTCCTGCGCGACTACGCTGATCTTGTTTCGCAGCGATGCCAGCCCCAGCTCGCGGACATCGATCCCGTCAATCGTCACCGCGCCCGCCGTAACATCGCGGAAGCGAGGTACCAGACTGGCCAGCGTCGTTTTGCCGGCGCCGCTCGATCCGACCAGCGCAACCACCTCGCCCGCGGCGATCTCCAGCGATACCCCTGCTAATTGCAATTCATCCGCGGCGGGATAGCGAAAACTCACATTGTCGAATACGATACGGTCGCGGAATCCATCGAGCTTTCGGGCACGAGGTTTGTCCTCGATCTCCTCCGGCAGATCGAGATACGCGAAGACCTTCTCCGAGGCGCCCAGCGCCTGCTGAAAAATATTGTGCAGGTTGGTAATCCGCTTCACCGGCTCATAAAGAAACAGCAGCGCCGCGAGGAAGCTCATGAACGCCTCCGCCTGCAAAACGCCGTCCTTGATCTCTTCGCGGCCGAACCAGAGCAGACCGATAAAGGTAAGCGCCCCCATCATTTCGATGAACGGCGAGGGAATTCCCTGAATCAGAACGTAACGGAGGTTCGCCCGCAGCAGGCGATCGCCGGCCGCCCGAAAACGCCTGCTCTCATACCTCTCCGCGCCAAACGCTCGTACGACCTGATTGCCCGCAATGGCCTCCTGCAGAACCTGATTCAGATCGCCGGCGGCATCCTGAGTCCGACGGCTGGTGCGTCTGATTCGCTTGCCCAGACGGGCGGTCGGAAGCAGCACGAAAGGAAAAAGAGTAAGGCTGAAAAGCGCAAGACGCCAGTCGGTTCCGAAGATGACGAGCAAGAGTCCGATCGCCGAGAATATCTGCCGCATGAGATCGGCGAACATGTCGGAGCTCGCGACCTGAATCTTATCGATATCGTTCATGACAGACGACATCAGACGGCCGGTTGACGTGGCCTCGAAGAAGCCCGCGCCATGGCGCAGTACCTTATCGAATACCTGATTGCGCAGGTCGGTGACCGCCGAGAAGCCGACAAAATTCGTCAGATAATCGCCAAGATAATCGCAGATACCGCGCACGGCGAATACCACTACGATCGTGATCGCGACGATTGTAAAAATGTTGTGGATGGCCGGCGGAAAGAACTCTTCGAGATAAATCGGCTTATCAATGACAGGTATTACGAAAAGCGGATCCGGCGACGCATCGAGTCCAGGCCGTAGAACGCGCCCGAGAACCACCTTGATCAGCAATACTCGTGCGGCGGTCATTGCCCCGAAAATCGCCATCAGAACAACGGAGACGATGAGCAGGAACCAGTAACGGCGGCCGTACCCGATAAGCCGGACCCACTCCCTCATGACACCTGAACCCGCAGGCGTTCCAGTGCGCCCACGCGCCTGGTCGACCGAAATCGAGTGGATCGGCCCGTCCGCCTTGAGGATCTCGGCCGGTGTTTGCCACGGCGCCCAAACCTCGGAATCCGATGGCCCGAAGAAGATCAGTTGAGGAATGCCGAAGGCAGCCGCTATGTGCGCGGGTCCGGAGTCGTTTCCGGCAAAGAATGTGGCGTCGCGAATCAATCGCATCGTTTCGCTGAGAGGGATTCCGGAGACCATGCGCCATTGCCGGAACTTGGCCGGATCATCCTCCGCACCGCCAAGGAAGACGACTTGAAGACCCAGGTTCTGTTCGACACAGCGAGCGAGTTCCAGAAAGGAATCCGACGGCCACGTCTTGTCCGGCGTTGCAGCAAACGGATGGATAACCGCAAACGAACCGTCCGGCGCGTACCGGGATCTCTCCGGCGGGGGCGAGAGATTCGCCCGCGGAACGGGGCCGATCGGCGCGCCGAGATAAAACATCGCCGAAGCAATATGCTCGGCGGTGTGCACCCGCCGTTCGATTCCAAGCACCTCCTGCGTCGTCGGAATCGGAGTGTTATAAATCCACCCTGGGCGGAAAATATCGAATCCGGCCCGGAACCGCGAGCCCGAAAGCAGCGTCAACCGGGCACTTCGGGTTCCCCCATGCAGATTCAGGCAAAGCACGGGCGCGAAGTCGCGAATCTCGCATGCGCGGGGGGCGAGAATGCGGGCGACGCAGGGATTGTTTTCAAACACCGCCGCAAAGCGTTCCTCGACCACCACGGCTATCTGCAGATCCGGACGAGCCTGCTTCAACAACTGAAGGGCGGGCGTCGTGAGCACACAATCGCCGAGAGAGCGCAGCCGGATAACCGCAACGCGGCTGCCGGGGGCGAGCCGGTCGAGGGTATCTGTCTGCGAGGGCACGCGAAATCGCCAGTCCGCCTCAATCGTCAATCGTGGCTTCGTCGATCAGCATCACCGGAATTTCATCCCGCACCGGATACAGCCGGTGGCAGGACACGCATCGCAGGCCGCTTTTGTCGGGCTTAAGCTCCAGCTTCGCCCGGCAGGCGGGACAGACCATAATTTCGAGAAGTTCCGCGCTGATTGCCATTTCTTATAAAGCGTTTAGTTTACCAGGTCCAGCTCTGCATCGAAACAGGTGCGCATCAAAATGCCCGCGTCAACCGGGCGAGTTTTCCGCCTTCACTTTCTCGGCGAAGCGCTTGACCTCGACGATGGCGCGTTCGTGCGTCCCCTCGCCGACGATTTTTTCACCGAGCCGCGCCTCTACGCGAAACTCGACACGCCGGTTTGTCACCTTCGCGAGCTCCGCCGCAAAAGTAACGGTGGATCCCATTGGCGCAGCGGCGCAATGCGAAACATTTACGTGCGTGCCCACCGTGTCATGACCAGCGTCAAGCATGGGAAGGATCAGATTACGGCAGGTCCGTTCCATAAACAGGATCATCTGTGGGGTAGAGAGAACACGAGGTCCATCGACCCCCAGGAACTTGATCGCGTTGTCGTTGCCCACCTGAAGAACTTCTTCGCGTCTCGCGCCAATCTGATAGTGGGGCATCGGGTTCTGGAGACGATTCTCGCATGGGCCCCAGGCCCCTGTAGCGCCGCGAGGAGCTTTGGCCCTCCTGTTGCTTGTGATCTGAGCGAGGAGAGAAGTATGTCAAAGAATACAGCGGCTTTCGGGATTTATCAAACGCGCGCCGCCGCGGAAGAGGCTGTCGCCGCGCTGCGCCACGCGGGATTTCGGAACACTGATATTTCCGCTCTTTTCCCTGACAACGCGGGTACAAAAGATTTCGCGCTCGAAAAGAATACAAAAGCCCCCGAAGGTACTGCGGCGGGCGCCACGTCGGGCGCGGTCGCCGGCGGCGTGATCGGCTGGCTGGCTGGAATTGGAATGATCGCGATTCCGGGAATCGGACCTCTGATTGCTGCCGGTCCGATTGTGGCTGCTCTCGCCGGAGCTGGCGCTTTGGGCGCCGTTGGCGGCATGGTTGGAGCTCTGGCCGGCATGGGAGTTCCCGAATACGAGGCCAAACGATACGAAGGCCGCGTCAAGCACGGGGGAATCCTCCTCTCCGTCCACTGCGACAACCACGATTGGGTCAAGCGAGGCGAGGAAATATTGAAGCGGACCGGCGCCGAGGATGTGTCATCCGCATCCGAAGCATCGGCTGACTTTGCGACTTCCGACAAGCCCATGCTGCGCAGCCGTGCATCGATCGTCGAAACCTCGGATACGGTAATAGTCGACGACCCGCATCCGATCACGAATTTCGAACGTGACAACGAAATTGAACGAACCCGAACGACGACCGGTCCATTATCGTAAGCTCCCTCTATAGGGCAAATGGACATTCACAAACTGCAGGCGGATCCGGAGAGCAAATTCAAACTCCGGAAGTGCAAGGCTGACGAGACCTGGGGCATATCGAGAGGGCACGCCGATAAAGCGTACCTTCTTCATGTCGAGAGGCTTGCGGCTTTGCATGACCTGCTGTATGCCGAGCAGAAGCGCGCTCTGCTCATCGTGCTGCAGGGCATGGATGCCGCCGGGAAAGACGGAACGATCAAGCATGTGATGTCCGGCGTCAACCCGCAAGGCTGTAGCGTGACATCCTTCAAGCAGCCCAGCCCCCTCGAATCAAGCCACGACTTCCTTTGGCGTATTCACGCCGCCGTTCCCCCCAAAGGCGCAATAGGCATCTTTAACCGCTCGCATTATGAAGACGTGCTGATTGCGCGCGTGCACGAACTGGTACCGCCCGACGTCTGGAAAAAGCGATACAACGAAATCAATCAGTTCGAGAAGACCCTCACGGACAATGGTGTACACATCATCAAGTTCTTTCTGCACATGAGCGACGACGAACAAAAGAAGCGTTTCGAAGAGCGAATGGAAGATCCGCGCAAGAACTGGAAGATTTCACCCTCGGACTTCAAGGAGCGCGAATACTGGGACCAGTATCAGGACGCCTACCAGGACGCCATCGCGAAGTGCGGCACGAAATACGCCCCGTGGTACGTCATTCCTTCCGACCACAAGTGGTTTCGCAATTTCGCGGTCGGCGAGGTCCTGATCCGGACACTCGAGTCCTTCAAAATGCGTTATCCGACGGTCGACGCTCAAAAGCTCCAGCAGCTTCGAGAGGGCGCTGCGACTTAGCCTACACTGGTCAAAGCATCAATTTAGTCAAAGCATCCAATGAGCCTCGAAATTGCGGAAAGAGAACGAGAGGGTATTATCCTCCTGGATTTGAAGGGCCGGATCACCATGGGCGACGAAGCTTCCGCGTTCCGCGACGCATTCGAGAAGCATGCGACCGCGCCCGGCGGCAAGCTCATTCTGAACATGCACGCCGTGGATTACGTGGATAGTACCGGCCTCGGCGCTCTGGTCATGTGCTCCACCCGATTCAAGAGTCAGAACGGTGTGGCGAAGCTCGTGAACGTCAACCGGCGAAATATCGAGTTGATCCTGATGACCAAGATCGACACCATCTTCGAGGTGTTCGACGACGAGACGGACGCGGTCAACAGCTTCTTCCCCGGCCGCGAGGTCAAGCGCTTCGATATCCTGCAATTCGTGCAGAATCTGCGGGAAGAATAATATCAACCGAAGCGTTCGGCTAACATAGAAACTGATGGCAAACATCATCGGCGAAGTACTGGGCGCGGCGGCGGCCGTGGCCAAGGGGATGAGCGTCACGATGAAGGAGATGATGTCTCCCACCGTGACGGAGAATTATCCGGACGAACCCGCGAAACTGCAGGAACGTTTCCGCGGCGTCCACGTGCTGCAGCGCGACGAGAACGGCCTGGAAAAGTGCGTAGCGTGCTTCCTGTGCGCGGCCGCCTGCCCGGCCAACTGCATCTACATCGAAGCCGCCGAAAACACCGACAAGGTGCGCATCAGCGGCGGGGAGCGTTACGCGAAGGTCTACAACATCGATTACAACCGCTGCATCTTCTGCGGCTATCTGCGTGGAAGCCTGCCCCACCGACGCCATCACGCACGGGCATGGATTTGAAATCGCGAGCTACAACACGTCGACGCTGGTCCATACGAAAGACGACATGCTGGCGCCGATTCCGCCGGGCGCGAAGCCGCCCGTGATCGCCGAGACGGCCGAAGCCTCCGCGCACTAGGCGAGCATCTGTAACAGTCAGAACGATTAATCTCTGCCTTCCGCCAGCCGGGGCAGCTCCCAGTCGAGTTTGAAGCATGTTTGGCGCTATTCGGGAACAAATCGATACCATCTTTCGTGAAGACCCCGCGGCGAAGAGCGTCCTCGAGATCATTCTCTGCTATCCCGGTTTTCACGCCATTCTGATGCACCGGCTCGCGCATCGGCTTTATCAGGCGAACGTCCCGATTGTTCCGCGGTTCATCTCTCAGATTTCGCGTTTTCTGACCGGCATCGAAATCCATCCCGGCGCGAAGATCGGCCGGCGTTTTTTTATCGACCACGGCATCGGGTGTTGTGATCGGCGAGACTACCGAGATCGGCGACGACGTTCTGGTCTACCAGGGAGTCACTCTCGGCGGCACGGGCAACGAACAGGGCAAGCGGCATCCCACCGTCGGCAACAACGTGGTGATCGGAACGGGCGCCAAGGTTCTCGGCAGCATCCTGATCGGCAATCACGTGAAGATCGGCGCCGGCTCGGTTGTGGTGCATCCGGTGCCGGATTATTCGACCGTAGTCGGAATCCCGGGTAGAGTGGTGCGGATGAGATCCGCCGCCACGAACGGAGTTCTTGAGCATGGCCTCTTGCCGGACCCTGAAGGACAGGAAATCAACGATCTCAAGGAGCGGGTGGCCGATCTGGAACGTCAGTTGAGGGCGATTCACGATGAGATCTCCGGCAAGCAGACCAGCGGCGCGGCCTGAAACATCGTCCGCTGTAATCTCACTACGTGGTGAAATATGACAGCGGGCTTACAGAATCTCAAACACATCGTAGTTCTGATGATGGAGAATCGCTCCTTCGATCACCTGCTCGGCTCGCTCAAAGCCGTGGATCCGCGCATTGATGGTCTGACCGGATCAGAAAGCAATCCGGATACGACGAACGAACCCGCGCGCGTGCAGCCGCGGGCCGAGTTTCAGTCCCAGCTTGACCCCGATCCCGACCATCATTTCCCCGCCGTCCACAAGCAGCTTTACTATGGGACGTCTTATTTCAACGGCGGCGACCCGGTTCCCGCCGCCATGAACGGGTTTGTCCAGAGTTACTACGACCAGCAAAGGAGCGTGAACCATTCGCGCAAAATCATGTATTACTTTGCCGAAGACAAGCTTCCCGTTCTGACTACGCTGGCGCGCGATTACGCCGTCTTCAACGGATGGTTTTCGTCCATCCCGGGCCCAACCCTGTGTAACCGCGCCTTTGCTCACTACAGAACGTCGTTCGGACAGTATCTGAGCATTTACGAGCGGCTGGTTAACGCGGGACATTCCGCGAAGCTTTACTATTTCGACGCGGCAAGTTCCAGCCTGGAAGTGGTAAACCTGCTGCAGAATCAGCCGGCCTTGTTCGGTACTTACGATCAGTTTCTGGAAGACTGCAAAGCCGGCAAGCTTCCGCAGTACAGCTTCATCGAGCCTAATTATACGGATCACGCGGGCGACGACGGCGGCGAAAAGAACGCCTCCGACCAGCATCCGGATCACGACGTCCAGCAGGGGGAAGTGTTCATCGCCACCGTGTAGAACACGATCCGAAACAATCCCGACCTGTGGAAGAGCACGGCGCTCCTGATCGTCTACGACGAGCACGGCGGAATCTACGATCATGTCCCGCCACCATCCTGCCCTCCCGACGGGTTTGAGGCGACTCCCGCCCAGACCGGCGTACCCGGCCTGACATTCAAATTCGATCGCCTGGGAGTACGGGTGCCGGCGGTCCTCATTTCGCCCTGGGTCGCCAAAGCAACCGTGGCGCCGGGAGTATTCGAACACGCTTCCATCCCGGCGACCGTGACGTCATTCTTCCTCGGGGACTATCAGCAGCGTTCACCGCGCGAACAGAAAGCGGCCACATTCCTCGATCTGTTGACAGATGAAATGCGGCCGGACACCGACTGTCCGGTCTTTGGAGTACAGGACTAATTCATGACCAAAATCGTTCCCGTTCCGAAACCGAGCCGCGCCGCCTATAATCCGGACCGGTCGCTGCACGAAAACGCCCTCGTGCGGGCGCAGGTCAGACACTTCGCGGAAGCGGACAAGCACCTTCCCGCGGAACTGCAGACCGGTATCGACGCGTCCTCCGTCAGGACCGAGGGCGAGGCAAGCGAATACATCCGAAAAGTAACCGCGGCCATTCACAAGAGCGGCGGGCACGCTGGGAAAGTTCGGCGAGCCGGGTGAAGCGCGCGGCTGCATTAACGCTCCTCTGTTGCGCCCTCGCGCCTTTGCTCGCGGCTCAGGAGACCCAGTTCGAAGCGGAGTTCCGGCGCGAAGGGATGAGCTTCGGCGCCAATTGCGCGCATCCCATGGGTTCCTTCTTTGGCGCGATCCCCGGTTGCGGCCAATTGCTGTTTACCGGCCAGCCGCTCCACATCGCGATCGGAAGCCTCGCCCCGCAGAACGGCATCGGAACGGGCCTGGCGCTGACGACCCACTACACTCCGAACGAAAACTGGCGGCTCTTCTTCGATATAGACGCGGTCGCGTCGTCGAATCTCTCATGGCGCGCGGGCGCGTATATGACGGCGGTGTTGATCCGGCATCCGAAGATAATAGTCGTCAAACCGGGTACAACTGGTGCGAAGAAGATTTCCGGGCCGGTCATCCAGGAAATGCCCGCATTCCACTTGTACGGCCAGAGCATCTCGCTGAACAAGCTGATCTACTTCGGTCTGGGCCAGGGGACCAGTGCCACGGGCCGCTCTTACTATGGGATGCGGCAGACGATTGTCGGCGGAAACGTCGTGTTTCCCATCTTCGCGCCTGCGAACCTTTCCCTCTTCGCCGAGGCGAACGGACGCTTCGTCGATTTGCGGGGCAACAATAGCGAGAGCAGCCCCTCGATCGAGACACTTTACAACGAAGCGTCGGCGCCCGGCCTGGTGCACCAGCCGGGATACGCTCAGTTCGGCCAGGGCATCCGGCTGCAGCCGAGTTTCGCGAATGGACACATCCGGCTGAACTATTCGGCCGATTTCCAGGAATGGGTCACGAGTACGTCAGGCTTCTCATTCAACCGGTTTACCGCGGATGTGTCTCACCAGTTCCCCCTCTACCGCAACACGCGCTCACTGAATCCGCAGGAATTCAACGGGCTTGACAGCTGTCTTCAGAGCCCGACCGCCAATAGCTGTCCTGCGATCACCCGAAATCTGGAAGGAAGTTTCGGCTTCCAGTTCCTGTATACGGCGTCTTACGTTCCGGGCGGCCATGCCGTTCCGTTCTACTTCGATCCGACCCTGGGCGGCTCCGACATCAACGGGACCACGCTTCTCGGCAGTTATGAGGACTACCGGTTTCGCGGCCCCGATATGATGCTTCTTCGCGGAAGCTTCGAGCATTCGATCTTCAAGTTGCCCCTGGGCGTGAAATTCATGGTGGATGAAGGGCGTGTCGGGCTCACCCCCGGCCAGCTCGGATTCAATCATCTCGCTCACAGCTTCGGGGCGGGACTTACGCTGCGTGCCGGCGGTTTGCCTTTGATCGATCTGCTCTTCGCGTGGGGCGGCCATGAAGGAACCCACACGATCGCGTCCATCAGCAATTCCCTGCTCGGCGGCGGCTCGCGACCTTCTCTTTACTAGCCTTCGCTCTATTAACGTAAATAAGCCCGGAGGGCATCGATCAGGTCGTCCGCGGCCTGCGCCTGCTCCTCCGTCTGGTGCTTTGTGTCGATTACGTGGAAGCGGATGTGTCCTTCGATGACCTCCGCCATCAACGCGTCCATGGCGCCGCGACAGGCTGAGATTGTGTGCAGGACGGAGGAGCATTCCGCCTCGTCCGTCAGTTCCCTCTCTATCGCTTCCACCTGACCGCGAATCCGCCTGACGCGGTTCAGCAGTTTGCGCTTTTCTTCTACAGTGTGCGCCATGTTCGTCTTTACAAGCATACCCCGGGGGGTATACGCTGGTCGAGGGCACTCCTCTGCTGAACGGAACTCCCGATGTCAATCCGGCTCGCCATCACAATGCTGTTTGTGTGCCTGTGCGCCCCGTTTCTGCGCGCACAGGACGGCGCGCCCGTTAACATCGACTCCGCACGCTGGAATCTGCTTTATCAGGCGACGTCCATCGGCCAGTATCATGGCGCGTTTAGCGCCGCTTATTCCGGACCGAACAGCCTTGTCAACCATTCCGAGCAGGACGTGTCGCTGACGACCACTTTGTTTTTCGGATACCGGCTTACTCCAAACACATATTTCTATTTCGATCCCGAGATCGCCGGCGGCAAGGGTTTCAGCGACGTCACCGGCGTCGCGAACTTTCCGAACGGCGAGCTTCCAAGGGTCGCCAGCGCCACCCCGAAGCCTTATATCGCGCGACTTTATCTGATGCACGATTTCGGGTTCGGCGACGAAAAGGAATCCGTCGAAGGGGACGAGAATCAGCTCGCCGGGATCGCGCCCCATGACGCGCTACACGATCGTGATAGGGCGCTTCACCCTCACCGATTTTTTCGACAACAACACTTACACGCACGACCCGCGCACCCAATTCATGGGCTGGGCGGTGATGTACAACGGCGCGTGGGATTATCCCGCCGACACTCGCGGCTACACCTGGGGTTGGGTCCACGAGTTCCACACCCGGCGCTGGTCGCTGCGTTACGCCAGCGCCGCCGTGCCGAAGATCGCTAACGGCTTGCGCTTCGATCGCCGCATCCTGCGCGACCGCGGAGACGTCTTTGAGGGCGAGATCCGTTACAGTCCGCGGATGCATCCCGGCGTGCTGCGCCTGCTGAGCTATTTCAACCGCACCGACTCCGGCAGCTACGGCCAGGCTCTGCAACTCGCCGCGGCGACCAACACGACGCCGGACGTCACAAAGACCCGCCAGATTGGCACACTGAAATACGGCTTCGGGGTCAACATGGAACAGGAAATCATGCACAACGTCGGTGTCTTCACTCGCCTCGGCTGGAACGACGGCAAGACCGAAGATTTCGCCTTCACCGCGATCGACCGCCTGGCCAGCGGCGGCGTTTCCGTTTCGGGGGCGCAAGTGGAAGCCGCAACCGACGACACGTTCGCGACGGAACTGACGGTCGCGGGGATTTCGGCCGTCCACGCCCTCTATCTCAGCCGCGGCGGGCTCGACTTCATCATCGGCGACGGCGCCCTGAACTACGATCCCGAGTACATCTGGGAAAGCTACTACAGCGCCCGCCTGTTCAAGGGATTCTTCGCGACGCTCGACGCGCAGCACATCAACAATCCCGCCTACAATCATGATCGCGGGCCGCTGTGGGCATATTCGCTCCGGCTTCATTTCGAGACCGGCAAGAAATAAACCGAAAAAATAAGTAAGCAAAGACCGCACCCCAGGACACTCCATGCGAAAGGTCGATACCCTCAGGCGCGCACCCACGAAACGAACACGCCCCGCGTTCTCCGCGTGGAACGTTATGCGTTATCGCCTGCTGGCGCTGTTCGCGATCATCGGCCCGGGATTCATCACCGCCAACGTCGATAACGATCCCGGCGGCATCCTGACCTATTCGCAGGCCGGCGCGAAGTACGGCTACACGCTGCTGTGGACGCTGATTCCGACCACCATCGCGCTGATCGTGGTGCAGGAGATGGCGGCGCGCATGGGCGCGATCACCGGCAAAGGACTCTCCGACCTGATTCGCGAAGAGTTCGGCCTGCGCATGACGTTCTTCACCATGACCGTGCTTGGGCTCGCCGATTTCGGCAACATCGCCGCCGAGTTTGCGGGACTCGCCTCCGGCATGGGAGTCTTCGGCATCAGTAAGTATATCGCGGTGCCGATCGGTGCGGCGCTGGTGTGGATCGTCATCGTGCGCGGCTCGCTACAAGCCGGTCGAGCGCATTCTGCTGATTCTCTCGATGATCTATTTCGCCTATCCGGTTTCGGCGTTTCTGGCGCACCCGGACTGGAAACTGGCGCTGCACGATACGCTGGTTCCGCAGTTCAATTCCGACCCCGGCTACCTGGTGATGATCGTGGGGCTGATCGGCACCACCATCACGCCGTGGATGCAGTTTTATCTGCAGGCGTCGATTGTCGAAAAGGGCGTTTCGAAGCGGAACTACGGGCTGAGCCGGATCGACGTGATTTTCGGCTGCGTCGTCACCGACGTGATTGCGTTCTTCATCGTGGTCGCCTGCGCGGCCACGATTTTCCATTCGCAGCATCGCGAGATCACCGATGTCGCCGACGCCGCCAAGGCGCTCGCGCCGTTCGCCGGAAAATTCGCCGCGATTCTGTTTGCCGTCGGGCTGGTGAACGCGTCGCTGATGTCGGCGGCGATTCTGCCGCTGGCCACGGCCTACAACATCTGCGAAGGGCTGGGATTCGAATCCGGGCATCGACCGGCGATTCCGCGAAGCGCCCATCTTCTACTGGCTCTATACGCTGCTGATTGTCTGCGGCGCCGGTTTCGTGCTGATTCCGGGCTTGCCGCTGCTGAAAGTGATCCTGATTTCGCAGGTGGCCAACGGCATTCTGCTGCCGTTCGTGCTGGTTCATGCTGATCCTGATCAACCGGGAGCGGCTGATGGGCGAATACCGCAACGGGCCCTGGGGCAACTTCATTGCGGGCGCCACGAGCGTAATCATGGTGCTGCTGACCATTGCTTTGATTTATAACAGTGTCGCCGGGTAGGCGGGATCTGAGAAATGCATTGTCAGCCGCTGATGACCGCTGATAAACGCGGATCATACGAGTCTGGCTCAAGCCGTCATCCCAGGGATCTGGGGTTCCTGGTGGGGTGGGGGCGGGTTGTTCATTGACGGGTCGATTACTGGTGAGTCGATGGGTAATTGAGTCAGGACGCGAAAGGAATTGGCGCTCATGATCATCTCCAAGCGGTTCTGCCAAACGAAGCCAGATCGAAGTGATCTCTCTTGTTTTCATGACGTTTGCTGCGTGGATCTTCGTGTTCGGCGCGCTCGCGGGCGATGCGCTCCTTCTGGACGCGCTCGAATTCCTGGGACGTCGAAGGCGTGTGACTGGTCAATCCAAGCTCGCGTCGGCACGACGATGACTTCGACGCGACTCTCGTGGTCCGTGTCGGTGGTGTGCTGGATCAGGCCGAAGCTGAACATGTTGTTCTCCACCCGGCGAGACGATTCAGGCGGAACTGGCCGTCAATGATTTCGTGGGCGGGCTCGGTTCTCCGTTTGAGATCTGAGACTATGGCGGCGGTAAAGCGGTTGCAAGCCTCCATTTCACTGTCCTGGAGCATGAGGTTCTGCCCCGTAAGCCCATGTTTGAACGCAATCATGGCAGAACAATGCTTGCCTTCATAAGTCTTTGGACCCTTCGATTTTTCGCCGTTAGGCCGGTTAATTTCATCGCGAACTTCTTTACGCATCGGTTTTTCCGATTTGACAATATCAGCCGAAAATTGGGGTTCGTGACGGGCGATGAGCTAAGTTATTCAATTTATTCGATAGAAAATGCTGCGAAAACTGTCACCGGGGTCGGTCAGGACGTTTGAGTTTATCTGCGGTCGATACTAATTTGAGCGTCCCGATGGACTACGACGCCTTTTAGAAAGGCCGCTGATGAACGCTGATACTTCGACTCGTTAACCGAGCGCATACCGGGGCAGTTTTCGAGGTTTCGAATACTTCGGGCGCCGGATTTCCGAAAAAAGTCTACCAGCGCGTTCTGCTCCACGAACTTCGTCTTTCGGGGCGTCCGGGCTACTGCCGAAGCTTCGCTTCGAGTGACGTACAATGGCCGTCGGGTGGAAGAATATTTTGCCGATATTCTCACTTAAATGTACCGATCACTGAGCTGAAATGCGCCGAGCGTCTCTCCGACGAACAACCGCACAGTGCATCGACGATTTGAAATTTCCAGCTAACCGAAGGCCGAGCGGAAGCGAATCGTCTACCGATTTCAGACTCCCGGGCTTTTATCCGAGCCCGCGAATTGTAGATCATAGGACCATGAACCCTTTGATCCGTATTAAGAAACGCGGGCGGCCAACCTCGCGATTCGTCCTTGTAATCGCGGTTGCTCTTGCTTTGCCGGTTCTGTCGCCGGGACAGGTTAAGGTCCTCATGTCCGGCGGCTTTTCCGTTGCGTATCAGGAACTCCTGCCGGAATTCGAAAGGGCCAGCGGCATCACCGTCATCACGACGAGGGGACCGTCGCAGGGAAACGGGCCCGACGCCATCGGCGCTCAGCTGCGGCGGGGCGTCCCGGTGGACATGGTGATCATGAACAGGGAAGGGCTCGAGGAATTGATGACAGAGGGCCGCTTCGTAGCCGGGACAGTAGCTGACCTCGCCCAGGTTCCACTTGGGCTGGCAGTTCGCCATGGGGCGCCGAAGCCGGAAATCAGCACTGTGGATGCGTTCCGACGAACGCTGCTGGGAGCAAGGTCCATTGCCTCGGATAGCAGCGCGACTATCTACGTGACGACGAAGCTGCTTCCACGGCTCGGCGTTGCTGATACAGTGACAGCGAAGGTCGTAAGCAAGGGGCCGGGCGCCGTCGCCAGCGGAGAATCTGATTTCGCGATTCTGCCGGTGAGCGAACTCCTTGCGGCGCCTGGCGTCGATTTCGTCGGCACGATCCCGGCGGAAGTCCAGCATCTTTCCGTGTTCACCGCCGGCGTTGTTGCGGGTTCGAAAGAGGTGGAAGCCTCGAAACGGCTGATCGCGTTTCTCACATCGGGAAAGGCGGCGGGGGCGATCAGGAAGAGCGGGATGGAACCCTCGAAATCGCGATAGGTGGCATCGGCGCCTGGTCTTATCAGGCCACGCCGGCGATTCCTGTTGAGAACAGCCTCCCGTCCACTTATTGCCATGTGCGGCCGGCCTGATTTCGGAGCGCTTTGATTTGACCGTGTTATCTTGCATGCGTGCACGACCACGCCTGATCCATTTCGATGAGGTCAGCGCCACCCGAGAGCGGGAGCGACGAGAGTCAGAATCGACTCCATGACATGGACATTGTAAGCAACACCCAGCTGGTTCGGCACAGTTAGTAAGAGGGTATCGGCCTCCGCTATCGCCTCATCCTTCCGAAGCTGTTCGACCAGGATATCGGGTTCGGCGGCGTAGCCTCGGCCGAAGATCGCCCGTGTATCTTCCCCGATGAAGCCGATGCTGTCCTGTTCCTGCGTGCGCCCTCCAAACTAGGCGCGATCGCGGTCATCAATCAGCGCGAAGATACTCCGGCTGACGGAGACGCGCGGCGTTCGCGCATGACCGGCCTCTTTCCATGCCGCGCGAAAGGCGCGGATCTGCGCAGCCTGCTGGACGTGCAATGGCTCGCCGGTTTCATCGAATTTGAGGGTCGAGGTTTGCAGGTTCATTCCGAGCTTCGCCGCCCAGGCCGCGGTTGCATTCGAAGCCGCGCCCCACCAGATCCGATCGCGCAGCCCTTTCGAATACGGCTCAAGGCGCAGCAAGCCGGGTGGGTTGGGGAACATCGGGCGCGGGTTGGGTCGCGCGAATCCATCACCGCGCAGCAGGTCCAGAAACTCTTCGGCGTGGCGTCGGCCCATGTCGGCGTCGCTCTCGCCCTCCGCCGGCGGATGGCCGAAATAACGCCATCCATCGATCACCTGTTCCGGTGAGCCACGACTGATGCCGAGCTGCAGCCGCCCACCCGCGATGAGGTCGGCTGCGCCCGCATCCTCCACCATATAGAGCGGATTCTCGTAACGCATGTCGATCACCGCGGTGCCGATCTCGATGCGTCTGGTCTTTGCTCCGACCGCCGCCAGCAGCGGGAACGGCGATGCGAGCTGGCGGGCGAAGTGGTGGACACGAAAATAGGCTCCGTCCGCGCCCAACGCCTCGGCCGCCACGGCAAGATCGATGGACTGCAAGAGTGCATCGGCCGCGGAGCGTGTCAGTGATTGCGGTGCGGGTGTCCAGTGGCCGAACGAGAGGAAGCCGATCTTCTTCATGCAGGATAAGCCTATTGTCCCAGTCGAAGTTAATGTGTCAGAGCGAGGACGAACTGCGGTTCGACAGCCGACGAAGACTGCCCAAGCGGAAAGGCCCTGTATACAGCGCCTCCGAATCGTGATCGCGTTGACAAGCGGAATGTTCTCAGGACATTTGCCGGCTGGGATAGACCCCGTTACCACTGCCAGAGGCCCATGAACCGCGAATGTCGCACGTTTAGAAGGGCCGCCGGGCGCGGCGCCAAACAGCGGCGCCAAACAAAGGAGGAACCCCGTCGTTTGCAGCCCTTGTGACTCCTGACTTCTGACTTCTGACTTCTGACTTCTGACTCCAGGCTACCTCCCGGGTCCTGTTCTCCTCGGCATTTTTCGTTCGCCGTTTACAAGAGGCGGGAAATCCTTCACTTCGTCGTACACCTCGGTGATGAACCGGTCCTTGCTCTGCTTCGTATCGCCGAGCGTGGTTGCATCCCAGGGTGCGGTCAGGTTCGCGGCCAGAACCTCATCCAGCGACTTACCCTCATCGCGAAGGCTCTGTACCTTTCCGAGGATCTCAACGAGCATCGCACGGTAGTCCAGCAGATCCTTCCGTTTGACCAGCGTTCCGTGGCCGGGGACGAGCGTCGTATCGGGGCCCGCAAGCTTTTGAATGAGGTCAACGGCTTCGATCATGCCCTTGATCGAACCGCCGTTGGCCTGGTCGGCGAACGGATAGCCAAAGTTGCGATAGAAATCCTCGATATAGATCACGTTCGCCTTGTTGAAGCGCACGATCGTGTCGCCCGCGGTGTGGGACGGCATCATCGGTATAAAGTCCACCGTTTCGCCGTTCAGATGGATCGTGACCGCGGGAACACCTGGTGAGCCGTACCTGTACGTAACAGTTGGCGCGCCGGCGGAATCGCGCGCGCGATTGGCGCCGCCCTGGCCCGGAGGGCTGAGCATTTCATCGCGTAGATTCTCCTGGGAGAAGATCGCAGCCCCCTGGTTCGCGAAGAATGCATTCCCGCCGGTATGGTCGGGGTGAATATGGGAATTGACCACAACTTTAATGGGAGCACTGGTAAATGTCCGGATTGTGTCGAGTGTCTTGCTCGCCAGTTGTGGGTCCCCGGTATCCACCATCAGCACACCGTCGGCGCCGAAGAGCACAGCGATCCTGCCACCGGCAGCATCGGGATGTGTCGGGTCGAGACCCGCTGAACCGTGCAGAGAATAGAGATTCGGCGCCAGCTTCTCGGTAACCAGCATCTCGATTTTGTCCCAGGGAGTCTGGTACCCCTGAGAAAACTGGTACGGCCCTTTCCCTGGCGGGACGACCGTGATCGGATACCCCGATTCTTGCGCCCATACGCCGGCGGCCGACAATATCCACAGTAATAGCAATCCTCGTTTCATTCTTTGTTCCTTCAGCCGTGAGCTTCGATATTACTGGATCTGAAGCCCGGCGTTAACGGCGGGTCGCGAAGAGAACAGTTCACGTTCAGCTCTTCGGCCGGATTTATGCGATCGACGGCCGAACGAAAAGCAACATCACGGGACGTTATGAGCTCACCGATTCCCGAGCATAGCCCTGGCGTGTCACGACCCCGTGTGCGCGGCGACATACTTGATGACCGCCACTTCAACGGTCGGAAAGAAGGCACGCTCACCGAGCGTCAGGTAAAGCCCAAAACGCAGATTCCCGGCACCCCAGATGCCACCGCATAGGCAATACCGACCGGCACCAGCATGGTCGTCAGCACCAGACCGGCCACGATGTCATGACGCAGCCAGCCGATCTCGTAGTGGCGCAGGGTCTGGAGTCCGGGCAACCAGCGCAACCAACCGTCCTGATCGCTCTGTGGCCGCACAACGCGGCCAGGCCAGGCAGGGAACTCAAGGCCACGGAATCACTCATGGCTGATCTCCTGTACCTGAAGTGAAGGCGAATGGGGGCGTCTGGCGAGTGTTGAATGGCCCATCAAATCACGCTCGCGCCGCCCGGAGAGCCTCGATGAGATCAATTCGCACCAGCAGCCTGCGAAAAGCGTCGTGTCGCAACATTTGCTGACGCGCGCGGCTCAGTAAGTCCTTCGGATTCAACATACACAATTCCGAGCCGCGGCCGGCGAGGGAGCGATAGGCGGCCTTTTTAATCACCTGCCAGCTCCGATTTATCCCGTGAACCTCCGCTTTCGGCGAGTTTCAATCACCTGGACGAAGCGTCGGCATTCCTTCCCGGTGAAGCCTGCGTGACGCGAGCCGCTTTTCCCGTCAATGCGGGTTGCCGTACAAGCCAGGAGGATTGACGCAAGCACGCCGGACAGGATTCTTTTTTTACGGCTGCAACATTGCCGGACGGTTTCACATCGGCCGGCTGCGCAAAGCGGGCGGTACCCCGCTTCGAGGCGGACACGCGTGATGTCAATGAATATAGTTAACCGTTTTCACGCTTGCGCATACCAGGTCTCCTGAACAAATCGCAACGGGACGTATTCCCGCCTGCGAGGAGATCGGGATCGACCTGTGAGGCTCGCGATCAGTGCGGGCGCGGTTGCGCGCCGTCCCGCGCCGTGATGTAATCATTCCGCCGCGTCGAAGGGTTCGGCGACCTTGCATCTCACGGCACGGAGGTTTGCACGCAACGATTGGTGACTACATTCATGAAGCGCTCCCGCTCTGCAAATCGGATTCATGCAGTGACGCTCCTGATGGCCGCGTTCTCCCTGCAGGCGTGCATGTCGATCGCAGCGGCGCAGTCAGCCGACTACGAATTCTTCAAGACGCGGGTCCAGCCGATTTTTCTAAAGAACCGCGCCACCCACGGCCGTTGTGTGACTTGCCACGGCGGCGGCAACGGCGGCGGCTTCGTGCTTCAGCCCCTTGCGACGGGGACAACCAACTGGACCGAAGAACAAACGATGCGCAATTTCCTCGCGGCCTCGCGCCTGGTTCAGCCGGGCAAACCGACATCGAGTCAACTCCTGATGCATCCTCTCGCTTCGGACGCGGGTGGAGATGTCTTTCATTCGGGAGGACATCAATTCGCATCGCAGGACGATCCCGACTGGCAGGAATTGGCCGCATGGGTGCGCCAGAAACCGCCGGCGGACTATATGAACCTGAAAGTCCTGAAGTCCGGCGATCACCTGATGGACGTTATGCGGTCCTTCAATCTCTCTCTCCGGGAAGACTGCGCGTATTGCCATGTGGCATCGGATTTCGCCAGCGATACCCGGCCAACCAAACTGATGGCCCGGCAGATGATGCTGATGACCGAGGAACTCAACGCAAAGCTGGGCGCCGGGAACATCACCTGCTATACGTGCCACCGCGGCGATGGAAAACCACGAACTGTCCATCCCCGATATCCCGACCTGAAGTTCCCGAATTGAATGGAGGATAGATTATGAAACGAACTCGGAACAGTCCTGGACATCTCCGATATCTGCTCCCGTTTCTCGCGCTGCCGCTGGCGGCAAGTTCCGTTCGGATTTACGTGACAAATGCCGCCGGCGATAGAGTTCACGTAATCGACCCGGCAACGAACAAGGTTGTCGAGGAGATCAGGAACATCGAGATCCCGAGCGGTGTCGACTTTTCTCACGATGGCTCCATGATCTATTTCAGTTGCGAAGGAGAGAGGACACTGGATTTCGTCCAGCGGACCTCCGGGAAGATTGTTGGCAAGGTCCCCCTGACAGGTCGTCCCAACAGCATCTCGACGAGTCCGGACGGAAAGCGAGTCTTCGTGGCCATCGCTCAGAGTCCCGGCGGCGTCGATGTCATCGATACCGCGACGATGAAGAACATCAAGACGATCCCCGTTAAGGGCGCCACGCATTATGCGTATTTGACTCCGGATGGAAAGTACATTGCGGCAACATCCGTTGCCGGGAAGATCATCACGATCATCGATATTAATACGCTGGAGCCACTTTGGGATGTCAAATTCGACGCCGGCGTCCGGCCGGTCGCATTCGAAAAAGGTCCCGACGGCCTGACCAGCCGAATGTTCGTTGAAAAGTCTAATCTTCACGGTTTTGAGATCATCGACTTCAAAACGCATCAATCGAAGGGTAGCGTCAAGTTGCCCGACGAGCCCATCAGCCTGGTCGGAATGCAGAGCGGAGCGCCCTCGCACGGAATCGCCGTTTCGCCGGACAATAAGACCCTTTGGGTGAACAGCTCCGTGGCGGGCGCGGTCTTTATTTATTCGCTTCCGGATCTGAAACTGCTGGGTCACACGGTAATCGGAGATGTTCCCGACTGGCTGACTTTCACACCCGATAGCAAAGTCGTGTACATCTCAAATGCCGGATCGAATTCCGTGTCGGCGATTGATACGAAAACGTTCAAGGAGATCGCCCGGATACCGGTGGGTGAAACGCCGAAGCGCAGCGCAACCCTTGTGCTCCCGTAACGTCGATTCGCCCCGCTCCTCACAACCCGCCCCGGAAGACTGCAGATAGTGCAGGCGCGGGTCGAGCATTGACCGCGCGACGGCGGCTTTCGCAAATAACCTCCAGGCATCTCGATTCGCGTCCGGAGCACGTTTTTGAGCGGACAGCCATCTCGCGGCTGCCCGAAATGACTGTTGGCGAAGATCTCGGTTGGCTCCAGAGCGCCGGATCTCGTTTTTCGAGACCCGTCACATATTCCTCCGTTAATTGTCTCGACAGCGCAGAAACAATCTCTTCTCCGCAGCAGGATGCTGAAATGGACCATCTGAACACCACTCCCTTCCGGTCATGGCGCCATCTGGCGGAAACGTTTTCTCTCGAATTCACCTGAAACGACGTAAAATCGATGAGCGGCTTCGCTTTTGAGAGCCTTTTGAGGAAGACGCGCAAGTTATGGCCGCCGGATCGCGGCTGGATGGGCGGGTTCCTCCACTTTTTGGCGGCTTCCGGCGGCCCTTGCGCTTTTAAGGAGATCAGGTTGGCGAAAAATCATCCGGCACACAGCCTCTTGCGCAGACAGTTCCTCGGCCAGGCGGGCGCGCTCGCCGTCGGCGGGTTCGCCGGCTCGAAATTGCGCGCGCAGTCTCCACCCGCAACTGCACTGGGCGCGCCGGACCTTCTTATCGTCAACGCCAGGATACATACAATGGACCCCGGCAACCGCGTCGTCTCGCAGGCGCTGATCCAGAACGGCCGCTTCACCGCCGTGGGAGACAAGGTCTCCGTCCCGCCAGGAAAAATCCGGCGCGTCGACCTTCGGGGCAAGACGGTGATCCCCGGCATCATCGACGCCCATAACCATATTGTTCTCGTCGGGAACCGGCCGGGCTGGAACACGCCACTCGAACACGTCTTCACGATTCCGGAAGCGATCGCGGTCCTGAAGACGCGCAGCGCCGACGTGCCCTCCGGCGAATTTATTTCCACCATCGGCCCGATATCGGCGATGCAGCTCGCGGAACGGCGGCTGCCTTCGCTTACCGAACTGGATGCGGTCAGCCGTCCCGTCTACATTCAGGCGGCGCAGGGCGGCGCACGAACGAACACGCAGGGGAAAGCGTGGCTCGAAGCGAGGGGCGTCACCGTGGCGGCCGACGGCGCGATTGCCGGACCCGCGCTGACCGCCGCTCTCCTCGCCCTGCGCAAAGAGCTGCTCAACCCGGAAACCAGGAAACGGTCCGCGCACGATGCCCTGCGGTATTACGCGAGGCTCGGGATCACGACGCATCGCGACTGCGGCGCATTTCAGGCCGACGCGCCCTCAGGCGGCCTCGCCAATGAGAACACGTACACGATGCACGACCCGTTTCTTGCGCTGCATCGCGACGGCAACATGCCTGCGCGGCTGCGCATCGAGTTCCTGCATCAGGATTCGCCCACCGCGAACCCGCCTCTGCCCACGCTTTCCCAGCGCCTGAAAAATTCGTTTCCATTCTTCGGGGATGAGTGGGTCAGGACCGGCGGCATCGGGGAGTTCACCGGGGGCGGCGTTGAAGGACTGAGGGCGATCGCCTGGGCCGGATGGCAGGCTGAAGATCATGCGCTCAATCTGGCGGGCGTTACGAAGCTGATTCAGGATCGCGAAACGGTGAACGCGGAAATCCCGCTCTCCGGCCTGCGCTGGATCATCTCGCATGTCCCGGAGTTTCCGCTCGATCTCGCGAACCGTATGGATGCGATGGGAATGGGTGTGCTGGTCGGGCTGGGGCGCGTTGCGCACGCCGACGCCCGCCAGTTCCAGCCCCGCCAGTTCCAGCCTGGGACCGCCCTACCGGATGCTGATGAATCACAAGATCCGGAAAGGCTATCATTCCGACGGCGGCGACATTACCCTCATCAATCCCTGGCTCAACTTTTCGACCATGTCCACGGGCAGGAATCTCGCCGGGCAGCAGATTCTCGGGGATCAGGCGCTCACCCGCCAGGAAGTGCTGTGGCTGGCTACCGCAGCGAACAAATGGTTTCTGCGGGAGGACGATCTCGGGTCGATTGAGGCCGGCAATCACGCCGACCTCGTGGTTCTGGATCGGGACTGCTTCACGGTTTCCGATGAGGATTTCAAGCACACGCGGTCGCTTTTGACCCTGGTCGGCTCAAGGGTCGTTCATAACGACGGGGTGTTGTAACCCGGCTTGCTCACACGCGCGGCTCGGCAGCGCGCTACTTCTTTTTTGGGGCGGCTTTTTTCTGCATCACGACGGCGAGTTCACGGTAATTGCCCTGCATCTCCCATGTACCGGCGTACCCCATCGGAAGCACGAGCGAATCGCCTGGACGGAATTCCTGGACCGTGCCGTTGGGTTCCGTGAGAATCAGTTTGCCGCTCAGCACCCAGACGAATTCATCGCCGTCGGTCGGTCGCGTGCGGTGATTCGTTTTGGCCGGAGACGACTCGAAGACCTCGGCGCGCAGTTCCTTGCCTTCGAACACGTTTGCTACGCGCATGTTCAACGTGCCGGCGACAAGGATGTCCTTGAAGGAATCCGGTGGAATCGCCGTGAGACCGAGGCCTGCGATCTTGTCGCGGTCGAGCCGTATCGGCGCCACACTCCCGGCGGCGAAGACTTTCATGCCGACCGAGCAGGCGAGGTAAAGGGAGAGCGCGCCGCAGAGAGCGCAGGCTGAGAGTTTGGTCATGGAGTTACCTTCGTGGGTGAAGCCTATCACGAGCCGCGCCGTCCTGTGTTAGCGTGGAAGGCCGGTACGGAGGTGAGTCGAGTTATGAAAATCCTGAAATCAAGCGCTTACCGCATCCTGTTTGCGACATTTTGCTTCGGCGCTTGCGGCCGCCGGTCAGCCTGCAACAACCCTGAGCGCAGAAGATCAGAAGGCACTCCAGGCTTTGATGACTCAGTATGCGCAAACGCTCGCCGGATGCCGCGCCGCGGAGTTCGCCGATCTTTTCGTGCCGGAAACCGGCTACTTCGCCAGCGGTTTTCGCGGCCGCATGGTGGGGCGAGAGGAATTGATCGCCCTCGTGCAGAGCGAGCGGCAATGCATCGCGCCTGCCGGTACGGCGGCGGGCGGACGATCCGGCGGAGTCTCCGTGCCGACACTCTCTCTCGACGTAACGGCCGGCGGTGTACGTGGTATCGCGAAGCTTGGCACCGCCGAGTATCAGGACGAATACGTGAAGACGCCGCAGGGCTGGCGGTTCGCCTCGCGCACGGTGATCATGGCGAGTGAAAAGGCGGCTGGTCTCGATTCGAGCGGCATTCTGGCGATTCAGCGTCTGGGCGGCGATAAGCTCGGCGACCACTACGAGCCCGATAAGAACGGGGTCCCGCGGTTGCAAACATCAGGAGTCAAAGTGAGCGTCTCGGGCGATCAGGTTACCGGGCGGGGGTATCTTAAGGACGGCACTTATTTCGATGCCGTCTATGAGAAGGCCGGCCCCGGCGAGTGGCGCGTTAAGTCAAGCGGCCCCGTACGTTAAGGTTCGCCGACAGGACGCGAGGCGGTCCGTGGCTGTCCGGAGAATAGCGTTCGTTGCTTTCGTCGCGTCGGTGCTTTCCCTGCTGGCCCCCAGCTGGAATCTGATCGAGACCATTTCGGGGCTTGTATCAAGCGGCAGGGTTTGGTGGTGGCAGGCCGTTCCCTGGACGGTATCGACGTGGCTTTTCAGCGCAATCATGCCGGCGTTCTACTTCGCGTTATATCGAAGCGGCGAAACATTGGTCATTCCGAAACCGATGCGGCTGCTCAGCCGTGCGGGAGCGATCACAGCGTTTCTGTTCGTCGCCTCAGCGTTATACGTTGAGCATCTCGACCCTGATTTCGCGGCCAGAGGAGGAATTATGGACACGGGCGCGAGAGCATTCAGCCACGTGGTCAGCATTCTGAATGTTTTTTCAGAGACAGCCCTGTGGCTGTTGCTGGCATCGTTCTGTTTCGAGCCGAACTGCGAGTCCGCCGTTGAGGCGCCAGGGTTCGCTCTTGCTTGCACGCGTGACCGGAATCGCCGTTATCGTCTACGGGGCGGTAGTGGCGATTTCTGCACTACGTGTCCTCGTTACTCCTTACACCTATTCCTCCCTCAACACGGCAGCAGTAGAGAACGGGCGGACGATGCCGCCGTTCTCCAGTCTGCTACAGGAAGCAATCCGAACACTCGCAAATCAGGCGTGCCTGTTTATCGCGCCTTATGTGGTCTGGAAGAGCCAGCCGCCAGCGCCAGTCGGACTTAAAAAGCCTGGAGGGGAATACTGACCTTGCCGGCCGGGCCGCTATAAATCAGTTCCGCCGACTTGACTTTGCCGCCATATTGAAAGAAAAGCAGACCTGCCTGCGGGAGCGGTCGATCACCCTCTGGCAGCGCGGCCTTTTGCGTTCGCTTTTCGTTCGCAAGCTGCATCTTCACCGGCATCTTGGGGGGCGCCGGAGGAGGGTCGTTCCCGCCCCCTCCCCCTCCGCCGAAGCTCGTCTTGGACGACTTGTCGGCGCCAGTGTCGGGGGGAATCCAGGAAGGATCCTTGAGGGATCTCAGCACCATAAGAGGTGACAGGCTGGGCTGGGCTTTCTTTCCGTTGATGCGCAGCGAAAACTGGTCCGGGGATAACTGAGCGCTTGAGCCCGCGGCGCCGAACAATCCCACTTCGACCACCACGAAATCTTCGGTGGTCAGAGGGCCTTCCGGAGTGGGTACCGAATGACCTGCGAATTCGGCGCCGATCGTCATCTTTCCCGCTTTCCCCTGCGCCTGATAATCGGCGGGTGTTGCTCTCGGGGGGAGTCCGGTACTTTCCCGAACTTCTTTGACGCCCTTGACGTCTGTCTGATCAGTCTGAGGCCGCGCAATAGCTTGAGAGGCGAGAAGCGCAGCGAACATGAAAGCGCCCGTTCTCAGGACGGGAAGGAATGCCATTACTTCTCACACATTATCACAGTCGCAGCCGGACCGGTTCAGCAACCAAAATGGCCGATCAAGCGTCAAATATTACAGGCAAATCAGCTTCCGCTGTGGTGAATGAGCCACACCGGGACCATGCCGAATCAGACATAATTTGTATTACTTTCAATTATTTACAGGAATTTTGGACAATTGAGGCCAGACAAATTTGACAAGCCTGTGTCATACTGACTGGCAGAGACGGAACCCCGAAGAAAATGACGCAGTTGGACGAGGCGATATCCCGGTATCACCGGATTCTCGAGTCTGAGCCGTACCGCGATTTGCGGTGGGTCAAGAACTTGCAGGAAGAGATGGAAGCAAGGCAGCTGTCAGCTGGTGGCCGTCTGCTCTGTCCTTTCCTCCGGCCGAATTTTGTCACCCAGAAGCAATACGACAGTCTGGTCAAAACCGGCGAAGCCCTGATTTCGGCTGTTGATCGAATGCTGCGCACGGCGCTCGCATCCCCGCAATTGCTTTCCCGCATGCAGCTTTTCCCCGCCGAGAAGATGCTGGCCGCGATCGACCCCGGATACGAGATGTCCGAAGTATCCGCCCAACTCGATCTGCAGATCCAGAACGGCTCGCTGCATGTAATGCAGTATAACGCGGACGCTTTGACGGGCGCGGCATGGTCCGAGGGGCTCTCGGATCTGTTCTACGACTGCCCTCCGGTGAAGGAGTTCCGGCGCCGCTATAACCTGACGCGAGTCGGCGGCAAGAAGCCATTTCTGGCCGCTCTGCTCAAGGCTTACAGGATGTTTGTGACGGGCGGATCGTCGACTGGATCAGGCGGGAACGGGTTTGCCGGTAACGGCGGCAACGGAACGAGCGGCAACGGATTTAAAGGACACGGATTTACCGGACACGGATTTACAGGAAAAGAAAAGCCGAACATCGCGATTCTCGAGTTCCGCGATCCCACCGGCCGCAGCGAATACGAGATCTATCGCGATTATTTCCGCTCCGAAGGTTTCGACACGGAGCTGGTCTCGCCCGAACAACTGGAGTACCGGAACGGCGTCCTGCGCAGCGGCAGTTTCGAGATCGATCTGATCTACCGGCGCATCAGCGTGCAGGAATTCCTGTTGCGCTTTACGCTGAACCATCCGCTGGTGCACGCTTATCGGGATCACAAGGTTTGCATCGTAAACAGCTTTCGTTCGGAGCTGTCGCACAAGAAGGCGATGTTCGCGCTGCTGACGGACGAAACGCTGACCGCGAAGTTCCCTCCGAACGAGCGCAAGGCGATTCGTGAACATGTGCCGTGGACGCGTGTCGTAAAGGCCGGCAAATCTTCGTACCACGAAGAGCCGATTGACGACCTCGTCGAGTACATCAAGCAGAATCGGGAGAAGCTCGTGCTTCGGCCGAACGACGAGTACAGCGACATGCACAGCTTCATCGGCTATGAGCATGATGAAGGTTCGTGGGCTCGCGCCACTCGCGAGGCTCTGCGCGCGCCGTATGTCGTACAGGAACGGGTAAAGCCCGCTCGTACGGTGTTCCCGCTGATGAACTACGGGCATCTCGAGTTCAAGGAGATGCAGGTAGATGTCCAACCTCAGGCCTTCCTCGGGAAGGTAGCCGGGTGTTCCAGCTACGTATCTTCCTCGGGACCGGGCAGTTATTCGCCGGCCTCGGGTTTTACGCCGACCTTCATTATTGATTCGAAGGTCTAGTCTTTACTCTTACCTGGTCGATGGCGCGAGCCGATTTGACGATCCGCCCCGTGAGGGACTCGGATTGGGAGTCAGTTCGCGCCATTTACATTCAGGGCATCGCCACCGGTAATGCTACTTTTGCAGCATCCGCTCCCGAATGGCGGGATTGGGACGAAACCCATCTCCCCACCTGCCGCCTCGTCGCCGAGGCTGACGACTCGATACTCGGCTGGGCGGCGCTCAGCCCCTATTCCCGCCGCGAAGTCTATTCTGGCGTAGCTGAAGTCAGCGTTTATGTGGCTGAATCCGCACGAGGCGAGGGAATCGGCGCCGCCCTGCTTTCGGCCCTCATAAGAACTTCAGAAGAACAAGGCTTCTGGACTCTGCAGGCCGGTATCTTCCCGGAAAACGAGGCGAGTATTCGGCTGCATCGCCGATGCGGGTTCCGCATTGTCGGAACACGGGAGCGTATCGGGCAAATGAATGGCAGGTGGCGCGATGTCGTGCTGATGGAGCGCCGCAAAACCTAGATCGGGTCGCCGAAAACTCGCCGGAAAATTGCGTCGACGTGTTTGAGCTGCCGCTCCAGTGAGAAGGTTTGAGTAAGCTGAGCCGGTGTCAGCAGTCTGGTAATCTCAGGATCCGATTCGATCGCGGACCGGAAGTCGCCATCCTGCTCCCAGGCTTCCATGGCATGGCGCTGCACGATCGTGTAAGCGTCTTCGCGCAGCATCCCCGCCGCGGCCAGATCCAGCAATAACTGGCCGGAGAAGACGAGCCCGCGGGTGAGATCGAGATTGCGGCGCATGCGGTCCGGATAAACAAACATCCTGTCCACCAGACTCGCGGTCTTGTCGAGAAGGTAATCGATCAGGATCGTGGAATCCGGCAGCACGATCCGCTCGACAGACGAATGCGAAATGTCGCGCTCGTGCCAGAGGGCGATGTTCTCGAACGCCGCCTGGGCATTTCCGCGAACCACACGGGCAAGCCCGGCAGATCTGCTCGCTCGTGATCGGGTTTTTCTTGTGCGGCATCGCGGAGGAGCCCTTCTGCCCCTTGGCGAAATATTCGGACGCTTCGCGCACCTCCGTGCGCTGCAGATGGCGGACTTCGACCGCGATCTTTTCGAGGCTTCCCGCCAGCGTCGCGAGAGTGGCTACGAAGTGCGCGTGACGATCGCGCTGGATCACCTGCGAAGCCACCGGCGCGGGTTTCAGGCCCAGACGCTCGCAGATTTTCTCTTCCACGTCCGGACCGATATGGGCGAAGGTTCCCACGGCGCCCGAAATCTTTCCGACTCGCAGATCTTCCGCCGCGGCTTCGAGGCGGCGCTCGTTCCGTCCGGCTTCTTCATACCAGATGGCGAGCTTGAGGCCGAACGTGATCGGCTCCGCGTGTACGCCGTGCGTGCGGCCGATCTGCACGGTGTCTTTGAATTCAAAGGCCCGGCGCTTCAGCACTTCCCGCAGCTTCTTGAGGCCCTCCAGCAGAAGCCTCGAAGCCTGGCGGATTTGCAGCGCCTGCGCCGTATCCACAACGTCGTTCGACGTCATGCCGTAGTGGAACCAGCGCGACGCATCGGCGTGTCCGGCGGCTGCCATGGACTCGGCCACGGCGGTCGTAAACGCGATCACGTCGTGCCGCGTCTGGTTTTCGATTTCGAAGATACGCGGAACGTCGAACGACGCGTGCCGGCGAAGCAGAATCAGCGTCCTCGCGGGGCACGACACCCAGATCCGCAAGCGTCTCCGACGCCGCCAGTTCGACTTCAAGCCACTGCTGAAACTTGTTCTGGTCGCTCCAGACGGCGCCCATTTCGCGGCGCGTGTAACGGGGAATCAATACGCGAAAACCTCTGTCGGTCTCTTCTGTTCGGCGACGACAAGGCGCGGGCGCAGGCCGCGCCGTTCGAGCGACTGCTCGGCGCCCATGCGCACGATTTCGGGGTGGTTGTTGTGCTCGCTCAAATGGCCCAGAATGAGCGTCTGGACGCCGCAATCCAGATCGGCTTCAAGATAGTCGCACGTGTGCGAGTTCGAAAGATGGCCGTTGCGTCCCATAACGCGCTGCTTGACGCTCCAGGGATACGGACCAACCTTCAGCATTTCCAGATCGTGATTCGATTCGAGCATCAGGATCTGCACCCGCCGCAGATGCACCTTGATCGAATCCGGCATGTAGCCCAGATCCGTCGCGACGCCGATTTTAACGCCTTCGGCGTGAAAACAGAATCCGACGGGATCGATGGCGTCGTGCGGGATGGTGAAGCTCTGAACCACGATATTGCCCACGATCCAGCCCGAGCCGGCCTGGAAGCGTTCGACCGGCGGAGCGGGCATATCGTCCCAGTCGATGAGCGGCGCCGTCAGCCGCGAAACGAAAACCGGGAGCGGCTTGCCGCGCTTTTCCCGCCAGCGGACCAGACGCGCCAGGCCGGCCACGTGATCGGAATGCTCGTGCGTAATGAGAACGGCGTCCAGATCCTCGAGCTTTTCGCCGATCTCGGAGAGCCGCCGGGCCAGTTCGCGAACGCTG
The DNA here is from genome assembly GCA_963831795.1 of Terriglobia bacterium. Taxonomy (GTDB): domain Bacteria; phylum Acidobacteriota; class Terriglobia; order Bryobacterales; family Bryobacteraceae; genus BOG-234. The sequence continues at coordinate 6,165 of CAWHSB010000027.1, read as the reverse complement.
AGACCCGCATCGATCAGAATGCGCGTCTTCGAAGTGGCAAGGAACGCCGTATTACCGGAACTGCCGCTCGCGAGTGCGCAAAATCTGACCAGGAAACAAATCTCCTTTGTTCTGTTTTAGCATGTGCGTGTATCGAAAACCAATCGGCCACGATGAACACGATGCCGAAAACGAGCCCAATGATCGTGTTCATTCGGCCCAAACTCTTTGCCTCACGCCGCCATCTTCTTCTGAATCACGTCAACCAGTTCCTTCACCGCGCCGGAACTCTTGTGGAGCGCGGCGGTCTCTTCGTCGGTGAGCTTGATCTCATAGATCTGCTCGATTCCGTTCGCGCCCAGTTTGCACGGCACGCCCACGAAGAGTCCGTTGATTCCGTACTCGCCTTCGAGATAAGCCGAGCACGGCAGCACTTTCTTCTTGTCGCGCAGAATCGATTCGGCCATCTCGACCGCCGAAGCCGCGGGCGCATAGTAGGCGCTGCCGGTCTTCAGGTACTTCACGATCTCGGCTCCGCCGTTGGCGGTCCGGTCGACGATCGCTTTCAGGCGGTCGGCGGGAATCAGTTCCGTCAGCGGAATACCGGCGACGCTGGACAGACGAACAACCGGCACCATGGTGTCGCCATGTCCGCCCAGAACCACGGCGGTGACGTTATCGACGGACACGCTCAGTTCCATCGCGATGAACGTCCGGAAGCGCGCGGAGTCGAGCACGCCCGCCATGCCGATGACGCGATTCCTGGGAAACTTCGAAACCATGTAAGCGACCTGCGCCATGGCGTCGAGCGGATTCGTCACGACGATGATGATGCAGTTGGGGGAGACGGCAACCGCCTGCTCGGTGGCGCTCTTGATGACTTCGTAGTTGGCCAGCAGAAGATCGTCGCGGCTCATACCGGGCTTGCGCGGGAACCCGGCGGTGATGATCACGACGTCGGAATTCGCGGTCGGGCCGTAATCGTTCGCGCCGGTCAGGGAGACGTCGTAGCCCTCCACTGGGCCGGCCTGCATCAGGTCAAGACCCTTACCCTGAGGCACGCCTTCGGCGACGTCCACCAGGACGATATCGCCCAACTCCTTCTTCGCCGCCCAGACGGCGCAGTTGGCGCCCACATTACCGGCGCCAACAACTGTAAGCTTATTTCGCAATCGACTGATCCTTTCTGAAATGAGGTTGCAAGTGAGGGGGAAAGCTTGTCACGAGCAAACGGTCATTATATCGCCGGGTCACTGGTGGGAAGAGTAGATGTCAGCTGAGTGCAACTTCCCGTCAACCCTCCCGTTTTACCCATGTTGTCGAAGCGTGTCGATGATCTTCCGGAGACCGGCGACTACATATTCGAACCCAAATGGGATGGATTTCGAACCCTGATTTTCCGGGACGGCGCCGAGGTCTTCATTCAAAGCCGCGACGAAAAGCCGCTCAACCGCTATTTCCCGGAGTTGCTCGACCCGATCCGGGCGCAACTACCGGAGCAGTGCGTGCTCGACGGAGAGATAGTCATCGCCGGGAGCGACGGCCTCGATTTCGATTCATTGCAACTGCGGCTGCATCCGGCGGCTTCGCGGGTTCAGTTGCTCTCCCGCCAGATTCCCGCCTCGGTCGTCTTCTTCGACCTGCTGTGCGAGGGCGGCGACGATCTGCGCGCCGAGCCCTTCGAGGTGCGGCGCAAAAGACTCGAATCGATGCTCGCGGCAGCGGCGCCGCCGATCCACTTGACGCCCGCGACCTTCGACCGAAACGTCGCGGCGGACTGGTTCAACCGATTCGAGGGAGCCGGACTGGACGGCGTGATGGCGAAACCGATCGCGATCCCCTACGAGCCCGACAAGCGCGTAATGCTGAAGGTCAAGCACGAACGCGATTGCGACTGCGTGGTGGCTGGGTTCCGCTGGCACAAAAAGGGCGACGGAACCGCCGTAGGCTCGCTGCTCCTCGGTTTGTTCGACAATGCCGGAACACTGCAGCATGTCGGTGTCTGCGCCAGTTTTACCCAGCAGAAGCGAGTGGAACTGGTCGAATTCCTCGCGCCTTACCGCGAAAACGCGAGAGAGAATCATCCCTGGCGCGCATGGGCCGACGCAATGGCCGAGCCGGGTCAGCGAATGCCTGGTGGACAAAGCCGCTGGAGCCAGGGCAAAGACCTGTCCTGGCAGGCGCTGCGTCCGGAACTGGTCGCCGAGGTTACGTACGAACATATGCAGGGGGCGCGCTTCCGGCACATGTCCCATTTCCGCCGGTGGCGCACAGACAAACGCCCACAGGATTGCACCTACGCGCAACTGGAAGTGGTCGCGCCGCAGGAACTGATGGATATCTTCGCGAACGGGCGCTGAGTCATGCTTTCTTCCGCGCCGCGATCGCCGCACGCCATTCGCGCGTGGGATCGTCATCCGGATCCGGGGTCTCCTGCGCCGGTCGCAGATCTTCAGGCACGTGTCGAAGATTAACGCGGATACGAGTCCAGGTGGACGACCGGCCACGCATGGAATCGACGAGTACATCGTCAATCGCGAGAAGCTTCGCTGCATCCTCATGCCGCGCCTTCCAGCGTTCGAGCCCCGCGAGCGCGGCTTCCTTATCGGTTGAATTCGCGACCACAATCAGCGGCATCTTCGTCCGCGGAGGCTTCTTCGCCGCGCTTTTTTTCGCACCGGCGGTTTTGGCGCGCGATGGCGCCACACGCGCACTTTCGCCCTCCACCTTACGGAAGTGCGGAGGCCATGGCGCATCGCTCAAACCGGCGCGCTCGTCTTCGTCCGCGAGTTCGAGGAGTTTTTCAAGAGAGCCCGCCGATCCATCCATGGCACCGTGAGGGTTGCCGATATCCGCAAAACGTGCGGGAACGGTGAAAACAGTGAAATCAGCGGGATCGCAATCGGGAACTTCGCTCCACTCGAGCGGTGTCGAGACCCGCGCGTCCGGCAAAGGGCGTACCGAATAGGCCGAGCACGTGGTGCGATCCTTGGCGTTCTGGTTGTAATCAAGGAAGACGCCGTGACGCTCTTCCTTCCACCATTTCGAACTGGCCAGAGCAGGCACCCGGCGCTCGATCGCGCGCGATAGGGCGACCGCAGCCCTGCGCACCTCGGAAAAAGTCCAGTGAGGGTGAATGCGCACGTTCACATGCATCCCTCTTGATCCGCTGGTCTTGGGCCAGCCCCTCAGCCCCACCTCTTCAAGGAAACTTTTAACCTCCAGGGCAACGGTGCGAACGTCGTTCCACACGACGCCCGGTCCGGGATCGAGGTCGACGCGAAGTTCGTTTGGGTGGTCGAGATCGGACGAAGTAACGGGGTGGGGATGAAGCTCGATGCAGCCGAGATTTGCGATCCACGCAAGGCCCGCGGCGTCATCGACGACAAGCTCTTCCGCGGTGCGGCCCGAAGGAAACGACAACGTCACGGTGCGCATCCAGTCCGGCTTGTCGGATGGCGCTCTCTTCTGATAGAAGACGTCTCCTTCCGCGCCATGCACAAACCGCTTCAGGACGATGGGTCGGTCGCGAATGCCGGCCAGAGCGCCTTCGGCAACTGACAAGTAGTATCTGACGAGGTCGATCTTGGTAAGGCGGGCCTCCCGCGTGAAGTATGGCTTGTCGGGGTGTGTAATCCGCACGTCGCGGCCGTTAATCGATAGATGCTCGGCGGGTTCCTCTTTCGGCATAGCCTGTAACGACAGGCTACAACAGGAAATCACTTTCCCGCCCAGGCGGCTATAGTGAGATCGTGGATTCTGCATCGCGAGGTCTTGCGGAGCTCAGCGCGGTGGCGGTCTCCGCCGCGAGCAGCGCGCAGAACACCGAGTCACACTTCCAGGACCTCTGCGGTCTTTCGATAGATGAGTTCTGGAAGGCGGCCGACGCTGCATCGGTCGGGCTCGCGAAGACCGAACTGGCGCAGGTTTTGCTTACGGTGGGCGTGAAATACAACTACGGCGTCGCGCCGGGCGCAGCTTCTCGATCCCAGATTGCTGCGTTCTGGCGTGCTTTGCAACTACAGGATCTGGCTCTGGCGCATGCCTGTGCGCTCGGCCGCGAAGTCGCGTGGGATCGCTTTATCACGCTTTATCGCGAACCGATGACGCAGGCCGCAATCGGGATCACCGGATCGGCCGCCATGGGGCATGAGTTGGCGGATTCACTCTATTCCGAAATGTTCGGGCTCACGGAGCGCGACGGCCAGCGATGCTCACCGCTCGCTTACTACTCGGGGCGCGGATCTCTGAAGGGATTTCTGCGAGCATCGCTCGCGCAGCGCCACGTGGATCAGCACCGCCGGACCGGACGTGAGACCTCGCTTCCCCCGGCCGAACTCGCGGCTGCGCCCGTTGCACCAACGCCGTCATCGGACGTGCTGGCGCGGCTCAGGGATTCTCTGGCTGCGACGCTCAGCCGGCTCGACCCGGAAGAACGATTTGTGCTCTCTTCATGGTTTCTCGATCGGCGCACTCTCCTCGAGATCTCGCGGACGCTGACGCGTTCATGAGGCGACCGTGAGCCGCCGGATCGGACGGCTGACGGATAGGCTGCACGAAGAACTGCTGACAAGCCTGCGCGAATCGGGCATGAGTCAGGCCGGGGCCGAGGAAGCGCTGGGTACCGATCCGCGCGATATTAACATCAATCTTCGAAGCCTGCTGCAAACTTCCGCTTCCCGCACGTTCCCCGAACACAGTGTCCCTCCGGAGCCGGAGCCCATATGAGCGAATATCCACAACCTGGGCTGCATCCCGATCCGGACACGCTCAACGCCTTCGTCGAGGGGGTGCTTCCCGAACATGAGCGGCTCGCTTGCCTGACGCATTTCGCGGATTGCGCTGCGTGCCGAGAAGTGGTTTACCTTGCCGGGGAACCCGAAGCGCCGACGCCGAATCCCGTCGTCGAGAAGATTGCCTGGTGGAAGCGGCCAATTCCAGCGTTGAGCGCTGCGGCCGTAATCGGCATACTGGTGCTTTCAATAGCGCTATACCGCATGGAAAAGCCCGCGCCGAGGGGGCCGGTGGCCATGATGGCGAGATCTGTCCCGCAAGCGGTGAATGAGCCTGCGACGTCCGCCACTCCCCCGATGAAAAAGACCACCCGCGAAATCCCGCAACGTACACCACCGCGCGCAATGCCCACGCCGATACCGCAGCTCGGTAACCCGCCGTCGTTTTCGGCGCAAACTCCGTCAGGCTTCGAAAGTCTGCCGCTTGCTCCGCGACCGCTTCCCCAGACGTCGTTTCTCGATGCATCCCCGAACATCGGTCTGCTCAACACCCAAACCGGCATTGCCGGCAGAATCACAGATCCGACGGGAGCTGCGATCGCGGGTGCCGCCGTGACAGCGAAACCGGCATCCGACGCACCCGCCGCCAATACCGTCACCGACAAATCGGGAATGTTCCTGATAGGCGGACTCCGGCCCGGCGAATACGAGTTGCAGGTGACCCAACCGGGATTTCAGAGTGCGAGGAAGCAGCTCGAGATTCGTCCGGGCCAGTTGGCGCGGGCGGACTCCTCACTATCAATCGGTTCGGCAGCCGAATCCGTCTCCGTCTCGACGTCCGCGTCCGTAGTCAACACGGAATCAGGCTCGCCGGTAAAAAACAGTTTCGCCACGCCGAAGGTGCCGCTTTTCGGCCGGATGGCCGTAAAGACACCTCCGGCCATCGGCGTCGGCTCAGTTTCGCTGCCGAGCAAGCTCGCAGCCGTCACCATTGCTACGCTGAACAAGGTTACGCTCGCGGCGGATTCCGCGGGCACCCTCTACCGGAGCGATAACGGCGGCAGGAAATGGGAACTCGTCAAGACGGTCTGGCAGGGAAAGGTCGTGGCACTGGCTGCCGAAGGCGACGGATTCCGCCTCAAGACCGACAACGGCGCCGCCTGGCTCAGCCGCGATGGCAAGCAGTGGTCTTCGGCTCCGTCCCAGCCCCAATAAAAATCTGAATTTGTCCTGCAAGATTTCCCGGCACTCCCGTTCTTCGAGTGAACGGGAGGTTATCCATGAAGAGGTCTTTCGCTGTTTTCACCGGATTTCTGGCGCTCATTGCTGGTTTCCTGGCTCTGGTGACAGGCGTCTCGCCAGCTCAATCGACAAAAGCTCAATTGAAGGAACGCTCAGTTTCCGCAACATACCTGCATGGTGTGTTGCACGTCTCGATTCCTTACAATGCGCC
>CAWHSB010000026.1:0-165983 GCA_963831795.1 Terriglobia bacterium | reverse complement strand
ACCAATCTCAAGCTAAGGTGAAACCGCCACTTTAGCGAAAGAGCCGATATTGTACTCTGTGAAATCGGGTCCGTCCTTGCCGCCGAGCAGCCTAACGATGAATTTGCCGAGCTTCTTTTGGATCACGATATGCCAATAATGCCGATCTTCCGTTTTTGTCATGCTTACAAAGTCGAGAAGAGCCCGAACAGCTGATAACGGGACTAGCAGTGTAGTTTCGGACGACGCACAGCCAAAGCAAACATACGGCGATTTCGCACTTTCAAGAAACTCGATTTGGGCAAGATGCAGGGCGAACCAGAAATAAGGAGTTTCTCCGAATTCCTTATGGGTTGCTGAAACGGCACATGTCATGCGGATATGCCCCTCTCCCGACTCATATCGGGTCTGCGACACCTTGGACAAATGCGCGCCAAGATATTGCTGGGCCAACTTGACGCAGTCACCATGGAACGCGGCTGGAGCTCCCTTGTCTGCCGGCGTTGGCAATTCAACAATCGAAATCTCGGGGCGCGGCCAAAGCTGGATTGCCATCTTGAATAAGGCCTTCGCGCGAGCGTTTATGTCGGATGCGCTCCAGCGTTCGCAGTCCCCGAAGTACCGATTCAATTCGAAATGACTGAGTGCAAAGAGTGCTCTCTTTTCAGCATACGAACGGTTGCTGAGTTCTGGGTTATATCCCGTAAGCGTTAGATTTCCTATCGTGTGTAACCACTCCGTATGGACCTCGACAGCTTCGGCACCAAGCATTTCATACCATTCGGGCGTGAGCGTCTGCGGCATGATGTGTTCAATGCTGGATTGTTCAAAACCGACGATCTCGTGGTGTCCATAGGAGTTTTCCAGGCATTCGAGAACTACCCGGCATACCAGGCTTCCGTATATGCCTGAATGTATCCACTTGTCCTCGAATTCGGCGTCGGTAGGCCAGCGTCGGTTCTTGTTCTCTCTCGCCAGCGAACTCGATAGCCATGCAGATGGCGTTTCTGTGACCGGTTTTGTCTTGCACAACAAGATGAACAGGCCAGATAGTGAATTCGAGGGCACCCCGACTACCATGCGGCGTAGGATGAACGAAAGCAGCATTTCCATGCTGGCAATGAACTCGGATAACTCGAATTGTCCGTCGTCGTAATCCTCATAAAGGGCAAGCAGGAGCGGATAAACACTTCCGAAATCGAGTCGCCGGAAGTAGTCGAAATATCGATTCAACTCCGGGTGGGTTTCGGCGGATGCTCCGGAAAGCTTGCTGTATAGGGCGGAAAGCCGTTCCATCCGGGTCATCAGAACACGCACGGACGCCGAATCCGAATCGGCGACCAATCTTCTGACCGCTGTATAGACATCGCCCTTGCGTACTTCCTCACCTTCGGCGCCACGAAAGTGCCGCATGAACTCCGTCAGTCCTGGTCCAAGCCGATTTTGCATCGGAAGCCACAATCTGTCGTAAACGCCCTGCTGGTCAGAGACGGAAAAGCGCATTAGAAAATAATTACGCACAAGATCTGACTGTTCCAAGGGAGACCCCTTGAAGTTCAGGCTTTCAAAAATCAGATAAGGGTCGTCAGAGTCGCTCAAGTTGATCATGACGACCATCAATCGCTTCTCGATGATGTCCAGGATTCGCTTGGGCTCAATTTTATCGCCGTCGTCGCCTTCGCTGCGCAACCGGCGCTTGAAATAGTCATACGCTTTCTTGAACTGGGACTCCACCGCGGGGGGCCCCGAGTCCTGTATGAGGGCCGCATATGCTCCGCGGTCTCCCTGAGTAGGCAGAAGTTTGAAAAAATCTGTGCCCTCAGATCCGTCGTTGGTCAGATAGAACTGTTGAATACGGCGACGCGCACCCTGCTGTTCGAGGCTCAGCATATCGCGCACAGCGCACATCAGTATGGAGATGGTCGTCAGACGCTGCTGACCGTCGATGATTAGAAATTTATTGACCCCCACTGGGACACTGCGAGCGGGCATGGTGACCACCGCGCCCATGAAGTGGGTCGCGTTGTCACTAACGTCGTCTGCTCGATAGAAAACCATGACGTCATCCCAAAGTGTCCGCCATTGTTTTTCAGACCAGGTATAGGGACGCTGAAATAAGGGCACGACATTTTGCTTAAAACCACTGTAATAGTTGATAACGAGGGTGGGTGTAGCTTCCATGCGTTTTGTTGAGTTTATCAACGAACAAACATCATCGTGGAGCTGTACTCTGGCCGAAGCGGGCTTCGACCGGCGCCCCACCGCCGCGGCCGAACACCAGGTCCAGCAGGCCGTCGCCATTGAAGTCAGCCGCGCCGACTACCCACAGATCGCCGGCGGGCTGCGATTCGTCGGCGACAAATTTTCCATCACTGCCTGCCGCCTCGATCAGCGGCGGCTCGCCCACGCGCGTTACGACCATCACCCACGGTTTATCGTTCCCGGCGCGTCGAAGGACAACGCGCCGCACTACGGCGGCAGGATCGAGGGAGGCGCTCATGCGCTGCGTAGTCTCGTCGCGGAACGTACCATCGCCGTTGTTCATCAGGATCTGGATGGTGTCCGGCTGCGTGTAAGCAACGACCACGTCGGGATTCCCGTCATTATTCAGATCGGCCACTGCGGCGCACCCACCCGAGGCTGGACTGCCGAGCGTCGCTGGTTGCGGCAGCATCACTCCATCGCGAAAATGTCCGATTCCGTCATTCAGCAGGACGCGCGCCGGTGCTTCGCTGCCGCCAAACACGATAAGATCGGGAACCCGGGTGTCGCGGCGCGATACAAAGGCGCCACAGGTGAAGCGACCGGCATCGGCGATGGCGGTCGGATCGGCCTGGAAGCGGCCGTTTCCGTCGTTGCGAAGCAGCTCGACTCCGTCGTGGAAGACCGCGAGATCGTCGATCCCGTTCCCATCCACGTCTCCGGCAGCTGCGCCCGTCGTGCGGACCATTTCATGGGGCAGACCGCTGGTCGCATCTCTCAATCGATCCGCGCCCGATGGCAAAATCAAACCGCTTTGCGCGCCGGAGCCGTCGGCAGGCCCTGTATCGGGGAGGAAGAATCCGGGCCGCTTCGACGCGCTCAGAAAATGACCTGCAACGATCGATGGGACAAACCGCTGCGTTGGCGCGGGTCCGTCGAATTGGCCTGGCGTCAGAATTCCGCTGCCATCATTGAGCAGAAACTGAACCGGCAACGGGGGCAGAATCGGCCAGGTTGCGGGTGTTATAACGAGATCCGGCGAGCCGTCGAGATTGAGATCGACGGGGAGGATACCTTCGGCGAACCCGGTTGTATCGGGCTCGGCGCCCAGCTGCATCGTTCGCAGCCCGGAAAATTCCGCCGGGGGACCGGGGCGCACCGGGTCGGGGATATTCCATGCCTGCCCGGACGTGAGGCCCAGCGCCGCGCCGACCAGTGGATCGATTGTCCTGACGCCGTCTTTCAGGACGGTCAGGTCGAAGCCCGCGCCGTAATCCCACACCGCCCACCCCAGCTTCTGCCGTTCCAGAGCAGTCCGGACATCGTGCAACCAGCGCGCCCGCGATTCCGGTGGGCTGAAGGGCTTGAAGTCGCCGAATTCGTTGACGACGACCCGCACGCCCCAGTGCCGTCCCCATGCGGCGGCGAGTTGCATGTCCCAGTCGATGCGGCCCGAATCCCAGTTTTCGCCCTGGTATTTTCGCAGCAAAGCGAGAACGCCCGGCGAGGTCTCCCGCTCGATCAGATTTTCGAGTTCCGGTAGAAATGGCGGCCAGGGAACTCCCCGAAGCTCCGCGATCTCCGGCTGGCCCGTCCAGTCGGCGCCCTGGTGAGTAAACGTGGAAGGGGAATAATAGTGGAGGACATAGATCACGTTGGGATCGATGTAGGGAGTCATCTGGGTGAGCGCATCAAGGCCGCTCCACTGGACCGCGTCCAGCAGAACGGTATGCGCGGGAGCGATTTCGTGGATAGCCGCAAGCACCTGCCGTTGTTCCGAGTCCCATTCCTCCTTTGTGAACCGGTTGTCGGGTTCATTCATGATTTCGAAGAAGAGGAGATCCGGATTGCGATTGGCGTAGCGCGTAGCCAGCATTCGCCAGATGTTGACCAGCGCCTCGCGGGAGCCCTTTTTTGTCAGGTAGCTGTCCAGATACTGGGAATCGGCGTGGAAGTCGAGCGTCACCGCCATGCCGGCGTCGAGAAACATGTCGATGCCCTTGTCGAGATCTTCCAGATTCCGTTCGATTCGCTGAGGCGAACTCCAGTTGTAAAGCAGATATTGGGGCGCGACGGGAATGCGCACGCAGGTAAATCCGGCTTTGAGCAGGAGGTCGCGGTCTGCCGTCGTGATCGGGATACGGCTGCCATATTGGAACCATCGAGTCAGGTTCACGCCACGGGCCAGGTGCGCGTAGCGGGCATCGCTGACGGGGGCCTGTCCATAGAGCAGGGCTGTACCGAGAAGACCGGCCAGAAGCCAGCGCGCGAGAGCGCTCATTCCGCCGAGAGTATAGCGCACGTGCCGGTCAGATCCCTGAACGGCCTTTTGTCCGAACGAAAACCGTTCGCCGTCCGTTATCCTGCATAGAGTGGCAGCGCACGCGATTGAAACGGAAGGACTCACCAAGGTCTTTCGGGGCCGTTTTTCCAGCCGTGAACTGCGCGCCGTCGACAACATCTCATTGAGGGTCCCCGCGGGGTCAACATTTGGGCTTCTCGGCCCGAACGGGGCGGGGAAGACCACGTTCGTGAAGATGCTCCTCTCCTCCACGCATCAGACGGCCGGGCGGGCGATGGTTTTCGGACGCGACACGCGCGAGGCGGAAGCGCGGCGGCCGATCGGCTATCTGCCGGAAAACCATAGGTTTCCTACCTACATGACCGGCTGGGACATGCTCGATTTCTACGGCGCGCTTTCGGGTATGGAAACGGCGGCGCGGCGCAAACGCATTCCGGAATTGCTCAACATGGTCGGCCTCGACGAACGGGCCCGCGACCTGCGTTTGGGAAAATATTCAAAAGGGATGCTGCAGAGAGTCGGACTGGCGCAGGCGCTGATCCATTCACCGAAACTCCTGGTTTTGGACGAACCCAGCGACGGAGTGGACCCCGTGGGCCGAAAGCACATCCGCGATGTGCTGCAGGCACTGGAACAGCAGGGCGTGACTATCTTCCTCAACTCTCATTTGCTGGCCGAGGTGGAACTCTTCTGCCGTGAGGTCGCGATAATCCAGAAGGGGAAACTGGCGCTTACCGGGACGGTGCAGGAACTGACCAGCGGAAGCGGGTATCGCATCGAGGGGTTGCATGTACCGGAGGCCGTCGAAACCGAGCTGCGCGTCAAAGCGCGGTCCGTCACGTCGAATAACGGTTCGCTGCACTTGCTTTACGCAACGCGCGAGGACGCTAATCGCGCGGTCGATCTGCTGCGCAAGGGAGGATGCGAGATCGAGTCGCTCGCGCGCACAAGGAGTACGCTCGAAGAGGTCTTCATGAAGACGGTTGAGGCCCCCGTTCCGGCTGGAGAAAAACAGTGAAGGTGACTGCGGCGCTGATTCTCGACACCTTCCGCGAGGCATTCGCACGCCGCATCTTCTGGGGCTTCTTCGGCTGCTGCACGGCGCTGCTGCTTTTCCTGATGTTCATCATGCGCGTGGACGTGGTCCAGGGGGCCATTGCCACAGTCACTATTTTCGGCCGCAATACGCCGGGGACCGACGTTCAGCAACTGGTGCACCAGACACAGGGCGTGATCGCGATGATTCTCTACTTCGCGGGGATGGCGCTGTCGGTATTTCGCTTCCGCCGGTCTCGTATCCGCCGTTTTCGAACCCGGGCGCATCGAATTGCTCCTGTCGAAGCCGGTCACGCGAACCCATCTGCTGCTCGGCCGCTACGCGGGGAATGTGCTGGTTGTCGCCGCGAACATCCTCTATCTGGTGCTGGGATCGTGGATCATTTTCGGCGTGAAGACCGCTGTCTGGGGTTCGGGCTTTCTGATCTCGAGCCTTTGCACGATCTTTATTTTTTCGGTTCTGCTGGCTGTGATCGTACTCGCCGGAGTGCTGTGGGACAGCGCCGCCGTCGCCATCATGGCGACGTTCGCGATCATGATTATCACGCCGATCCTGGCGCAGAAAGCCACAATCGAAAGGCTGCTCAGCTCGGAATGGTCGCGCGATGTGGTCCGTGTGCTTTACTATGCGCTGCCGAAGACGTCGGACGTCAGCATCATAATCTGGCGGCTGATCCTGAATCAGCCGGTGGAAAGCTGGATGCCGGTCTGGAGCACCGCACTGTTCGGCCTCGTTGTGCTTGGCCTCGGACTGTGGCGATTCGAAAGGAGGAGCTTTTGATCCGGTCCTCAGTTGATGCGTTCAGCCTGGTCCTGGGCCTTGCATCGAGTGCCGCTGCGCAGCCCGCGGTCGACAACGTTCTGGAGCGCATGGTGCCGCCGGGCACGACCGGCCTGGTGGGCGCGCGAATGGAACCCATCAAGCAAACCGTGCTTTACCGGAAACTTGTCGAAAGCCGCAGTATTCCGCAGCTTGACGAGTTTGCGAGATCCACAGGTTTCGATCCCCGGCGCGATGTCAGGGAATTGCTCTTCGCCACCACTCCGCGCGGCGACGTGATGCTGGCGCGCGGGACATTTCATCCGGATGCGGCAACCCTCAAGAGTCTGAGCCGAACGCGGCATGGCGAGTACGATGTCTGGGGGCAGGGAACCAGCGGCTTCTGCATTCTCGATTCCACGCTGGCTGCGGCGGGGGATCTGCCGGCTGTAATAGCCGCGCTCGACGAGTGGAAGTCGGGTTCGCACACGGCCGCGCAGCCGTTGCTCGCGAGAGCCTCCGGTGTTGAGACCCGGGCGCAACTCTGGGGCGTTTCGACCGGCTTGTCCTCATTTCTGGCGGAGCATTCTCCGGGCGCCGGCTCCGGTATCGACATGTCAAAGATCCTGCAGGGACTCGAGGACACGTCCTTTGAAGCCGACCTGAGCATGGGATTGTTTGCCAGGGTCCACGGCACGACAGCAACCGAAAAGGACGCCGTGAGTCTGCGGGACACATTCCGGGGCATGGTGGGCTTGGGCAGGCTGAAGGTCCCGGAGAATCAACCGGAATTACTGAAGGTCTGGGACGGAATTACCGTCGATCAACAGGGCCGCTCGCTCACCATTAATGTCGATATCGCGCAGAACCTGCTGGACAAACTGATGCAAATCCTCAATTTTGGTCCGGCGAGCAGGATCGGATAGCGCTTCGTCATAGCACTGCGGCTGAAGATCGGCTTGACTGTAGTACGATAGTTACTTAACCCACCAATAAGGTTCCCGAAATGCAGAACGCGTTGTTAACGAAATTTGTCGAAAAGAACCGTCGCGCCAATTTGACGCCATTCCGTCCTGGCGACACGATCAAAGTCCACGTCAAGATCAAAGAAGGCGAAAAAGAACGCATTCAGGTGTTTGAAGGCACGGTGCTCGCGCGCAAGAACACCGGGATGGGCGAGACGGTAACGGTCCGCAAGGTCAGCTTCGGTCACGGCGTCGAGCGCATTTTCCCTTTGAGCGCAACTATTGTCGACCATATCGACGTTGTTCGCACCGGCAAAGTCCGCCGCGCGAAGTTGTACTATCTGCGGGGACTTAAGGGCAAGGCCGCGCGTCTCAAGGAACGTACCTGACCCGGTTGCGGGGCTGAGCATGGCCCGCGCCGCCGCGAATAATCTCAAGCTGCAAAGACCCAAGTGGAAGTGTCTGGGGAGCCTCGAACAGGAACTCCGGGCTCGCGGCTTTCACTTCATTGCGGGCGCGGATGAAGTGGGTCGCGGATCGCTATTCGGCGCGGTGGTCGCGGCAGCGGTTATCCTTTCTCCGGATTCCCCTATTCGCGGGTTGAACGACAGCAAGCAGATCGAACCCGATCGCCGGGAAGTGCTGGCTGCGCGCATTCGGGAACGCGCGGTGGCGTGGAGCGTTGCGGCTGTAGACGCGGCTACCATTGACCGGATCAATATTTACGAGGCCTCCCGGCTGGCAATGAAAACGGCGGTGCGGCAACTGGCCCCCGCAGCGGATTTCGTTCTCGTGGACGCCGTTCCGCTCGATCTGCCGCTTCCGCAACAGCCCCTCATTCAGGGTGACGAACGCTGCCACGCGATTGCCGCGGCATCGATCGTCGCGAAAGTCTATCGCGATCAGATGATGCGCGAATGGGACAGGTTTTATCCGGAGTACGGGCTTCGAAATCACAAGGGCTACCAGTCGCCCGAACATATGGCCGCGATCCGGACGCACGGCCCGACGCCCATGCATCGCTTCAGCTTTGAGCCGGTGCGGCGGCACGCGCTGTTTTCGCCACTTCCGAGAGATCGCCAGATGGAGATGTTTGCGGCGGTTTGAGCGCTACGCCCATGAGCGATCAGCCTGCGGAGGCTCCCGATCCACACGGGGACGTCCCCGATTCGCAAAGCGAAGCACCGATCGCGCCGCCCGGACCCGGCTGGTTTCAACGTCTGACCTCGGTGCTGTTCATTATCTTTTGCTTCGAATTGGGTTTGTTTTTACTGATTTATCCCTGGACCGATGGATGGGGCGACAACTACTTTGCGTCGGCCATTCCCGGCAGTATCCAGACAACCTGGCGCGTATTCTGGAATAACCCGTTCGTGCGCGGAGGAATCAGCGGTCTCGGGGTCGTAAACCTCTGGATCGCCGTGGCGGAAGTGTTTCGGATGTTTGCGCGGCATCGTCCCGCCGGGCAGTAAAGTCGCCTGATCACGAAACCGCGATCGCACTACTTTCATCGAGTAACGTATACGGGATGTTTTCAACAAAGGGTGAGGCCTTATTCGCGCGTGTCGCGATTCTGATTCCGTTGCTGACTGGGTTCGTTTTTGCGAGTAGCTCGACGGGCGGTGGCGCTGTGGATCTCTATAACCGTGCCGACTACGCCGGCGCCATCGCTCTGCTGGCGCGGCAGTCCCCCGACGCGCAAAACCTCGAACTCCTTGGGCAGTGTTACTACCAGCAAGGCGAGTTAAGGCGGGCCGTGGAAACACTGGAACGGGCAGGCGCGCTCGCCCCCGCAGATTCGACGATCCAGATGTGGCTCGGCCGCGCCTGGGGCGGCCGTGCAGAAACCGCCTTCCCGCTGGCGGCATTCGGGTACGCGCAGAAGGCTCGCGAGGCTTTCGAAAATGCCGTGCGGCTCGACCCAACAAATGCGCAAGCCCTCGGTGATCTGTTCGATTTCTATGTGGAAGCGCCGCCGGTGGTGGGCGGCGGTATCGAAAAGGCGCAGAGCCTGATTCCGCGAATGGAGAAATGCGATCCGATCGGCGCTCGCGTGGCATGGTCGCGAATCCATGAAGAGCGAAAACAATTCGATAAGGCAGAAGCCGACCTGCGCGAAGCAATCCGTTTGGGACCCACACAGGTGAACGTGAAGCTGGATCTTGCCCGCTTTCTCAGCCGCCGCGGCCGATACGATGACAGCGAGAAAGCCTTCGAACGGGCCGCGTGGGTAGCTCCGGATTCGCCCCGGATTCTCTTCGTTCGCGCCACCGCTTACATTGACGCGGGACGTAACGTGGAGAAGGCGCGCGATCTGCTGAGGGAATATATCGCCGCGAAGAATCTGACACCCGCGGACCCTCCGGTCTGGGAAGCCCGGCGGCTTCTCAGGAAAGTGAAGGGCATCTAGCCCATGCATATCGGCGAAGCGATGAGCTTCAGCCTGCAGGCGTTGCGGCAGAACCCGGTTCGCTCCGTCCTGACGTGTCTCGGTATGGTGATCGGGACAGCTTCGGTAATTCTGGTGGTCACGATTTCACTCACCGGCCAGAACTACATTCTCGAGCAGATCGAAGGCGTCGGGTCGAACATGATCTTCGCTTCGTACGAGATCGGAACCCAGTCCTCTTCCGCCGAAGTCAATGCCGATTTCATCAAGATCGCCGATGTTCAGGCGATCCGCGAACAGCTTGCCGGACGCATCGTCGCGGCGACGGGAATCGAGACCAACTACGACACGATGTTCCTGAACGGGAAAGAGGAACGGATTCTCGTGCTGGGCTCGGACGAATACTACAAGCCGGTCCGCAATCTCGTGGTGCTCGCCGGAAGGTTTCTCGACGCGAGCGATGTCGATCTGCGTCAGAAGGTTGCGCTGCTGACGGACAAGCTGGCGAAGCGGCTGTATGGCAGCCAGAACGCGGCCATAGGCCAGGAGATCAAGATTCACGATCTGCAGTTCACCGTGATCGGCACGTTCAAGGAAAAGGTCGAGAGCTTCGGCGAGTCGGAACTGAATACCGAAACCATCCTGATTCCGATCACGGTGCAGCAATACTTCATCCGCGTGGAGCGCATCGATCCTCTGTACGTGCAGGTGCGGCAGGCGCAGGATGTGGAAGCGGTAACGGAACAGGTGAGAGAGATTCTCGAGAGCCGGCACCGCGCCGGGAACTACCTACAAAGTCGAAAACCTCACCGCCATTCTCAATGCCGCGAAGAGCATTGCCGAAATTCTCACACTCGTGCTGATCCTGGTCTCCGCGATCGCGCTCGTGATATCGGGGATCGGCATCATGAATATCATGCTGGTGACGGTGACCGAGCGCACCCGCGAGATCGGCGTCCGAATGGCGGTGGGGGCTTCGCGCCGCGACGTCCTGCTGCAATTCCTCACCGAGGCGATTCTGATCAGCGTCGGCGGCGGCACTTTCGGGATTATGGCGGGCGTGGCCGTACCGTTGAGCGTGCAGTATTTCCTGGAGAATATCCGCATTCCGATCTCGCTCTGGTCCGTGGGAATCGCATTCACCGTATCGAGTCTGGTGGGCCTGATATTCGGCATGCTGCCGGCCAGTCGCGCCTCGCGGTTGAACCCGACGGAAGCGCTGCGCTACGAATAGTTCATGCGCATATTTGCTTTGCTGCTCGGGATCGCACTGGCGGCCCGCGCGGAAACATACACTCTAACTCTCAAGCAGGCTGTCGATCGCGCCCTGTCGCAGAACCCGGAGGTTCTGATGGCGCGAATGGACGAACTGAAAGCCACGCTGGGCGTCAGCTACGCGAAAAGCCCTTTTACCCCGCGTCTCGACGTCGGGACTGGCGCCGCGTATACGAACGGGTTCCCTTTGAGCATCGACGGGTCGGCGCCGGCCATTTTCCAGGCCAGGACAACCGAGTTTATTTTCAACCGGGCTCAGAGCTACGCCATAAAACAGGCGAGGGAGTCCGCGCGAGGATCGGGATTTGCCACCGGCGAGAAGAGTGACGAGATCACCTTTCGGGTTGCCTCCTTGTATATCGACCTGGACCGGGCCGGGCGGCTGGCAGAGACGGCGGAGAAGCAGGTAGACAGTCTCCAAAAGGTTTTGCAGACGGCGCAGGCGAGAGTCGAAGAGGGCCGCGAGCTCGCTGTGACGGCACAGGAGGCAAACGTTAATCTGTTGCGCGCGCGCCAGCGATTCATTTCGCTGCAGAGCGATCTCGATTACTCCGGTCACAGCCTGGCGTCGGTTCTTGGTTACAGCGCGACCGATGTCGTGAAGCCGGTCGAGGAAGATCGCCCGTCTCCGAAAATACCGGAGACCGAGGATGCGGCTCTCAAAGAAGCCATCGATTCGAGTAAGGAACTGAAGCGCCTCGATTCGAACTATCTGGCCAAAGGGCTGGAAATCAAGGGTGACAAGGCGCAGCGATTGCCGCGCGCCGATCTGATCGCCCAGTATGCCCTGCTGGGTAAGTACAACAACTACGAGGAATATTTCCAGAGGTTCAAGGCCAACAACGCGGAACTCGGCGTGTCGTTTCAGATTCCCGTTTTCGTCGGAGCAGGAGTGAAGGCGCTCATTAAGGAAGCCGAGTCGGACCAGCAGCACATTCGTGCTGAGGTGGAGGCGGAGCGAAATCGGATCGCGCTGGACATTCACCAGAGCTATCTCGATATCCGGAAGGCGGACGTCGCGCGCGAACTGGCGCAGGCGGATCTGGACCTTGCGCGGTCGCAGCTTTCGGTCGTTCTTGCGCAAATGAGCGAGGGCAGGGCATCATTGCGTCAGGTGGAAGAAGCGCGCTTCAGCGAAGACGAGAAATGGACGGCGTTCTATGATGCGCAATTCAGCGCGGAGCGCGCGCGGTTGAACGTGCTGCGTCAGACGGGAGAACTGCGAGCCGCGATTCAGTAGTATCGCGAGAATTATATTGCGGGCTATACCAGTAACAGCTTCGCTGACGGTTGTGTAGGGAACCCCCTCGTTATCCGGCTGACACGTCATGCTCCGAAGTCGTTCGTCACTCGCCTCCTTCCCCGCATAGTCGAAAGCGAGGAGTGCCGGTTCCCCCCGGGAAAAATATAGCCGGGCCGGATTTTCATCTGAAGGTCGAGCGCCGGGGGGCAAGAGCAAGCCGAGGTTGGTCACCGCCATCTGCCATGGGCCCGGAACGATAAACTCGGCGAAGTCGAGGCCCGGTATGGAAAGTCGCTTCGAGACGGTGAGTCCGACGCGCAAATAGAACTCGTTGAAACGTCCCGACCAGACGCCCGCGCGCTCCAGCACGGATCCAGGAATGGTGAAGCTGCCTTTGGCGGGTTCCTCGGTGCAGGTGAACAGCGTGGGACCCGCGGTTTCGCCGTCGAGGGCGAGATTCCCAAAGATAACAATATGACCGGCGTCCGGATCCGTGACGTTCCACGAAACCTTAATCCGTCGGCTCTGGTGAAACTGAACTGTTCGCGATTCGTCCACACAAAGCCGGTATCGGAGATCGGGAAATTTGCCTGAAATGGAGGAAGCTCCAGCCCTCCCGAGCTACCAGCCGCCAAATGGCAGATCGTCGTCGGGCACACTGGCGAAAAAGGGCCGCGAAACTCCCGCCGCTTGCGCCGCCGCCTTCACTGCCGCCAGCTTCGGCCCATGAGCGACCAGCAGGTTGCCGTCGAGCGCGACCCATTCGCCTGTGTAGTGACGCGATTCGTTGGCAAGCCAGTCGAGTTCGGCCCGACTGTCATCAAGTTGTTGCGCGGACTCCCAACTAAGCGGACGCTTCCGCTCATCTACGGTCACCCGGACTCGCTGATGCTCTGCCAGGGCAAGCGGTTCCAGAGGGCGCAATACGCCCTGCTCGTAAACGGCCTCAAGGTGTATCGCCATGGCATGTCTATTGTATCGGGTGCCATTGTCGCCGGTGCTCGGCGTCTCGCCCTGGCTCGCTCCGCCGTTTTTCCCGAGGTTCAGACTCGCGCTTCCTGAGCCCGTTCGACGATTAGCTGCCTGGCGGCGCGTCCGGCGCCGTCGTAAGGCGCCGTCGTAAGCTCACACGAGGAGCGGCAAAGCCGGTCAACGCCAGGGATACCGTGTATGAGCGGCGTTAACTGTCAACAGAACAGACCGCTATCTTTTCGGCGATTTCCGCAGTCGGAGCTTGTCGGCTGGCGCCGCCTTCCTGGGGGCGGCCCTCTTCTTCGTAGCTTTCGCGCCCGCCTTTTTCTTCGCGGGTCCGGCATCGATGTCGATGCTTTGCGCCATGTCGAGGCCGAAGATATCGGAAAGGTCTTCGCCTCCCAGAACCTTGCCTGCGGCCGGCGTCTGTCTGGCTCAATGGAAGCGCCTTGCCGGCGTTGACTATAAGTTCCTTCTCGTCCACTTCACGCAGGCGGAAGAGGAGTTCCGGCTGATGGTCGAACCGGGCGCCGACGCCGTAGAGCACGGCTGCC
Source organism: Terriglobia bacterium (assembly GCA_963831795.1). Lineage (GTDB taxonomy): Bacteria > Acidobacteriota > Terriglobia > Bryobacterales > Bryobacteraceae > BOG-234. The sequence goes on along the minus strand of CAWHSB010000026.1, from coordinate 152,286 downwards.
ACATGCTTGCACATCCCCGCCCAGTCCGGACAACTGCACGAGAGCTTGATCTCGGCCGGTGAGGGGAACAATCCCTCGCTCTGCCGGCAAATCCTTTCCATCACGCCCTTCGAAAAGCGTCCCTGCAGAAGCTCGACCAGCGAATCGATCGCTCCCGCGCAGTCCTCGCAAATCGATTTCCAGCGCTGTTTGCCAACCGGCGCAATTTTCAGCGTTATTTCGTAAAGCTCCGAGCCGCTGACCAGCGCCTGAATCGAGCCGGGCTTAATCTGGAGATCGACCACCGAACCGTTGCGCACATAAGTTCGTCCACGCGGCAAGCGATTGGCGTAGTCGCTGTACCGTTCCAGATTTTCGCACCACGATTTGCCCCAGAAGGTCTTCACAATCGTCCGCCCATCGACGATTACCGGCGAGACGGCGTGACCCTTCTTCCTGCGCTTATCAATCTCGCGCATCGCCTGACGGCGCCGCTCGGCTACGGAAACATAAGGTTTCCAGCCGTAGAAATCCATCGGTCAATTCTCCTTCAGCGCTCGATTGAGATCGAGCGCAACCAGCTTCAGCAGCTCTTCGTCGTTCAACTCCGTCAGCAGCAGATCCGCTCCACCCTCGATCAGTTCCTGCGAAAGGCGGCGCTTCGATTCGATCAGTTCGTCGATTTTCTCTTCCACGGTACCGCGGCATACGAACTTGTGAACGAGAACGTTTTTCGTCTGGCCGATGCGGAAGGCGCGGTCGGTAGCCTGGTTCTCAACCGCCGGGTTCCACCACCGGTCAAAGTGCACTACGTGGGAAGCAGCGGTCAAATTCAGACCTGTGCCTCCCGCCTTCAGCGAGAGCACGAAGAAACCCACGGATTCGTCTTCCTGAAAGCGCCGTACCAGATCCCCGCGGCTCTTTACCCCGGTTTCGCCGTGCAGCACGAGGCCCGGCCGTTCGAATACCGAGCCGAGAAATCCGGCCAGCGGCGCGCGTCATCTCGCGGAACTGTGTGAACACGAGCATTTTTTCCTGCCTCGCGGCGACCACTTCGGCAATTTCGCGTAAACGCGCCCACTTGCCGCTGTCGGCTTCACGCCACGCGCCGTCGCCCAACCATTGCGAGGGATGATTGCAGATCTGCTTGAAGCGCATCAGGTACGAAAGAACCAGCCCCTTGCGCTTTATCCCCGAGGAGTCCCCGATCTGTTCGGCGAGTTCCTTCACGGCCTGCTCGTACAATGCCGCCTGCGAACGTGTCAGCGGGCAGAACGCCTTCATCTCGGTTTTATCCGGCAGATCCGAGATCACGCTCTTGTCGGTCTTCAGGCGCCGCAGGATATAAGGCTTCACCAACTCACGCAGAGGGCCCCAGGAAGGCTGCGGGCTCTCCGCCAGACGTTTCGTGAATCTCGTGAACTCCTTTGCCGATCCCAGCAGGCCGGGGTTGATGAAATCGAACAGAGACCATAAATCCCCCAGCCGGTTCTCCACCGGCGTGCCCGTCAGCGCCATCCTCGCTTCCGGCTTAAGATTTTTCACGGCGCGCGTCTGTTTGGCATCGGGGTTCTTGATTGCCTGCGCTTCGTCGAGGACCACCAGACGCCACGCAACCCTCGGCAATCCACTCCGCGCGTAGCAGGTAACCATAGGTCGTGATTGCCAGATCCACTCCGCGCAAACCATCGGGTCCCAGTGTCTTGAGATCGCCCGCCGGACCCGCGGACGGATGCGCGATCAGGGTCTTCAGGCCCGGCGCGAATCGCCCGATCTCCGACGCCCAGTTCGCCAGCAGCGAAGCGGGGACGATCAGCAGGCTCGGCTTCGGATTGGCGCCGGATTCGCGTTTGAGCAGAAGCAGCAGCGCAAGCACCTGGATGGTTTTGCCGAGCCCCATGTCGTCCGCAAGGCAGGCGCCGAGTCCGAGTCTGGTCAGCAGATAAAGCCAGCGGACGCCCACTTGCTGATACGGCCGTAACGTGCCCTTCAGCCCATCGCCGGGATCCACCCCATCCAGCCCCTGGGGGCTCCGCAGCGCTTTGAGCGTTTCCGCCAGCCATGGACCCGCCACCACCTGCGCCCATCCGGCGCCCTCCGCAGGCATGTCGGCAGACGCCACATCGGCTCCCGCCACCAGACGCATGGCTTCACCAAAGGCGAGGCCGTTCTCGCGCGCCGCGCGCTCGGCTTCGCGGAAGCGGTCGATTGCCTGCTTCAGGTGTTCCGGGTCAAGCTCGATCCAGCGCCCCCGCACCAGCGCGAGTCCATCCGATTTGGCCAGCAGTTCCCTGATTTCCGCAGCGGTCAGCGTTTCGCCGTCGAGCGTGACCTCCATGTGGAAATCGAGCAGCGCGTCCCTACCGATTCCCGAGGGCGGCTTGCCTCCCACGGTGCCGGTCACGCGAGGCCGGGGCGGGCGATTCCCTCGCCAGGTTGCGGGCATTCGCACCACCACGCCGGCGGATTCCAATTCGGGCACATCCTTCAGGAGCTGCATCGCTTCGCCAGGCGACCACCGCAAAGGATGGAAGATTTCACCTGCGTCGACCATCGTCTTGAGCCATGGGCATGCTTCCGCCGCACGCTGCACCGGAACAAGCAGTGAAAGAAGCCGTTCCTTGTTCGCCGCGCCCGCATACTCGCGCAGCGCCTGCCCCAGGGGCAGATGCTGGGCTTTGGCCTGGTCTTTGGTTGAATGTGACGAGAGCCGTGTCGTATAGGTGGCGAGAAAGGCGAATGGGGCATCCGCGTCCCTGCGGTTCTCGGCAAGATTGAAGTGAACCCGGCCAACCAGGTTCCATGCCGGATTCCGCCGCTTCAGGAAATCCTGCACACCACATTTAGATTCGGCTAGCTCGACCCCGAACGCCTTATCTAATTCCTGCCATAACGAGTGGAGGACTCCCGCCGTCAGATATTCCGCACCGATCAGCGGTGGCGCCGAGAGCGCGATTTCTTCCAGCTCTTCCATGGAAGGGGCCGCGAGCCGGAAATTATGCTCCGCGGTATCGCCGTCCCATCGTGTGCATAAACCGGTCACATAGCGCGCACCGAATTCCCGCCACCAGTTAAAAACCGGCGGCAGAGTCGTCCCGGCTTCATCCACTCCCAGAAGCAGAAGCCCGTGACCCGAACCGCGCGCGAAGGCCGCTTGCAGTCGTTCCGTAAGCCCTGCGTCGATTCGCTGTGTCCCGCCATCGGAGACAATAATCAGTCGGCCGTGCGGGGTCAGGCAGAGAGCGGCACCGTCCATTTTGCGCCCCAACAGCTTAGCAAGGCCAAACTGGAAGGCCGGTTCAGACGGTGCTCAGTCGTGAGAATGGATTCGTGCCCGGGTGATTAACGTGGAGGGTTTGAACCCGCGAGCAGGTGCCGACCGCCTCCGAATTGAGCAGGAAGATAACGAAAACTTCAGGTGCTTTTCTTGTTAGCAATATTCGATTGCCTGGCGCTACGGTATCTCCATCGTTTGCAGTGGTCGGCCGACCGAGTGTGACTCCATCGGCTTTTGACTGTTAGCACGAACCCAACGACACCGAAGAAGACGCTGTCAATTATTTGAGGGATTGGTTGCGGGGGAAGGATTTGAACCTTCGACCTTTGGGTTATGAGCCCAACGAGCTACCAGACTGCTCCACCCCGCAGAACCATCTTAACGTGGGGTTAACCGAATGGTCAAATCCGGAAGCTCGTTGAGCCGAAATCAAATCGCTCCAGACGAAAATCAGCGGCCGCTTCCCGCTCCGCTCGCCAGGCGACCGCGAATCTGATTCATAACATCCGTCGCCAGAAACGGCTTGCGAAGCACGGGAAAATCGTGTTCTTCGCAAATCGCCTCTTCCTCGGGGGCCAGCATCGACCCCGTCATCATGATGACCTGCAGGTTGGGAACGATCTGCTTCAGTTGCTGCGCGAGTTCCACACCGTTACCATCCGGCAGCATATAATCCAGCAGCGCCGCGTTCGGTTTGCGCTTCGCCAGCATCCTGCGCGCTTCGCTGGCGCTTTCCGCCGCCATCAGTTCCCAGCCCGATTCCGCCATCAGCCGTTCCAGAAATTGCAGCAGGTCACGATTATCGTCCACCAGCAGCACCGTCGGGTGCGCCGGAGCCGGCTCCTCTCCGGGCGCCGTTGCGCGAAGCGACAACCCTTCGCGGTCCGGCGCGATCTCGACGCGAACTCGCGATCCGGACTCGATCTGATTCTTGGCGACCAGCGTGGCCAGCGGTTGTGTCAGATTCTTGTGGATCGTGCGTTTCAGTTCGCGAGCGCCGTACTCGGGACTCGTTCCTCTTTCAATCAGCCACTGGCGCGTCTCGAACGGCACTTCGATATTGAAACAACGGCTCCCGAGCCGCGTATTGACATGCTTCTGGAGATTGTCGATTTCGAGATCCGCGATCGCCGCGAACGATTCCGCGTCAAGCGGCCGGTACGTAATCACATGGTCGATGCGGTTGATGAACTCCGGAGAAAATTTCTTACGCACCGCCACCAGCGCGATGCCCTGGAGTTTGTGCGTCAGATCTTCGCGAGTGCCGCTGACCGTGGCCGATTGAAAGCCGAAATCGGGAGTAATTTCGCGCATCATTTCCTTCGCGCCGAGATTACTGGTGAGAAATACGAGGCTTTTCTCGAAATTAACGATCGAGTTGTCGCCCAGCCGGAGAACGCCCCGGTCGAGCACGCCGAGAAGCAGCCGCGTGAGCGAAGGCGCCGCCTTCTCGATCTCGTCGAACAGGACGAGCGAGAGTCCGCAGTGATCGCTGGTGACCCCCGTAAGCTTCTGCTGCGAAAGCATCGGCTGAGTTTCACGATGGCCCAGATATCCGGGAGGCGCGCCGATCAGTTTGGCCACCTCATGTTCCATCTGAAATTCGCCGCAATCGATCTTTAACACGTTCCGCGGGCTTCCATGGAGCGCTTCGGCGAGCGCCTCCACCGTGCGAGTCTTGCCGGTGCCCGTCGGGCCAAGCAGAAGGAACACGCCCACAGGCCGGTTCTCCGGAGCGAGACCCGCCTGAAACATTTCTATGTAGGGGACGATTACGTTGATGACGTTCGGCTGGCCAACGACCTTCGACGACAGTATCGACGTGAGGTCTTCAACGGGCTCAGCGATCGGCTTGCGTACTCGCGCGCTCGAACTTTTGGGACGGTCTGTCATATGCTGGCCTCATTATACGGAGAAAATCCGCGATCCCTGCTTTTTGGCGCTCCGCGGAGAGACGGTTCATACAGACATCTCCAGTATTTCCAACAATAAAGCTGGATTTTGGAAATATTTTCGTAATCTGTGACCGGCTTTCAGGCGGTAGTCAAAACGGGTTGTTTCAGGGCCATGAATGACAGCGTTGCGGCCGCGATTCGCTCGCTCGCGCGGCCGTCTCCATAAGGGTTGTGAATCCGCGCCATCGCATCTCGTTCAGCGGGATCGTCGAGCAGACGCGCTACTTCGGAAACGATCCGCTTCTCGTCCGTTCCGGCCATGCGCACCGTTCCGGCCTCGACCGCCTCCGGTCGTTCGGTTTTCTCGCGCATGACGATCACCGGCTTTCCCAGCGACGGACCTTCCTCCTGAATGCCGCCCGAGTCCGTCAGCAGCAAATGCGCATGACGCATCACATCCACAAACGAAACGTAGTCCAGGGGTTCCATGAGATGGATGTGCGGGTGGCCGTCCAGATAGCGCCGGACGGGTCCGAGCACATTCGGATTGCGGTGAACCGGATAAATGATCTCGACATCACCCCGCCCGGCAATGACTTGCAGAGCCCGGCAAATGTTTTCAAAACCGCCGCCGAAGCTCTCGCGTCGATGGGCGGTGACCACGATCAGCCGCTTGCCCGAAACGGAAGTCGCGCGCGACACCTGACCGGCATTGCCTTGCAGCTCTCCCGAGATGAGGCGGTCGCGTACATATAAGAGAGCGTCGATGCCCGAGTTCCCGGTGACGTGAATAGATTCCGCCGCAATATTTTCCCTCAGGAGATTGCGCCGGGCTCCTTCCGTCGCCGCGAAGTGAATGGCGGCGAGCCTGCCGGTCACGACGCGATTCATCTCCTCGGGGAACGGCTGAGCCAGGTCTCCGGTACGCAATCCCGCCTCCACATGGCCCACCGGAATGCGCGCATAAAAGGCCGCAAGAGCGCCGCACAGAGTTGTTGTGGTATCGCCCTGGACATAGACCATTTCGGGACGCGCATCGAGTAGAACGGGTTCAAGGGCGGCGAGGATGCGAGAGGTGGATGCGGCCAGAGTCTGGCCGGGCGTCATTGAATCGAGATCGTAGTCGGGGGTGACGGAGAATGCGGCGAGCACCTGATCGAGCATCTGGCGATGCTGCGCCGTGACGGCGACCCGAACGTCAAAATCAGCGGGCCGGCCTTTCATGTGCAGCACGATCGGACAGAGCTTGATCGCCTCCGGACGAGTTCCGAAAACGAAAAGAACCTTAATCATTCCGATCCATAATCATTCCGATCCATCGCTTAACGTCGCGCTTTCGTGCGCGCGCCTCCGTAATTTGAAGTGCGGCCGCACGCCGGGAGTCTCAAGTTTTTTGGGTCTGATCTGGCTCCTGGCCTGAAGCATGCGCCAACGGGTGAACCCGCGTTTCTATCTGTGACGGAAGGTGATCCGGCCTTTGGTCAGATCGTAGGGAGATAGTTCCAGCGTAACCTTGTCGCCGGCCAGAACGCGGATGCGGTTTCGGCGCAAACGGCCTGCGAGATGCGCCAGAACCACGCGTTCGTGTTCGAGTTGAACGCTGAATAGCCCGCTCGGGAATTTCTCCAGAACGGTTCCGGTTACTTCGATACTGTCTTCCTTGCTCATTCCACCTCTCGATTTGAACGGGGCGCCGCTTCGTGGCCCGGCCCGGCCGCGCTACGCAGCCTGGCCGGGTTTTGGTGGGCCTTCAGCCCGCTACCGTCTCAACGTTCGACGCCTGCAAACCTTTTGGTCCACGCGTCACCTCGAACTCTACTCGCGCGCCTTCATCCAACGATTTATACCCGTTGGATTGGATCGCCGAAAAATGTACGAATACGTCCTCCCCCGATTCACGCTGTATGAATCCAAAGCCTTTGGCGGCGTTAAACCACTTCACTGTACCCTTTTCTCTCATTCCAGAAACCTCTTGAAAAATTCCAGCAGAACGATACCCCTATGCCTCTCGAAAAGGAAACAGGGCTGCCGCAGTTATCAACTGCGCAGCCCTGAGAAAGATTGCGAGGAGGACACGCACCAGGAACGATCAGCTATGCAACCCAGTATAGCCTGGACTCGCAACCGTCAAATTGCAGATAATCGCGGCACTCTTCAGCCTCAGATTTGGTACAGCAATTGCTTCACTCAGGCAGGAGGTTCTACCTATATGAAGCAGTCGATTCCAGTCGCTGGAATAATATTTGTGGGAGCATTGCTCGGAACGGGCTGCGCCACCAAAACCTATGTCAAGAAGACCGTAGACCCGGTGAACGATAAATTGACCCAGGTCGCGACCACGCAAGATACGCACGCCAAGACTCTGGATGCGCACGGCAAGGCTATTGACGAGACTCGCGCGACTCAGGAAAAAGACGAGACCGCCCTTAACGCGACAAATGAACGCGCCATTGGCGCCGACAACCGCGCCGGACAGGCTCTGACAGCCGCCAATGATGCCGGGCGAAAAGCGGATGCAGCCAATCACGGTCTCGATGAGCTGCGCGGAACCGTGGCCAATCTTGACGATTACAAACAGGTTGGCGCGACAACCGTTAACTTCAAATTCAACAGCGACAAACTCGACAGCGACGCCAAGATGGCGCTCGACCAGATGGTCGCCAGCCAGAACCACTACAAGCGCTTCTTCATCGCGGTGGAAGGCTTCACCGACAAAGTCGGTTCCGCGGATTACAATGCTGCTCTAAGCCGTCGGCGCGCCGATACGGTAGTGACGTATCTTGTTGCGCAGCATGATATTCCGATCTACCGCATCCACATGGTTGGCCTCGGGAAAGACAAACCGATTGACGACGCCACGAACCGGGCTGCCAACGCGAAGAATCGACGCGTGGAAGTGACTTTGTTCAGCGCCGATCAGAATCTGGCTCTCAACAGCCAGGCAGCGCAGTAACTGACGCGCTTTTTCGGTTTTGGGGACACGCGATCTATTCCCTGCAAAGGGGAAGTGAGTCACGTGTCCCTTTTGTTTTCATCACGCCCGCAGATCACAATTCCGAGCCGCGACCGGGAGGGAGCGTGACCTTGGGGATCGCCAAAGCGGATGAAGACGCTGCCCGCCGCCGCGGCGCCAGCGAGTCGGCGCTGTCTGGATGGGCCTGCGGCCGAAAAACCTTGTGGGGCAGGCCCCCAGGCCTGCCGCCGAGCCCCAGCTCGGCGCGGAGCGTTACGTCATGGCCGGTAGCGTCGGCGATCTTGTCGCCGGTGTTCTTCAACACGGAGCCTGTTCCCAAGAGCGCACGTGTAGACTATTTACAAGGAGACGTATTGGAGGACGGGAAGGCTGCGCGAAAACTATGCGCATTTCCCCGGGAGCGCCATGCAAAACTTGCCGACAATGCCGTCACTTTTGCTAGCAACTGCACTGAATCGGATCTCGCGCGGAATGTTCGACGACACCTTCGCTGGCATCCATCAGCTTTCCTGGTTTGACTGGGCCATCCTGATTCCCTACTTCGGCATTCTGGCTGCTACTCTCGATCTACGGGATGTATCCGCTTCGAAACGATCTCGCACTTATTTCAAATACCGGAAGAACGCGACGCAGGAACCCGCTCAGAAATTTCCGGCAATTGCCGCGCGTTACAATCCAGCTTCCTCTTTATAACGAGCGTTATGTGCTGGAACGCCTGATCGACGAAGTCGTCAAGATCGAGTACCCGCGCGAACTTCTGCAGATTCAGGTTCTGGACGATTCCACCGACGACACCCATCAGTTCGCCGACGCCCTGTGCGAGAAATATCGCAACATGGGCCATCCGATCGAGTACCTTCACCGCACCAACCGCGAAGGCTTCAAAGCCGGGGCGCTGCAGGAGGGGCTGAAGTCGGCGACCGGCGAATTTGTCGCCATTTTCGACGCGGATTTCATCCCGCCTGTCGATTTCCTGACACGCACCATCCACCATTTCGCCGACCCGAAAGTGGGAGTCGTGCAGACCCGCTGGAGCTATCTGAACCGCGACTTCAACTTCCTCACCGAGGTCGAAGCGCTGCTGCTCGACGGGCATTTCATCCTCGAGCACGGCGCGCGGTCGCGGGCGGGCTACTTCTTTAATTTCAACGGCACGGCTGGCATCCTGCGTCGCACGATGATCGACGATGCGGGCGGCTGGCAGCACGACACGCTCACGGAAGATTCCGATCTGAGCTATCGCGCGCAGCTGAAGGGCTGGAAGTTCGTTTATCTTGCCCGGACTCGATTGCCCGTCGGAACTGCCGGTCGAAATTCACGGTTTCCAGGTGCAGCAGTTTCGCTGGGCCAAGGGACTGACGCAGTGTGCGAAGAAATTGCTGCCCGATCTGCTCCGCGCGAAGATTCCGTTTCGCGTCAAAGCTGAAGCGGTCATGCACCTGACGCCGAACATCTCCTACCCGCTGATGATGGTGGTTTCGGCGCTCATGCTGCCCGTGATGATCGTGCGTTTTTACATGGGCGTCTGGGAGATGATGCTGCTCGATTTCCCGCTGATCGTCGCGTCGTTCTGGTCGCTCTCGGCGTTCTACGTGATTGCGCAGAGAGAACTGCATCCGAAGACCTGGAAACGTTCGATTCTCCTGCTGCCGATGCTGATGGCGGTCGGCGTAGGGTTGACTCTCATTAATACGCGCGCCGTGCTCGAAGCTCTGTTCGGAGTGAAGAGCGGCTTCGTGCGCACGCCGAAATATGCCATCGAAGGCACGCGGCAGAAGCGCATGGCGGTGAAGAAATACAAGCGCCGGAGCGGCTGGCTGCCCTATTTTGAACTGGCCTGCGGTACGTATTTCCTCTACATGTGCTGGTTCGCGATTTCGACCTTCAACTATCCGACGCTGCCGTTCCTGATGTTGTTCGTCGGCGGATACTACTGGGTCGGATTCGGCACGCTCTACCAGGAGTATCAGGACCGGCTCCGCTACAACCGCCAGCATCGGCTGGAATTCGAGACGGCGCGTTAACTTGACGGCCACCTTTTCTCCCGCTCTCATTCGTGAAGCGGCGGATCGCATCAAACCGCTCGCGCGCCGAACGCCGATCATGACGTCGCGCAGCGTCGACGAGCGGGCGGGTGTCCGCGTGTTCCTGAAGTGCGAAAACCTGCAGCGCGGCGGCGCGTTCAAGATTCGCGGCGCCTCGAACCTGATCCTTTCCCTGTCGCCCGAGGAGCTGGAACGCGGCGTTGTCGCGTTTTCCTCAGGCAACCACGCGCAGGCCACCGCCATCGCGGCGAAGCATGTCGGGACGCTGGCCACCATCGTCATGCCCGAAGACGCGCCGCGCTGCCAAAGTGGAGGCGACCCGGGCGTTCGGCGCGCGGATCGTCACCTACGATCGATTTCGCGATGACCGGGAAGCAATCGCCGCGAAGATTTTGCAGGAATCCGGCGCGACGCTGGTGCCTCCCTACGACCATCCGATGATCATGGCGGGGCAGGGAACGGCCGCGTCTTGAGCTCCTCGAAGATGCGCCCGATCTGGACGCCCTGGTGGTCTGCGTCGGCGGCGGAGGGTTGCTGGCCGGCTGCGCGACCATCGCGAAATCGATGCGGCCGGGCATCCGCATCTTCGGCGTGGAACCCGAACTGGCGAACGACACGGCGCTGTCTTTCGCCGCGGGCGAGCGGATTGAGATTTCACCGCCCGATACGATTGCGGACGGTCTGCGCTCGCCTATGCCCGGCAAACTCACGTTCCCGATCATCCGGCAGCATGTCGAACGAATCCTGCTCGTGAGCGAAGCCGAGATCCGGGTGACCATGAAGTTTCTGATGGAGCGGGTCAAGATTCTGGTCGAACCCAGCGGCGCGGTGGCCCTTGCCGCGGTGCTTTTCGGAATGCTACCGCCGGAGATACGGAGCGCCGGAGTGGTAATTTCGGGCGGCAACGTGGATTTCGATTTCCTGAAGACGCTGTAAGCGCGAAGGAGTAAGCTGTCCACAGATCCGCCGTTCAGGCCACCAGCCTGCGAGGAATCCGCGGCCTCGGACTCCTCGCGTTATGATTCCGACAGATGGGACTTTTTTACGTCGGTTGCCGGGTTCTCAATCCGGTGACCTCGAAGTCGACCGCCGTGCGGCGCCTGATGGTCGACACGGGCGCCGAATCGACGTGGATCAACGCCACGGTATTGGAGGCGATCGGGATCGAGCGGCGCAAGAAGGATCTCCAATTTCAGCTGGCAAACGGCCAAATCATTACGCGCTCGGTTGGCTACGCCGTACTTATGGTGAATAAGTCGGAGACCGTCGACGAAGTCGTTTTTGCCGAAACAGGCGATCTCCAATTGCTCGGCGCGCGTGCGCTGGAAGGTCTGAATCTGCAAGTGGATGCTCGCCGGAAAAAGCTGGTGGCAGCCGGTCCGATCGTCAGTGCAACCGCGGTGCCTCCACGATTCGGACGGTTGGTGCAGGTGCCCGCCGTGGCGCCGAAGGCTAGCGGAAAGACCCGAACGAAGAAGGCAGGAAAGCCTCGGGACACCGGATTGAAGGCTCATTGAGTGTGGCAATGGGCCGGTTTCATGATCACCTGACGTGCCACGCGCTTCGCTCCGAAGTAAATTGCCGAGCAACCGCAGGACGCGATCGGCCGCCCGGGTATTCCAGGCGCATGGAGCTGATCTTCGAGATTCGCGACGCCGAGGAAGGCGGCTTCTGTGCGAGATGGGAACGCCATCTTCTCTGAGGGCGAGACGCGGGAAGAGTTATGAGCCGAGAGTTGAATTGCCGTCGAAGCGGCATGAAAAGTCCGGGCGCGCGGAGCACCTTGCCGAAACCGCCAGATTCTTGGCGAATCAGGCCAGAACGCCAGGTTCCTGGCGGAAATGCCAATGATCTCGCATAGGACTTTTCGGCAGTTAACCAAGTATTTAGAGGAATTTGTCGGGATTTTTGGCTTCGGCCCGGCGGATGCATCTGAGGCATCAACCATGGGTGCACCATCCATCCTCCCCGCCTTCGCCCGTCAGGGCGTTCGGGTAATCCTGGATGACGCCGTGCGCCATCATCTGGCCGGACGAGTCAAAGAAGCAACCGTACTCTATCGCCGCGCCATAGCGCTTAAGCCGGATTATCCGGAAGCCCACAACAACCTCGGTGTCGCCCTCGCCGGCATGGGCAAAATCGACGAAGCCATGGCGCGTTATCGCCGGGTTCTCGCGTTGAATCCAGACCACGCCGATGCGCTCGGCAACCTCGCCGCCGCGCTGTTGAGCAAAGGTAAGCCGACGGAAGCCATCGCATGTTACAAACGCCTGCTGCTGCTCAAGCCGAACGACGCCGCTGCGCATTACAGTCTGGGCGTCGCTCTCGATGCGCAGGGTGCGACCGATGTGGCCATCGAGCAATATGATCGAGCCATTTCTCTTAATCCCGGCTATGCCGCTGCCCACAATAATCTGGGCGTCGCACTTGCGGGCGACGGAAATTCCACCGCAGCGTTGGCGCATTACAGGAAGGCCATTGCCAGCGACCCGAACCATGCCGAGGCGCACAACAATCTGGGCAATCTTTACCGCGAACTGGGCCGGTTCGATGAAGCGCTGGCGCACTATGGGAGAGCGATTGAGATCCGGCCGGACAACGTGGAGGCGCACTACCATCAGGCCGAAATCAAGACTTTCCGAAGGGGCGATCCCGATCTCGCGGCGCTCGAAAAACTCGCGGCGCGGCAAGACCTCCCGGCAAAGAAGACTCCGTACGTTCACTTTGCACTGGTGAGAGCGTTCGAAGACATCGGCGACTATCCGCGAGCCTTTCGCCATCTGCGCAAAGGCAATGATGCGAAGCGCCTTCAGATCAATTACGACGAAGCGCGTGTCGCCCGGCTGTTTGAACGCATCAAGTCCGTCTTCGACCGAGCGCTTCTCGATCGTTTCGAAGGTTCCGGCGATCCTTCCGAAACGCCGATTTTCGTGCTCGGAATGCCGCGCTCCGGCAGCACTATGATCGAGCAGATTCTCGCCGGACACCCGCAAATCCACGCTGCGGGGGAACTTGGCGAACTCGAGAAAGCGGGCAAGAGACCCCTGCCCTTTCCCGAATGCGTTCTCGGGTTCGACAAGTCCGCCCTGCGTAAAATTGGCGAGGATTACCTGGCGCGAATGCCGGTTCTCGCGAACGGCCAGACACGAATCGTCAACAAGCTTCCGGATAATTTCCTCAGGATCGGCCTGATTCGCCTGATTCTGCCGAACGCGCGAATCATTCACACCGTGCGCGACCCGATCGACACCTGCGTCTCCTGCTATTCGAAACTATTCGCCTCCGGACAACACTTCAGCTACGACATGGGCGAACTCGGGCGTTATTACAACCGATATGGCGAGCTGATGGATCACTGGAGATCGGTGCTTCCCTCCGGCGCTATGCTCGAGGTCTCATACGAGGACGTGGTGAACGACGTCGAGGGCCAGGCCCGCCGCCTGATCGAATATTGCGGTCTGCCGTGGGACGATCGTTGCGTAAGCTTCCACAAAACCAGCCGCCTTGTGAAGACCGCGAGTGCGGTTCAAGTGCGCCAACCGCTTTTCCGCAGTTCGCTTCAGCGCTGGCGCAAGTACGAAGCTGCTGTCGGGCCGCTGCTTGAGGCGCTCGGCGTCAATGCTCGGCTAACTGCCGAGGACTTCCATCATGTCCGGCCCGCAGATCCGGTTCAGTTCAGCTCGGAATTCCCGGTCGGGACGAACCTTGGCGGGCACGTCGAGGATTACGGAAAAGTCGCGTGAGGCCTCGAGGCGCAATCGCACCTGCGTCTCGCCTGGCTTGCGTTCGAAGAGTTGCCGCAATTCGGTAGCCCGATCGATGCCGTTGCGTCCCACAAAAACCTTCACGCTGATCAGAGTTGGAAGCGGCACGCGCGCGACGTCAAGCGGGACGATCTCCTTAACCGAAACCTTGGTCGGATTGCCTTCCTCGGGCAGCGCCGAGCCCCGAATCAGCACCGCCTGGTCTTCCACCAGCAGGTTCTGCAGGGCCTCGAATTGCGTATTGAAGACCATCGCCTCGATACTGCCGCCGCGGTCCTCGATGACCAGTGATGCCCATGCCTTACCTTCGCGGTTCCTTCGTTTCTGCACCCCGGTGATCATGCCGCACAGAGCGACGTCGGCTCCTTTCTCCAGACCTTCGAGTTTCGTCGAATCGTGCGTCGCCAGTTCGCAGATCTTCTCTTCGTAGCTATCGAGCGGATGCCCGGTGATGTAGAACCCGAGCAGTTCCTTTTCGCCCTGCAGCTTTTCCTTGAGCGTCCAGTCGTTGGCGCGAGGCAATACGGGTTCGGGATGTTCTGCGGCGTTGTCGCCGAAAAAGCCGCCAAAGAGTCCCGCCTGCCCGCTGTCGCGGTCCCTTGCGGCGCGATTCCCCGTTTCAATCGCGGCATCGAGCGCCAGCAGCAATTGCGCGCGTGTCCCCTGTAGCGAATCCATCGCGCCGGCCTTCACCAGGCTCTCCATGACGCGGCGGTTGATCGCGGTCATGTCGGCATGCTCGCAGAGCTGATAAATCGAACGGAAGGAGCCCAGTTCGGTGCGCGCTTTGATGATTGCCTCGACCGCGTTCTGACCCACGTTCTTCACCGCGCCCAGACCGAAGCGAATCGCATCTCCTTTCTCATCCCTCACGGGCGTGAAAGTAAACTCGCTGGCGTTGACATCCGGCGGCAGAACGCGGATGCCAATATCGCGGCACTCGTTGATGTACCTGACCACCTTTCCGACATTGCCCGTTTCCGAAGTCAGCAGCGCGGCCATGAAATCGACGGGAAAGTGCGTCTTCAGGTACGCGACCACGTAGGCCAGATAGGCATAGGCCGCGGAGTGCGACTTATTGAATCCGTAGCCCGCGAACTTGGCCATCTGGTCGAAAATCTTTTCGACCTTGCGTTGGGAATGGCCTTTCTCCAGCGCGCCCTTGAGGAAGCGGTCGCGTTGCTTGTCCATCTCCTCCTGCTTCTTCTTGCCCATGGCCCGGCGCAGAAGATCCGCCTCGCCGAGCGAGTAACCGGCGATGCGGGCGGAAATCTGCATCACCTGCTCCTGATAGATGATGACGCCGAAGGTTTCCTCGAGAATGTCCTTCATCTCCGGGAAATCGAACGTGACTTCCTTGCGGCCGTGCTTGCGGTCGATGAAGTCGTCGATCATGTCCATCGGGCCGGGACGGTAGAGTGCGTTCAGCGCGATGAGATCGTCGAGACGGTCGGGCTGGTAGCGGCGCAGAATGTCGCGCATGCCGGCGGATTCGAACTGAAATATGCCGCTGGTGAGGCCTTTGGCGAAGACCGTTTTGTAGGTCGTCGCATCGTCCAGCGGAATGTCCTCAATACGAAGCGTTTCGCCGCGATGCCGCTCGATCAGGCGAAGCGCATCGTCGACGATGGTGAGGGTGGTCAGCCCCAGAAAATCCATCTTGAGAAGGCCGAGCTTGTCCAGACCGTTCATGTCGTACTGCGTGACAATTTCGTCCTTGTTTGTCTTGTAGAGCGGGACGATGTTCCTTGAGCGGCACGGGCGAAATGACCACGCCCGCCGCATGCACCGCCGGCGTTGCGCGCCACGCCTTCGAGTCGCCCGGCCACCTCGATCACGTCCTTCATGCGCGGATCTTTGATGGCGAGCTCATCGATCTGAGGCTCCATCTTGCGCGCTTCCGCGAGCTTGATATTCAGCGGCATTGCTGGAATCAGCTTGGTGACGCGGTCCATATCCCCGAAGCTCATGTCGAGCACGCGCCCGACGTCTTTGATGGCGGTGCGCGCGCCGAGCGTGCCGAACGTGATAATCTGCGCGACCTGCTCGCGGCCGTATTTTTCCGTGACGTACTGGATGACCTCGCCGCGGCCGTGCGTGCAGAAGTCGATGTCGATATCGGGCATGCTGATGCGCTCGGGATTGAGAAAGCGCTCGAACAGAAGCTCGTACTGCAGCGGATCGATATCGGTGATCTGCATGGCATAGCCGACCAGGCTGCCGGTCGCGGAGCCGCGGCCGGGGCCGACTGGAATGTTCTTCGATTTCGAGAAGCGGATGAAGTCCCAGACGATCAGGAAGTAGCCGGAGAACTTCATCCGCTGGATCATCGAGATCTCGAAGTCGAGCCGCTCGACATATTCGGCGAGATCGTGTTTCAGGGCGCCCGCGGCCCGCATCGCTTCGAGACGCGGACGGCGTTTTTCGAAGCCCTGCCGCGCGACGTACGCGAAGTAGGAGTCGGTGGTGTGTTCTTCCGGGATATCGAAGCGCGGGAAGGGATCGGTGACCTTTTCCAGCTTCACCTGGCAGCGCTGCGCGATCTCCCAGGGGCGATTGACGGCATCTTCGAGTTCCCCGAAGAGCGCCATCATTTCATCGCGCGTCTTCAGGTAGAAGTCCGGATGGTCCCAGTGCATTCGGTTGGGGTCAGACATCGTCTTTCCCGTCTGGATGCACATGAGAATTTCATGCGCCCGCGCATCTTCGCGGCGCAGGTAGTGCGAGTCGTTGGTCGCAACCAGCGGGATGCCGGTTTCGATCGAGAGCCGGTTGACCTGCGGCGTCAGCCGCTTGTCCTGCTCCAGCCCGTGGTCCTGGATTTCGAGGAAAAAATTCTCTTTGCCGAAGATGTCGCGATACGTGTACGCCAGCCGCCGGGCGTCGTCATATTTGTCGGCGAGGATGGTTTCGTTGAGGTCCCCGCGCAGGCACGCCGAGAGGCAGATGAGGCCTTTCGAATGAGCGGCGAGGAGGTCTTTATCGATGCGCGGCTTGTAGTAAAAACCCTCGAGATAGGCCGTCGAAACCATCTTGATCAGGTTTTTGTAGCCTTCCTGGTTTTCGCACAGCAGCACGAGGTGGTTGTAGCGATCCGAGTCGGAACGCGACTTCATCCCCTGCTGCGAAACGTACAGCTCGCAGCCGATCACCGGCTGGATTCCTTTGGCTTTCGCGGCGTTGTAAAACTGCACGGCGCCGAAGAGATTGCCGTGGTCCGTCATGGCGACCGCGGGCATTTTCTGCTCCGCGACCACATCCATCAACTGATTGATTTCGCACGCCCCGTCAAGCAGGGAATAGTCGGTGTGGTTGTGCAGATGAACGAAAGGATTTTCAGCCATAGACAAAGCGAACGCCTGTCGGGGGAGACGACTACTATTCTACTCGGGGGGCGAGTTTTTCGCGCTCTTCTACTGAATCGAAATCAGGACGCCTTGTTGGGTCGGGATTGTGTCCACGAACGACTGGAGCTCATCGTCCCCGGACGCAATGCCCGCGGGGACGGTCAGGTTGATCTGATAGAGACCGGCCTCGGTCAAGCCGGCAAAGGACGGTGTCACGCTCACGCCGCCCACCATCAGCCGAAGGGAGTTTGTGGTCATCGCCGCGCCGCTAAACACCGTGCCTGACAGCACGACCGGGCTTGTTGGACCGAAGCCGACGCCGAAAAGCTCGACAGTGTCACCTGCTTTCGCGGCCACAGTCGGGTAACCGAGCGAGCTCCCGGTGGGTCCGAGGAAATCGTAGCTTCCTCCGCCCTGCGTGCCCGATCCATCGAAGCGCAAAATGATTCCGGACACATGTGTGCTATCGGCGAGCAGGAACGCAGGAGCGACCGCAGAAAGTTGCACGGTCGCCGTCGTTGTTCCGTAAGGCGTAGTGACCACAACCGTTACAGGTCCCAGTTTGGGTCCGTCAGGTACTTGCAGGTTGATCTGGCCAAGACTGACGTACCACAAATAGCCTGCCAACCCATCAATCGTTACGCTGGTCCCTCCCAGGGAAATCGGGAAATCTCCGTTCCAGACGCTCGTCCCGCTTGCCAGATGGCTGCCGTAGATCGAAACCCATTCGCCCGGCTGAATTGTTCCGACGGTGCTGTAGAGCGGCACAACGCCGTTCTGATCGATCGATGGCGGTTGGCTCGGGTTAGCCTGTTGAGTAACGAACACAGGGATTCCTGCTATTGAGACCACGGCCGATCGGGCATCGCCGGAATTCGGAGTCACGGTGAGGGTAGCAGTGCCAGGCCCGTTTGCGAGAGCGCTTCCGGAATCAGAGACCCACGTCGGGAGGCCTTGCACCGCCCACGCGCACCCCCTGGCGGTCAGAACTCCAACATCGAAATTTCCTCCCGTTGAATCGGGTGACAAGGTAGAGACAGAAACAGAGGCGGAACAGGAAGGACCCGCGGGAATGAGTTCCCGGATGCGGTTGTTATTGGAATCCGAGACATAGACGTTCCCGGCGCCGTCCACCGCGACTCCCGCCGGCGCATTCAGCGCGGCATTCAACGCCGGACCGCCATCGCCGCTGAAGCTTGCGGATCCTGTTCCCGCGATTGTCGTGATCACGCCGTTAGTCACCTTGCGTATGCGATTGTTGCCGGTGTCTGCGATATAGAGGCTTCCCTCGGGTCCAACAGCTACTGCGGCTTCTCCGGATAACTGAGCGGCAGTGGCAAGACCGCCATCGCCACTAAAACCCGCGGCGCCGTTCCCCGCCCATGGCGTCACGAGCCCGTTGGAAAAAACACTGACGAGATTGCCCAAAGTCGCGGCTATGTAAAGGTCGCCGGCCGCATCCAGAGCTAACCCTTTCGGATAGCCCGCCAACGGAGCGATCGTCGTAACCACGCCGTTCGCTACTTCGACAAGGCTGTTGCCGCCTGTATTTGAAACATAGATATGGCCGGATTTGTCTACCAGGACTCCGCTCGGGTTCGACAAGGAAAGTTTCGTTCCTTCGCCGACAGTCGCCAGTAAGCCGTTCGATACTTCGCGGACCAGTCCGGAGCCGTTATCGGCAATATAGGTGTTACCAGCTGAATCTAAGGCCACTGCACTCGGGCCAATGAATGCGGCATCCGTGGCCGCGGTTCCATCAGGGCTGAACCCGTCGGGTGTTCCGTTGCCGGCCACAAGCGTTATTGCGCCGCTTGACAGCTTGCCCACACGCAGGTTTCCGCTGTCAACAAAATAGATGTTGCCTGAGGAATCGGCCGCGAGTCCCAGGGGGGCATAGAGCTCAGAACTGGTTGCGAGACCGTTCTGCCCTGCCGTGCCGCCGCCCGCGATCGTTGTGATGATGCCGTTTGACACTTTCCGCAGGCGTCCGTTACCCGCGTCCGCTATAAATACATTTCCCTCGCCGTCAATTGCGACTCCCGACGGAGAGGTGAGGGAGGCGCTCGCGGCAGGCCCGCCATCCCCCGGAGAGAAGTTGCGTACGCCGGTACCCGCAAATTTCTTTACGATCCCGTTCTCGAGCTCACGCACACAATTACCGGCGACGTCTGAGAAATAGATATTCCCTGCCGAGTCGACCGCCAGACCTTGAGGAGAGGTGCACGCTCCAGTCGGTCCCGTAGCGGCCCAGCAAACTAGCGGCCCAGGATCTGCACCGGGGTATGGCGGCGGGAACCCGGCGACGTAAGAAAGCTGGCCTTTCGATAGTTCGTATACCGCAAGATCCAGCCGACCCCCGGAAACCGTCTGGCCAGTCGTGAAATAAATATCTCCGGCTGCGTCGACTGCCAAGGCGTACGGGAACGTGAATCCGGGTGGCACGGTCTGCGGCACGTGTTCGACGGTCGTGATCGTACCGCCAGAGACTTGGCGAATGCTGCGATTGTCCAGATCGGCGATATAGACGTTCCCCAAACCGTCGAGAGCAATCCCATAGGGATAATTCAACTCCGCGTTGACGGCAGGGCCGTTATCGCCAGCGGAGCCCGCTGTTCCCTTGCCCGCAATCGTCGTGATCACGCCATTCGAAATCCGGCGCACGCGATTGTTGGCACTATCCGACACATAGATATTTCCCGCCTGGTCCACCGCTATTCCCTGGGGCTGGTTGAACTGAGCATTGATGGCTGGCCCGTTATCGCCGCTGAACCCGGGCATGCCGTTTCCTGCGATGAGAGCTAACAGGCCGCTCTTGCCATCCAGTCGCAATACGCCCTGATACTTCAAGCTTGTCATGAAGAGGTTGCCGCTCGTATCCAGGGCGACGCCCGTCAATCCGGCCAGGCCGACCGAGAGGCCCGAAACGTTACCCGGCAGGCCGCCCCCGGCAACGGATTGAATAGTGTATGTTTGGCCGAACGCGAGAGGCGTCAGCAACAAACATAGAGAAAATGCCCGGGTTAGACCAGGTGGCGTTCTTCCGTGCCCCATGCGAAGTAAATCAGGTTAACATCGCCTCACTGGCGCTCCCGGTACGACCGCGACAAACGACACCGATGCAGCTTGACCAACCCCGGGTAACTGATATATGATCCCCTTCCAGAACATTCATTTCTCTCGCTTTACAGGGGCATTGTGCGAAAACTGTCGGCATTTTTACTGATTGCATGCATTTTTGTTTTCACGGGCTCCGCGTTTGCCCAGGGCGACCGCGGAACCATTACCGGAACCGTGACGGATCCCACCGGCCTCGTGGTTCCCAACGCAATGATCGAGGCGCGTAATACGCAAACGGGCGCCACTTATGACGCCGCCAGCACCTCGACAGGCAACTACACGCTGAGCCAGTTGCCTGCCGGTACATACGACCTCAATGTAACCGTGACCGGCTTCAAAAAATACGTACGCCAGGGCATCGCCGTCCAGGTCGCCGCCGTGGATCGCATCGATATCGCGCTCGAAGTCGGTTCGGCGAACGAATCCGTCAGTGTCACCGGCGAAGCGTCCTTGCTGAAAACCGAAAGCGGCGAAATGAGCCACAACGTCGCTGTCGAACGTCTCGATGATCTTCCGATTCAGGGCATCGGCGCCGCGCAGTCTGGCAGTTCCGGCATTCGCAATCCCAACGCGGTAACGCAGCTCATCCCGGGTACCTATTACGTGCCCAACAGCGTAGTTCGCGTGAACGGCGCTCCGGGAAATACCGAGTCTTACCGCGTCGAGGGTATGGATGCCAGCAATGCGTATGTACCCGCCACGCCCGCCCAGACCCAGCCGAGCGTAGACGCCATTCAGGAGATCACGATCCAGACCAGCAACTTCCGCGCCGGAGTACGGCCAGGTCGGTGGCGGCTTCTTTAACGTGACCATGCGTTCAGGTACGAACGCCTTTCACGGAAGTGGGTCGATCGTGGCGCGCATTACGTTTTAAGCGCGGCAAGCACTCGTTTCGGCGTCATGGGAAACTCGGTCATGCGCACGCCGGTGGCGTCGAAGAACGCGTTCGCGATCGCGCCTGCGGCGGCCGCCATCACCTCTTCGCCGGCGCCGGTGGAGCGTTCGTTCAGCCGCTGCACCACGACCGGCGTCACCTCCGGGCATTCTTCGAACCGCAGGATCGGATAGCTCGCCCAATCGAGGCTGGTGACGTTGGTCTTGGTGAACGTGACTTCCTCTTTGAGCATGCGGCTGGCGGTCTGCACCAGCTGTCCGCTGATCTGGCTTTCGACGTTGCCGGGATTGACGACCAGACCGGCGTCGATCGCGCCGTAAAGGTGCTTCGCGCGAGACCACTCCCGGTTTCCTTGTTGACCTCGATTTCCGCGACCGCCGCGCCATACGACGCCAGATGCGTGCCCATTCCGATGCCGCGCCCGGTGACGATCTTCGCTCGCGACAGATTCGCACCCGCTGGCCGTGGCGTCCATTTCGCCGCCTTCGCGGCCGCGTCCAGAACTCCGAGCCAGCGGTCGTCGTTGATATTGCGCCGCCGAAACTCGTACGGATC
The DNA here is from genome assembly GCA_963831795.1 of Terriglobia bacterium. Lineage (GTDB taxonomy): Bacteria > Acidobacteriota > Terriglobia > Bryobacterales > Bryobacteraceae > BOG-234. The sequence continues at coordinate 130,435 of CAWHSB010000026.1, read as the reverse complement.
GAGCTTCAGCAGAAACGCCAGCTGATCGATGGCCTGCTCGGACGTAAACGAAAACGACAGATCCAGCGGCGAGCGCAGCCATGCGCCTTTCAGATAGCTCGAGACCGGGCACATGATGATTCACGAGGCGCACGTTGGGGATGTCGTACATGCCGCCGCAGCACAGCGGGTTCACCTGCTGCGCGGCAGCGCCCGGCCATTCGGCGGCCGGCTTTGCCGAGCGCGAGCTGCTCGGACGTTTCCACCGCGCTCCAGTTGTGGTGCCAGCCGTGATATTCATAGCCGACGATCTTGCCGTCCGCGTCGGCAGCCGCCCGAACCTCGCCGACATGCGCGGGCCCGTAGTTGTCCCAGCCGTGCTCATCCCAGCGCATGAACTGCAGGCGCACCGGCTTGCCGGCCAGTTGCGAGAGCAGCGTCGCGGCCTGCGCCACGTCGTCGTAGCAGCTATGGCCGTAGGTGCCCGAGCCTTCGTAATACTGCACGCGAACCTTGTCCGACCGGCAGGCCCAGGATGCGGGCGAGCGTGGTGCGCGTGCCATAGACATCCTGCGTCGAGCACATCACAAGCGCCGAATCCGACTTCACGTCGGCGAGCGCGCAATTCGGTCCGAAGGGCGCGTGGGCCTGGTAGGGCGCGCGGCAGTTATAGGAGACCTTGACGGGTGCGGCTCCGATCGCGTCGGCAGCATTGCCTCGTTCCAGTACGACGCGATCCTCGGTCTTCGCGGCGCGCATCGCTTCATACACGCCGTCGCTGCCGGCAAGGGCGGGCGGGGAATCCCACGTGACCTTCAACTGCCGGGCCGCGCGGACCGCGTCCCACTCGTTCTCCGCGACCACGCCGACAAAATCGCCCTTGCGAAGCACTCGCGCACCGGAGATGCCGGCTATCGAGGTTTCGTCCACCGCCAGCACCTTCGCGCCGGCGCCGTAAGCGCCCTGACCGCGCGGGCGCACCACGCGGCCGTGCAGCATGCCCGGCACGCGCACGTGCTGCATGTAGACGTACTTGCCGCTGACTTTGTCGGGCATGTCGTTGCGCGGAACGGCGTGCCGACGACCTTGTAACTCGCCGAGCGGCTTCACCGGAGCCGTGCCGGTGAACGCCAGCTGGAACGGTTTGTCGCCGACCAGTTCGCCGTAGGTGACCTGGATCACCGCCCACCGAAACACTCCTTTCGAAACCGTGAGGCGGTCCACCGGTGCGTCTCAGCTTGCTTCGACGCCAGCTGGAGCAACGCCTGGCGCGCTTCGGCCGCCGCGGTCCGAACCTGCGGACCACCGCGCTGAATCGACGCGCTCGAATACGTGCCGCCCTGATTGGGCGTGACGTTGGTGTCCAGGCGGACCGTGTTGAGCTGGCTCATGTCCAGATCCAGCTCTTCGGCGGCCACCTGCAGCAGCGCCGTGGAATTGCCCTGCCCCAGTTCGGCGAAGCCGATATAGACGGTCGCGGTGTTGTCGGCGTGGATCGCGAGCCAGGTGTCGATCTGCTTCGGATCGGGCGGTCCGGCCACCGTGCCGCGTTGCCGCGCGCCGGTCTCCGCTGCGCATCAGGTGGAAAGCCGATGACCAGCGCGCCTCCGGCTTTGAGAAAATCGCGGCGAAGCATCACGCTTTTGCCTCCGGCGATCGCTCGCGCCGCCCGCTGGACGGCCTGCATGATGCGCGGATACGTTCCGCAGCGGCAGAGATGCCCGTTCATCGCGGTGCGGATTTGCGCATCGGTCGGCTGCGGGTTCTTCGACAGCAGCTCGGAGGCCTTCACGATCATGCCGTTGTAGCAGTAACCGCACTGCACGGCCTGTTCGTCGATCATGGCCTGCTGCACGGGATGCAGCGCGGGAACCTGCGCCAGTTTCTTCTGCGCCGCGTACCATGCGGGCAGCCCTTCCAGCGTGGTGACGCGCTTGCCCTGGACCGCGGAAACCGGCGTGACGCAGGAACGCGTTTCCACGCCGTTGACCAGCACCGAACACGATCCGCACTGCGCCAGTCCGCAGCCGAAGCGCGGCCCTTGCAGTTGCAGCTCGTTCATCAACACGTAGAGCAGAGGCGTAGCCGGGTCGACCGAGAGAGTCCACGGCCGGTCGTTTACTCTGATCCTGATCTGGCTGGCCAAGCTGGCTAACAGATTATCAATGTTTAGTCTCCATCGCCGGGTCTAATCCCTCCGCCTTCCAGGCGGACAGCTTTCAGCAGGCTTACCTTTGCCTTTCGCTGTACGGGCACGGAAGAAGCGGTCCAAGGCGCATTCCTCATTCGCGAGGCGATAGCTCGCGCGAACCGTCACGTTCGATCGAAGACGCACACCGCGTCGGCGCTTCAGGCGACTTTCAGTCGCAGCCAATCCCACCGGCTTTCAGCCGGTGGCTGTTTAGTCAGCCACTGAAATGGTCGTCGTGGGAGAAGCGTGGCCGTTGATGGTCAGAATCAGATTCTGCTGTCCGGAGGGCACCTGCGGGACCACGAAGTTGACCTGATAGACGCCAACGAGAGTGGGCGTCAGGCCCGCGTAGAGCACTGTTGCCGCGGCTCCGCCCACGGTAACTTGAGCGTTCGCCGATACAGGAGATTCTCCGTAAGGCGAAACCGCGCCGGTGACCAGCGGCGCCGCCGGCTGCACCGGACCGCCGCCGGTGAAGTAAGCGACCACCGTATCTCCCGTGTGCGCGGGCGTCATCGGCGTGTTGACGCTGAGATCGGGGTTCTGGACCACGGCCTGGTTTGTCGGATACTCGACGAACATCCCCGGCGTGCCCGTCGCGGGCACCACCACAGCCACGCTGTTGCTGGTGGCTGACCCGTTCCGCACGATGATCGTAGCGACGCCCGGCTTGATGTCGAGAGGCATCTGCGCGTTGATCTGTCCGTCGCTCACGTAGAAGAGCGGTGCGGCCTCTCCGTTGACGGTGACGCCGGTCGAACGCAGAATCGTGGGCAGCGGGACCTTCTCGGCCTGAGCCGCGCCCGTTGCGAGGCCGCTTCCGTAGATCGAGAAGATACTTCCGGGTGGCGTCGATGCCGCCATGCCGCTTGCCGCGCTGACGATGGCCGCGCCCGGGTCGGAGGCGATCACGTGCGCGTTCCCCGAGAACGAGACCAGCAGATTCGCCAGGTCCAGCGCCAGTGCCGCCGCCGGTGGAAGATGTCGTGACGAAGTTCAGAGTCCAGGTGGATCCGGCCTGAGTCCTGCAGGGTCGCGGTGCCCTGGCATGCGGCCGTTATCGAATACGTGCCGGAGGCGGTTGCCGGAGTGCCGGTCTGTTTTGTGGCGGTCGTCCAGTTCGCGGTGAGGTTGCCGCGGCCGTCAAAGGCGAGGACGCCGGACACGCTGTCGAATCCGACGATCGAGCCGAAGGCGAACGCGGCGCCGCTGCCGCTGAAGGCGTATGGGCCGGCGACGGTGCTGGTGGTGCAGGATGCCTGTTCGCTGCCGCCGCCTGACAGCGCGTAGGTCCCATCCCCGCCGCTGATCGTAAAAGCTCTGACCGTCACCGTCCGCGACGAGCGTGAATGAAGCCGTGTCTCCGCTCGCGATATCGACGGTTCCGGTACAGGTTTCGTCGAGGCTATAAGTGCCGGTCATCGTTTCCAGACGTCCTCGGAACTGATTCGAATTCGCGGTCAGTCCGAACGTTACATTACCGCTGCCGTCGAAGGTCGCCGACCCGACCGCCTGAAATGTCGAGGCCAATGCTCCCGATACATTCATCTGCCGCCCATTCAGGTGAAGATTGAATGGGCCGTTCAGCGTCGCGTTGGAACAGGCAGGCGCGGTCGCTTGCATGGGCCTCGCGGCGCCGCTGAACATCAGAACCGGAGTGGTCACGCTGACGATGAACCCCGAATCGGCAGTTAGCGTGAATTGCAGGTTCCAGGTATTTCCCGCCGAATCCTGCACCGCAGCGCTACCTGTGCACGACGGCATCACAGTATAAGTTCCGGTTCCCGTCGTGCTGTTCCAGGTCGTTGTAAGCGTACCCATGCCGTCGAACTGAAGCACTCCGGAAATGGTGCGGACGTCCGAAACGAAGCTCGACGACAGCGCATATCCCGAACCCGCGAATGCGTAAGATCCCGACAGGCCCGTCATATCGCAGGAGGCCGGCAGCAGGCTTCCGCCGCCGCTGAATTCGTAAGTGCCATCCTGTCCCGAGAGGACGTACGCCTTTCCGTTGTTCCAGGACGCCAGCGTGAAGTTCGCCGTATCCCCGTCGGTAATCGCGATGAGACCGGTACAATTCGCGTCGAGACTGTAAGTTCCGGTGAGAGTTTGACTCTGACAGCGATAGGGTCACGTTGCTCAGACCGTCGAACGTTGCCGTCCCGATTCCCTGCAGAACCTTCGTATATTTGGCGGACGAAGCTGAGATCGACTCCATTCAGCGCGAGCGAATAGGCGCCGTTGAGAGACGCGGAGGAACAGGCGTTTCCGCCGATCTGGATTTGCGCCGCTAAGGTCGCAGCCAGCAGAGCCGAAACAGGCGCAATTCGGAACAAGCACACTGCTATGCAGTGCTGGGGGAACGGATAGTTCTCAGGCGGCCTTGAGCACTTCCTGATAGAGCGCGTGAGTTTCGCGCGCGGTCCGGCTCCAGGAGAATGTGCTGGCGCGCTGCAGGCCGCATCCCCGCAGTACATTGCGCAGTTGCGGGTCCTTCGCGACCGCCCGCATGGCGTCCGCGATCTCGTGGGCGGACGACGTGTGAATCGCCGCGCCGCCTGCCACTTCCATCACGGCCGGATCCCGCGAAGCGATCACCGGAGCCCCGCACTGCATGGCCTCCAGCACCGGCAGGCCGAAGCCTTCGTAGTGGGTCGGATAAACGAACGCCAGCGCGTCGGAATACAGGCGGGGCAGTTCCTGATCCGGCACCTCGCCGAGAAGGTGCATGCCTTCGCAGGGCTGAATGGCCTCAAAGTCGGCGCGGTTTCGGCCCGCGATCACGAGATCGGCGTTGGTCTCCGCCCGCGATTCCATCCACCCTTCGATCAGGCCGGCCACATTCTTGCGCGGCTCGAGCGTTGCCACAAAGAGAAAAAACGGCTTGGGCGGCGGCGAGGTGGGAGCGACCGGCCGAAACAAGCTGGAAGCGGCCAGGGGAACCGCGCGCACGCGATCGGGTGAAGCGCCGAAGTGGTCGATGACTTCCAGCCGCACCGCTTCGCTGACGGTCACGATCATGCGCGCGCGCCGCAGACGCAACAGCCAGGGCGTTCTCCAGCGGACGCGCCCCGCCTCGTCATGCCAGGATCTCTCGCGCCACGGGGACAAATCGTGAATGGTCAGGATGGCCGGGGTGGGTCCGAGGTAAGGCACTTCGAAATTGGTGCCGTGAAACACCTCCGCGCCCATCTGACGGATCGAATGCTGGATGCCCCAGAGCCACCATCTGCGCTCCGCCGAGCTGTGCGGAGGGCGTCCCCGGACCAGGTTGACGGGAGCCCGCTCCGGCATGGTAAAAGGCTGGTCGGAAATGAGGGAGTAGACGTCGTCCGGAAACTCGCGCGCCAGAGCGACGGAGAGCTCGGTGACATAGCGCGGAAGTCCGCCGGAGGAGATGGTCAGGGGCGTGGCGTCGAGAGCTACCCGCACTTATTTATGCTGCAGTTCCCAGTCGTAATTCAGACTGGGGTCGTTGTGCGGGATGCGGCCTTCGTCGGCTGGGTTGTAAAAGCGATCTGTAGCATAGATCAACATCGAAGGTCCCGTTCCCACCACCTTGTATCCGTGGGCGACGCCGGGAGGAATCAGGATCTGCCAGGGCCGCAGATTGCCGGCATAGATCGTATTGCGGCTGCCGAAGGTGGGCGAGTCGGGCCGCAGATCGATGAGCGCGACTTGCAGCATGTTCATCGCGGGCGTCCAGCAGTCTGTCTGGTGGCGATGGTAGTGAAACGCTTTGATGATACCGGGGTAATTCAGCGCCGTCGAGATCTGCGTCGTCTCTTTGGGGAAGTGCGCGGAGAGACCTTCGCCGGCGCGCTGCACTTCGAGAAAATAACCGCGATCGTCGGGCCAGATAGCGAGTGGCGCGCACCGGACGCCGTCAATCAGCTTAGGGCTGTCGGGCTTCAGGATTACGTCCCCAATACCCTTTTCGCATTTGGGAAGGCCGATGGTCACCTGCGTCGCAGTTGCGGCGCTCATGCCGCCACCGTTCCGGCTTCGTAGCGGGCCTTGCCCAGGCGGCTCTGCGCCACCAGATTCGTCGCTCGCAGGAGCGATTCGAACGTTCCCGCGTCCGTCCACCAGCCATCGAGGAATGAGAACGTCATCGTACCTTCGCGAATGTACGCGTTGTTCACGTCGGTGATCTCGAGTTCGTTGCGGTTCGACGGCTTGCAGGTGTGGATCTTGTCGAAGACCGTCGCGTCATACAGATAAATGCCGGTGACAGCGTAGTTCGATTTCGGGTGCGCCGGTTTTTCCTCGATACCGGCAATCCGGTCGCCGTTGAATTCGGCCACACCGAAGCGCTCCGCATCGGTGACTTCCTTCAGAAGGATGCGGGCTCCCTGCTCCTGTTCACGGAAGGCGTCGACCGCGCCCCGGATGCTCTTCTCGATGATGTTGTCGCCGAGGACCACGCATACTTTTTGCCCGTCGGCGAAGTGCTCGCACAGATTAAGCGCGTCCGCGATACCACCTTCGCCTTCCTGGTAGGTGTAAGAGATGTGCTTGAGCCCGAACTCCTTCCCGTTGGCGAGGAGTCGCAGAAAGTCGCCCGAGTTCTTCCCACCGGTCACGATCATAATGTCGGTGATTCCAGCGTCGACCAGCGTCTGGATCGGGTAATAGATCATCGGCTTGTCGTAGATGGGAAGCAGATGCTTGTTCGTGATTTTGGTCAGGGGCGAAAGCCGGCTTCCGGTTCCACCCGCGAGGACGATACCTTTCATATGCAACAAATAGGATACTTCCTTACATGGAGCGCTACGACTGGACCGCGGTTGCGGAAGAAAAAATGAACCCATTGCTGAGCCGCCGGGTGATTCATGCCGGGGGAATGACGGTGGCCCGTATCTGGCTGGCGAAAGGGGCGGTGGTGCCGCTTCATCACCATGTGAATGAGCAGGTGACGATGCTGCAATCGGGCGCGCTGCGATTCGAAATGGGCGGCGAGAGCTTTGTGCTGCGGGCGGGCGAGGTGCTGGTGATCCCACCCGATCTGCCGCACCGGGTGGAGGCGCTCGATGAATCCATAGCGACGGATTTGTTCACACCTCGGCGGGAAGACTGGATCACCGGGGACGACGCCTATTTGCGGGGTTGAACGCAGCTGGCTCGGCGATGAAAATGGGTGACCCGCGCGGGGAGGTTGGCGTCCGAGCCTGGTACGGGGCTGCGAAGCCCGTTATTCAAAGATGTCAAAGAACTGACCGGCGGCATGACCGCCGGCGCTACCTGCGGTTGTTAAGAGAGCTACTTCAAGCTGCAGGCGAGAGGACGGCCGGGGCGTTTGTGCCGCAACAACGCTTGAATTTGGCTCCGGACCCGCATGGGCAGGGCGCTCCGCGCGGGATCGAAATTGTCTGAGGCGGTTCGGATTGGGTTTGTTTTGTCGGGACTGTTTCGAGCAGCCGGGGGTGTTGTGATTCGGACGGAGCTGTGGCCCGAGTCGGACGCTCCTTCTGCAGGCGCCGCAACTCGGCGGTGGCGCGATGGAAATGGCGCAGGGCCTGAGCGCGGGCGCGGTCGATTGAGTTCTGCGCGGCGGCGGTGGCCGGATCGAGCATCGGATCGAGGCGGGTTGAAGCGTCGCCCCGTGTTGCGAGGGTGGATTCGGCTTCGGCGCAACGACGAAGACGCCAGGCGGCATGGATGATTTCCGCGGCGAGCGTTGTTTCCATTGCGCCCCGCGGGGCGAGTTCATTCTGGAAATCCTCACAGAAGGTTTGATAAAGGGATTCCTCTCCGGGGCGAACGACGTCGCCGACGGAATAGAGGCCGAACGTGGTTGCGTTGCGGGAGACGCGTGTTTTGCCTTCGACGGAGCGCGGTCCGGTGGAGGCTTCGGCGTTGCGGCGGTTGGCTGCGATTTGGGCTTCTGTGGACATAAGTATGCTTTCGCGACAAGAGTAGCCGACGAAAACAGGGATCCGGCACAGCGGGAGCTGCAAGCTATTGAAAGTACGCGGAAAAAATTCCTTCGGCGGTTGTGAACGACGGCCGAGAGGCTTCTGCATCAGTCTCAATTCAGCTGGGATCCGGGGGCCAACCTGCGTCAGCTACGCCCGTTGTTCACTTGCCGCAGGTTGACAGGTCATCGTTCAGCACGAGACCTGAAGTCAGAGCCCGGTCTTTGTGTGAAGTGCGATCGTAGCTGCGAGCTGCGAGGTCCACACGCTGTGCCGGCTTGACGGCGCCAGCGGAGTCGTCCCGAAAGGACGTAAATAGAGGATCGTCTCTCCCTGAAGCCACAATAGTTGCCGGGCTGTCAGTTCGGGCTTCCAGGTCCGGGCGGCAGGATTCAGAAGGAAGTAATCGCTTTGCGGATCTCCGGAACCGCCATTCTCGCCATAAAGACCGGCCAGCAGGCTCTTGCCGTCGGGTGACCAAACGATGTCCTGGGACGGCGCGTCGCGCTTCGGCAGCGCGACACGCTCCATCTCCCGACGAGTCGTGGCGTCGAGGATGGCGAGACCGCCATCGAAAAAGGCGGCGATCCGCATGCCGTCCGGCGACCACTCAGGCTCATCGTATTTCCCCAGCTCAGTTCGCAACCGACCGGTTGCAGCGTCAGACACGAAGAGCCTGGCGTTCTGGCTCTGCCCGCTCTTGTCGTACGAACCCGCAATTACCAGCGCCAGCCTGCGGCCATCCGGAGAAACAGCGGTTTCATCGACTTTATCGATGACCCATGGATTCTGCGCCAGGCTACGCAGTTCGGCGCCGTCCCGAACGAGCACGGCGCCGCTCGCAGTCGCTCCGTCAAGGCGTAGCCCAAGATCGTGCGAAGTGCGCCATATGAAGCGTTCGCGCTGAGTCTGCCGGTCATAAGCCCAGATCTCGCGGCCGTTTGGGCCGCCGTAGGAGTTGCGGGAACGCTCGGGATCGGGGTCCGAGACGAAGTAGATCAGCTTGCCGTTTCGTGAGCAAACAGGCTCTGAGTGGTCGCGCGCGGAATCCGTGAGGCGCCGGAAATTCAGGGTTCCCGCATCAGCCATCCAAATCTGTGAGAACGTCCGGCCGTGTTCGGCATAGTCTCGCCGGCTCAGGACCACCTGCGCGTCCAGCCAACCCGCGCCGACGGCGAGGAGACACCACACAACCACGGCTTTCATTCGCACCAAGTGACGCCCCGCGGCAAGTGGCCGTTACGCGCCGATCGAATTGTGCCGGCGGCTCTATTGCAAAGCCACTCGCGAGCTTGCTTACACCGGCGACAAGATCGCCGGCGTTACGGGCTGACGTGAAGTTCCGCGCCGAGCTGGGGCTCGGCGGCAGGCCGGGGGGCCTGCCCCACGAGTCACCAGCCTGGCGTGACACACTCAGCCGGCAGGGCGTTCTCCGGAACTTTCCTTCGGAACATCGGCATGGAAATTTACATATCTGTGCAGCGAAGAGCCTCAAAATGGGGAGGTGCGGCAATTCGGGATTCTGGTCGCGATCGCTTTGGCGGCAGGGCAGCCGGGCAGGTGCGCCGAGATTCTGCATATCGATCCGGAGGCGCAGACGGCACTCTCGCGGCCGGCGCGCGCGGAATTGGGGTTAATGGGTGTGAATGTCCACCGATTACGTGGCGACGCCCCGCTGGACCTGGCGCGAGACGCGGGATTCCGGTTTGCGCGGGTGGACTTGCTGTGGGAGCGGGTGGAACGGGTCGGCGCGTACCGCTTTCTCGCTTACGACACGCTGATGAACGCACTGGAAGCGCGTGGAATGGGCGCGCTGCTGATTCTCGACTATGGGCACCCGGATCATGGCGGCAAGGTTCCGCGAACCGCGGAGGACATCGCCGCTTTCGGCCGTTTCGCGGCGGCGGCGGCGATGCGGTTCAAGGGCCGCGATGTGCGGTATGAGATCTGGAACGAACCGGATATTGTGCAGTTTTGGCCTCCCAAGCCCAATGCGCAGGAATACGGGGCGCTGCTGCGCGAGGCCGTGTCGGCGATCCACAGGGCGGATCCCGCGGCGAAGATAGTGAGCGGAGGCGTGTCGAGGCTCGATCTGAAGTTTTTGAAGAGGGCCATCGAGCCTGATGTGGCTGCGGGGTTGAGCGCGATCGGGGTGCATCCTTATCCAAAGGGAGACCCGGAAAAGCTTGGGCCGGAGATCGGGAAACTGCGCGAATGGGCTCGTCAGTCCTTTGGAGAACGTCTCGAAATCTGGGACACGGAGTGGGGATATTCGTCGACGAATTCTACCGGGAGTGCGGTGGGAAACGGTCATGGAGACGAAGGACGGCTGCAGCAGGCGCGCCTCGCCGTCCGCGAGATGCTGATGGTGTGGAACCTTGAGTTCCCGCTGGGCGTCTGGTACGACCTGCAGGACGACGGGGGAGATGCCGAGAATCCCGAGGAGAATTACGGGCTGCTGGACAGGAGCGGCGCCGCAAAACCGGCGATGCAGGCGGTGCGCACGGTTATGAGCGCGGTCAGGGGGCGCCGCTATGCCGGCATGATTCAACATTCGCCATCGGGGATGTACGCCATGCGATTCGATGGACCGGCGGATGTGCTGTTTGTCGTGTGGAGCGACCGCGGCGGGAAGCGGCAAACAATCTCGTACACAAAAAACAATCTGATTTCGTTGACGGGTTTGATGGGCAATACGGTAGAACCGCAGGCCGATAGTTCCGGTGAGGAGCAGATTGAGATCGATGAGGCTTCGGGTCCGATCTACCTGGTATGGAGACACCCTCCGCCCCAGCATTGATGGCGTGAATCGAGGGGTCGCGCCGGGTTGACAACCGGGTGCTTGAGTCCAGAGACAGGCCGCTGGTTGCCCAGTCGGCTGGTATTTGTGGCCAGCACTTCGATGGTGTGCGCGTTTTGCGCCCAAGTGAAGGAATCAGCGATGCGAAGACGATCTTCGGGGACTTATCTCCGAGCCTACGGAGACTCTGTTTGAGATCATACGATCATGAAAGCCAGGCACGTCGCAGTCTTTGCCGCGACGTTGATACTCGTCACTCGCGGCGTCTACGCGCAGACGCACCTGGATACGACCGTAATCGATCAGGCGGTGATCTCGAAACTGTCGGCACAGTTTGGAATCAACTCCAAAGTCATCGTGCATCTGGAACTGACACAGACGTTTCAAACCAAATCCCGGTGGAGCTTGGTCGTCGCCAAACAGCCTGATGAGGAGAGTAGCGTCGAAGACGGAGGGGGTAATCGAATAGGAGCAGTATCTCTTTGCTTTGTCGAGAACGACGAGCCGGACTGTTCAGAAGAGATGTTCCTGGCAAAGTATCGAGAAGAGAAAGTCAGCTTCGTTTCCGGGGAGCCGACATTCCACGAACTCATTGCGAGTGACATTGTGTTTTCGGGACCGGGGAGAACGCTTCCGCTGCTGAGGATAAAGAGCTGTATGAATCGCGGGGCGAATGGGAATTGCGGAGTTTCGATGTTCCTGTTCGCCTACGATCGAAAATCGGAGAGGTTTCGTGTCGTTTTCTTCAAAATGACGGGCAGGAATAACAACGAGGAAACTCGGGTTGTTGAGAACGGCCCGCTGCTTGGGAGTGTAATTGTCGCCTATCCGACGAGCGATGCACCGTTTACGTACTTCGTTGAGGTCTACAAGCGAACTTCCGACAGTGAGTATTCGCTTGCGTTGAGATATCGAGGTGATACCGGTTACGGCGATGGCAATCCTCTCGCGGTCATCGATTCAGAAATGCCAGAGACCCTTCGGCTGCTGGGTCTTTGGAAAACAGGTGATGCGCTGCCCGTTCCGCCTCGCATGCCTGGAGCGATGTACACGGCTCGTGATGCGAAAAGGTGTCGAGTGGTGTCAGCCGCATTAATGCCGTGGAAATGAGGAAGGCGCATCGGATCACACCAGCACCGGACTCTTCTGGTGATTACATCAGGCCAAGGCGTGGCATTTACAAACCAAGTTGACGGTTTGTCGGCTTATCCGGCCAATCTCTGCCGGTTATCCTGCGGGGTTGAGTTTGCGGACCTCTGAGAGGATCTTGGTCAATCGGTTAGTGAGCCGATCGAGGCAGCGTCGCGGAGAGCCTTCTGGGAGGGATCGCCGGAACATCTCGATTGCGTGTTGGGCGGACAGTAAAGCATCGGCAACACCGTCCAGGCCGGCGCGTGGCGAAACCGTCGGAGCCTTGTGTTGCGGCGCCAGATGCCGGGGCTGAGAGCGGGCCCGATGAAACTCACGCTGAAGGTCATTGCCTGTGACGTCGACGTACCGCATCGTCATCTCCGGATCGGTGTGGCCGAGTAGTTTCATGAGCGCGGGCAAGCTTACGCCTGCGCGAACCATCTCGCTCGCATACGTGTGGCTCCTATGCCGCGTGCGGCATAGGAGGCGCTATGCCGCTTCCCGGACTATGCCGCATGTTGACGTGGCAGCCGCTATTCATGGACCTTTGAGCTGTGGATTCGCGGCATAGTTTGTTGCTCTGCCTGGCACGCTGGGAGAGTGATAGACCAACTATTTACTTTTTCAAGTACGATTGAGCGGCTCCGGCAGGGGCCTTTGAGTGAGTATCTTGACGCCTACGCGGCTGGTGTGGCGGAGCAGGGCTATGGGCACCATTCCATCAGACAACAGATCGCCGTAATCGCTGATCTCAGCCGATGGCTGAAGCAGAAACACATTGCAGTTTGCGATCTGGACGGCGCGGTGGTGGATCGGTTTCTACGGCTTCGACGCAAACAACAACGCGTCCGCAGAGGCGATCCGAAAGCGCTGGCGCGACTGCTGGCGATGCTTCGCCAATCAGGTGTTGTGAAACAACCGCAAGCAGTCGAAGCCAGCGCGCTGTCGCGGGTAATCGACGAGTACCAGCGTTATCTGCTGCAGGAACGCGGTCTTTCCCAACCAACATTGCGGAACTACGTGCCCGTCATTGAGCAGTTTCTGTCCGAACGGTTTCGCAACAAGACACCCAACTTCGGCGCGTTGCGCGCACCAGACATCACCGGGTTCGTCGTCCGTCACGCACGCCGGTTGAGCCCTTTGCGGGCCGGGCTCATGGTAACGGCGCTGCGGTCGTTCCTCCGCTATCTGCTATACCGGGGAGTCTTGTCGATCGATCTTTCAGGTTCTGTGCCCGCTGTTCCCTGCTGGTCTCTGTCTGCTCTGCCCCGGTTTCTTCCGGCCGAAGCAGTGGAGCGTGTTCTGGAATGCTGTGATCGACGGACTTCCGTGGGTCGGCGGAACTATGCGATTTTGTTACTGCTCGCCAGACTGGGCTTACGGGCTGGTGAAGTCGTCGGGCTGAACCTGGACGATATCGATTGGAGCACCGGGCAGATCACCATTCGCGGCAAGGGAGGAAAATCGGCCTCGTTGCCGCTGGCCGCTGACGTTGGCGCATCGCTGGCCGTCTATTTACGTCAGGATCGCCCCCGATCTGCCACCCGACGAGTATTCACTCGCCACCGGGCTCCATTAGTCGGCTTGGGAAACTCGTCGACGATTTCCTCGATCGTCAGGCGCGCTTTGAAACATGCCGGCGTTGCGTCGGCACACACAGGCGCCCATGTCCTTCGGCACTCCCTGGCCACGAGTCTGCTCCGGCAGGGTGGCTCGCTCGACGAGATCGGCGAACTGCTGCGGCATCAGAGCCCGAACACCACGGCGATCTACGCCAAAGTGGACATTACTGCCCTGCAAACCCTGGCGTTACCGTGGCCCGGGGGTGGCCGATGAATCCACTCCGAAAGGCGGTCCGGGACTATCTGGCGATGCGGCGCGGCCTGGGATTCAAGCTGGTTAGACATGAGGTCGGATTGCGGGACTTCGTGTCATTCCTGGTGCGGAAACGCAGTTCACGTATCACCGTTAACCTCGCCCTCGAATGGGCAACGCAGGATGCGAATCACAAACCGTATGAGTGGGCGGCGCGTCTCACTGTTGTGCGCGGCTTCGCCCGGCACTGGAGTGCGACAGATCCCTTGACAGAAGTGCCGCCTCTCGGCCTGTTGCCTTATCGTCCTCCGCGTGCTCAGCCATACTTCTATTCCGACCAGGAAATCCGAACACTGCTGAAGGCCGCCAGGAACCGGCCATCCATTGACTCTCTGCGGCCCTGGACCTACTACTGCCTGTTTGGATTGCTGGCGGTCACAGGATTGCGGCTCGGTGAGGCTCTGAACCTTCGGACCGGGGACGTGGACTGGGCTGAAGGAATCCTCACGATTCGGGGGGCAAAGTTTGGGAAGTCCCGTCTTGTGCCGCTACATGCCTCGACCTGCGAGGTTCTCGCCGACTATTTGAAACGCCGGGACCGGCTTTTTGGCGCGCGCACGGAAGGTCACTTCCTGGTGAACAAGAACAACAACCGGCTGGACAAAGGCGAGGTTCACCGGGCGTTTTACGCCTTGTCCCGACAGATTGGATTGCGTGCGGTGAATGCCAGCCGCGGCCCGCGCCTGCACGACTTTCGTCACCGTTTTGCCGTCCAGACCTTGTTGCGCTGGTATCGCAATGGTGAGGACCCCAGGCGACGGTTGCCAGTCTTGTCCACTTATCTCGGGCACGCACACGTTACCGATACCTATTGGTATATGACGGGTACTCCCGAACTGCTGGGAGCGGCCGGAAAGAGGCTGGAAAAAAGATGGGAGGATCTGAATGCGGGATGCCGCTGATCTTCCCGGCCTGTTGCAGTCGTTTTTCACTGTTCGTCTGCTGACGCAACGCAAAGCCAGCCCGCACACCATTGCCTCTTATCGCGACACATTCCGTCTGCTGCTGCAGTTCGCACAGAAACGGCTACACAAGGCGCCCTCTCAGCTGGGTTTGGCGGATCTCGATGCCTCATTAATCGACGCGTTCCTGCAGGATCTGGAAAACCGGCGGCAGAATGGGTCAAGGAGCCGCAACCTGCGTTTGACCGCCATCCGGTCATTCTTCCGCTATGCTGCTCTCGAAGCGCCGGCGCAGAGCGGAGTCATCCAACGGGTGCTTGCCATTCCCAACCAACGGCAGCCCCGTGCCCTGGTGGGCTTCCTGACGCGTCCTGAGATCGAAGCACTGCTGGCCGCACCGGATCGAACGCGATGGCTGGGACGCCGTGACCATGCTTTTTTGATCACCGCCGTCCAGACCGGACTGCGATTGTCCGAGATGACCGCGTTGCGGCACGAGGACGTCTCGTTGGGAGCTGGCGCGCATGTTCGCTGTCGTGGCAAAGGACGGAAGGAACGCTGTACACCTTTGGCCAAACCCACAGTCGCGGTCCTGCAGGCATGGATTCGGGAACAAGGCAGAGAGGATTCCAAAACGTTGTTTCCCAGTAGTCGGGGCGGTACTCTGAGCGCTGACGGCGTACAACACCTCCTGGCGCGCCACGTGTCACAGGCGCGGAAGGATTGTGCTTCATTGCGCAAGAAACGAGTATCGCCACATGTCCTCCGTCATGCCGCCGCCATGGAGTTGCTGCAGGCCGGAGTGGATCGCGCGGTGATTGCTCTCTGGCTCGGTCACGAGTCAGTGGAAACCACCCAGATCTATCTCGATGCCGACCTCGCATTGAAGGAGCAGGCACTGGCCCGGACCAATCCCGTTAAAAGTGCTCCGAAGCGCTTTCAGCCCGACGACGAGTTGCTCGCGTTTCTCAAACAACTCTAACCCCGTGCCTCCAGACTATGCCGCGTCCTGATCACCTCCGGTGTGGCTATCCCCGCATTCCGCGGGCCTGGCGCCGCTTCTTTACTGATCTACGCGGCATAGTCCGGGAAGCGGCATCAGTGGCGACTATGCCGCACGCGGCATAGGCGCCACAGTTTCGCGACAACCCTGATGGAGGCCGGAACCGACCTGCGGACGATCCAACTTCTCATGGGACACGCGCACCTGGAACACACCATGGTCTATCTGCACCTGTCGCAACGTCACCTGCATGCCGCTTCCAACCCGCTCGATCAGATCACGGTTGGTGGCCAGAGCTTTTCACGAAAGCGACCGGAGAACTATCAGGCGTGACACGGCCACCCTGGGAGGTGGCGGACATCATCCACAGGGCAGGGAGCCGATTCATCGAACGCTACCGCAGTTCGTTGACCTGGGCACAACTCAAAGTGCTTCGGGCAATCGAGCGCTGCCGTACAGCCGCACTCGGCGGCCATCGCGATCAATGCGTTCGTTGCGGGCATCAGGCTATCTCTTACAACTCCTGCCGAAACCGCCACTGTCCGAAATGCCAGACCAACGCACGGGAGAAATGGTTGCGTGCCCGGCAACAGGAACTCCTGCCGGTGAACTACTATCACCTGGTCTTCAGCGTTCCGCATGCCCTGGTGCCCTTAATCTGGCAGAACCAGAAGATACTGTTCGCGCTCCTGTTTGAAGCCACCGCCGCCACCCTGCTGGAAGTAGCCGCCGATCCCAGGCACCTCGGCGCTGAGATTGGTTTTCTCGGCATTCTGCATACCTGGGGCCAGACACTACAACGACACCCACACATTCACTGCGTAGTGCCCGGCGGAGGGCTGTCGCCGGACCATGAGCGGTGGATCTCGTCACCCCCTCGCTTCTTCCTGCCGGTGCGAGTACTCAGCCGCGTCTTTCGCGGTAAGTTCGTTGCCGGCCTGCGCCGCGCTTTCGGCCAACATCAGCTTGGTTTCTATGGAGAGTGCCAGCCGCTGGCGGAGGAGAAAGCCTTCGCCGCGTTCCTGCGCACTCTCTTTCGCCAGGATTGGGTGGTCTACGCCAAAAAACCA
The DNA here is from genome assembly GCA_963831795.1 of Terriglobia bacterium. Classification (GTDB taxonomy): domain Bacteria; phylum Acidobacteriota; class Terriglobia; order Bryobacterales; family Bryobacteraceae; genus BOG-234. The sequence continues at coordinate 113,566 of CAWHSB010000026.1, read as the reverse complement.
TTCGGTGGCCCAGATCACGTCCTGCAGTACCTGGCTCGCTACACCCATCGTGTCGCCATCTCCAATCATCGCCTCCTGTCGGTGGACGACAGCAGCGTCAGCTTCCGATGGAAAGACTACGCCCATCACAGCAAGTGCCGCGTGATGACGCTTCCCCACGAAGAGTTCCTCCGCCGCCTCGTGCAGCATGTCCTGCCGAAGGGGCTTCCTCGGATTCGTTACTTCGGGTGGTTCGCCAACCGGCGACGGCAGAAACTGCTCCCGCTCTGCCGCATACTACTGGGCGCCATGGCCCCGGATGGTGCAAGCACCACAGCTACAGCCTGCGAAACCGCTCTGCCGCAATGCCCCTGCTGCGGCGGAGCGATGCACGTAGTCGAACGACTCACAGCCAGACAGATCCTGCGCGAAGAACATCGACAGGTCTGCATTATTGATAGTTCGTAGCAACAGGTCCAGTCTGGCGCTTGCTCCGTGTGCTTCGGCACGCGCAATAGACGTGTGCCCGGGCACCGCAAAAAGCCATCTCCTGCGCCCAAAGCAACGGTTCGCCATTGGCCATGCCCTCTGTCCGGACTCGCTGTTCGGTCGCTCGGACAATGCAACTACACCCCAAAATCGCCAGAAGTACCGCCATACCAGCATTCAAAACCCATAGGAGTTCCGTGGCGCTCGCGCCAGCGGCTTCCTTCAAACGCTCTTATCGAAACCGCCCCGGGTCGAATTTGCGCGCTTTCGTCAGGCCTGCCCGCCGGGGCGCTTCCGATAAGAACCTAGCGTTTTACGGCCAAGTGGCAAGCTGATCTCCGGACGCGTCTCGATTTTATCGAACTCGGATTCGGCCTTCCGAAACCACGGTTACGCCATTCGCAAGCTCCAGGACGAGAAGCTCAGCCAAATGCGATCTTATGAAATCCAGCACCGCCGAGCGGCCGGAGGCTCCGGGACGGAACAAGACCACCCCCGCATGAGTGTTCACGGGGTGCTGGATCAGACTGGCTATTCCTTTGTCGAGCGTCAACAGGATGCGTCCTTCTCGAAGCGCGGCGGCCACGACGATCGGATCGGCCGCTCCCGCCAGGTTCTCGTCGAGGACTGTGTCGGCGTCGTGTCCGGCCCGACGCAGATCCGCGACGAGATCGACGGGCAGGTTCTCATCGATCTTGAATTTCACCGGGCCTGCAAAGGGATCAGCCGTTCTTCATGCGCCAATTCGGCAGCATACGCAAGCGCTGCGTCGATGTGTTCAAGTCGCAGGGTAGGGTAGCTTCGGAGAATCTCGTCTCGCGAGGTGCCCTCTGCCAGGTTATCGAGAATCACGGTGACAGGAATTCGGGTGCCTCGGGCGCAAAGATCGCCTCCACAAATGGAGGGGTCGCTGCCCAGGTGTTGCTGCCAGACCGTCATGTCACGATTGTATCCAGGCGGCAGCCACTCGAAGTGTCGTCTCAGGGAAGCTGGTTATACGGCGAAGTGGCCGGGATAGGCATTTCACTTTGGGAATCCGGATCGAGCTTTCTCCGAGTGGCCGACGATCCAATCGGAGGTCAACTGACCACATCCGTCATCAGCGCGTTTTGCAGCCAAGTGCCTCTCACTTCCCGGAACGCAGTCTGGGGAACACGTGCAGTCAAACGGACCCCACCATCGGATAGGCGGCGCGCATTTTCCGCGGCCGACTGTCTAAATGTCAGCCTTGCCCTGAACGAGTTTGAGCGCGTCTCTGTATAGGAACGGAACCCTGTATTCGACAGCTTGCTTCGCGCTTATCCGTTCAAAAAGTCCAAGCTGGACGAGTTCCTCAGCGGTCTTGGCTGTGGTTGTGGCATCAGTATCCCAAAGCGTGGCCAGCGTATCCGCAGTCTGCGTGGCCTTTTCGCTTTCGAGTCGCGAAATGAACACCGGTAAGCGGGGGTGCTCAGCGTAAATCGTCTGCTCAAGGCGTACCTTGGAGACCTCCTTCAGCGCCTCAGGAATGGCGGTGCCCGAAAACAGACCCTCTCCCTGAGGAGCGCTGACGCCGATATCAATGGGCTCCAGTTGAATTTGACGGGCGCAGGTGAGCAAGTGAATTATTTCGCGCGGAGCGTTATTGCCGGTGCCATCGCGCGTCCTAGCCAGAATCCAATCCCACGTGTTCGGTCGTTTTGGTCCGACGTCAACTTGGCCTGAAAACACTCGATAAAATAGCTTGCGCTGCTGTTCGATGTCGGCCAAGACCGTTGGGCGTTCGACGCCGTAACCGAATAACATGTCATCACTTTGCAGCAGCCGTTTCATTATCAGATTGAGTAATAGGGCCGAAGACCATTGGATCGTAATTGATTTTGTTATGTGGCTTGCTTCACGAAACCCCTGCTCGGTGATACGGCGCCAGATGTCCGACCGCAGAAAGATTTTTAGGTGAATGCGTTGGGCGGGGAGAAGGTCCAAGTAAACCTTGAATAGGGCACGAAGCGCATTTGCCTCAAGGGCGTGGTTGTCTTCAAATGCCACGTCAAGTCGGTCAATGCAAATCCATAACTCAAACCCGGATTTCTCAAAGGCGCTGTCCGCTATATTCACAAGTGTATCCAGAGACAATTCCAGCGGTTTATGCAGCGCGTCAGTTGGGTGACCCGGCTTTATAGAGACCCTTGTTTTGCCAGTTGCCGGATCGACTTCGAGTCCGTAATCCATCGATCTGATCAATTCCCTTACGTATCGAGCTGCGGCTTTCAGTTTGTCGCCTAAACTTGAACCGACGGTAAAGAGGCCAGCGTCCTTCAGCGTCTGCGTACCCGGTATGATTCTACATTCCTAATGTTGTATTTAGGAAAGACATCGGCGATTACGGAGAGTAGGTACGCTTTCCACAGTTGAATGAATTCCTTCTCGGAGGCTGGCGGGTCGGCTTCGAGGTCTCGGAAAGCTGTTGCCCCGCGTGGATTTTCGGCTCCAACCACTATTCGCGCCCTCCGAAGCGACACGGACTTCTGTTCCTGCAATAGCGAATAGATTGCACTTTTCCCGGACCCCTTTGCGCCATATACGACATCGACGTCCCCGTTGTTCACGCTACGCCACTGTTCTGTCTCAACGAAGATCCTACATAGGTTTCCAGCCTCTTCTTCGGCCGTTCGGCCGCCGAAGCTAATCGAGGTCAACAGTTTCTTTTTGTCCATTTTGGTCTCGTATTTGTTGTAGCACCGGCCGGAGTGTGCCTTCGCTGAGGTGTAACGACGCCCGGTAAAGCTAGACTAGGTAGGCAATCTGCAAGAAATCACCTAGTCGGCCCCAAGAAGTAGGTTGTACGACCTCACTTTGACGCACGGTCGATATCTCGCGGATTGACCTCCCCTGAAGCACCTTTGGGGCAAAATATACTTGACGGGTCATGCAGATTTCCCTATACGTAATTCATGGATGAAGCGAAAACGCCAAACACTCTTAGGGAAGCAATCACCTATTTTGCAAGCCTTGACAACTGCGTATCGTACATGTCTTCCAAGCGCTGGCCCGGCGGAGTCGAATGCCCGGTATGCGGTGGCACGAAGGTAACCTACGACGCAAAAACGTGGCGCTGGCAGTGCTCGAAGACGCATCCTAAGCGGAAGTTTTCTCTTAAGACCGGGACCATCCTTGAGGATTCTCCTATCGGCCTCGATAAGTGGTTGCCGGTGATCTGGCTCGTAACGAACTGCAAGAACGGAGTTAGCTCGTGGGAGATTCATCGGGCCATGGGAGTAACCCAAAAGACCGCATGGTTTATGCTGCAACGGGCGCGCTTGGCGCTTCAGGGCAAGAACGGAGGTAAGTTGTCGGGGGAAATTGAGGCCGATGAGTCTTTCATCGGCGGTAAGGCACGGTTCATGCACAAACACAAGAGAGCCGAAAAGATCCACGGTCGCGGTCCTGATGGGAAAGCGATTGTTGCGGCTGTCCTGGAGCGTGGAGGGGAAGTTCGATGCAAGGTGGTTAAGACCCGTCGCAAACCGGAACTTCAGAAGCTTGTCCGCGAGAACGTTGAAGCCGGTTCGAGCGTATACACCGATGCGCTTCTGTCGTACGAAGGGATGGATGAGTTTCACCATCAGTTTGTTGACCACGCCGAAACCTACGTCAACGGCCAAGTTCACACGAACGGCATGGAGAACTTCTGGAGCCTCTTGAAGCGTGGTATCCACGGAACGTATGTTTCCATCGAACCGTTTCACCTGTTCCGATACGTCGATGAGCAAGCGTTTCGCTACAACCAACGGTCGCTGAGCGATGCGCAGCGCTTTGACATCGCTGTGTCGCAGATCGTGGGCAAGCGCCTGACCTATACGGAACTGACTGGGCATGCTGATGACGAGCCTTTCTAGTCTTCGAACTTTGGAGGATCAGGCGCGCGGTTGATCTTGCGCTTCGGTCCTCTGCGGTTTGGGTTCGCATCCACCTTCTTACGCCAAGCGCGCTGGCGTCTGAGTATCAGGGACTTCGGCACGCTCAGAATTGCCGACATAGTAGAATCGAAGCGCTCGAATGCTTCTGGCCCTTCGTAACATTCGGGAAGGTCTTCCGGGCCGTCGATTGCATCTGACATTGTTACCCTCCATTTTAGTCATATTATCTACTTGGACTGAGGTATCTGAGTTGGCAGAGACATTCCTGGTATATATTTATACTGACCTTTACCTTGCCCCCTCGCATCGTTAATAGAAATACTATAGCGCTTACCTGTGACATCATCGAAAGTTAAAATCACACTTTTTTCGCGATTAATTACACTTAGGTCTACTCCTTTAAATAGATAGATCAGTATGCCCGTCTTAGAACCGCCTCGCTGTATAGGGATCTCGGCAGTCTTATTATACAAAGCATCTTTCGCTATATTATTCAGCTTGATTCCTAAGTCGCTAAACGACAGAGCGTCTGTAAGGAGCATTAAATCAGGCTTAAGCGTCTGGCCGTTAGTAAATGAAAGTACGACATTGTAGTCCAAAACAACGCTATCCATACCGAGATTGTTGATAGTAACCCACAAGGCGATGCCTGCGTAGCTCATCCCGTTACGCACAAAGTCACCTGTGTCCGTTTCGTCAATCACGCCTTCCAGCCGGGGCTTTGATAGATCTTCCACTTTTTCTTGTTCTGATATAGTTTTCAGTTCCGCTTTGTGAAGATCCTGCTCTCGACCTATTCGGCTATCTCTCTCTTGCTGCCAAGCCTGAAACGTAGCAAAAAGTAATAGGACTAATGTGACGCGGCGATATGCTCTCCATGATATGGACTGATTTTTATATCGCTCGTAGGCCCCAACAAGAACAGTCAACACACATCCCCCAAGAAGGGTAGAATGTGCCCATGTGACAGCAACTGCAAAGCTCCAAAGATCGTCCCAGAAATCCATCCCGCAAGTCTATCACGTGACCCAACAGCGATATTTGTACCCACCTTCGTGCTACTAGCCTTTCTGTTGTCGGAAAGTGCGAGTTTGGCCAGTGCGTCGCCTGAAACCTCCAGATCGCCACTTCGCCGTCACAGCGGACCAATACGGCGTCGGCCACTTCTCATCGTCGCGCGGTTTTCGGCAAATTGATTCCCGTACCGCGGGACATCGATAATCGCCACAGGACTTTCGGTACTGATGTCGACTCCGGATGCGACTGGCATGGCAAATGACGGCTTGACCATGCCTTTTCACGTAGCCAATACTAAGTACAGCGTGCTACAGGGCACCCCCGACCCGCGGCAAGGGAACAATCCCACCTGCTTCGATTCAGAGAGCGTGCTTTGGATCTTCTTTCAGCCTGTATCAGCGGGTCACAGGCGCTGTTGAAAGGAGATTGCTGTGAACGTATCGAAACTTCCTCTTCGTCCTTCCCTCGAATCCCTTCGGAAGCAGGCAAAGAAACTGGCCCGCGACATTGGCGCCGGCAACGCGGACGCCATCGCCCGGGTGCGTGCGCAATTCCCGCAAAAAGCCGAGCCGCCGTTGTCACAGCGCGACGCGCAACTGGCGCTCGCCCGCGAATATGGATTTGCCGGCTGGCAGGACCTGATCAAAGAAGTCAAACACCGCCTTGGCCACGGACTCGAGTGGGCGGTCTCCGAAGCCCGCCGTATCATTCATGACAACGACATCGAAGCTCTGCGGCGGTTACTGGCGGAATACCCTGCCTTGCTCACCTGGCAGGCAAATGAAAATGACGGCGGGCTGCTCGGGATGGCTACCTGGTCCTACGGCGACAGCGGTAATCAGTTCCGCGAGGATCACTACACACGTCTGGCATGTGCCGGGATGCTGCTCGATACCGGCGCAGTCGTCGGACCATTGGTGTGCGACGATGTGATCGCATCCCGCGCCAAAGGAATCATCGATCTCTTCCAGCGCAAAGGCCTTTTCCCGCGAACGCTCAAGGTTTTTGCCGCGCTTGGAGACGCCGGGAGCATTCGCTCCCGTCTGGATAAGAAGGCGGACGATCTTGCCGCGGTGAACGAAGCGCTAATCTATGCTTGCCATCTCCAGCACGAGACCGCAGCGGGACTGCTGCTGGACCGATCCCTCGCACTCGACGCCGAACTGGGAAGGAAGATCGACGGCGGTCCGGGGCGTTCGGCCTTCATCCAGTACTTCATTGCGAACAAGCCCGACGTTCACCTCGGGGATTCATTCATCGCCCCCTGGCGGTCTTATGTCAAACAACAGATCTCCCGCGCGCTGCACGAGGGAGACCTGACATTGTTCCAGGACGGACTGCTGCGCGAACCGTGGCTGTTGTCGGACGAACAGGTGGAATGGCAGGCTTCGATAATCGAAACGGCGGTGCTCAACGACCGGGGACCTTTCATTACGGCTCTTCTCGATCTTGATCCCGCTCTGCTTCGCCGTCGCGTGCCGCCGCCATCCTCCAAGATTGAATTCGCGTTCACGTGTGTAAAGGCCCACTTGCTTCCGCTGTTGCTCCGGATCTGGCCGCTACCCGACGATCTTCCACACGCCGCCGGCAGCGGGGACCTGAGGCGCGTGAAACGCTGGTTCGACGCAGAGGGCAAACTTGCACTGGGCAACCCCGCGAATCACTTCCCGCTAAACAACGCCCACTTGTGCTCGGACTATGTCAACTGGTTCGGCGAGCCTCCCGATTCACAGCGCGTTCTCGACACCGCACTCGCGTGGGCCGTACTCAATGACCGCTTCGAGGTCGCCGACTTTCTTCTCGCCCACGGCGCCGATGTCAATACGAACTGGTGCTCGCATGAGCCGGCCAGCATCCTGCATGAACTGGTCGGGCACAAGAATTACCAGGGCATGCAATTCCTCATCGATCGCGGCATCGACATGACGAGCCGGGATTATCGGTGGGGCGCCACTGCCGAGGGTTGGGCACGTGTCGCGGCGCAGGACGACACGCTCGGCCAGTTCCTCCAGGACGCGCAACAACGGCGGGACCATACATCCGACTGAACCGACCGGGGATGAATAACATCCGTGCCGACATGTGTGGCTTGCACTCCGAGACCGGCACCCTTCCTGAAATCCGGGACACGGATTGGGGATATTCGTCGACGAATTCTACCGGGAGTGCGGTGGGAAACGGTCATGGAGACGAAGGACGGCTGCAGCAGGCGCGCCTCGCCGTCCGCGAGATGCTGATGGTGTGGAACCTTGAGTTCCCGCTGGGTGTCTGGTACGACCTGCAGGACGATGGGGGTGATGCCGAGAATCCCGAGCAGAATTGCGGACTGCTGGGCAGGAGCGGCGCCGCAAAACCGGCGATGCAGGCGGTACGCACGGTTATGAGCGCGGTCAGGGGGCGTCGCTATGCCGGCATGATTCAATATTCGCCATCGGGGATTTACGCCGCGCGATTCGATGGGCAGGCGGATGTGCTGTTCATCGTGTGGAGCGACAGAGGCGGGAATCGGCAAACAATCTCGCACACAAAAGACAATCTGATTTCGTTGACGGGTTTGATGGGCAATACGGTCGAACCGCAGGCCGATAGTTCCGGTGAGGCGCAGATTTTGAGATCGATGAGGCTTCGGGTCCGATCTACCTGGTTTGGAGACACCCTGGGCCCCAGCATTGATGGCGCCGATTAGAGGATCGCGCCGGGTTGAGAGCCAGGGGCTTGAGTCCAGAGACAAGGCTCCTGGTTGTGCAGTCGGCTGATACGTGTCGCCAGCACTTCCGTGGGTTTGGGCGTTTTTCGGAAATGTGATAAATCGGCGTTGCGCCGACTTATCCGCTATTGGGGAATCAGTTCAGAGGCGATGCCTGGGCCTGATGCGCTGAATGACTTACTTTTGGGCGCCAATCACCTTCGTAACCGCCATTGCCTCCATTGACCGCGCCCGTTCGCCCTGGCGGAGGCAGGCCGACTTGATGGTGAGCGCGAAATTACTCGCGCAAAGTCGCCTGCCGTTTTACCTGTCTGCTTACCTCTGTCCTTAGGAATCGTTGTCCAGAAGTCAGGTTGTGGATACTCGGGATCTCGCAGGTTTCAACAGCCACGCTGATTTGATTCTCTCTGTGAACCTACTGATGCAACGGGGATCCAGACGGCAACGCCGCCTCAAGATTGATTTGTTCTCCGGTGATGGGGTGGTGGAATTTCAGATATTGGGCGTGCAGGAAATATCCTCCAGCGCCTGGGAGGCCGGGGAGATTTTCAAGAGGCTGGCCGGTTAAGCCGTACAGAGGATCGCCAGCCAGCGGATGGCCGATGGATGCCAGATGGATTCTGATCTGATGCGGGCGGCCTGAACTCAGGCTTACCTCAAATGTTGTGGTGCTGATGGCGCGTGAGATCACCTTCGCCAATGACTTGGACGGTTTGCCACCTGGTTTAGCGGCCCATACGGAACCGATGAGCGGGTGCGGTACGAGGCCGATGGGTGTGAGGATTTCGTAAGCGTCGTGCTGTGCAATGTTTTGACCCAGCGCCCGGTAGATTTTTTGAATGTTCGGTGTGTTCCATTTCGCGAATAGATTCGAGGCCGCCTGCGGTGTCCTGGCGAAAAGGACGATACCGGAGGTGGCTCGGCCCAACCGGTGGACGGGGTTTGCGTTAGGGGTTCGCTTTTGCACCAGACGCAGGAGGGTGTTTTCCATGAATCCGCCGCCGGGGAGGGTGGGGAGGCCGCTGGGTTTATTGACGGCCAACAGATGGGCGTCTTCAAACAGGACTTCGAAGTGCTGAGGGGAGTCTGGTTCGATCCATGGTGGGCGGTTCCAGATAAGGGTTTGGCCTAACGTAACCGATTCGCTTCCGGTGGCGGTTGCGCCATCGAGCGTGACTTCGCCGTCGTTCAGTTTTTGTTGCCAGGCTTGTGGGGTTGAGTGGGGGTAAAGGCTTGCCAGGTGGGAGAGCAGGGTCTCTCCATGGTATTTGCTGCTGATGATTGTTGCGTAGGAATAGCCCCGGTTGAGCACGTCGTTTGAGTGTAAGCTATGGCATCTGCGGCGCGGCGCCTGGAAGCGGGGCTGGACGGGTGGGTTCCTCCACTTTTTGACGCGGCGTCCGGCGGCCCTTGCGCTTCAAAAGAGCAATGCGTACTCTGCTTTCGCTCGCTTCAAAAGCGGGATATCGGGGTCTGCGTCTTTCCAAAGAGTCAGGAAATTCTGGTACGCAGCCCTTGCCTTCGCCTTATCCCCCGCTGATGCGAACGCACGAGCAAGTTGCAAGAGTGTGACCGGGCTCACCGGATCGGTGAAGACAATGCCGGGGTGGTCGAGTATCTTCTGAAACTCGGCAACGGCCTCGGTGTACCGGTGCGCAGCCAGAAAGGCCAGGCCACGGACGTAAGGCGCATAGAGTATCCCGAAGAAGCCAAACCAACTGCAGGGTATGGCAAGATCGTAGGGCGCGGCGGCCTCCAGGTATTCGAGGGCACTGGAAGAATCGTTCTGGTTCAGGGCCCGGAGCGAGCGAATAATCGGGAGGTACGTGAACCGGACACACGTATCCTCTGGAAACCGTTTCCCGAGATCGTCCGCAAGGGACTGCGCACGCGCATCATCGCCGGAGAGGGCCAGTGCGAAGGCTGCGCCGTACTCCACATCGCGGCCTTTGGAGAGCTCCAGCGCAGCCGCGGCTCTCTGACGGGCGTCTGAAGCATTTCCAAAGAAGGCCTCCCGTACGGCAGCACTCGGCTTCGTACATGGCCGCCCTTTCCGGCTGATGCGCCTGGCTCTCCATATCGACGGCGCGACGCGTCATCGTTTCTGCCCGGTGCAAATGACCCCGATACGCCAGAACGGATGCCTCCGTGTGGGTGATCCAGTCCGCTGATTCCGGGTTTTCCCTTCCCCGCGCCGCGGCGCGTTCCATTCCCGCCTGGTCACCGTGATAAAACGCGAGCACATACGGCAGGATGATCAGGTCGGGAAAGTTGAGCCGGCGTTCGACAGTCTGCTGAACGGTTTTCCCGGCATCCGAATAGCGTTCGAGGAACAGATAAGTCCAGGCCAGATTTGTGGGGCCCGGCGGGAAGTTGGGATTCATCTCGACCGCTTTTTCAGCTGCGTCCGCCGACCTTTGATACTTACCGAGACTCTGATAAATGACGGACAGTGACACCCAGGCCAGTATGTCACGAGGATAAGTCGCGCTCCATAACTCAGCAGTCCGCTCCGCCTCTTCCAGGTTCCCCGTGAGCTGCTGATGGTAATTGACAGTGATAAAGAAGCGTTCGGTGTCGCTGGCACGGTCGCGCAGTTCCCAGGCTTTGCGGATATTCTCCGCCGCGAGGACAGATTGCCAGCTATCGGCGTAGGTGCGAGCCAGGGATGCATACGCCATCGCGAATTTGGGATCGATTTGAACAGCGCGCTGAAGAAGAGGAATTGCGCCGGCATTGTTCTCCGTAAGAGCTACTTTCAAGGCATCGCAATAGAGCTTCCACGCCTCGAGCGACGGCGTCGTAGCCTCGGTCAGCGGAGTCGAGTGCTCTTTGACGGTGACGAGCGATTCGCCTGCTTTGGTTCTGAAATTTCCGGCCAACCGGCTCAAGGAGTTCAGCACCTCGTCCTTTTTGGCGGGCTGAAGCTGTTCATCAAAGAGCACCTCTCCGTTACCGCAATTAGTGGCGCGCAATCCCAAAACGTACCGGCTCCCGAGCCTGGAGATCGACCCCTGTACTACGGCGGCACTGAACGTGCGTTCGCAAATCTCGCGCGCCGCGTCCCCGATTATCGGCGTGTTTTCAGGGCGGTCCATCAGGTGAAGGGTTGCGCGTACGCGTTGATCCGAGATGAGGCTCAGGAACGGCGACTGCGCCAGTTCCACCGCTAACCCCTCATGGAGCGTTTCGTCAAAGTCGGCATCGTTTGTCTTATTTGTAAACGCTGCGAGAACGATCGTGTCTTTGTCTGTGAGTTTGGGGGCTGTGAGTTTAGGCGCGCGGCGAAGGTATAAGTAACCTGCCATTCCCAATCCGGCCGTCGCCAGGACTGCGATCAGCGCGGTCCCCCACCGCTTCGAAACCCGCATTCCGCGCCGGGCGTCCGTGATGTGCCGTACGGAGTCTATCTCCTGCTTCAACTGCTGGAGATCCACCCGAATTTCGGAGGCATGCTGGTATCGTGATTCGCGATCCTTCTCCAGACACTTGCCGATGATGCGATCGAGTTCCCCTGGCAATCCCGGGTTCAGTTCACGGAGAGAGGCCGGAGCGCGATTCAGAATGGAATCAAATACGCTCCCCTGCGTTTCGCCTTCAAATGGCAGCTTCCCCGTGGCCATTTCATAAAGGACAACACCGAACGAAAACAGGTCCGTCCGCGGGTCGAGGCGCTCGCCTCGGATCTGTTCCGGCGACATGTGCGACACGGTTCCCAGCACGTTGCCGGCGGCGGTCAGTTGCTCACCGATGGTGCGAGTGTGCGATGCCATCAGATCAATGTTCGCCGGATAGTCGGGGGAGCCGACTTTCGCCAAACCGAAATCGAGAATCTTTGCGCGCCCTCGCGTAGTCACGAAGAGGTTCGCAGGCTTGATGTCACGGTGGGTAACTCCGGCCGAATGGGCCGCATCCAGACCGTCTGCGATCTCGATGGCGAGCGGAAGCAGTGTGTCGATTGAGAGAGGTCCCCGGATGCGATGTCTCAGGGTACTTCCATCCAGAAACTCCATCGCAATGAAGGAGCGGTTCTCGTGCCGCTCGATCTCGTATATCGTGCAAATGTTGGGATGGTTCAGGGACGAGGCTGCGCGGGCCTCCCGGCGAAATCGCTCGATGGAGTGTGGATCCCGGGACAACTCCTCCGGCAGGAACTTGAGCGCTACGGGACGACCCAATTCAAGGTCCTCGGCCTTGTAGACCACGCCCATTCCGCCACCGCCGAGCTTTTCCGCTATCCGGTAATGCGATACGAGCGCGCCGGGGCGAAACAGGTCAGCTTCCTGGCTGAAATGCGCTGCTATTTCGATGGCCGGTCTCTCCAGGAATCCTTCTGCCTGTTCTTCCAGCGTCAGCAGGGAGCGTGCTTCGCGCTCCAGCAGTTCATTGCCTGCGCACACTGTTGCCAGCCAGGCATCGCGTTCCTCGGGCGGCTGCTGCAATGCCGCGTGCAGCAGTTTATCGAGTTGCTTCCACTGTTCCGAATCCATCGCCCGTCCCGCCCCCGAGTTCGCGATACAGCCACAATTTGGCAATGCTCCAGTCGCGCCTGACCGTAGCCGGCGATACCTTGAGCACTTCGGCCGTCTCATCCACGCTGAGCCCGCCAAAGAAGCGCATCTCGATGATCTGTACCTTACGCAGATCGAGACGGGCGAGCGCATTCATCGCATCGTCGAGCGCCACCAGATCGCTGCTGCGATCGGTACTCACAACCGCGATATCGTCAAGCGCGACGTGCGGCACGCCGGCCCCGCGCTTGATGTTGTGACTGCGAGCATGGTCGACCAGTATCCGCCTCATCACCTGGGCTGAAACGGCGAAGAAGTGGGCCCGATCCTGCCATCGCATGCGCTTGTAATCCACCAGACGAATCCAGGCTTCATTTACCAGGGCAGTGGTCTGAAGCGTGTTGCCGGGACGCTCATGCCGCATGTAGTGGTGTGCCAGACGGCGAAGCTCGGCATGAACGATCGGGGTGAGGCCGTCGAGCGCGCTCTGGTTTCCACCGCTCCAGGCGCGGAGCAGCCCGTTTATCTCGTCCGTATTCTGCTCGCCGGGCATCGCTGCACCTTGCATTCGAATCGGTCGATTATACCGCCGGTCAGCATCGCGAAAATTCCCGCGTTCTCTATTAGCAACTTCGGACGGATTCTCCGCCTTCTTGAGATGGAGGAACACAATGAAAACGATCCTGACTTTAATCGCCGCGGGCAGCATGGTCGCAGGACTTGCCTTCGCACAACAACAGCCGCACTATAAGGTGATCGATCTGGGCGCCCTGGGCGGTGCGTATAGCTTCGGCTTCGGTATCAACAACGCCGGCGACGTTGCCGGGCAGGCTGCCACGGCCGCTCAGACGGATGGATTCGCCGGAACCGCCTTTCTTTGGAGCAGGCAGAAAGGTATGAAAGATCTGGGTGTGCTCGGGCCGCCATTCTTTCCGGCGTGCCCGACCTGCAACAGCGACGCAGCGGCCGTCGGTGCGCTTGGCGAAGTAGCAATGGGCTCCGAAATTGCCACGCTGGATCCGAATGGCGAGGACTTTGGTCAGTTCGATCCGCCCAACCCGACGCATCGCATCACCCGCGGAGCCATCTGGAGGAACGGGATCATGAGGGTGCTTCCCAACCTGCCGGGCGGAAACAACGCAAATGCTTTTTGGATGAACAGCCTGGGCCAGGTGAGCGGTTTTGCGGAAAATGGAACTTTCGATTCGAGCTGCTCACAAGCGACGCCCTTTCAGGTCCAGCGTTTTCAACCGGTAATCTGGGGACCAAATGGAGGGATACAGAGAGTACTCTCGCCGCTCGTATCGAAGGGCGACACGGTCGCGTTTGCGTTGACAATCAACGACCTTGGAGAGGCCGTCGGCAATTCGGGTTTGTGTTCGACCACCGGTCTGCCGCCATTCGCCGTCAGCGGCAGCACAGTGGGGCGCGCCGTACTGTGGGAGAGAGATGGTTCCGTCCACGATCTCGGCAGCCTGGGAGGCGCACTGAACGGCGCCAGCAGTATTAATAACCGAGGCGAAGTGGTTGGCATAGCGCAATCACCGAAAGACGGCACGACTCACGCCTTTCTTTGGACCAGGCAGACCGGCATGCTGGACTACGGTGCTTTTCCCGGCTCGGTCGCGACCGTGGTGGGCTGCTGCCATACCAACAACGATCGAGGCGAGATTGTTGGCTTCAGCGTCGAGCCCGACAATCCGTACTTCGGCCGCGCTCTTCTATGGCAGGGCACAGAGCCGAAGGATCTCAACGACTTCATAAGTGATCCGGGACCGTTTGTGCACCTGACAGGCGCTTTCTCGATTAACGACTTCGGAGAGATCGTGTGCGGGGGCGTCACTGGCGCCGGAGAGGTCCACGCTTGTCTGGCTGTGCCGAGTCATGGTGCAACAGGCGATGCTGACGCTTCGCCGGCCAGACCGCAATTACGAACCGTGCCTCTCACCGATGGCGCCCGCGAACTGCTTCGGCGCCGGCTTGGACTGCCATAGTCAGGATCAAGTTTTACGGAACATTCGACCCCTCGTGGCTGCCCGCAACCATCGCCGAGCCCCACAAACTCGGACTGCATGTTCGCGGGCATATCCCAGCCGGGATCCGGCCCATGGACGCCATCAACGCCGGATATGACGAGATCACACATATCAACTGGATCAATATGCAGGCGATGCCGGACGATGTAATCAAAACCTCGAACGGCATCATGCGATTCGAGGGACATGGCCGCGACGGCAAGGATGTCGATCTCGATGGGCTGGCAATCAACACGATCGTCGGGACGATGGCGAGGAAGCATATCTACACCGATCCGATGATGGTCGCGTTCGAAGGCATTTATGTGCCGGAGAATGGCGACATGGCGCTGGCACAAGAAGGATAGTTTCACCCCCTGATCGAGCGACACCGGGCGAATGTGGGCGGATCCACAAACGTTCGGGATTTATGGCTATGATAGGCTCGGCGCGTATGCGCATGATTGCCTTTGCGCTAGTGGGTTTCATCGCCTTGCCCGGGCGCAGCCAGAATCCACAGCCTGCTCCCCGATTTGAGGTGACTGACGTACGCGCCAGCGCGGCCGCCCTGAATCCCTTCACGTACGCTTCCGGTGGCTTCTTGCGCGGCAACTACTACAGCCTGCATAAAGCGACCCTGCTGGACCTCATCCGAATTGCCTATCAAATCGCTCCCGAGAACATTGACGGAGGTCCAAACTGGCTGGAATTCGATCGATTCGACGTTGCCGGGCGCGCACCGGCTGACTCCTCTCCGGAAACACTTCGCCGCATGCTTCAAACGCTGCTTGCCGAACGCTTTCACCTCGCGGTGCACAACGATACCCGTCCCATGGCGGTCTATGTCCTCGCACTCGGCAAAACCAGGCCGAAGCTCAATGAAGCAGTGGGCACGGGCGATGCGGAATGCCGAATGGTGGGAGCCAACGAGGGCGCTTCGCCGGCCACCTTCTCTTGCCGGAGCACATCCATGTCCTCCCTTGCCGCGCGGTTGCGCATCTCCGCTGGCGATTACCTGAAGGAGCCCGTAATCGACAAGACGGGACTCGAGGGAGTCTGGGATTTCACTCTGCGCTGGACCCCCCGGGCTCAAGCACTGCACGACGGTGGCTCTCGCATCACCGTTTCCGATGCCGTAGAGAGAGATCTCGGACTGTCTCTATCTCTGCAGGAGGCACCCACGCCCGTCCTGGTGATTGATCACGCTGAAAAGCCCACGCCTGATGCACCCGATGTTGTCCAAAAGCTTCCTTCGCCGGACCGAGTCTTCGAAGTAGCCACCGTCAAAATCGACAAAAATCCGCACGCGCTTCCTTTTCGCACTACTCGCACAGGCTTGCAAGTTCCATCCGCTCCGCTCAAAACCGTACTTGGCTATGCCTG
Source organism: Terriglobia bacterium (assembly GCA_963831795.1). Taxonomy (GTDB): domain Bacteria; phylum Acidobacteriota; class Terriglobia; order Bryobacterales; family Bryobacteraceae; genus BOG-234. Next base: position 97,566 of record CAWHSB010000026.1, on the reverse strand, counting down.
GGACATGAACACTGCCCATACGAGTCGGCGATTCATAGGCCTTCCCAAGGGCATCGATGACGTCAACGTCACCATTGATGCGCATACCACCAGGGCATCCAACCCGTCGCGCCTTGAACCAACCGCAGGCGACGACGACCTTCGCGCTATGACGCGGGCCTTGCTTGTCGAGCGATTTAACATTCAATGGCATTATCAAGACCGCCTCATGGATGGCTACTCGCTTGTGGCAAAGAACTCGAAAACCAAACTCAAGCCCGCCGACCCCTCGCATCGCGCCAGCTGCCGGGAGGCGCGAACCATGGCGAACGATCCTCGCGATACCAATCCCGTGATCAACACCGTCCTGTCCTGCCGTAACGTCACCCTCGCCGAGTTTGCCTCCAAACTCCAGCCGTTCGATGACAACCTGTTCGTGTATCCGCCCGAGGACGCCACCGGGATAGAAGGGCGCTTCGATTTCGACCTCAGTTTTACCGCAGGCCGTTTAGCCGAATCCCCTGAAGCACTCCAAAATGGCGCCATTCCGCTCGCCGAAGCCATCAATAGACAACTCGGCATTCAGCTCGAAAAACGCAAGCGCAGCCTCCCCGCGATCATCGTTGAGCATATGGATCTCGTTCCGACCGAAAATTAGAGACTTTCGTGTCGAGCGGCTCGAATGTTGCTTTACGCACGCTGGCGCGCCTCGCTCACAAGTGGCTTTGAGGTCTCGAAATTCCAGTCCCAATACCGATACGGTCTGCACGCGGCCCGTTCTTCGTGCCTGGCATGGGCCACAAAATGCGTCTCAAAATTCGGTCCTACTCCAAAAGCAGATGTCCATTCTTGATGGTTGTCGCCAGATCGTTAATGTGGCACTGCGGGAGAGATTTCCAGCAGCGGCCCCTCCGCGTGTAAGCGTTTCAGCCAGGGCTATCCCCATCGCCCGCGCAGCAGGTGAGGCACAGCCGGCCGTGCAGCACACCGGCGTCGTATGATGTGAAGCACCCCAGCATCGATATCCAATGTGTGATAAAAAACCAACAAGGTGGGTGGCCGGAAGGCACATGAAATCGAACTACAGCAGTTCCATGATCTCCGCGGCCCTGGCAGCGCTGCTGGCGGGGGCGACCCTGCTTCCTGCACAGTGGCCGGAACACCGCACCGAGGGGCCCAGAACCGAGACCGGTGAACTCGACTTGAAAGCGCCCGCGCCGAAGGCGCGGGACGGACATCCCGACCTTTCCGGTCTGTGGCGGCCGATGCGCCTGAATCGGGCTAACGGAAATGGGAGGGGCAGGGGAGGAGTTGCGCCGGCCCCGGCGCGGGCTCCGGGTGAACCTCCAGCAGCCGAGTTCGGCGACCTTGGCGCGGGCTTTGAGAAGGGACTCCCGTACACCGAATGGGGCAGGCAAACCCGGGATCAACGTAAGGCAAACAACAGTAAAGACAACCCCGACGCCCACTGCAGGCCGTTGGGGCTGATGCAGCTCCACACACATCCTTTCGAGAAGAAGATTGTGCAAGGTCCAGAGGCGATCGTGATCATGTACAACGCCAACAATGACGTCCGCCAGATCCTCACGAATGGCCAGGCGCTGCCGGAGGTGGGTCCGCAGCTTTCGCCCTGGTGGTACGGATACTCTGTGGGCAAGTGGGAAGGCGATACCCTGGTGGTGACCACCGTCGGATTCCGTGACGATGTATGGCTGGATGTGAACGGGAGTCCGCTTACCGGCACCGGGAAAATGGTGGAGCGCTTTACGCGCCTCAACTTCGGCACGCTGCAGATCGACGTCACCATCGAGGATCCAAAGGCGTATACCGAACCATTCACGGTCCGAGTGATGCAGCAATTGATGCCCAACACGGAACTCTTCGAGTCGGTTTGCGAGGACCGGGACGCGGGGCACTACCTGGGCGACTCGGAAGCCAGGCAGAAAGCAGCGGGCCAGAAATAGCAGGACCGATTTCAGCGAAGTGCCGCGTTTCGAAAGCGGATAATTTGAGCGACACTCGAAATCTTCCACTGGTGTTGGCGGCGGTTGCCAGGGTGGCCGACAATCCGCCCGGAGCGGGCCGTTACCTATCTCCCCGAACGAACAACATTTCCCGGATTCCCGTTTTCAGGAACGGCAGGCCCGCAATCCGGGCGAGCCCGCCATCGCCGAAACGATAACGACGTCGCTACCTTCGCAGAACAGAAACGGTAAGGGATGATAGTGGGAATGAAAATTGTCACAACTCCCTGGCGTCGTCGAACCCTGGCCATCGCCCTGTGCGCCATCGGCGCTCCCTTGTTCGCGGCTGACAAAGTCACCGAAATCTCGATAAACCAACCCAAGGACCTTTTTCCCGAAAGCATCACATCGCTGAAAGACGGCACAATCATCCTCGGCAGCGTCCCCGGCGGCGTCTTCAAAATCAAACCCGGCGAGACGGAACCGAAGCCGTTTGTCGCCAGGGAAGGCAATGGATTCACCACGCTTCTCGGTGTGTTCGCCGACGAGAAGGGGAACACGCTCTGGGTTTGCAACACGGGCCCAGGGGCTCTCAAGGCGTTCGATCTGCGAACCGGCATGGCCAAAGGTTCATATCCCATGCCAACCGGCGCGGTGTGCAATGACATCGCGGTAGCGGACAACGGCGTCGCCTATGCGTCAGACACCGCGGGCGCCAAAATCTTCATGTTGAAGAAAGGCGCAACCGCGCTGGAACAAGCTGCGGCCGATCCGCTATTGGCGGGTGCGGATGGTCTCGCATTCGGCGACAGGAACACGTTGTATGTGAACAGCGTGACGGCAGGCAAGCTGATCAGGCTCGATCTGGGACCGGATGGAAAGTCGACGAAAGCAACCGAACTGAAGCTGTCGGGGCCATTGAGTGCTCCCGACGGTCTGCGTGCCATCGGCAAAAACAAGTTCGTGGAGTCAGAGAACGGGAACGCCGCGCGAGCGGGTGGCCGGTTGACGCTGGTCACGATCGACCCGAAGACCAATATGGCGACCATAAAGACGCTGAAGGAAGGGATGCTCGCGACACCTGCGACCACGGCAACCAAAGGCATGGCGTGGGTGTGCGAAGGTAAGCAGGACTACCGCAATGGGGCCAATAAGGGAAAGGACCCAACGCCGTTTAAGCTGTACGCGGTGAAAATACCGTAGGCCAGAGGAAGAGGCCAGAGGAAGAACGAAGTCCGCCCCCGACGCTCCCGGGGTTATTCGGGACCTGGCCGGTTCGACACCGCGGACATGACGCCTCCGGGTATATCGCGTTACGCAGCCATATGGCATGCCTCAGCGTTACCTGCATGCCCAAGCCCTGCTGACCGACAATAGACATGTGGCACGAGCGATCACCAGAGACCCGGAAACCATGCATGGATCTCCCGTGTTTCGAAGGACACGAGTGCAGGTGCAAACCCTGTTCGATTATCTGGAGGGTAGGGATACTCTGGAGGAGTTCCTGAAGGGATTTCCGACGGTTTCGCGTGATCTCGCACTGGAAGCACTTGAAGAAGCCAGAGTATTGCCGATGGCGCACGGTTGATGCGGTTGTTGGTTGGACGAATGCGTTGACGAGCGACTGCGTCTCTTATTCCCGGCTCACGACTGCCAGACGGTGAGATTCGCCAACCTTGCAGGGCCAGGAATGGGCGTCTGCTCGATGCCGCCGAGGCGGCAGGTTTGACGTGCTTATCGCTGTCGATCAGCATATCCCGGATCAACAGAACCTCGCGGGACGGGCGATTTCGTTGCTGATCCTCTATGCTCCGTCAAACCGATTACGGGAGACGCTCGCGCGCAGTACCATCGACGGCTTGCGCGTTTACGGCCAAGTGGTCGAAGCAACGTTACGCACGGAGTCGATGTTGTTGAAAAACTCGGCGACCGAAGGCTCGCTTTCTGGAGCGCGATTATGAATCGGCCGTACGCAGCTTGCGGAGAGAATGGCGGAAATGTTCACCCTGCAGCGGCTCAAACTGCCGCCCCTCGCTGTCCAAATGCCTGGCGACGACCAACCTGACCGAGAGCCCGCAACCGTTTCCGAAAAATCTCCGGCCATCGTGACCTGTGGGCGCTGGCCACGATTCTCCGACGCAAAACCGAGACTGAAATCTCGCAGGAGAAAGTAGCGTAATATGAAAGTCCCGTCGTCAGTTTTTCAGTTGTTGCATGGTATAAGCTCGGCCTTGGACAATCACTCGATTCGTTGTTTCGCAAACACGGGAATCGATTTCCCGATCATGGAGGTTTAACGATGCGAAAACATTATCTCTTGTTCCTTTCGTTGCTGGTTCCAGCCTTTTTAGTCCTCGGCGGATATGCCGTCCTTAAGGCTCAGCAAAGAACTTCTTCGACGGCCAGCGGGAAGCGCTGGTCTGATGCAGCCACCTGGCCTGACAAGAAGGTGCCAGGCAAAGACGACGTTGTCACCATTGAGAAGGACATGGACGTTGTCCTCGATGTCAGTCCGCCGCCGCTGCACGGTTTAAGGATCAACGGCAAACTGAGCTTCGCAGATAATAAAGATCTTGAACTGACCACCGAGTGGATCATGGTGCACGGGGAGTTGGAGATTGGTACGTGAAGCCAAGCCCCACACGCGCAATGCGACCATTACCCTGACCAATAACGTCCCGGGTGAAGACATTGAAGCAATGGGTGACCGCGGGATCATGCTCATGGGCGGAACCCTGAGCCTGCACGGTAATCGGAAAAACTCCTGGACCAAGCTGGCAAAAACAGCCGCCGCGGGTAGCAACACAATCGAAGTCTTGAATGCCGGTGACTGGAAAAAAGGCGACGCAGATTGTTGTCGCGTCAACGGATTTCGATCCCCACCAGGCAGAGAGACGAACCATCTCCAGCGTCTCTGGAAAAGTGATTACGCTGGATCAGAAACTTCAGTATATGCACTACGGCCAAGTCACCTTCGGCGTGGATGAGCGTGGTGAAGTCGGCATGCTGACACGCAATATCCGTATCCAGGCTTCAGCCGACGCAGAGCAGTCATTCAGTGGCGGGCATGTGATGGCGATGGCCGGGTCAACCATGCAAGTCTCCGGTGTCGAGTTCTTTCGAATGGGTCAGCACGAGAACCTTGCGAGGTATCCGATCCATTGGCATCTGGTTGGCGATGCGCAGGGGCAATACATCGAGAACTCTGCGATTCACGACACCTACAGCCGCTGTGTGACGGTACATGGTACGAACAATGTGCGGGTTGAGAACAATGTGGCGTACAACAACGTCGGTCACTGCTACTTCCTCGAAGATGGCGTGGAACACGGGAACCAGTATCTTCGACAACCTGGGGATCCTGACCAGGTGCAATCCCACCCGGCCCTGTAATTCGACAAACGCTCTGAACGGCTCAGGGGCCGGTCAAAATGCCACCGATCAGCTGATTCCTTCCGACAACACGGCGTCCACCTTCTGGATCACGAACCCCGACAATACTTACCGCGGGAATGTGTCCGCGGGTTCTGAGGCAACAGGCTTCTGGATCGCTTTGCCGGAACATCCAACGGGTAAGTTTGAAGGCACGGAGATCAGTAAGGCTACCTGGCCGCGTCGTATGCAACTGAAGGAGTTTTCCGGCAACGTCGCCCACTCCGACGTCGACGGGCTGATGTTTGATCGCGGAACCAATGCGCAGGGTAAATTCAACCTTGGCGGGAACACGCATCTGCCCTATACGGATCCCAGCGACACCAACAGCGCGAGGCTGGAAACGGTGATCAAAGACTTTACCAGCTACAAGAACAGTGGCGCTGCCATCTGGGCCCGTGGCGAGAATCATGTGTTCAAGGGCCTGAAACTGGCCGACAGCGGTATCGGCTACACACATGCGTACCCTGGTGTGGCCCCGTACCACGGCGACTTTACCTCGAAAGTCGAGGACTCCCTGTTCGTGGGCGAAACCGACAATAAAGGCACCCCCAAAACCGAAGCGGAAATCGCGTATGGTCGAACCATGCCTCGCAAGGACGCGGATTACCCGATCCGTGGCTTCGAATACTACGACTTCACGCACCATGTGATCAATACCAAGTTCGTCAATTTTGTGGACAATGCCACTCGCAAAACCGGAGCCATCTCTTACCTGCTGTACACCAGCTTTCCCATCAGCACCAACAACGATGTCGAAGGCCTGAAATTCGAAAATGCCAAGCCGGTGTATTTCCCACCGCAGCAGGATCGCCGCTGGTCCTTCTCCGGTGAATTCGGAAGGTTTTCAGGCTGGAATGGCGCGGTGTTCCACGATATCGACGGGTCGGTCGGCGGCGTCCCCGATTCCTACATTGTGATTGACAACGGGATCGCGGACGATCCTGAACACTGTCAAATCAAGCCGGACTGGAACGCTGCCGTGTGTAAGGGTGATATGGGGCGCATGCAGATTGGCGCCGGCGGTGCCGGAGGTCGTGGTGGACCTGGCGGTCCTGGTGCGGCCGGAGGTCGTGGCGGGCCTGGCGCGCCGGTCCTGGCGCAGCTGGCGGTCCTGGCGCAGCTGGCGGTCCTGGCGCAGCTGGCGGTCCTGGCGCTGCTGGAGGTCGTGGCGGACCTGGCGGTAGAGGCGGTTTCGGTAGAGGCCCTGCACCACCACCGATCGTTCTCAGCCGCAATGGCAGGAAATTTACCGTCAACGGGGACACCACGGTACTCGCCGGTACCGAGATCCGGGCGGAAAGCGAAGCGCCGTCCCTGAACATCAGCGTAAGGGAGCTGGACAACGGCTCATGGGTTATCTTCGAATTACCGGGATACTCCAGCGCAGCCACGGGCACGGCACAAACCAGCATGGATGCACTGCGCAGCGCCAGCAGCACCTCGTACTACCACGGAGAAGGCGACACTTTGGGTAAAGCTTGTCTCTAACGGTGGCGGCGCTCGTCCCGGTCGTGGCGGCGGAGTTGGGAGCAGTATCCAAGTCAGCAGGTAAGCTGACCCCTGCTGTATAAGGAAGAGCCCCCGGCGCAGGCCGGGGGCTTTTCTATTTGATCGCTTTCGGGAAACCGGGACGTCGTTCGGAGATAAGCCCCGCTTGAGAGAGCCCCGCGATCCAGGTCGACACGGCCGGAAATGAAGCGCCGATGCCACAACTGTTGTTCATCCGGTTTCTGCAACCGAGAGGCTGGACGGTGGTTCCTGAAAACCTCATCTGCGCTTGAATTGTTGGATTTGCAGCGCGATGCTGGTACGCTGCTTCGGCCGTGCTCAAACTTGTATTAAGATCCTTCCGCTATGAATCTGTTCTAGAGGCGCTCCGGCCACTCGGTGGAGAAGTAGCGTTCGGGTGTCGGCGTGGTCACGTGGCGAGCGGTCGCGCCCTGCGTGCGGCCACTCAGTGAGTGGCGGGCAGCCCAACGACGATGAGAACCGCGTAGTCCTGCTTGCGGCAGCCGTTCACGACGGGCATGGCCGCCCCTGGATTCACCGGAAAACCCGTGGTCCGAACGTTCGCGGGCGAGCACGAGTTGTTAGCCGTCGCCGGCGTGTAGCGTGCGGAGCGGCATCCGAGATGGGTGACATCGTAGAGGGTCGCGCCGTCGGCGAGTTCCCACCGCTGATTGCCGTCCTTGTCCTTGGGCTGAATTGTCAGCACGGTCGTCACCTTGCGGTCGCCCGTGACGAGGTATTTCCCAGGAGGCAGCGGAAAGGTCGGCTTCTCCATGATCAAGCCGTGTTCCTCCAGCCACCAGTCCGCAGCGTCGAATTTCCACTGTGACGGCGCCACGCCGCCGGCCGCCTTCAATTGATCGTAGTGGTCCAGCTTGCAACCGCGCGGGCCCGGGTCCTGGCTCCAGAGGCCCCATGATTGCGCGCCGTTGCCGGAGGTGGCCCCGGGGTCTCCCAGCGCCGCGATGTACTGCGGCTCGATGCGCCTGAACTTCGAGAGGTCTACGCCTGACGCGTGAACCGGCTGCTGCAGGCCGGCCGCCAACATGAGGGATCCCATGGACAGGAGCCGGCGGCTCACGGACGGCACGAGGTGGCGGACATTCATGCGATTGCTCCGGTTGGACGATCTGATGACATCCTACACCAACGCGCGCCCCGGAGCTGGCCTCCTCGTGGTGGATCTCGACCTCGGCACGGCCTCAGGACTCCTCGCGTCACGGTGCCGCACCTCGCCGATGTAGCGCGCTTGGTATACCAGCTCGATGGCTCTCGGCACGCGGTACCCTACTAGGCGGTCCGACTCCGCGCGCCGATGAACGAGAGTAGGTTCGGGCGGTCCGGTCAAGGCGGTGCTCAAACGCTGAAAGCACTACACCTGGAAGCTCTGCTGGTACGCAAGTCTGCGACCCCTGGAGCGTCTTCTCGCCGTCGATGGCGAGCTTCCTTAAGCGCACCGCCAACGCCTCCTTTGTGCCCAGGCTCTTGTCGATAGGTCCTTCTATGTCGGCCAGCGTTTACCGAGGTCTTCGCGGTTGCAATTTGAGATGCCGCGGGCGGATAACGCGCCACACGGAAAGTGAGCTTTCGGTGGTTCGCTGGTGTTCCAAAACCGGTGGCCTTCAGGTGGCAGGCACCGAATGGTGTTCATGAACGATCATCCAGCGGCCTTCAACCTTCCGAAGCCCGACGGTCAATCGAAAGTCCAGCGGTGTCCGCTGCACTTTCCCGGTGGGCTCCACGCACTGCACATGGGCAAAGGCGAACGCGACATCATCTCCCGCAACAACCTCGAGCCATTTGATATCGAACGCAACCGGGTCGGGCTGGCTGGAATAAAACAACTTCCAGGTGTCTTCATAGGCAGCGAGTCCCCGCGACTCGAACGGGGGCGGCACATCAAACATTCGAAAATCCGGTGAATGGTCTGCAAGGACCTCCGGCATATTCTTCGCACGTACGGCGGCCGCCCATCGCTCAAGCAGATCCCTTACGGCGCTTTCGTTCATCCGGGACAATCGTGCTGAACCCTCCCTTCTCCTGGCGTGACCGCCGCATGTTGACTCCACAACCGTATCAGCAGCGTTCATCGGACTGCATCCGGGCAGTTCTGAGCGTATTACACACCACTCGTACAAAGCTCGAATGACACTGCGCCCCAAGTCCCGACCCGGTTGCAGCAGCGCCACCGGGCGCACCGGATCGGTGAAGACAATGCCCGGGTGATCAACTATCTTTTGGAACTCGGCTGTGGCCTCAGTGTACCGGCGCGTAGTCAAAAAGGCCTGCCCACGCACGTAAGGCGCATAGAGAATCCCGAAGAAACCAAACCAACTGCACGGTGTGGCAAGATCCCAGGGCGCGGCGGCCTCCAGGTATTCGGGGGCGCTGGGAGAATCGTTCCGGTTCAGGGCCACGAGCGAGCGGATAACCGGGAGGTAAGTGAACCGGACACAGGTATCCTCGGGAAACCGTTTCCCGAGATCATCCGCAAGGGACTGCGCACGCGCATCATCGCCGGAAAGGTCGGATTCCCTTAGTTTTCGGAAGGTTGCTCTGCCCGGTCTATTACGAGAATGTCAACCGGGCCGCGTGTTGGTTCCAGCTTTAGTCCCAGTTGTTCTTCGACCGCTGGAAAAAACGAAGCACCAGAGGAATCAAGAGAGTTGCCGGCTGCTTTCATCTTGTCCGCGACGGTTGGTCCACCCTGGTCTGGCGTCCATATCAGTTGAAAATCGAAGGCGCCAGTCAGCCCTGTGTGGTCCAGAATTGGGCGGCCGGCGAAGGCCGAGAGTTCGCGGGCGATTCGCGCCACCGGAACTCGCTGCCCAATCAGAGCACCGAGCCCTCCGCTGACGCCACAAAAGTTCGTTGGAGTGGGATTTTGTGGGCAATCGGCGTCTGCTGAGTTGCTGATTCTGGCTCCCAGCTTCGCTGACTTATTTGCGAAATTCAACGTGTACACCGGGACATTCCTGCGTTCGAGGTGATACGCCAGCCTGAAGCGATCTTCAAGCAGCGATTGCAGCATTTTCCAATATTGATCGCCAGTGATCCTTCCCGCGGACCTGGCGACAATGTCGAATCGCTCGGAACGGAGCGAAGGGGGTACGCGGGAGAGGTCGATCTGCCGCGTTTGGAACGCCATTTCGAGTAAGACTGTGAACTCGCTGTTTGTGGCGTTCAGGCCGCCTGGAGTTCGGAGAATCGAACCACCTCCTTCGTCCCGGCTCGGCTTGATGGAAGCAACCTCAAACTCCAGACGATCGGCACGCGATTGTGCGGGGCTCATTGGCCCGGTGCTCAGCAGTGTGATTCCAATTGAGACAACCTTTAAAAATGTGGAATCAAACATACGGCACCGATTCTTGCACAGTGGCCCGCGGGACAGCAGAGCGTCGCAAGCCAGGAACCTCGATCATCGGGAAAACCGCTGCCACGAGAACGTGGAACTATGATGTCGCCGGCTTATTCACGAAACTATCCACCGCATCGAACGACAAGTACGCCGCCCCGAACAACCCCGCCTCATTCCCCAGTTCCGCTTTCTCAATTCGCGTCTTCGTAGCCCGGTAGGTGAACGACCGCCGCCGCGTCTCCTCCAGCATCGGAGGCGCAAAAAGATCCCACGCTGCCACAGGTCCTCCGGCTATCAGATACAGCGGATAGTTAAAGGTATTCACGAGCATCGCGAGCGCGATACCGAGCGCCTCTCCCACCGCGACGAAAATCGCGCCAGCCTTTTCGTTCCCGCTCTTCGCAAGGTCGTAAACGTCTCTTCGCGCTGATCCCATCGCCCAGCCCGAGCAACCTGGCCATCACCATAACCGCCGTCGCCGACGCGTGCTTCTCGAGGCACCCCCGATTCCCGCACCCGCACGGATTGCCGTTCGGCACCACCGTGATATGCCCCAATTCGCCGGCCATCCCGACCGAACCACGCATGATCTTGCCGCCCGAAATAATCCCGCCTCCGATGCCGGTCCCGAGGGTAATCAACACCAGATCGTCCACCGCGCGGCCCGCGCCGATCCATTTCTCTCCAAGCGCCGCCGCATTCGCGTCGTTTTCAAGAATCACCGGCGTTCCCAGACGTTTGCTCAATTCATCCCGAATGGGAAAGTTCTCGAGCGACGTGAGATTATTCGCGTTCCGGATCACACCCTCTTCTATCGAGATGAATCCCGGCACTGCCACCCCGATGCCTTGCAGTCCCGTCACACCTTGTCGTTCGCGCAGGGTCTCGATCGCGTCGACGATATCGCGCACGATCTCCTCACGCCCCGCCGAATAACCTGTCTTACCCGTCACCTGGTCCAGCAGTTTGCCCGAACGGTCTATTGCCGCTGCCCGCAGATTCGTTCCGCCCAGATCAAGACCAATGCTGAAATCGCTCATAATTGAATTATCCGGCTCACATCTGCTACGAATCGCGCATGATAGCACGCAGCGCGATAACGTCCAGTTATCAGTTCCATTACAAGTTTGATCGACGTTAATCTCCGCTTCATGCTATACACGAAACAGAGATAGCGTCAGTACGTCGAATTAAGTAGCAGGAGTCTTTTAATGGACCGCGCTTACATCGAAGTTCCGGGCGCTGGCACCCACGAACTGCCACCGCTTCTGGTACGAAGCATTCCCGAACCTGCCAGCCGGGAAGATCTGGTCGAACGGGCAACGTCGATCGTTGAAACGGAAGACATGATCGAGGACGCCCCGCGGGGCGTGATGGATCAGAGAAGGCTCGATCTGGCCGTGCATCTGACGGATCAGTATCTCGGCCTTCTCATGCACTGGGCCTGGGGAGATTCTGTACTCGAATGGATACGTCAGTGCGAGATCACATTCTCGGCGACCAGCGCCTTGCGCGACCTTCTGAGCAGGGATATCTGGCCGCACGCCGCGCGCAGCAGTTTTGTTGATTTGCTGCTCGACAAAGAAGTGCCCACTCGGGGCGTCGCGATCGACCGTGCGGTCGGAATGCGTCTCACGTTTCGGCAGCCACCCCCCATAGACTGCTGCTCGGATCAGTTTCTGTTTTTTCTGAACAGCAGGCTGGCGGGCGCCGCTTACGAAACCTGGGCGCGCCTGTCGCCCGAAACCGCGGCGCACCTTCCCCCAAACCGTTTCCACTTCGAAGTCCACGATATGCGGCCGCACCAGGCGTGAAATATTCTGACTTCTGGCTCCCGACTCGTCACGAACACGGAGTCTCGGCACAGCCGGAGTACGTCACTTCAAGCGCTCCTTTTTGAATCTATGAAATCGGAATATTCTGATTCGACCGCAACCAACCTATAGAAAGAGGAGTAACTATCGAAAGGTCACGTTGACTGTTCCGCCTGAAGCGTAATAGCATTTTTATACGCGAATCCGCCCTCGGAAGGATTGCGGAAGAATTCAAACCACATGATTTCGGAATTCTTCGGGAAGCACTTATAGGAGTACTTTTGATCGGCTTGAATCTCGGTAGCAACGGCGATCTGTCGCCAGCCAGCCGCGCTTCCTCAGAACGCCGCATCTGAAATCGATGGTTCTCCGAAAACAGCCGCCCGCCGACGAGTTCCTGCTCCCATCGGGCGATCTGGAGATTCTCGAAAGTATCAGGGTGGAATTGGAACTCCGAGGCGGCAATCGCGCTCATAACAATCGGGATATCATTGACCTCGCTCTGCGGCTATTGCAAAAGGACCTCGATTCCGATTCCGCGGGTGAAGTGGTCGAGGAAGTTCAACGCGAAATGCTTTACCGCCAATGGTGCGTGCAATCAAGCGGTGCCGAATCAAGCCGTGCTGAATCAAGCGGCGCGCGAGATAATGGTGATGAAATAGCGGGGTCGGAGCCGCTAACGTGCGAACCCCAGCCGGCAAGCCCTCTTGGTAAAAATTCAATATGACATCTGGTGAGACTACGCGGTTGCCTGCGGGTACTTCCACGCGGACGAAAGTCGTGGTTGCTACCACGGTCATGCTGTCGTTCATCTCGTTCTGGAGAGCGGCGGCCATCGTCCTGAGCGATCTCGCCTCCTCCGCCTATTATGCGGGCGGCATCGCCGAAACGCAGATCGGCAAGTCGGCTCCCTGGTTCATCCTGGCCGTCATGCTTTTCTCCTACGCGGTAAGGGCGATCTATGTCGAGAGCTGCAGCATGTTCGTCCGCGGCGGCGTGTACAAGGTCGTCCACGAAGCCATGGGCGGAACGCTCGCCAAGATATCCGTCTCGGCGCTCATGTTCGACTACATTCTCACCGGCCCCATCAGCGGCGTCAGCGCGGGACTGTATCTGGCCGGCATTCTGAACGAAATGGGCGACCGGTTCCACATCCCGGCGCTGCATTTCTACCCTCCGTACTTTGCCGCCGCATTCGCCATCCTGGCCACAGTGTATTTCTGGCGCAAGAACCTGCTCGGCATGCACGAATCGAGCGAGAAGGCGTTGCGGATCATGCAGATCACCACTGTCATGGTCGTGATCCTGGTCGGCATGGTGCCTGCTCACGATGGCTCTGAAGGGATTTCAACCGGTTCCGCTGCCGGTCAAGGCGAATCTCCGCCTGGGACCGAACGCGGTTGGATGGCTCAAAGGCACGGTCGCGCCGACCATTACCGCGGTCGCCATTCTGATCGGGCTCGGACACTCGCTGCTGGCGATGAGCGGTTTCGAAACGCTCGCGCAGGTGTATCGCGAGCTTGCCTCGCCGAAGCTGCAGAATCTGAAGCGAGCCGGCAACGTCATTTTTCTCTACAGCATGCTGTTCACGTCGCTCGCGTCCTTCTTCGCGGTGATGCTGATTCCGGATTCCGAAAGGCCGAAGTATCTCGACAATCTGCTGGGCGGCTTATCGATCTTCCTGGTGGGACCGTCGGCGTTGAAGCTGCTGTTTCATATTTTCGTCGTCGTCGTGGGAACGCTGATTCTCGCCGGCGCGGTCAACACGGCCATCATCGGATCGAACGGCGTTCTGAACCGGGTAGCGGAAGACGGCGTTCTGCCGAACTGGTTCCGTAAGCCGAATAAGAAGTTCGGCACCACCAGCCGCGCTGATCAACACCGTGGTGGGGCTGCAGATCCTGACCATCGTCCTCAGCCGCGGCGACGTGAACACGCTCGGTGAGGCCTACGCTTTCGGCGTTGTCTGGAGCTTTTCTTTCAACGCGCTCTCGGTTCTGGTGTTGCGTTTCAAACAACCCGAAAACCGCGAATGGAAAGTGCCGCTGAATTTTAAGATTCGCGGCGTGGAGATTCCGGTTGGTCTGGGTCTGATCACGCTCTTCCTGTTCACCCTCGCCTGCATCAATGTCTTCACAAAGGAACTGGCGACTATTGCCGGCGTGTCGTTCACCCTTGCGTTTTTCCTTCTTTTCAGCATCTCGGAGCGGATCAACCGCAAGAAGCACGCCCGCAGCCGCCAGGACCTCGAGCAGTTTCGGCTGGATCAGAGCGCGGAGGTTTCGCAGGAGGAGATGCACGCGCGTCCGGGCAACGTCGTGGTCGCGTGCCGCAATCCTTTTCATCTCGAGCATCTGGAAAAAACTCTCGCCAAGACCGACACGCGCAAGGTAGACATCGTTGTGCTTTCGGTCCACCGCGTTACCGCGGCGGCCTCCGGCGAATACGACCTGAATGCCGATCAGATCTTCGCGGCTGCCGAGCAGGACCTGTTTACGAAGGTGGTGTCGATCGCGGAGAAGGCCGGCAAGCATGTCGAACTTCTCGCGGTGGCCGCCGCGGATCCGTGGCTGGGCATGGTGCAGACCGCGCAGCGGCTGCAATCGTCGCGAATCGTGACGGGGCTCTCGCCGCTCTATGCCGGCAATCCCGCCGAGCAGGGCAAGGTGGTGGGTGAGGCATGGGAATCTCTCGAACCGCCGCGGCCGTCATTGTCTCTGGAGATCGTGCTGCCGGACCCGAACCAGTCCCTCTTCTTCAACCTGGGTCCGCATCCGCCGCGATTGTGGCCCGAAGACATCGATCGCGTACATCGGCTCTGGCTGGAATTGAGCGCGACCGGTTGCGGCGCCAAACTTCACCACCGGGATGTGATCGGCGTCGCGCTGAGCCGGCTCGAACAGCAACTGCACTCCGGGCAGGCGGCCGACGTCCTGTCCGACATCAATGCCGAAGTGAGACAGCACGCGGTCGAATCGCCGTTCGAAATCCAAAAAATCCAGCCGCAGTAGCCGCGGACCTTGTGGGGCAGGCCTTCGGACCTGCCGCCGAGCTTCCGCTCGGCGCGGAGCTTTACGTGAGCGCCGGTAGCGCCTGCGATCTTGTCGCCGGTGACCCTGCTACTTCCGGACGTGACTGTTGAAGAACGCGAAGAAGCCGGCATCCCCTGCTCAATCACTGTGCCGTGATCCGCGCCGGGGATCTCCTTGTACTCGTAATCCAGTTTGAGTTCCTTCATCGAGTCCACCCACATCCGCGTATTGGCAACCGGCACCTGCTTGTCGGCATCTCCCTGCACTACGAACACGGGCTCCTGGATAGGCTTCAGGATTTCGTCCCGGTTATTGTTCATCAGAAACGCAGCGGGAGCGATGGCCGCGATCGCCGCCCATTCGGAAGCGTGCTTTGAACCCAGAAACAGCGTTCCCGCCCCGCCCATCGAGTGACCCATCAGGTACGTGCGGTTGGGATCCACGTTGAACTCCTTGCGCATCATCGCGAGCACGTTCATGACGTCCTTTTCGCTCAGTTCCGCCAGATTTGCCGGCGGAGGCGGCGCAGGCGGAGCCCCGGCCCTGGCGCCCCGGCCGCGCAGGTCCATAACGGGCGAACCATACCACCCGCCGATGTTGTAACCCATCGGGGCCACAAGAATGTAGCCACCCTCCTCCGCCAGATCGATGGCCTTGCCCTGGCACATGAACCCGGGACCGATGCCGAGACCATGCAGCGACACGATCAGGGGATTCTTCTTGTCCTTTGAAACTTTCGAGGAGACGAAGAGGCAATAGGGAAGGTCCTCATTCGTATCGGCGAAATGATAGGTCCGGTTCTGCACCCGGGGATCGTTGGACCGGATGAACCCGCCGCCCCTCGGTCTGGCCGGCTGTTGGCCGTCGGGCGCTTGCGCGAACACATGCGGAACGGAAAGCAGCGCCACGGAGAAACAGAAGGCAACGTGGAACTTCACGAAGGTGGGGAGATTGAGTTTCATTGAAATCTCTCTTCTTCTCAGATCGTTTGGGTCAGAATCCTGTGCTGCACGCGAAATTAGCCGCGTCATCCGTACCGCCTTTGCCTTTGTACTTCGCTACGAGCGGATATTGGCACAGGATGCGCGTGCGCAGTCCCGAAGGCGTCTGCTTCGATGCGGGAAGCGTGGTCGGAGCTTTGCCGTCTTCCACCCACGACACCAGAGCGTCCAACTGTCCCGAGGGCATCGCTCCCGGACCACCGCCGCAGTGACCGATTCCGGGAGCCAGGAAGAACCGTAAAAACTTTCCTGTCTTTTCCGCTCCACCCATCTGCTTGAGCACTCGCCCGTAGTAGTCGATGGTTCCCAGTGGCGTAATCAACTGGTCCGCCAAACCATGCCATAAAACGAGCTTGCCGCCACGGTCGCGGAAGGCGCTGAGATCCGGGTTATCTGTGCCGATTACGATCCCGTATTCTTCGACCGACTGATCCCAGAAGTGTTCGAAGAGCTCAGGCGTCAGGGAGTTCGCGTCGAACTGCGGATTCTGCAGCAGCCAGTAGCGGATCCAGTCTGTGGTAAACGTGAACGCCCTGCGGCTGGAGTGGATCGCCTCTGGTCGCCGCGAGCGCCGTCATGTCGGTTCCCCAGGGTTGGCCGTGCCAGATCGGCATTCCGTCCGCGCGCCGCGGTCCTTCGAGCAGCTTGCCGATGACATCGGCATCCTTATCCGTGAAGGCGCCGCAAGTTACCGGCGGGTTTGCCGATCAGGGTCTTCGGATCGAAAGCGCAGCGAGACGGATCTTCGATGACGCCGTCCTTCACGCCGTCAATCCCGTCGCAAGCCTCGATCGCCGCCGCCGTTGCCGCCTGCAGTTTGCAGGGTGGAACCGCATCGCCGGCCGCGTTCATTACCGCCGTGCTCCAGATCGACTGCATCATCAACTTCGGCCAGTTGATCGCGGGCGCTGCCGACACGATGCCGTTGTAGTCCTCCGGGTATCTTTGGGCTTCCATCAATCCCTGGCGCCCGCCCGTCGAGCAGCCATTGAAGTACGAATACTTCGGCGCCTCGCCGTACAAAGCTTGCGTCAATGCCTTCCCCGTCACAGTCATCTCATGGATTCCCACGTGAGCGTTATCTCGCACGAGTTGCCAGTTCAGGTGTCCGCTCGCATCCATCGCAAAGCTTCCGCTGCCGCCTTCATGCCCGGTGTCGGTCGCGCCGCCGGCGTAGCCGAGCGCCAGCGGCTGGTTCACGCCGGCCTCGCTCCCGCCGACGAATCCACCGCCGCCGGTCCCGAGAAAACGGCCGTTCCAGTTCGACATCGGAATCGCCACCCAGATTCGCACCTTGTCTCCGGCCGGCGGATGCGTCGTAATCGCGGTGACGCGGCACACGGAGCCGTTACTTGCGTCGACCTTCGCCGATTCGATCGTCGTATTCGGCAGCGCTATCGCCGCCAGGCTCTCGCAGGTACGAACCGGCTTCGCGTTCGGGATTGCCGGTTTCGGTGTGCTGCCCAGCGGGGGCAGTGCACCAAAGCCGCCGCCGCGCGCGGGCCCGGCGCCTCGTCCCGCCGAAGCGCCAGGCGGCTGCTGAGCGTGCCCCGTTATCACGAACACAGCAATAAACAGTGCCATTACGAAGAAAGACGTTATCGACCGGCGCATTCCCTGCATGGATGTAAATACCTCCCAGAGCGAGTTCCAGGCGAATTGTACATCAACCGGAACCCCAGACTCCAATACCGAATCCCCATGGTTCGAGACGTACCGGGTCTGGTTTCGGGCGGCGTCAGCGCAGATGCTGGATGAATCTCTCGAGCGCCACTGAACTACTGTCACGCCGCCACAACGCGATCAGATCGGCGTGTGTCGCCGCGCCCGTGAGGTCGCGATAGATACAACCCCGAACGCGCAGATGCTGCCGGAAGGATTCCGGAACGAGCGCGACCCCCAACCCTCCGGCCACGAGAAATACCGCGGTCTGCAACAGACGCGTCGGCTGCAATCGCGGCGCCGGGATTCCCGCCGCGCGAAGCGTATCGAGAACCAGTTCGTGAAACCCGGCAACGGACTGTCGCCGCGGGATCAGGAAGGTTTCGGATGACAAATCGCGAAGGCGAACCGCGTCGGCCGAGCTCGCCCGGTGCCCTGTGGGCAGCGCCAGGATCAGACGTTCCCGGGAAATCACGCGGGAATCGAACGCCGGATCTCGAATCGCGAGAAAAAGCATACCGATATCGATATTCTCGCGGCGAAGAGCCTCCACCTGTTCACCTGGTTCCATCTCGCGGATGTCGATTCCAACATCGGGAAACTCCCGCCGGAAGCTCCGGAGCATGTCGGGCAAAACGCTGCACACGGCCGTGCTCACGACTCCGATTACGAGAACTCCGGCGACTCCCTGGCCCACCTGTGCGGCTTCGCGCGCCGCCTGATCGATTTGCGCCAGAATGCGAGTTGCGCGGGAGAGAAACGCTTCACCCGCCGCGGTCAGACGCACCCGCCGATTCGTACGTTCGAGCAATGGCGTTCCGATTTCCTCTTCGAGCTGCCTGATCTGGTGACTGAGCGCGGGCTGCGCGACGTTTTAGAGTTCCGCCGCTCGGGTGAAATGAAGTCGTTCGGCGAGCACGCAGAAGTAGCGAAGATGCCGGATCTCCACGGCGCGTCAATCATAACAGCCGTTCCACCGGCCTGTGCTATATCGAATTGCCGTACCAGCGAAGCACCCGCAGAGAGCGCAGCGTGTTCCAGCGGCTTGCGCTTCCGACGCCGGTCTCCATCTCCAGGGGAATATATTCGGGATGAAGCAGATTGAGCGGCCAGCGCCCGTTCTGGTGGCGACGCTCAATCACGATTCCGATCGCTTCGCTTACACGTTCGTCGGGTTTGATTCCCGCATCCCGCAGGTAATCGAGTCCGCGCAAAACGTCATAGTGCCAGAACGTCGGAAATGAGAAGCGGAGCCAGCGTTTGTTGACGATCTCGCCGGTTCGAAGCGAGCGGAACATGCGGCGATCCAGCAGATAGCCTTCGGCCCTCTTGCGGGCCTTTGTGACGGCCGCCGATTTGGGTCCCGCTCGTTCGTACTCGATGAGCCCTTCGAGCACGCAGATGGTCGTATGAAAGGAAGAGCGCCGGCTTTTGGGTGCTTCGCAGTTCCAGCCGCCATCTTCGAGTTGCTCGCTCAGGAGTCTGCTGGCCAGCGCGTCGTTCGGCTCTTTGAAATACGCGCCCAGGCCGAGGATTCTGCCGTTGATGCAGGGCTCCGTTTCGCCGTGAAGGAAAGGCCTGTTATCAAGCCGCTGGAACACGAGTCCCTTTTCGACGCGGCCGATCATTTTACGAGCCTCCTTGCCGGCGGGATCGAGACCGAGGTCTTTCAGAACGGCGAGAGCGTAGAGGGTGATCAGCAAGCGCCGGTCATCCTCCGGCAAATCGTCTCTCCACGCGCGTGGACCCCCGCCCCAGTGGCCGGCCGGAGTTTGCGAGGCGAGAAGTTGCGCTCCCCAGCCTTCGGCTGCCACGCGCGATCGCTCCGTCGCGATGGTGGCGGGAGCTTCATCGGTGAGGTCCCGCATCACTTGCCAGCGGATGGCCGGATCGGAGTCGAGCAGCCATTTCAGGTGCGCGGGCCGCGGTGCGTAATCGTGCAGGCGCATCGGTCTCACCCGTCGTCAGAAGCTCCGCAGGAGAAATTCCCGCGCGTTCGCGAGCACTTTTGCTCGTGCCGTTGGATCCGGCAGCATGCGGGCGATGGCAATTGCCCCGATCATCGTGGAGAAGATCGCAAAAAATGCGCGCTCTTTGTCGGCTGCCCGCCGGCCCGGCATCAAGGGAAGCATTCGACTCTTGTATTTGATCAACTCCTCGAGGATCGGCGCCTTCAATCCTTCGCCGGCCCGCGCCAGCTCGGGCGCAAGTGCCGCCACCGGACATCCGCACTCGGCATGATCGCAGTGTTCCGGGCTCAGGTACGCCTTCACAATCGCCTTCCACTCCGTCCCCGGTGGAGACATGTTCTCCAGCGTCCGCCAGGCGGTCGGAAATCTCCCGGAAAGCTTCGCCCAGGGACTCGGCGAGCAGCTCGTCCTTGTTTCCGAAGTGTTTGTAAAAGCCTCCATGGGTCAGGCCGGCGTCCCGCATAACCGCCGAAACGGCGGCGCCGGTGACGCCTTCGGCGCGAACGCGCCGCGCGGCGTCCTTCACGATCTTCTGGTGGATTTCACCTTTGTGCTCGGGCGCATATCGCATGGCTCATTATAGGATGCCGGCAGATCATCTCACGGTGCGGCTGAAAACGTCGAAGAAAATTGCGAAACCATAGGATGATATATGTAATCCTATGATCGGGAGGCCAAAATGTCGCCGGAAACTCTCTTCCGAATACATCTCGTTTCAGGTTATGTCGCGTGGCTGCTCTGCTTCAGCGTGTACATCCTGCCCAGGCTGAGGTCGATGGACCGGTTTGAAGCCCACCGGGCTATCGCTACTCTGCATAGCTTTCGCTTCTTCGGGCTCGTCTTCATCCTTCCAGGTGTCGTGGGCTCTCAGTTGCCATCCGGCTTTGCCACCTTCGCCGCCTGGGGCGATTTTGCAGCCGGGGTGCTGGCGATGCTGGCGCTTGTCACCGTAAGGTGGAGGCCCCTCTTCTGGTTATTCGTCGGCGCTTTCAACCTTGTCGGGTTGGGCGATATCATCATCGATTACTACCATGCCATCCAGGCCGGCCTTCCGGCGATGGCTGGGCAACTGGGCGCCGCATATGCGATCCCGATCATTTACGTGCCTCTGCTGGTGATCACGCACGTCGTCGCTCTCTACTGGCTGGTGCGTCCTCGGTCCGAGGCGCATCGACCCCTCGCTGCCGCAGCTTAGATTGATCAGGCACGTTTATGACCGATATCACTACAAAAGTGCGCGCGCACTATAACCCCACCGACCTCACCCGCCGGATCAAGTCGGCCCTCGCGACGATCACGTCCGAAGAGGAGCCGTTGACCGTCGCGCAGCTCGCGTCACTCGATCAGTTCCATATCAGAGGCATTCTCGCCACTGCGGAACTGGCCAACTCGGCCGGAGTCGGGCCATCAACCCGCGTACTCGATCTCGGCTGCGGAATCGGCGGTCCCGCGCGTTACCTCGCCGCCACTTTCGGCTGCAACGTAACCGGCGTCGACCTCAGCCCCAGCTTCATCGATGCGGCCGAGTACCTGACCGCGCGCTGCGGCCTGTCCGATCGCGTCAGGTTCCAGGTCGGCGACGCCCTCCATCTGCCATTCGACGATGCAGCCTTCGACGTGGTATTCCTGCAGCACGTAGCGATGAACATCGAAAACCGTTCCGCTCTCTACGGCGAGGTCCGCCGGATCCTGAAGACGGCAGGCCGGTTCGTAACGTACGACGTGGTGCTTCGTGAGGGCGATGTCATCTATCCAACCCCATGGGCGCGCGACGCCTCGATCAGCTTCCTGCTCAACGAGGTCGATACGCGCGCAACGCTCGAACAAGCCGGATTCAGGGTTGTCCTCTGGCGCGACGACACTCAGAGAGCGCTCGATTGGTTCAAGGAGATCCAGGCCGGCGCGCCGCCGAATGCACTGAACCTGGGTGTGGTAATGGGTCCTGACTTCCCCGCCGCAACCGGCAATCTGGCCCGCAACATCCGCGAGAACCGCCTCGGCGTCCTGTCCGCCGTCCTGATCAGCGAGCCTTAAAAGGCGGAAGCGTATTCGCAAGTTTGCAGACACTTACCGAGCCACGACCGGGAGGGAGTGCTCCATGGCCCGCAGCGGGCCGCCAAAGGGAATGAAGACACCGCGCAGCCAGTGTGGGGCCAGGGCTTCCGCGCTGCCGCCGAGCTTCCGCTCGGCGAGGAGCTTTACGTCAGCGCCGGTATCGTACGAACCGCGTCTTCGACAGTGCTATTCGAATGTTTTTTCGTCATCCTGTTAAAGGCGCGCGCTCGATGAAATCGATACTATCTGCGGTATGGCTCGCAGCCGCCTCAGTTGTCGCTGTTCGCCCAGGAGTTCGAGGTTGCCTCGATCAAGGTTATTTGATCCGAAGAAGCTTGAGGAAGACGGCCGGGATATCT
Source organism: Terriglobia bacterium (assembly GCA_963831795.1). GTDB lineage: Bacteria > Acidobacteriota > Terriglobia > Bryobacterales > Bryobacteraceae > BOG-234. Next base: position 75,428 of record CAWHSB010000026.1, on the reverse strand, counting down.
CCTGGGGACGTCAGGGTTTTCAGGAGTCGGAAACCTTTCGCATGCCCAATCTTTCGTCCAGGATCGAATGGAATCATTTCGTGAATGTGAGCGCTATTGTGCCGCCGAACACCTCGGTGAGCGAGTACAAAACGCTCCTCCGCGACCTGCTGGCCAGGCGCTACAATCTCAAGTCGCACGAAGATACGCGTGAACGCGATGTTTATGAGCTTGTTGTCCCTCCGAACGGCCTCAGACTCAAAGCCCACGTTGAGAATCCCGGCACGCCCCAAACGCTACCGGCCAATCCCGACAAGCCGAGGGCAGGCGCAGATGGCCTCATCGCCTTGAGGCCGCTCCCGGGACAGGTGTTGGCAACCGGGAGACGTGATCATTGGCGAATCGTTGGAAGCGACGTGACTATCCAGCCTCTGGCTGAGCGGATCGAAGGCATCCTTCAAGCTCCGGTCCTCGACCGAACCGGACTGGATGGCAAATTCGATTTCCAGCTGGATTTCGATCCCGGGTATGGCGCTGCTTCGGAAACCGGTGTGAATTACCCTGTACTGTCCTCGGCCCTTCGAGACCAGTTGGGTCTGTCCCTCAAGAAAACAAGAGGAGCTGTAAAGGTAGTAATCATCGACTCCATCGACCCCAGACCGTCTGAAAACTGACTCCCGCGATCCTGTGCGCCACAGTCGATCAATAAGATAATTGATTGAGCATGAAATACTCCCGGAGAAGTTTGCTCGCGCGGGCAGCGGGCGCGCTTCCGATTGCTTCGCACGTGATCAACGCCGCCCCGTCCGGCAAACAAATTCCGGTCGGGCTGGAACTCTATTCCGTGCGCGGCGAGTTTGCGAGGCATCCGGTAGCGACCGTTCAGATGGTTGCAAAGATGGGATATCGGGTGGTCGAGTTCTACGCTCCCTACTTCGACTGGACTCCGCAGTTCACCCGGCAGATGCGCACGTTCCTCGATGATGCCGGCCTCCAATGCCACTCAACCCATAACAATGGGCCATCCTTCACCTCCGACGGACTGAAAAAGGCCGCCGAGTTGAACAAAATACTGGGATCGACGTATTTAGTCATGGCGAGCACGGGAAGGATTGCCGACCTCGACGGCTGGAAGTCGCTTTGCGATCAATTGAACGGAATTGTGGAAACCCTGAAGCCAATGGGACTCCGATCCGGCTATCACAATCATCAGATCGAATTCGTTCCCCTCGAAGGCAAGCGGCCGATCGAAATCATCGCCGCAAATACACCGAAGGATTTCATGATGCAGTTCGACGTGGGCACATGCATCGAGGCGGGTTCCGACCCGGTTGCGTGGATCAACGCCAACCCGGGGAGAATCAGAAGCATTCACTGCAAGGACTGGGCCTCAGGAGAAGGCTACCGCGTACTTTTCGGTGAAGGGATCGCGCCATGGACCCGAATCTTCGAGGCGGCCGAGGGCACAGGCGGCGTCGAATACTATCTGATCGAACAGGAAGGCAGCCGATATCCCGAGCTCGAAACGGCGGAACGCTGTCTGGCAACCTGGCGGAACCTAAGGGGCTGAATCGAACTCATGGCTGGCCCCATTTTGTTTGTCGCCGCCGACCCGCGTGAATGCGCCGGCCTCATCGCGCACTGGGAGAACGTGCGGGCGGTTCCGCTGCCGGTCACATGGGTACGCGCCGGCAAGTGGAGGGGCGGGGAAGTAATGGCAATCGCAAACGGCGCCGGCGCCGATCGCGCATTCGCCGCGGTGCTGGTGGCTCCAAAGCCGTCGGCTGTTTGCAATATCGGATTTTGCGGCGCCCTCGATGAATCACTGCGGGTCGGAGACATCTTCGTCGCGTGCGAGGTGCGCAACGGATCAAGGAGATATGAGACGCTGGTTCCAGGGGTTGTCGGGTCCGGAATCGCGTCAGGCGCCGTCGCTTCAATCGATCACATCGCCGCCACCGCGACGGAAAAGCGGAACCTGCGCGCCACCGGCGCATCGATAGTAGAAATGGAAGCAGCGGGGGCGGCTCGGGCAGCCGAAGATCTGGATCTGCCTTTTTACTGCATTCGCGCCGTCAGCGACCTGGCCGATGAGGATCTTGAAAACGATTTTAATGCCGCGCTTACGTCCGAGGGGCAGTTCAGCACTTTGCGGCTCGTGACCGGAGCTCTGGCACGGCCGCGTCAGCGATTCGGAGAGTTGCTGCGCCTGAAGCGTCGCACCGATGTCGCGTCGAAGAAATTGGGAGACTTTCTTGCCGACTGTACGTTTTGATGAGATGGAAGAAAACGCCGGCGCTGCCGCGCCGCCGAATATGTTCGCGGCGGTTTATCGGGGCAACAGCATGGTCTCGGTGGACCGGGTCGACACGCCGGAAATTGGCGCCGGGGAAATCCTGATTCGCGTGGAGGCCTGCGGCGTCTGCCATACCGACCTCAAGAAAATCGAATATAACCTTCTCGCACCGCCCCGTATTTACGGGCACGAGACTGCCGGCGTCGTGGCGCAGGTCGGCGCGAACGTGACAAAATTCCAGCCCGGCGACAGAGTCATCGTCTTCCATCACATTCCCTGCGGCGGATGTTTTTATTGCGCTCGCAAACTCTATGCGCAATGCCCCGTTTACAAGAAAGTAGGAGTCACCGCCGGTTTCGAGCCCGCGGGCGGCGGTTTTTCGCAGTATGTTCGTGTGATGGACTGGATCGTCGAGCGCGGCGTTGAAAAGATTCCGGACGGAGTTCCGTTCGAAGTCGCTGCGTTCGTCGAACCGGTGAACACTTGTTTGAAAGCGGTGGAGCAGTGCGATCCCCAACCCGATGACGTCGTTCTGGTGCAAGGCCAGGGGCCGATCGGACTTCTCTTCACGATGATGCTCAAGCTGCGCGGATGCACGATTGTGGCGACAGACACCATCCCGCAACGCCTCGATCTGGCGAAACAGTGCGGCGCCTCCTTCGCGGTGAATCCTCGAACTACGGACGTCCCCGCCAAGCTGAAAGAACTGACCGAAGGCCGCGGCGCCGACATGGTTTTTGTCGCTACGAACGTAAGTGGCGTGGTGGAGGAAGCGGTGAAGTCGACGCGTCCTGGGGCAAAGATCATGCTTTTTGCGCAGACGTCGGATAAAGAAAGAATAGAGCTGTCGGGAGCCAGTATTTGCGTCGGTGAAAGGTCCTTGCTGGGCTCTTACAGCGCCTCGGTCGACATTCAGAAAGACTCGGCGGATCTGGTTTTCAGCGGGAAATTACCGGTGAATTTGTTGATATCGCACCGGGTTCCACTTGATAAGATCGATTTTGCGTTTCGCCTCGCGACGCATCCGGGAGAATTTCCCGGTGAGCACCCGCTGAAGATCATCGTTCATCCGCAGGAGCTCGCGCGTACGCGCCCCGTTTGAAAAGGGAACGACTTGAGAAAGACGATGCTCGCGGCGGTCCTCTACGGCAAAGAACAGGTTCAACTGGAACGTATCCCGGTTCCGTGCATCGGCCCGGGAGATATTCTCGTTCGAGTCGGCGCTGCTCTGACCTGCGGTACGGACGTCAAGGTTTTTCGCCGGGGTTATCACGCGCGGATGATCGTGCCGCCCGCCGTCTTCGGCCATGAGTTCGCCGGCGAGGTGGTTGCCGTGGGCGACTCCGTGACGCGCTTCCAGCCGGGCCAGCGGGTGGTTGCCGCAAATTCGGCTCCCTGTCTGCAATGCTTCTACTGCCAGCGCGGGAAAGTGAACCTTTGCGAAGATCTGATGTTCAACAACGGCGCGTATGCCGAGTTCATTCGGATCCCGTCGCGCATTGTGGAACGAAACACCTGGGCGGTGGCGCCGCACCTCAGCTATCAGGACGCTGCGCTTGCGGAGCCGCTGGCGTGCGTCGTAAAAGGTCTGGATGACACGGGTCTGGAGGCCGGAGATACGATGGCCGTCATCGGCATCGGCCCCATCGGTTCGATGTTCGTAAGGTTAGCCAAGCTCCGCGGCGCGCAGGTAATTGCGATCGGACGCCGCAGATGCAGGCTCGAGCACACGTTGAAGCTCGGCGCCGATCGCGTGATCGCGACGGAAGAAACGCTCGACCCTGTGGCAGCCGTTCGCGAACTGACGGGTGGTCTCGGCGCCGACGTCGTTATCGAAGCCGTGGGTCAGCCGCAAACATGGAACTGGTCGGTTGAGATGTTGCGCCGCGGCGGCCTGGTCAACTTCTTCGGCGGTCCCCCCAGCGGCACTCAGGTGCAGCTCGATACCAATCTTCTCCACTATTCGGAAATTACGTGCAAGGCCAGCTTCCACCATACGCCGCGCGCTTTCCGCGAAGCGCTCGATATCATCGAAAACGGCGGCGTGACTGCGAAGGACTTTGTGCAGGCGGAAGAGCCGCTGGAGAGTCTGTCACAGGTCTTGTTCCGCCTGATGGAAGGAAGCGGACCGCTGAAAACCGCCATCATTCCATGACGACAACGCTGCTGCCGCGCGATTTTGTCGGCAACTCGCAGGCGCTCGACCGCAGCTGGAGCCTCGCCGAAGCGGAACAATACACGCGCTGGCTGGCGACTCACCACTACGAGAATTTTCACGTCGTCAGCTTCCTCTTGCCAAAGCAACTCCACCAGGATTTCTACAACGTGTACTCGTACTGCCGCTGGGCGGATGACCTGGGGGATGAAATCGGCGATGTCGATGAGAGCCTCAGGCTGCTCGCCTGGTGGGGCACCGAACTGGATCGGATGTATGAGGGCGAAGCCCGGCATCCCGTCTTTGTCGCGTTGCGAGGCACAGCGAAAAAATATGGAATCCCGAAGCAACCATTCGCGGACCTGATCCGCGCCTTTGTCCAGGACCAGACCGTCACGCGCTATCAGACATGGGATGGAGTGCTCGACTACTGCGTGTACTCGGCCAATCCCGTCGGCAGGCTCGTGCTTTATCTTTGCGGCTATTCCGACGCCGAGCGCCAGCGTTTGTCCGATGACACCTGCACCGCCCTTCAACTCGCGAACTTCTGGCAGGACGTGACCGTTGATCAGCTCAAAGACCGCGTCTATCTGCCCCTCAACCTGCTCGCCCGGCACGACTACACTGTTGCCGACTTGTTCGCCCATCGCTTTGACGACCGCTTTCGCGCGATTATGCGGGAGGCTGTCGATCGCGCCCGCGAGCTTTTCCTGGCCGGCCTGCCTTTGAACGGAATGGTGAACAAACGGCTCGCGGTGGATCTCGAACTGTTCAGCCGCGGCGGCCTGCGAATTCTCGACAAGATCGAGCAGCAGGATTATGACGTGCTGTCGCGCCGGCCGAAGATCTCGAAACTGGAACGCGTCAGTCTGCTGATGGGAACGCTCGCTCGCGCCGCCTTTGCCCGGGCCGCATAATTGCACGGAATGAGTGTTTCGCTCGATCGGTCGTACGCGCATTGCCGCGCAGTCGCGAAGAAACGCGCGCGCAACTTTTACTACTCGTTCATCCTCCTCCCGCGCGAGAAGAAGAACGCGATGTGCGCGATCTACGCGTTTATGCGCTATTGCGACGATCTCAGCGACGAGCCGGGGGCGACGCGATCCGCCATGGATCGCTGGCGCTGCGCGCTGGACAACGCTTTCGCCGGGCGCCCGGATGAGAATCCGGCATGGCCGGCGTTTCTCGATTCTGTAGAACGATACGCGATTCCCCACGAGTACTTCTACGAAATGATCGAGGGCGTGGCGTCCGACCTCGAGCCCCGGAACATCGCGACCTTTGAAGAGCTCTACCAGTATTGCTATCGCGTCGCTTCGGTTGTGGGCCTCACCACCGTGCATATCTTCGGATTCGCAACGCCGGACTCGCGAGAGAGCGCCTGGCGCTGGCCGAGAAGTGCGGTATCGCATTCCAGCTGACAAACATTCTTCGCGATGTCAAAGAAGATGTCGAACTCGGCCGCATCTATCTCCCGGCGGAAGATCTGGCGCGATTCGCGGTGCCCGCGGACGATCTGCAACAGGGGAGGCGTACGGAGCGGTTCGGTCGACTCATGGAGTTCGAGACAGAGCGGGCGCGCGGCTATTATCGGGAATCGGCGCCGCTGCTGGCGTTGATTCAACCGAAAAGCCGCGCATCGTTGTGGGCGCTCATCGCGATTTACTCGCGGTTACTGGATCGCATCGCCGAATCGCCCGGGGACGTGCTGAAGCGCCGCATCTCACTCTCGAGTATCGAGAAAATGTGGATCGTAGTGAGAGCCCTCATCGGCTGGACCTGAACCACACAATTCAGAGCCGCGACCCAGCATCCCCTTTAGGGGTGCTGGCACGGGAGGGAGCGTCAACCGACCTTTCATCAATCTTCCAGTGCGTGATACAACCCCACAAACTCCGCGACGCTCAGCTGTTCGGCGCGCCGGGACATCTCCGCGCGCCCGCTAAGCAACGCCGCGGGATACTTTCCGCTGAGATTATTTCTCAAAGTTTTCCGTTTCTGTCGGAAACAAGCGGAAACGAAAGCCAGCAAGGCCGCCGAATCAATCGGCAACTCGGCTCGTGGCGTCAGACGAATCGCCGCTGAATCGACTTTAGGCGCAGGCCGGAACGCGCCGGGCGGCACGGTAAAAAGGTACTCCGGCTCAGCGAACAGCTGGCATTCCACAGAGAAGTATCCATACTCGCGGCCGCCGGGGCTGGCGGTGATCCGTTCCGCAACCTCCTTCTGAACCAGAAAAACTGCCTGGCTCAGCAGACCAGGCGCGCGTACATATCGCGAGATGATGGGCGTCGCAACGTAGTAGGGAAGATTCCCGGCGAGCACCCCATGGCCCCATTGCGACCAGTCGACATCAAGCGCATTGCCTTCCCGAACTTCGAGCCGAGGTTCGTGGCGCCAGCGTTCGCGAAGTTCGCCAACCAGCGCCTCATCGAGTTCAATCGCGCAAACGCGATCCGCGCGCTTCAGCAGGTGCTCGGTCAATGCGCCGCGACCAGGCCCGATCTCGACAGCCAGCACCGCGTGATCGCCGCAGGCCGCGCTGGCGATCCGCTCCAGAATCCTGCCGCTGACGAGAAAATGCTGTCCGAGCTTCTGACGCGCCAATTGTGCGGGTCGTCTTTTCTTGATTGATTAAGCGCGTCCCCGATTAACCGCGGATGTTGATATGACGGATATCGACGCGAATCTTGCCGGTGACCGGCTGTCCAAACGCGGTAGCCGGCTTGAAAGTGCTGTAGAGCACCAGATTTCCGACCTCCTTCATCTCTTCCGCCGACACCGTACCCTTGGGAAGTTCGAAATCGCTCACCGCGCCATCGGGATCGACGGTCAGTTGAACGCCGAGCACGTCGGCGGAGCCGTCCACCGAAAACGGTGAAAGATCGTTCAATGTGACTTGCGTGAACAAGCCAACTGGCATATCAGGTTGCCACTCGGGATGATAGTGCAGCGTGTCCACGATCGCCACGAAGCAGAAGAGCGAAGCCAGCATACCACCCGCCGCGGGCACCGCGATCGGCTTCAATAAATTATCGAAAAGCAGCTTTGCAGTAGACCGCAGTTCGTTCATACGGGCGGCGAGATCGCGCCGGAGCAGAGAGCGCGAACGCTCACGGGATGCAATTACCGCAAGGCGAGTCGTCACCATCGAAGGAACGTTCTTCGCGGGCAGACTCTTGAGACCGACGCGCATGGACCGCGCTTCGGAACGGTGCAGATTGCAGTCACGGCACTCCTCGAGATGCATGGCTACGGCCCTGCGCTCGCTCTCTTCGATCGTTCCCTCGAGATAATCCCAGAGAGTATTCTGAACAAAGCTGCAGGTTAATTCCGCAGTCATTTCGCCGTCCTCGGAACCAGTTGCAGGGAAGGGGCGGGATCGAGCCTCGTCGCGAGATTGCGCCGGAGCGCTTCGCGGCCTCTGACGATGCGAGATTTTACGGTGCCGATCGAGACCTCAAGAATATCGGCGATCTCTTCATAACTCATATCCTCGACCTCCCTCAGGACGAGCGCGGTCCGATACACAGGGTTGACGGCCGCGAGAGCTTCTTCGAGCAGGATCTGGGCTTCCCGGTTGACGGTGAAATCAAACGGTGTTTCGCCCGCGTCCATCAGGGGCTTTTCCCGGGTTTCGGAATCCTCAAAGGTTTCCTCGATTCCCGTTTCTCCGCGGCGGTGACGGAACAGCCAGCGCCGGCGGTTGTGGGATTCATTTACCGCAATCCGGTAAACCCAGGTACGGAGGCTGCTGTCGCCTCGAAAATTGCCGACGTTCCTGAAGATCTTCAGGAAAACTTCCTGAACCACATCGCTTGCGTCCGACTGGTCGTTCAACAGGCGGTACGCCAGATTGTAAACCGGCGACTGGAACCGCTCAATCAGTTGTTCGTACGAGATCTCATCGCCCGCCTGCAGACCGGAAATGAGGCGGTGATCCTCCAGGACGGCTTCCTGCTCGGCTGTCAGGCTCGAGTTCAGGTTCAGGTAATAATTAGCTGCCAATATAACCTCGAAGTTTTCCTTCACCCAAAGGTCGCCCCGTTGGATGAAGGTCCTCTTCAGAGTATAAGACGCCGCGGCTTCGCAGTATGTTCCCGGCGAAGGCAAGCGATCCGAATCCGGCCGTCTGTGACCGAATTTCCTGCCGTTTGCAGCTCGCGAGCGGCGCCATGCGATCGAGTATCGAGCGCTGAAACGCCGGATCCAGCCACTCGTTCCAGCCGCGGCGAGCGCAAACCGCGATCGCCGCGTCGCGTGTCGTGGCGCTTGATCGTTTGACTGCGCGGACGTGAAACGCGTTCTGGGACGATTGGCCCGCAAGTGACCGTGACCGCGCGTTCGATAAGCTCGGCTGGATCGCAGGGCAACATCGGTGCGATCGGAACAGCGTTTCGATTCCCGCCGATTGTAACGCGGCAACGGTTTGCCAGCGTTCGCAGATCGGTGCGCATTTCGGTTCGAAAATTCGACGAGCTCACCCGCGAGGTCGTTCGCATTGCGAGAACCCGCAGCAAATCGATGTCGCGAGCGATCAGAGGGCTGCGGCGAGCTTCGGCTGGCGGTAGCGATCGGTCAGCGGTGAGCGGTGAATGACCTGGTGAGGGCGAAGCTCCCGGCGCGCCCGGTTCGGCGGTGCTCCGCTTCACGCACTCGTATCGTGGGGACGTAGCGGCAGGTGCATCCGAAAGTGCAGTTTCGAGCGGGAGTAAGTGAGTGCGTGAAGCCGGCATCGGCTGGAAATCCGGAGACCGGACTCAAATCGCGCCGGTTCAGGAAGGTGACCACCATGATAGGCAGAGAGCCGCACTTTCCGTTTAAGTGGCGAGTGAGTCTGTTGCCGTCGTCTTACTGACTGGCATATCAGCTATTTTGTAACTCCGAATCCAACAGCCATTGGCTGAAAAAGAGAAGAAACATGCGAATGTTTTTTCGCCCCACCCCCCCGTGACGCCGGGCTCGAAGTGGAGTACTATCTTGGCAAGGACGGATAACCGTTCGATTTATCCAAGGAGAATAATTAAATGTTTGACAGCCTGGAAGACCAGATTAAGGCAGAGGACATGGAAGGTTCCCCGAAAGAAAAGTTAATGCGCTATACGGTGATCAGCGCTGTCGCGGTGGTCGTGGTAGGCGCAGTTTTCGCGGCCGTTTCATTTATGAAATAACCTTTCCGTCGAAACGAAGAAGACTCAACCGGCGGAAAAGGCTGCGATCGATCTGTTGGATCGTCGCCGCTTTTTGGAAGCGGCTTCTGGCTGCGGCGGGAAGTCTTGCTCGCCTTGCCTTGATGTCTGCGGAACTGGAACCTCTGGCGGTTTCGAATCGCGGTGTCGCGATTTTAGCGCCCCAGGGGCGCGTGATGAATGAAGCGTAATATTTATTGCCATTAATCCCACCTGTCCGCCGGGAACGGACAGCCTTTGCGAGTCGTCTGCGAGTGTGAAGGGAATCCTACGTGCTCATAGTCACTCGCAAGATGCCGAAAACCATTTCAATCCCTGTACTTCTCACGTTGTTTTCTGCGGCTCAGGCATTTGCCCAGGCGCCTTACCCGCAGCAAGCACCGTCGTACCCGCCGCAAGCTGCGCCCTACCCTCAGCAGCCGCCGCCGTACGGTCAGCAACCCGGACAATACCCGCCGCAGGCGCCTCCATACGGTCAGCCGCCAGCGCAGTATCCGCAGCAAGCACCGCCCTACTTTCCCCCGCAGCAATTGGATCAGCTGGTTTCACGCGTCGCGCTCTACCCGGATCCCCTTCTTGCTCAGGTGATGGCTGCGGCCACGTATTCCGACCAGATTCCCGCGGCGGCGCAATGGGCCGACCAGCATCATTATTTGACGGGTGACGCTTTGGCTGCCGCGATCGGCGCCGATCAGCTTCCCTGGGATCCGAGCGTTCAGGCCCTGCTCCCGTTCCCGAACATTCTCGCCATGATGGCCTCCGATCCGTCCTGGACCCGGGAACTCGGCGACGCCTTCCTTGCGCAGCAGCCTCAAGTTATGGATGCGGTGCAGCGTGAACGGAGGAAAGCATACGATTACGGTTATTTGCGATCCAACAGTCAGATTTTCGTCTCCGATGGCCCCCAGATCGCCATCGCCCCTGTGAATCCGGGCTACATAGTTGTCCCGTATTACAACCCAGCGGTCGTCTACTATCCTCCACGTCCCGGCTTTTTCGTTGGTGGCGCGATCGGCTTTAATTTCGGGATTTCTCTCGGAGTGGCGTTCCGCCCGTGGGGCTGGGGTTATAACCGGTTCGACTGGGGCAGTCACGCGATATTCATCAACAACGCCCGATGGGGCCGCACCTGGAATAACCGTTACGCCTATGCCCATCCTTACGCGGGAGTTCGCCATTACAGCCCCGGACCTGTCGCGAGGCCTGGCGGCTACGCCCGCCCTCCTGAATCGCATGAACTACGCCCTCGCGATGCCCAGGAACGTGGAGCGTGGCAGAGCGGCCACGCCCGCGAAGAAGATCACAGGCACGAGGAGCGCGATCGTCGTTGATTCTCCTCCTCAGTAGCCAGTCCGGTTAGCAACGCCGCCCACGTGACAGCGAATACCGGATACTGAGGAGATGGCATTCGAGAAACTCGCCTCGCTCGACGAACTGCCGCCTGGAAGTCTGATCGAAATCGTGCGGGCCAATGATCTCTACGCTCTCTGCAACGTAGAAGGCGAAATTCGTGCCCTTTCCGGAACCTGCCCCCATCAGGGCGGTCCCCTGGGTCAGGGCGCGCTCGACGGTGGGTTCATAACCTGCCCGTGGCACGCTTGGGAGTTCGACTCCTCTACCGGAGTCTGCGTCTTTAACGACCAGATTCGCGTGCCGACGTACTCCGTTCGCGTCGAGTCCGGCGAGATCCTGGTCGACCTTCCCGAAGTGAATCTCGCCGGCCATGCCTGAGCTTCCTGAAGTCGAAACCGTAGTGCGCTCGCTCCGGAGAGCAATTGTGGGGCGGCGTATTATTAACGCCGAATTCCGCCAGCTGAGAGTTCTGCGCGGGGCTCCTCAGGCGACGGCGAAGTCGCTCGCCGGCCGGCGGGTGGTTGCCGTCGAGCGCTACGGCAAATTCATTGCGATGCGCCTCGACCGGGGTTATCTCGTGGTGCATCTCGGCATGACCGGAAAGCTGCTCATCGATGCGCCGCTCACAAAGTGGACCCACGCGATTTTTACTCTCGACAAGGGCACGCTGCATTACGACGACCAGCGCCAGTTCGGCCGCATCGAATACGGCGCGGAACTCCCGGAACGCGTGGCGACTCTCGGACCCGAGCCGCTCGAGGTCTCACTCGCCGACTTCATTGAGAGAATCAAAGCGCGCAAAGCCCCCATTAAAGCCGTTCTTCTCAATCAGGCCGTGGTTCGAGGCGTCGGCAACATTTATGCCGATGAAGCATTGTTTCGCGCCGGCGTTCATCCGAAGCGAATTGCGCATAGCTTAAGCAAACCCCGTATCGAGCGGATCTACAACGCCATGCGCGAGGTCCTGGCCGAAGCGATCGAAAGCCGTGGATCGTCGGTATCGAACTATGTCGACGCCGAAGGCAGAAAAGGCAGTTTTCAAACCGCGCATCGGGTTTACCGGAAAACAGGCAAGCCCTGCGTCAAGTGCGGCGCCGGGATCAAGCGGACGCTCATCGGTCAGCGAGGCACGCATTTCTGTCCGAAGTGTCAGCGTTAGATTAAGCTCAATGAACATCTCAAAAAACACCTTCAAAGCGGCCCTCAAAGGGAGCGAGTTACAGATCGGTCTCTGGCTCGCCATGGCCGATTCTTATGCAGCCGAAATCTGCGCCGGCGCGGGTTTTGACTGGCTCGTTGTCGACGGCGAACATGCGCCGAACGATATTCGTTCCATCCTCGCGCAACTGCAGGCGCTGGCTCCCTATCCGGCGCATTCCATCGTGCGGCCGCCGGTGGGAGACGTCCACCTCATCAAGCAGTTGCTCGACATCGGCGCCCAGACGCTTTTGATTCCGATGGTGGAAAGCGCGGACCAGGCGCGCCATCTTGTTTCCGCCACGCAATATCCGCCATTGGGAGTGCGAGGCGTCGGCAGCGCAATCGCGCGGTCGTCACGCTGGCAAGCCATGGCGACATATCTCGATGAGGCTGACGCTGAAATCTGTCTGCTGACTCAGATTGAAACCCGGGCGGGGCTTCAGAACCTCGAAGCCATCGCGGCCGTGGACGGCGTTGACGGACTATTCATCGGGCCGTCGGATCTTTCCGCCTCTCTCGGCCATCGCGGAAATCCCATGCATCCGGAAGTTCAGCGCGCGATCGCCGACGCGATCGTCCGCATTCGCAAAGCGGGCAAGGCCGCGGGAATCCTGTCCACAACCGAGGAAGTCAGCCGCAACTATATTTCCCTCGGCTGCAACTTTATCGCGGTTGGAGCGGACACCATGCTTCTGGCGGACGGCGCACGAGAACTGGCGGCAAAGTTCAGGAACTCTCCAGCCCAATAGGTGGCTGTTTCGTGGGGTGGTCCCCCCGGACCGCGGCTGACGCCCACGTCAGCCTTTTCTGCCTGCTAAGTAGTCCAGCCCCCATCAATAATGTGAATCTGGCCGGTCGTGTAGGTGGCCGTAGCGAGATAAAGAATCAAATCGGCGATCTCCTCCGCCTGACCAACGCGGCCAATCGGCTGCCGCGCTATAAAAGCGGCCCGCGCCTTGTCGTAATCGCCCGTGGCCCGCAACCTCTCGTTCATGGACGGCGTCTCCACGGTGCCGGGGCAAACCGCATTGCATCGAATGCCGCGCGTTACATAATCGGCGGCAATGGCCTTTGTCAGCCCAATCACCGCGGCCTTGCTCATGCCGTAAACGAAGCGCGAGGGAACGCCCTTGACGCTTCCGCACACAGAGGCCATATTAATAATCGAGCCACTGCCCTTCTCAAGCATTCCCGGCAGGAAAGCCGTGATCGTGCGGTACATGGACTTCACATTCAGGTCGAAAGCCAGGTCGAGATCCGCCTCCGCGCTTTCAAGAATCGTTCCGTGATGCACGAAGCCCGCGCAATTGAACAGCACATCGATCGAGCCGGCCTCCTTGCCGAAGCGGCTGACATCGGCGCCGTCCCGAACATCCAGCATCCGGATCGAAATGCCCGGCGTGTCCCTCAATTCCTCCAGCTTTGCCCCGTTGATATCGGTCGCCCAGACCTCCGCGCCCGCTCGCGCGAACGCTTCGGCGGTCGCTCGTCCGATTCCCTGCGCGGCGGCCGTCACGACCGCCCTCTTCCCCTTCAAGCCGGTATCGTTCATCGTTAATGTGAGATCTCCTCGAGACCAAGATTCTTCGTCTTCGGGCCAAAGCCGCCGATGGTCACAGTCATGACCGCCATTGCGGCGCCTATAAAAAGAGCGACGCCTTTGGCGCCGCCTTCCTGCAGAAAGAAACCGATCAGCAGGCCCGCAAACGCCGCACTCACGCGGCTCCAGCCGTATACGAAGCCCACGGCGCGGGCGCGAACCCGCGTAGGAAACAATTCCGCCTGGTAATTGTGAAATGCGAACGACATCCAGTTGTTCGAAAGCGTAACCAGCACGCCCAGAAAGATAATCAGCCCCGCATTCGATTGAACGGCGAAGAAGAACATGAAGATTCCGATTCCCAGCCCGGCGGACACGATCTGCCACTTCCGCTCCATCCGGTCGGCCACGAGCATTCCCAGCAGCGGGCCGACGGGATTCGCAATCGCAATGATGAACGCGTACTGCAGGCTGGTGGTGATCTGAATGCCTTTCGCCACCAGCAGCGTCGGCACCCACGAACCGAAGCCGTAGAAGGCGATCGTCTGCATCAGGTTGAAGATCGAAAGCATCAGAGTCCGGCCTGCGTAAGGCGGACGAAAAATTTCACTGAAGCTGTTGTTTTGGGGTTCGGGTGGTGGCGGGGGTGAAGGCGAGGCCAGCGGCATTCCAATATCACGCGCCGCGCTCTCCTCCAGTTGACGCACGATCGCATCCGCTTCCACGCCCCGTCCATGCACTGCGAGCCAGCGCGGGCTTTCCGGTATCCCGCGCCGCAGCCACCACGCGAAAATCGCTCCCAGGCTACCGACGAGCGTCACCCATCGCCAGCCGTCCAGCCCCAGAGGATGGCGCGGCACCAGTAACCAGCCGAGCAGCGCCACAACGGGAACGATGCAGAACTCCACGAACTGGTAAAACGCGAACGCCCGCCCGCGCGCCTGAGGCGGAACGAACTCAGGCAGCAGCGTATCGATGGTTACCTGCTCCAGCCCGATGCCGATACCCGCGATTATGCGCCACAGATCCACAGCCGCCGCCGTGTTCTGGAAAGCCATAATCGCTGTCGCGACTGAATACCAGAGGAGCGACGAGATAAAGATGGTACGGCGTCCGAACCGGTCGGCCACGTAGCCAAAAAACATACAGCCAAGCAGCATTCCGGCGAAGTTCGAGAAGACGAAGAAACCGAGTCCATTGATGCCGAATAATCCGACCGTGCTGTTCGCGAAAAGACCGCTCGCGACCAGCCCTGGACCGATGTAAGCGGTAATGAAAATGTCGTAAAGCTCGCAGGCTCCGCCCAGCGAAATGAGCAACACCAGCCGCCAAAGCGTACGCGACATGGGCAGGCGGTCGAGCCGGGCCGCAATCTGGCCGGCGCTTTCTGGCGTAGTCGGAACGGGGACCGGCCTCGGGGTCACAATAGCTTCTCAGTTTATTGCACGGCGAATGGCGGATGCCACCAGGTCGCCCATCTCCTCTGTCCCCACGCGCTTCATGCCGGTTTCGAAAATATCCGCAGTCCGATAACCGGCTTTGAGTACGTCGCGAACGGCCTTCTCGACGCGCCGGCTCTGGTCCGTAAGATCGAACGACTGGCGCAGCATCATCGCCATCGAAAGAATGGACGCCAGCGGGTTCGCCACGTCCTTGCCGGCTATATCCGGGGCGGTGCCGTGGACCGGTTCGAACAGGCCTTTGCGCCCCGTTCCCATGGATGCGGAGGGCAGCATGCCGATCGAGCCGGTCAACATCGCTGCCGCGTCGGAAAGGATATCGCCGAAGATGTTGCCGGTCACGATGACGTCGAACTGCTTCGGATTACGCATCAGAGCCATGGCCGCCGCATCCACGTAGAGATGCGAGAGTTCGACATCCGGATACTCCGGTCCAAGCCGCACCATCACTTCCCGCCAGAGAGCGCTGGTTTCGAGGACGTTCGCTTTATCGACGGAACAAACCTTACGGCGGCGTTGCCGGGCCGTTTCGAAAGCGACTCTGCCGATGCGTTCAACCTCTGACTCCGAGTAACGCATCGTGTTGAACCCCGACCGCTCACCCGAAGCGCTGGTCTCGAAACCGCGCGGCTGTCCGTAATAGACGTCGCCATTGAGTTCGCGCAGAATGATGATGTCGAGTCCATCAACGATTTCAGGCTTCAACGTCGATGCGCCCGCGAGCTCGGGAAACAGGAACGCCGGGCGGAAATTCGCGAAGAGTCCGAGTTCTTTGCGCAAGCGCAAAAGACCCCGTCCCGCAGCCTTTTCGGGAGGCCGCGACTCGTCTTCTAAAACGCCCGCTCCACCCAGCAGAATCGCATCGGATTTTCGTGCAAGTTCGAGCGTCGCCGGCGGCAAAGGGTCGCCCGCCGCTTCGTATCCCGCACCTCCGATCGGAGCTTCCGTCAGTTGCGTCTTCTTGTCGCCCAGGACCGCGTGCAAGCACTTCACGGCCTGCCGAGTCACTTCTTTCCCGATCCCATCACCAGGTAAAACCGCAATTTTCATTCAGTTGTCCGATTGATTATAGCTTCGCCTTCTGAACCCGCAGCAGCCAGCTCACAAACGAACCGGAAACATGCGTCGTGCAGACGGTGACGAGCCAACAGCGCGAGAGCCGTGCCTTCAGCCTCGTCCGGCGCTTTCTTTCCGAAGCTGTTTTCCTGCCCCGTCCCCGAAAGAAAGCGCTTCATCCATGCGCTTAATTAAGAAACCGCAGGCCGCAAAGAACGCTGCCGTACAAGAGGCTTCTGGAAATTGCTTCGACCGGGACTAGGCCGGCCGGCATTGACGGGGTGTCGGAGCAATCACTTAGTGCAGGCTGATCCTGGCTCCGTCGCCTCCGCAACCTCTGTAGCCGGTGCGGATCACGGGCAGCCGGATTTTCCAGGACGGGTGCGACGCCGCCGGATATTTCGCGAGTGTCGCCAGCGCCGCCGCCAATTCGCTTCCGATGGTCCCACTCTTCGCAAACACGCATCCTGCCCATCCATCGGCCCGTAATTCGGGAGTCCAGGTGTTCTTGACCCAGGCGGCTCCCAGAACATCGTCAAGCCCGTGCCCCAGTTCGTGTGCCATCAGGGCGAACACACCCGCGTCGCCCGCGGCATCGTGGACCGACGCGAAGAATGCCGGTCCGTACACTAACCTCGGCTGGTCGCCGTTCGCGATAAACATTACGCCCCCAGCGGTGGGATTGCGGAACAGTGCAACGGCAGGGCAGTGGGATCCGCAAATCGATTTCACCGCCGCATTCACGCGGCCGGCCAGTTCCATAGCGTCGCTGGTCGGGCGTTCATCGCTCGCGGGCTTGTAAGTCGCCGTGCCGGGTCCGAGCGCACAAATAATCCGATTATTGGGGCTGGCGAGCAGGAGTCCGCTGAGAATCCACCCACTCAGAAACCAGGTTCCCGGGATAGACGCGAATTTCATACTTAAAACGTTCGAGGGGTCCGTCCCAGTTTTTCTCGCAGGGAATCGACGCGGGCGCCGGCGCCGGTGAAGAGGTCTTCCGGAAACTTCCTGTACGCCAGAATATCGCTGTAAATTTGCGGCGATAAACGCGAGTTCACGCCCAACCCGGCGAGGTATTGCAGGCGCAGATTCCTGTCGTCGGTAATCGATGCGCCGTCGAGCATCGGTTGCAGATCCGGGGCTCGGCCCGCATACGTGGCGAGCAATTCTTCCGCCGAGTGAAATCCGGCATCGGCGAGCGACGCCGATACGCCCGCGTAAGCGGGTTGATCCAGACGCTTCTGCAGCGCGTCGATATCCACCCTGGCGGGAGCGGGGGCCTGCTCCTGCCGGCCGACCAGTACGAGATCGTAACCATCGCCATCGGTGTAATTACTCCACACGGTGGCTTGCGGGAAAACACTGAAGAAAGTGGCTAGCTCGCTCCTGACTGTTTGCTCGTCGCTCTCGTAAATCGGCAGCCATTGCGCCGCCACGCCGCCCGGATTCAGATGCTTTTTCACCAGCTCGTAATACTGTTTCGAATACAAGGTCGCGGTGCCTTTGACCCAGGGATGAATGGGATCTGTGGTAATCAGATCGAACTTCCCGGGCGTCGTGAGGATGTAATGCCGCGCATCGTCGTAAACCACGCGGGTTCTCGGATCGCTCAACACGTGGTAGTTTTCTTTGCCGAAGTATTCGTCCGATGCCGGCGGGATGATCTTCTCCAGTTCGCAGACAACGATGCTCTCTACCTCGGGGTATCGGGTCAGAGCGCCGGCCGTAACGCCCGCGCCGAATCCGACCACCAGCACAGACCGCGGCGCCGTGTGCAGGAGGGCCGGTATGTGCCCCATCATTCGCTGCAGCCGCATATCGAGCGGCGCCGAAGATGCCTCGGACTTGCCGCTGACATAAAAGAACCGCTGGTCGTTGACCTGAGTAATCACGACGGATGTATTCATGCCCTCGCCGACGAAGAGCGGTTCGGTCGGTTTCTGACCGGACGACTCCGCTTCCCGCAGAACGGGCGCCACACGCCTTCCATAAGCGATCGCCTGCCAGGGAATCTCGGAGATCGTGGTCGTAAGACCCCAGGCCAACAACACCGTGGCGGCCGCCGCCGCGCTTGCCCGCGCCATCCGCCGCATTCCTTCGGGATATTCGATGGCCGCCGCGGTCATCGCCACGATGGCGCTGAGCGCGGCGATCCAGATCAGTGTTTGCTGCGCGCCTTTCGTTCCGATTACGGGAATGAGCAGCAGAGTAAAAACCAGAGCGCCGACGATGGCGCCCGCGGTATTCGCCGCATAGACCTCTCCGGACACATGGGCCGCGTCCTCTCCCTCGCGCGCCACGCTCGCCATAGCAAGGGGGAAACTCGCGCCCCACAGCAGGGTCGCGGGAAAGATAGCCCGCAGACATCGCGTCACATCGAGGTCGAAATTAAACCACGGGCTCACAGAAAGCCACGGATCGACGGGCCAGTATGGCAGAACCCGGGCAATGGTGAAAGCGGTCCAGGCAATTGCCAGTGCGAGCAGGACCTGGCAGGCCGCAAGCGCCATCCGCGGGCTCCGGGTGCGTGTGCTGAGGAATGAACCCGCCGTTCCGCCGGCCCACAAGCCGCCCAGAAACACCGCGAGAATAATCGAGAACGTGTAGACGGTTGCCCCCAGCAGAAGCGAGAGCAGGCGTGTCCACACAACCTCCGCCCCCAGCGCCGTCAAACCCGATAAAGCGATGGCCGCGTAAACGAGCGCCGTACCCGGCCTCTGCGGCGCACGATTGGGCTCGTCGATCGTCTCGCCGTCACGGCGCGTGTCTGGCTTACCGTACGCCATTGCCAGCGCGCACAATCCAGTCACCAGGTTGATCGCGGCGGCGGTCCAGGTTGCGACCGCCATGTCGTAGACCCGCAGCAGGTAAAAGCCCGCCAGCACACAGCCGGTCACTGCCCCCGCGATATTGAAGCTGTAGAGCAGCCCCAACTGCCTGACTGGTTTTGGGGTATTCTCAACGGCTCGGGAAATCGCCGGCAGGGACGCGCCCATCAGGATCGTTGGCGGCAGCAGACACGCGGCCGCCACCACACCGCGCAGAACCAATCCGGCCGCGCCTGAAGCCGCGCCCGCGATATAGATTCGCGCGACGAGCGGAACCGCGTAGAGTGCCACTAGTCCTAATCCGCCGATGCCCAGTTCCAGCAGCGCGTAAACCTGCATCGGATTTCGCCATGAGGGAATGACGCGCCGCAGAGCCATGCTTCCCAGACAAAGGCCGCCCATATAGGCCGCGAGCAGCAAGCCCAACGAAATAGCCGATGACCCGATGACCAGTTGCAGCAACTGGAACCAGACCACCTCATAGATCAGCGCCGCGCAGCCGCTGCCGGCGAATAACAGCAGCAGGGCAAAAAAATAAGGAGAACCTGTTGCGGTTCTCCTTATGGTCTCGACCTTTTCCGGCTCGGCTTTAACCGGCTCCCGCCGAACCGTTGACGCGCGCCTCGACATGGTTTCCCTGCCTCAGCCCGTTAGTCTACCCGATCCGGCGGGTGACCAGAATCAGAAGGTAAACCTCGCCACGATCTGGCCGCTGCGAGGATGCGATCCGACGCCGTTCACCCAGGGAACAAACCCGTAGCCCGAAGACAAAGTCCCGCCGGCATTTGCGTGGGCTGTAGGAGTGGTGGTAAACACCGCCCCGGCGCCGAACGCCGATCCATCCGACGGCAGCGAATAGGCCATGCGGTTGAAGATGTTCTGAAACTCCGCCCGCACCTGAAGCCTGAACCTGCCCTCTTTTCCCATCGGGAAAAGCCGTCCGAACGCCATGCTCTCGGCCGGCTGACGCTGCCATCGGAAGTCGTTGTAATAAGCCGGAGAGGCCCCGAACGTTCCAAACGGCGGTTCTACCCAGGCCGCCGGATTCAGCACAAGCTGCTGGGTGGGATCGAACTTCGTGTTCGGAGTGACCAGAAACAATGGCTGCCCCGGTACCCGATTCATAAACGTGTAGCCGCCGCCCCAGAGCGCGGGGTTGTTGGACGGTCCACGTTGCAGATTGGAAAGCAAATTGTTGGCCGAGGGCGGAGTCTGGAGCAGTTGCCCGCTCTGATAACGGAGTACGCCTCCCAGGGTCCAGTCCCGTGCAACCCACGAAAGTACCTTGATCCCCGTGGAATCGCCGTGTATCCTGGGCGTGGTGTAGTTGAAAGCGATAATCAGTGTCTCGGGAAGGCTGAAGCCGGAGATCTGCTTGTTCTGGCGGATGTTGAACACGTCGTTGATCAGCGGCGGAGACGGCGTCACGTAAGACGTGTTGGAGTTGGTGCCGTTAGTCAGTTCCTTCTGCCAGGTATAGGCCACCTGAGCGCTAAGTCCATGACTCAGGCGCTGGGTTGCCTTGATCTGCAGCGAATCGTACCATGTATCTCCCATGGGCGGTCCCAGGAACGGAGGGATTCCTCCCCACTGCGGGTACGGTCTCAGCGCCTGGCCGAGAGTCTGAGTGCCCGGGAATCCAGGATAGACGTTGTTCGGATTGGAGAGGCCGGGGAAGCGCGCGAGCACCGCGGGCGAATTGATCTGGGTATTCAACAGAGCCGCATCCGTCTTATTCTGGATGTTGATTCCCGTGGTATCGCCATATTGCCTGTCGTTCAGCAAACCTTGGGGCGTAAGGGCATTGTAGTTCAGACCGGCCAGAAGAGGTGACGCCCACCAGGCGCCGCGATTCCCCACATAGGCGGCTTCCACCACCAGGTTTTTCGTGACCTCCTGCTGCAAGCCCACGCTCCATTGAAACGTACGCGGCAACCGGCCCGAGTTGGGAGCGATGGAGACGAACGGCGACGAAGGAGGAATCACGCCCGGCGCCGCCTGAATCGGGTAGGACGGACTGAAATTCGGCCAGTGGACCACCGGATTCCCGTAAATGTTACCGGGTCCATAGGGGTCCCCTAATTTCAAAGCTCCGGCGGATGCCCCATATGCCGCCGCCGGAATAGTATAGAAATCCCCCGCGCTGCTATTCAGTCCCGCCTGGTCCGAAATTCCCGCATAGGAGATGGCGCCGCCTCCTCGTAACACGGTTTTGGAGCGTGCCTGGTAAGCTACTCCAATGTGCGGTCCAAGGGCATAGGGGTAAGCATTGGCGTAGTTACAGTTGCAGGTAGCCTGATAAATTACCGATCCAGGCCTTCCGCCGATGAGGGGATTGGGCTGGGTGAAAGAGGCATTCTGCATTCGGCCATACTGTTCTTTCCACAGGATCGCGTAATCCCAGCGCACTCCGAAGTCGAAGGTCAGTTTACGGGTTACCTTCCAGCTATCCTGGATGTAGATTGCATAGGAGTGCGTACCAAGCCGCACATCCGCGGGCGCAGCGGTCGATACGCTGCTGGTGGCGCCCAACAGAAAACTGGCATACCCGAAGCCGCTGCCCGCGGAATTGGCGAATGGCTGACCATTTTGCCAGGGATCGCTGGTCTGCTGCGCGGAGAATCCGAACTGTCCGTCGGCGCGGCTCTCGTTCAGACTCTGAATGCCCTCGAACAGCGCCGTCGCTCCCATCTTGAAAGTGTGATTTCCTTTGACCCACGTCGCGCTCGCGTTGAAGGTTGGCTTGTAGTCGTTGGCCTCCGGTGTAAGGGTGAATGCGACACCTGTATTGGCGACCTGGGGAAACGGACCGCCGCCGCTGAACCCGCCACCCAGTCCGCTGAAGGTGCCGGCAAAATAGGGGAAGTAGTTCGAGACGGTAAAGGGAATTCCGCCGCCGTTCTGTTGGTTGAACAGAGTTTTCTGATCAAACGCAGGCGCGGTCTGAGGGTTGGAAGTGTGCAGGTAGCCTGCCCCGAGATGCAATAGCAAAGTAGGCGTGATGGTGTAGTCGTAATTGATGCGGATCGTCTGCGCCAGTGCGTTCTGAGGCTGCAGGGCGGTATAAGGTTGAGGAAACCCATTGGTCTGCGGCGAAATGGTCTGCGTAGCCGAATAGTAACCCGATATCTTCATCTTCTGGCTCAGGTTCTGATCGATCTTGAACGAGGGGATTGTGGTGTGCCGGTAATTGGAGTAACCCGGAGCAAGGTAATTGGTGAGGCCGGTCTGGTTGGGAAGCGGCATCATCTGCTGAATGGCGAGCGCCACCGGATCCATCATGCTCATGGGAATCGTGTTGTTGGCGAAAGGAGTTCTTACCTGGGAGCCTCCCACCGTCATCTGACTTTGAGGGTTGAAGATCTCATTCACGCAAACCATCTGGCCGGCCGGATCGGGGCCATTGCACGGGATGCCAGGCTGCAGGGCGCCGCTGAAGTTTCCGCTTCGATAAGCCGCCGAAGGCACGATCGCGACCGAGTTGCTCGTAAAAGCGCTTTGCCGGAACTGCTCGAAATTGAAGAAAAAGAAACTTTTGTCGTGACCGTTATAGATCTTGGGAATGACGATGGGGCCGCCTATCGTAAAACCGTAATCGTTTTGCCGAATGGGGTTCCGGATATGCTGATTTGGCTTGGCGGGATTGGTGGTAAAGGGCGACCCTGCATTTAACACTTCGTTCACGAAATAGTCATACACGCTGCCATGAAGCTGGTTGGTGCCCGATTTAATGGTGTAGTTGAAATAACCGCCCCCCGCCGCGCCATATTCGGCGGCGAAATTGCTGGTTTGAATGGCGACTTCCTGAATGGCTTCCACTCCCGATTGATTGATCTGGTTCTGCTGCTTGAAGAATCCGTTCGTGGCGTCCTGCCCTTCGACGTTAATGGATTGCGAATTCGAGGGCATACCGTTAATCCGCATGATGGAATCCGTCGTGATCCGCGCGCCAGGCAGCAGGGCAACGGCTGAAAGCGGATTTCTGATGTTGCCAAGGGTGTTGGCCGTTCCAATGCCCGCGGCTCCGACCGTGAGTGTAAGAATGGGAAGGTCGTTCAAGGTGCTGGTGGCGATGTTGTGGCTTACCTCTCCTCCTTCCGTCTTGAGCAGAGGCACGGCATCGGTGATCGTGATGCTTTCATTGGTCGCGCCGACCTCCATGTTCGCGTCCACGCGTACGGTTGCCGCCACTTCTACAACCACGTTGGTGCGGACGAATTTCTTGAAGCCGGCGACCGTGACGTTTAGTTCGTATGTGCCCACTGGCAATTGAGCGATGGTGTAATTGCCGGTCCCTGAAGTGGCGGCAGGGTAGACCGAACCGGTCGCGGTGTTCCGCGCCTCCACGGCCGCGTCGGGAATGATGGCGCCGGCCGGATCCGAAACGGTGCCCGTGATGGTTCCGCGATCGGACTGGGCAATCGCGGTTACAGCAGTCAGGAAAGTCAACGCGAAAAACACCCCTGCGCGCATAGATACACCTCTCCCCGGTTGAAAGTTGGCGGGAAATTTCTTCGAAGGGATTTACGAGTTTGTGACGACCGCGGATGTCTTCCCGCCGGTCGCAGCTTTCCCCGTGTCTTGCTCGTTCATCCCAATATGCTGTTCGACTATTTCCCCAAAACTAGTCCGAATAGAATCCACACCAGGTGGAATTGCCAAGAAAGCTATACCCAACGCATACCGGTGTCAAGCCTCATCGAAGAATTATTTTTCGGGCGCTGAGTCTCGCAGCCTGGCATTCAGGGTTGGATTGGGTTTAACCTGGATCAGGCACACGCCGGGCAGTGCGGCAGCGAGTCGCAAATAGCTGCCGGCCGATTCACACGCGGTTTTGGATCCCCGCCCTGAGGGACGACGCTCGCCATGACCGACAAATTCCGGCGGCGAGGCATCAGAGTTGGAGGTACTTGGACTTGACCCGTGATCAGGTAGGCAGCGATTCGTGGGCCCGGCGGCTTCGACGTCGTTGGTAAGACAGGTTTTGCAGGATATACCTTGTGGCGGTTGTTGTCGAGGTCAGAGTGATCGGGTCAGCCTCACTATAAGTGTGGTCGGAGGAACGTCTTATGAGCGCTGAACCGTCACCGAAACCAGATCCCATGGGCGCCTTTCAGAGCGTCTGGTATCGGCTCGCTTTGCTGTTCTATGCCACGAATCTGACTGTGTTCTGGTTCGTCCTCGGCCGGGCAATCCGTGGTATTCGGTGATGGTGACCTGGGGAACATGCAGCATCGAGCCCGCGGTAGCCGCCCCCATGATGCGACGTGTGCCTCGCCAGTGGTTTCGCGTGCCTGTTAGCGAGCGCGTGCTCCACCCCATCGTCGGCGGTGGAAGTTTCGCCTTGCCGGCTATATCGGGAGCGGTGCCGTGAACCGGTTCGTACAAGCCCTTGCGGCCGGTTCCGATGGATGCGGAGGGCAGCATGCCGATGGAGCTTGTCAGCATGGCCGCCGCGTCGGAAAGGATATCGCCGAAGATATTGCCGGTCACGATGACATCGAACTGTTTCGGATTACGCATAAGAGCCATCGCCGCTGCATCTACGTAGAGGTGGGAAAGTTCCACATCCGGATACTCCGGTCCAAGGCGCACCATGACTTCCCGCCAGAGAGCGCTGGTTTCGAGGACGTTCGCCTTGTCAACGGAACAAAGCTTGCCGCGCCGCTGGCGGGCCGTTTCGAAAGCCACTCTTCCTATGCGTTCCACCTCCGACTCGGAGTAGCGCATCGTGTTAAACCCCGACCGCTCACCCGAGGCGCTGGTCTCGAAGCCGCGTGGCTGACCATAATAAACATCGCCGTTCAGTTCACGCAGAATAATGATGTCCGAGTCCATCCACGATCTCAGGCTTCAGCGTCGATGCGCCAGCCAGCTCGGGAAAGAGGAAGGCGGGGCGGAAATTGGCGAAGAGTCCAAGCTCCTTGCGCAGGCGGAGGAGGCTCTTCCGGCCGCTTTTTCAGGTGGCCGGGACTCATCTTCCAGGACGCCAGCGCCGCCAGGCAGAATCGCATCGGATTGCCGTGCAAGTTCCAGCGTCGCCGGCGGCAAAGGATCGCCCGCCGCTTCCTATCCCGCGCCGCCGATCGGCGCTTCTGTCAGGTCCGCCTTCGTGGCGCCCAGGACTGCATGGAGACATTTGACGGCCTGTCGAGTCACTTCTTTCCCAATCCCATCACAGGGTAAAACCGCAATTTTCATTCAGTTGTCCGATTGATTATAGCTGTGTCAATTCCGCGCCCCGCTGAGTCGCAATGGCGCGGACCCCTGACACGAACACGATCCAAATCAATGGATTATCGACGCCGGCGGTGGCGAAGGACGTGCCTTTCAGAGATCCGCCATGATGCGTCAGCTCTCGCCGGTGTTCGCCGGACTCGTCCTTTTCGGCGCTTGTTCGTCAGCTCAGCTTCCCGCGAATCTGCCTCCATTCTCGACGTTCCTGAAGGCGGACTCGACAGTCCAACAGGTCGCGACAGATGCGCAGGGCTATATCTACGTATTCGGCGAAGTTACGCCCGAGTCGAGGCTGGGTGTGTTCGTCGCGCGGCTGAATCCATCCGCTACGGAAACCACTTATGTGACCGTTCTCAAAAGTCGAGGAGGCACTGGGATCACAGTTGCCTCTGCGATGGCGGTTGACGCGGCAGGCAACGCGTATATCACCGGGTACACCGGCGCCTCGGACTTTCCGACGCTGCCTTCGACCCCAGGACCGGCGTCTCCAGACAGCTACGTTCCGTTTGCCGCGAAGCTGAACACCGCGGGCGCGATCGTCTACTCGACTCTGTTTTCAAATGGCGTCTACGCGACGCCTCAGGCTATTGTTGTGGACCATCAGGGCGACGCGATTGTGTCGGGAAGCTCGAGCCGGCGCGGGCTTTCCTTACACGCCCGGAGCCTATAACAGCAACAATTGCGCCTTGGGGTGTCCGTTCGTGACAAAACTGGATCCCACCGGAACGAAGCTCATGTTTTCGGCGATTGGCGTAGGAGGTTCGCGCCTCGCTCTTGACGCCGCGGGTGACGTTTTTATTGCGGGCACGGCGGAGTTCCAGTATCCAACAAGTCCGGGTGCTTTTCAAACGACTTATACGCCGTTCCTCTACTTCCCCAGCGGTTTGATAACGATCGGGTCTTCCGAGGTACCCGCGGGCGAGCAGTACGTGACGAAGTTGAGCGCCGACGGGTCACAGCTGCTCTATTCAACCTTTGTGACTGGTTCGATGGGCGCCTGGAATGCCGGCATGGCGGTCGATGCATCGGGCGACGTCTGGCTGACCGGAGATACCGTGTCGCCGGATTATCCCTATGCGCCGGCGCTGGCGGCGCCGCCGACATCGCAGACCTTTACGACCGAACTCGATCCAACCGGCTCGAAAGTGCTGCTTTCCGTGCCCGTGGGAGTACCGCCGGGAAATGGATCGAATCTCGCGTTCGATCCGCAAGGCGACTTGATAGCCGTTGGGGCTTTCCCGATCCCCGTATTAAGTACATTTCCGGCAAATGCCGTGCCAGCTCCTCCAGGGCCTTCCGCGGGAAACGTTCGCGCGGAGTGCCTGCCAGGCGCCACACCCTACATTCTTCATATCAGCAGCAAAGATGGCAGCATTCTGGGGACGCGGATTCTTTCCGGGTATCGCCTTGTGGGTTGGGGAAGTTCGGAGATGCTGGTCAGTTCCACGGTCGATTCGCAGGGAAACGTCTATCTCGGCGGCATCGCCGGCCTTCCGGATATTCCGCTTACGCCGGGAGTCGTCTACGACAGCTCCGTGACACAGCGGGTTGCCTTCGGTGCGTTTCTGGAACGGACCAATTTCGGACTTCCGGCGAGCCCGATCGGATGCGTCACGGATGCGGCCAACTGGACACTCATCGGCCCCGTCGCGCCCGGACAGTTGCTTACGCTTTTCGGAAACGGCATCGGTCCGAGTAATCCGGTGTCCGGGCTCATCGCGGGAGAGAGCAGCGTCCCTACAGCGTTGGGTGGCCTTAGCGTGACATTCGATGGGCAGCCCGCGCCGATTCTCTATGCATCTTCAACGCAGATCAACATCCAGGCGCCGTTTGAGATTAGTCAGAATCCGTCCACGGTCATGCAGGTGAACTACAACGGGCAGGTTCTGGGAACCCGTATGTTCGCCGTCGTCCCCCAAAATCCAGGCTTGTTCGCGACTGCCATTCCGAGCGCCATAACTTGCGGGCAAACGCAAATCGCGGCCTCGTCTTTGGTCGCGCTGGCAATCAATGAGGACGGATCGATTAACTCGTGTGCGAATCCAGCGCCGGTGCGCTCGTTATTATCGCTTTTCCTCAATGGAATAGGCACACTCGCCGCGAATCAGACGACAGGAAGCTTTACGGGGCCAAGTCCTGCATTTGATCGCGGATCGGCGGAGGTGGGCTTGCCCTACTTCGGCGGCCGGTTTGGGTTCTACGCCTACGCTGGCGGCGACGTTGGGTTCACTGATCAGCCGAATGCAATCTCGGGGATCGGACAGGTCAGGCTGCGCGTGCCAGAGGATGTTACGTCGATCCAGCCGGTGAACGTTGCACTGGTTCTGAGTGGTCCGGCGCCGTCCAGCACCATCGCGGTCGGCCCGTTGGAGCCCGGCTACGAATTGGGAGTTGGCGCAACTTCGGTTCCAGGCGTTATCTGGGTCGGGCCTGGAAAGCCCCCGGGTATCCGGCCGCGCGCAGTCCGCGGTCAGTGAGATAACCATTTACGGCTGCGGCCTTCGTACTCGGGAGCGTGTTCACTGCTCAAACGTTGACCACAACGATTTCCCGTCCGGAAGCCCTGACGAGCCGTTTGATGTCATCCGGATCGCTTGTGAGAATCATGGCTTTTTGGCGAAGAGCCGTCGTGACCACAACGGCGTCAACCACGTCAACCGTTCTCGTCATACCGAGCAGTTGCCCTGCTTCGTGGGCCGCGCTCTCATCAAGGGGAACAATCATGCACCCGGTAAGAAAGCGCCTGAGTTGGGCCTGTCGTGGGGACCGGCTCACCTGAGCGACCACCGGCGCGGGAACGAAAGGAATAATGCCAAATTCCAAACGGGCCTTGTGCTCAGCCCATGTCCGCCGCTCGTTCCTGTCCGCGGCCACAAGAACTGCGGCGTCGTAAAGGACGGCGCTCATGCCCGACGTCGGACCGTTCGCGATGTTCCGAGCTGTGCACGCACCGTGCGGCGCGCCTCATTCATTTCTTCTGCGGTGAGCCGTCCATGCTGCTTCTCCCACTGGGAGACCGCCGCCAACCCGGCCCGCCGCTGCAGCGCTTCGCGCGCCGCGATGGTCATCCAGGCGGAGACGCTCACCCCTTCGCGGGCGGCAACCGCAAGGATGTCTTCGTGAATACCGGGGTCAATAGTGATCGCAAGCTTCGGTGACGGGTTGCCGCGCGGCATACAAGTATCCTACTACGGTAGGATACCAGCCGCGGCCGCGTCAATCCTGAATTCATCGGCTCGCCTGAACTCCGAACTGCCGGAAGTGGTGATCGGTGTGGAGATAACCCCAGCGAACCCATTCCCACCTGGTAAGTTCACCGAAGGTCGGATGACGAGCGAACTGAAATGTATCGGGCTGCAGCGCGAACCGTTCGATGGCCGCGGCCAGCGCGGCTTTATCATGCGAAAATTCGACGCGGCCGCGTACCTCCGCCCAGCTGATCCATTTCCGGTCGCGTCGGTACACCCTTTGGCCAGCGTACTGGCGCGTAGAGCGCAACCCATTTCATCAGCGTTCGACTGAAAACATTGATGTCCTCGCTTGCCGTCTTATCGCCCATTGCGAGGCCGAAAGAATCATTCAGATGGCATACCATTTGATGGGCATTCATCCGGCCCCAAAGCGCGCGAGTTTCTGGACGAATGCGCTGCAGTCGACCCAGTAAATCGCTGAGAACCGAGGAATCGAGTATCTGCAAAAGTGAACTCCTGATCATCCCAATGGCTGGGAATTTGCGTGAGCCTCGCGGCCGAGGCGCGCCACCAATGGCGGCACGGCCTCGATGTCGCCGGTTGAGGTTCGGAAGTTGACGATGCAGAACCGCAAGACGGACTTCCCCTCGATCAGAGCATTGGAGCAGAACGCCTCGCCGCTATTCTCAACGTACGTCAGCAGCAGTTGATTCAGACGATTCAGGTACGCCTCTGTCTGCTCGGAGCCCACACTGGCACGCAGTTCCAACGGAACGTAGCGCAGTGTCGTGATGCTCAGGTTGTGCGAGATCGCCTCCAGTTCCGGGTGTTCTGCCGCCAGTTCGTAGAGGTGCCGGGCCAATGCGATGTCTTCCCCGATCATCTGACGGTAGGCTGCCGCACCTGCTTGCTGAAGAGCAAGCCAGATTTTGAGTGCGCGAAACCCGCGCGAGTTCTGAGGCCCGAGATCATAGTAATTCGTGGCCTCGACGTCGAAGCTGTAGTACGGCGGGTGGTAAGAAAACGCATTGCGCAAAGCGGCAGGGTCGCGGACCAGCGCGCATCCGGCTTCGAGCGGGGCGTACAGCCATTTGTGAGGATCGACCGCCACCGAGTCCGCCGCGGTCAATCCCATGAGATCGGCAGGCGCTTCCTTGATCCCGGCGGCGAAGGCCCCGTATGCGCCATCCACATGGAACCACAATTTGCGCTCCCGACAGAAGGCCGCCAGATCCGGGAGGGGATCTACCGCTCCTGTACTGACGGTTCCGGCGGTGCCGACTACGAGAAATGGCTGGTACCCCTCTTCAAGATCCCGCTTGTACTGAACTTCTAAAGCAGTAAGATCCATGCGTTGCCATTTGTCGACGCCGATCCAGCGAATCGCATCCGTGCCGAGTCCTGTGATGTCGGCCGCTTTTTGTATCCAGGTATGTGTTTCTCGGGAAGCGTAGATAAGCAGGGGAGGCCCGCCGGCGACACCTTGTTTTCGAACATCCCATCCGGCTCTCGCGGCACGGGCAGCCAGGAAACACGTAAGATTGGCCATGTTGCCACCGCTCACAAGCAAGCCGCCACAATCGGCCGGATAGCCGATGAATTGTGCGAGCCATCGAATCGTCTGGGCTTCTATTTCGGTGGCCATGGGAGACAGCTTCCAGGCGCCGACGTTGGCATTTACGGCAGCCGCCAGCAATTCCGCGAGCATTCCGATGGGAGCCGCGGACGAAGTGATGTAGCCGTAAAAGCGTGGATGTCCGTTGAACAGCGAGTGGTCAAACAGCAGGTCGGCGGCGCTCTGAAGCAGAACGCTTGCCTGCGTGCCTTCTTCTGGAAGTGTCCGTGCCTGCGTTCAGAGCCGCGCGGACTTCATCTGGTGACTCCGCCGGCGTCACCGCCCGTGCGCGCAAGGAAGCCAGGAAGCCGGCGATCCTGTCGACAAGGTCGTGGCCGAGCGAGCGAAACTGCTCTTCCGTCATTTCGAGCGGCGCCGTGCGGGATCTGAGTTGGTCGATTCGAGTGGAAAGCGTTGTTGCATTACCGTAGCCCCTCAAACAGATCGGTCTCCAGTTTTCGGCCGCCGTTGACGGCGCTGTAGACGCGGTAGAACTCCTGAGAGCCCCAAAGTGCTCTCTGCTGCTCTTCCGTGAGTTGCTCAAGCTGCCCGTAGACGGACATTTGTGTCTGGTGGCAGCATACCGCCTTCCACACGACGGGCCAGCAGGAGGAAGTGTCGAGCTCGGTGGTTACTGCCCAGTCAGGCCACGGATTCGCCTGGCGCGCAATTCCATCCACCATGGAAGTCAGCTTGCGAAAGGCGGCCTGGTAGGCTTCCCATTTGGCATTTCGCCACGCCAGATTGTAGAGCTTGGCAACGCGATGCGCGGGAAGAGAGTCACTGCGGTAACCAGCATCGGCTGGCGCACACGACAGCGGCTGTCGTGAACTGCGAGATGGCGATGTGGTCCGGATGACCGTAGGCGCCGTCCGGGCCGAAGGTGATGACCACGTGAGGCCGAACTCGGCGGATGTGCTCTGCAATCGCCCGAATCGCTACCGTGGGATCCATCTGATCCACCGCCCCGTCGCCATAGCCCAGAATGGAGACTTCACGGATGCCGAGTACGGCTGCGGCCGCTCGCAATTCCATCTCGCGAACACGACCGACCTCCGCCGGATCGGCGTCTTTACCCTGGGAACCGAAGCGGCCCCGTTCCCCGCGCGTCGCCGTAACCAGGTACGTTTCCATGCCTTCCGCCGCATACCTGGCCAGCGTTCCACCAAATCCGAGCGATTCGTCGTCCGGATGAGCGAGCACCGCCATCAACTTGAATGCTTCTTTCATGGCTCATTTCAGGAGCCCCGCTGAGGTAGCGGAGGCAACCATCACCTTTGGAGAGATTTCGACGCGATGCGGCAATCCAGGAATGATCATCGGGACCTGCTTGCGGTACTCGGCGTATTCGGGATGAACGGCCATCAGGTCGCGCTCTTCAAACTGAATAGCGATCAGAATGTAGGCTGTCGTTATGCCTGCGAACAGCAAGTGGGTGACTGTCATGACTGGCGTACTCCAGAAGACGCACAACCAGCCCACGTAGAGCGGATGGCGCACGATGCGGTACAGAAAAGGCGTGCCGAACTCCAATCCCGCCTGTGGTTTCCGCAAGAGGTGACGCCAGACTTGTCGCAGACCGAACAGATCAAAGTGGTTGATTACGAAGGTGGCCAACAGGACAAGCGCCCATCCAAACGCGAAGCCAAAGTACAGAGATCCTCTTCCCACCGGATTTTCGACATTCCATACCGTCCCGCCGAGAGGCTGCCATTGCCAAAAGAGAAGCAAGAGCGCGACGCTGCTCGCCAACACATAGGTACTACGTTCCATAGCGGCAGGCAGCACTCTCGTGAGCAAGCGTTTGAATGCCGGGCGAGCCATGACGCTGTGTTGCACCGCGAAAAGCGACAGCAATCCGACGTTAACTAATAGAGCTTTTTGCCAGGGGCCGGACGCAGCGGTATCCAGCGATTTTGGCACGCCAAAATTGCCGATGAATCCGATGGCGTATAGAAAGGTTGCCAGGAACACCAGGTAGCTGATTGCTCCGTAGAGAAAAGTGAAAATGCGTTTCATGTTCGATTTGCTCCTTCGTGTCTACGATTGTGCGGCGGCTTCGCTGGCAGGGCCATGCCCGAGCGTCTCCATAAGTTGCTCGAACGGCTTGCACAGGCAAATCGATTAACCGAAAGACCAGGAAAGTTTGCCGGTAAGCCGGATTGAGGCGATGCTTCAGCGGCTGCTATGGTTCGTACTGCCGCTCGAATTCCGCGATCTCGTCCATGCGCGTCATCGTATAGCCGAGTTCGTCGACGCCGTTCAAGCAGGCAATGTTTCGCGAACGGGTCGATGTCAAAACAAACCTGGGTTTCCCCAAAGCTTACTGTCTGCGCGTTGAGATCGACCTTCACAATCTGCTGCGGAATCGGCCGCGAGCAAACGTTCTACAACGTTGCGCGGTAGCCGAACCGGGAGCAGTCCGTTCTTCAAGCAGTTGTTGAAAAAGATATCGCCAAACCCGGGTGCAATCACGGCTCGGAACCCGTAATCGTAGAGGGCCCACACAGCGTTCTCACGCGAAGATCCGCAGCCAAAGTTGTCGCCCGCCACCAGAATCCGCGACGCGCGGTACCGCGGCCGGTTCAGAACGAACTCTGGATTTTCCTCGCCGGTCGGGGAATAACGCAAGTCATGAAAGAGCCACGGGCCGCAGCCATCGCGCCGCGGCTTTTGTAAAAACCGCGCCGGAATAATCTGATCCGTGTCGATATTCGACTCGGGCATGGGGACGACGGTCGATTCCAGAAGCTCGAATGGTTCCATCTTCAATTCCGATTGATGAACCGCCGCACATCGGTCAGGCATCCTTCGACAGCCGCCGCCGCCGCCATCGCGGGGCTCATCAGATGTGTCCGGGCACCTCTTCCCTGGCGCCCCACAAAATTGCGGTTCGACGTTGAGGCGCAGCGGTCTCCCGGCGCGACCACTTCTCCGTTCGTACCCAGACACATCGAACAGCCGGCTTCCCGCCATTCGAAACCCGCCTCCCGAAACACCCGGTCCAGCCCTTCCTCTTCCGCCTGACGGCGCACCAGACCCGAACCCGGAACCACCCACGCCCCAACGCTATCGCGCACCTTGCGCCCGCGCACGACACTCGCGGCACTCCGCAGATCTTCGATCCGCCCGTTTGTGCAGGAACCGATGAAAACCCGATCGACCGCAATCCCTTCAAGCGCGGTATCGGGATCGAGGGCCATGTATTCAAGTGCGTGGATCATGTTCTCTCGCCGCTGAGCATCGTCCACATCCTTCGGATTCGGTACACGGGAATTGATCGCCGCGGCATCCTGCGGGCTCGTACCCCAGGTCACCATCGGCGCAAGCTCTTCGGCGGCGATGCTCACCTCGCGATCGAAAACAGCCTTCGGATCAGAAGGCAACTCACGCCACTGGGCCACCGCGCGATCCCATTCCGCGCCCGGTGGCGCGTATGGCCGACCCCGCAAATACTCAAACGTTTTCTCGTCCGGTGCGATAAGCCCCGCGCGCGCACCCGCCTCAATCGACATGTTGCATACGGTAAGCCGACCTTCAATCGGCAGCGCCTCGATCGTGGAGCCCGCATACTCGATCACGTGTCCCGTCGCTCCGGCAGTGCCGATCCGCGCAATGATCGCCAGTATCAGGTCCTTTGCTGTAACGGCATCGCCCAAAGCCCCGTCGATCCGGATGCGCATGGTCTTCGGCTTGCGCTGCCACAGCGTCTGGGTCGCCAGCGCGTGCGCCACTTCCGTCATGCCGATCCCGAACGCGAGCGCCCCCAGAGCGCCATGAGTCGACGTGTGGCTATCTCCGCAAACGATCACCAGTCCCGGCTGCGTGATGCCCTGTTCGGGTCCGATGACATGGACAATGCCCTGTCTGGCGTCACCCAGATCGAACAGGGTCAATCCCCACTCGCGCGCGTTTTCGCTGAGCGAGTCAACCATATGCCGCCGCTCAGCATCCAGAATCTGCGTCACGATGCGGCTGTTCGTCGGCACATAATGGTCGGGCGTTCCGAAAATGCGGTCGGGTCTGCGAGGCTTCAAACCCCGTTCGCGCAATATTTCGAATGCCGGAACGTAGCCGTCGTGAGCGAGATGCCTGTCGATATAGAGCAGAGTCTGCCCGTCGGCGCGATCGAGAATCCGGTGCCGCGACCAGATCTTCTCGAACATGGTTCGTGGATCAGGCATAGAAATTGCGATCCCATGCGTGACGCCGCACCACGTCGAGCGCAGGGTTCGGCAAAGGCCCCTGGCCCGAGGCCATAACATTAGCTTCCACGCTGCTGGTCGATCTCATGCCGGGAATCACAGTCGATACCGCGGGATGAGACAGGCAGAACCGGATCGCGATACCCGGCAAATCGGTCACATCATCAAGGCCCAGATCGCGAACCAGTGCTTCCACCCGCGCGGCCACCTGCTTCTTGCGATCGCCTCTGAAGTAAAAGTTGCGGAAATCGCCGTCAGGGAAAGTCGTATGTTCGGAGACCCGACCGGCGAGCGCTCCTTCATCAAACGGAACGCGAACCAGCACACCGATGTTGTGCTCGAGACAGGCCGAGAACAAGGCCTGCTCGGGTGTCTGATCGAAAATGTTGTAGATCACCTGCACGGTATCCACAAGTCCTGTTTCGATTACGGAAAGGGCGGAATCCGGCTGATGGTCGTTAATCGAAATGCCCACAGCCCGCGCCTTGCCCTGCGTCTTGAGGTCTTCGAAGCCTCTGCGCCATTCCTCGCGGTCGAGCCAGTCCGGGTTCCACACATGAAGCTGTTGCAGATCGATGCAGTCCACTCCGAGGTTTTTCAGACTCTCCTCGGTCGAGCGCACAATGTAATCGCGCGGGAACACTTCATTAATTCCGATCCCCGGCTGCGCAGGCCACAAGCGGTTCTTCGGCGGGATCTTCGTCGCCACATATACCTTGTGCGCCCTGTCCTCGATCGCCCTGCCGATGAGTCTTTCACTATGGCCGTCGCCATACACCAGCGCCGTGTCGATGAAGTTCACGCCTTGATCCAACGCATAGCGGAGGGCCTTCAGCGATTCCCTGTCGGAAGCGCCAATCCACATGGTGCCCCCGATACCCCACGCGCCGTATCCAATTTCGCTGACGTCAAAATTCGTCCTGCCGAGTCTTCGCTGCTTCATGCGCCTTCATTATAGGAGAGCGCATTTTTACAATACTTTTACCGGAACCCCACAAGCCCGTTTCATCCTGGTGGCACTCTCGCTATGAGGAAGGGGATTATCCGTGCAACAACTTTCGAAAGCCCTCGTACTTCGGCTTGAGCTCTGTCTGCTGTGTTTCTGTGCCGCGGTCCCGCCCGCCTTTGCGGCCCCCGCCGGATCGCCCAGCTCGTATCTGGCGCACAACCTGGTGTCGGATCTCCCCAATACGGCCGATTTTCAGGATAAGAATCTCGCGAACGCGTGGGGAATTGCCGCGTCCGCGACGGGTCCGTTCTGGATCGGCAACAACGCAACCGGCACATCAACCGTGTACTCGACCAATGGAACGCCGTCCACTCTTGTAGTCCAGATCCCCACTCCAACCGCGGCGACGGGCGGAGCGGTGAGCGGCGTGATCTCGAATGCCACGACTTTCTTCAACGTGACGGCCGGCAGTAATACGAAGCCGTCCTCCTTTATCTTCTGCACGGAGGACGGCACGATTTCCGGCTGGAGCTCAACCGTCAACGCGACCAACGCGTGATCGCCGTGGACATGTCCGCATCGGGCGCTATCTTCAAAGGCTGCATCACCGCCGGACCGTCCACGGCGCCGGTCTTGTACGCAACCGACTTTCACAACGGCGTTGTCGACATGTTCGACGCCAACTTCAAGCCCATCTCAAGCAGCACGGCGTTCGTCGACAAAACCATACCCGCGGGTTTTGCTCCTTTCGGGATCTGGGCTTCGACAGCCGGCATTTACGTTAGTTATGCCAAACAGGACGACGACAAACACGACGACGTCTCCGGAGCCGGAAACGGATATATCAACCTCTTCGACGCGTCGGGTACTCTGCTCAGCCGTTTCATCTCCCAGGGAAAGCTGAACTCGCCCTGGGGAATGGCGATTGCTCCGTCGACCTTCGGAACCTTCGCCGGCGCGTTTCTGGCGTCTAACTTCGGCGACGGCACCATCAATGCTTTTGACGCGAAAACGGGTGCTCCGCTGGGAACTTTGATGGATAACACCGGGAACCCGATCACCTTCCCCGGAATCTGGGGCCTGTTCTTCGGTAACGGCGGCCGCGGCGGCGATCGCGCGACCTTATATTTCACTGCGGGGATTGCCGGCCCCTACGGCGAAGACGTTGAATCGCATGGTCTGTTCGGCAGCATTCAGGCGATTCCTTCATTCACGAGCACCAACGTGGTGAACGGCGCAAGCTTTGCGCCTTCCATCGCGGCCAACACGTGGACTTCGGTTTTCGGCGGCGGCCTCGCGGCGACGATCCGAAGCTGGGCCTCGACCGATTTCGTCGGCTCGAAACTCCCGGTCGTGATCGACGGAGTGGGTGTTACGGTCAATGGCGAAGCTGCTTACCTCAGCTATGTCAGTCCCAATCAGGTGAACTTCCTCACCCCGACGAACATCGCGACCGGGCCCCGCTCAGATTCAGATCACCAACAATGGCCAGGTGAGTGCGGAGGTTGCCGTGACCTCGCTCAGCGCGGCGCCAGGCTTCTTCTGGCTCACGGGTAATAAGTACATTGTCGCGACGCACGCGAATGGAGCGTTGATCGGACCGACGACGCTCATCACGGCGCAACGACGCCGGCCGCCGCCGGTGAAACGATCGTTCTATGGGCCACCGGATTCGGCGACACTTCACCCGCGGCGCCCAATGGATCGATCCTCACCGCTTCGCTTCCGCTGGTTACGCCGCCCACGGTCTCGATCGGCGGCGCGAGCGCGGTCGTGAAGTACTCGGGCCTCGTGAGCGCGGGACTCTATCAGATCAATGTCGTGGTGCCGACAGGGCTTCCTTCCGGCGACGCCGCGATCGTCGCGACTGCCAGCGGCCAGCAATCGCAGGCCAACGCGTTCATCTCCATCCAGTAAGATCCTCCGGATCGCATTGGAATTTCGTGGGTAGACTCTAATAAGAGGCGCCCATGCGCAAGCTACTGTTTCTCCTTTTGGTATCGGTCCTCACGCTGGCGGCCGCCAATTTCAAGCTGTATATGAAAGATGGCGGTTTCCACCTGGTACGCGAATATAGCGTCGAGGGAGACCGCATCAAGTTTTACAGCGTCGAGCGCAGCGACTGGGAAGAGATTCCAGTCGCACTGGTCGATTTGAAGCGGACTGAGGCGGAAACGGGCGCGCAGCGGAAGCAACTGGCCAAACAGGAGCAGGAAGCCGCCGACGAACAGGCCGCCGCTCGCGAGATCCGCGAGGACATTCTGAAGATCCCGCGCGATCCGGGCGTTTATCAGCTCGACGATGACAAGAAGCTCCGCGTGTTCGAGAAGGCCGACGCCACCGTCCACGACCAGAAAGGGCGCAACGCGCTGAAGGCTCTCTCGCCGCTGCCGATCTTTGCCGGGCAGGCTGCGCTCGAGATTCCGGGCGAGCATTCCAGCGCGGTGGTGAAAGACGGGAGCCCCGAGTTTTACCTGCAACTCTACACGTTCGAAAGCTTCAGCATGATAAAACTCGCTCCCACGAAGGGCCAGCGCGTGGTCGAGCACATAACGACTGAGCCGATCTCCAAAGAGATCACCGAACAAAGGACCGTGATTCCGACGTTCACGAAGGAATTGTCCGATAACGGTCTCTACAAGATCTGGCCGCAAGACCCGTTGCCGCCGGGCGAGTATGCCGTCGTCGAATACACCGAGGGCAAGGTCAACATCCAGGTGTGGGACTTTCGGGTGGAATAGCGTTGTTATCCTGAAATAGCAGATGTTTCTCAAGATCCTCGCGCATCCCGTTTTCGCGAATTTGAACTTCCACATGCCGATGATTGTGGATCTCTCGCATCCGCTGGTGATGCTTACCGGGGAAAACGGTTCGGGCAAGTCAACGCTGCTGCACTCCATCAACTATGCTCTGCGCGGCGACCAGACCGATGGCTATGTTTACAAGCTCGACCGCGGCGGCGTGAAAAAGGGAAAGGTCTTCCTCTTCGACGCCGAGCAGCACAATCCGCGCATGCAACTGGAGCTTTTTAAGGACCAGCCTGAAATGGTCGAGTTCCTGCAACTGGCCAGCCATGGACAGGTGATGCTGACTATGTTTCAGCAAAATTTTCCGGCGCTCGATCGCGGTACCACGCTTCTTCTCGACGAACCCGAAATGGCGCTCTCAGCATCCAACCAGCGGCGCATCCTGAAGATGCTGATGGAGCTTATCGATCAGCGCGGCTTCCGAATCATCTGCGCGACGCATTCACCGATTCTGATCGACGCGCCCGAGACTTATGTCATCAACCTGGACAACCACGTGAACCGGAATGTTCCGTTGGAATCGTTTGGAGTTGAAGGCGCCAGCACAATTCATTAAGAAGGCGGAGCATATGCCGCTCACTCACTTCGATCCTTTAGTGGCCGAGTGGTTTTCGAACCGCTTCGGCAATCCGACCGAACCCCAGATTGCCGGGTGGCGCGAGATCCGCGCGGGCGGAGACGTTCTGATCTCGGCGCCTACCGGTTCAGGTAAGACGCTGGCTGCGTTTCTGATCTGTCTCGACAAGCTGGTGCGCGCGGCCCGAGCGGACACGCTTCCGGCGGAGACCCAGGTTGTTTACGTTTCGCCGCTGAAGGCGCTTTCGAACGACGTGCGCCGCAACCTCGAAGCGCCGCTCGCGGAAATCGCCGAACTTGCCGTTCAGCGGGGCGTGCGCCTTGCACCGATACGCACGGCGGTGCGCACCGGCGATACGCCCGCCGCCGAACGCCAGCGGATGCGCAAGGAAGCGCCGCACATTCTGGTGACGACTCCCGAATCGCTCTTCATCCTGATGACGGCTGAACGGTCTCGCGAGATGCTCCGCGATGTCCGCACGTTGATCGTGGATGAGATTCATGCAATCGCAGACGACAAACGCGGCTCGCATCTCGCGTTGACCCTGTCACGGCTGAATGCGATCGCGAAGGTTCGGCCTCAGCGCATTGGGCTTT
Source organism: Terriglobia bacterium (assembly GCA_963831795.1). Taxonomy (GTDB): domain Bacteria; phylum Acidobacteriota; class Terriglobia; order Bryobacterales; family Bryobacteraceae; genus BOG-234. The sequence continues at coordinate 36,195 of CAWHSB010000026.1, read as the reverse complement.
CGGCTACGGTGCGTCCGATTGAAGAGGTCGCCGCATACCTCGCGCCCGCGACCAAAGTGATCGACGTCGGGCATAAGCGCGAAATGGATCTCGCGATTGAAGTCCCCAATGACGAGCTTGGCGCGGTGGCCACGAGCGAAATGTGGGACGAGATCTACGACCGCGTGGCGGCCCACATTCTTCAAGAGCGGACAACCCTTGTCTTCGTCAACACTCGCCGCCTCTCGGAACGCGTGGCCCATGCGCTGGCGGAGCGGCTCGGGCCGAACGCCGTTCTGCCGCATCACGGGAGCCTCTCGCGCCAACTGCGGCAGGATGCCGAAGCGCGGCTGAAAAACGGCGAACTGCGCGCGGTGGTCGCGACGGCCTCGCTCGAGCTGGGGATCGATATCGGCACGGTGGATCTGGCAATCCAGATCGGCACGCCGCGCTCGATCGCCGTGGCGCTGCAGCGGATCGGGCGTTCGGGGCATTGGGTCGGCGCGAAGCCGCGCGGGATCTTCTTCCCCACGACGCGCGACGAACTGATCGAATGCGCGGCGGTCATTCACGGAATTCGCAGCGGCGATCTGGAACAAATCGAGATTCCGCAAAACGCGCTCGACATCCTGGCGCAGCAGATCGTGGCTGAGGCTTCGTGCGAAACGTGGGACGAGGACGATCTCTACACCCTCATCAGGTCTGCTTATCCGTATCGCAATCTGTCGCGAGGCGATTACGAGTCGGTCGTATCCATGATGTCGGAAGGCATTACCACTGCGCGCGGCCGCAGCGGCGCGCTTTTGCACCGCGATCAGGTCAACCACAAGCTGAAGGGCCGCCGCGGCGCGAAACTGACGGCGATCACCTCCGGCGGGGCCATTCCGGATACGGCGGCGTATGCGGTTGTTGTTGAGCCGGAGGGCCGCACCGTCGGCTCGATCGATGAAGACTTTGCGGTCGAGAGTCTGACCGGCGACGTGTTTCTTCTGGGCACACAATCGTGGCGGATTCGGCATGTGGGGCAGAGTCAGGTTCGCGTGGAGGACGCGCATGGCGCCAAGCCCTCGATCCCGTTCTGGCTGGGAGAGGCGCCGGGTAGATCAGTGGAATTGTCGGCCGCGGTTTCACAGGTTCGCGAAAAGCTGGAAGTTGCGCCGGAAGAATGTTCCGGCCTGATGGACGAGGCTGGCCTGCGGCAGGCTGAAACGTATGTTCGCGCGGGAGTAGGCTCGCTCGGAGCGCTTCCGGCCATCGACACCGTCGTCGCGGAACGCTTCTTCGACGAGTCCGGCGGGATGCAGTTGATTCTGCACGCGCCATTCGGATCGCGGATCAATCGCGCCTGGGGGCTGGCACTGCGCAAGCGATTTTGCCGCACGTTCAACTTCGAACTGCAGGCTGCCGCTACCGACAACGGCATCGTGATCTCGCTGAGCGAGCAACACGCGTTTCCGCTGGAGGCGGTGTTCGAATTCCTTCGCGCGGATACTGTGGAGGACGTTTTGCGCGACGCACTGCTGACCGCGCCGATGTTCGGCATGCGGTGGCGCTGGAACGCCAGCCGCGCGCTCACGATCCCGCGCTTTCGTGGCGGCGTCAAAGTGCCCGCGCCCATCCAGCGCATGCGCGCGGAAGATCTGCTGGCGTCGGTCTTTCCCGATCAGGTGGCGTGCGCGGAAAACCTCACCGGCCCGATCCGGATTCCCGATCACCCGCTGGTCAACGAAACGATCTCGAATTGCCTGCACGAAGCCATGGATGTCGACGGGCTGAAGGACGTGCTTGCGCGCATCGAGTCGGGCGCCATTCGCCGGGTGGCGATCGAGAATCCGATGCCCTCGGTTTTCTCGCATGAGATTCTGAACGCCAACCCGTACGCGTATCTGGATGACGCCCCGCTCGAAGAACGGCGTGCGCGCGCGGTCCAGTTGCGAAGCAGCACGCGCACCGAAGTAGCTGGCGGTATTCTCGACCCGGCCGCGATTGAAGATGTTTCGCGCGAAGTCTGGCCCGACCCGCGCGATGCCGACGAACTGCACGATGCTCTGCTGACGCTCATCGCCTGCCCCGCGCTTCCGGAGTGGCAGGCGTGGTTCCTCGAACTCAAGGCAACCGGGCGTGTGTTCTCGATCCGCCGGGGCGATACCGAGTTTTGGGTTGCCACCGAGCGCCGCGATTCGCTCGACGATACGCTCGCGACGGTGCGCGGCTGGATGGAATGCCTGGGTCCGATCACGGCCACGGAACTCGCGGGCAGGCTTGCGCTCGATGTGAACGACGTTCAGATCGCGCTGGGCACGCTAGAATCGCAGGGCCAGGTTTTTCAGGGCCGCTATAAGTCTGTGGGCGGAGAAATCGAGTGGTGCAACCGTCGCATTCTTGCGCGGATTCATCACATGACGCTCGGCCGGCTGCGCCGCGAGATCGCACCGGTCACCGCGGCGCAGTTCCACCAATTCCTGATGCGCTGGCAGCACATTGCTCCGGGCGCTCAGCTTCACGGAGCGGACGGAGTTCTGCAGATCGTCCGGCAGTTGCAGGGTTTCGAAATACCGGCGGCCGCATGGGAAGAGAGCGTTCTCAGCCGCCGCGTCGTCGAATATGCACCGGAGAATCTCGACGATCTCTGTCTCTCGGGCGAGGTCGCCTGGGCGCGTCTTTCTCCGCATCCCGCGCTGCTCGATGCCGAACGTCGCGTGCGCCCCACTCGGATCGCGCCGATTTCGTTCTTTGCGCGCGAAGATGCCGACTGGCTGATCGACCCCTCCTTCGGCCTCGTCGAAACCGTCGGTCTGTCGCACCCAGGCCGCGAGGTATACGACGCGCTGGTCGCGCGCGGCGCCTCGTTCTTCGCCGATCTCGTGCGCGAAACGAAGCGGCTGCCGAGCGAAGTCGAGGATGCGTTGTGGGAACTGACGGCCGGCGGCCTGGTGACCGCGGATGGGTTCGAAAATCTGCGGGCCCTGATCGATCCCAAACGGCGACGCGGGGAAGGCCGTAGTCATCAGCGGCGTCCTCGTCACGCTGCCGGACGCTGGGCGCTGGTGACACGCTCGGAGACGGTGATCGCGCCGGAAGACCGCACAAAACGCTTCGCGCAGCAACTGCTGCTTCGCTGGGGCGTGTTGTTTCGCGACCTGCTGGCTCGCGAGAGCGTATCTCCTCCGTGGCGCGATTTGCTTCCGGTCCTGCGGCGCATGGAAGCGCAGGGCGAGATTCGCGGCGGTCGATTCGTACAGGGATTCACCGGCGAGCAGTTCGCGCGGCCGGAAGCCATCGATCTGCTTGAGAGCGGTTCGCAGGGCAGGGGACGACGACCTGACACTGGCCGAGGTTGCCCCGGCGGATCCATTGAATCTCGTCGGGATTATTCTTCCCGGCGCACGAGTCAGCACCATAGCGGTGATCAGGTGAAGACACTCGCGTTGCTGATTGCGGCCGCGGCGCTCGCGGCATCACAGAACGCAACGGCGCAGGACGATGTTGTTTTTCGCTCCGGCGTCTCGCTGGTCCGGGTGGACGCGGAAGCAGTCGTTACCAGCGGCCCCGATGCGGGCAAAGTGATACCGGGCCTGACGAAGGATGACTTCCGCGTGCTCGACCAGGGGCAGGAGCAGAAGATCACCAATTTCAGCTTTGCGGAAGAACCGCTCGACCTGATCCTGCTCTTCGACACGGGCGGCAGCATGAAGGGCAAGCTTCTCGAGATGCTGCGGGCGACCGAGTTGGGCTTTTACGAACTGAAGAAGGGCGACCGTGTGTCCGTACGCAACTTCGCTTCTCTCAGCACGGAAGTCCTCCCGTTCACGGATAACCTCGACACGGTGAACAGGTCTATATTGCTGGGGACCTTTACTCTTAAATTCAGCGGCACATCGAGGCTGCTGCCCGCGGCTGAGGAGGCAGCCCTCCGTTTTCGCACGGAGCCGCAGACACACCGCAAGCGCGCCATTCTGGCGATCACCGACAAGACTGCGGGACATGACGCGGACCAGGCGTCTACGGTGAAGGACCTGTGGAACAATAACGCCGTATTCAGCGAACTGCTTCTCGGCCGCGCCTCTCAAGCCCAGACTATGGCGGGCGATTCGGATGCGATCGTCGAAAAGACCGGGGGTGCGACGATACACGCCGGCACTCCTGGTCCGGCATTTCGCGATTCCGTTCATTACCTTCGCAGCGGCTACGCGATCTACTACACGCAGCCCGACGCGCCATCGGGATCGGAGCGGTCGGTACAAGTGGAACTCACGCCGGACGCGGCTAAACGGTATCCCAATGTCCGGGTTCGCGCGAGGTCGGGATACGTCGTTCCCTGAGCGCTTGTCGCTCTCGGAATTAATCGTTTTATATAAACTGGGGCGCCCCAATGCCTGATATCGTTCAGACCAACGCCGTTTTGTTATCGTGACGATGAACGCAGACGCCGTGGTGAACTTGTCCTCCGATAAGTTGACCGTACGACTTCGCCACTGGCCACGAGACCGGGAGCGCAAGGTAACCGGCTAACGCCTGCCGGCCCATTGTTTCGACGTTATGCCACACGGAGCCTCGAGGAATCGCGTGGTTTAGTGCCCCCGTACGCCAATGGGTGCGACGAGGTTCTTTCGATTTGCAAGGTACCACGCGTTTTTGGAGTTGCGTGCACGTTGGGAGGGCTGACCCCCTGTAAGTTACTGAATACGCTCGACAGAAGAACTCAAAATTCTTTTTGAAATTTGTGACCGGGTTCGGGAGCGCAAAAAAATTAGGCCTGCTCGCAATGCGAGTCATCAGAAGCGGGCATGACTCTCACAAATGCCGCCAGGCCAGCGGCGCTCAGCGAAGATGAGGCGCGCTCGATCGCGATCGACGCATACCTTTATTTCTATTCGCCGATCACAATGGATGTGACTCGGAAACAGATGACCAATCTGCCGCCGGGCGAAAAGATCGGCTTCGGCCCGATGAACATGTTTGTCAATGTACCCGCTTATCCGCCGGCCGACATGAAGGCCGTCGTGCGTCCCAACTTCGACACTTTGTACTCAATCGCGTGGCTGGACTTGACACAGGAACCCATGATCGTGAGCGTGCCGGACACGAGCGGGCGCTATTACCTGTTGCCGATGCTGGACATGTGGTCCGACGTTTTTGCGTCACCGGGCTGGCGCACCACAGGCACGCAGGCCGCACATTTTCTGGTCCTGCCGCCCGGATCGGATCGCGGCCAGATCGGCAAGCGCGCCCTCCCGGAAGATATCCAGCTGATCAACGCGCCCACCCCTTACGTCTGGATTATCGGACGTACCCAGACCAACGGTCCCTCAGACTACGCCGCAGTAAATAAGATCCAGGCGGCCCTGATGGTCACTCCGCTGTCGGAATGGGGCAGTGCGCCGAAGGCGGTGGTGGCCAGGATTGATGACACGGTTGACATGAAGACGCCGCCGAAAATACAGGTGGACACGATGCCGGCCGCTGCTTACTTCACGTACGCGGCAGAATTGCTGAAGCTCCACCCGGCGCATCTGACTGACCAGACGATCCTCGCCCAGATGAAACGCATCGGCATCGAGGCCGGTAAGAGCTTCGATATTTCGCAGCTCGATCCGGCCGTGCAAAAGGGTATCGAGGCGGCGCCGGCGGAAGCGCTGCGGCTGATGGCCTGGAAGGTCCCCACTGTTGCGCGGGTCGCAAACGGCTGGTCAATGAATACCGATACGATGGGGGTCTACGGCAACTACTATCTGAAGCGCGCAATTGTTACTCAGCTCGGGCTTGGGGCGAACCTGCCGGAGGATGCCATCTATCCCATGAATCTTGCCGATGAATCGGGCAAGCCGCTGGACGGAGCGAGCCAATACACAATTCACTTCGATAAGGGGAGCACGCCGCCGGTGGATGCGTTCTGGTCGATTACGCTTTACGATCAGGATGGTTTCCAGGTTGGCAATGTGCTGAACCGCTTCGCGGTAAGCAGCTGGATGCCGTTCCAGTACAACGCCGACGGCTCGCTCGATCTCTACTTCCAGAACGAAAGTCCTGGAAAGGACAAGGAAGCGAACTGGCTTCCGGCGCCGAAGGGGCCGTTCAATCTGACGATGCGGCTCTACTCGCCGAAGGCAGACGCTCTGACCGGCAAGTGGAATCCATCTCCGGTCACAAAAGCAAAAGCGGGCGCATCGTCCGCGGCGCGTACGGGCGCCTGAACGGAGTCGAGCCCAGGAGGGGAATCCGGCTGTGCGGAAGGATGCGGACCCGAATCCTCGGGTCCGCTCAACTGATCCGCTCAACGCGAGCCGACGGGGCGACATCAATGCTAAACCGAACTAGACGATTAAGAATCAGCCTGGCAGCTCTGCTCATGGTCATGGCTTTGTATGGCGCCATAATCGCGTATAATCTCAACGAGAGCGACCGGCGTTCCCTGTACTTGAAAGGCGTTCCCCCGGCCGGCGACAATGTAGCTATTTCCCTCCGCGTCGTCTCGGTCGACCCACGCACCTCAGACGTCACGGCGCGCCTGACCTTCCGGCTGCAAGGCAGTATCGCGAAGGATCCCGTTGTGCCGGCGGTCCCGCTTTCTTTCTTTCTGAACGATATCCGGGGCCCGCAGGAGATCGTATGGCCGCGGGACCGGCGAGTCAATCCCCTCGAAGCCTCCTTTTCCCTCAACGGAAATGAGAATAAGTACCCGATCGATTCTTACAATTCAGAGATTCGCATGCTGGTTACCCGGAGCGACCGGGAGGTTCATTCGGCTCACTCGGTATCGGCGCCGCCGCAAGTGCCGAACGCTGCGCCACCCCCCGAGAGCGATGGCGGTCTGGTGGTGACCGCGGCGCAAGAGGACGAACGGGTGCCGATCGCATTATCGATCGATGCTTCCATCCCGGGTCTGAAGTTCAGCGGCGCAAGAGCGGGTCCCGCGCGCAGCGGGTTCGAGGGCTTCGACCTCATCGTGCGCCGGGCTCGCAACGTAATTGTGGTGTCGGTCATGATCATGATACTGATGATGAGCCTGGCGATGAGTGTTTTGACAATGGCGATAGGATCGGCGCTGGCCGACAAGCTCGAACTTGTGCCCTTGTCGCTTTCTGTTTCGCTTCTGTTTGGTTTACCCGCTCTGCGGAACGCGCAGCCCGGCGCCCCCCCTATCGGAGCCTTTGGGGACTATGTTTCCTTTTTATGGGCTGAGCTGATCGTCGCGGTCGCTGCCGTCAGCCTCATCTGGACATGGCTGGTGCGCCACCGGCATTCCAGCGCCTGAGGTTAGAACCGAGACGCCAATGGTCCAGGTTGTTGCAATGAGAACAGGAAAACGAGTAATGCACCAAACCAGCAGGCTGCGCAAAAAGGGCGGAAGACGCTTGCTTCCGCGCGCGGCTCCCAAGCAACTCTCGAGTTGCTTGGCTTTTTGACCCGGCCCTGCCGGGTCCGTCGCTCGGAAACGTATCAGACGTACAGTGCTTTTTGCATACGCAGTTCTTCGACAGCCCGCTGCGCCTCCTCGCTGAGGTTGGACTTTCCGACCTGGACGGTCACCTTGTGAATCTTGCCGGTGAACTTGTTATCGCCCACTTTGTAGTCGTCACTGACACACGTATAGAGATTCTCGCCCACGTCTGTGGTTTCCGCGCCGAATGCGAACGGCTGAGTGTGCTCGACCCGCCCCGCCGCGACTTCTTCACCGTTGACGAAAATCACACCGTTACCCCCCGCGCCGGGCCTGCCTCCGTCGTAAGCAAACTCGAAGCGCAGCGCCACCGGGCCGGCGGCCAGGCGAGTGGGGCCGACGATCTTGTAAATGTCGCGACCGAGATAGTTCCACGCAAAGCGGGGCGCCCCGTCCGTGATGTAGAGGCTCCAGCCGCCCATTTCGCCGCCCTGGGCGATAATCACACCCTCTGCGCCGGCCTCGGGGACCGCGATATCAGCCTTAACCACGAACGAGCGGTTCTTGATGTTGATGAAGCCATTTTCGGGAATTCCTTTCATTCCCTCATAGACGGTGATCTCAGTGCGGCCTTCCATCAGATCCGGACGGCCCGCCAGAGCGGCGTTGAAGCGTTCCCAGGCGCGGTCGTCAAGAGGAAGCACGTGGTACTTGACGGCCTCTTCGAGGAAGAGTTCCTTCAGCTTCTCAAGTTTGTCGGGGTACTTCGCGGCAAGATCATGCGCGCAACTGAAGTCTTCCTCTACGTTGTAAAGCTCCCACTTGTCATTAGCAAAAGTGTTCCGCGGCTTACTCTCCCAGGGCGGGCGGTGAACCGTGGTGGCGAACCAGCCGTCCTGGTATATCCCGCGGTTGCCGGCCATTTCGAAGTATTGGGTTGTGTGTCGCGACTTCGCCTCGGGGCTATTAAGGCTGTCCAGCACGCTCACACCTTCTAAAGGTTTCTGCCGGACGCCATAAACGATTGCGGGTTCGGGCACACCAACTGCTTCCAATATCGTTGGGGCAATGTCGATCATGTGCATCCACTGCGTGCGCAGCCCGCCCTTTTCCGCGATGCCGTTCGGCCAGTGAATCACCATGGATTGGCAGACGCCGCCATAGGAGGCCACCTGGTGGCCCCAGCCAAACGGCGTGGCGCCGGCGAAAGCCCAGCCATTGGGATACAGAAGATGCGATTTGGGGCCGCCAATCTCGTCGAAGTTCTTCAGCGCGACGTCCAGCGGCTCCGGCACCCCGTTGAACACGGACAGCTCGTTGAAGGCGCCGATGGGACCGCCCTGGAAAACTGAGCCGTTGTCTCCGGTGATGTAGACGACCAGCGTGTTATCCATTTCGCCGAGGTTCTCGATTTCGTCCAGGAACCGCCCGATTTCGTAGTCCGTGACCTCTGCAAAGGCGGCGTAGATCTCCATATACCGGGCAAAGACCTTCTTCTCGTCGGCCGTCAGGTCGTCCCATTCCTGGATTCCGGGCGGCTTGGGCGCCGCATCGGTGCCTTCAGGCACGACGCCGAGCTCGATCTGCCTGGCCAGGGTTTCTTTGCGCACCTGGTCCCAGCCCTGGTCGAACTTGCCCTTGTACCTGTCGCGCCAGCTGTCGGGTACCTGGAACGGGCCATGAGTGCCGATGGCCGAGTAGTAGACGAAGAAGGGCTTGTCGGGGGCCAGCGACCGCTGCGAACGCAGCCAGAGGATGGCCTGGTCGGTGATGTCGGTACTGGCGTAGTAATCGGGCTCGGGGCGCATATCCAGCCTGGTCAGATTGTCGTAAATGACCGGATGGAAGAGGTCGGCCTCGCCGGACATGAAGCCGTAGAATCTCTCAAACCCGCTATGCACAGGCCAGCGGTCGAACGGTCCGACAACGCTGGCTTCCCAGGGTCCCAGCTCGTGACATTTTCCGAACATCGCGGTGTTATAGCCGTTGAGCCGCAGGATCTCGGGCAACATTGAAACGCTGCTGGGACGCATCGCGCTGTACCCCGGAAAGCCACTCGCAATTTCCGAGATCACGCCGAAATTTGCGCTATGACTATTGCGGCCCGTAAGCAGCGCCACGCGGCTGGGCGAACACAATGGGGGGACTTTGAGATTGTTGTAGCGCAGACCGGTTTTGGCCAGACGGTCCAGGGTCGGCATCTGGATCGGCCCTCCGAAGGTCGATATGTCGCCGAAGCCCATGTTGTCGAGAAGGATGACGACCACGTTCGGCGCGCCCTTCGGCGCTTTCACCTCGAACCGCGGCGGGGCTTTAGCGTTTTTCGCATCAAGCTCGGTAATGGGCGGGTACTCAGGCTCCGGAACGGGCAGCACGGTGCGGTCTGTGGACGCGGGCGTTTCGGGCGCACTGCTTTGGGTCTTTGAGTTGTTGTTAAACACCGGTTGTCCCCTGAGGTTCAGCGAATGCCGGAGTGAAAAAGCGGCGGTTGTGATGTGTCATTTGTTTTGTCAGTTGAAGATGATGCGTTCTGGCGTGATTCTTTACCGCAAGCCATCTCTGACTTTTCGCGTCGTAAGATGCGTTATGCGCCGTGCAGATTTAACTTTTTGAATCTGTTGCTCCCGCGACTCGGGAGTCGCCTCGAGGCGATACGTGCGTCTATTTGGCAGGGAAGCCGGTGGCGGGTAAAGCGAAGCCCCGGTTGGTAAAACAGCATCTCGATGCGATGGTTTTTACCAGCCTGTCCAGGATGCCCTCGGCCAGGGCCGGATCGCCGATCTGCTCGTGCCACTGCGAGGCGGGTAGTTGTGAAATCAGCGTCATGGAAGGCACGGGCGGCCGTCTTGACAATTCTCCCGAGTGAAACCGTGCTGCAGCTCTGGCACACAAAACAGGCCGGACTCGCACGAAACTCGGGAGCCCGGTTGATGGAGCCGCATGGCCGTCACTCGGCAGCGATCTGGAGTTTCATTTCCTCCAGCGCTTCCTTCAGATCTCCCGGTGGTACCATCCGGACGATCTGCAGGCACTTGTCCGCAAATGATGCCCGCAGTCTTCCGGATAGTGCAACCGTACAGGCGACCAGTGCACCGTGGAGCGCCGAACTCCGCGTGTGGAATCAGGGTTGGGATGATCTTTTCGCGCACTTGAAAATGTCAGATTGGATCGGAATATTTGTGCCTTTAAACATCGTGACGGAATAGCATCTCCAACTCCCGGACTCCGCTTGCTGACGGGAGTGGGAAAAATCGCCAAAACATTTTCGCTGCACGCTTTGTTTAATGGCTTACGTTGTGGAAAAGCGCCTCCAGATCGATCTTTTCTCAGCCCCTGTCGCGGGCGGCTCAGAACGGGTATTCCGAGATGGGACCGGAAGGGAGCGTGTGCCACTGTTCTTTCGTCATGAGTGTTTAGTTTGAAATCGAGCTTAACGCCTCTTGCAGCCGGTCGGCGTGCTCCTGGATTTCCACGCGCGATTTCTCGTCCTCGATCTCCTCCGCAAAATGCCGAATGGAAAGGATAGCCCGGCGCACAGTGTTCCGGATCTCAGATTTACGAACCGGATTGCGTGAAACCCTGGCGGTTTCGAGGAGTGTCTCCGCAACTCGAATGTCCGTCGCGAGAAAATCGATTAATCTCAGCTGGGTCTGAGCAAGCAGAGTCTGCGATCGTTGCAATTCGGAGAATTTATAAGGCATTTAACGACATTCCGCAAAACGGTACGGGTTCCACGCGATTCGGTTTCATCTTAACGATTGCTTGACACGGTTCCAAACCAGTAAAAATCCTGGGTCGCGCTTCTGACTTCGAGCCATTGGCGTGTAGTTTCGTCCGGCAATGCGAGCGCCGGCCATCCCCGGCGATTCCGCCTGAAGTGTGTTACACTACCGTTGATACACAACGAGAAAAGAGAAGACAAGGAGTAGTAACCCTTAGATGGCATTGGCGGCAGAAGCAAAACGGCAGATTGTTACCCGGAATCAAACACACAAGTCCGACACCGGGTCGCCGGAAGTGCAGATCGCATTGTTGACGGACCGTATCGTTCAACTGACTCAGCATTTCAAAACTCATCAAAAGGATCACTCTTCGCGCCGGGGCCTGTTGAGCCTCGTGGCCAGGCGTCGCCGGCTGTTGACGTACCTCAAAACCAACAGTCCGGAGCGTTACAAGAGTGTTCTCGTAAAGCTTGGCATCCGCCACTAGTTTATCGGGGTCCTTACTCGAAGCAGTGGTTTCCACACTCGCCTTCGCGGTCCGTTGCTCGCTTCAGAAAAGCGGCTCGCGAAAAGCAGGTTTGTGCGCGTATTCGCCTCCTGCTCTCCCTTCCTGTCAACTCCCCACTCGTCTGAACAAGACATTCGGCCGATTTTTCGGCAGATAAGGAAGTCCGGTGGACCAGCGGCGCAAACAGAAAAACGAACTTGCCATCGGCAAGGCTCGCTTGCTGTTGCGCTCATGGTTGACTGTCCGGCACTGAACCAGAAGATGAACATACATACGTTTGAGGTTGATCTCGACGGTCGAAAACTGACGATCGAGACCGGCAAGATTGCCAAGCAGGCGAGCGGATCCGTAGTGGTCCGCTGGGGTGATTCCGTCGTCCTGGTGACGGCGTGTTCCGCCGCTCACCCGAAACCGAATCAGAGTTTTTTCCCGCTGACCTGCGATTATCGCGAGTATACTTACGCCGCTGGCAAGATCCCGGGCGGGTATATCAAACGGGAAGGCAGAATGTCGGAGAAGGAGACGCTGACGAGCCGGATGATCGACCGTCCGCTGCGGCCGCTGTTTCCGGAAGGCTATCTGACCGAGACGCAGATCATTTCGATGGTCCTTTCGGCGGATCCGGAACACGATCCCGGCGTTCTCGCCATCGTCGGCGCCGGCGCGGCGCTTGCTATTTCCGATATACCGTTCCATCACCTGGTGAGCGCGGTGCGCGTCGGGATCATAGATGGCAAATACGTCGCCAACCCCACGTACACGGAGACCAGAGCGTCCAAACTCAACATGATCGTCGCCGGCAGCGACCAGGGAATCGTGATGGTCGAAGCCGGAGCGCAGCAGGTTACCGAGGAGGAAGTGCTCGGCGCCCTTGAGCATGGCCACCAGGCCTGCCTGAAGATCATCGAAGTTCTGAAGCAACTGGTTGCGGCCGCCGGCAAGACCAAGAAGGAGTTCGTTGCCAAAGAACTCAATTCGGAGCTGGTGACTTCGATCGACAAGAAGATCCGCGAAGAGCTGATCGATGCTCTCAACACGAAGAAATACGACAAGCTCGAAAGCTACGCCAAGGTCGACGCGCTGCACGACAAGGTTGTCGAAGAGGCCGGCGAGGAGCAAAAGGACGAGGCGGACAAGGTCTTTAAATTCCTCAAGGAACGCGTTTTCCGCGATGAAATGCTTGAAGCGCGCCGGCGTCCCGACGGGCGCGCGTTCGACGAGATTCGTTCCATCTGGGGCGAGGCGGGAGTGCTGCCGCGCACGCATGGATCGGCGCTGTTTACACGCGGCGAGACTCAGGCCCTGGTGACGGTAACGCTGGGCACGAAAGACGACGAGCAGCGGGTCGAATTACTCGAACCGGGCGAATCGTTCAAGCGATTCATGCTGCACTACAACTTTCCCCCGTTCAGCGTTGGTGAGGTTGGGTTTATGCGTGGACCGGGGCGCCGCGAAATCGGCCACGGCGCGCTGGCGGAGCGGGCAGTTTCGGCTGTGCTTCCCGATGAGGCAAAGTTCCCCTACACGCTGCGCGTGGTGAGCGACATTCTCGAATCGAACGGTTCCAGTTCGATGGCGACCGTTTGCGGCGCGAGCCTGGCGTTGATGGATGCGGGCGTGCCGATCACGTCGCCTGTGGGCGGCGTTGCGATGGGTCTTGTGAAGGAGGGCGACAAATATGCCATCCTCACCGATATCGCGGGAGCGGAAGACCATTACGGTGACATGGATTTCAAGGTCGCCGGCACGAAGGACGGCATTACCGCCCTTCAGATGGACATCAAAGTTCCGAACGTGACCACCGCGCTGATGAAGGAAGCTCTGGATCAGGCGCGCCGGGGCAGGCTCTTTATTATCGGCAAGATGGAGGAAGTCCTCACCGAGACGCGCACGGACATGTCGCCCTACGCACCGCGCATTTATACGGTCAAGATTCCGCAGGATAAGATCCGCGACGTCATTGGACCGGGCGGCAAAGTGATTCGCGGCATCATCGAGCAGACCGGCGTAAAGATCGATGTCGAGGACGACGGCACGGTGCATGTGGCGTCGAACGATCCGGTGGCAGCGAAGAAGGCGCTCCAGATCATCGGCGATCTCACCGCCACTGCCGAAGTGGGCAAGACCTATCTCGGCAAAGTGGTTCGGATCGTCGATTTCGGAGCTTTTGTCGAAATCTTCCCCGGAACCGACGGCTTGCTGCACATCAGCGAGATTGCTGAGAACCGGGTCAAGGAAGTGCGCGACGAACTGAAAGAAGGCGATCAGATCCTGGTCAAGGTAATCGGCCTCGAAGGCAACAAAATCAAACTGAGCCGAAAAGCGGTTCTGCGCGAACAGCGGGAAAAACTGAAGGCGGGAGTCGCCTGAAGTAATCCACCGTCTGCCGCATCCCTTCGTCAAGGGTAACGACAGGGTTCCACCCGAGCAGCGTCCGCGCCTTTGTGATATCCGGCTGGCGCTGTTTCGGGTCGTCTTCCGGCAGCGGATGATACACCATCCCGCCCCTGCTTCCGGTCATTTCTTCGATCGTCTTCGCGAATTCGAGAATAGTCATCTCCCGCGGGTTGCCCAGATTAACGGGAAAGACCTCTTGCGAGAGCATCAGCCGGTAAAGGCCGTCGACGAGGTCGCTGACGTAGCAGAAACTCCGAGTCTGCGATCCGTCTCCGAAAATCGTAATGGGTTTGTTTTGCAAAGCCGAATCCACGAATGACGGCACCACACGGCCGTCGTTGAGCTTCATCCGGGGCCCATATGTGTTGAAAATGCGCGCAATGCTCGTTTTCACGCCGCGACTGCGGTGGTAAGCCATCGTGAGCGCTTCGGCGAAGCGCTTGCTCTCGTCGTAGCACGACCGTGGACCGACCGGATTCACGTTGCCCCAATAAGTCTCGACCTGCGGATGGACGCTCGGGTCGCCATATGTTTCGGAGGTTGAGGTCAGCAGGAATTTGGCGCCCTTGCTCTCCGCCAGTTCCAGCATCCTGCGGGTCCCGATGGAACCTACATCCAGCGTCTCTATCGGATATTCGAGGTAATCTTTTGGGCTCGCCGGGGAAGCCATATGAAGCACAAAATCCACCCCACCTTCGATCTCAAAGGGCGCTGTTACGTCCTGAAACCGGAACTCGAAGCGTTGATTGCCGTGCAGATGCTCGATGTTCCGTTCGGCTCCCGTGATGAAATTATCGAGGCCGATGACCTTGTACCCCTCAGCAAGCAGGCGATCGCACATGTGGGAGGGGACGAATCCCGCAGCCCCCGAAACCACCGCGCATTTGATTCGCTTGTTTTGAGTCGGAGTGGGCATTCCTTGAATTTAACATCCCATTTTGAAGACCATGCCGAAACGGGTACTATCGGCCGTTAGCACCCCGTGGCTTCTTATAGCCCGGCAAGGTACGCAAGGAATATCGCGGACAATATCCCGTCCATGATTGCGATGGCCGTCATCGTCGCGGTGCGTTTCTCCGATCCGAAAAAGATCAGCAAAACGACGACCACCTTCTCGAGGATGGCGGCGGTCAGGATGGGGGTGCGGCTGGCGGGAAAAAATGCGCTATACGCTGTCAGCGCGCAGACTACAAAGAGCAGTGCTCCCCAATGCCGGACGAAGAAGATCGTCAGGCCGTCGCTTCTTTCCTCTCCAAATACCAGCCGCATAGCCTGTTGCGGAAAAATCAGCGGGCCCAGGCTTCCTATGGCCGTCGCAATTCCCGAAACGATCAGTATCCACGCGATAGACGCCGCCAGCATTCGAAACTCCTGGCTCGATAATGTCCGCTCATACGTGCAAGGGGTATTTTTATTTCGCCTGAATGCTAGATTCACAGGTACATGCCGGGGATGGTTGTTCTCGCGATCCTGATCTGTGGCTCTGCGGCCGGATTCTGGTACCGATTTCGATCCGTGGTTCGAATTCTGGCTGCGGCGAAACCCGATTCCGATTTTTCGTTGGGTTCGCTCGTTCCCCGGATTCGAAAGTTCGTAGTGGAGGTTCTGCTTCAGGCGAAGGTCATTCGCGAACGCCCGGTGGCAGGAATCGCTCACGCTTTTGTCTTCTGGGGTTTCTGTGCGTTCGCATTGATCACCATAAACCACATCGCGAGCGGTTTCGGGGTTCCGTTTCTGTCGCGCACCGGCGGATTCGGCCGGTTCTATTTCGGCTTCGTGGCGTTGTTTGCGATCGCGGTGGCCGTTTCGATCCTGTATCTTGCCGTGCGGCGGTTCGTGGCGCGTCCGATCTGGCTGGGCGGGGTTTCACCCGAATCGGGCGTCATTGCGGGTTTGATTTTTCTACTCATGATCAGCTATCTGGCAGGACTGGTCTTACCCGAAAGCGCACCGGCCGCCCGTGCTGTCTGGTGGACGCATACGCTGGCATTACTGGTTTTCCTGCCGCTGATCCCGCACACAAAGCACCTGCACCTGATCCTCAGCCCCGCAACGATTTTTCTGAAGCGCCCGGGCTTCAGCGATATTCCGAAGCTTGCCGGTGACGAGGATTTCGGGCTGGTCGCGGGCAAAGACGTAACCCGGATTGAAGCTCTGCAGGCATTCTCCTGCGTCGAGTGCGGCCGGTGCACGGAACACTGCCCGGCTTACAACACCGGAAAGGTTCTGAATCCGAAGGAACTGATTCTAGGTCTGCAGACTTACCTGAAGAGCGAAGGGCCCTCATCGGAAGCGCCGTTGCTGGGAGCGCACATTTCGGAGGAAGCGGTGTTCCAGTGCACCACCTGCGGCGGCTGCGAATACCAGTGTCCGGTGGGCATTCAACACTTGCCGATGATCGTGGGTATGCGGCGCGGGGCTGTGAATACGGGCGCCTGGGAAGACTCATACGGCACGAAGCTTTTTCTGACGATGGAGCGGAACGGCAATTCCCTGGGGCTGCCTTCAAACGAGCGTCAGAAGTTTATCGAGAAGAATGCGCTGCCGATTTACGACGGCACTCAGGAATACTGCCTGTGGCTCGGTTGTATGGGCGCTTACGATCCGGCGGGCCGCGAGACCATCCTCGCGCTGGTGAGGGTCCTGCGGCATCTCGAGATCACATTTGGCGTCCTGCGCAAAGAGAAGTGCAATGGCGACCCGGCCCGCAGGCTCGGAAACGATCTGCTGTTCACCACGCTGGCGGAAGAGAATATCGAGACCATAAGCCAGAACGTCGGTCAGAGCAAAGCCGCGAAGCTCCTCAGCATCTGCCCCCACTGCGTTCGCACGATGAGCGTCGACTGGGCCGAAGCAGGCCAAACCGTCGAGATCGAGCATCACTCGGAATTACTCGAGCGGCATAAGGCGCGGCTTCCGGTTTTGGCGGGTGAAGCGACGGGAGAAGGTGGTCTATCACGACCCTTGCTATCTTGGCCGCTATCGCGGAGTTTACGATGAGCCGCGGGCGGTGCTTGCGCAATCGGTCGAGGTGCTGGAAGCGCCGCGCAATCGGGAACGATCGTTCTGCTGCGGCGCCGGCGGCGGGCAGATGTTTCTCGGCGAAGAGAAAGGAAAGCGAATCAATATTGCCCGAGCGGAAGAGCTGGTGGGGACCGGCGCGGAGACAGTTGCGGCCGCCTGCCCGTTTTGCGCCTCAATGTTCCGGGATGCCTTGAAAGCGGTGTCGGAGAATCCTCCGAAGCTCCTGGACCTGGTCCAGATTGTGGCGCGGAATCTGGATTAGGGGCTACCTCTGGACGTCTATCTGATCGACGGCACGTACGAGTTGTTCCGCCACTACTACGCGGTTCCCAAAGCGCGAGATGGGGACGGCCATGAGGTCGGCGCGGTGAGGGGCGTCCTGAGGTCGATACTCGGGATGCTGAGTAGCGGGACCACCCACCTCGCCGTCGCGACCGATCATATTATTGAGTCGTTTCGGAATGAACTGTGGCCGGGATACAAGACCGGTGAAGGTGTTGAACCGGACCTGCTTGCGCAGTTTCCGCTGCTTGAGGATGTGCTCGCGGCAGCGGGCATCGTGGTGTGGCCGATGGTCGAGTTTGAAGCCGATGACGCTCTGGCGTCGGGGGCTGCCACGGCGAGCCGCGATGAACGTGTGGGCCGGGTGATCATTTGTACGCCGGATAAAGATCTCGCGCAATGCGTTCGTGGGGAGCGCGTGGTGCAGTTGAATCGGCGCACTCTTGTCACGTTTGATGAAGCCGGCGTTGTCGGCAAGTTCGGCGTGGAGCCGCGCTCGATTCCCGACTACCTTGCCCTGGTGGGCGACGCGGCGGACGGTTACCCGGGATTGCCGGGGTGGGGGCCGAAATCGACAGCAGGAGTTCTTGCGAAATTCGGACACATCGATTCCATCCCACCCGATTGGCAGGAGTGGCATGTGGACGTCGCGAACACGAGTACTCTGTCACGGATTTTGAGCGAACAGCGTGATCGCGCCCTGCTGTTCCGCACCCTTGCGACGCTTCGGACCGACATCCCGCTTTTCGAAAACGTGGATGAACTCGAGTGGAAAGGGCCCGATCCTCGCTTTTCCGGCCCTGGCGGCACGACTGGACGGAGCAAAAACCGACGAGACGCAAAAGCGGCGTTCGGCGAAGCGCTCATGACGGGTTATATTCGCATAATGCTGCGAACCGTTGCTTTTGGTTTGTCTCCCCTGTCAATTGTCTGTTGATCGGGGCGCAGGCGGACGACCCGACTCCAGACAATTTGGTTCGCCTTCATGAAGCCTTGGGCTCGCTGGCGAGCCCGAACGGCAGGGGCGACGGTCGTAAGACCGGGTCTTAATGTCCGAAGGTGGCAGCCTAGCCGGATGTACGCGATGTGGTACTCGATTCCTCTCCGCGGCGAGGGTGCCGGGCTTGCGGGCGTAGAGGCGACGCCGAACTGATTCCCGGCAGCCTTTGGTGCCCAACCGGCCGTGCCTCGAAAGACGGGGTGTTCCGATTCTTGCCTGCCGGCCGGCGCCAGAATCAGAGCCGCAGCCCGATTGTAC
Source organism: Terriglobia bacterium (assembly GCA_963831795.1). Taxonomy (GTDB): domain Bacteria; phylum Acidobacteriota; class Terriglobia; order Bryobacterales; family Bryobacteraceae; genus BOG-234. The sequence goes on along the minus strand of CAWHSB010000026.1, from coordinate 17,644 downwards.
GCCGGCCGTCACGCCGGAGCGGGAGCCGGCTGCTGATCGGGGACCCGGTGCGACCGTCGGACGGCGGCCTGAAAGCCGGGCGATCTCACGAAGGTTCGATCCTGTGTCCCGCAGGTCAGCGCGCAACGGGTGGCGAAGTGGGCGATTCCTCGCCAGCGAGGATCAAGTTGCAGGGTTGAGGCGACGCTGCTGACGCCGGGAGCGGAACCGGTTTGATCGAAGCCGGCTCCCGCCGAACAGCGACCTGACGCTTGAATCAATATCCGAAGGCGAACGGCACGGAGGCAAGGGCAAGGCCGACGGACGGGCGATATGTGGCGCGGTTCTGCCTTATAAACAGGGTCTTGCAGCGGGAACTCTAAAGGTTAACCTGAAGGCGTCGCACTGCGATCTCGCGGTCAGCGTTCCATGGGGTCGTCGCAAGTAAAGTCGGGCCGCGTCCCGGTCTCTGCATAAGCTAAGTGACAGATGTTGCAGCCCTTTACCGTTCGATCAAACTGCGCCCCATCCAACCCCCATCCGGCGCAGTTCAATGTTTTCCCCTCCAGCCCATCGACGTGGGAGTAGTACCCTGAGTTCATACAACCGGGATTGCAGTTTCAGGAGACTTCAAACGAATGCACAAGCCGATCAAGTACGCCGAAAAAGCGGTGACAGTGGCCGCGGGCGCCGCGTGGAAAGTGTTTAACACCTTTAATTCCATCAAGCCGAACCCGTCCTTCACCCCGAAATGGTCTGAAAAGCCGCTCCTGAAATCCTGGGAAAAGCAGAAACCGCCACTCGGCTGGCCCCGCTCGACCGATTCGCTCTGCCCGAAGTGTGTCCCGGAGATCCGCACCAAGATCGTAAACGGCGAAGTTGCCGGTCGAAATTCTCCGCAACGAGAAGGTCGGCGAAATCAAGGCGCAGATCATCTCCCGCGACGGCAAAATCCTGATGGTGAAGGATTGCCCGATTCACGGCCACTTCGAAGACGTGATGGCGATCGACACCGAATTCTTCGATCACCTCGAAAAGGTTTTCCCGGGCCGCGACATCCGCGCCCACAACGACGAAAAGCTCCACGACCACGGTTCGAGCACCGTCACGCACGGCCGCGGATCGGTCCTGACGATCGATCTCACGAACCGCTGCAACATGATGTGCGACCCCTGCTTCATGGATGCCAACCAGGTCGGGTTCGTCCATGAGCTGACGTGGGAAGACATCCAGACGCTGCTCGACAACGCGATCTCGATCAAGCCGAGGCGCCAGATGTCGGTGCAGTTCTCGGGCGGCGAGCCGACGCTTTCGCCTTACTTCCTCGATGCGGTGCGCTATGCGCGCAAGGTCGGCTACAACAGCGTGCAGGCCGCGACGAACGGAATCGAATTCGCGAAGAGCCCCGAGTTCTGCCGGCAGGCGGCCGAAGCGGGCCTGCGCTATGCGTATCTGCAGTTCGACGGCGTCGGCAACGCGGCCAATTCGCATCGCGCCGTCGGCAATCTGTTCGATGTGAAGCTGCGCGCGATCGAAAACCTGCACTCGAACGGGGTCGATATCGTTCCGGTAATCACGATCATCAACGGCGTGAACAACGAGCAGGTGGGCGCCGTGATCCAGTTCGCGCTGGACAATCCGAAGAAGATTTCGTTCCTGTCGTTCCAGCCGGTTTCGTTCACCGGCCGCGACGAAGAAGTGACGGACGAGCGCCGAAACGCGCAGCGGTACACGCTCTCGCACCTGGCGCACGACGTGAAAAATCAGGTCGGAATGGGCGTTCCCGCCCGCGACTGGTTCCCGATTTCGTTCATGAGCACCTTCTCCGACTGGGCCGATCTGATCCACGGACCGGCGGCCGATTGGGGTCAGCTGAGCTGCGGCTGCCATCCGAACTGCGGAATCGGCATGGCCGTGATGATCGATAAGGAAACGAAGGAGTTCCGCCCGGTTACGGCGTTCCTCAACGCCGAACAGCTGGCTAAAGACGTGGCCAGCGTCAACGACGCCGCGCGCGGGAAGTTCCTCTCGGTGGTTGGCGTGGCGCTCGCGCTGCTGCGCAACTACGAGCCGATGGAAGCGCCCAGCACGTTCAAGCTCACCGACCTGCTGCAGAAGTTCGACAAGTGCTTCGGCGCCACCGGCCGCAACTACGGCAAGGTGACCGGCGACCGCACCTTCGAAGACATCGAAAAGCGCCGCAAGGACCGCTGGAACTTCCTCTTCATCGCGGGCATGTGGTTCCAGGATCTCTTCAACTACGATTTCCGCCGCACCGAGCAGTGCATCATTCCCTATGCCACGCAGGAAGGCGAGATCAGCTTCTGCGCCTATAACACCGGCGTGGGCTGGCGGAACATCATCGAGAAGATGCACATGACCGCCACCCTGACCAAGTGGTACGAAGAGAAGGGCCGGCATGAAATCATCGCGGGCGGCAAGAGCGTCAACCTTCCTTCGAAGGATCACTCGCTGATTCTGAACCTGGAGGCCGTGAATCACGGCGTGCAGCACGATCTGGACGATCAGGGCATCGCGAAGACGGCGCGCGAAGAGAAGCTCCGCAAGCGCAACCTCGATATGGCGAAGAAGGCCGCGGAAGATGCTCGGATGGCGAAGCTTTATCGCGAAGTGGTGCTGAAGGAGAAGCCGGTCGAGGCGGGATTCGTGCCGCTGGATACGCTCGGCGGCATCAAACCAGCGGCCGCTCTTCAGAAGGAAGAAGCGAAAAAGGAAGTGCGGGAAGAAGTCGGCAGCTTCGGCGACTAAGCCAGTCAATAGGTTGTTTCTGAGAGGCCGCCGGTTCACCCCGGCGGCTTTTCTATTGGTGCAGCCATTTCGAAAGTTCGATGTCTGCCTGCCGGATTTCATCCTGCCTTCCGAACCGGTCGCTGATGCCGCGCAGGCAGCGGATCGCCAATTGAGCCGCCTCACGTTCGGTTTCGCTTTTGCCTGAACTTTTTACCACCCTACGGAGGATTAAATACGCCCGCCATCGCTCCTCCTGGTCATCCTTCATCCTTCGTTCGTCATCCATCAGCGATTGCCGTTCTTCTCTTGTGAGACGGCTGTCGCTGGAGGCAGTCAGCGCATACCGCTGATATCCGGACCAGAGTTGATCGTTGAAGTAGAGTCTGTCGGGGTTGGAACTAATAAACTCCGCGAGATTGTAATCGCTTTCGCCCAGTTGCTCCGAGGACAGATCGGTTCGATTTACCTCCCGATACAGATCGGCGATCTGTCGCATACGTTCCGCACGCCGGTTCGCATGAATCGCCTGGTAGATCTCAGCAGCTTCTTCATACCGGTTGTCGCGGGCGAGCCGAACGGCCAGTGAGTAGCGAACCAAACGGACATCGGGCACATTCGGATATCGATCCAGGAATGACTTCAGGTCGTTGATTGAGAGCTCCGCGTCGAGCAGAAGGCCAAGGTCCCAGCCGGATACAGCCCAGTACACCGACTGCTCGTCAACGGTTCCGGGATAATCCAAATACCTTTGCTTTGTCCGATTCTCGTGGTGCAACCATAACGCAAAGCGAAGCTGTTCTACGCTGTTGCCTGTTTTCGAATAAACGCCGCACAGCCCATAGGCAGCGGCCGATTTCTGGTTATCGGAGGATCGCGGAGACTGAAAGAGGGACAATAGAGGACCTTCCGCGGCCGCATATTGACGCGACAGAAAATGTGCCGACGCGAGCATCCAGGCAAAGTCCGGATCCTGCCGAATCGCGGCTCCGGCGGGTACCATCGACGCGATTTCCACCACGGTGGGAGGATCGCCCATGCGCAATGCCGTCCGCATGCCGAGCACCGCCAGCGTATCGCTGCCGTTGGCCGACACCAGCAGACTGCGATGCCTTTCAAGGAGATTCTTCACGCGGACCCAGGTCTGGCCCGAGTCGTCAGCCCTCTCCGGGTGGAACCCCCGCGAATTCCAGTGGGGATTCGTGACCATTTGAACGGCGAATGCTGCATGTTCCGGCGTATCGAAGTATTCATCGAGGTGCTCCCGGAGGTCCGGGCCGCCGTCGTAACCATAGGTCATTTGAAGCGAAGCCAGCAGAGTGTCGCGGTCGAGATTGGAACCGTTCCTGTTCAGTTCGTCCAGGTAGATTTTTCCCGCAGCCGTTTGTTCCCCAAACAGGAAATGGATGTGGGCGAGCCATCCGCGCGCTTCGCTTCGAAATTCGGGCGTCTTTGCCGATTGCAGGAACGCCTGAAGCTTCTTCTCGGCACTTTTCAGAAGGTCGGGCTCGTCGGCCGGCTCACCGGCTCGCATGTCGATCTTGGCGTCGATCAGGTCCACTTCTTCGCGGTCACGTCGTGACAGCGACTGATCCGCGCGCGCAGCCGCAACCGCTTCATGCAATTTTGCGGGATCGAAAGGCGCGGTGGCTGGTTCGGAGATCGGCCGATATACTCTCCGCAACTTTGCCAGCGAGCTTTCGCCCGCCGTTTCCTCCATTCCGGCAAAAGTGATGTACACACGCCTGACGTTCTTTTTCTCGAAATACCAGGTCTGCTTCGAGAACGGCTGCCAGAAACGCGCGTCCAGATACTCGCGCAGAGTATCGTCAAAACCGCAGGCGGCGATAAAACCCAGTCCCGAGCACAGCCAAACGCACATCCGGAAAGCGCTTCGCGGCAATTTCGTTGCGCTACATTTCATTGGGTCACCTTGACGCGGAAGGTTACGGGCGCCGCGCTGACGGCCCGGCCCAGAAGCAGCCGTCTGACTCCGGAATACGGCGGAAGAGGTAATTCGATGGCCGACGGGCCGGACATGCGAACCGGAATGTTTTCCGTCGGCAGGAAATACTCGAGTTCCGTAGAGCTTTCGACCTGGTAGCGAACAGTTCGCGGCGAATAGGCGCTCGCGTTGACCAGATACACATCAACACAGCTCACCGCCGCACAATGCCCGTCGACCTGTTCGACGACAGGCGCACTCTCCTGACTGGATGCGAGCCCGGCCGCCCTCATAATATCGTCCGGCGGCATGATCAGATTTTCGTTCGCCGCCGGCCATCGAAAAAAGACAACTCCCGCACAGAATCCATGTATTCGCCGCGCGTTTTCAACGGCACTCCGAATCGCGTCCGCGGTGGGCAGAATGAACTGAATCATGTCTCCCGGTTGAAAGTTGTTGTACGAGATTTGCGTCTTTCGCGTTGCCTTGTAGCTGAGGACCAGCTCTTTGGCTTCGTTGTGAGAGGTCTGAAGGTTGAAACCGGGATGGAGCGCGACATCCAGCGGGGTTACGTCGCCGAACAGCCGCTGGCTCCCGGGCTGCGATGGGTCCGCCTTTGGCACAAATCGGGCACGTCCGAAGGCCGAGATACCGATGCGGAATCGCTTGCCGAAGCGGTTTAACTTTGGAGCCCATTCTGCGCCGTCAAAGTCCGCCGCGATCGCCCCTCCGGCGCCGTAAAAAGGGCTGGGCGCAACGTCGTAGAATTGCGGAACGAATTCGTTGGTTGCCCGGATGACCTCCGCGATCGACGTACCGTCACGGAACCAGTCGAGCAAGGCCGTGATCGACAGCTGGAGTCCGGCGGGCATCCCTTTTCGCACTTCGGTCAGTAAGGCCGCATAACGCGAGAGTGCCCCGGTTGGACTGTCGATATCGAGTTGAATGCCGGCGACGTTCAAGCGCCGTCGCCGCGCGTCGTTCTGAAGCAGATGGATTTCTCGGACAATGAACGGCGCCGCAGACAGATCCGGCACTCCCTGCGCCTCGTATCGGAAAACCAGCCAGTATTCATGGGCGGCCGGCAGAGAGTCGGGCAGACTTCCAAACACCAGCCAGGGCTCCTGCGTATACCCGCCCGCTTGCTTGCGGATGGTCCCGGCATGGAGGTAAATTACCTCGGCCGTCTCGCCCGAAGGCGCGGGCTTTGCCGAATTATCGTTCCAGTACCAGAATCCCGTGATCCATTTCCGGGGGGGCGGCTGGCTGCCGAGGGAATCGACGCAACTCGACAGCACAACTGAGGCCATCAGGAGCAAAGATAGTCCGGGCAGGCGCATGACTGTTTGTGGACATGCCTATTCTCCCACCGTCTGGATGCACTGCTCGAAGATATCCATGCCGATCTCAGCTTGCTCTCTGGAGACGATCAGCGGCGGCGTCAAACGAATGGCGCTTTCGCCGGCTCCGAGACAGAGAAGGCCGCGTTCAAAAGCTCTGTCGATAATTGCGTCGCGGTCGCGCCAGACTTCAACGCCAATCATCAGACCTCGCCCGCGAATCTCGCGAACGATCGGATATCGCTCGGGCCACGCATTCATCCGTTTCCTCATGTGATCGCCCACAGCCGCGGCATTGGTGATCGCTTCGCGTTCGAGGATGGTCATCGTGGCCAGCGCGGCCGCAATGGAAACCGGATTCCCGCCGAAGGTAGAGCCATGCGATCCAGGTTCCCAATCCATGACTTCGGCCTTCGCCATGCAAATCCCGAGAGGCATCCCCGAGGCGATGCCCTTCGCGCTCGCGACGATGTCCGGCTGCACGCCGGCATGCTCGATCGCCCACCATTTGCCTGTGCGGCCCGCGCCGGATTGCACCTCGTCCACAATCATGAGAATCGCGTGCCGGTCGCAAATGCGGCGAATCTCCTGGAGAAACACGCTCGGCGCCACGACATAGCCGCCTTCGCCCTGGATCGGCTCGATCACGATCGCCGCTACTTCTTCGGGCGGAAGCATGGAACGAAACAGAGTCTCTTCGATGAAGCGCGCGCATCCCGGCGCCTCGGCTTCCGTTTTCGGATAGGGTGCGTGCGTCACTCCCGGAACCAGAGGCGCAAACCTGCGGCGCTGCTGGGGGCGAGAGGCGGTAAGCGAGAGCGCGCCCATCGTGCGGCCGTGAAATCCGCCGAGAAACGCGATGATGTGTTGCCGCCGCGTATGATAACGCGCCAGTTTGATACAGCATTCGACCGCCTCGGCGCCCGAATTTCCGAAGAAGAACTTGTGCGGCCCCGGCATCGGCGCAATCCGCGAGAGACGCGCTGCCAGCTCCGGCATCTGTTCGTAATAGAAGTCGGTGCCGGACATGTGGATGAGTTCCGCCGCCTGCTTCTGTATCGCGGCGACAACCTCCGGATGGCAGTGGCCGGTTGACGTGACGGCTATGCCCGCCGAAAAATCCAGAAACTCGTTTCCGTCCACGTCTTCGACGATGACGCCGTGGGCCCTCCTGACCACGAGCGGATAACAGCGCGTGTAACTGGGCGACATGTAGCGCAAGTCTTCGGCGACGATTCGCTTCGCGTTGGGGCCAGGCAGAGACGTGACGATACGAGGTCCGGACAATTGGCTCTCCTCTTTTAATCTATGTTGAAGCTGACGCCTTGTGCCAGCGGCAGATCTTCGCCGTAATTGATCGTGTTGGTAGCGCGCCGCATGTAGTTCTTCCATGCGTCGGAACCGGACTCGCGGCCGCCGCCCGTTTCCTTCTCGCCCCCGAATGCGCCGCCGATCTCCGCGCCCGATGGCCCGATGTTGACGTTCGCGATGCCGCAATCGGAGCCTTCCCCCGAAAGGAAGCGTTCCGCCTCTCGCAGATCGAGAGTGAAGATCGACGAAGCCAGGCCTTGAGCCACATCATTGTGGAGGGCCAGGGCGTCGGAGAAATCCCGATACTTCATTACGTAAAGAATGGGCGCGAAGGTCTCCCGTTTCACGAGCTCGCTCTGCGAAGGCATCTCGACGATTGCCGGCCGGACATAATATGCGTTGGGTAAATCTGCGACAGTTATGCGTTCTCCGCCCGTAATCAGGCCCTCTGTCGCGCGGGCGGTTGCAAGTGCGCGCTGCATAGCATCGAAAGCCGCCTCATCGATTAACGGACCAACCAGCGTTTCTTCGCTGCGCGGATCGCCCACGGCAACCGAGCTATATGCCGCTTTCAGGCGAGGCAACAACGCATCATAAACGCTTTCGTGGACGATCAGGCGACGCAGCGTGGTGCACCGCTGCCCAGCGGTGCTCATTGCCGAAAAGGCGATGGCGCGCACGGTGAGATCCAGATCGGCGGACGGACATACGATGGCGGCATTGTTGCCACCCAATTCGAGAAGCGCCTTTCCGAAGCGCGCCGCGACGCGCGGCCCAACCGCCCGGCCCATTGCGGTTGAGCCAGTGGCAGAGAGTAATGCCACACGCGGGTGATCCACCAGTGCCTGGCCCGTGGATCCATCGCCCACCAGCACAGTCGAAAGACCCGCCGGTGCACCGCCGAAGCGGGACATCGCGCGCTCCAGCAGCGCCTGGGTAGCCAACGCGGTCAGCGGCGTTTTGGGAGAAGGCTTCCAGACCACCGAGTCGCCGCACACGAATGCCAGAGCCGCGTTCCACGCCCAGACCGCGACAGGGAAATTGAAGGCGGAAATGCCCCCGACGACACCGAGGGGATGCCACGTTTCCATCATCCGGTGGCGCGACCGCTCAGAAGCGATGGTGAGTCCCGCAAGCTGGCGCGAGAGGCCGCAGGCGTACATGCAGATGTCGATCATCTCCTGCACCTCGCCCTGGCCTTCGGAAACGATTTTGCCCGCTTCGATGGTCACCAGCCGTCCCAACGCGACCTTCGATGCACGCAACTCTTCCGCGAAGAGACGCATCAACTCTCCGCGCCGCGGCGCCGGCACCTTACGCCATTCCAGGAAGGCTCCGTGAGCCTGGTTGACGGCCTTGTTCGTCGAGTCGGCGCTTGCGGTGGCCACGCGTCCGATCGCTTCTCCAGTGATCGGGCTTCGGACTTCGGTGTCTCCAGTCATGAAGCGCGCGCTGGAGACTCCCAGAGTTTCCATCAGTAAAGCGGCCTCTTCACCGATCGATCGCAGTGAGTTCTTCATAACCTGCTCAAACTCCCCAGCCAACAGAGCGCACGTGATTGAAATTGATCGCGTCGAGCCCGGAGGCCACGAGGGCTATCTGTAGTTGAAGATCGGCGGTCAAAACGACTACGTTCCGTTCGCAGACCGCTGCAACGGAAGCGTCGCCCAGACCAAATCGCTCCTTGAAGTGCTGGCGAATGATCTTCGCCTCCGGACCAGAAAGATCGGTAAGGTCGCTGACCTGACTGAGGACGTGGGGTGTTGTGACGACGGGCGAGCCAAACCAACCAATAAGGGCTGTTAGTAGTCTGAAATCGTCTTCGGTGAAGCTCTGAGTACGCTTAAATTCCCGAATGCGCTTCGGATTGACCCGACCAACCATCAGAAGAACGAAGAGGTTGGCATCAGCGAAAACACCCTTTCCCCGGTGTTTCTCGATCAGTGTGGCGCCGTCGGACATCTACTGCCCTGGCGTGGCAAGCAGTCGAATCCGCATGGAGAGGATTTCGCCAGTGTCTTTTGCAACTGTGAGAACCTTGTATTCTCGTTCGAGGTCGGCTCCTATCGCCATCATGGCTCTCGCGATTTCCCGGCCCTCCCCGCTTGGGACAAGGGCATTGCTGAGGGTGACCAGCCACACGGGCCTCTCGTCTACGGTGGACGATTCAATTTCTTCGAGACGAATATCCGCCGTCCGCTGCTCCCCGAGCGAGTCTCGAGCGAACGCCATAGCCTGCCGGACGGCGTCTTTAATTTCCACGCTACGAAGATAGCACCGGCCGAATCGAACCAGGCTGCTCTCGCGGCCGCAGGGAGCCCGGGAAATGGGTTCGATTTTTCGTAAACGCCAGTGCGTGCCGTCCGGATACCAGTAAGATTAAGGTGATGGTTTCGCGCCGGACTTCCTGGCTTCTATTAATCGCGATGATCCTTTGCACGGCCGCGTTTGTCTGTGCACAGGTGATCGAGTATGAAGTCAACGGCATGAAATATCAGACATTGAGCCACCAGGGTCTGACCGTGATCGTGACGCGAATGCCGAACCATGTGGCGGGTTTCGGGCTCGTCCAGGTTTCGATCTCCAATGGATCGGATAAGTATTGGATCGTCGATCCCGAGGGTTTCTCCTATGTCAGGTCTGACGCCTCGGCGACGGGGATCTCGGCCGGACAGGTGGTCAATGTTTTGCTCGACAAAGGCTCACACGCCGATGTCGTGAAGCTGGTGAATTCCTACGAGAATGCGCTTTACGCCATTCCGCACATGCGAACGAGCAACGGATATGAACAGCGGCGCGAGAACGCGATGACGATCGGCATCAGCGCCCATTTGAAAGCTGCGGCGACCGCTTCCGCGATTGCGCTGGCGCAAACCAGGCTTGCCCCCGGACAATCGACAGACGGCTCCGTCTTTATCCCGCTCACTCGCGAGCTCAAGACGCTGGCGGGCGGCCATCTGGTGTTTCACGCCGCAAGCGAAACGTTCGAGTTCAACCCCGATTAACGAATCCCGAATTGATTCGTCACGCCCCTCTGCTACTATCAGGACAGACTTCCCGGATGTGCCCACATGCCTCAAACCGTTGCGGATTTACCCACAACCCTGGGAGACTTGCGCGATAGCGCGTTTCCCGAAGAACGTCTGGCGCGGCGTACCGTAAAGGACGAACTGCGCGCGAATCTGATCTGCAAACTCCAGCGCCGGGAGGAACTCTTTCCCGGCATCGTCGGATATGAGGACAGCGTGGTCCCACAAGTCGTAAACGCTATTCTTTCCCGGCATAATTTCATCCTTCTTGGACTGCGCGGACAGGCCAAGACCCGGCTGATCCGGATGCTCACCACGATGTTCGACCCGTGGATGCCCTATGTGGCCGGTTGTGAAATTCACGACAACCCCTACTCGCCGATTTGTCGCCGCTGCCAGTTGCTGATCGAAGAGAAAGGCGACGCGACGCCGGTCGCGTACCTCTCGGCCGATCAGCGATATGTCGAGAAACTGGCGACGCCGGACGTGACGATCGCGGATATGATCGGCGATATCGATCCGATCAAAGCCGCGCGGCGGGGACAAAACATTTCGGATGAGTTGACGGTGCATTACGGCCTGATTCCGCGCGCGAACCGGGGCATCTTCGCAATCAACGAACTGCCCGATCTCGCGGGAAAAATCCAGGTCGGTCTGTTCAACATCATGCAGGAGGGCGACGTTCAGATCAAGGGTTATCCGATCCGGCTGCCGCTCGATCTGTTGCTTGTCTTCACGGCGAACCCGGAAGATTACACCGCGCGCGGAAAGATCATCACGCCGCTCAAGGATCGCATCGGGAGCGAGATTCGCACTCACTATCCGGCGACGCTCGAACATGGCATCGAAATCACCCGCGCCGAGGCCTGGCTCGACCGCCAGGCAAATGTTGAAGTGCGCCTGCCTGGCTACATCGCGGAAATGATCGAGCAACTCGCGTTCTCAGCGCGGGAAGACAAGCGGGTAGACAAACGTTCCGGCGTTTCCCAGCGGCTGCCGATCTCGGTGACGGAGAACGTGGTTTCGAACGCCGAGCGGCGCGCGATACAGAACGGCGAAGCGGTGGCCGTGCCGCGCGTGCTCGACGTTTATGCGGCGCTGCCCGCGATCACGGGAAAGATCGAGCTGGAGTATGAAGGCGAATTGAAGGGCGGCGATGCGGTGAGCCGGGAGTTGATCCGGACCGCGGTGGCAAAGGTTTACAACCGCTACTTCGAGGGCGTCAACATGCAGCCGGTGGTGCAGTGGTTCGATCTCGGCGGAACATTGAAGCTGAACGAGGACGTGAGCTCAGCGGAAATCACCCGGCAGCTCAATGGAATTCAGGGTCTGATGGAGAAGACCCGGGCGCTCGGACTGACCGCCAATGAGCCGGACGCGGTGCGCGCGTCGGCCGGCGAGTTCATTCTGGAAGGGCTGCATGCGCACCGTAAAATCAGCCGATCCGAAGAACGCGGGTTTGCCGCCGAGGAACGGAAGCGGCCCGCGCAGGAGCCGGAGGAAAGCCCGAAGGCGCGGCAGCGGCGTCAGTTTAATTAATTCAAGAGTATTTTCGCGGACGGGGTCGCATTTCCCTATGAAATGGGTCAGATTTTCCAAATATACCGGGGATGATTTCGGGATCGACGCGAACGATCTGATGCAGGCGCTGGCGGATTTCTTTTTGCAGAGCGGGTTTAACAACCCCTATATGCAATTCTCCGAGTGGAATCAGCAGAGCCTCGAAGATCTGAAGCAGGCCATCCAGGAAGCGCTCGAAAGCGGACAGCTTTTTCCCGACGACCAGATGCGGCAGATGCTGGAAAAGCTGGCTGCGATGTCGCAGGAGCAACTCGACCAGCTGCTTGAAAATCTGGTCCAGAAGCTCGCCGCCGAAGGGCATATTACGACGGAACAGGATGCCGACTCAACGCCCGGTCAGGGGCAGGGAAGAGATGGCCAGGCGCGGTTCGAAGTCACCGATAAATCGCTCGATTTTCTTGGGTTCAAGACGCTGAAAGATCTGCTGGGGTCGCTGGGAAAATCGAGCTTCGGGCGCCACGATACGCGCGATCTCGCCACGGGTATCGAATCGTCCGGCTCCTCGAAGCAGTATGAATTCGGCGACACGCTGAACCTCGACATCAGCGAGACGCTCTTCTCCGCGGTGCGGCGGGAGGGAGTCAAGGTCCCGATCGACCTGGAGTACTCGGATCTTCACGTCCACCAGTGTGAATATCAAAGCTCCTGCGCAACCGTACTGCTGCTCGACTGCAGTCACAGCATGATTCTCTACGGTGAAGACCGGTTTACGCCGGCGAAGCGCGTTGCCATGGCGCTCGCGCATCTGATTCGCACGCAGTATCCGGGCGACAGTCTCCGCTGCGTCCTGTTTCACGATTCCGCCGAAGAGCTTCAGATCAGCCAGCTTGCGCGTGTTCAGGTCGGCCCATACTACACCAATACGCGCGACGGCTTGATCCTGGCGCAGCGCCTGCTGCAGCAGGAACGCAAGGACATGAAGCAGATCGTGATGATCACGGACGGCAAACCTTCCGCGCTCACCCTCGAAGACGGCCGCACCTACCGGAACGCTTTCGGGCTCGATCCGCTGGTTATCAGCCGCACGCTCGAGGAAGTGAACCGCTGCAAGAAGCAGGGCATCATCATCAACACGTTCATGTTGGCAAGCGATTACGGTCTGATCAACTTCATCCAGAAGGTAACCGAGTTGTGTCGGGGAAAGGCGTATTTCACAACGCCGCATACCCTTGGGCAATATCTGCTGATGGATTACATGAACCGGAAGACGCGCACCGTGCACTAAGGACTTGCGGTTGCGCGCGGATCCGCACATCCCCGGATCCTGTTTCGAAGCGACGGACCCGGGCACGGCTGAGTCAGACAAGTAAGCAACTCGATAGTTTCCCGGGAGCCGCGAACGTGAGGAGCGAGAATCGCCCCTGGTAATCGTTTTGTAATCCCGGCGTGAGAGACTCGTGCAATGGATTTCGACAGGTCCCTATCGCGACGCGCATTCACGATCACCGCGTTAGCCTCTGCAATGCCCCTGGACGGATCGAGTAACCGCCGCATCCTCGTTCACGGGCATCGCGGCGCGCGCGCCCTGCGGCCCGAGAACACGCTTCCGGCCTTCAAATACGCTATTGCGCAGGGAGTTGATTTTCTCGAACTTGACGTCGCGGTGACGAAAGATAACGTCGCGGTGGTATCGCACGACCCGATGATTAATCCTGACATCTGCTCCGGGCCGAAGACGGGAATTCCGATCCACACGCTCACACTGGCTCAATTGAGCGAGTACGATTGCGGCGCGAAGCAGAACCCCGGCTTCAAGACGCAGGTTCCGGTCCCGGGTACCCGCATTCCGACGCTTGACGAAGTCTTCGCGCTCTCGCGTGGAAACAACGTTGGCTTCAATGTGGAAACGAAGATTTTCGCCGATCACCCGGAACTGACTCCCGGACCCGAAGAGTTCACGGGCATGATTCTGGATCTGGTGAAGAAGCACGGCCTCGAAAAACGAGTCATCCTTCAGAGCTTCGATCCTCGAACTTTGCGCGTCGTGAAAAAGATCGACCCGGCCATCCCGCGATCGGCCTTGTTCGAGACGGACCGGAAATGGCCGGAAGTAACGCAGGAATTTGAAGCGACGATTCTGAGCCCGCTCTACACGCTGGTCACGAAAGAACGCGTTGCCTGGGCTCACTCGGCCGGGTTGCAGGTGGCGCCATGGACCGTCGACAAACCGGAAGACTGGCCGAAGTTGGCCGATGCCGGCATTGACGCCATCATTACGGACGACCCGGCTTCCCTGATCGCCTGGCTGAAGGAAAACGGGCTGCGATAGGGAAGACCGAAAAGCGCTTACTTCACGCGCGCGGCGCGAAAGCGCGGTGAGCGACTAAATGTGTCGCTCACCGCGGACATTAAACTAAAGCTCGCAGCCGGGATGGCCGCAGTTACAGGAAATTTCGAGGGTGTCTTTTGCATCCTCACATGAAGTACTGCAGTAGTTGCTGTCTTGCGCGGCGGGGCAAAGACAGGCAGGATGTGCGCATTTTTTGGTTTCTTCAGCCATAGAACCTCCCTTCCGCAGCCAGCACTTGACGGGCCACCGGCATTACTTGCGTGCAATCATGACGCGCGAGGGATAAAACCCCTGTTGCACCTTGCAATCGTGTTCGATCTCGAAATCGAAGTCCCGGATGGCGTCGGGAATGGCCGTTTCCACCTGGCGGCCCCAGAAGGCGGGTGCCAGGCCGCCGGCCACGCGATACAGCGCGTTGAAGGCGGGGACGTTCTGGCCAATCAGCACCAGCGCGAGGCAGCCGTTGGGGCGTAACACGCGGTGAATTTCCGCAAGCGCGCGGCCGATGTCTTCCGAACCCATGAGTTCGAGGAGATAGCAACAAACAACGGCATCAAAGGCGCCATCGCGGAAGGGCATATTACAGGCATCTACGGCCTGGCAGTGGGCGCGCGCCGAGGGCAGACGACGGCGCGCGAGGCGCTGCGTACGCGCCGCCATGTTCGGTGAGAGATCGAAGCCGCAGGTCATGCCGGTCGAATTGATTCGGGCAAGCCGGCGGAACATTTCTCCCGAACCGGTAGCGACTTCGAGCACCCTGCGTACCGTCGGCTATGCCAGCCAGCGAAAGGGCGACTTTGTGGGCTTTTTCGTGGAACAACAGCGTGGACAACGGATAAACACCCGAGACCAGATCGTAGATCCGGCGGGTGGGGCCGGGCAGGCCGTGAAATCCGTGCCTGTCGATCCTGATGCGTTCTTTGAGTGGCGGAGCGGTGAGTGTCGTCATTCGAAAAGGCGCCATCAGGAGACCGCCGCCAGGCGAGTCTGAGTCTCCGGTACCTCGATCTCGATGCGGGTGCCGCGTCCCGGGCTGGCTGTCGATCAACATCCGGTAGTCCTGGTTATACAAAACCTTCAACCGCTCTTTGACATTGCTCACGCCTATACCCTTGTTGAAAATTCCCGCCAATTCCGTCTCCGGGATGCCGACACCGTCGTCTTCAACTGCGATCGACAACCGACCGTCGCCGTGAGTGGTTCGAATCGTTATAGCGCCGCCGTCGACTTTGCTCGAAATGCCGTGCCGGATTGAGTTTTCGATCAGAGGCTGCAGCAGCATGCTCGGAATCAGCATATCCAATGTCGCAGGGTCGATGTGTTTCACGACGCGTAACTTATCGCCAAATCGCACAAGTTCGATGGAGAGATAGTCTTCGATGAAGTCCAGTTCGTCCCGCAGAGGAGCGAAATGCTCCTGATTCCGCAGGCGTCCTCTCATGATACGCGAAAGGCGCACGATCATGGCGCGGGCTTGCTCGGGATTGATGCGAATGAGCGTGGAAACGGAGTTCAGCGTATTGAAGAGAAAGTGCGGATTGATCTGGCTGGCGAGCGCGTCGAGGCGGGCCTGAATGAGCAGGTGTTTCTGTTCTTCGAGCTTCACTTCGTTCCGAGTGTTGTTCCATACCTTGAGCGGAATGGTAATGCAAAAACAAGTGGAGGCATAGGCAGACAGGCGGAGAGACAAAGGATCGTGGGCGTGTGCGATTGTGAACAGTCCGGGATTAAAGACGGAGCCCAGTTCTTCCCGCAGAAATTCGGCCGCCAGCATTCCCAGCAGGAACAGCAACTGAAAGAGCGCGCCGCGTAACTCGACGGGCTGCCGGACAAGGCGGAAAAAGTTGGCGTCCGGAAAGGGAGAGAAGCGCCAGACGTCCTCCTTATCGGAAGCGAGGTCACGCAGCATGCCGCCCCCCAGGCCGATCATGGCGAGGAAAGGAAGCGCAAGGAGTTCTTTACCGGGGGAGGGGATCAGGAGGGAAGGGATGGCGATCATCATTCCGGCAAACCATCCGCAGATATACCCTCCCGTGATGCCCGCGAGAAAAGCGCCCTCGAGCGCGAGGTCCAGGGCGGAATAGGCGGGGGCGACGACCCGGATCGCCACTCCGGGAAGAAACATCACGGCGAACCACAGGGCGAGCCGGCTGCGCTGGGCGAGGGTCCGCTCCTCGCGCAACAGCATGTGCTTCACTGCTTCGCTCCGGACGCCGAAACTCGCGATCGACGCGGCGGCGCCCACCCGCACGAGCAAAGGGACTAGTGGCTGGTCCATGGTCCGGTCGCTATCCGCGGCTTCGGCGCGCTGCCGGCCGGGCGTCGCCGCGGCTCATCGCGTTATACTTCATCGCGTCACCTTCAACTCGCCATTCAACACACCACTCACCATTGAACCCACCATGCAACCCGGCCTTGAACCCAGCGCTCATTATAATGGAGTTAATTTCGTCGACTAATTTTCATGGAAGATCCTGCGAATTTTGTCCTGACCAAGGCCGCCGAGGCGAATTTTCCTACTGAATTCGGACTATTTCGAATCTTCGGATTTGAAGGCCGTACCGGGAAGGGGGTGGAAGAGGCTGTCGTTCTGCAAATGGGCGATGTAGAGGCAGGGTTGCCTCCTCTGCTGCGGATTCACTCCGAATGCCTGACCGGCGATGTCTTTCACAGCCTGCGGTGCGATTGCCGGGCGCAGCTCGAAATCGCGCTGAGAGAGGTTTCAGCTGAAGGGCGGGGACTGATCATCTACGAGCATCAGGAAGGCCGGGGGATCGGGCTTATGAATAAACTCCGGGCGTATGAGTTGCAGGACCGGGGGGCCGACACCGTGGAAGCGAACGAGCAGCTGGGGTTCGAGAGCGATTTGCGCAACTATTTCCTTCCGGGCGCTATCTTGCGAAGTCTGGGAATTCGCCGGGTGCGGCTGATGTCGAATAATCCGGACAAAGTGAGGGCGCTTGAGGTGGCGGGAATCGAGGTCGTGGAGCGGGTGCCCTGCATTGCGGCCGTGCATGAATCGCGGCGCAATTATCTGGCGACGAAACAGGCGAAAATGGGCCATTTATTGGGATAGACCGCCTGGGTACCGGGTCTGCTGCCGGGACTAAACCTGGAGTGGAAATCTGCCGATATCAGGTGCATGAATGAACGGCGATTTGAGGGCAGGTTTTTATGTGCGGATCTGGTGAGAGTCGACTGGCTGGAAGGCGAAGACGACTGCCGGACCACCGAAGGTGTTCTTGAAGATATTTCTCCTTTGGGAGCGTGCGTCCAGATTGAGGAGCATATCCCACCCGGAACCGGCATCTCGATCTCGGCCATGTCGGCCGACGAAGCACGGTTTTTTGGGCACGTATCATACTGTGTTTACAGGGATTACGGGTATTTCGTCGGAATCCATCTCTACGACGAAACGCGC
>CAWHSB010000025.1:0-192693 GCA_963831795.1 Terriglobia bacterium | reverse complement strand
TCCGACTATTACGATGCCATCGCGAATCCATCAGCATTTGTTAATCATACGCCGCAGTCGTGTTTCCGTACTTCCAATGTCTTATTTATCGGGACATCACTGGACGACCTCATATTTGGCGCTGGCTCTATCAATCCTTCCGCGAACGGAAACAGCAACGCGCGAAATACCTGCGGGAGTGGCATAAGCACGATTACCCGGAAGCCGAATATGAGGCAGAGTTGGAGTCCGTCCGCCACTTCTGGCTGAGGACGGAGACAGAAACCATTGACGGCTGTACTCGGGCTGTGCCGCGCAAGATCGTCGAGTTAAGCGTTCGAAGCCTAGGGGTTCAATTGGTATGGTGCAAAGATTACTCCGAATTGCAGAGCCGCATCAGGGAGCTAAAGACGGAGGGGCTCAATCCCCAGTTTGGTCGTCCAACGGGTTCTGATAGCGAGTCAGGGAAGGCTGGGTCGCCGACGGACCGGTCACGTTCGATTATTTGATACTTCGCTCGATATGATTCTCGTCAGCGCGCTTACGGGAATCTGGAAACCCGGGGCCCTTCCGCCTCAGGAGAAGGCAGGCGCTCAGCCGAATCTATCAGCCGGTTCATCCCCACCGCTTCGAGAATTCTCTTCCGAAGCTGCCCATGCTGCAAATCGATGTTTGTGTTCCTCGATGGTGTACAGCATCAGACGAGGTTTATCACGCCAACTCAAGCGGACTGGGATGTTTCCACCCAGCGGCTTTGGCCCGTCTCCGGCGCGGGGGTTGCATCCATGCAGAGTACCCTTGTTCCCTGCCACTTCCCCGCGCGAGGTTGACACAAGGCGGTGGGAAACCTGAACATTTGGGGCATGGAGATGATTCCCATCAGGCCCGAGGCGCAAAGCCCAACTGGACGACTACGCCCGGCGTCATGGGCGGGCTACGGCCGATGCGCTCGATGAGGTTTTGGCCGAAGCGCTCGAATGGGAACAGCAGGACTACCGCGAAGGCGTGGAAGGCATCCGGGAGGGATACGCGGATTTCAAAGCCGGCCGCACCCAGCCCGCCGAGGAAGTTTTTGAAAAGCTTCGCGTGAAGCATGGCCTTCCGCGTTGAATACGGCGTCAGAGCAAAACTCGATTTAGACGCCATCCTTTAAATGGTTGCCTGGAATGGTTGCTTGCGCAGGAAGCAGGCGACCGGGGGGTTCAGTGGTTCCATAAACTACAGGAGGCGGTTTATTCGCCAGGCGAGCTTCCACAGCGTCGCCCGTTAGCGGCCGAGAACAAGGAGTTCCCCTTTCCAGTGCGCCAGCTCCTTTACGGGCGCAGGTCGCATCGATACGGATACTATTCACCATTGAAGATGAAACGGTGGTCATCCGGCACATCCCCCGCGGCCGCCGCCAGCATCTCGGGGAGCCGCAGCCGAGGTCGGATTAGAAACGGTAAACCCGCATGGCAGCGCTGTAGCCTGCGGATCGGGTCTCCGTCAAAGTCCTCTTTCGGCGGAGTAGTAACGCGCCTGCTGGCGAAGGCAACAACGGTAAACTGATCTCATGGTTCGGAAAGCGACAGTCCTCATTGAAAAAGACGATCACGGCTTTTACGCCTGGTGTCCGGAACTCAAGGGATGTCAGTCGCAAGGGAACACTCTTGAAGAGGCGATGGCGAACATCAAAGAGGCCGCCGAGCTATACCTCGGTACGCTGCCCGCCAATGAGCGGGACGTGTTTCTCAGCCGCGAGATTCTGACGACTGCCGTTGAAGTGAATGCCTAAATTGCCGCGCTGGACTGTCGCCGAAGCGGAGAAGGCGCTGCTTGTCGCCGGGTTTGTCTCCTTCGCTCGAAGGGCAGCCACCGAATTGACGGCAAACGAGAGCTGCGAGTCACTGTCCCCTTTCACGGCTGCGGGTATCCTCCACCCAAAGATCGTTAAACAAACGTTGGAAATCATTGATGAGGCCGCGGAGCTGGAGTCCGGAGAATATAGATGAGTCCTCGGCGGTTTTGCATACTGGCTATGTAATCGTTCTCCCAACCCCGCAGATTCCAATCAGGGAGAGCTGGAGAATAAGCCCAATGGCGTTCGGAAACAACTGTGCCGGCTGAGAGCCGCGCCGCGAAAACGATTCGGGAAATATTCGATTCCGGCCGGCCGCTGACTTACATCCATTCCGCCGAAGAGGAGCGAGTGGGAAAGGTGCTGCGCGAAGTCGGCGGCGAAGTGCCCATCTGGACCTGGAGCCTGACGGAAGGGCTGTCGCGCGACGGCGCCGCGTCCGAGCGAAGGGGACGAACTCGCCCCGCGCGGTGCTGGACTTCATCGTCGCTCATGAGAGCGCCGGCATCTTTCATCTGAAGGATTTCCACGACCCGCTGCGCGAATCGCCCGAGATCCGGCGGCGGCTGCGGGACGTGTACCGAACGCGGCCACCGGGAGTTCGGCAAGGGGAAGTTCGTGGTGATCGGCTCTCCCGTGCGGTTTATTCCGGAGGAACTGGAGCGGAGCATGATCGTGGTGGAGCTTCGTCCGCCCGATACGGTCGAGCTGGTGGAATTTCTGCGCGGAGAAAATGGCACAGCGGCCTGAGCGAGGACTTTCTGCATCAGCTGGCGAAGGCGCTGCAGGGTCTTACGCTCGATGAAGCGCGCTACGCGCTCCGCCGAGGCCTCACCGCGGGTGAAACCTCTGGGACCTGGAGTCTCTTTCGGCTGTGCTCGAAGAGAAACGGCTGCTGGTGAACCGCGGCGGGGTCGTGGAGTTCATCTCCAGCGGGACCAACCTCGGCGAACTCGGCGGCCTCGAAGGTTTGAAGGGGTGGCTGCTCGAGCGCGGCAAGCTTTTTCAGGGACGCGAAAGCCTGCAGGCGGAACTCGTTCCCAAAGGGGTGCTGATCATGGGGATTCCCGGCTGCGGGAAGAGCCTGTGCGTGAAGGCGATTGCGTCCCATTTTCAGCTGCCGCTTTACCGCATGGATATGATCGAGATTTTTTCCGGCCGCCACGGCAAGCCGGAAGGAGCGTTTGTGGCGGCCTGCCGCATGATGGAAGACATGGCGCCGGCGGTGCTGTGGTTCGACGAGATCGAGATGGGCATTACGTCCACCGAATCGAGCGGCGAGCAGGGGCGCATTTTCGCGTTTTTCCTTACCTGGATGCAGGAAAAGGCCCGGGGGCTTTTCGTCGCGGCGACCGCTAACCGGATCGATCTTCTTCCCGCGGAGATGATTCGCAAAGGCCGGTTTGACGAAGTCTTCTTCGTCGATCTGCCGCAGGAGGACGAGCAGATCGAGATCTTCCGCATTCATCTCAGCCGGCGTGGCATCGATCCGGCGGGCCTGGATCTGGCGAGGCTGACCCAGTTCACCGCCGGGTGGACGGGCGCGGAGATCGAGCAGTGCGTGGTGTCCGCGGCGACCAAAGCGCTGCTCGCCAATCAGCCTTTGACCGAGAAAGATCTGGTGGGCGTGGCGGCGAAATTTGTGCCGTTGTCGAAAACGATGAAAGAGCAGATCAGCCACATTCGCGGATGGGCGTTCGAGCGCGCGGTGCGGGCAACGCCGCAGCGGTGGCCTGGGCGCTGACACTTCAGTGGCCCTGAAAAATGTTGTTCAAGACAGCCCTCGGCGACACCCAGGTTTTTTCGCACAGCCGGCAAGGTGACATCGCACCCTTGCCGGCGTCGCCCTGATTGGTGGCTCCATTGAAAAACCGTCCCGAGTGACCGGAAACTCCGCGCCGAGCTGGGGCTCGGCGGCAGGCCTGGGGGCCTGCCCCACAGGGTTTTTCGTGGTTGCTCGTGGACCGCAGGCCCATCTGGACGGGGCTCAGGCCGCGGCGCCTGCTGTTCCGACTCAGTCGCGTGTCGCCGCGACCCGCCATCTCACCTCGGACTCCAACATTTCTTATGATTTCCAATGGAATGCCCCGTGCTTACAGGCCCCCGATGAATCCGAAAGCGCTGTTGCTGATTTTCGTACCGGTGGCCGCCATGGCCGCCTCGACGTCCCTGCAGTTCGTTCCGCCCTCGGATTCTTCCGCCAGCGGCATTACTCGCAAGAGGCGTCCTCCCGCTGTCAGGCGGCAGTGTTGCGGTCTATGGCGCTCAGACGATATCGGCGTGCGAGCCCGGTCTTCAAGGACTGGAATATTGCGACCAGACTCAGCCGCCTCTGCTCAGCATCCTCGACGCGTCGGGAAATCAGACGGCCGCGCTGGGCGGATCGGCGCTGGGCGGCGGCAATTCCCTCATCGCCTCGGCCGCCGCGGACGCGAACGGAAACATATGGATCACAGGTGAAACCGATTCCGACGATTTTCCCCTCGTTCACGCTCTTTTTGCGCAAAAAAACTCATACCAGCTGACCGGATTTATCGCGAAACTCGATCCGAAGCTCAACATCCTGTTCTCGAGTTTCCTCGGAAATCAGACTCCTCCCGCAAACCCTGCAACTTTCAGTTTCGTCTCCTTCCAGTCGAACTTTCCACTCATCGCTCTCGATTCCGCCGGGAACGCATACATTGCAGGCACGACGCACGATCCCGCCTTCCCCGTGACGGGTCCGGCTTTCGGCAGTCCGATTACGTCCGGCGCCACAGATGCGTTCGTCATGAAGATTGCCTCGGACGGGTCCAAAATACTGTACAGCCGTCTCCTGGGAGGAAGCGTCAGCCCCTGCAGCGGAGGCAGTGCGTGCATCGGCAATGCACCTGTGAATGCGGCGTCGGCGATCGCGGTAGATGCGGAGGGCAACGCCACAATCGCGGGTCAGACGAATACCACGGATTTCCCCGTCACAGCCGACGTCTATAACACCGGCCATGGCGCTTTCATCTCGCGAATCGCTGCCGATGGGTCGAACCTTGTCTGGTCTACCGAAGTCGGCGCACCGCCCGCTTTACCGGCGATCAATGGCAAAATCGTCCCGAGTTCCATCCAATCGCTCGTTCTCGACGCCGACGGCGACGTCTATGTTATCGGCAGCGCACAAACCGCGATCGCGACGAGTCCGGGCGCGCTGCAGTCGACCTGGCCAGCCACAACTCGAGTGACGACCGGAGGCTTTGTCCTGAAGCTCAGTTCGGATGCGACGCAGCTCCTGTTTGCCACAAACCTCGCCGGAGACGCCGGATCCACTCTCACCGGGCTCGCACTCGATGCCTCCGGCAACTCATGGGTCAGCGGCTTCACGCAATCCACGGACTTTCCCGGCCTGACCGCCGTGCCCACAGGAGGACTCGACTTCGCGCTGGAACTCAATCGCGACGCAACGGCACTTCAGCAGATCTTTCCTCTGATCCCGCAGACCCTCTCGCAGCCATCGGCGTTCGACAGCAATGGGAACCTGCTGTTACTCGCCTCCGCCGGGAATCTGCTTCGGCTGAATACGGCTGCGGCGCAGCCGGCGCCGGCGGTGTTCGCAATCACAAACTCCGCGATCCCCCAGGCTGCCGCCAGTATCGCGGGAGGTGAACTGCTGACCCTCTACGGCGTGGGACTCGGTCCTTCCGCCGGAATTGTCGGCGCGCCGGATTCGAACGGGCGCTATCCGTTAACCCTCGGCGGCGTCAGTGTTCAACTTAATGGGAGTCTGCTGAATGTACCCGCGACGCTGCTCTACGTGGGGCCGAATCAGATCAATCTGGAAGTCCCATTGATCGAGAACTCTCCGACGATCATGACCATTTCCACGCCCACCGGCGACCTGCCTCCGATGGCGGTAAACGTCGCAGGTTCGATCGGCGTGTTTGGTGTTTTGAATACCGATGGATCGGTTAACAGCCCCACGAATCCCGCAGAGACAGGTTCGATCGTATCGCTCTACGTAACAGGCCTCGGTGTGCCGCCGTCTCCTGCCCACCCTTTACAGGATGGTTTCATTTCGACGATGGCGATTCCGGCGTTTATGGGCCTTGTTGAAGTCACTTCGGATTTCACCACCGCCCCTGTGCCCGTTCTATACGCCGGAACCGCACCGGGCGAGATCGACGGTCTCGATCAGATCAACGTGCAGTTGCCCGCGGGCGTTCTGAACCAGGTGCTTACGGTAAGCGTGCCTGGTTTCTACAATTCCACATTCATTGCGGGCACCTCGCCGGGCGTTACCGTTTTCACGAAGTGAATTCGCGTATAACGTCGCGGCAACGTGACTGAAGCATTCCATCAGCGCATGGTGGACAAAAGTTACGTCCTGGGTTCGACCGTACACACTTGATCGTTTCGAGGTCTATGAATCGGCCAGCACCAGGACAACCTTTCCAGGAACCTTTCCCTGCTCCAACGCACGGAATGCCTCTGCCACCGATTCGAGTGGATATGGCTCGACGATGGGAATGAGCTTTCCGTCGGCCATCAGCTCCCGCATGGCAGCGATTGCGTCCTTCAGGCTGGGAATCACGATGGGGAATTTCATCCTGGGCAGATTCGGGTCGGCGAATACGCTTCTTGCCATCAGGCCAAACATCTGAGGGAAGCCTCGTCCCAGAAACCGGCCGCCCTTTGCGCGACCATAATGTTCGTGTCCGATCCAGACATAAAGCCCGGCGGATTTGAGTGCGCGCCGACACTCCTCGAGTGACAGATTCGAGGCGATGTCGAAGATCAGATCGTATTGAATGCCTTGCTCGATGAAGTTCGTCCGGGTATAGTCGACCGTTTCATCCGCGCCGAGCGATTGCAGCATGCTGAGTTTCGGTCCGGCATCCACGGCTGTTACGTGCGCCCCGCGTGCCCGTAACATCTGAAGAGCGATCGTGCCCACCCCTCCTCCCGCACCATTGATGAGCACCCGTTGTCCCTCAATGCCGGCCCCGGGGTGCGTCAGGTTCGCGAAGGCGATGTAACCGGATGCGGGGACCGACGCCGCCTGCTCAAAAGTAACGTTTTGCGGCTTCAAGGCCAGACTCCGCTCGGGCGCCGATGCGTATTCGGCAAACGCGCCCCCATTGCCCAGGGTGAAACTGCGCATGGTCTCACCGAAGACTTCGTCACCCGGTTTAAAACAGGTCACCCGCGATCCGACGGATTCGGCAACGCCGGCGATATCGGTCCCCGGCACGCGATGTTTGGGTGCGAGCCAGCCCGACATCAGCCTCCATGAGTAAGGTCTTCCGGTCACCGAGTGCCATATGTCGGCATGCACCGAAGCCGCGCGAACGCGCACGAGTACTTCGTCCTCCGCGATGGCCGGCCGTGGAATCTCCTCCAATCGCAGCACTTCGGACGGCGGACCATACTTGCTTTGCACGATTGCTCGCATGGGTCTTCTCCTCACGCGCCCCGGGGTCGGTCCGGCTCTGCCACAAACTGACACTGCGAGGAAGCCGACGAGGGCGTCGGGTGCGGACCGAGGGGGCCGACCCACAAAAGCCAATGGCTGTGTAGTACTTATACTGCCGTTTAATTCTCGGTCGGCATCTTTTCCACGTGGTCGACGATGAATTGATCCACCATCGCTTTGCGGGATTCCAGCTTCAGGCCCATCGATTGCACGGCGTCCGTTAACGACGAGCCTCCCCCGCCGGGATCCGATGCGGTCGGTATCGCGCCCGCTCCCGCTCCGCCGCCTGGCGCAGCCACCGGAATGTTCGCGCCCGCCGCTCTCGCCATCGCGATTATTTCCGCCAGCGAGATTTCGAGCGATGCATCGTAGTTGCCTTTGATGCCGGTCATGTCCACAATTTGCCGTCCGCCCGCGCCGCCGCCTAGCTGCGTCATCAGCTGGGTCATCATATCGGCAAAGCCGGCCATCGTCGTCATGCGTGAAATCGATGTGCATCGACTGCGTGGCGAGGTTCAGCTTGTAGGACATTTTGCCCTTAAGTCCCATATCGACCACCGAACTGCCGGTAGAAAGATCGATCGTTGCGCGCACGGGCCCGTCCGGACCATCCATCTTCATCTCGCCTGGCTTCAAAGGCGCGCTCTCATCGATGGCCACCGGCTTTTCGGCCGAAGCCTTCAGCTTCGGGCCATTCTTTCCCACCACGAGCGCCAGCACGGGATGTTCCGCGCTGGCGCGATGCGTCGTCAGCTTGAACCGATCTTCGAGAAGCGATTGCAACATTTTGGGCGCATCGTCTTTGGTCGAGCCCTCCGGCATCTTGGCCACGATGTCGAAACGGGTGGTGGACATCCAGTCGGGTCCGGTGATCTGGTAGGGCTTCACGCCGTAGGCATACGTCATGAGGGTCTTCAGATCGAGGTAAAGGTATTCGGCCCGGCCAGACCCGATATTTGCTCCGAAGGGCAGCTTCCCACCGCCTCGCAATGCCGCCAGCATTTTGGCCTGATCCAGCGGCGGGGCAGGTTTGATGGTGGCCACTTCGAAGGATGGCTTTGTCTGGGCGAAGGCTGCAACCGGCCGCAAGAGCCAGGCAGATCAGTGAGTTTCCTGAACGTTTGCCGCATGATTGTTGTCCTCCGGCTATTCGGCCCCTCTTACCATTGAGGTGGGTGAAACCTGTTACTCACGTGTAAGGATATCAGTGAATTCCGAGCGATAGAGACGTAATGCGACTCCCGCGGCCGCGGGTCTTTGCCGGTGGCGGCCCGACGCCAGTCAGTTCACGGGCGACAAGATCGCCGGCGTTACCGACACCGGTGTACCGTCGTTCACCAAACCATTTCCGAACGTGAACTCGATTTCCCTTGTTCGGCCAAACCGTGGCTATAATTCAGTTTTAGTTCCCTAAGGTTAATATTGAGCACCTCGACCAACCGGGTGGTCCCCGACCTGATTTCGTCTTTTGTCGAATCGGGCGCAATGGGATCCGAGCTTCTGCATGCCGCGCTGGACGTCCTGCCGAACCCATTACTCGTGTTTGACACTGCCCGCCGTCTGATTTTCGCCAACGCCGAAGCCGTTCGTTATCTCACCGAGCGGCACGTGCCGCTCGACAGCGAGCCAGGGAGGCTGTGCGCCGCGATCAGGGTTTTCGATGGCATATCCCGCGATCCCCTGCCGCTCGAACGCCTGCCGCTCGAGCGGGCGCTGAGGGGCGAAATAGTCGCCAACACGGAATATGTCGTGCGGCCGCTCCGCCGTGCCGCATCGACCTGGATCGAATGCGGCGCGCGGCCCGTCCGGGGCTCGGCGGGAACTATCCGCGGGGCCGTTCTGACATTCAAGGACGTCACGGAACGCAAGAAGCGCGAGATCTCCGAGGAATCCGCGGCGCAGCTTCGCGACTTCATCTATCACGGAAATCTGGCGGGAATCCTGCACACCACCGTGGACGGGCGAATCCTCGACTGCAACGATGCGATCGTGCGGATGTTCGGCTATTCGTCGAAAGAGGAATTGAAGGCCGTCCGCGCGCCGCAACTCTACTACGATCCGGCGGATCGCGAGCGGCTGCTGCGGCTGGTTCGGCTTACGCATCATGTGCGGGAGTTCGAAATGTCGTTCCGCCGCCGCGACAACGTTCGCCGCTGGGCGCTGATCAGCACACGTCTGTTCGATCCGCCGCCCGGCGAGGTAGGCGGCAACCTGATTTCCACCGTTATCGACATAACCGAACGCAAACTCTCGGAAGAGGCGGTGCGGCACAGCCAGCAACGATTCGCGGCTTTCATGCGCTATCTTCCCGGGATTGCCTTCATCAAAGACCTAAGCGGGAAGTATGTCTATTACAACGAAGCCGCGTGGACGCAATTCCAGAAACGCCCCGAGGACATTGTGGGGAAGGCCGATGAGGACGTCTGGCCCGCCGAAGACGCGGCGCGTTATCGGGCGAACGACGCCGCGGTGATCGAAGGCGGTCGTCCGCTGGAATTTGTCGAGCCGATGGTCCAGGCCGACGGCACTCATTCGTGGCTGATTTACAAGTTTCCGATCATGGAGGACGGCGCGATCGCGCTGGTCGGCGGGATCGGCATCGACATCACGGAGCGGCGAAACCTGGAAGATCAGCTGACGCAGGCGCGGAAGATGGAGGCGCTCGGCCGTCTGGCCGGCGGCGTGGCGCACGATTTCAACAATCTGCTGACGGTGATTTCGGGTTACGGCAACTGGCGCTGGAAGGGCTCGGCTCCGCGTCCACCTCGCGCATGTCGACTTACCTGCAGGAGATTCTGAACTCCTCGCGGCGCGCCTCGGGATTGACCGGGCAGCTTCTCGCCTTCAGCCGCCGCCAGGCGGTGCAGCCCAAGGTGCTCGATCTCTGCGCTGCTGCTGCGAAACATCGAACGGCTGCTGCAGCGAATGATCGGCGAGCATGTCGATCTCAGCGTGCGCTGCGGTCCCGAGCCCTGTCTGATCCACGCCGACGCGCATCAGATGGAACAGGTGCTGATGAATCTCGCGGTTAACGCGCGGGACGCGATGCCGCTCGGCGGAACCCTCGAAATCGAATGCGCACGGCTGCCGCAACCGCTGGAACGGCCGGGGAAGCAGCCGCTGGGTATCGCGCTGGAGGTTTGCGATACGGGCGTCGGCATGGACGCCGCGGTCAAGGCGCAGATGTTCGAACCGTTCTTCACATCGAAGGATAAGGGCAAGGGAACGGGGCTGGGACTCTCGACCGTTTACGGGATCGTCTCGCAGGCGGGCGGCGAGATCGACGTGCAGAGCGAACCGGGGCACGGCAGCAGGTTCCGGATTTATTTCCCGGAGTCGGCGGGCGATGCGGAGCAGTCGCGACCGTCGGCGACCGACGGCGCGCCGGTCGGCCTGGAGACGGTGCTGCTGGTCGAGGACGAGCCGAGCGTGCGCGCTCTCGCCGAAACCGTTCTGAAGAAGCTGGGCTACAGCGTCCTGGTGGCGGATTCCGGAGCGGCAGCGCTCGAAATCTGGAAGGAGCGGCGGGATTCCATCGACATTCTACTGACCGACGTAATCATGCCGCACATGAGCGGAGGCGAACTGGCGCACAAGCTGCGCGAGATGAATCCTCAGCTCAAGATCCTGTTCATGTCGGGCTATACGGATGACATGATTGCGAGTCACGGAGTGCTGGTGGGCGAGACGCAACTGATCCAGAAGCCGTTCACGGCGGAGGCGCTGGGGCGCAAGCTCCGCGATGTGCTCGACGCATAGCAAGGTGCTTAAGTCAGGCCTTTTCGTTGTCGCTTGCCGACGCGGGCGGCTCGGTAATGACGTTCAGTCGTGACGCAGAGAAGTTGCGGGATCGACGCGCGCAGCGCGGCTTCCCTCGGTAATCAAGGGAAGTCCCGCGTCGCTGAAATTGCGCAGAAGCCCGCGTAGAATAGGGCAAATGGCTCTTCGACCGCTGCTCTCCGAAGAACAAATTCAGAGCGCGCGTTCTGGAAATGGGAGCGCAGATCGACGCCGACTATCCGACCGGAACCCTTTTTCTGATCTGTATTCTGAAGGGCGCCTGCTACTTTCTGGCGGATCTTTCGCGCGCCATCCGGCGCGACACGTTCATCGACTTTATGGGCATTTCGAGTTATGGCCGCGGCAAGACGAGTTCCGGTGAAGTCAAGATCACCAAAGATCTGGACATTTCGCTCGAAGGCGCCGACGTACTGATCGTTGAAGACATCATCGACAGCGGCTTGACGCTCAGTTACCTGACAAGCCTGCTGCAGCAGCGCAAACCGAAAAGCGTGCGCATCGCGACGCTGCTCGATAAGCCGGAGCGGCGCATTCGGCCGGTGGATGTGGCCTACGTCGGATTCAGCATTCCGGATGAGTTCGTGGTGGGCTACGGACTCGATTACGCGGAGAAGTACAGGAATCTGCGCGAGATCTGCATTCTGCAGCCGGAATGATTCAGGACGGACGGCGTTTTTCTCTCAGTCCTGCTCCGGATAAGCTCGCGCAGGGCTTTTATCGAAGATCTTACGGGATGGGCATCGAGTTGATGCGCCGACGCCACCGCGCTCTTGTTCGCTTCGATCTCATCGACGAGACGGAGGGCCCAGGCTGTGCGCTCCTCCAGTTCGCTTTCAAGACGCCGTGCCCATGTAGTCCTTGATCCAAGCTCTCGCTGAAGCTCCTCCCCGGTTCGTAGAGCCCAGGCGGTCCGTTCTTCGAGTTCAGCCTGAAGGTCGCGGTTCCGAACGTTTGCCGCGGCGAGCTCCGCCTCAAGTCGCAGAGCCCACTCGGTTCGTTCTTCCAGTTCCCGCTCAAGCTTCAGTGCCCAGATGGTTCGAGTGGTTAGCTCCTGATCCAGCCGGGAACCCCACGCCCCAAGATCCCCCTCACGGGTTTCATGCCGGGCGAGGCGCGAGCAGATAACCTGGAGTTCTCGCCGGGCATCATGAGGCCAGGAGAACCAGTCATAAGCCGGGGAGGAGTGAGCGGGAGACTGTGATGCTTCATCCCGGACGCGAAGGCAGAAATCGGGAGAGAGATTGCCGGGGAATGCAGTCTCGCACGAATCGTTTCCGACAACGGCCAGCATGTGGGTTGGCGTGAGCATGCCCTCTGCGAGGCCGGCTTCGTCGCGCGCCTGAACCCGATCGATGAAGGCCCGGTCCCATTCCGTTTCAGGTTTGAAATGATGGCCGAACGAGCGGTCGATAAAAGGGTCGATGATGTTTCCGAACGGCACGAAAAGCCGGAAATGGAAGTTGCGCAGGAGCAAAGGCAGAATATCCTGCGAGCGAACGCCTTCAAATCCCTCCGTGGAACAATCCCAATCCTGGAAGAGTTCTTCGTAACGGCCGGATCGCAGATTGAAGCGGTACGAAGGGGGCAGGCCTCGCCAGAACTCATGGACGGCTTCGAGCGCTTCCGGCCAGCGCTGGTGGCCGTTGCGTCCGATCATGTCCGAAATAATAAAGCGGCCGCCGCTTGCAAGCGATTTCTTCACCTGCTCGAACAGACCCTCGAGGTTAAGAATATGGTGCAGAGACTGATTGGCGAGTACGGCATCGTATGTCAGCGCCGGCTCCCAGTGATTGCAATCCGCCTCGACGAATTCAAGATGTCCTGAGACGCCTGCCGGCTCCGCGGCGAGACGCCCCCGGCTCAGCATGGAAGTGTTGAGGTCGAGGCAATCGATCGTAAACGATTCGTGCCCGCGGGCGCGGAGCTTTCGCGCGAGTTCGATTTCCAGATCGCAATTGCCCGCGCCGAGGCTCGCGAACCGCACAGGCCGGCGCTTTTTGCTCACATAGTTCCGCAAGGTATTTCACGAACATCGCATCCGGGCTGTCAAACCCGAAGGGCAGTAACTTCGGCTTCAGATGTTTTTCGCTCCAGTAATGGAAGATCTTCGGCAGGTCGTGCACATTCAGGCAATTTTCAAAGATGCGCCGCTCCTTCGCAAGAGTTTCCTCGTAAGTGCTGGGTACCGGGGGTGTAAGTGGGAGAGCTGGCACGATGCCGCGAGGATATCGTGTCCGCCCCAGAGGGTCAACTTTGTTCAGATCAGAACAAACTCTGCTGGTCTGAGGCCCCAGCGCCCTTCTTTTTCCTGGTTCGCAGCGGGCTTCCGACGACGCCCAGTATTTGTATGTTCTTCAGGGCCGAGCGAGGCACAAACACGCGCTGGTTATTGGAATCGGGCTCGGGGGGAGTAACTGTAAATCCGGCGACGTCCCACGCCAGAAGGTTGTTCGGCAGGATACCGTCCATAACTTCGTTGTCCCGAAATTTCATCCGCACCCAGAGACCTTCCAGTTTCGGGCGGGTCAGAAAAATGCGCCGGGATTCGGGTTCGGCTTCGAAATCCTTCACGAAGCAGACGCTCTTCACTTCGTCGTAAGGGAGCAGAAGGAGAGATCCCTCGGGCGTCAGAAGTTCGATGTTGGCGGGCTGGAGATAACTGAATGGATTAACAAAACCGTTGAGACTCGCGCGGTCGAACCGCCGGACCACAACCATCTTCGCGGTGGAACTGGCCACGGTTTCAATCCCGCCGTGAAGGCCGGCGCGTTTTGGCCGGATCTGACGATTTACCCGGAATTGATCCAAACATTTTTGCGAGTATTGTATCATTGCACGAAAGGGTGAGCGATCCGATGGCGGCAACGGAATGTGCGGCGGAGTCGAAGACCTCGCGGGCTATTCGGGAGTTTCTCGCCTTTTGCCGCATGGAAAAGGGCTTGTCCCGGAACTCGCTCGACGCCTACAGCCTCGATTTGTATGATTTCCAGACCTACGCGGATCCTCTAACGGGCGGCGATTTTCCCGATACGGCGGTCCTGAAGGACTGGGTCAACCACCTGTATGGGCAGGACTTGAGCAGCCGCTCGATCGCAAGGCATCTAAGCGCCATCCGGGGTTTCTTCCACTTCCTCGTCGGCGAGGGGAAAGTGGCAATCGATCCGACGGAGGACCTTTGCAGTCCGAAACAGTGGAGCACCCTCCCGAAGTTCCTGAATCGCGAGCAGATCGAAAAGCTGATTGCCGCCCCGGATTGCGGCAAACCCACAGGACTGCGGGACCGGGCCATGCTGGAACTTTTGTACGCGACAGGCATCCGTGTAACTGAATTGATACAATTGCGGATGTCGAATCTGGACACAGGCCTCGGGCTGATCCGAGTCACCGGGAAGGGCAACAAACAGCGAATCGTGCCCGTTCATGCCACTGCGTTGCAGGCGGTAGGCGAGTACGTGTCGATCGGACGCCCGCAACTGCTGGGAGAACGAGGTCTCGCCGTACCTGTTTGTGACCGCGCGCGGCGGACCGATGACCCGGCAGGCATTCTGGGCCTCTGTCAAGGTAAACGGAAAGAAGGCCGGCATTTTTCATAACCTGTCGCCGCATGTACTGCGACATACGTTCGCGACCCATCTTCTCGATGGCGGGGCCGACCTGCGCAGCGTGCAAACCATGCTCGGCCATGCCGATCTTTCGACGACGGAAATCTACACGCACGTGGTCCGCTCGCGCCTGCGGGATACGCTGGACCGCCATCATCCGAGAGCCTGAGCGATGAGCGATTACCTGTTCGTGCTCGAAAATCACCTGGATCCCGCGCAAAACAAGGTTGTCTCCGAGATGCAGAGCGATTGCCACCCAAGCCGGGATGAACGTGTGGCTGACCGGTGGAGCGATGCGCGACACGCTGCGGGGCGCCAGAATTGTGGACCTGGATTTCACGGTCGAGCGCGAGGCATTAAAGGCGGGAGAGTCGCTGGCCGCGGCGCTCGGCGGTAAGATTCTGGAGCAGGACAGCCTGAAGCGCTGGGTGGAACTCGAGCTTCCAGGAGGCGTGCGCGCTTCCGTCTCCAACGCGCGCACCGAGAAGTATTCAAAGCCCGGCGGAAAACCGCAGATTTCGGCAGCCACCATTCATGACGACCTGCTGCGGCGCGACTTCACCATCAACGCCATGGCGTTGTCGCTGAACCGCGGCTCACGCGGCCTCCTGGTGGACCCCACGAACGGACAGGCGGATCTGGAAAACCGCGAGTTGCGGGCTACGAATCCCTACATCTTTTTCGACGATCCCGTCGCGTATCTTCCGTCTGATCCGATTTCAGCATGTTCTCGGTTTCTCGATCGCTCCCCGGGCGCAGTTGCAGCTCGAAAATGCGCTGATGGAGGGATATCAGAATCAGGCGCCGGTATCGGTTCTTGCGGCGGAAATTCGGGCTCTTTCGAAAAGCGAAAATGCCGTCGCCGGTCTGGAGGCTTTCGACCGGTATGGACTGCTGAAATTGATCTCGCCCGCGCTTACCGGTCCCGCGCTCAATGCGGCCGGACTCGGGCGTCTCGAGCGACTTGCGCACACGGTCCTGCCGGCGGAGATGAGCGGGGGATGGCTGGCGTTCCTGACCGTACTCACGGAGAAGCTCACCGCGAAGGACAAGGCCGCGCTGCTGCGGACTCTCAATCTGCCGGCCCGGCGAAGCCGAGGAACTGGCAAAGCTCGAAGCGCAGGCGAAAAAGCTCGAGGCAGCGGTTAAATCGTCTCGCATTACCAGGCCGTCGCACGTATATGAAGCTCTGCATCGGGCGAGCGCCGACGAGGTGCTCATGGTGCTGTATGAATCCGGGCAGCGCATCGTGCAGGATCGAATCCGCGCTTACTTCTCGAAATATTTGCCGCTGTCGCAGGAAATTACCGAAGAGCAGGTGGCCGCGACCGGGGTAAAACCGGGTACTCCGAAGTTCGAAAAAGCCCTTCAAAGCATGATTGCGGCGCACCTGAATGCCCGCCCGAAAAAGGTCCCGGAACCGGAAGCCGACGTTGCCGCGCCGCCGCCTCCCTCCGCCCCCTATGGTCGTGCCGCGCGGCGCGCGCAAGTAGCGCCTCAGGGGCGATCACCAATCCGGAGTTTGCGATACACTGGGCCGCGTGGAGGCTTCCTTGAAATACGTCCTCGTCGCATCGCTCGTGTTCGCGGCTTCATCGGCGTTCGCCCAGCAGACAGTGCCTGAAATCCCGTTCGAATCGGTCCCGAACCTCCTGAAACTTCCGCCGGATCTGTACCTTGGTGAAGTATCGGGCGTGGCGGTGAATTCGAAGGGGCACATCTTCGTGTTTTCGCGAGGGAACACGACCGGGCCGGCGTATGCCGCCGCGGCGGCGCAAATACTGGAGTTCGGGGCGGATGGAAAGTACATCCGGGAGATCGGCAAGAACCTCTATGCCTGGTCGTTCGCGCACGCGATCCGAGTGGACAAGGACGATAATCTCTGGGCGGTCGACAAAGGCTCGGACATGATGATCCGGTTCAATCCGGAGGGGCGCGTGACGATGGTTTTCGGGCGCAAGAAGGAAGCTTCCGATGAAGGCACAGAGCCCTGGAAACATCCGCGGCCTCCCCTTCCGGCGGTGGACGGGCAGTTCCGCCAGCCGACCGACGTCGCATGGGACACCCAGGGAAACATTTTCTTCAGCGACGGCTATATTAACTCGCGAGTGGCCAAGTATGACAAGAACGGCCGCTGGGTGAAATCGTGGGGGACGCCGGGCTCCGGGCCAGGGCAGTTTAATACGCCGCACAGCATTGCCGCCGACGCAAATGGGAACATCTACGTCGCGGACCGCGGGAATCGCCGGATTCAGGTATTCGATCCCGATGGCAATTTCGAGCGCGAGATAAAAATTGACGTGCCCGTTCCGGCGGACGCACAGGTCTGGATGGGCGCCAAACCCGCGCAGGGCGAGGGCCTTCCCGGTACGATGCAGAGCGGCGCCCCCTGGGCAGTATGCATCACGCCGGGACCGGGAACGCAGTATCTGTACGCTTCGGACGCATTTCCCGGGAGAGTGTACAAGTTGTCGCTGGATGGCAAGGTGTTGGGCATGCTCGGGAGCACGGGGCGGCAGATGAAGGAATTCGGCTGGATCCACGAGATTGCGTGTCCGTCGGAGAATACGATTTTCGTCGCGGAGCTTTTGAACTGGCGGGTGCAGAAGCTCCTGCTGCATCCGGCGAAAGCGCAAGTGCAAACGTCGGCGGCTAAACGTTAGCGCGCACCAGTCGTCGGCGGCCTTATAAGAGCGTTACTTTGCCGGTAGCGATTTCATACATGCCCGCCACGACCTTGACCTTGTTGTCTTTCACCATCGGTGCGATGACGGTCGACGATTCGCGGAGCAATCGCGCCTGAATTTGAGCATTCGCCTTTGTCGTGGCCGTCAGATCATGGCCGCCCTGATCGACCGCGAGTTGAAGGTGCGGAAACAGTGAGCTGATCTGGCCGGGTACTTCTTTGCCCTGGAGAGCCGCTTTAACCGCTCCGCATCCGCTATGGCCAAGCACCAGGATGACTTTTGTCCCGAGTACGGCAGCGCCATATTCGAGACTGGCAATAATCTCGGACGTTGCGACGTTTCCGGCAACACGTGTAACGAAAATGTGACCAATGGTCTGATCGAATGCGACCTCGATTGGCACTCGCGAATCCGCGCACGACAACACCGCTGCAAAGGGCTCCTGTTTCTCCGCGTTGTGTTCTCGCAGGATCTGAAGGTCGTGTTCGAAACTGGTCATTTTCAAGGAAACGAATCGCGCATTTCCATCCATCAACTGCTTAAGCGCCGCATCCGGAGTAAGCTGGCTTTGCGCTTCAAGACGGGGCTGCGTCAGCATCAAGTCCGCCATTGCGGCCGTGGCGAACCAGGATGACGCTCTCTCAAAAACCTGGCGGCGCGAGAAAGTTCCTGAGGCTGTTGAATCGGGCGATTTCATTGCTGGTCCTTTCCGGGAAATTTGGCCGGGTTTCCGGCCAAGAGGTACTATCGCATGGACTCTCGTGAAAAGGAAGCAGGAACGATTATCGGGATTACGGGGATGAGACTAAGCCTTACATTTCGGTTCGCCCTTTGTGGACTCCTTTTCGCGGTGCGTCTCGCGTGGGGCCAACTGCCGCCCTCGGGAACTTTACCTGAAACCGATTGGCCGTCGTTTCGCGCCGAGATCGCCCGCATCGAAAAACTGCTGCCCTCCGCGCCGGATAAAGCCACCGTCGCCTATCAAATGGCGCGCACCTGGGCCTCGGCAAAACAGTGGCCGGAAACCATGGAATGGCTTCGTAAAGTCGTTGCATTAAGGGTTGGGCTTGATCCCTCCCGCGATTCCATTTTTGCGGATCTGCGTGACACGCGGGAGTTCGGCGAGATTCTCACCGTTGTGCGCGTGGCGACACCGTCGGTTTCGAACAGCCGTGCGGCTTTCGTGCTCAAAGAAGGCGATCTCGTTCCTGAAAGTGTTGCATACGACCCGGGGAGTAAGAACTTCTACTTCGGGAGTATGAAAAAGGGGAAGGTAGTCAGGTGTTCCAGCTCGGGAAACTGCACACAATTCGCGAGCGGCCTTGGGGTCGTTCTCGGGATCAAAGTACGCAGGGACGGGCTCTGGCTTCTGAATAATCGGGATGAAGAGTCGGCGTTGATTCATTATGACCTTACGTCGGCGCGCGCGTTTCACAGCTACCACGCTCCTGGCAAAGGCCACAATCTCAATGATCTGGCCTTTGCGCCGAGCGGCGAAATCTATCTGACCGACACGCGTGCCGGTGCAATCTGGCGCCTCGCGAACAGCTCGTCGGATCTTGTAAGGCTTCCCGGACGATTCGACGCGGCAAATGGAATCACGCTCTCACCGGACGGCGGGTTACTGTATGTTTCGACCTTTCCCGATGGCATTACCGTTGTGGACCTCAAAACCCGTGCGGCCAAACCGATTGTGCATCTTGAAGATCTCTGCCTGGCGACCATCGATGGTCTTTATTTCCACGATGGCGCGTTGATCGCGATACAGAATGGCTTCATGACGCCACGAGTCGTCCGTTTGGTGCTAAGTCACGATTTGCGGGCGATTGAGCGCTTCAACGTTCTGGAACGCCGCAATCCTTTGTTCGAAGGGATCACAACAGGAGTTGTAGTGAGCGGTGATTTCTTCTATATGGCGAATATCCAGGATGACAAGACGACGGGATTTAATCCGATCACGATTTTGAAACTGCGACTATAATCCGTTCTCAACCATCTGCAGAAGCCGATCGGACAACTTCTGAACTTCCTTTGCAGGGGTTCCGCTTAACGGGCCCTCAAGGATGAGAAACGCCAGACCATGGACCGCCGACCAGGCAACATACTCCGCGCCCGGACGCCTCTCGGGCGGGAGAACACCGGCCGCCACCATTTTGTCCAGAGCCGATGAAAGAAGCTCGAACGGATTCAGGCCGCTCTCGCCCTTTTTCGCATCATCGAAATCGCGCTCGACTGTGTCTGGCACAGAAAACGCCGTCCGGAACAGTCCTGGCTCCGCAAGAGCAAATTTCAGATAACCGGTTCCGACCGCGCGGAGAGCCGCCCTGGCAGCGTCCTGCGGGCGTTTGCTTCGCGCCGCTCCCGCGAGTTCGGCCTCGATCGCACGTGCGAGCGACGAGAGCGCGGCCGCCCTGACCGCCTGCAGAAGATCGGCATGGCTCGAAAAGTGCCGATATGCGGCGTTGGGAGCGACTCCCGCCTGGCGCGTCGCCTCCCGCAACACCACGGCGCCCGGGCCGCCATCGCGCGCCAGCTCGATACCCGCCTGTAAAAGCGCGCGCCGCAGATCTCCATGGCGAAAAGTCTTCCGCTTTGTAATGTGATTTTTGCTCCCGGCGCTCATGACACCCTTGTGGACAGTGTACAGTTTCTATGCTACGTTGTTGTGGACGGTGTACACATATGCAAAATACGTTCGATAAAAATACAACGCCTTCCGACTTCGTCTGGTACGAACTTCATACTCCCGATGCGGCTTCGGCGGCAAGTTTCTACCAGGCCGTCCTCGGCTGGGGGACGCAGGACTCGGGTCAGAAGGACCGCAAATATACCCTGGTCACGGTGGGTAATCTTCCGATCGGCGGCCTCCTCGAAAAGCCGGCGGCAAGCTTTTCCAACGGCGCAAAGCCTGGCTGGATGGGCTATCTCGGAGTCGGTGACGTCGATGCCTCTGTAAAGCGTCTCCAGCAGGCGGGAGGGATCGTCCATCGCCCGGTTGAGGTCATCCCCGGTGTCGGCAGTTTTGCCGTTGTCGCCGACCCCCAGGGCGCGATCTTTACTCTCTTTCAACCGCCGGAAAAAGGCCAGCAACAACAGAAGCCCGCGCCGGGCACGCCCGGTTCCCCCGCGTGGCACGACCTCGCCGCTATTGACTGGGAGAGCGACTTCGCTTTTTACTCGGGTATGTTCGGCTGGACAAAAGCCGATGCGATGCCGATGGGTCCTGCCGGTGTCTATCAGATCTTTGCAGCGCGTGACGTGCCGATAGGAGGCATGATGACGCGAATGGACGCTTCACAGAGCCCCGGCTGGTTTTATTACTTCAATGTCGAGGACATC
This sequence comes from Terriglobia bacterium, assembly GCA_963831795.1. GTDB lineage: Bacteria > Acidobacteriota > Terriglobia > Bryobacterales > Bryobacteraceae > BOG-234. The sequence goes on along the minus strand of CAWHSB010000025.1, from coordinate 172,008 downwards.
GCCGCCGCGGTGGCCCGAGCCACGCAGCATGGAGGAACGATCACCCATGGTCCGTCCGAAGTTCCAGGCGGCCAGCAAATCGCGCAGTGTCTCGATACGCAGGGCGCCGCCTTCGGAATGGTGGGGCCTGCGAAATGAGCGCTCTCGAGAACTTTCCCCGGATCACGCCCTTCCTCTGGTTCGATTCAAACGCGGAAGAGGCCGTTGAGTTCTACCTCGGCATTTTCAGGAATTCGCGGCGTCTGGACGAACTGGTCACTCCCGTGGACTCGACCGTTCCCAAAGGCAAGGTGATTACCATTTCCTTCGAACTGGATGGTCAAAAATTCACTGCCATCAACGGCGGTCCGACTTTCAAATTTAACGAAGCGATTTCCATGGTGGTACGGTGCGATTCCCAGGAAGAGGTGGATTATTACTGGACAAAGCTCTCCGCAGGCGGCGCCGAAAGTCAGTGCGGATGGCTGAAAGACAGGTTCGGACTGTCGTGGCAAGTCACACCTGCCCGGATATCCGACCTCGTCAGACACCCAAAAGCGATGCAGGCAATGATGAAGATGAGAAAGCTCGATATTGCGGAACTCGAGCGCGCCGCGCGGGAATAGCATTCACCCGATCTCATGAAGAATTTGTTTGACCCAACGGCAGCCGACGAGATAAGGACCCGGCTGGCGACGCTGGGCCCGCAGAGTGAGAGGCAATGGGGCAAGATGACTGCGGCGCAGGCAATTGCGCACTGCTCCGCAGGTCTGGAGGTGGCGTCGGGGGACAAAATGCTGCCGCGGGCTTTTCCGGGTCAGTTGATCGGGCGCATCATCAAGCGGCTGGTGCTTGCGGACGAAGCGCCGATGCGGCGGAACTCACCGACCATGAAGGGTCTGGTCATCGATGACGAACGGGATCTTACTCAGGAACGGGAACGCCTTTGCCTGTTAATCGACCGGTTTGCGGCCGCCGGTCCCAGCGGTTGCACCACGCATCCCCATAGCTTCTTCGGGCAGTTGACACCGGAAGAATGGGCGATATTAATGTACAAGCATTTGGACCATCATCTGCGGCAGTTTGGCGCGTAATATGGCAAATCTTTCAAAGCCGGGAATCGACCGGATGCATCGGGTCTTGTCCGGACATGTCGAGAGCCGGGAAGTTCCCGGGCTTGTCGCGCTGGTAAGCCATCGCGATGACGTTCAGGTCGAAGCGCTCGGCGCCATGTCATTTCCGACCGAATCTTGTGTGCGCCCGGCCCCCATGAAACGCGATGCGATCTTTCGCATCGCTTCAATCACGAAAGTCGTCACCGCCGTTGCGGCGATGATTCTGGTGGAGGACTGCAAGCTGAGGCTTGACGATCCCATCGATCCCTGGCTGCCGGAACTCGCGAATCGTCGGGTACTCAAATCGCTTTCGTCGGAGATCGACGACACGGTTCCGGCGTTGCGCGCCATCACGGTTCGCGATCTGCTGACTTACCGGATGGGCTTCGGCAGCGTGATGGCGCCGCGGGACACGTATCCCATTCAGAAGTTCATCCGTGAGTATCGAATCGGCGGCGACGGGCCGCTGCTGCCGTCGAAGACGCCTTCCCTGGACGAATGGCTGCGCAGTTTGGGATCGCTGCCGCTGATGGCGCAACCGGGCGAGCGGTGGATGTATCACGTGAGCGGCGATGTGCTGGGCGCCCTGATCGCGCGAGTGTCCGGACAATCTCTCGGGGCATTCATGCGCGAGCGCATCTTCGAGCCGCTTGGCATGAAGGACACCGCGTTCCATGTTCCTCCCGAGAAAGTCGATCGCCTTCCTGCTTTTTATTTTTTCAATCGTAAGACGAACAAGCTGGACTTTTTTGACGACCCCGCTAACAATGCCTGGGCCGCCGAGCCGCCTCTGGAATCCGGCGGAGGCGGGCTTGTTTCGACGATTGATGACTACTTCGCTTTCAGCCGCATGATGCTGAACAAGGGCCGATATGGCCGCGAACAGATTCTTTCTCGCGCGACGGTCGAACTGATGACTTCGGATCAACTGACTCCGCAGCAGCGCGCGGATTCGGAAATTTTCTTCGGCGCGCATTCCAGTTGGGGGTTGGGAATGGCCGTGGACATCGGGCGCGGTGAAATCTTCCAGACGCCTGGCCGGTATGGCTGGACCGGCGGTTTCGGCACAACAGCTTATGTCGATCCCGTGAAAGAAGTAATCGGCATCCTCTTCACCCAACGTATGATGGATTCGCCGGAACCGCCCCGAGTATTCGACGACTTCTGGACTCTGGCGTACGCAGCAATAGACTAAGGGCTCGTCACGAACTAACAGTGACAAACGCTCCCTTCCGGTCGCGGCTCGGAGTCCCGGTTTTGAGCCGCACGCGTAAGCAAGCGGAGTTCGGGAGTTGGACGGGTTATTTCGTGACGAACACTAACCGCCGCCGTCCCGCATCGCACCTATGGCATCATCACAGCTTTAACACTCCTGTTCGCGCCTCTCCATAAGCGTGAAGAGAAGTACAAAAGGCAGAGACCGGGGAAACATGGCAGCTCTTACCAAATCGCGCCTGGAGCGAATGCATCGGGTTTTGTCAGCATACGTCGAACGCAAAGATCTGCCGGGCCTGGTTGCGCTGGTCAGCCACCATGACGATGTTCACGTGGAGACGCTCGGAGCCATGTCGTTTACGAAGACGGCGTCGGGCGCTCCGGCTCCCATGAAGGTGGATACGATCTTTCGCATCGCCTCGCTCACGAAACCCATCGCCGCGGTTGCCGCGCTCATTCTGGTCGAAGAGTGCAGGCTGCGGCTCGATGATCCGATCGACCCCTGGCTGCCGGAACTCGCGAACCGCCGCGTGCTCAAATCCCTCTCCTCCGAGCTCGATGACACCGTCGCGGCGGTGCGCGCGATTACCGTTCGCGACCTCCTGACTTACCGCATGGGATTCGGCAGCGTGATGGCGAAACCCGACACTTATCCAATCCAGCGATGGATTCGCGACTATCGTCTGGGAGGCGACACGCCGGTCTTACCGTGGGAGGCGCCGCCCATTGACGAATGGCTGCGGAATCTGGGCTCGCTGCCATTGCTGGAACAACCTGGCGCACGATGGAGGTATCACACAAGCGGAGATGTTCTTGGCGCACTTATCGAGCGGGTCTCGGGAAAATCGTTCGGCGCCTTCATGCGCGAACGCATCTTCGATCCGCTAGGCATGAAGGATACCGGCTTCCACGTTCCATCGGAAAAAATCGACCGCCTGTCGGGACTTTACTTCTTCAATCGCGGCACGAACAAGCTGAATATGCTTGACGACGCAGCCGGCAGCGCGTGGGCATCTCGACCAACATTCGAATCGGGCGGGGCGGGACTGGTCTCGACGATGGACGATTACTTCACCTTCAGCCGCATGATGCTGCACAAAGGCCGTCACGGCTGCGAGCAAATTATTTCGGAAGCCAGCATCGAATTGATGACGTCGGATCATCTGACTCCCGAACAACGCGCCGGCTCTGAAATTTTTTTCGGCGCGCATTCCAGTTGGGGCTTTGGCGTCGCGGTCGACATCCGGCGCAGCGAGATCTTCCATACGCCGGGCCGCTTCGGATGGACCGGCAGTTTCGGCACAACCGCTTACACAGATCCCGCCGAAGGAATGATCGGAATCCTGTTCACTCAGCGCATGATGGATTCGCCCGAGCCACCGAGGATATTCACCGACTTCTGGACTCTTGCGTACGGTGCGATGGAGTAAAAGATCTGCTGCCGGCGTGCGGCTCGATGCGAAATCGGCATGCCAGCGAGTGCCTCGGGTCTTCAGCAAACATTCAGATTCGCGTGATACGGTCGCCTCAGGAACGAAAGGAGCTCTGATGCGCAACACTCTGGGCCTCAGTTTAGTAGCCGCGGCATCACTCGCCGCACAATCCGCCGGGTCTTACCACGTGACCCATACCTGGAAGCTCGGTGGTGACGGAAGCTGGGACTATGTCGTGCCCGATCCCCCCAATCACCGCTTGTTCATCGCCCGACAGAATCGCGTGATGGTAGTCGACTCGGATAACGGAACGCTGCTGGGAGAAGTGACCGGCATCAAGGGCGCGCACGGCACCGCAATTGCGCAGAAGACGGGTCATGGCTTCGCCACCTCCGGTAACGATCAGTCCGTTGTTATGTTCGACCTGAAGACCTTCAAGACGCTCGGCCGGATTCCCGCCGCTGAAGACGCCGACGCTATCGTTTACGATCCCGCGTCGAACCGCGTCTTCACCCTGAACGGCGACGCGCACTCGTCGACCGTGATCGATCCGCAGGCCGGCGCTCTGATCACGAACATTCCGCTCGGTGGAAAACCCGAATACGGGGCATCAGCCGGCGATGGTATGGTGTATGCGAACCTCACTGACACGAGCGAAGTCGTGGAGATCGACGCCAGGAAGGCGGCGGTTGCTCGGCGCTGGTCCACCGCCCCGTGCAAACAGCCCGTATCCATGGCGGTCGACACCGCCCACCACCGCCTGTTCAGCGGATGCCGCAGCGGCGTGATGGCCGTCTCCGACTATCAGGCGGGCAAGGTAGTCGCGACCCTCCCGATCGGGACCGGCGTCGACGGCGCCGGGTACGATGCTGCAGCGGGCAACGCCTTCGCTTCGAACGCCAACGGCACGCTGACTGTGATCCATCAGGACAGCCCGGATCAGTATCACGTTCTCGAAAACGTCGCGACCCCGATGGGATCACGCAACATGGGTCTCGACCCGACCACTCACCGGATATTCCTCGCTTCGGCGGAGTTCGGGCCGCCGCCGGCAGGCGGCCGGGGCAGAGCACCGGTGCTGCCCGGAACGTTCGCCGTGATGGTGATTGAAAAGTAACGACCGCAAGTAGTGATTCACAGCGACCCTCGGACCACGTTTTGGTATACTGACGTTGGATGGTGCTTTCCCTCCCCGCGTCCGCGCGGCATCACCGCTCCCCGTTTTATCGCCATCGTTTTGCCTGTCTCCCCAACTCTCCTCTCCAGAACGCCTGATGTTCGCATTTTCTGCAAGGAGGTCGTTTGCGCAATGAGGTCCAACTCCCTATAAATGAAAGCCACAGTACAGGTCAGCCGCGGTATTGAGAGCCTTTTCGGCACGCGGGACGAGAATATTCGTTTGCTCGAAACCGGTTTGAGCGTTCACACAAGATTAAACGACGACTGCATCGAGGTTGAGGGCGAGCCCGAAGCCGTATCCCGCGCCGAGCAAATTCTGGCGGATTACTTCGCCCTTGTCCGCGAAGGTGTCGTCTTCAAGAACGGCGATCTCAACAGTCTGCTGCGCGTGGTGACCGCCGATCCCGAGGTCACTCTGCGTTCGCTCTTCAAGAGTGGTCAGCAGCGCAGTTTCGGTAAAAAAGTTCTCGCGCCCAAGACGGTTACCCAGCGCCGCTACCTCGAAGCCATCGAACGTAACGATCTCGTTTTCGGCATCGGCCCGGCGGGTACCGGCAAGACTTACCTTGCCGTCGCCATGGCGATTCAGGCGCTCATCAGCAAGCGCGTCTCCCGCATTATTCTGACCCGCCCCGCTGTCGAAGCGGGCGAAAAACTCGGCTTCCTGCCCGGCAGTCTGCAGGAAAAAATCGATCCGTACCTGCGACCTCTCTACGACGCGCTTTACGACATGCTGGAATCCGACAAGGTGGAAAAGCTGCTCGAACGCGCCTCGATCGAAGTCGCGCCGCTCGCCTTCATGCGCGGCCGCACTCTCAACGACAGCTTCATCATTCTCGACGAAGCGCAGAACAGCACCTCCGAGCAGATGAAGATGGTGCTCACGCGCCAGGGCTTCAACTCGAAAATGGTCGTGACCGGCGACATCACGCAGATCGATCTTCCCAACGGCCGCCGCTCCGGCCTGCTCGACGCCGTCGAGATATTGAGGGGCGTGGAGGGTATTTCGTTCGTTCAGTTCGACGAGCGCGACGTGGTTCGGCACAGTCTGGTCCAGCGCATCGTGCGCGCTTACGAAAAATACAATGAGGGCATTGCGGGACGGCAACTGTCGCTCAAGCTCTCCGATGGAGTTCCGCTCGAAGCTGCCGCGGAACAAGCCCCTCCGGAACAAGCCCCCGCGGAACAAAGTAATGCGGAACCCGTTCAGGCGGCGTAATCGCCTGACCGGTAAAAAATGAAATCCGACCCACTGATAACTTACCGGCGCAAGCCGGCCACGCTCGACACCGCAAGCCTGGAATCCTTCGCTGAAATCCTGCGCGACCGTGTAGCCCGCGGGCGCGAATTCCATTGCCGCATTACGAACGACGCCGAACTGCAAGCTCTCAACGCGCGCTTCCTCGGCAAGGATTATCCGACCGACGTTTTATCGTTTCCGTCCGGCACGGAATCTGCGCATGGTGGTGACCTCGCGATCTCTCTCCAGCGAGCCCGCGTCCAGGCGCGAGAATGGAACCACACTCTCGAAGACGAGATCCGCATTCTCATGCTGCACGGCGTGCTGCACCTTCTCGGTATGGATCACGAGTCCGATAACGGCCGCATGCGCCGCGCCGAGCTTCGCTGGCGCCGGAAACTCGAGCTGCCAAACGGACTGATCGAGCGCGTCGGCACGGGTGACACGCGGAAATGATTGTTGTCGCCATCATCATAGTGCTCCTGCTGGTGACGTTGTTCACCTCGATACAGACGCTTTACCTCGAAGGCATGCGCCTGCGCACCCGCGATATTCCCTCGCTGCAGTACTTCAAGTCCACACTGGAGCCGCGCCTGAATCTCCGCTCGGAGGAAGGCGCGCTCACGTTTTCCCTCTGGAAACACACCTTACTCGTTGTTTTCGGCATTCTTGTTCTGGCGGAGGTGATTGACGGAGGCTCCCTTTCAATCCCGGAACTGCTGGAGAGCATGGCTGTCGCCTGGCTTCTGATGCTCCTTGCCGCTTACCTGATTCCCCAGTTGCTGTTCCGCCGCACATCCTGCCGCTGGCTTACAGCACTGGTGCCGTTTTATTCCGGAGCGTCGCTGGTCGCGCGGCCGCTCGTACTCGCCTTCGGCTTCATTCACTCCCTGCTGGACATCACGACTCCGGAAGAGAAGCGCGACGAACCCGCGACCTCGGCGGAAAACATCGAAGCCCTGATCACCGCCGGTACCGAAGAGGGCCTCATCGAGGAAGACGACCGCAAACTGATTCAATCCGTAGTCGCATTCGGCGATAAGGTTGTGCGCGAAGTCATGACGCCGCGCCCGAACATGGTTGCGATTCAGGCCGACGAATCGCTGGAAGCACTGCGCGAGCTCGTGGTCAACGAACAGTATTCGCGCATTCCCGCCTTCCAGACATCGATTGACGACGTGATCGGTTTCGTTCACGTGCGCGACATGTTTGAAGTCCCGGAAAGCGATCGTCTCACGCGCACGGTACGCGAGCTGATGCGGCCAATCCGGTTCGTTCCCGAAACCAAACGCGTCAACGATCTGATGCGCGAGATGCAGCAGGAGGGCGCGCACATCGTCATCGTGGTCGACGAATATGGAAACACCGCGGGCCTCGCGAGCATGGAAGATCTGGTCGAAGTGATTCTCGGAGAGATTCGCGACGAGCACGAACCGGGATCCGACGTCACCGAAGATGGCCGGGGCGGCTACGTTGTCTCCGGCAATTTTGACATCGGGCGGATACGCGATATCCTCGACTTCAAACCCGATGAAGAGATCGAATCGACGACTATCGGGGGGCTGGTGACCGAATGGCTGGGTCACGTTCCGTTGCCGGGCGAAAGCGTAGTGCGCGACGGGATACGCATCGACGTTCTGGCGAGCGATGAGATGCGCGTGGAACAAGTGCGCCTGAGCAGAGCCGAACCGGTGACAGAAGAGGAACAGGCTGTGAACAATACATGACTCCGAAAAAATTCGTATCCGGCTTCGTCTCGATTCTCGGCCGCCCCAACGCCGGTAAATCGACGTTATTAAACGCGCTCGTGGGGCAAAAGGTCTCTATCGTAGCGGACAAGCCCCAGACCACGCGCACGGCCATACAGGGCGTTCTGACGACGGATGAAGCGCAGGTAATATTCATCGATACTCCGGGCATCCACAAGTCCGACACGGCGATCAACAAACGCATGATGGACGCCGTCCGCGGCGCGCTCGAAGAGCGCGATCTGTTCATCTATGTGGTCGATGCCACGAAACCATTCGGCGAGGGCGACGAGAAAGCGCTCAGCATCCTCCGCCGCGATCGTAAGCAAACGCAGCCGATGGGGGGCCAGGGCTTCGGCCCTGCCGCCGAGCTTCCGCTCGGCGCGGAGCTTCACGTCAGCGCAGGTAGCGCCGGCGATCCTGTCGCCCGTGATCCTGCCAACCGAGTCATCAGCGGAGCGACAACGCCCCCCGTAATCTTCGCCCTCAACAAAATCGACGCGCTCGCCGCGAAACACGAGATGCTCCCGCTGCTCGAAGAGTACCGTAAACGTTACGATTTCGACGCCTATCTCCCGATCTCGGCCGCAACCGGAGAAGGCATCGACGCTCTCCGTGACGAAGTAATCCGCCGCCTCCCCGAAGGGCCCGAATATTTTCCCCGCGACCACTACACAGACCAGCCCGCGCGCTTCCTCGCCGCCGAACTGGTCCGCGAGAAGGTCCTGCGCGCGACCCGCCAGGAGGTGCCGCATTCGGTCACAGTCCTCATAGAAAAGTGGGAAGAACTGCCACGTCTGATACGCATCTTCGCCACCATTCTCGTCGAGCGCGAAGGCCAGAAAGCCATCATCATCGGATCGAAGGGCGCCATGCTCAAGCAGATCGGCACTCAGGCGCGCGAAGAAATGGAATCTCTGTTCGACACGCACATCTATCTCGACCTCCACGTCAAGGTGGAAAACGACTGGCGCCGCAAAGCCGCATATCTCAATGAGCTCGATTGGCGTACAATGGCCGGAAGAGATGAATCATAAGCGGATATTCCTTCCCGTCGCACTTTTTTTTACTTTTTTGGCGACGGCTTTTGCCGCCGGCAAACCCGTTTCCGACGATTTTCTGGTGGATACCATCCGGCAAAAACTGGCCGCTGACCAGGTTGTAAAAGGCGGCGCGATCGATGTCACCGTCAAGGACGGCGCCGTAGTTCTTAAGGGCAAAGTCGAAGAAGAAAAACAAAAGAGCAAGGCTGAAAAAATCGCAAAAAAAGTCTCGGGCGTGAAGAGCGTCGAGAACGACATCCAGATCGCTCATCCCTGAGTATTTTCGTTGCAGGACGCCTCCACTTACGAAGCTGAAAAGATCGCGAGCAACCTCCAGTTCGTCGACGGCCTCGCCTGGTCTCGTTCGGGATTTCTCGCCGCGGCCGACGTCAGGCAGCGGAAAATCTACAAACTAAGTTCATCGCCCCATCCCGAACTGCTGCGGGATAAAGACGGCGGCGCATCCGGACTCGCTTACGATCTCCAGGGCCGTTTATATATCTGCGAATCGGAAAGCCCGCCAGGTCACGCGGCTCAATCAAAACGGAGAAATTGAGGTGCTCGCCGCGAATTATCAGGGAAAGAAATTTAATTCGCCCAATGATATTACGGTTCGCAAGGACGGAAATGTATATTTCACCGATCCGGCCTTCGGCAGCGCGAACGATCACCGCGAGCTCGATTTTCACGGTGTGTGGCGCATCGCGCCGAAGACTGGCATCGAGCTGGTGGCGAAGTGGCAAACGCGCCCCAACGGAATCGCACTTTCGGCCGATGGCAAGCTGCTTTTCGTCACCGATTCCGACCGTCACGCCGTCGTCGCCTTCGATCTCGATCGCAACGGGCAGGCCGCAAATCAACGCGACATTGTGAAGAACATAGCGGGCGTTCCCGGCGGCATAAGAACCGACGTGGAAGGCCGCCTCTACGTGGCGGCGAAGGGCGTGGCGAAGTATTCTCCCGACGGCCGCCTGCAGCAAACCTATCTCGACAGCGAGTACACCTCGAACTGCGCATTCGGCGAAGGCGACCTCGAATCCCTCTTCGTTTCTTCGCGCGGCAGTATCTTCAGAATAAAGATCGGCGTCAAGGGAGCGTTACAGTATTAGCCGCCGCTACCCGGAACGGCCCATTCTAGGCGTTGGCGCGCTGATCGTCGAGGATGGCCGCATCCTTCTGGTCGAGCGCGGTCGCGAACCCCTCAAGGACTGGTGGTCGCTGCCGGGTGGCGTCGTCGAAACCGGCGAGAGGCTCGAAGAAGCGCTGCGCCGTGAAGTGCGCGAAGAGACCGGCCTCGAAATCGAGATCCTCGAACTGCTCGAAATCTACGAACGCATCATGCTCGACGATACCGGCGCAGCGGAATATCATTACGTGCTGATGGATTATCTGTGCCGCCCCGCGGGCGGAACCCTTTGCGCCGCGGACGACGCGAGCCGCGTTGCCTGGGTTGCAGAATCGGAACTTGGAACTCTGCGCATCACCGAAGGCACGCCCGCCGTCATCGCGAAGGCCTTTGGGAAACTACGAGTGTGAAGTTCACCAGCGCCGAAGCGCTTGAATGGGAGCAGGTCCGGGCTCTGATTGGCCGGTACATCGGCAGCCCGATGGGAGCCGCGGAGCTTGCGAAGCTGGAGCCCGGCGACGATCTTGAAAACCTCCAACGCGATCTCGCCGAAGCGGGCGAAGCGATCCTCTATATTCGGGCGTCCGCCACTCCCCAAAGCAGCGCAATCCGCATCAACCTCAACGGTCTCCCGGACATCACCGTCACGATTCAGAAACTGCACATCGAAGGCGCGGCGCTCGAACCACGCGAAATCTTCGATCTGATCGCGTTCCTCGACCGCGCCGCCGATGCCGCCTCGTTTCTCTCAGCCGCCCCCGAGCGATTCCCGCTGCTTGCGAAGCGCGCCGCAGGCATCGGCGACTTCCGCCCGCTCCTCAAGGAAGTCGAGGGCAAAATTCAGGCCGACGGAACCGTTCTCGACAGCGCCAGCCCGCATCTCCATCGTCTCCGCCGCGAGATCGAAAAACAGAAGAAGGGCATTCAGGAATCGCTCGAACGCTTCCTCCGCGCCAATCGCAACGAAGGCGTGTTGCAGGAAGAGTACATCACCATTCGCAACGAGCGCTATGTGGTGCCCGTGATTTCCGGCCAGCGCCGCAAACTGCCCGGCGTGATTCACGGGGCAAGTTCCACCGGCCAGACGCTGTTCCTCGAACCCCTCGAAACCATCGACCTGAATAACGAACTCGTACGTCTGCAGGAAGAAGAGATGCGCGAAGTGTTCCGCATCCTGCGCGAACTCACCAGCCGTCTCCGAGTCTATGGCGAAGCGATTCGCGCCGCGGCCCAGGTCATGGCGACGCTCGATCTGATCTTTGCCAAGGCCAAATTCGCGGCGGATTTCGATTGCTGTATTCCGGTATTCGGCGAACGCCTGCATCTCGAAAACGCCCGGCATCCACTTCTGATCGATGTCCTGCGCAAGAGCGCGAAACGCGTCGTCCCTTTCGCGCTGACTCTCGACCAGAACTGCCGCACACTTCTGATCAGCGGCCCGAACACCGGCGGCAAGACCGTAACATTGAAGACCGTCGGCGTGATCGCGCTGATGGCGCAGGCCGGCTTGCCTGTACCATGCTCAGCCGCGGAACTTCCGCTCTTCGAACAGGTGCTGGCCGATATCGGCGATAACCAGTCGATCGAACAGAACCTCAGCACCTTCTCCGCGCATATGTCGAGGCTGCGCGAAATGGCGCTCGATGTCACTCCCGATTCGCTCGTCCTGCTCGACGAAATCGGCTCCGCCACCGATCCCGAAGAGGGCGGGGCATTGGGCGTAGCCCTGGTCGATCACTTCCGCGCGGCGGGAGCGTTCACGCTCGCCTCCACGCACCTCACGGCGCTCAAGATCTACGGTGCGAATACAAAGACAGTGCTGAACGCGTCCATGGGCTTCGACGAGCAAACGCTGGACCCGACTTATCAGCTCCAGATCGGCCTGCCGGGCAAATCCGCCGGCCTCGATATCGCGGCGCGGCTTGGCATGCCCGAAGACATCATGAAGCGCGCGCGGGCATCTCTGAGCACGCAGGAGATCGAACTCTCGACGCTCATAGCCAACCTGCACAAGCGAATGGCGCAAACCGGCACCCTTGAAGCGGCGCTCGAGCGTGAGCGAGCAGCACTCGTCGACCGGGAAAAACAGATTATCCAGGAGTGGGAGCGGAAAGAAACGACGAAGTTGCGCGAACTGGAAAGCCGTTTCGATGAGATGCAGCGTCACTGGCAGGAGCGCGGAGATGAAACCCTCGCGCGCATTTCCGAAACCGCTGAGCGCCGCAAGGCGGTCGATGAGGCGCATCGCCAGACCGCACGCGTAAAGCGCGAGATGCGCGAAGACTGGGAGAAGATCGTTCAGCAGCCGAGCCAGACCGCGACCGCCTCGCGCTTCAAAATCTCCGAGGGAACGAGAGTCCGTCTGAAAGGCATCCGTGAGCCCGCCCGCGTGCGCAGAATACTCAATGACGGCAAGTTCGAAGTGGAAGCCGGCTTCATGAAGATGCAGGTTTCGACCGGCGACATCGAAGAGGTGCTGCCCGATATTGTCGGTCCGGTCTCATCGAAGCCGAAACTGCCGAAGAATGTCCGCTATCAATCCGGTCCCGAGCTAAGCCCGTCGGTGCAGGAGATCAACGTGATCGGCGAGCGCGAGGCGGAAGCCGTCGAGCGTGTCGAGCGGTTTCTCGACGCGGCCGTCATGGCCACTGCGGCGCGCGTCCGCATCGTACACGGTCACGGCATGGGCATTCTCAAACGCGCGATTCAGGAAGTGCTGAAGAACAGTCCGCATGTCGAGAAGTTTTATCCGGCTTCGCAATTCGAAGGCGGCGCGGGCGCGACCATTGCCGAGCTGAAGGACTAGAATCGCGCTCTCCGCGCCATTCAGACCCATCGCGGAACGCCGTTTGGCGCCGTGGGTTGCCGGCCAGGCGGACGCTATCCGGTCGCCAGATCGAGAATCCGCTATGCTCGCGGAAGTATGAAGATCCGATAGAGCGGAAAGCACAGCAGCAGCACGGAAAATACCGCCAGTGAAACCCGCACACCATGGACCTTGAAGCGCTGGCTGATCGCGGTTAGCAGCAGAACTGTCGCAAGTGTCACCGTCACCCGCACGTAGTCGTCGGAGTGTTTCCGCGCGGTATCGCCCTGTTCGAAGACTGCCGATGCCTGCTCATTCAGTTTGGCTGCGTCTTCTGTCCGGGAACTATGGTATTCCTTCATCAACTGAGGGCCGGCCGGAGCATCCGGTTTATTGAGTGGGTCCGTCTTCTTCCATGCCTCGAACGCGGGACGAAATTCAGGCAGGAACCGTCGTTCAAACAGCGTCGAGAGTTTGGAATCTCCCTGCGCTTCTGCTTTCAGCCACTCGACCACGGTGGCAGCGTTGTATATGCGCTCCTGATCCGCCGCTGCCGCAACCCCCTCGGCTTGAATGCGCAACTTGCTCGATTGTCCGTAAAGTTTCGCTTGCTCTCCGGTCCAGAGAGCCGCCTGGTATCCACTCCATGCTGTGGCGATCGCGACGATAGCGAGTACAATGGCTTCCGCGATCTCCAAAGTCTCATGCGCGAGCGTTCGCGAGGAACTTTTGACTTCGCTGAGATGGTGGGCTATCTCGATGTTGGAGCCTGCGCCTTCTGCCATAAAAGCCTCCTCAGCCGTGCCTGCTTTGGCCGCTGGTCCGCTTAAAAGCGGATGTGCTATGTTACCGTGCTCCCGGCGCAGGATTCTGTGGCGGACATTCGGCGCGATCCTGGAAATCGGCGCAGAATACCCAATGACAGCAGGTTCGCAGTGGACGTCGAAGAGGTGCTGCCCGATATCGTCGGCCCGGTCCCATCGAAACCAAAACTGCGTCGAGCGGTTTTTCGATGCGGCCGTCACTGCCACCGGCTTAGTTCAGTCAGTCAAATTAGTGGGGCGGACCCCCGGGTCCGCAGCCGACGCCCTCGTCGGCTTCCTCGGAGCGTTGCGCGAAGCTGACCGCCTGCAAGACGATGGGTTACTAAAGTTACTTTCCGACCATGTGCTCCACCTTATTATTTTCAACGCAAATCCATTCCAGAAGCTCGTTGTCAGGCATAAGGTGCAGTTGGAGTGAAATCCGCCAGGGCTTCGTGTAAGCTTTCGAATCATTCATCGTGATTTCGAGGTCCATATGCCCGAAGTCGCGCCGGTGAAACCGCTCGGTTACGTGCAACGCATCCGTGGCAGGGTGACCGAAGAGGTCGAGCCAGGTGTTGTCCTTCAGGCCCGCCGTTTCCACACGAGCGTATCGCCGTCCCACCGTCCGACCGAATATCCGAGCCAGTTCGGGTTCGCGCCGTTGGGAAGGGCCCGGCCGTCGGTAAAGATCTGACGGTACTCCATGTTGTATTCGTACAAGATCGCGATCGAGGCCGTGAGTTGGATGAGTTTAAAAGGTGTGGGGATGTCATCAATTGTCGGAACGCTTGCGGGCATGCACCGGGCTATGGGGTTGTCCTTGCCTTCGTTGTCCCGGCGCTCCCGATAGAGCGCCGCCGCCCACGGTTGCAGCGGGACGCCTTCCGGTCCCAGGTCTGCGCCGATGTCCTGCCAATAGGTTTCGTCAGAGAGAGCCCACAGGCCGGAGAGGTCCGGCTTGCCATCCTGCATACGTGAGGCCTTGGCTGCCAGATTCGGTTTACCGTCGGGTGTCCGGGGAATACCTGGCGTTTTTGGCGACGGCCATTGCGCAGGCAGCAAACCGGCCGTCAGGAGCAACGCCGCCGTGGTGAGGCAAAGCCGCATGCGCATTGGACGCGGCGTGAGGATGGTCCGGTTGCACCGCTATTTGCCGAACTAAAGAACTAACTAAGGCCAGGAAGCCGCGAATTACTCATCCCACTCCGTTTGACAGCGTACTTGACGTGCCCGCCTGAAATATCAATCTCCGCTGCAAAATACTGATCCGACTACGTCAGTAACATGTTACTGACTTTGAGCTGACCCAGGAAGGCTTTTAGCGTGCCGATTCACATGGTAGCCTCGCAGAGACCAGCCACCGATCACTCGATTTCAGTGGCCTTCCACTTCTGGAGACAATTTTGTGAGTAAAAGTGTGCGCACTCGTGCGCTTTGTTGGGGGGTATTTGCGACTCTTAGCCTGCCCCTCGCCGCCCAACAGTTGACGATTTCGGGGACCGTGAGTGACCCTCAAACCGTAGCTTCCGGCGTCAGCGTTTCCCTGCGCGCGCCCAGCGGCCGCTACGAGTCTGAAAAGGTCACCGGCGCCGCTGGCGATTACAAGTTTGAGAATCTGAGCCCCGGCGATTACGAACTTTCTTTTTCCGGACAAGGATTTCAGACGGCAAACCGTAATCTCCAGCTGACCAACGAGTCAAGAATTGTGGATGTGACTCTCTCCCTGAGCGGAGTATCGACTTCACTGGAAGTTCAGGACGTCGGAGGCGGAACCACAGCGTCGCGTATGGATGTGCCGGACATAGACCTTCCGGTGCAGGTAAGCACGGTGTCCAACCAGGTAATCGAGCAGCAGGGCGACAACGATCTGATCAGCGTCCTGCGGAACGTATCGGGTGTTACCGCGCAAAGGTTTTACGGTCTTTACGAATACTATACGATTCGCGGCTTCTACGGATTGGCGACATTGCTTATTGACGGTATGCGCTTCGAGGGCAATTCCTACAACACGCAGGTAAACAACGTGCAGGAAGTGCAGGTGCTCAAAGGGCCGAGCTCTTTGCTGTACGGCAGCAACGCCATTGGCGGGGCGATCAACATCATCAGAAAGCAGCCGCAGGGTCAGAGGGCGTACGAGCTGTTCTACAGCGGCGGCAGCTTTAACAAACAGCAGGTCGGCGGCGGCGCCACGGGCCCGTTGTTCAGCCAGAAGCTGCTGTATCGCGTCGACGGAAGCTTCGATCACATCGACGGATGGCGCGGCGCCGGATCGGACCGATTCGACATCGCGCCGGCCTTCACGTGGCTGATCAACGACCGTAATCGCGTCAACATTCACGAGACTTACAATCACGATAATTTCGACGGCGACGGCGGCTTGCCGGTGGCACTGGTCAATATGCCTGGATTCGATCTGAGCCGGCGCTTCAGTACGCCTTCCGATTTCGCCCATGAACGCGACCTTCAGACCAATATCGTTTTCAACTCGAACTTTTCCCCCACATGGCAGTTTCGCGACAGCTTTCTGCACCGTTATGCCAACGATGAATACTTTGTGACCGAAGGTCTTTCCTACGATCCGGACGCGAACGCGGTCGATCGCTACGCCTTGTACTTCTTTCATCATCTGCGCCCGATCCTGAACCAGGCCGACATCCTGGGACGCTTCAAGCTTCTCGGCATGCAGCACTCGGTCATGATGGGCTATGAGTACGAATACGCGCCGGACCGTTACACCACCACCGCCGATGGCGGCGATCACTTCCCGCCGCCCGTGAGTCTGGTGACTTTTGCGGAAACCGCTCCGCCATACACAAGCTTTCCCACAGCGACCGAAGGCCACTTCGCCAACACGACCAACTCGTTCTACTGGCAGGATCAGATCTCAGTTACCGAGCACCTGAAGATCAACGTGGGCGGACGGTTCTCCGACTACCATCGGACTTCGCGGCGAGATCCCTGGGAAGATGGAATGCGCGTCGGCACTGGCCCTACTTCGGTTTACGATCAGAACGCTTATACTTACCGCGCCGGAGCCGTCTATGATTTCGGCCACAGTCAGCAAATCTACTTTGGATCGTCCAGCTCATTTACGCCGGTCAATATCATTCCTTCGAGCGGACCTCCCCTGAACCCGGAGTCGGGTCACGAATATGAGGTCGGCCACCGATGGCAGTCGTCAAACCGCCGGTTTACCACCAATCTCGCTCTTTATCGAATCGTCCTCAACAACGTGGTCATTCCCCTCGGGATGAACCTTTACGACCAGGCGGGACAGCAGTCTTCGAAGGGCATAGATTTTGACCTGCAGGGAGATCTGGGCCGCGGATTTCGCTTGCTTGCGAATTATGGCTACTCATTCGGACGATATGACAACTACAGCGATGGCTCCCAGGATCTCTCCGGAAATCGTCCCGAGTATACGCCTGCTCACACGGCAAACGCCTGGCTGACTAAAGACTGGAAATCGGGATTTGAGGCAAGTCTGGGCACGCAATACCGGGGCAACATGTATACGGACTTTTACAACGACCTCCGGCTCGGGGGCTGGACGACATTCGGCGGTGCATTCCGTTACCGCCACAAGAAAATGGAGTACAGCGTCAACGTGGAGAACCTGTTCAACAGGGCGAGGTATTTCAATGGTTCCGACTACCCGGATCAGGTCTATCCCGGACCGCCGATCAATGCCTTCGCCACCATTCGATACCGCTCCCGCTAACGAATAATCATGCCCAGCGTTTCGGCCGCCGTCAAAAGGGCGTTGATCTTCGTTCACCGCTGGCTTGGCGTCGCGTTGTGCCTTGTCTTCTTCGTCTGGTTCGTCTCGGGGATCGCCATGATGTATTGGGACTATCCCCGCGTCGGCCCGAAGGATCGTCTCGCTCATCTGCCCCCGCTCGATACCTCCCGCGTGCGGCTTTCTCTCGCCGATGCGTACGGCCGGTCGGCGGCAAAGCGTCCCCCCGATCAGATGACCCTTAGCATGCACGACGGCCGCCCCGCGTATCGCTTCCGCATCGGGCGAAGGCAGACGCTGGTCTATGCCGATGACGGTTCCACAATGGCGAGCTTTCCTGTGGAAGAGGCTCGGAGAACCGCCGAGCAATGGACCGGCAAGTCGACTCGCGACGCGGCGATCGACACGATCACCGCGGAGGATCAGTGGACCGTGGCAGGGGAGTTTCGCGGGCTGCGTCCGCTTTATAAGTTCACCTGGCCCGAAGGCGAGGAGATCTATGTATCGAGCGTATCCGGTGAGGTCGTGCAATACACGACGCGGGGGTCCAGAACAGGGGCTTACTTCGGCGCGATTCCGCACTGGTTGTATTTCACTCCGCTGCGGAAAGACGGAGCCCTCTGGAGTAAGGTGGTCATCTGGACCTCCGGCATCGGAACCGCGGGCGCGTTCCTGGAGTTGGTGATCGGTGTCTGGATGTACTCGCCTTCCCGGTACCGGCATTCCGGAAATCCTTCCGGCATTCCCTATCATGGACAGAAACGGCTGCATACCATCTTTGGTTTGTTCTTTGGGTTGCTCGCCTGTACATGGGCTTTCAGCGGGATGCTTTCCATGGATCCGTTCCCATTGGGCGGATCGGAATTCAAAACGGCAGGAAAAATTCAGGCCGCATTGCGCGGAGGCCGCCCGAACTTAGTCTCACTCTCCACCGTCGCGCCGGCGCACATCCTCGGCAAACTGCCGCCGGATTTTGCGGGCAGGGAACTGGAATTCTCTGTTTTCGCCGGAGAGCCCGTCTACGTTGTCCGGAATGCAACAGACTTACGCATCGTCAGCGCGGACGACAAGGTAATCACTGAGTTCGATCGGAAAGAATCTTGCGGTTGGTAAGAGCGGCGGTCAAACCAGATCAGGTAAGTGAATCCCGGACTGTGAACGAATACGAGGCGTATTATGCAGATCGTCAGTACCAGCATCCTTTGTCGGCGCTGTTCGTGCAATGAATGATCGCGAGCGTTCGATGTACCACATCGACCCCAAAACGGCCAGAATTGTAGAGACATACGATTCCGGAACGGGGCTGAACCGATGGCTCTATCAGGGGCTCCACTCTCTCGATCTTCCCTGGCTTTACCGGCATCGCCCGGTGTGGGACATCCTCATGCTGTTTCTGCTGCTCGGCGGAACCGCTCTGTGCGTTACGGCGATTATTCTGGGATGGCAGGTGATCGCACGCAAGCTCCCGCGGCCTGGAACCCGGCGTGCTATCTCAACCCGATAGAGTTTTGGCCGCAATCAGATCTTCGGTGCAATTCCTCCGCCTCCCGTGGAGCGTTCCGGCAGATAGCGTCGCGCGAGCGCCAGGTCGTGTTCCGCCTCGGGGTAACGACCCCCGGCGAACTCGATGGCGCGCAGGATGAAGAACTCCGCGGCGTTGTACTCGCGCTCCCCGATCAGGACGCTCCCAAGTCCGTTCAGCGAAGACGGGTCTCTCGGATTCACAAACAGCGTCTCGAAGAACTTTGCTTCGGCGCGTAGTTGTAAGGGGTCTTGCGGGCTGCGACCCGCCTGAATCTCTTCCCAATGCTTCAGCAAATAGGCATTCTTGTAATGATAGCCGGAGAGCGCCAGGACCATGGGATCGTACTTCCATCGCTTCTCGGCATCGCGCATCATCGCGTCGCCTTCCGCATGCACTCTCCGTGCCTCCTCGAGACTGCTCGTCATCAGCGCTGTTTCTCTCTGCTGGTTAAGCGCGATCTTGACGGTCGTGAGACTCTGTTCCGGCGTCTGGTTCGTCAGGACCGGGGTCACCTGATTGGCGGTCTCCGGGGCTTCCCGCACGGCCCGCGGAAGGTTATCCAGAACCTGTTCCCCGGAACGCCCGGCGGCCAGATAGACGGTATTTTGAAGGAATTGCGGAAGCCGTGTTTTATCGAGCCCGACCAGCACGATGAAGCGGCCCATGTGGAAGGCGCTGAGAATCTCCGACGCGACCCACCGCGACTTCGCCGCCGCCTTCGACCAGAGCAGTATCAGCACGTGGCTGTTCCGGATCGCGGTCAGCAATTCGTCCCGCAACAACACGCCAAAGCGCAGCGCCGAGTGATCCAGCCATACTGTCAGACCGGCTTCGCCGAGAATCTTCTGAACCTTCCCGGCGCTCTCAGCGTCCTGGGACGAATGACTGATAAAAGCATCCATGATTCCGGAAAGTATACCTGAATCAGCTGACCCTATGAGGACTACCTATGCGGCCAGTTAAACCACCGCGCCCGAAGATCCGAATTCGTCGCTGCGCGACGCGCCATGCGAACCGAAACTTCTGACGCCCGAACCGGAACCACACCGCTTCCCGGCAGAAGGGTCGCTTTCATGCGGCTCCGCATGCGAGGGAACGAGCGAATAGTTGTAAATGGACGGTCCGTGTGACAGACTGGTCTGCGTGAATATCGACGCGCTCGTCAATCGCCCTCGGATGTATGCGTTCGAGGACGGAACCGTGGAACTGGGATCGGGCTCATGTGCCTGCTTGCCACGAGTACGTTCCTGATAGTGCCCCCTCGTTATTTTCTTGTCGCGCAGACGATCTGGGTCTGCACCGCCTTTGGCCTTGCCTTGGGAACGAAGAAGCTGAAGGAACGGGTCACTTCTCCGCGCGGTGGTTATGTCGGCTTCGACGAGCAAGCCAAAACAATTCGGGGACATATCCCGTACCGCGCGTTGAACATTGGGCTTATGTTTATGATCGTTTGCATCATTTCGGTATTTAGAGACTTGATTGTCTTTCCCGCGTCAGAAGTGGCGGCGGTAAGTGTGGGGTTCATGGGTGCGTACATCTTTGAGGGCCTGAAGTATCGGATCGGGTATATGTTGTGGCTCGCGGCTTTTTCCGTGGCGGTTGGTGTATGGGCGTACGTCCGGAATGACCATCTGGCCTTCGTGGTTTTCTGGCAAGGTGCTGCGCTCGCCGCCATTGGGGGCTCAAAGCTATGGCGATTCGTGAAATCCCATCCGAAGCCCATCGACGACGCAATATGATCGATCGCGTGATTCACGAGCCGGCCCGGCTTCGCATCGTCGCTTTGCTGTTCGGGGCGAAAGAAACAGATTTTCTCTTTCTGCAGCGTGAAACCGGACTGACGAAGGGAAATTTATCGAGTCATCTCATGAGACTTGAGGAAGCGGGTTATGTCCAGATTGAGAAAACGTTTCGGGGAAAGACTCCGATGACGCTTGCGCGCCTGACTTCGGACGGGCGTGTGGCTTTTCAGAGTTATCGTAAGTCTATGAAGGGTTTATTGATGTAGGCCTCTCACCTCATGCATCCGGTGCACTCGCACGGCGGCCGTAAGTGCTGGACGAGCATGCGAGATCAAGGGCCGCCCTTCCGCGCTCGCGGCATCCTGCCCCGGCCGTCGCGTTTACCGCCGGTGCCCAAAGCTGTGTCCCGCACTGCGCGACGAACTGTGCGAACCAAAGCTCTTGCCGCCCGAACCGGAACCAAATCTTTTTCCGGCCGAACTACTGCCAGCATGGGGCTCCGCATGCGAGAAGCCCGGTGTTTCGGAATGCCCGAATCCCCCCGATTCTCTGCTGGATGCGTACGCCGAACCCTTGAACCCGCCCGATTGCACGTACCGGCTGCCCGCGTACTTCTGAGTAGTAAAAGTTCCCTGGCTTCCGTACTTCGGCGGACTCGCCGGCGTCTCCCGGCCGTAGTAACTTCGTCCCGCACGCTGCGCTGTCTGATAGCCGTAGTATTCATTGACGACAACCGGCCGGTAACTGTGTCCCCACAGTAACTCACGCATGATGAGATACTCGGGGAGAAATGTCCAGACGCTGTTACCGCCTGAGTGACTCCAGTAACCATACTGGTTCGAGCCCTGAGACGGGGACGCGATATAAGCGAATCCCGGAGGTTGCGCGGTAGTTACGGCTTCCGAGTCGAACCGCCCCGCATCCTTGTGGGAAATCGCCATCCCGAGGTCGTTCTCGACGGCGCGGTATGCGGAGGGCGAGACATTGACCCACCGTTCGTCGTTTGAAACCTCGGTTTGTTTTAATGCGACATCTGTGAAGTGAGTATTTACGGTCTTGATCTTCTCGGAATATTCGGTATCGAAGCCGCGGTGCGATTTATCCAGATCGACGAGAATCTTGTCCCAGGCGTTATAGAGCTGACCGCATGATGCGCGTAAATCGTCGGCCCTCTCGGTAACTCCGGATTCCTCGCTGGCCAGTTTCTGATTAGCCTGGATGAGTGTGGCGACCTCCGGCCCCGTGGCTTTGCCCGCGGTCGCATCCTGCCGGGCCGATGCGGTCGCGCTCCACAGCGTGTCTGCGTCGGTGGAAGATTCGCGGAGCCGAGCCAGACGTTCGTCGAGCACATCCTTTTTGGCGGGCCAGTCCTCTCCGGCCTTCTGCACTGTCTTCGAAACAGGGTTCAGATCGATCGCGTGAATATCATCGTATTCGCGCTGCATCGTGGCCAGATAGTGCGGAATGTTCCGCTGGAAATCGAGCCAGCTGTTAGCCTCGGTTTGAACGGCTTCCGAATCCCGCAGAACCGCTTCACGCAGGTCGCGTTCTTCGCGCAACAACACCGTTGCGCGCGCACGGTCCCTGGCGCCCATCTTCTGCAGTTCCTGCAAATCGGTCCTGGCGCGGTTGAGCTCGGATTCGTCCGAATCGAGTCGTGCCGGCCATGCCGTAGCTACCGGCGTACCCGCGAAGAGATCCGGCGAATGCGCCATGTCGTCGCGCACTGTCTGCCGGGAGATATCCAGCTGGCGTTGAGCCTGTGGAAGCCGGTCTTTTTCAGAAGCGATCTCTTCGCGAAGAGATCTCGGCAGACCTCCGCACGATACAAGTAGCGCGGAAGCCGCAAGCAGAGAAGCTGCGGCGATAGTGGGATAGCGCTTGCGCGCGTTCATTTTAAGCCCCCCGAAATACCGCAATGTCCGACGGTTCAACCGTGACCCAGAGGGAAGCGTTGAAAGGTTCCCCCTCGAACTTCCGAACGTCCAGGTAACGTTTGCCGTCCTGTTCATGGAACTGCCAGCAGTAGAAGCGGCGTCCCGTCGTGGTGTTGCTTTCGCTGAACAATCCCGTCTCCCGGCTGAAGCGGTAGAGCCAGGTCTTGCCTTCGAACTCGAAGTTATCCGCCGTATTCTGTCGGGAATCGATCTCCGCCATGTCGGCTTCGCTCATCCCCAGTTCGTCCAGCGTGATGCGGCGGCCATCGAAGTTCCCCAGCACCTGAACTCCGTCTTGTTTGTGGATCTCGAGATATACCCGGCGATCGCGCCAGAGGCCGCTGAGTACTGTCCAGCGGCTGCTCCCGGCCTCGTACAGATCGCGCCGATCCACCGTGAAATCAAGATCGCTGAAGTCCTCCGCCGCGCCGGTAACGGAGAGAGCGTCCCTTACCCGCGCATCGGTGATCTTCAGGTTCGCCAGATCCAGCTGCGGCGCGGGCTGAGCTGGCTTGTGATCGAAGAACATACTCTAACGGGCGCCGGCCGCGGGTAGTTCCTTCTGAATGGTCACCGTTGTCGCGCGTTCGCGTTTCAGCGCCTCCAGTTCCGCGTCCACCGTATGCCCCTGCAGTTGCGCAAACTCGGCTTCCAGATCCTGGTCCTTGCCTGCGTTCGCCAGTTGATCGAACGCTTGCGCGGTAGCCTCTTCCTTCGCCACGGACCTCTCGAAATTCGAGAGCGTCGCGAACGCGTTATCCGCCTTACCCACGCCCGCCAGCGCCTCCGACACCTTGCGCTGAGCCATCGCCGCATTCTTGCGCGCCACCAGCGTGGTTGCCGTTCGTTCGCCTTCTTCGATCTTGTGCTTCAGTTCTGTGACCTGCGCCTTCAGCGAGTCGCTCGCCTTGCGCGCCGAATCGATGGCGGTCTGCAGCGAGGCAATCTGCTTGTCGCTCTCGGCTTTGCGCGCGAGCGCTTTTTTCGCCAGATCCTCATTGCCGGCGTCGAGCGCCTGCCCGGCGCGGTCTTTCCATTCCTGCGACTGCCGGACATACTTCTGATATTCGGCATCGAGCTGGTTGTAGTTGCTCATCGCCATTGCCGACGAGCGGACCACATTGTTCAACTCGGTTTTCATGTCGGCCACGGTCTGGCGCACCGTGGATTCGAAGTTCGCGTCCTCGATCGCCGCCATCCCATCGTTCGCCTTGCCGCGCGCAACGCGGCCGGCGCGATTGAAAATATCTGAAAAGAATGACATGGATTTCCTCTGTTTGTTTTACGCGGAGAGCAAGTCGTCGCCGATCAGTTGTTTCGCATGTACGACATCGGCCAGCAGAAAACTCACGCAGGAAAGGATGTCGTCCTCGTCGTCGGGCCCCAGTTCCTGCAGTTTGCAGAAGTTGTTCAAAGTTATCGCCGTCGTGCCGTCGCCTTTGTCATACAACTGGAAATGCGATGTCGAAATGCCGTTATCGGCATCCAGCATTGTGCGCATAATTCCGGCCGTTACAGCGGCCGACGGCGGCGTCATACAGACCACCGAAAAAAACATGATGTCCCCGGACAGCACGGCCTGCAGAACGAGCCCGCTATCGACCTCCTGAATTCTGAGGCCGCTTTCGCCCGTCTCCGTTACCGAATAGCCCTTTGTCGGCCAGAAGAGCGTGAATGTCTCCCAGCGCGGGGCTCACCGCCGTGCTCACTGTGGATGTGTTCGCCATGACCTTGAATACGCAGCCCGAGAGGAACTTGTTCGGACCGGTTTTTATTGTACTCGCCTGGAGGATAGAACGCGGGAACGGCAAAGCCGGCGATCCTTGTCGCCGGCTTCCGTCCCCTGCGAGATGCCTAATTGTTGGAGGTCAGAGCGCCGAAAAGTCCGAACTTGTAATTGCCGATTCCCGCGTTGTAGTACAGCGTATTCGTTGGTCCGGACTCCGTGCTGCCATTTCCGAACGAGATCCCCCAAAGTCCAGGAACCGCAATGGGTTTGCCCCCGGAATTAAGGATGAGACCAAGAAATGCGCCCGTCTTGGGATTGAACGCCGCGATAGTGCCGTTGAGAGTGTTGCCCACCAGAAGATCGTTACTGAACGCGCCAAAGTTCGCCGGAGCCAGCGCCACGCCAAACGGTTGACTGAACCAGGTTCCGCTCTCCAGCCTGAGAAGAAGAGATCCGGCCGCCCCGAAGATGTCCACCGCGCCGCCCGTCGTGGGTCCAGGGGCCGCGAATGTGACGACAATTACAGATCCGATCGCCTGAACACCGTACGGTCCGAATTGTGCCGGGACGTTGGCGTCAACGAACGCTCCCTGCGGCAGAGTAACGGGCGCGAATGAGGTGGCATCATAGGCCTCTATGCCGCCTGCGGCATTCGCGGCGTAGAGTGTCGCTTTGCCGCCGTTTACGCCGGCATTCGCGGCCTCGGTAAGTCCGGTGTAAACGGCGCCTTTGCTCGAATTGTTTACCGTGATCGTCGCCGTGCTCGTATGGCACTGCCCGCAGTTCGCGGTCGCCTGGGAGTGAACGAAGGAAGCGCGGGGCGGACCTGTCGTGGACTTCCACAACGAAATCGTCCCGTCCTCAGTCGAAAATGCGAAGTTCTGGTTGTATCCCACGGTTCCGGTTGGGCTGCCGGTCCCCGTCCCGCTGGCTGGCGGAATCGTGACTACAAACCCGTTTACTTTGGTTCCGTTGGCGTTATACAAGGTTGAGACGCCGGTGCCATTGTCGGAAGCCCACCATTGCTCTTCTGAAAAGGACGGACTCACAAGCTTGGACAGGCCCCACGGATTAACAAGAAACTTGTCCGTCGAGACTCCCACGCCGGGAATATCCGAGACAAGAGGTTTTGCAGTGTAGCCGTTCGCTACGGCCGCTGGATTCTGGGCCAATGCGCCAAGACAAAGAGTAAGCGCGAGAGTTACCTTGCTGAAAGTGTTCACGATTTCCTCCTCTGGTGAGAAACGCGAGTTTCGGTCGGTGTATCCCGTACAACTCTGACAGGGTTCCATGGCGCAACTGTGCTCTTTAAGTAAATGAAATGTAAACTATCTGTTGCTTGACTCTGGCTCCCGAACTCGAGACTTCGCGCCTTATACTGCGCTCGCTGGAACTAACCGATGCGGACCAGATCCAGGCCCTCTTTCCTCATTGGGAAATCGTACGCTACCTCGCCAGCGTCGTGCCCTGGCCCTATCCGCCGGACGGCGCGCGCACATACATCCGGGACAGCGCACTCCCCGCGATAGAGCGCCGAGAGCTCTGGCAATGGACGCTGCGGCTCAAGACCGATCCGCAGCGGCTTATCGGAAGCGTCACTCTCTCGACACAATCCGGTAACAATCGCGGCTTCTGGATCGGTGTTCCATGGCAAGGCCGGGGACTTATGAGTGAAGCAGTCGAAGTAATAACAGATTATTGGTTCGACATCCTGACGTTTCCGCTGCTTCGCGTCCCTAAAGCGGTGGCGAACGTCGCCTCACGACGCATCTCGGAGAAACAGGGCATGCGAATCGTGGAACGCGTTGAGCGAGACTACGTATCCGGCCGATTCCCCACCGAGATCTGGGAAATTACCGCGGAGGAGTGGGCGCTGCGGAAAAAATAAAACTACTTTTGTCTGATCGCGTCTGAATCCCGAACAGGTTCTCACAGGAAGCCCACTGATGACCACCCAAAACCTGAACGAACGCGCAATCCACCGGCGAGCAATTGAAGCGGCCATCTGGGGCATGCCCGCCGTCAATTACAACCTGATGTATCAGGAGATGGTTCGAAAGGTGAATGGCGGATTCAACCAGATCCTCTACTGGTCCCGTTTGCTGGACTGGAGAAACCAGACGCTTACGCCGAATCCCGATGTGATCTATCTGATGCCTTTCTTTAACACAAAGGGCGTAGGCCCGGTGATACTTGAAATTCCACCGGCCGACGATGGTGTGTTCAACGGAAGCATCATGAACTGCTGGCAGGCTGCCATCGAAGATGTCGGACCAGGCGGGGTGGACAAGGGTAAAGGCGGTAAGTACGCGTTTCTGCCGCCTGGTTACGAGAAGGAGAAAGTGCCAGCCGGCTACATAGCCATGCCATCCGATACATGTCAGGGCTATGATCTCCTGCGGTCAGTGCTGGAGAGCGGCCGTGAGGCTGACGTCGCGAAGGCCGTTATGTATTCGAAGCGCGTCAAGCTATATCCGCTGTCCCAGGCCGCTGATCCGCCCGCGACGGCATTCGTCGATGCGAGCGGCGTCGAGTTCGACAGTTCGATCCGCTACGACCTGAGCTTCTTTGAGTCACTGAACGAAATGGTGCAGGCTGAGCCGTGGCTGGAACGGGATAGAGCGATGATTGACCCGCTCAAGACCATTGGCATCGAGAGAGGCAAACCCTTCAAGCCGGACGCGAGGACCAGAGAACTCCTGAACGACGCCATCCAGGAGGCGAAAGCCTGGTTCGATGCCCGGTACGAGATGCTGACTCCCTACTACGAAGGAGAGCGCTGGTTCTTCCCCACCACCGAAGAAATGTTCCACAGCGTGATGAGCGACTGGAGGACGCTTGATTCCTATCCGATCGATGCGCGTGGCACCGCTTATACCCTCGCGTTTTTCAGCGCGAAGCATCTGGGGCAGTCACAATATTATTTGCTGACAGGCAACGACAAGGATGGGGAGCCGCTGCACGGCAAATCCTCCTACCGGCTGCGAGTTCCGGCGAACGCGCCGGTCACCCAATACTGGTCGATGTCTGTGTACAACCGGGAGACTCACACCTTCATACGGAACGCCGCACGGGTAGGCCGTTCATCGCAGACTCCTGGATTGGAAACTAATGCGGACGGTTCGGTCGACATCTTCTTCGGGGCAGCCGCTCCGGCGGGAAAGGAATCGAACTGGATTCCGACCGATGCCGACGGCCGCTTCGAGGTGCTCGCCCGCTTTTACGGGCCGCAGAAACCGCTATTCGACAAGACATGGAAGCTGAACGACATCGAAAAAACGGCCTGACGCGCTTCGCCATTACCGCGGAGGAGTGGGCGTTGTGGAGCTACCGGCGGCGATGACATCATACGGCCGCATCATCTCGTTGTCCTCGTGCTCCAGAACGTGGCAGTGCCAGACATAGCGCCCGGTGTAGCCCTCAAACTTCGCAATGATACGCGTTACCATCGTGGGATTCGCGCGCACCGTATCCTTCCAGCCGGCCTCGAAGGGCTCGGGCGGAACGGCGGCGCCCGTATAGCGGATGCGTTTCGAGGTTTGATACTCGAAAGCGTCAAATGGCCTCCGGTCCAGAATTTGAAAACGCACCAGATGCAGATGAATCGGATGAGTATCGTCCGTGAGATTGACGATGCTCCAGATCTCTACCGTATCGATCACCGGATTCTCCGTGACCGGCATATCCCAGTGCATCCCGCCGAGCAGCATGATCATGCTTTCGCCCTTATCCGTCACGAACTCGTAGATCGGAATCTCGCGTGTCTTGACAGCCTGGGATTCCGCGATCTTCGCCACGGGGCGCAGCGTCGTGGGAAGGGCGCTCGAGTCCGCGGCCGCGATCTTACCCACACGAAACTGGAGGATCTCGAAGGGCTGGCTTTGCAGAAGAATCTGCTCGCCCGCATGCTCACTGAAATCGATCACCAGGTCCGCTCGTTCGCCAGGAGCCGCAAGAATCGCCTTTACCGGAACCGGAGCTCCAAGCAGGCCCTGGTCCGTGCCGATCTGGTGAAAAGTCTGCCCGTTTGAGAGGGACAGACGATAAAAGCGACCGTTCGATCCATTCAACACACGGAAGCGATATTTCCTCGGCTCAACGTCCAGATAGGGAAACAGCTTTCCGTTCACGAGAAAGGCATTACCGAATACTTCGGGAACCCATGGGGCGCCGGGCATGCTGGAAACGGGATAGTCGAGCTGGCCGTCTTTCCGCAGAAAGCGGTCGGAGAGGATCAGCGGGATTTCGTACTTCTCTTTGGGAAGATTGAGCGCATCTTCGAATGCGTCTCTGATTACGAATAACCCAAGTAATCCGGCATAGATATTCAGCCGGTTGATTCCCATGGCATGGTCGTGATAAAAGAGCATCGCCGCGTCCTGCTCATTGGGATAGTAGTAAGTCGCCGACTTACCCGGCACATACCAGCTTTCCGGGTAACCGTCGCTCCCCGGAGGCGTCTTTGCGCCATGGATATGCACCACAGCTCGGACTTCCGGCTTGTCCTTCTCCGCCCCGTGCAGATTATGATCCACTGGCAGGAAGTGGCTTGCGGGCAGATTGTTCACCCATTCGACCAGTAGCCCCTGGCCGCTGCGGGTCTCAATGGTCGGTCCTGGTGAGGTGGAATCATAGCCCCACATCCGAGTCGGCGGCAGATCGCGATGTACCTTAGTCCGGATCTCGCGCATCGCAATACGGTAGTAAGGAGCGCGTTCACCCTTACCGGGTATGTCTCTAAGCCCGATGCCTTTCGCGATTGGGGGTACAGGCAGGGGATCGACGAACTTCGTCAGAGATTCCGGATCGAGCGAGGTGGTTGTAGGTGCTGCCGTGAGTCTGGCTGAATATCGAAGCGCCGCATACTGGAGCGCGGAGTATTTGAGAAAACGTCGGCGTGTAGGCAAGCTGTCTTTCAAGGATACAAAGATGGGGCATGCCGCCGATTGTCTGGCGGCATGCCCTGAATGAAACGAGTACTTAATTGCTCGGCTTGAATAGCAGGCTGGCCAGTGGTCGGGTTGAGGATCAACCTGCTGCCGCCGTTGCGTCGGGCTTACTGTGAAGTCGAACATGTTCGCGATCGAGTTCGAAACGCCATCGAATGAACCCGAGCCGATCCGCTGGCCGTGCAGCCAGTTGTCTTCCACGAAGCGAATGATCGAGGTCTGATCGGTCACCGTGTGGTCAACGAAGTTGGCTTTGGCGAACGGCGAAATCACGAGCAGAGGCAGCCGCGGACCGTAGCCGCAGCGGCCCTGCGCATGAACGCTGTTTGGTCCTGCCAGCGCGGTAGCGCCGTTGCCGCAGGAACCAGCGCCCGTCAGGGCATCGTTCGGATCTGTCGACTGATTTACGATCGGGCTCATCTGGTGGTCGTACCAGCCGTCGGAGTCGTCATAAGCGATGACAACCGCTGTATGTTCCCAGTCGCCGCTCTGGTTTTGCAGGAAGTTGATCACGTTCACCATAAAGGTCTGTTCGTCCAGAGGATCGGAATAACCCGCGTGTCCGTCCTGAATGCCGACAGCCTTGAGGAAGCTGACGGCCGGAAAGTTCCCGGCCTTAACGGCGGTGTAGAAATCGTCGATGTCGTATTGATGGTTGGCGGTATCGGTATACCCGATCATCGCGGTTGAGGTCGGCCGGGTATGTTTCGGATTCGCGGTGCTGGCGTAGTACTGGAACGGCTGATGATGCGGAATGTAATCGGCTTTGGTCGTGTTCGTAATCGTCGAAACCGATGTGCGCTGGCAGCCGCTGGTGCCGTTGGCATTAATGGTGCCCAGATTGAAGCCGCCCGAGAAGAAACCCCAGGTGATGCCCTGCGCGTTCAGCAGATCGCCGATATTCTTGCCGCTGAAGCTCAAGGTGGTTCCGGTTGTGGTAGAGCACATATCGCCCGCGGGGTCGGCATCGTTAATCAGGGTGACCGTACCGTCCGAGGTCGTAGTGACCGCGTCGCTTGGGTTGACCAGATTAGTCACTCCGTTCGTCTGCCCCGAAACCAGGTTTATCGCGCCCGGAGTGGAGGGTCCGAAGGTCGTCCCGTAGGAGTTATCGTTCATCGCGAAGTACTGCGCGTAGTTCCAGAGCGCCGTCACGGTGTTGCCATCGTAATAACCCATGGTGAGCCCGTTGGTCGTCACTACGGGCGGGCCGCCGCTCGGGGGAGGACCGGCCGTTCCGACGGACAGTGGAAAGAGATCCATCAGGCCGTTATGTGCCGCCATCTGTTCCGGCGTGTAATCGTGGTCCTGATCGGCGGTCGCGGCCTGCGAGCGGTCGAGGCGGAACGGGTTGGAGGCGCCTGCGCCGTTTGCGGGATTCAGGTTCGGATTGTTGGTGAGCATGGCGCCGCTCAGTCCGTTAACGGTCGGCGTGCCGGGCTTTGGAGCTGAATGACGGCTCGCCTACCGGATTGGTAGCGTTAGGATAGGTGCCGAAGTAGTGATCGAAGGACACGTTCTCCTGAAAGATCACGACGACGTGGTGGATGGGTGTGGTTGTGCCGGGGGTCGACGGGGCCGCCGCCACGGTTTGCGCACCCGCGGGAACGGCTATTGAACCGGCGATCAAACACTCAACGAGTAGTACCGATAAAAAAGAACGCATCGATTGTCTCTTCCTCCTGTTTCAAAATCAACAAAACTGTTAAGGCGTTTACCGCACTCTCGCAACTTCGCCGCTGTTCGCCCTCGTAAAATCGAAGTTGCCGAGGTTCCAGTTATCTTCGTTCCAGTTATCTTCGATGGAGCGCAGGATCGAAGTCTGGTCGTTCACCGCGTGGTCGTTAGAGCGGCCGCGGTTGACACCGGACAGCCTGAATGGCGCATAAGAGCCGGTACAGGGAAGCGTATCGGTCGTCGAGTTGGCAGATTGGTTCCCGGTACGCTGCGCCTTCAAAGGTTCCGTGGCGAACATAGTCGAGTTCGCAATGAGGATTGGAAATAGAATCCTTTGATCAGGTACGCGCAAGCTTATAAGTTATCCAAGAAAAATTACACCTTTGTGAATTGCTTAGGTTAAAGTTTAATGTCTGCGGGCCCGGAAAATTCTGCCGTCTCGTAACGCACATGTAACCCTGTTTGGTGGCGGTACAACGGAAGTGAGAGGCTGTTGTGGGGTACGTTCCTCTGCCGCTGCCACATTCTCGAACGCGACGATGCCGGTATGATGGGTTCGATTCAAGACATCGCCCGGACCCGTAAATGAATCAACCCGAAGAAATACGACTGCGAATTTATCGCATTCTGGTCGAGTTGCGCGAAGCGGAACAACGCGCTTACGACCTTTTCCTGCAGAATCTGGTGAAGGGCACGAGCCACCTCTCGCTCGGTCAGGAAGCCGTCGCCGCGGGTTTCGCGGCGGCCATGGAACCCGGCGACCTGACCTTCTGCACTTATCGCGGACATGCCCACACCCTCGCGCGCGGCGTGCCGATGGAGAAGGTCCTCGGCGAACTGATGGGCCGCGACAACGGCCTGATGCGGGGCAAGGGCGGGTCGATGCACCTTACGTCGGTCGAGCACGGCGTGATGGGCTCGTACGCGATTGTCGGCGCGCATATTCCGATCGCCTGCGGGGCGGCCTGGCGCGCCCAGTACAAAGGCGATAAAGACATCTCGGTCTGCTTCTTCGGCGACGGAACCACCAACATCGGCGCTTTCCATGAAGGACTGAACTTCGCGTCGGTGTGGAAGCTGCCGGTGGTCTTTGTCTGCGAGAACAACCTCTATATGGAATACACGCCGATCGGCGACGTGACGGCGGTGCGGAATCCCGGCCGCCGGACGGGCGAGCGCTTACGGGCTGGAACCGATCCTCATCGACGGCCAGGATGCGGATCTCGTTTACCGCACAGCAAAGGATGCATACGACAAGGCGCGCTCGGGTGGCGGACCATCGCTCATCGAATGCCTGACCTATCGTTACAGCGGCCACTCGCGCGCCGACCCGGCGAAGTACCGGCCCGAGGGCGAACTGGACCACTGGCGCGGCAACCGCGATCCGATTCGAATCTATCGCGAGCGGCTGCTGGAAGCCGGTGTGAGCGATGCGACGCTTCTCGAGATCGAGGCCGATGTGCGGCGCCGCGTCGACGAAGCCACGGAGATCTGCAAAGCCGCGCCGCCGCCCTCCGAAGACATCCTGTGTACCGACGTTTATGCCGACGGGGGCTGGGCATGGCGGAACTGACCTACCGTGACGCCGTCGCGCGCGGCATCGCGCAGGAAATGGAACGCGACCCCGACGTGGTCTTTCTGGGCGAAGATATCGCCCGCGCCGGCGGCGTGTTCAAGGCGACGCCCGGGCTCCTCGAAAAATTCGGACCTTTGCGCGTGCGCGATACGCCGATCTCCGAGCAGGCGATTCTCGGCGCGGCCATGGGCGCGGCGATGACGGGGCTGAAGCCGATCGCGGAGATCATGTTCTCGGATTTCCTCGCGGTCTGCTTCGACTACCTGGCCAATCATTATTCGAAGAGCCGTTATATGAGCAACGGGCAGGTGAAATGCCCGCTGGTGGTGCGGACGGCCAATGGCGCTGGCTCGCGGTTCGGAGCGCAGCACAGCCAGAGCGTCGAGAACTGGTGCATGGCCATTCCCGGGCTGAAGGTGGTGGCGCCTTCGACTCCGCTTGATGTGATCGGACTGCTGGCGGCTTCGGTGCGCGATCCGGATCCGGTGGTGTTCTTCGAACATAAGTCGCTCTACCCGACGAAGGGCGAAGTTCCCGATGGGGAGATCGTCGATCAACTGGGCGTTGCGAAGATCGTTCGGCCTGGTAAGGACGCGACGATTCTGGCGCTGGCATTGATGGTCCCGCGCGCAATTGCCGCGGCGGACCGGCTCAGCGACGAGCATGGGATCGACTGCGAAGTGATCGACGTGCGATCCCTGGTTCCGCTGGACACGAAGACGATCCTCGGCTCGGTGAGCCGGACTCATCGCGTTTTCACGGTGGAGGAGAATCCACGGCTGTGCGGCTGGGGCGCAGAACTGGTGTCGATCATTGCCGACGAAGTATTTTACGATCTCGACGGACCGCCGTTGCGGATTACTACGCCGCACGTTCCGCTTCCCGCGGCAGCGGTTCTCGAAGACTGCGCGATACCGGGAGAGGCCAGAATTTTCGAGACGATTCGGCGGTCGATGGGCTCGTAGAAACGGATGCCCGGGCGGAAATTTCGGGAACGGCTGGGGTTGCAACTGGTTCTTTCGAGGCTTCGATGGTATCGGGAACGAGTTGCGGGGCGTCTTTTTCGGGGAAAGCTTAAATTCGTCTCACGCCAAGGCGCAAAGCCGCAAAGAAAAGAAAGGCAAGGCAAGAGTTCATGCTCGGCGATCTCCGAATGTTCCTTTTTGCCCTTGTGCTTACGCCCGCATTGCTGTCTCAGGACGTGCCCGTGTTTCGCGAGACAACCACTCTGGTGACGGTACCTTGCGCCGTCACTGACGAAAAGGGTCTGGTGATTCAGGATCTCGGCGTTGATGACTTTCGCCTCTACGTCGATGGAGTACGCAGGAGAATCGACAACCTGTGGTTGGAGGCGGATCTTCCTCTGCTCCTTGGTGTGATCAATGACATCAGCGACAGTCAACGGGAGCATGTCTCTGAAAAGGATCGTGCGGTAACGCAACTGCTGGAGCGGGTCATCCACGGTCCGGACCGAGCCTTTGTCGTGGCGGTCAATGACAGCGTCATTCTCAAGTCGGAGGTGAGCGCCGGCCCTTATGGGCTCCGCTACAGGATCCTTGCGGCGCCAGGCGGTGAACCGCTGGGCGTACCCTGTGGGACACTGGCGGGCGCCCACGGGCGAAGGCGTCCTGTCTGCGGCGGCACCGCATTGTGGAATGCGATCTACGCGTCCGCGCATCTCAAACTGAGCGGACCTGGCGGAAACAAGGCTCTGTTGATTCTTTCCGACGGTCACGATACCGGCAGCACGCACAGCTTTGCGGCCGCACGGGACGAGGTTCGGCAGAGCGGCGCCGTTGTATACGCCATTCCGTATCCGGACAGCCTGAGTCCTGATGCTTCGAACCAGGACCTTCGCCGTTTGACTGACGAGAGCGGTGGAATGCTCTTCGATCTCCGTGGCACGGATTATTCGGGGATCATTTCCCGGATTGCGGCCGACCTTCGCGGACGTTATGTTCTTGGGTTTCGGCCGGATTCGACGGCGGGCGAGACCCGGCCTCACTCGTTGAAGGTTGAGGTGCTCCGCTCCGGAGCGACGGTGCGCGCTCGCCGTGAATACTCTGGTCCGTAGTTGGAGAGGGTTTCGTTTTGCTGATGTTCGTTCGGGGAGGTAAGTGACGCTCTGTCGAAGACGCGGTTCGTAAGAACACCGGCGACGAGATCGCCGGCGCTACCGGCACTGACGTAACGCTCCGCGCCGAGCGGAAGCGCGGCGGCAGCGGCGAAGCGCTGGCCCCACATATCCTGCGCAGCGTCTTCATCCGATTTGGCGGCCCGCTGCGGGCCATGGTGACCCCCTTCCGGTCGCGGCTCGGCGTCGAAGCCGTGTCCGACAAGTATCGCGATCATTTGCGAGACGATCAGCTGCACAAAACCATACGGCCTGGCTGTTTCGTTCACGCACGGGCGATCTCGAAGGTTTATAACATTCCTCCCGATCCGGAATTGTCCGCAGGTCGGGACATAATTAAGGATGCTCATCTCCCGTCTCGCTCAGATCGCTCTTGTGCTATTTCCCCTCGCGGCTCTCGCTCAAACCGCGGGCTACCAACCCAACCCCGGCAAGTCGGGCATCGACCTCGGAGCGATGGATACGGCGGTCAGCCCCTGCACAAACTTCTATGAATATTCCTGCGGGCTGTGGCGCGCGAAGAATCCGATGCCGCCCGACCGCGCCCGCTGGGGCCGTTTCGATGAACTCGCCGAGCACAGCCTCGAGGTCGAGCGGGACATCCTCGAAAAGTCGGCGCAGGTTACTCCCGCCCGCTCCGCCCTCGATCAGAAGATCGGCGATTTCTACGCCGCCTGCATGAATGAGGCGGCCATCGAGACCAACGGCGTCACACCCATCAAGCCTCTACTCGGCGAAATTGACGCGCTGCGATCCAAAGAGCAACTTGCCGCGCTCCTCGCGAGCCTTGGAAAGCTCGGCATCAGCGGAATGTTCAGCTTTGGCTCCGCGCCCGATTTCAAAGACGCCAGCCGCAACATCGCCGCTGTCGATCAGGGCGGCCTGAGCCTTCCCGACCGCGATTACTATCTGAAGACCGACGCGACTTCGGTCGCGATCCGTGAGAAATACCAGCGGCATCTGGCCAATATGTTCGCCCTGCTGGCGAAGGCGCTGAACACCGGCTGGGATTCGAACGCGAAGGCGGCGGCGGTCCTCAAGTTCGAGACCGCGCTCGCCCAGGCATCGATGGACCGCGCCGGCCGCCGCGATCCCAACACCCGCAATCATCCGACGGCGGTCAAAGATCTGAACGCCCTGACTCCCGGTTTCCAGTGGAGCGTTTTCTTCGCGGACGAAGCAGCGCCGTCCTTTCAACGACTCAACGTCGGCAATCCGGAGTTCTTCAAACAGCTTGGGGTTGTCCTGAACCAGACCAGCGTCGACGACCTGAAGACTTATCTCACCTGGCGCGTTCTACTCGATACCGCCGTTTCGCTGCCCAAACCGTTCGTCGACGAAAACTTCGATTTCTTCGGCAAGACTCTGACCGGCGCCAAAGAAATTCAGCCGCGCTGGAAGCGATGTGTCGAGCGAAACGGACGGCGCGCTGGGCGAAGCGCTCGGTCAGAAATATATCGAAGTCGCTTTCAGTGGGCCCGCCAAAGCGAGAGCCCTTGCTCTCGTCAACGAGATCGAACGGGCTATGGAACAGGACATCAAGACCGCTTCCTGGATGACCGACGCCACCAAGAAGCAGGCGCTTGCCAAACTCGCGGCCGTCACCAACAAGATTGGCTATCCGGATAAATGGCGCGATTATTCGAGTGTCGAGATTCGCCGCGACGACTTCACTGGGCAACGAACTGCGCGCCGGCGAATTCGAGGGCGCCGCAATCTGGCAAAGATCGGCAAGCCGGTCGACAAGAGCGAATGGAGCATGACGCCTCCCACGGTCAATGCCTACTACAATCCGCCCGAGAACAACATCAACTTTCCCGCCGGCATCCTGCAGCCGCCGTTTTACAATTCGAAGGCCGACGATGGAGTGAACTACGGGCGCCATCGGCGTCGTCGTGGGCCACGAGCTGACGCACGGCTTCGACGATCAGGGCCGCCGCTACGACGGCGCAGGCAACCTGCGCGACTGGTGGACTCCCGAAGACGCCGCCAACTTCACCGCGCGCGCCGACTGCATCGTGAATGAATACGGCGGCTTCAGCCCGGTCGACGGCGTGAAGTTGAACGGCCGTCTGACCCTTGGCGAAAATGCCGCCGACAATGGCGGTCTTCACCTGGCCTATGCCGCGCTCATGAACGATCTCGCGACACACACGTTGCCGAAAAGCGACGACGGCTTCACGCAGCAGCAGTTGTTCTTTATCGGCTACGCGCAGATCTGGTGCCAGAACGTGACGGACACCGAGTCGCGACGCCGCGCGATCATCGATCCGCATTCACCCGGACAGTTCCGTGTGAATGGGGTACTGCAGAATTCGCCCGAGTTCCAGTCGGCGTTTTCGTGCAAGACGGGCGATCCTATGGTTTCCGCGAATGCGTGCCGGGTCTGGTAGCCGCCTGGTTGGGATCGTGATTCTCGGCGGAACCCTGGCCACGCTTGAGGCCCAGTCTCCTCTGAAATTCGAGGTGGCCACAATCAGGCTCAACAAGTCGGATGAAACGCGCGTGTCCGGCGGATTTCAGCCTGGCGGGGTTTACCGGGTTACCAACTATACTCTGCGGTCGCTGATAGCGGCGGCATATCTCAGGCCTCAAATCAACCCCGACTTTCTGATCTCGGGTGGGCCGAGGTGGATCGATTCGGATCGATTCGATATCGAGGCTAAGGCAGATGGAGAATTCCCCGTTGTCTCCGGCCCGGAATCCGTCTCGTCGACGAGACGGGTGATGCTGCAATCCCTGCTGGCCGAACGCTTCCAGCTCAAGGTACACATGGCATCATTCGAGCGCCCGATTTATGTCCTCACAATGGTCGGCGGTAATCGAAAGCACATTTCGGGATTGATCGGCGCCGCGGTTGATTGTACGACTGCCGGAATACGGGCGCCGAGTTGCACTCCGCGAATCGGGCCTGGAATGCTTGATTTGCACGGTACGACGATGAGGCAGTTCGCCGGCCTTTTGCCCCGGTTTGTGGATCGGATGGTGCGCGATCAGACCGGACTTACCGGGAGTCTTGACCTGAAACTTAACTGGACTCCCGCGCCGAGGGAATGGGTCGCGCCGCCGAATCCAGATGTGGCTTTAGCGCCACCGGCCGACGGACCTTCTATTTTCACGGCAATCCAGGAACAGCTGGGACTGAAACTGGAACCATCCCGAGGACCTGTTGAGTTCCTCGTGATCGATGAGGCGGAACGACCATCGCCGAACTAGCCGGACTGCGCGAGAAAGCCCGCCAATCGCTCTGCCGAAGACGCGGTTCGTAAGAACACCAGCGACGAGATCGCCGGCGCTACCGGCACTGACGTAACGCTCCGCGCCGGCCAGAAGGCCAGCGGCAGAGCCGAAGCTCTGCCCCACAAAGGCTTCTCGTGGTTGCTCGTGGGCCGCGGGCCCATCGCGGCTCAGGCTGCCAGGGCGTAAATTAGAAACAAAACGGCGACCGCCAGCAACGCAATGCGGACACGATGGAGAGTGTCCCACTTCTTGTGATCGTGCTTCCAGTCAGGCGTCGGCGTCGCTGGGTTCAGGGAAGCAATCCGGTTGTTGATGGGCACGAGAATGGCGATGGTAAAGACAATAACGACAGCCCAGATCAGTGTCGCCGTGAGCAGAGGCGCGAGCGTCGCCTGATGGCGATGCAAGTACGACTCCAGCGCCAGAAGCACCAGGCACAGGCTATACCAGACAGGCATTACCCGGCCGAGCGAACGGGCCAGGAGGGATAACTCCTGCGCTTGCGGACCGCTTTCCAGTTGCCACGCAGCAGGATTGACAAAAGCCGAAACGGCCAGCTCATTGCCGACCATAAGCCCCGCGAGCGCGATCGTAATTGTGTTCAGAAGATGCATATCTCACTCCTGCCTATAGGACGCGCAACAGGCCTCCGGGACGCGGGAGGTTGTACTGACTAATTTGT
Source organism: Terriglobia bacterium (assembly GCA_963831795.1). Classification (GTDB taxonomy): domain Bacteria; phylum Acidobacteriota; class Terriglobia; order Bryobacterales; family Bryobacteraceae; genus BOG-234. Next base: position 133,388 of record CAWHSB010000025.1, on the reverse strand, counting down.
CAGTTCAAAGTCATAATGGAAGGCGTATGGCAGTTTCCAAAAAGGAAATTTCGCCTTGCCCCATCGACTCAATGCTTTCTGTCATCGATGGGCGATGGAAAGGCACGATACTGTGGCGCCTGCTCGGCGGCCCGATGCGAACCAGCGAACTGCGGCGAAGCATACCCGAGATCACGGAGCGAATGCTGATCCGGCATTTGCATGAAATGGTGGACGATGGGATTCTTTTGAGACATGACAACAGAAGTGTTCCTCCGCACGTTTGCTACTCGATTTCGCCGTACGGCATGACGCTCGCGCCGGTGCTCGAGAAGATCTGCGATTGGGGGCGGAAACACCAGGCTCGGCTTGAGCGGGAACGGGACGCCTCATGAAGTATTTCAAACTCATCCGTTCCGGTATCGATGTCGCCCCTCTGCTCGAAGAGCTGCGCTCGCAGGAAGACGCCTGGCTGATCGATACCAGCCGTCAGGACAAAATCCGGGTCCAGCGGGATACGAATACAATCTTCCTCAGTGACGCCGTTCACCGGCCCGATCTGCACATCAACGAAAACCAGGAGACTCGCCTCACAGCGGTATCGAAGAAGTTTCCACGGGCTCTGGCCTTCCTGACAGAGTTCGCGCGGGAAATGAACTGTCATCTGTCGCGCGCCACGATCGTGCGCCTTAAGCCCGAATCGAAGGTCTTTCGCCATATCGACGAAGGGTCGTATTATTTTCTCCGCGATCGCTTCCATCTCGTGCTCCAAAGTCCCGCGGGAAGCGTGCTCATGAGCGGCGGCGAAGAAGTGCGCATGCAGGAGGGAGAGCTGTGGTGGTTCGACAACAAGCAATATCACGAAGCCCGAAACGAATCCGGCGACTGGCGCATTCACTACATCTTCGACCTACTGCCCGCGGATTACGCCGATCTGGCCGTCAATCCGATTTTTGTCCCTGGCGAACCGGCCAGGTCTGTTGCACCTGCGTCAGAACCCGCGGCTAAGCCTTCGCCCGGCGATCCGCGCGATATCGTATCGTCGGCCATTCGCGAACGCGCGATTCTGCACGCGGAAAATCAGCGGCTGATTTCTCCGAAGGGCAACGGCAACCACTGGCTCATCGACATGCGCCGGATATTCATGGACGCGAAATCACTCGATGCCGCAGCCGAACTGTTCTGGCAGGAATGCGGCGGCGCAATGCCCTTTCAGGTCGGCGCGATGGAGACCGCCGCGATTCCCTTTCTTTCCGCCATCCTCATGAAGTCGTTGTCGCGCGGAACTCCGGTAAACGGCTTCATCGTACGTAAGGAGCGCAAGACCTACGGCACGGGCAATTCGATCGAGGGATCGCTGACCGACGCGCCGATCGTAATGGTCGACGATGTCCTGAATTCCGGCTCCAGTATGGAAAAGGCGCAGGTCGTGCTGGAGCAGGAAAACAAGACCATTGCTTTCGCCTTCGTGCTTATCGATTACGAGAGCCCGCAAGGCGCGTTCTGGCGCAAAAGGCGGCGGCATTCCAGTTGTCGCGGCCTTCCGTCTCTCCGAGTTTGGACTTTCCTTAGACCAGCCGAAGCCGCGGCCGATGGCGACGTTTCACAACAGGTGGCGCTTCGCCTCGCCGGACCCGAATTTCTTTCACCGCGTTCCGAAGTCCTTTCCCGCCACCGACGGCGAGCGCGTCTACTTCGGCAGCGATTGCGGCGTTTTCTGGTGTCTGAACGCGCGCGACGGATCGGTGGCGTGGAATTTCAAGGTTCATACTCCAGGGCACAAGAATCTCTGGTCCAGCCCGGCGCTTCATGACGGCAGAGTTTATTTCGGCAGCTATGACGGGAACGTCTATTGCCTCGACGCCCTGACCGGCGCGGAAGTGTGGCGGTATTCCGAAGCGGACTGGGTAGGCTCTTCCCCCGCGCTTGCGCCGGACCTCGGATACCTTTTCATCGGGCTGGAATTCGCCGTCGAAGGGAAGCGGGGCAGCATTGCCGCGCTCAGGCTGGAGAACGGCGAGAAGGTCTGGGAGCACATGACCAAACGCTACACCCACGCCTCTCCCGCTTACTGGCCGGAACGGCAGCTGGTAGCCTGCGGCAGCAACGACAACGAGATGTTTCTGTTCGACGCTGCGACCGGCGCGATGCGATGGCGGTTCGAGACCCGCGGCGAAGGCGGTATGGAAGGCTCGATCCGCCACGCTCCGGCGTTTGACACGAAGAGGGAGCATCTCGTCACCGGTTGCGCGGATGGATGGATCTATATCATCGATGTCGCGACCGGAAAGGAGGTCTGGTCGGTTAAAACGGACAATACGATTTATACCGTTCCGCTGGTTGTGGGAGATAAGGCCTACATCGGTTCGACCGACAAGTACCTTTACGTTCTCGATCTGGAACGTCGCACCGTTAAGACCAAGATCTTCGCCGGATCCAAGATTTTCGGACCTCCGCGATTGCTAGAGGGAAGAATCTATTTCGGCGCCTGCAACGGCGTGGTTTATGAAATTGACGCCGCCACGGATGAGATCACAGGCACGCATCAGCTTCCCGATGCCATAACCAACGCGCTCACTTACAATCCCGTGACGGGCGACTTTTATGCGCTGACCTATGTAAACGAACTCTTCGCCTTCACTCGCGCCGGGATCGGGTAGAACTGGCGTACCCTTCTTCCTTCCGAATTGCGGCAATTCAGTTCGAAAAATACGTCCGTTACTGTATTTCGTGAACCGGGGCTGAGATATATATTCAAGCCGGTACTTAGGGATCTCGGCGGTTACAAACCGGGGACGCCCTTCGTCCTACGAAGTGAATCCGGGAGGTGCTTTGATGAGCTCGCCGCGAAAAGATCGCCTCGACGCTCACCTCGCCACTTTAACCCGATGGCAGCACTATGCCGCGGTTACCGGCTCCGCCATCGTTCTGGTGACGGGAACCCCGGTGTCGAGTGCTGGCGCGAGCACGATTGATTCCGCGGCGCGGAGCGAGCCACTGCTCAGGTCCGTCAGGCTGGCTGCCGCGGGGCGGAAATTGAGGCCGTCAGGCGCGGCACTCGAGGTTGCCGCGGCTGCTCAGCTGCAGGCGCCCGTCATTTCGCCCGGCGGCGTCGTTCCTCTCTACAGTTCCGTCAACATGATTCAGCCGGGCAGCTGGGTGTCGATTTACGGCGCCAACCTGGCTGCCGGGACGGCCGTATGGAACGGCGACTTTCCAACATCCCTCGGCGGCACGAGCGTCACGATCAACGGGAAACCTGCGTATCTTTCCTTTGTGAGCGCCGGGCAGATCGACCTGCAGGCGCCGGACGATACAGCTACAGGCGTAGTGCCGGTGGTAGTTACAACCGCTGCCGGCCGGGCGACGTCGACCGTGACACTAAATCCGGAGTCGCCCGCCTTCAGTCTGCTCGATGCGAATTTTGTGACCGCGATTATTTTAAGATCGGACGGTTCCGGAGCTTTTGGCGATGGTTCGTACGACATCCTGGGCCCGGACGGCGATTGCTTTGGCTATCTGACGGCCGGGGCGAAGCCGGGAGACGTGGTTGAACTTTTCGGCGTCGGATTCGGACCGACGGATCCCGCGGTCCCGGCCGGAAAGGTGTTTTCAGGCGCCGCGCCGATTACCGAGCCCTTCTCGCTCTACATCAATAATGTGCTCGTGTCGCCGCTGTTCGTGGGGCTGTCGAGCGCGGGTCTTTACCAGATCAACCTGATCGTTCCACCCGGCCTCGGCGAGGGCGCGGTTCCGATTCAGGCGTGGGTTGGCGGCAACCCCACCCAGAATAATGTCTGGTTTTCGCTGCAGTCCGCAATCAGGGAATGTGTTTATTCCGGCGATGGCGGAGATGGCTCCGGGGATGGTGGTGACGGCTACGGCGGCGATGGCGATGGCGGTGGCGACGGCGGCTACGGCGGCGATGGAGATGGCGGGGGCGATGGTGGCGACGGTGGTGGCGGGGGCGATGGTGGAGACGGCGGTGGAGACGGCGGTGGTGGGGGTGATGGCGGCGGCGACGGAGGCGATGGCGGGTAAGAGATGAGCCGCGAAGGTTTTGATCTACAACTCACAAACAGAGGTGAACAATGAGTTTGGATTCCTGTCTGACAAGAAGAGTCTTATGGTCGATCGCGTGTCTGCCTCTTATGGTGTTCGGCCAAAATACCCCAGCGGTGGCTCCGATTCCGCGCGATCCCCTGGAACTGGCAACGAGTCAAACCCAGACCATCACGACGCCGGGAAGCCGGCAGGCGGCTCTTCAGCTTCTCGCCCGCGCGCGGAACAGTTTCGCTCTGCGCAGCACCCGCCAGGCCTGGGATCTCAAGGTACATTTCACGGTGGACTCTCTCGGACAAACGAACTATGACGGCGCCTGGGAAATGGAAGATCTGTTCTCCCCGGGACAAGGACACCGGTGGACCGCTACGGCCGCCTCGGGATATACCTTCACCAGCATCGCGGCGGCCGGTCAGATCTACGGCGACGGGACCGCGAGCGCGGTTCCGCTACGGCTGCTGGAAGCGCGTGGAGTTTTATTCGATCCGATTCAGTCCGCCGCCAATGCCGGACGGGGGTCGATTCGGACGTCCACAGCCACCTTTCGTGGCGCACCAGTAACATGCCTCCTGCTTTCCCGTGCGCGAAATACCGCGAATTCCGCAACCGGACGGGATTGGGAAGAGACCGAGGAGTGTATCGACGCCCAATCCGGCTTACTCCAGGTGCATTCGGAGGTGCCAGGGCGCTACGCCGTTTACGACTACACTGACGCCCCTCAACTCGGCGGCCACATTCTGCCTCGAAACGTGACCATCAGGGAGGGGGGAAGAGTCGTCTCGAAGATTTCGATTGAGAGCCTGCAGGGAGTGATTTCGGCCGATCCGGCTCTGTTTATCCCCACCGCGGCGATGAAGGCAAAAGGGCCGGCGGTGGCGATGACGTCCGCTACGAAAGTCTCGCGCGTTCAGGGTTCGTATACCTCGGCCGTAACGCTCCGCCCGGTCTGCGTATTCGGGATCGTGACCCCAGCGGGACATCTTGTCGAGGCGCATGCATTGCAGCCGTCCGATCCGAACAGCCGCGCGGCGGTGGAAGACGCCAGGAAGATAGACTTCTCGCCGCAGACGAGGGCCGGAACGCCGCCGAGGCAGCATTTCGTATTCGTGATCGAGAAGTTTGCCGCGCTCAATTGAACGTCACGTTCGTCGAAGCCTCGAAGTGCCGATGGTTCTTGTACTCAACTTCTACCCGGTACCGCGTGCCATCGGAATACCGCACCAGAAAATTGACGCGGACCGGAAGCAAGTGGAGATCCTCCCCGATTTTCACGTAGTCCCAGAAGATGTGTTCCTCCCTGCCGGCAAACTCGAAATCCGCCGGGAAGTCACTCGATTCGTCGTCGACCTGAATTACGCTGCCGCCCGGATCGTCGATGAAAAAGCGCCCGGTTCTGGCGGGATTGTACCGTTGGTAAGTGAAATAGAGGAACGGGAAGCAACCATCCACCGGCGAATGGAACTGGTACTCAAGTAGTTGCCTGCCGCCGATTTTGGTACGGCCCTGGTAGTCAATCGTGGTGGGGCACTTCGGATCGAACAGCGGGCTGATTTCGGTCTCGAAGCCTTCGTACCATTTAAAGCCGGGAAGCGCATCGAAGGGCTGGTCCCAAGGCTTCCCGTTCCGCCGGATTTGCTGCCGGACTGCGCGGCGTCCGCGAAAGACGATCTCCGATTCGACGGTATCGTAAGGGCGCCAGTCCGGCGATTCTGTCGTGCTCCGGTAGCGCGTCGCCGTTTCGTCGGCCACGAAATTCGGCATCTCGGCCACGTATTTCAGATTGATGCGCCGCGCGTTTTCCAACTCCTGGCGCCCGGGGCATCGGAATCGGCGGTCGCGTTTGGCCGGGAAACAGCTACGCCGGGAGGCGTTGGAGCAGGTTCGTCCCCTCGCGGGCTCTCGCTTCGAGCATGGTGGATACTTCTTCCGGCGAGGGCCGGCGCAGAAAGCGGATCGAAGTGACTTCCAGAGACTGGAACCGCGATGTAGCCGCTTCCCAAACCGGCTGGATCGGCTTGCATTTGATCTCCACCTCGTCGCCCATGCTGTAGCGGGCGGCGAGCGCCGCGGCTCCGAGGGACGATGTGTTTCGGAAGCATCGCGTCGATAACCCTGCGATCGGCCAGTTTGACGGAGACGGAGTGCTCTCCCACTCGCTCCATGCTTCCGGTAAAGGACAGGTCGGTTTCGAATCCGCGTCCCGGCTGAAGGACGAGAAAAGAAAAGAACAGAACCAGCCACCGGCTCATATGTTCTCAGTATGCGCTTGAAATTCCCCGAAACGGTTACTTCGCGCCGCCCGCGGCATTACGCCGGTTGAGAATCAGAACCACGCTCGCGAGCACCAGCACCGATCCCAGAATTGCCGCCCGCCCGAAGCGCTCGCCGCCAAAGAAATACCCCAGCGCGAGCGCAATCACAGGATTGACATACGCATAGCTCGAAACCCGCGTCGGACCCATCCTGTGCAGTAGCCATACGTACGCGCTGTAGGCCGCAATCGACCCCGCAAGGATCAGGTAAATCAGCCCGAAAACAGCGCCCATGCTCGGGGCCGTCGCGGCCCTCCATTCGCCGATCGCCAGCGACGCCAGCAGCAGCATCCATCCGCCGGTCATCATTTGCGCGCCCGCGCTGACCGATAGCGCTCGCGGGAGTTTCAGCCGCTTCGACAAAATCGATCCGATGGCCCAGAAAAGGTTGCTCGCAATCACCGTCAAGCGCCGGCAGCAACTGCGCACCCGCGGTCCCTCGGCCGCTGATCACAACCACACCGGCGAAACCCAAAACCAGCCCCAGACACAGGAGCGGCGTCAGCCGTTGCGTGCGCAGAAACAGGATTTCGAGTATCAGGGTCCAGAGCGGCAGCATCGCCACGAGAACCGCCGCCAGCCCGGATGGCAACGTCTGCTCGGCCCAGAACAGACATCCGTAGCAGCCGAAAAACATCAGCGCGCCGATGATCAGAACGCTTTTCCATTCACGCCTGGTCGGCGCAGGGCCGCCCCGGAAACGCGCCCAGGCATAGAGCAGCGTCCCGGCGAGGACCATCCGGATTCCGGCGGCAAGCAGCGGGGGCACGCTCGCGACCACCACCCTGATCGCAAGATAGGTTGATCCCCAGACCAGATAAATCACGGCAAATGCCCCCGTGAATTTCACGATTTCGGAACGCTCGGGACCTGCTTTACGTGATATTTCGGTCGCCGCCATGTTTTTGAGGGAAGATTCTCCAAGGGTACCGCTACTCAGTGTTTTCGCGATGTTGATATGTCAGAATGAAGAGACTCGCTTCAGTATCCGGCCCAGTCGCCGAAATTCAGCTGCAACAGTGAAGAATACCTATGGATTCGAAAACTCAAACCAGAGCGGAAGAATTCCAGCAGGCGCTGACTGACCGCATCCTCGTCACCGACGGCGCCATGGGCACGGCGCTCTACGCCAAAGGCATTTTCATTAATCGCTGCTACGACGAACTGAACCTGTCGCTCCCTTCCCTGATTCGCGAAATCCACCAGGAATACGTTAAAGCCGGCGCCGAGATCCTCGAAACCAACACCTTCGGCGCAAATCGCAAGCGCCTCGCGGCGTTCGGGCATGCCGAAAAACTCCGCGCGATCAATGAAGCGGGCGTCAGTCTCGCCCGGGAGGCCGCGCGTGACGAGGCCTTCGTGGCCGGCGCCATCGGACCGTTGGGTGGATGGCTGCAACCGCTCGGCCCCACCAGTTTCGAAGAAGCCCGGGAACTGTTCAGCGAACAGGCCGAAGTGCTGGTAGATGCCGGCGTCGATCTCCTCATCCTCGAAACGTTCACCGATCTCAATGAAGTCCGCGAAGCGATTCTGGCCGCGCGCGAGTCCGCGGGCACCGATCTCGCGATCATCGCGCACCTCAGCATCGAAGACGACGGCACGCTCCGCGACGGCACCTCGACCGAAAAGTTCACTCGCCATCTTGACGGCCTGCCGGTGGACGCCATCGGTCTGAACTGTTCCTCCGGCCCCCGCGTCATGCTCGAGACCATCGAAAAGATGGTCCAGTGGACCCGGAAGCCTCTGAGCGCGATTCCGAACGCCGGCCTTCCCACGGCCGTCGAGGGCCGCAACCTTTATCTCTGCTCGCCCGAGTACATGGCGCAATACGCCCGCCGTCTCCTTCAGGCCGGCGCCCGCATCGTCGGCGGCTGCTGCGGCACCACGCCGGAGCACATTAAGAGAGATCCGCCGCGAAGCCCGCAGTCTGCAACCGGCGCAGCGCAAACGGTCTGCCGCCGCGGTCGAGGAATCCACCACACACGAGCGGGCCACGCAAAAAGTGATGCCCAAAGTGCCACTTGCGCAGCGGAGCGGCCTCGGCGCCAAACTCGCCGCGGGACAGTTCGTTTCGTTCGTGGAAATCCTGCCGCCGCGCGGCATCGACGCCTCGAAGGAAATCGATGGTGCGAAGCTCTGCCGTGAAGCCGGGATCGACTGCATCAACGTTCCGGACGGACCGCGCGCAAGCGCCCGGCTCAGCGCCCAGGTCACTTGCCAGCTCATTCAGGAAAATGCCGGCATCGAAGCCGTTCTCCATTTCTGCTGCCGCGACCGCAACACGCTGGGCATCCAGAGCGAGCTTCTCGGTGCGCACGCGGCCGGCATCCGGAATATTCTATGTATCACCGGCGACCCTCCGCGGATGGGCGGCTCCCCGGAATCGACCGCGGTCTTCGATGTCGATTCGATCGGGCTCCTCAACATCGCCAACAACCTGAACCAGGGGCTCGATCTCGGCGGAAGCCCGATGGGATCGCAAACCGCCCTGTTGATTGGCGCAGGCGCGAATCCGGGCGCGCTGAACATCGAGGAAGAACTGCGGCGTCTGGATGCCAAGGTCCGCGCGGGCGCCGAATTCATCATTACGCAGCCCATCTTCGATCTGGATCTCCTCGTCGAATTTCTGGACCGCACGGCGCATCACCGAGTGCCCATAATCGCCGGCATCTGGCCGCTTACCAGCTATCGCAACGCGGAATTCATGGTGAATGAGCTGCGTGTCCCGGTCCCGGCTCTTTACATGGAACGTATGCGCCGCGCCGAAAACGCCGATGCTGCGCGCGCGGCGGGGGTCGGGATCGCGAAGGAAATGGTGGCCCAGGTTCGGAACCTCGTAGCCGGGGTCCAGCTCAGCGCGCCATTCGGGCGATACGAGTTGGCGATCGAGGTCGCCGGCGCCATCAGTTTGAAAAAAACACATGACTAACCTACGACATCAGGAGCTGGAAGACGCTCTTTCCACCCGCATTCTCATCATGGATGGCGCGATGGGCACGATGCTGCAGGAGCGCAATCCCACCGCCTCCGATTTCGGCGGCGCACACCTCGAAAACTGCAACGAAAATCTTTGCCGCACGCGTCCGGAATGGATTCTGGACATTCACCGCGCCTACCTCGAAGCCGGCGCCGACATCATCGAAACCAACAGCTTTCAGGGCTCGCCGATCGTCCTCGCGGAGTTCAACCTCGAAGATCAGACGCACGAACTGAACGTGCTCGCCGCGAAACTCGCCCGCCAGGCCGCCGACGAATTCGCCACTACCTCAAAGCCGCGTTTCGTCGCGGGCTCGCTCGGCCCGACCACCAAATCCATCACGCTGCGCGGCGACGTCACCTTCCAGCAACTGGTCGACAGCTACTACGCCCAGGCGCAGGGCCTGATGGAAGGCGGCGTCGATATCCTGCTGCTCGAAACCGGCTTCGACACCCGCAACGTCAAGGCCGGCATCTTCGCCATCCGCAAACTCGAGCGCGATCTCGGCATTCACATCCCGAAGATGGTCTCCGGGACCATCGAACGCTGGGGCGCCATGCTCGCCGGTCAGCCGGTCGACGCCTTCTGCGCCTCGGTCTCGCACGGCGATCTGCTCTCGATCGGCCTCAACTGCGCCACCGGTCCGGACCTGATGACGGACCACATCCGCACGCTGGCCCGCATCGCCTCGACGCGCATTTCCTGCTATCCGAACGCGGGCCTGCCGAACGAAGAAGACAAGTATCTCGAAACGCCCGAAATGCTGGCCGGCCAGCTCGAAAAGTTTGTCGATCACGGCTGGCTGAACATCGTCGGCGGCTGCTGCGGCACCACCGCGGAGCACATCCGCGCCATCGCGCAGATGGCGGAGGGCAAGGCGCCGCACGTCGTCAACCCGCCCTCGCATCGCACTTACTATTCCGGCATCGATCTGGTCGAAGCCGAAGACGGCAACCGCCCGCTGATTGTCGGCGAACGCACCAACGTGATCGGATCGCGGCTCTTCAAGAACCTGATCGCGGCGGAAAAGTGGGAAGAAGCGAGCGAAATCGCGCGCTGGCAGGTCAAGAACGGCGCGCACATCCTCGACGTCTGCCTCCAGTCGTCGGACCGCGAAGAATTGGGCGACATCGACCCCTTCTACGCGAAGCTGATGCCGAAGATCAAGGCGCCGGTCATGGTCGATACCACCGACCCCAAAGCGCTCGAGCGCGCCTTGACCTGGTGCCAGGGCAAGAGCATTCTCAACTCGGTCAATCTCGAAGACGGCGAGGAGAAGTTCGAACTGCGTCTGCCCCATCGCCAAAGCCTACGGAGCCGCTCTGGTTGTCGGCACCATCGACGAAGACAAGCAACAGGCGCAGGCCTTCACCCGCGAACGCAAGCTCGCCGTCGCGCAGCGCTCCGTCGATCTGCTGACCGGAAAGTACGGGATCCCGCCCGAAGACATCATCATCGACCCGCTGGTTTTCCCGTGCGCGACAGGCGACGAAAACTACATCGGCGGCGCGGTCGAGACCATCGAAGCCATTCGCCTGATCAAAGCGAACATTCCGTACGTCAAGACCATCCTCGGCGTCTCCAACATCTCCTTCGGACTGCCCGCCGCCGCGCGCGAAGTGGTGAACTCCGTCTTCCTCTATCACGCGACCAAGGCGGGGCTCGACCTCGCCATCGTCAACGCCGAGCGACTCGAACGCTTCGCCTCCATTCCCGCCGAAGAACGGCGTCTCGCGGAGGATCTGCTCTTCAACACGCCGCCCGCCGAATCCGAAGATGAATCCGTGCGCGAAGCTCCCGAAGACTGGCGCCTGCAGACGCGCGATCAGAAGATGGCGATCAATCAGTTCCACATCGCGGCCATCGCCGAATACTTCCGCAAAACCGGCCGCAAGGAAAAGAAGAAGCTCGCCGAATTGCCGCTCGACGAACGCCTGGCCAACTACATCATCGAGGGCACCAAAGACGGCCTGCTTCCCGATCTTGAACTGAAACTCAAATCGGGAGCGGCGCCGCTCGATATCATCAACGGCCCGCTGATGGCCGGGATGACCGAAGTCGGGCGCCTCTTCAACAACAACGAACTGATCGTCGCCGAAGTGCTGCAGTCGGCCGAAGCCATGAAGGCGTCGGTCAACTATCTCGAGCAGTTCATGGAGAAGGCGGAGACCTCGCGCCGCGGCAAGATCGTGCTGGCCACCGTCAAAGGCGACGTGCACGATATCGGCAAGAACCTGGTCGAAATCATCCTCGCGAACAACGGCTTCGAGGTGATCAATCTCGGCATCAAAGTTGCGCCGGACGCCCTGATCCAGGCCTGGCGCGAGCATCAACCCGACGCCATCGGCCTGTCGGGCTTACTCGTCAAGAGCGCGCACCAGATGGTGACCACCGCCGCCGACTTCAAGGACAGCGGCGTCGGCGTCCCTCTGCTCGTGGGCGGCGCGGCGCTCTCCGAAAAGTTCACCACCACCCGCATCGGCCCGGCCTACGGGGCCCCGACCTTTTACTCCCGCGACGCCATGACCGGCCTGCGCATCATGAAGGACCTGACGGATCCCGCGACGCGCGACGCCACGCTCAAGACTCACTTGTACACGGCGTCCGCCCCTGTCGCAGTCGAAGCGGCGCCCGCGATCAATTACTCGACCGTCCGCAGTCCCAAGGTGCGCACAGACATTCCGATTCCGCTTGCGCCCTATCTCGACCGCCGCGTGCGCGAAATCCCCAATCTGCAGGAGATCTGGAGCTACATCAATCCCTACATGCTCTACGGCCGGCACCTGGGCTTCAAAGGCAATTTCGCGGAGATGCTGCGCGAGCGCGATCCCAAAGCCGCTCGAACTGCATGACGCCGTCGAACAGGTGAAAGCACGAAGCGGCGAAATTCATGAAGATCCGCGCGGTCTGGCAATTCTTCGAAGCCGAGCGCGACGGCAACACGATTCACCTCTTCGCGTCGGGCGCGACCACCCCGCTCCAATCGTTCCGTTTCGGCCGTCAGCCGAAGTCCGACGGCCTCTGCCTGAGCGACTACATCCTGGACGGCGAGGATGGCCATCGCGATCACCTCGGTCTTTTCGTCGTGACCGCGGGCGAGTGCGTCCGCGAGCACTCGGAAGAAGCCAAGCAGCGCGGCGAATTCTTCCTGGCGCACTCGCTGCAGGCGCTGGCCATCGAAACCGCCGAAGGCTGCGCCGAGTGGCTGCATCGCCGCATGCGCGAAGACTGGGGCTTCCCCGATCCGCCGTCGATGACCATGCAGGAGCGGTTTACGTCGCGCTATCGCGGCAAGCGCTACAGCTTCGGCTATCCGGCCTGCCCGAATCTCGACGACCAGCAGGGTTTGTGTAAGCTGCTGCGGCCCGAAGACATCGGCGTGGCTCTCACCGAAGGCATGATGATGGACCCCGAGGCGAGCGTCAGCGCGCTCGTCTTTCACCACCCCGACTGCGCCTACTTCACGGCCGACGATGGCCGGGGTACTCCCGAGCCGCCCGCTCCCGTCAGTTGACGCCGGGGGTTCCCGCCCAGTCGAGAACATCGGACAGTTTCCAGGCGTTCTGATTCAGATCGATCTGCAGGCCCTTCTCTTTATCGATCACCAACATGGCCGCCGGGTAAAGCACCCCCGTGTTCTTGCTCTTGTCGGTGGTGTTCAGATCGAACTCCCCGGCTGTCAGGTCGTACTGCGACGAATTGGAATCCGACCAGACCTCGCCGAACCGCAGAGGACGGCTCGTGACGAAGCGAATCTTTCGCCCGGTGGGAGTGGGAATCACCTTGATGAAGCTGCAGTCGTATCCCAGCGTACCTGTGATCTCGACATGCCCGACCGCTTTCATTTTCTGGAGGGCGTTGACCAATCCCTGGTTTTTACCCTTGTCGAATGCCTCAGTCAGCAGCGTCCTGTCCGCCGGAGTGGAGTAATCATAAATGTTCAGGGTTACTCCGATAACCCGTCCGAGCTGGTCTCCGGTCCCCATGGCGCTCGCCTCGATCGTCTCCGACTTTACCCTCTCTCCGGATAACCACGGACTGCAAGTGAGCAGCAACACACCACTAGCGAGCAGGCTCTTTGCTAAAGTTTTACCCGTGTTTCGTTGCATTTCATTCCTTTTCTGACGTCGAACCAGCGTCGGCTTTCGTCCGACCCCCATGGTTCCCGTCACCTGCAAGCGATGCAGGTTCGCCAGTCCGGAATGATGCACTGGAGCATGCGTTTCTTTTTATTTGAAGCTCTGGCTGCTGGAATTCGCGAAAAACCTTCTGATCCGGATATGCTCCCGCCCTTCCAACTCCATATGAAATAGATGAATAAGGATCATTCGCATATCAGGCGCCCTGGTTTCGCTGCAAGAGACCTGGAGTACCACGATTCTCCCGTAGCGGCGCCAGTCTTTCGAAGCCACAGAGACCGGCCTCCCGGGCGGACCCACCGCAGATTCACGATTCGTGGACGGCGTTCGGGACAGTGCCTGCCCCGCAGCCGCATGCGAATCACCTCTGCCAATGACGGTATCCGCCAGGCGCAGCCGGTGCATGACGCGGGCCTCGATGGCCGCTTTTCCAGCGCTCTCGCTTCTCTGCGTGCTTCCACTCGCTCACCAGATTCGACGAAAAGCGTCTGGTTCGCATGCTCCCGACCCTGATGAGTATCGATCTGCTTCGGCGCAAGCGGTTGTACTTTCATCAGGCAGACGCCGTCAAAACCACATAGTCCGCTTACCGATGGCTCCCGTTCTCTGAATCTCCTCTTTTCCTCAACCGCAACACCTCGCGTCCGCCTCCTCGAACTGTCCCGCTTCATCCGCGTCAATGTTCGTCCTCTCGTTCGTTGCAAAGCCATAAAAGAAACCGCGCGAACAAGAACGAATAGGAGTTCCCGGCCAAATTAGCGCAACCTGGCTTCCGCCACTGACATATAATCCGTCAAGGGGGTTCCCCTTGACCCGAATCCTTCGATTTGTTCTTCCTGCCCTGCTGCTGACTGCTGCGGACCGCGCTCAGATTCCCTATCCCACTACCCCCTACCCAGGAGGGCAGTATCCGCAAGGGCAGTATCCCCCCGGGCAGTATCCCCCTGGGCAATATCCACCCGGTTCATATCCGCCTGGCCAGTACCCTCCGGGCACCGTCGGGTTGCCAGGTGGGATCAGCCTTCCCATGCCGAAGCTTCCCGGCAGGAAAAGCAAAGACACGACGGACAGCAATAGCACCAGGGTGGCCCTGCGAGCCATCGATGGAACGCTGCGCGAGCTGGGTGAGAAGGACTTGTATCTCGAAACCAGGCACAAGATTCTCAGGTTTCGGACGCTGGCGAAGACGCAATTCCGCGACAAGGAAGGAGAGCAGGTTCGCGATTCCCTGCTGAAGCCGGGCGACCAGCTCTCGGTGGAAGTGAACGGTGACGATCCGGAGACTGCGCTGCGCGTGATTCTGACCCGCAAATCGACCGACGCCGAACGGGCTCGCGCCGAAAAACCTTTCGACCACGATTCCGCTCAAACTCCCGTCGAGGCAGACACCCATTCGTCGGGAACGAAGGAGGTCACCGAAGAGCCGTCGGCAAAATCGACGCCGGACACCAGCGACAATGCCGACCGCGACCGCCCCACGCTCGCGAGAACGGAAACGTCTCAGCCTTCTCCGCCAGTGGAAAAAGCTGCGCCGCCGGCAGAGAGCGCAAAACCCGTTTCGCCTCCCAACGCGAGTGAGGAAGATATCATCGGCCGGACCCGCGATGCAGCTGGTCGCCTGACCGACGGACTGCCCAATTTCCTGGTTCAGCAGATCACGACACGATATTTCAGCCGGGTCGCCCCTCCTCAATGGCAGGTTCTGGACACGGTCACTGCCGAAGTGGCGAGTGTGAATGGCAAGGAAGACTATCGCGATATCAGGGTGAATGGCAAGCCGTCCAGCCGTCCAGTTGAAAAAACGGGCGCCTGGTCCACAGGCGAATTCCAGACCACTCTCGATAGCCTTTTAGATCCCTACACCCAGGCCGCCTTCCAGAAGACCCGGGACGACACCATTGTCGGCCGTTCCGCCTGGACCTATAATTTCCAGGTCCGGCAGCAAAACTCGAATTGGGACATTCATGCGCCGAACGGTTCCGTGGCGACGCCGGCCTACAGCGGGACCCTCTGGATCGACAAGGCAACCTTCAACGTGATGCGGATCGAGGAGCAGACCGGGCCGCTACCCTCCAACTTTCCGTTCGACAAAGCGGAAACCGTAATCGAGTACGGTTTCGTGAACATCGATGGAAAAACCGCGCCGCTGCCGATCCATAGCGACATTCTGACCTGCCAGCGTGGGAGTTCCACCTGTACCAAGAATGAGATTCGTTTCCAGAATTACCGAAAGTTCGCCGCCGATTCGAGCATCACGTTTGACAAAGACCGAAACTGACGTACTTGTCGAATATTGCAAGCCGAACCGCCCCGCAAAGCTGAAGAGAACCTTTTCGATCACAAACCGGGAAAATATTTTCCATTAGCCACTAACTACAGCATTATCAATTACATGCCGCCATCCCGCTGGTCAGAAAAACCGTCTGCCGTGCGCCGGATTTCAGCCTTGCCATGTTATTCGTAAATCGGCAAACCAGATGATCTCAGAAAAACAGCTCGAAGCAAACCGCCGCAATGCGCAGCGTTCCACGGGTCCCCGGACCGAGGAAGGCAAGAAAGTCGCGGCCCTGAACGCCCGCCGCCACAATCTCACCGGTCAGGTGACGGCCATGACCGAGGCGGACCGCATCATGCACGACGCCTTCTCCGCCTCGATCGTCGAAAGCCTCGCGCCCGAAGGCGCCATGGAGACCCAGCTCGCCCAACGCATCGCCACGGACAGCTGGCGCCTCAACCGTGTCAGCGCCATCGAAGACAACCTCTACGCGCTCGGCCACTCCGCGCACTCGGACGACATCGAAACCGAACATCCCGAAATCCACGCTGCCCTGACAGCCGCGAAGGTCTTCCAGGAGGAGTCAAAACAGCTCCAGCTCCTGACCCTCTACGAGCAGCGCATCAACCGCAACATTCAGAAGAACCTGGCCATGCTCCAGGCCCTCCAGACGGCACGCGTCGCGAAACGCGAAGCCGAAATGAAGGAAGCAAAGAAACTGCTCCAGCTCAGTGAAATGAAGGGCTTACCCTACCAGCCGGCAAAAGATGGCTTCGTTTTTTCAAACGCCGAAATCCACGCCGCCATCGACAAAGACCACCGCCTGAACCGGGCAAATCAAACCGATTTCAGTCGCTACAGGCCCCAAAAACTACAAGCAAACGCCGCCTGACTGGTCTTATTCGTGTGAATTCGTGTTCATTCGTGGCCAAAATGGTTTTCCTCTCCGCAGTCCGCGGCGGTGCTCTCCGAAATCCGCCCAGTAGCGCGAACCCCTGCTTTTCTGTCACGATAGAGGTTCAGCATAAATGTTTCGCTTTGAAACGGCTGGGGAGTCCCACGGCGAGTGCCTTGTTGCGACCCTCACAGGACTTCCGGCCGGAATACCCATCGCACTGGATGCGATCAATCACGAACTCTGGCGCCGTCAGCAAGGATACGGTCGCGGCGGCCGTATGAAAATCGAAACGGATCGCGTCTCGATTGTTTCCGGCGTGCGTCACGGCCGCACGATCGGTTCCCCGATCGCCCTGATCATTGCCAACGCCGACTGGAAGAACTGGACCGAATCGCTCCCGGTCGAAGAAGGCGACGCGTCGAAACACAAACCGGTCTCCCGGCCCCGGCCTGGCCACGCCGACCTGGCGGGAGCGATTAAATACAACCTGCCCGACGCCCGCTACATCCTTGAACGGGCCAGCGCGCGCGAAACCACGGCCCGAGTAGCCGTAGGAGCCGTAATCAAGCAGTTCCTGGCGCATTTCGGCATCGAAGTCCTGAGTCACGTGATCGCCGTCGGATCAAGCCGCCTCGAACGCAGCGTTGCCTGGGAGGAACTGGTCGAACTCAGTCGCCGCCCCGAAGTCCTTCTGGGCTGCGTCGATCCGGCTGCGGAGCAGGAAATGAAACTGGTCGTCGATGAGGTCTACCGAACCGGAGACACCGTCGGCGGCATCTTTGAAGTTGTGGCTCACGGCTTGCCGCCGGGCCTCGGTTCGCATATCACGTGGGATTCGCGCCTCGATGGCCGCCTCGCCCAGGCCATCGTCTCTATGCAGGCTGTTAAGGGCGTTGAGGTCGGTTGGGCGGAGGAGGGTTCGAGAAGTTTCGGTTCAAAAGTGCAGGACACGATTCACTACAATCGCGAGGATCGCCGATTCTTCCGGGGTGACAACCGGGCCGGAGGGCTCGAAGGAGGAATGACCAACGGTCAGGATCTGCGCGTGCGCGGTTTTCTGAAACCGATTTCGACCCTCCGCCGCCCGCTCGAATCGGTCGATCTGGAAACGCGCGAGCCCGCCAAAGCCGCTTACGAACGCTCCGATGTCTGCGTCGTCCCGGCCGCCGGCGTTATCGGAGAGGCGATGGTCGCCATTGTCCTCGGCCAGGCAATGCTCGAAAAGTTCGGCGGCGATTCGCTCGGGGAGACGGAACGCAACTTCAACGGCTACCTCGATCAGGTCCGGAATTTTTGAGATGGTTTATAAGGTCGTACGCTATTTGAACAATCCGATTCTTGAACGCCCCGCCGCTCCGGTCACGGAATTCGATACGCCCGAGCTGCATCAATTGGTTGAGGACATGTTCGAAACAATGTATGCTTCTCATGGCATTGGCCTGGCGGCGCCCCAGATCGACATGGGCAGGAGGATTACGGTAATCGACGTCGCGGCGGCCGAAGATGACCAGGAACCGGAAAGGATCGTTCTGATCAATCCCGAAGTCATCTCGAAAGAGGGCAAGCAGACCGGAGAAGAGGGATGTCTCAGCATTCCCGGTTTCCGGGAACCGGTGAGCCGCGCCAAAAAGACGACGGTCCGCGCCCGGAACGTGAAGGGCGAAACCTTCGAAATCGAAGGCGAAGATCTCCTTGCGAGGGCCTTCCTGCACGAGATCGATCACCTCAACGGCATTTTATTCATTAACCACCTGAGCGCGCTAAAACGCGACCTGATCAAGCGCAAGATCAGGAAGCTGCAGAAGGCCGGCGAGTGGGAATAACCACGCCATCCATACTGCGCACACCTCCGTTAACGCGTCCTCTTCCGAGCCGCGACCGGAAGGGAGCGCAGGCACAGCCCGGCCACCAACGCGCGAACCAGGTAGCGCCGGCGATCTTGTCGCCGGTGTCTTTCGCCACTCCAACATCGCAAACCCAACCAACATCGCAAACCCTTCCGAGCCGCGACCGGGAGGGAGTGTTCCATGGCCCGCGGCGGGCCGCCATTGGGAATGAAGACACGCTGCCGGTGTGGGGCCAGGGCTTAGGCCCTGCCGCCGAGCTTCCGCTCGGCGAGCTTTATGTCAGCGCCGGTAGCGCCGGCGATCTTATCCCCGGTAACCCTGCCAACCGCGTCTTCGACAGAGTCACCATGGCCGTGCGGGCCGCCAAAGGCGATGAAGACGCTGGAGCGGGAAAGCACGAAACCAGTAGCACCGGCGATCTTCTGTCGCCGGTGTTCTTTAGCCATCCGAACCGCGTCTTCAACGGAGCGCTGTCTTCCCGAGGAACCCCATGCGCCTGATCTTCCTCGGAACCCCCGACTTCGCCGTCCCGACGCTCGATCGCCTCATATCCGCCGGACACACCGTCCTCGAAGTAGTCACGCAACCCGACCGCCCGAAAGGCCGCAAACAGGAACGAATCCCCTCTCCGGTCAAAGCGGCGGCCCAACGCCACGCGATCCCGGTCTGGCAGCCCGAACGCATCCGCCACCCGGAAGCAATCGAACACCTCCGGCTCCAGAATCCGCACGTAATGGTAGTGGTCGGCTACGGCCAGATCATCCCGCAAAGCATCATCGACATCGCGCCGCTGGGCATCATCAACGTACACGCCTCGTTGCTACCCGAACTGCGAGGAGCCGCGCCCATCCAGTGGTCCATCGCCCGAGGCTATCCGCGCACCGGCGTAACAACCATGCGAATCGATGCGGGCCTCGACACCGGAGACATGCTGCTCCGCGCAGAAACCCCTATTGGACCGGACGAAACCGCCCTCGAACTTTCCCCGAAGTTAGCCGAATCGGGAGCCGACCTTCTGCTAAAAACACTAAACGGCCTCTGTAAGGGAGAAATCCAGCCCGAACCACAGGACGACTCAAGCGCAACATGGGCGCCCATTCTTAAAAAAGAAGACGGGCGAATCGACTGGAGCGATCCAGCCCAACACGTTCACAACCTCATTCGTGGTTTTCAACCCTGGCCCGGAGCTTACACTTCATTCCGCGGCCAGTCGCTTCACCTTTGGCGCTCGCGTCTGGTTGCGCAACAATGGAATCTTACGCCCGGAGCGCTTATACACGAGCGGGGCGTATTCGCCGTAGCTGGCGACGGCGCCGCGCTCGAACTACTCGAAGTACAACTTGAAGGCCGTAAGAAGATGCCGGCGGAAGTATTCGCCAACGGCCACCGTCTTACACAGACCGATCGACTTGGAGCATGAGACCTTTCGACTTACCTTTGGGATTTAAATATGCCACCCACTATGCTGGCATTCGCAAACAGGAAAAGGATGACCTTGCCCTGATTGTTTCTGGCGTTCCTGCCGCGGCCGCGGCAGTGTTTACGACCAACAGAGTGCAGGCCGCGCCCGTCCGACTCGCGCGCGCCAATATGCGCGCCTCGAAAGGAGTTTGCGGCGCGATTCTCGTCAACGCGGGTAATGCGAACTGCGCGACGAAGACGGGAGACAAGGTTGCAGCCAACACCACAAAAGCGCTGGCGAAGCTGCTCAAGCTGCAGCCGAATCAGGTTCTGTCCGCCTCCACCGGAGTGATCGGAGTCGAACTGGATGAAAACCTGATCCTCATGAAGCTTCCCGAGTTGGTAGACCGCCTCAACGACACCGGGTTGCCTGATGTGGCAAGAGCCATCCTCACTACCGACCTGCAGCCGAAAGGCGCCTCCCGCGAAGTCACCCTGCGGAGAGGCATCGTCCGGCTCGCGGGAGTGACCAAAGGCTCGGGCATGATTCACCCGCGTATGGCCACCACGCTCGCATTCGTGATGACCGATGCCGTGATCCCGCAGACGCTTCTGCGGCGGATGCTGGTCCGGGCCTGCGAGCTGAGCTATAACCGCATTTCCGTCGACGGCGACACCTCGACCAACGACACATTGATCGTTCTCGCCAACGGCGCTTCCGGAGTTCGCCCGGACCCGAAGGAGATGAGCGTCTTCGAAGAAGCGCTCACCGAAACCCTGCAGTCGCTCGCCCGCCAGATCGTGCGCGACGGCGAAGGCGCCCGCAAACTGATCGCGGTCGAAGTTCACGGCGCCCTGACGGACGCGGCCGCCGCCGCCATCGCCCGGACCATCTCCAATTCGCCTTTGGTCAAGACCGCGATCGCCGGATCCGATCCCAACTGGGGCCGCATTCTCTCGGCAGCCGGAAACTCGGGCGTGAACTTCGATCCCACGCAGGTCGATATCACCCTGCAGGACGTCAAGGTCTGCCGCAACGGTCTCGCTTCTCCCTTCGACGAAACCGACATGAAGATCCGCCTCGACGACACCGACGTCTCGATCGTCTTCCGGATCGCGGGCAAAGGAAAAGGCAGCGCGACTTTCTGGACCTGCGATCTGACCGAGGACTACATTCACATTAATGCGAGCTATCGCTCTTAGCCTCGTTCTCGGCTTGACGCTGCTGGCGGCGGATGCTACTCCGACCGACAGCATCGTAAAGCTGGCGACGGCCCTGAGCGGAAACGACTCTTCGACCGCGTTAAGTTACTTCGATTCGAAGATGAAGAACTACAACGCCATCGAGGCAAATCTCGAGGCGCTTGCGGCGCAGGCCGATGTCGGCTGCGCCATCGAGATTGTCACCGACGACGAAGAACCCGGTGGTGTTCATAAGCTCAATCTCGACTGGTACATGACGCTGAAATCGCAGGCCGACCCCATGTTGCAGGAGCGGCGTCGCGAACAGATCCAGGTTGAAATGCGCCACAGCGGCAGCCGCTGGAAGATTTTCAGCATGTCTCCGCTCAGCATTTTGGATCCAATAAAGATTCAATAAAAAATCAGACCGAAACTTTTGGATGCGGTAGCGCGTTCAAATGACAGTTCGTCCCGTGCGGTGAAAATCTGGCGGACTTTATAGAAGTCGAACGCTGACAGGAACAGGAGCCAGGTTTGGTGAAAGTACTTAATAAGTACGGCTGCATCGTCTTGACTATTCTGTGCCTTTCTCCCCTTAAAGCGCAGAACATTCTTACCGGGAGCTACGATCTCGGGCGCACGAACGCGGATTTGAGCGAAACCATGCTTTCGCCGTCGACGGTGCAGGCTTCGACGTTTGGAAAGTTGTTCTCGCTGCCTGTCGACGGACAGATCGCCGCGCAGCCGCTCTATGAACAGAGCGTAACGATTCAGGGAAAGGGGGTTCACAACTTGGTTTTTGTCGAAACGCAGCACAACAGCGTCTACGCCTTTGATGCCGATACGCCGGCGGTCCCGTTGTGGACCGTCAATCTCGGACCTGCGGTCCCCACGAGCGCCTACAACTGGGCGGGAGATGGTCCTTATGAAGACATCACGCCCGAGATCGGGATTCTCGGAACGCCGGTGATCGACCCGGCAACCGCCACGCTCTACGTAGTTGCGGCGACCATGGAAAATAACGCTTACTATTACCGGCTGCACGCCCTCGACACGTCGAGCGGCGCCGAGCGTTTCGGCGGCCCTTCCGCAATCGCCGCCAAGGGGTTCGAACCGCTCCAGCACATCCAGCGTCCCGCCTTGCTGCTCTTGAATGGAGTCGTATACGTGACCTTCGGATCGCATGGTGACGGATCGCCGTGGCACGGCTGGATGATGGGCTACAGCGCCTCGAACGTGCAGCATCAAACTGCGGCGTTCAACGTGACGCCGACCGGCGAAGGCGGCGCGATCTGGCAATCGGGCCGGGGACCGTCCGCCGATAGCCAGGGAAACATCTATATCGTCACCTCAAATGGAGACAGCGACAATGTCGCGAATTTCAGCGACAGCGTCCTGCGGCTCGATCCGGGTACTCTGGCGGTCAAAGACTGGTTCGCCCCTTCCAACCAGCAGGCCCTGAACGACGATGATGGCGACCTCGGCAGCTCAGGCGTCCTTCTCGTTCCGGGGACAAACCTCATGCTCACGGGTGGCAAACAAGGCTACCTTTACCTGCTGAACACGAGCGACCTCGGACACATCAGCGCCACCAACTCGCAAGTCCCCCAAACCCTGAATGCAGTCGGTTTCGGCATCTTCAATATGGCGTTGTGGAATCGGGCAGGCGGTCCGATCCTGTATCTGATGGGCGCGAATCTCCCATTCGCGGCCTATCAGTTGTTGGGTAATAGGCTCAATCCCTCTCCGATCTCGCAAAGCGCCTACGCTTATGCCGCGCCCTTTCAGGGCATGACGATCTCCGGCAACGGAGGCCAGCCCGGCTCGGGAATCCTGTGGGCTACCACTCCGGATGGCTGGCCCCTGCCCGCCGGCGGAACGTTGCACGCCTTTAACGCGGATGATCTCTCTTCGGAGTTGTGGAACAGTTCCACGAACGATGCGGATGCGCTCGGCAGTTTCTCCCGATTCGCCAACCCGACCGTCGCCAATGGCAAAGTCTACGTACCGTCTCTGTCCAATCAACTGATGGTTTACGGCCTGCTCGTCCCGGCCACTTCGAAGCCTGTGATTACCGGGCTCGTCAACGCTGCCAGCTATGCGGCCGGTCCCATTGCGCCCGGCGAGATTATCGCTATGTTTGGACAGAACCTCGGACCCGCGGTGCTCGCCATCGGTTCGCCGAGCGTCGAACTCGCCGGTATTCAGGTCACCTTCAATGGCATACCGGCCGCTCTCCTCTACGTGTCCTCCGGCCAACTGTCCGCAGTGGCGCCATTTGAAATCGCAGGGGCAACGCAGGCCGCGGTGCAGGTGAGTTACGACAACCAGATCTCAGTCACGGAAACCTTCGCGGTGGCGGCTACTGCTCCGGGGATCTTCACCGACAACGCCTCCGGGAGCGGGCAAGGCGCCATCCTGAACCAGGATTACGGCCTGAACTCGACCACCAATCCCGCCGCGGCGGGCTCAATCATCATGTTGTACGCGACCGGCGGCGGAGTGCTGCAGAGCGACTCCCTACTCGCTGCCACGGCAACAGCAACCGTGGGTGGCCAGGCGGCGAATGTGCTCTATGCGGGCGCCGCGCCGGACGAGATCGCAGGCATGGTTCAGGTGAACATTCAACTGCCGGCCGGTGTGACCGGCAATGTGCCCGTGATCATAACCTTCGGCGGGGTAAGCAGCCAGGCGACCGCTACCGTCGCCACACAAGCACAGCGTTGAGTCCGCCGAACGCGAACGAATTCGAGATGGCATAGTCCAGATCCGCCTCGCGCGGGCAGTTCGGGGTGTAATCGAGATCGCACTCGGGATCCCGTTCGTTGAAGTTGATTGTCGGCGGAAGGATTCCGGTCGAAAGCGCCGTGATGGCGGCGATGGACTCGATTGCGCCCGCGGCTCCCAGCGTGTGGCCGTGCATTGCCTTGGTGGAAGATATCGCAAGACGCGGGGCGTGCTCTCCGAATGCCAGGTGAAGGGCGGCCGTTTCGGTCGCATCGTTCACGGTGGTTCCGGTCCCGTGTGCGTTGACATAGTCTACCTGCTCGGGTGAGATTCCAGCGTCTTTCAAGGCCGCCCGGATGGCCTTTGCCGCGCCTTCGGCCGAGGGCTGGGTAATGTGATGGGCGTCGCTCGACATCCCGAATCCGACCAGTTCGGCAATGGGCGTGGCGCCGCGCGCCAGGGCGTGATCGAGCGATTCGATGACCAGCATCGCGCCGCCCTCGCCAAGGATCATGCCGTTGCGGTCCTTTGAAAACGGCCTGCAGACGGTAGGTGAAACGACGCGCATCGCTTCCCACGCTTTCAGAATTCCGTAGCTGAACGGCGCTTCGCTTCCGCCGGTCAGGGCCAGCTCCGTCATGCCCGAGCGGACCATGAAGAATGCCTGGCCGATGGCGTGTGCCGACGAGGAACAGGCGGTCGCAATCGTAAAGGCAGGTCCGGTGATCCCGAACTCCTGTGAGATCGCGCTGGCGCCGGCATTGGCCATCGTCTTCGGGATGGTCATCGGGTGGACACGAGGCCGCCCCAGCTTGTACACGTTCCAGAAGCCCTCGTCTTCGGTGCTTTGACCGCCGACGCAGGAGCCGGTCACGATGGCGGCGCTTTCCCGCAACTCCGGGGTCCAATCAATGCCGCTGTGGCACACGGCTTCCCGCGCCGCGATCACGGCGAACTGGGCGAAGCGATCGATCATGTCCGCGTCTTTAAGCGAGAAATGATCCGCCGGATTATAGCCGCTTACTTCGGCGCCGTTGCGAAAGCGGAGGTCGAGCAAATCGGTGCTGGTGATCGGACCGACGCCGCTTCTGCCTTCGCGCAGGGCACTTTGAAACTCGCCGCCGTTGCGTCCAATCCCGCAGATGACGCCGATGCCGGTTACGACGACCCGACGCACCTGCGTACCCCGTCCACCACGTCGCGGACGCTGCGGATGTTCTTCACTTCGTCGTCGGGAACGTTGATGTTGAACTCGTTCTCCAGAGCGAAGACGATGTTGACGCCGTCCATGGAATCGATTCCGAGTTCTTCGAAGGTGCTGTCGATGGTGACTTGAGAGGGGTCTTTGCGCTGGGTTTCGGCGATGATGTGGAGGACTCGTTCAGTCAAGTCGGCGCTGTTTATCAGGTCACCGGGCATATGAGTTGAGACACGATTTCAAAATGATATCCCCGGTCGAGCAGCGCCGGCACAATGCGGCGAACTGCTTCAATGGTTTCGCTGACGTCAGGCGTCTCCAGAGTACCGCGCCCGTCGTGCAGACAGACGATCGCGCCGTCGCGGGCGCCGGCGATGACCCGTTCGGCGATCGCCGCGGCGCCCAGCTTCCAGTCGCGGCCGATCACCGTCCACATTACGCTGCGCAGTCTCAGGCGCGCCTGCATATCGCGAAAGCCGAACCAGCGCACGCCGAACGGCGGCCGCATCAGAGTGGGAGTTTCGGATATGGCTTCGGAAATCGCGGCCTGGGCGCGCGTGAAGTCCTCCCGGATGAAAGAGGCACTCTTGAGCGCGAAATTGGGGTGCGTATGCGAGTGGTTCCCAATCTCGTGACCCGCTTCGCGAACAGCCCTGCTGACCTCGGGCGCGCGCAGGACGTTCGCGCCGCACTGGAAAAATGTGGCGGGAATCCGATAGGAGGCGAGTATGTCCAGAATCGCCGGAGTCGCAGGACTGGGGCCGTCGTCAAAGGTCAGGGCGATCGTTTTGCGACCACGAGAACCATGCCACACCGATGGCCCGAAGACCTGGGATGAGCGCCCCCGTACAGCCCAGGCCATCGCGGCAACGACACTTCCGGCGCCGAGCAGGGCCAGCGCGCTCGACCGCATCTCAGACGATTTCTTCCGCGGCCGGGTCCCACCGTACAGTCCGTCCGGCGTAGTAGCTTTCAATCGCCATGCTGCAGGCCACCGAAACGCGGAAGCCGATCTCGAACGGGCAGTTCGTTTGTTTGCCGGTCTTCATGCAGTCGAAGAAATTCTGCATGTGCGCTCGGGGCGGCGTGGGCGTCTGGCCGAGCATCTCGACGCCGTCGGGCCGGTTCACTCTCTGAGGCAGATAGCGGATCTGCTGGCCCTTCGCGATGGTGCCATCGGTACCCAGCACGTCTTCGGTTACGCCGAGCTGGTTGTTTCCAAAGCCCGAATCCCAGGAGAACAACAGATTGGAGCGCTCGCTCGCGTGGTCCATCGTCACGTTCATTGTGTCGGGAACTTCGCGGCCATCGTTCCAGCGATAGATGCCGCCGGTCATGGTGACGGCATGCGGGATTTCGAGGTCCATGATCTTGTACCAGAATGCGAGCTGCTGGGACATACTTTCGTGCACGTTGCCACCCGAGTAATCGTAGAAGAGCCGCCAGTTGATGTAGCGATCGGCATCGAAATCGCGCGCGGGAGCGCCGCCGAGGAAGGCTTTCCAGGAGATCGTTTCGGGCGTCATATCAGGGTAGACAGGGCGCGTCCACTGGGGCTTGCCGTGAGGCGTGTTGCGGTACATGTGCGCGCGGATCGCGGTGACCTGTCCGACAGCGCCGCTCATGAGGTAGTTCGAAGCGTCCACGACATGGCCGAGCGAGCATGTCTGGTGACCCACCTGAACGATTCGGTTTGGCGCCTTCTGGCACGCGGCTCGCATGAGCTTCGCCTGGTCCAGATTGAACGCCATGGCCTTTTCGACGTAAACGTGTTTCTCCGCCGCAAGCGCCGCGATGAATGGTTCAGCGTGCAGATGGTGTGGCGTGGCGATCAGGACCGCGTCTACAGAAGGATCATCGAGCAGGTGACGATAGTCGGTACAGGTTACGGCGCCCGGGGCGAGTTTGACGGCATCGGCGAGACGGCGCGACCAGATATCCGCGAACGCCGCCAGTTCGACGCCGGGGCAGGCGGCGGCTTCGCGCGCAAGCTGGACGCCGCGGTCGCCAACGCCGATGACACCAACCCGAAGGCGGTCATTCGCGCCGAGAACCCGACCCGTCGCGAGGCTGCCGGCAAGACCGGTCGCGACGTTGCCAATGAAGTATCTTCTGGTCTGCACGGGAGTTCCTTTTATTTTACCGCTTGTCACAAACCGCGGGCGGGCGGTGTTTAGTTACTGTGAACGCATCAAGCCACGTTATGAACGATTCGGCGGCGATTGAATCCTCTCCCGGCTTTGAATCGCTCTTTTACTCTCATCACGAACGCATTACGCGGATGATCGCAAGGATTATCCGTGACCCCGGACGGGCCGAAGAAGTTGCCGTCGAGGTCGTCTGGAAGTTCTGGCGCGCGCCCAATGCGCACGGTTCGATGGCGGCGGGATGGCTTCACCGCACGGCCGTACGGATGAGCATCAATGAGCTGCGCCGGCAAGTTCGCGCAACGCGCAAAGAAGCATTCGCGCGAACGGCCGATGAGCCGCCGGATCCCGAGCGCATGATGGTTGCTTCCCAGGAGCAGGAGCACGTTCGAGTCGTACTGGCGAAGATACGGCCGGCGACGCGGAATTGCTCCTTCTGCGCAGTTCAGGCCTGAGTTACGAGGAGTTGGCGGCGGCGCTCGATTTGAACCCCACTTCAGTGGGTACCCTCCTCAATCGAGCCCAGCAGACGTTCCGAAAAGAATACTTGAAACACTTTGGAGACACGCGCAATGAACGTTGAGAAGTGGGTGGATGAAAAGCTTGCTCTTCTGGAAACGGGGCCGCGTCCATTTCCCGATGCGGACAGCATTCTGGAGCGACTGAATGCCCGTCGGCAAAATCACCGGCGCCGGCGAAACAGGGTTTTTCTGATCGGTGTGCCGTGCCTGATCGGATGCGCGGCCACGGCAACGGTGATCTCGATCCGGCGCGAACCGGTTCCCGCGCTGCCGGTAGTCCTGCACATGGCCGCCGCGCCTTTAGCGGCGCACGATGAGATTCCGGTCGAGCCTCCGGCTCAGCGACCGCAACAGGTGTCCAAACTTCTGACAAACAAGGTCGTGGCGACCTCTGCTCCGGGCAGGTTCAAAGAGATCGGTTCGCCTTCGGCGCCGATCGGCTGTGAAATCTATACAGATCTCGAATGTCCCCCCTGCGCGGCGTTCTATCGCGACACCGTGCCGAGGCTGATCTCCGAATACGTCGACACGGGGAAAGTGCGCCTGATCCGCCGTGACTTTCCTTTGCCTCAGCACAGGTACGCGCAACTCGCCGCCCGGTACGCAAACGCGGCGGGATTGATCGGCAAGTACGACGCCGCGTTCAACCAACTTATGGTGACGCAGAGCTCCTGGACGCAAGATGGCGATCTGGAAACGCCGCTAGCCACGGTCCTGTCAGCCAGGGAGATGGAGTCTGTCCGGAAGTTGGTGAAGGAAAATCAGGCGCCCGAGGAATCGATGTTGCGCGATCGCGCCGCCGGAGCGGACGACCACGTCCAGCAGACGCCGTCGATCGTGATTGTCGCCGATGGGAAACGATACACGATTTCCGGCGTGGTCACCTTTTCAGCGATCAAGAGCTATCTGGATGACATTCTGGCTCGACAATGATATCGTCCGCGCCGGACCGAGGGTCCGGCGCGGACGCCCTCGTCCGGATAGCGTCGGGATAAACCGGCGTGAAGTAGTGAATGAAAGAGTCATGCAGGAAAGGAGTAGCGAACCATCCTGACCTCGACCCATGTCAGGGCGATGTTTACTCACTTCTGTGTGAAGAACCACAAGACGGGTTATTTCATGGTGTACCGCAAGACGATCGGCAAGCGCATGGCGGCAAAGCTGAAGGATATTCGGCAACAGTTGCGGCGCAGGCTGCATGAAGCGGCCGGGAACACGGTGAAGTGGCTGCAGTCGATGGTTCGCGGATACTTCCAATACCACGCAGTACCTCACAACGAGCGGAGACTGAAGGCGTTCCGGCACGAAGTGCTGCGCATGTGGTTGCGGCAACTTCGTCGGCGGAGTCAACGACACCGCTGGACATGGAACAGATTTCTGGAGAAGCTCGGCAACCTGCTACCCGACGTCGAAATCCCGCACCCGTATCCTGAAGCTCGTTTCGCGTTCAATCACCCGAATTTTGGAAGAACATCCGAGGTAAGAACCGTGTGCGTCAGGAGCGCCAGCACGGATCTGTGCGGGGGGCGCCGGGTAACTGGCATCCCTACCGCGACCGCCGGCCCCCCGGTCCGGCTGCTGGAGCAACCAGGAGCTAATTGTCTATCGGGATTTTGTCGGCGTTATCTACGGCAAGAACTTCGATTGCCTTTTTTTTTGCTTCGAGGATCAACCCGAGCTGCTCGTCCAATGCCGAAAACAGTTCGCTGCCGAGCGAGATGGTGTCTCGTGGCGCGTCACCGGTATTCAAAGTCAGCTTGAAGTCATAGAGACCTTCCAATCCGGTCTCGTCGACGACGATACGATCCGTCCAGCGCATCAGCAGGTACGATAACCCGGCCATCGAAGATGCGGCTCCTTCGACGCCGTTGCGAGGAGCCCTGATTTGACTCACAGCCGTCGGAGGGGAGTGCTTGAACTTCGGTCCATGTTTTCCGACATGCAGCGCGTAGACCAGCATCTCCTTGTTTTCGCGATGTACTCTCAGATTGAAACGCTCGGCAAGGAGGTTTTGCAGCATGATCCGAACCTGCTCTTCGGTCGCTGCCGGCGGCTTAATGGCCTCGATGTCGTATCGCTCCGAGTCCAGCCACGCCGGGCCCCTGACCTGATAAGGCAGCACCTTCCATGCGTAGGAAATGGTTGACATCAGCGTTGCGCCGGCCCAGGCAAAACGTCGATCGTTGCCGTCGCTCGATGCGGTCCAGACCTTTGATTTATTTGGCTTCACCGAGGCAACTTCAAAGGAATCGGTTGGCTTTTCGATAGCCCTCTGTTGCAGAACCTGGGCAATAGTGGAGAAAGCCACGAAGAGATAAATCATGAGCACAGAAATCACGGGGAATAGCCGTCCACGGGCTTGTGTCACGGGATGACGCTATCACAATTTTGTGAGGCGGAAAAAGATCGGTAGATCGTCGGGCATCACGGCCGATAGCGCGGTTCACCCGGGGGATGCGAGTCCGAGCCCTGCCTGCGCGCCCGGTTAGATTCTTACAACTCGCTCGCCCCGGCTGGCTAAGGCAACCTGTATACAATGGAACCTTCGTTTTCTATGCCGCTCGAAGCTGGCACACACCTCGGGCCCTACGAGATTATTGCGGCCCTCGGCGCGGGGGGCATGGGAGAGGTGTACAAGGCGCTCGATCCTCGCCTGAACCGCACCGTAGCCATCAAGGTTTCCAAAGAGCAGTTCTCCGAACGCTTCGAACAGGAGGCGCGCGCAGTCGCAGCCCTGAATCACCCGAATATCTGCCAGGTGTACGATTTCGGCGCCGATTACCTGGTTATGGAGTTTGTGGACGGTGTACCGGCGACTCCCGTGGACTCGAACCGGAAACTGCTCGATATCGCGGTACAGCTTGCCGATGGGCTCGCCGCCGCACACGCCGCCGGGATCGTTCATCGCGATCTGAAACCGGACAACATCCTGATCACGCGCGATGGGCGGGTGAAGATTCTCGACTTCGGCCTTGCGAAACGGAAAGGCATCGAAGCCGGCGGCGACGACCCCACTCGCGCCGTAGCCGTGACCCAGGCCGGCATGGCCGTGGGGACCATTGCCTACATGAGCCCGGAACAGGCGCGCGGTCAGACCGAACTCACGCCGCAGTCGGATCAGTTTTCTCTGGGCCTGGTCCTTTACGAACTGGCTACAGGCAAGCGCGCCTTCCAGCGATCGAGCGCGGTGGAAATCATGACCGCGATTATTCGCGAAGACGTTGAGCCGCTGCCCGCAACCATTCCCGCTCAGCTGCGATGGATCATCGATCGGCTGCTTGCCAAAGAACCAGCCGACCGCTACGATTCCACCCGCGATCTCTATCGCGAACTGCGCCAGCTTCGCGACCGGTTAACCGAGACCACCACGGGAAGCGGAATTCAGCCGGCCGCGATTGCGCAAACAACGCAAAAGCCCGCGGTATCGAAGAAAATGCGGACCGCGCTCCGCTACGCGAGCGTAGCGATTCTGGCCGGCGTCGCAGCATGGTTTCTCCATCCCGCCGGTGACGCCGGGCACCTCCGGTTTACGCCGATGGAAATGTCGCTCGAGAGTCCGCGGGATCAAGCCTGGTCGCCGGATGGAAAGGCTTTCGCTTTTACCGCGGGACCGGACGGAGAACGACGCGTGTATGTGCGCTACCTGGACAACAACACGGCAACGCCACTCACTCAGCCTGGTAAATGGTTCGCTTTGGGCTGGTCGCCGGATAGCAAGCGCGTCGTCGCTGCCCTGCGGAGCGGGCCCGACGACGACAATGTCGCATTGAACTATGTCCCGGTCTTCGGCGGCGATCCGCAACCGATCCAGCAGATCGACCGTGTCGCCAACGCCGCTATTTCGCCCGATGGCAAGGCGCTGGCGGTTGTGCACGTGGAAAAAGATGGTCTCAATACCGTTTACACGGCATCCCCTGTGGGTACCCCCCTGAAACGGTATTCGCCCGCGCCTTTCGAAGCACGCAACGTGATTAATTCGCGGACGGTGAGTTTCTCCCAGGACGGCCGCCGGATCGCTCTTCTCATGGATGTTGCGGGCGGCAGGCAAGCGTGGCTCCTGCCTTTTCCGGCCGGACAAGGAACGCCGAAGCGGATGCTGGTGGGTCAGCTGCCGGCGACCGGTAGCACCCCGGACTTCGCCTTCTTCCCCGACGGTCGCAGCGCCATCCTCGCGTTCTACGAGGACAATATGGCCCATCTGTGGATTGCCGGGTTGCGCTCCGGAAACAGGCGACAACTGATGAACGGAGTTTCGGCGGAGGACGGGCCAGCGGTTTCGCCGGATGGCAGCAAGATTCTGTTTGCCGAGAGCCACGCCGACGACATGATCCTGTCCGCATCGCTGGCAGACGGGAACGTGGAGCGCGTAATCTCGTCGGAACGCACGGCAGGCATGCCCGCATGGGCCGCACGCAAGGATGCGTTCGCATATGTGGGGGACCGGAGCGGCACGGAGGCAATCTGGGTGAGAAGCGGTGGGGTCGACCGCGCCGTTGTCACCATGGAATCGTTTCCCCCCGGAACCACCACCGCGTTTTTGACACCGGCTCCGTCTCCCGGCGCAGACCGGCTGGTCTTCACGCGAGTTGACAAGGACCAGCGTGTGTCGAACTGGATATCCTCAGTCGCGGGCGGATCGCCGGTTCGCCTGACGAATGTGGACAAGATCGAAGCGGCGGCCACCTGGGCTCCGGACGGCTCGGCCGTGGCCTATCTTCAATATGCGGGAGCGACAGGCTCGCTGATGACCGTGAAAGCAAGCGGAGAAGCCACGCCGTCAGTGCTTCGCGAGAACGCAGACGGCTTCTTGCCCTCCTGGTCCCCGGACGGACGGTGGATTCTCTATCGCGAAGACAATGGCGGCGGGTGGAACCTGGTTTCGCCGGATGGCAAAAGCCAGCGCCAGATTGGAGAACCGAAAACGGTCGTTATGACGTTTTCGTCGGATTCGAAGAGTGTTTATGGTATTCGTGTCGATCAGGCGAAGCGCACGCTCTTTTTACTGGATCTCGCGACGAACCAGGCCAGGACCATCGGCGAGATCGCGCGCGATTTCTCGCCCAGCAGTTCTTCCAATCCAGGCGTGCGGTTAAGTTTGTCGCCGGACGGAAAAAGCGTCATGTACCCGGCGTTCCGGAGGACCAGGAACCTTTGGATGATGGAAGGATTCGCCGGGCTGAACTGGAGGGAGCGGCTGCGCGAAATGCTGCCCTGGTAGACGCAGCGGGGTTGTTTATCAGGTTCTCCGAACAATCAAAAAGGTCAGGTCGTCGTTAGGAACAGCGTCGCGGGTAAACTCCTCAACTTCGCTCAGAATGGCGCTGCCCAATACGGCGCTTCCACGCGCCGCATCGCGCGTGATGATGGCCTTGACGCGGTCCTCGCCAAACATGTCGCCGCTGACACTCTCTGCTTCTGTCAGGCCGTCCGAGTAGACGATCATGGCGTCTCCCACCGCCATTTGAAATGCCGTCGATTCGTAACGCGCCGTGGGGAACAGCCCCATAGGCACACCGGACGAGGCCAGTTCTTCGATATCACCCGTTGCCGCCCGAAAGAGGTAAGTCGGGTTGTGTCCCGCGCCCACGTACAGGCCGGCTCCGTCCCGGCCGAGCAGGAACGCAAATAGAGTGGCGTAACGGCTGGCCGGCGTTTTTCTCCACACGAGATTGTTCAGCGCGTTCAGCACAACGTCCGGAGACACACCCGTCTGAAACTGGGCGCTCATGGCGCCCTGAACCATCGAAGCCATCAGTGCGGAGGCGACGCCTTTGCCCGCAACATCGGCCAACACACCATTCAGCGAGTCGTCCGAGGGAAAGAAGTCGTAGAAATCGCCACCCACATGGCGCGTGGGCCGCGAGAATGCGTGAATCTCGAACGGCGGGAAGGCCGGCAACTGGCGCGGCAGCAGATGCGTCTGGGCTTCGTTCGCCAGGGCAAGATCGTTATTGAGTTTCCGCCGCTCCTCGGCGCCGGCTACCATCTCGAGTTTCTCGATGGCGCGGCCCGCTTCGTCCGCGAGCCGGGTAAGGATCTTCTGATCGAGTCCCGTCATGGCGTGCATGTACTGGCGGCTGTCGATGTAAAGCAGCCCAACGGCCTCTGCCTGGCCGGACTCCTGTCCAATTGCCTGCAGAGGGAGACAGGCGACTGCCAGCAGGTGTTGAGCCACGATGCTCTGCTGGAGGGCCAGATCCGTGTTGATGCCTTGCGTCATGAAAATTGCCTGGCCGGACTCTTTCACGCGGGCAATCACGCTCTGGCTGGCGCTGAAGTCGGACTCGTTCAGGCTGGTTCCACCCGCGTCGAGCCCCGCGGCGTAAGAAAACTTGCCTTTGCGCAGCCGGAGAATGCACCCGCGCTGCGCTCCGCTGAGATCCAATACCGACTTGATGATTTGACGGAAGACGCTGTCGGCGGAAAAATTCTGGCCGAAGGAGTATTGCAGATCGAGCAGGTACGAAATCTTCGAAATGTCCGAGTCCGCCGAGCCCGCCGCGGGCATGACGGAAGTAAGCTGCGCGAGCGCCTGATCGAGCGCCGCCGCCGGGTGCTCGTCGCCGAAGTCAGCTTCCACCTCAGGCCCGTTCTGACCGAAGCGGATTCGATCGCCGTCTTGCAGAAGATGACGGCTGATGCGCTCGCCGTTAACCCAGGTGCCGAAGGTACTCTCAAGATCGACGAGAGTGATGCCCTGTTCGTCGCGCCGGACGCCGGCGTGTCGGCGCGACACTTCGGCGTGCTTGAAAACGATCGCGGCGTCTTCCCTGCGGCCAATGATAATTTCGTCGGCCTCGAGATAGAAGACTCCGGTGCGACCGTCAGGCTCCTTCCATTTCAGGGAAGGAACGGGTGCGCTCATTTTCGGGGCAGTGCGGGTCATTAAGGTTCCTGTGCCGCATTATCTCCCGATAATTGCGTTTGCTGTAGCTGGCGGATCGGGACTGCAACTGGTTAGAGCATTTTCACAGCGCCGGCGATCTTTGCCGCTGGTTTCCGCTCTTGATATCACCCGCTGGCCGAAATCGGATTCCGAGGCCGCGACCGGCAGGGAGCGAATTCTACAGTATTTACGAAAATGCCCTGAACGCCACCTTCGAGGTAATAGCGCGCGCCCTCTGCTTGCAGCCTCAAACCAGGCGGCCTCAAGGGAGAGCACGCCGCCTCCATCACTGGCATTATTGAACCATCGAAAGATTCCGAATATCGACTCCAACGAGGGGAACAACGATGACGAACAAGATGATACCTGGATTGCTGCTGGGGATTAGCATGTGGGGAACCACCGCGAACGCGGCGCAAGCCGCAATAACCTGCGACCGCGAATGTCTGCGCGGCAAGGTCACGCAGCTGCTATATGCCTTCGTGAAGCACGACGTCAGTAAACTGCCCGTCTCCGACACGCTGCGAGTAACCGAAGACGCCGTCGAGAAGCCGCTCGGGAAAGTCGGTCTGGTCAGGACAGTGACGCGGCTGCGAGGCTTTCGCCAGGATATCGTCGACGAGCGCGACGGCGTGGCCGGCGCCGACGTTGTGGTGGAGGAGAGCGGAGCGCCGGTGTTGCTGGTGGTACGCCTGAAGGTCGTCGCGGACAAGTTGACCGAGGTCGAACTTGTGGCCACGCGCAGCGCGGCAGAAGGCCTTATCTTCAACATCGACGGTCTCAGCGCACCGAGCGAAGCGATGAACTACGCGCCGCGCCCCGAGCAGCTTTCGACCCGCGACGAGGCCATCAAGGCGGCGCTGCACTATCCGGCCGGGCTCAACGCCGCCAGGACTTTCGCCGATGTGAACGCGCCATTTGCGGCGGGTGCCTATCGCTACGAAAACGGCCAGTTGATGGCAGGTCCCGACTGCAAGTTTGCCCCAGGCTGCCAGAATATCTCGACGCAATCGCTCGCGATTTTCAATCGCCTCGGTAACGTGCAAACGCGCGTCGTCGCCGTCGATGAACGTATGGGCATCGTCTGGCTGCGCATGGCCTGGGGCGTGAGCGAGCGCGGCGGGGACCAGCTCACGGTGTGGGAAACGTTTAAGGTCTACGACGGCCAAATCCACGCTGTCGAAGCGTTCATGAGAATCCTTCCGGTGGAGAAGCGCAACGGGGGGTGGGAGTAGCGCCTGCTCCGCGGACCCCGAGTGTGGGACGCGGGAAAACTGCGGAGGCAGCGCACAGCTCTTTGGCCGAGGTGTCTTCCGTTCCTGGCCCTATGCCGGACCTGGCGTTCTTAATCCTCGAAATTCGGGCTTTCTCCAGGCGGCCGACCATCCACGAACTTCCAGATCACAAGAGCGGCGAGCGGCATGACGATTCGCGAGGGCACGATCAGCCGGGCTTTTGAGGAACACGCGCAAGTTATGGCCGCCGAATCGCGGCTGGACGGGCGGGTTCCTCCACTTTTTGGCGCCGCGTCCGGCGGCCCTTGCGCTTTTGTCGAACGCTCTCGCGAATTTCGTCGACAGCGGTGATCCTGCACGGCGCGAGCCAGTACTACGTCACATCCATCCCAATCTGCTGCGTAGCCCGCACCCGCTTACATGACGCTGCTCACCTTGTGGACTGACGGCGTGGACCGCGCCTTGATATTTGTGAAGGGCATTTTCACCCGTCAGAACTGGCCAAAGTCGACTTCCGCGCGGACGACGCCGTTGAATTCCGGAACGCCCCAACCGCGAAGACTGAAGGATTTCGGAACTGGCGTACTGCATCGTGGGCGCCGGAACGCCCGCTAAGCGCGAATGTCGCCAGCTGTTTTTCGCGGAAGCGCTTCCGCCCCGGCAACGAGCGACATCGTTCCCATTCCGGGTCCTGGCGTTTCACAAGACTAATCCGGGAGCACCCCACCGTCCTGCCCGACCGAGCCATTCTCCGAGTGGCGCAGTTATCCGACCGAAGGCTTCCAGTACCGGACATATCGAGCGGAGCGAGATGGCTGAAAAATCACCAAATGGGAAGAGTGCGATATAAGTAAGCACAAATGACCGCTCAAGAAGTTCGTACACACATCGGATATTCTGGCTGGGCCTCGCGCAAGGTGCTGGAGGCCACGCTCGTTTTGCCGCCCGGGGACCGATCCAGGCCGATGAGCGTCTCCCACGAAAGCATCGCGAAGACCCTCGCTCACATCTATTTCGGAGACGCAATCTGGTTTTCGCGGATTGCCGACCCCAGCTATCCGGTGCCGGCCCATGATGCGCTCCCGTTGCTCGATTTCGTCATCGAAGAATGGCCTCGACTGCAAGCTAAGTGGGAAGCCTGGGCAAATGCGGTGACCGACTCAGACCTCGCCCGTCAGGTTCCCTTCAAATCACGCTTTGTCGGCAATGCCGGCCTGCCTGCATGGCAGATCGTCATGCACGTGGTGAACCACGCCACGCTACACCGCGGCCAAATCGTCGGCATGCTGCGTCAGCTTGGCATGAAGCCGCCCGCCACGGACATCTTGTTTTACTACCACGAACTAGTCGCGCCTGTCGCCAGCTAGCGAGATTCGGCGCACCCTCGTCGGCGACGGCGGAGAGAAGACCAAAGCAACCATCCCCGGCCGCACGTTAAGAACAAACATCGATAGTCAGCCGGGCGCTTGCGAGGACTGAGCGCCGCCGCCCGCGCAATGCCGCTTGCCTGCGTCCTTGTCCGGAGTCGCGATACGTCCCTCTTCTCGCCGATGGCCTGTTCGACCACGCGTAGGGCAACAGCCCTGAAGTCGTGATCCTTCGGTTTGCTGGAACGGCCAGGCAGGATAGGATTAAGGCATATTTTCAAGAATCGGGAGAGTGCCAATGAAGTTCAAACGGATCACACTCGCGATGATGGCGGCGGTTGCAATGGGTCAATCGCAGGATGCCGATCCGTCTTTCCGGCCTGCATTCGAAGTAGCGTCGATCAAACCCGATCCGGGACCGAATATCCGTGTCGGCAAACCTCCCGGCGGCGGTCTCGTGGCTCGAGGGATCTTTACCAGGTTTCTAATCGCGCTGGCCTATGACGTTAAAGAATTTCAGATACTCGACGGCCCGTCGTGGATCAGCCACGAACAGTACTCAATCGACGCAAAGCCGGGAGACAATCCCAAAGGTCCCATTCTTTCGTTCTATCTGACCAGGCAGCAAAAAGATGACGACGAATTCCGTCTGAGGATTCAATCTCTGCTGGCGGACAGATTTCAGCTCAGAGTTCACAGAGAGACCAGAGAACAGCAAGTTTACTCCCTGGTTGTCGCAAAGAACGGGCCGAAGTTCAAGGACTCGAAGTTTAATGAAAGTGACGCGGCAAAAGGCAGGCTGCCTGGTCTCACGATGCACTCATATGAACTGATCGCAACCAGCGTGGACATTCATCTCCTGGCTGAGGAACTGTCGCGGCGGCTGAGCCGGAATGTTATCGACCAGACTGGGCTGAACGGAGAATATGATTTCACCCTGCGCTGGGTCCCGGATAACGCGGACGGAGATGCCACCCCGGACGGACCGTCGATTTTTGCGGCGGTGCAGGAGCAACTCGGACTGAAGCTCGAATCCGGCAAGGCCCCGGTTGATGCTATCGTTATCGACCACATCGAGAGACCCTCCGCTAACTGATCCCGAGCAGTTTCAAACGGAACGAATACCGCTATTTCCGATCAGGTGCGCGAGTGACGCTCGGCTCCTGACCGTGCCTCCGGGGCTCTTGATGTTGACAGGGAATCCTGAAGTAACTGCATAAGTTCAGCGAACCGGAAAGGCTTGCGGGCGAACCACTCGACTTGAAGCCCGGCAAAGGATGCGTCGACCGTCTCTCTGCTGTAGGCGCTGGTGAGAATCACCTTGAGGTTGGGACGTATGTTCCGGGCTTCCTCGAAGACTTCACGACTGGTGGCTCCAGGCAGCGTCAGATCCAGGAGCATTACGTCGATCTGATCCTTGTAAGAGCGAACCAGTTCTAATGCGGAACAGCCGTCGATTGCTTCAATTACGTAAAAGCCAGTCTTACGAAGCATTTTGGAGATGGCGACTCGCAACTCATCTTCATCCTCCACCACCACGACAGTCGCCGCCGGAGGCCGGTCTTCGGCGCCGGAAACTGGCTCGATGGCGCTATGGCTCGATTGAGCCGTCTCGCCGGCACAAGGCAGGAAGATCTCAAACCTGGTTTCCCGGCCAGGCGCACTGTCGAGATTGATGGCGCCGCCGTGATCTCGAACGATCCCCTGGACGACGGCGAGTCCCAAACCACGGCCGGCGAATTTGGTGCTGAAGAACGGATCGAACGCTTTGGCTTTCGCCTCTGCTGTCATACCAGCACCCGTATCCGATACCTCCAGCTTCAAGTAGTCTCCGGAAGCGAAATGCGGTGGACTGTTCAGACCCGGCTCCCGGGGCGGGATTGAGCGTGATGTAGTGACCTTGATTACGCCGTCATTTTCTCCAATCGCTTCTGACGCATTGATAATCAGGTTCATCACGACCTGGCGGAGTTGTGAGGCCCTCCCCAGCACAGCCGGAAGTCCCTGGTGCAGATCGGTCTTCAGGACCGCGTGTTTCGAGATGGAGATTTTCAGCAGTTCCAGCATCTCTTCCACGAGAGATGACAAATCCACCGGCTCGACGGGTTCCGCTTCCTCCTGTCCCGAATAGATCATCAACTCACGAACCATCTCGGCGCCGCGGCTGGCGCTGGCTTTGATTTTTTCGAGACCTTCAAAAGGAAATTCGCCCGCCGTCAGTTCCGCGGCGGCGAGTTCCGCTTGAGCCAGTATTCCCCCCATCAGGTTGTTGAAGTCGTGCGCGATGCCGTTAGCCAATATGCCGATGCTTTCGAGCTTCTGTCCTGCGAGCGCTTCCTCCTGTCTGCGCTTGATCTCGGTGAGGTCGGTGCAACATCCGGCAATTCGGTGAATGCGACCGGCCGCATTTCGCAAGGGAATGAGGTTCGTGTGGAAATACCGGCGTCCCACTTCCAGATCAAGTTCATCCTCGTAGCTGATGGGCAATCCCGTCTCCAGGCAACGACGATAATTTGAGGTCACCTTGCGAGAGACTGCTTCGGAGAGCACTTCATCGACGAATTTGCCGGATACGTCTGCGCTTGTCAGACCTACGGCCTTCTCCTCCGCGGGATTGAGCATTTTGAACCTGAAACGGCCTTCGAATGTGACATCGAGCATGAAAATACATTCCGGGATGTTGTCAAATACTTGCTTGTTCAGCAGTTCGCTTTCCCGCAACGCCTGCTCCGTCGCTGTCTTCTCGGTGATGTCCTCAACGATACCTACGAAATATTGCAGACGTTTGCCGGCATCCCACACCGGCGTTACATACAACCTCACCCAAATGGCTGCACCGTCTTTGCGGATATAGCGTTTATCGACCGAGTAAGACGTGAGCTCACGTGTCAGAAGGCGGCCGACTGCCTCGACACACATCTGACGGTCGTCGGGGTGCGTGATATCGAAAATCGTCACACCACTCAGTTCGGATCGCGTGTAGCCAACGATTTCGCAGAAACGATCGTTCACGAGCAGCCATTCCCCGGTGGCGCCGCAATGGGTGATGCCGACAGCCGCCTGAAAGAAGGTCGCGCGGAATCGCTGCTCGCTGTCGCGAAGCGCCTGTTCGGCGCGCCGCTGCTCTGCCACGATGGCGGCGTGGTTGACGATCGCCTGGGCAACCTGGAGTTCGTCGGCATGAAACTCATGCTGCTCGTTGTAAGAGAGCATGAATTTCCCGATCACTACTCCGCTTTCCATCAGCGGGATGAAGGCAACGGACCGAATTCCTTCCCTGGCAAACGTTTGCCGGCAGGATGAAAGGGAGACATCCTGCGTTACATCTGAAACGGCAAGTAACTGCGCATCGCGCGCACTTCGATACCAGGGTGTGTGACCGCTCACACCGTCACGGTACTCGTCCGATATGCCGATCCATTCCTTAAACCGGCACACATCATCCTTGTCGAAGATCAGAAGGGCGGCACTGTCGGCAGCGAGGGCATGCAACAAGCCCTGGGTTGCCGCCCTGTAGATCTCGCTCGGCCCTTGGGCGCGACTGATCTCGCCAACCAGATCGAGGAGTTCCAGTTGTCGAAAGTCGCCTCGCTGTTCCCTGGGAGCACGCATCTTTACCACCGATCATCATGATAATGCGGGGCCGCTCCTGGCCATATCGGCGCAGATCTCTGTGAGTAATCCGGAAGCCTGCGCAAGAGTGCGGATGGGGGCCGCGTCCCAACCGAATATACCTCAGCTCTTGCCGGCGGCAGCCTCTTTCGGCGTCGCTGGCTCGCCACCAGACGTTGGTTAACGCTGCCGACTGGGAAGCCTCCGACTCTACCGCCGGCTTCCGCTCTTAATATCATCCGCCGGCCTAAATCGGATTCCGAGCCGCGACCGGAAGGGAGTCTCCATGGCCCGCGGCGGACCGCCAAAGCCGATGAAGACGCGAAATGGCGTTTACGTAGAATCAACAATTTGGACCGCATCTTCGACAGAGCGTTCCATGGCTCGCAGCGGGCCACCAGAGTGGATGAAGACACCGCGCAGCCGGTGTGGGGCAGGCCTTCGGGGCTGCCGCCGGGCTTCCGCCCGGCGCGGAACTTTACGTCAGTTTGTAGCGCCGGCGATCTTGTCGCCGGTAACCCTGCCAACCGCGTCTTCGACAGAGCGTTCCATGGCTCGCAGCGGGCCACCAGAGTGGATGAAGACACGCTGCCGGTGTGGGACCAGCGCTTATGCCCTGCCGCCGAGCTTCTGCTCGGCGCGGAACTTTACGTCAGCGCCGGTAGCGCCGGCGATCTTTGTCGCCGGCCCCAAGGTCGAACCAACTCATGGCTGGCCACACGGATCATAGCCTTGTATGTGGCCAGCTCCGGCAAGGAGGTGGCGATTGCGTTGCTTTCTGAAAATCCGCAGCAGCCTGGATCGCAGTCCGCTTGCAGCCGTCAAAGAGAGCCGGGCTTTCGGCGATGGGGAAGGCGTAGAAATATACGTTCGGGGGGTTGGGCGCGGATCCCGTGCACGTCCCCCACGTCTCAATCTGGTCCTGGTGAATCGTATTCATCGTTTGTGGGTCAGAAAGAAAGGTGCCTGGTCCAGGACGGCAGCTTTCGTGAGGCTGCCTGTTCAGAGAGTCAGCGAAACAAGCCGGCGTACAATCTGGTTGTCTTTCGATGGGCTTCTCTGAACCGTTCGTCGGAGGCGTACCGTGTCCCTGAAGAGTTCTCGTTCTCGCGCTCTTCTCTGTCCTTCGGCGCAATTGACGACCGTGCCGTAGTCTTCACGTAACCGGAAAGCGAGTTGCTGCCGGGAGACGAGCGTCACCCCGAATGCCGCGAGCGAAACTGTCACCATAAATCTGCCGGGCGCTGTCTCTTTTCTCGCGGATCTGCGCGTCGTTATTACGAATGCGATCGTCGAGGCCGGCCCGTCGGTCCATTGGCACGGCAGGCTCATTGCGAGCCCTCGCAAAATACCGTTCACAACAAATGTGATCAATAAAATCAATAACTTAACACCCGCACTGCAATTCGGTGTGTTTTACTTTGGTCGAGGTAGAAATTCAAACGACATGATCTCAGAAAAACAGCTCGAAGCCAATCGCCGCAACGCGCAGCGTTCCACGGGTCCCCGGACCGACGAAGGCAAAAAAGCGTCCGCCCTGAACGCCCGCCGCCACAATCTCACCGGCCAGGTAACCGCCATGACCGACGCGGACCGCATCATGCACGACGCTTTCTCCGCCTCGCTCGTCGAGAGCCTCGCCCCCGAAGGCGCCATGGAGACCCAGCTCGCACAGCGCATCGCCACCGACAGCTGGCGTCTAAACCGCTTGAGCGCCATCGAAGACAACCTCTACGCGCTCGGCCACTCCGCGCACTCGGACGACATCGAAACCGAACATCCCGAAATCCACGCCGCCCTGACAGCCGCGAAGGTCTTCCAGGAGGAATCGAAACAGCTCCAGCTCCTCACACTCTACGACCAGCGCATCAATCGCAATATCCAGAAGAACATGGCCATGCTCCAGGCCCTCCAGGCGGCACGCGTCGCGAAACGCGAAGCCGAAATGGAGGAAGCAAAGAAACTCCTCCAGCTCAGTGAAATGAAGGGTTTACAATACGGACCGGTCGAGTTAAGCAAAGATGGCTTCGTTTTTTCGACCGCGCAAATCCACGCCGCCATTGACAAAGACCGCCGCTTGAACCGCGCATATCAAACCGATTTCACCCGTTACAAACCACAAAAACACCTCGCCGCGGCCGCCTGACAAGTCTTATTCGTGTGAATTCGCGTTCATTCGTGGCCCAATTAGGGTTTTTGGGGCACCCGCGGCACTTTATTAAAACGCGCGACAGAGCGGCGCACATACAACAAATCGGACATATAATGGCTGCCGAAGTTCACAGCTGAAATCAATTGAGAGGCGCTCGATGCGGATACGTGTCTTTGCTTTAACGCTTGTGCTGACGGGAATTGCGATCGAGGCGCAGCAGCCGGCTCCGGCTGGCGCCGGACGCGGTCCGGGACGGGCGCCCACCGCGCCTCCTGGCATCAGCTGGGCTTCGCCGCCGCTTCCCGACGGGCCGATCGTCCTGGACACGGGTATCCAGCACCAGATCCGGCTAACGGTCACGAAAGGACTGGTCCATCCGTTCAGTATGGCGTTTCTTCCCGACGGTGCCGGAGGCGCCTGGGGAAACACCATTCTGGTTACGGAACGGCCCGGGCGTCTGCGCATCGTGCGGAATGGTGTGCTCGACCCCACGCCGGTCGCGGGCCTGCCGGAGATCCGTGCCCGGGGGCTGGGCGGTTTGCTGGATCTCGCGCTCGATCCGCGCTTCGCCGGGAATAAGCTGATCTACTTCACTTACGACAAGCCGGCGGCAACGGGAAACACGGCAGTCAGAACGCTGGCGCGAGGTCGATGGGACGGAACGGCGCTGGTGGAGGTGCGCGATTTGTTTTCCGCGATTCCGAGCGGCAATGCGTCACGCATTCTTTTCGGACGCGACGGGATGATCTACATGACGATCGGCGTCGGCGATAACGAAGCGATGCGCGCGCAGGACCTGAACGACCTTTCGGGGAAAGTGCTGCGGCTGAAAGACGACGGGACGGTGCCGCCCGATAATCCCTTCGTTAATCGAGCCGGCGCGCGGCCGGAGATTTATACATACGGGCATCGCAACGGGCTGGGCCTCGCGCTCGAACCCGAAACGGGCAGGGTCTGGGAATGCGAGAACGGGCCAAACGGCGGCGACGAGGTCAACATTCTGCAGGCCGGGAAGAATTACGGATGGCCCGTGGTGAGCAACGGCCGGTTTTATCTGGGACCGCGGGTGAGCGTGGGCGACTACAAGGAAGGAATGGAGCCGCCGGTTGTTTACTGGGTGCCGGCGATCGCGGTTTCCGGCCTGACGTTTTACACCGGCGATAAATTTCCCCGGTGGAAAAACAATCTGTTCGTTGGCGGGATGCGGCAGGGCGAAGTGCCGCGGTCCGGCCAGCTGGAGCGAATCGATTTCAACGATAAGTGGGAGGAACTGCACCGCGAGTCGATGTTCCACGAACTGCAGAACCGCATTCGGGATGTACGGCAGGGTCCGGATGGTTTGCTCTATGTACTCACGGAGGAGAATGACGGCGCGCTGCTGAAGATGGAGCCGTGGGCCGCGCCGGGGCCGGGCCGATAGGTTATGCGTATGCTCCCGCTGATTTCCGGGCTCTGCTGCTGTGCGCTTCTTTTTGCGCAGGAGAAACCAGAACAAATCAAACCCAAACTCGACCTGCGCGGCGACCGC
Organism: Terriglobia bacterium; assembly: GCA_963831795.1. Lineage (GTDB taxonomy): Bacteria > Acidobacteriota > Terriglobia > Bryobacterales > Bryobacteraceae > BOG-234. Next base: position 88,943 of record CAWHSB010000025.1, on the reverse strand, counting down.
TTTCCAGGTCTCAAGTACGACGATCTGACGCCCGCGCAAAAGGTGATCGCCGACCGCGCGATCGCGGGACGCGGAACGATCGGGATCTTCAACATCACGCTGCGGAGCCCGGAGCTGAGTGAGGCTACGCGGGGCATCATCAGCAGCCGCATTCCGCCGGTGATTTCCGCCCGGCAGAACGAGCTGGCCGTTCTGCTGACGGGCCGCTACTGGAGTGCGCAGTATGAGTTTTCGGTGCATCATCGCGTGGGGGTCCGGGCGGGGATCGGCGAGGAGACGATTGCCGCGATTGTGCAGGGCCGGCGGCCGGCGGCGCTGCTGCCGGAAGAGGTTCCCGTTTATGATTTCGTGACCGAACTGCTGAACAACAGGCAGGTGAGCGATGCCACGTTCCAGACCACGAAGGAAAAAATGGGGGAGAAGGGGGTGGTCGATCTGATCGGGCTGGTGAGCTTCTATCAGATGGCTTCGCTCATGATGAATGTGGACCGCTATCCGCTCGATCAAGGCAGCGATGGAGGCAGGAAGCCCGAGTTGCCGGCTCTGGCCAGGGCGCTTCCCTCAACCATGCCGGATCTGGGCGGCGAGCGCTTCAAGCCTCTCACCGCCGGCGAAATGACCCCGGCGCAGAAGAACCTGATGGATCTGCTGGTTTCGGGAAAGATCGAAGGCGGCACGCGCGGACCCGTGAATATCTTGTTGCGCAGTCCGGACATCGGCGAAGGCATCCTGCGCTTTGGCGCTTACGAACGGTTTCATTCGCCGCTGCCGATGAAGCTGAATGAACTTGCGGCGCTGGTGACGATTCGCAATGCGGGCGCTCAGTTCCCGTGGTATGCGCATCACCGCGCGGGCGTGCAGGCCGGGCTGAGCGAGGCAGTGATCGGCGCGATTGCGGAGGGAAGAAAGCCCGCGGGATTGCAGGCGGACGAGCAGGCGGTCTACAACTTCACCGCCGAAGCGCTGCGGACGGGGCAGGTGAGCGATACGACGTTCAACGCCGCGAAGCAGCAACTCGGGGAGCGCGGCGTGGTCGAGGTGATGGGGGTGATCGGGTATTATCAGACCGTTTCGCTGCTCACGAATGTCGATCGTTATCCGCTGCCGGATGGGGTTGCGGCGGAGATCAAACCGCTGGCGAAGCCGATTCCGTAGTCAGGAATCGACCCGTTCGGGCTCCCACTCCTTGATGGTGTCGCGGTCGAAGCGGTCATCGCGATTCTCCTGCTTTTCCTGCTCGATGCGCGCTTCGCGCTCCATGCGTTCTTCGCGACCGTCCGGCATAAGGCCTCCTGGTGTTAGTCTACGTGAGGTCAGTATGCGTGAGGTCCTGGGACGACGCGGGACGGATACAATCGCTGATTTGTACTGTTTCAGGTCTGAGCAGCCCAGGGATGGAAAGATTGAAAGAGATCCTGCGCACGATGCGATCGGCGTTCCCCAATCTCGACTTCTCAATCAAGGAGCAGGTCGCCGCGGCCGATAAGGTGGCGAGCAGGAGTTCCGGGGGGTACCTGCTAGAGGACGGCGTGTCCGCGTTTGAGGCGTGGTCATCGACCGGCTGGAGGCGGGGGTTGCATCAAGGACCCTCGCCTCATCATGGACACCCTTGGGCCTGATGATGCAACTCGGTGTCTTTCCTCCGCCGGCCGCATAACACCCGTCGGCGCGCGCGCCCGTCATTTCAGGAGGTCAGGGTCTCTACTTCGCGGCCACCTTATCGAAATAAGACTGGAAAAACGCCATCCGGTCTTCGCGCGGCGCCTGCGCGCCCTCGGGCGGATTCCCGAATATCATGGTCGTTTTCGACTTGTCCTCGTAAGGCGCCCATTTCGCCAGGCCCTTGCCATTGGGGTCGCCGGTCGTTGCGAAGTTGACCCAATAGGACGACATGGTGTCGGCAACCTGACGGTCCTGATCGGTCCACGGGCGGCTGTTGTCGAGGTGATTGAACACGTAGAGAATCTCCGACACATGCACCGCGCTGCCGTGCGGGCCGGGCCCGAAAGCCCCTCCGCCGCGGCCGGCCCGGCCTGGAACGAGCGGGGGCTGCTCGGTAAAGAAGTAAACATACGACTTCTTCCCCTGCTTCGATTGAAGCCGCGCCCAGTTGCGCATCACGAACGCCATTTCGTCGCGGCCGGCATAGAAGGCGGATTCTTTCGCTTCTTCGTCGGTCGAGGCCGGGTAAACCTTCAGGAAGTTGTCGGCCACATCGCCGAACCGTTTGTGCGCCGAATCGATGAACGCCTGCGCGTTGGCCGGATTGCCGCCAAAGGATTCGTCGCGGTTCGAGCCCGTCAGCACCGGCACGTCGAGTTGCTTGCCCGCGGCGAAGACCTTGCTCGGATCCTCGCGGATCAACCAGCCGTCCACCACGGGTCCGTCGCCGCGACCGGCCTTTTGAATGTCCGCGGCCGGCAAGGCGCGCAATTCGGCAAGCGACTTCGCGCCCAAAGTTTGGGCGATCTTCTCGCCTTTGGCCTCGGCTTCGGCGAGCGTGGGCAGCGGCGCAACGCTCACCGTGGACCACGCGCTGCTCTCACCGATCGCCCGCTCGAACAAGCCTTTGGCCTGCGGGATCGTCATCAGGTTGGCAACGAGGCCCGCGCCGGCCGATTCCCCGAAGACTGTGACGCGCTTCGGATCGCCACCGAAGCCCGCGATGTTCTTCTGCACCCATTGCAGCGCGGCGATCGAATCCATAACGCCGAAGTTCGCCGCGCCGCGCCGGTCGGATTCCGTGGTCAAGCCGGGATAGGAGAAGAAGCCGAACTCGCCCAGCCGGTAATTGATGGTGACGATGACCGCGCCTTTTTTCGCCAGCGCCTCGCCATCGTACATGGGCTGCGAGCCGGAGCCCGTGTAGTAGCCTCCGCCGTAAATCCACACCATGACGGGACGCTTCTCGCCGGCTTTGGCGCCGGTCCAGACGTTGAGGTAAAGGCAATCCTCATTGCCGGTTCTGCCCTGCATGCAGACGGGGCTGAACGTATCCGCCTTGCGGATACCCTCCCAGTGGGCGGCGGGCTTCGGCGCGCGCCAGCGCTGATCGCCCGTGGGCGGCGCGGCATAGGGGATGCCCTTGAACACGCGCACGTCGGGTGTTGCCGAGGCGATGCCGGAAACCAAGCCGGTGTCGAGCCGGACCGCGTCGTCGACTGCCGCCTTTGCCGTACCCAGGGCGGTCAGAGCGGCCGCAATCATTATCGTTCGTGTCATTCTCGTTCGGATCATGCAAAATCCTCGCTTCGGCAAGTATATATGCGAATCCGGCGTCAAGGCGCGGCGGTAGCGCGAGCTTCCACGGGAGAACCGACTCAAGCCGGACGTCAGCGCGGGCCGTATGGGCTGCGTTGCAGAACCGCCTGCCCATCTGACGGAAACAAGGCAGGTCCTCCGCGCGGGAGCGACAGTGCGCCCTCGGCGGGAGTGTTACTGCGCCGGCTCAATTCTAAGCAGCGCACCCACTTCCTGATCGGTCAGCACGTAGATATTCCCGTCGGGGCCCTGACGAACGTCGCGCACGCGTTGATGGAGATCGTCCAGAAGCCGCTCGCGGCGGATGTCCTCGAACTTATCGTTCAACACGACGCGTTCGAGGTGGCCAAAGCCACGGATTTCACCATAGCGCGCGCTCCCGACAAACAGATTGTTCTTCCAGGCCGGAAACTTGTCACCGGTATAGAACATGATTCCCGAAGGTCCAATGGAAGGCACCCACACAATCTGCGGAATCTCCATCCCTTCTTTGTAGGGAAGAATCCTGGAACCGTCATACTGGCGCCCGAAGCTGATCACCGGCCAGCCGTAATTCGCGCCTGGTTTGATCAGGTTCACTTCGTCGCCGCCATTCGGCCCGTGTTCGGCGTTGAAGATTGTGCCTGAGGAGTGGACGACCAGACCCAGGTGATCGCGATGGCCGAGACTGTAAATCTCCGGACGATAGCCCTGCTTGCCGACAAAAGGGTTGTCGCGCGGAATGCTGCCATCATCGTTCAGCCGAAGAACCTTGCCGTAGGCGCTGGCGGGGTCCTGCGCCTTCTGGACGTCGCCGGCGGCAGGCGTGGTCATGAGGATCGTGCCGTCGAGTGCGAAGGCGAGTCGGGAACCGCCGACATTGGTGCCTTGTTCCGTCGCGTAGAGTTCCTGTATGTCGGTGAGCGACTTCCCCTCGAGCCTGGTTCGAGCGAGAACGGTCGCCGATTGATTCCCCTCACCAGGCTTGCTGAAGGCGAAATAGATCCAGTGATTCTGTGCGTATTTGGGATGAAGGACGAAATCGTAGAGGCCGGCGTTCGCGCGGGCGTTGATTTTCGGGACTCCGCCGATGGGCTGGGGATCCAGCACCCCGTCGCGCACAATGCGAAGCTTTCCCTTGCGCTCGCTTACGAGAATATCGCCCCCGGGGAGAAAGGCCATCCCGAACGGCTGGTCGAGAGCCTTCGTCAGAACGGTGACCTTGATCTTGTGCTGTTCCGCAGTATCGAAAATGAATGGACCATCGCCGAGCGGACCGCGGGGCAGGTCGATCACGTTAGCCTGGCCGAACAGGGCGCCGGCGAACAGCGCGGCGCCGGCGAGTGTGCGTATCATCTCTCTACTATAGGTGCTGTTCCTGGTAATATCTCTACGCTATTCTCGAATTCGAACTTACACATGGGATGCATCGAGTGACATCTTGCCAGGAAAAATGGCCTGGAACTCTGCTTACCATCACGTGCATTGCCGCGGGAGGCGTGCTCATTGCACGGTGCTATCTCGGCCCGTTTACCTTCATCCTGCCGGTGAGTAATCCCTTGAACGCCGAAGGCATCTTCGCTCTCTGTGTTCTCCTCAAGGCTCTCCTGTCTCACCGGGCGCCGCGGGTACGGGTGAATGCATTTTTGGCGCCTTCCGACGCCGTCGGCATTTTCGCGGCATGCCTCATCGCCGCCATCGCCTTTGCCGGCGTCGTCCGATTTCCTTTGCTCCACGATGCATACGTGCACATCTGGAACGCACGGATTCGGACGCTGCACGAGGTCCTCGAAACATCTTTTGTGACGCCACGCCCTGGCGATCTTTTTTTCCGTCCCCTCGGCTACCTGAGTTATTGGCTGGATTACAAGTGGGCAGGCGTCGACCCAATCCGCTGGAACCTGTGGAACATCGGCCTGCATTTAATCAATACGGCTCTCGTCTTCAAGCTCGCGCGCAAGCTGTGTTGCGGCGCCTGGGGGGCTTTCATTGCAGCCCTTCTATTCGCCCTCAACGGGACCCGGTGCGAGACGGTAGCCTGGGTCGGGGCTCGTTTTGATTTACTCGCGACTTTCTTTGCGCTTGCCGCGTTACTCGCAATCATCCGCTTTATCGACGAGAGTGAGACTCGATGGCTGGTATTCGGCTGTCTTTGCGCTCTCGCAGGCTTCCTCAGCAAAGAGTCCTCATATTCCCTGTTCTTACTCGTGCTCCTCGTCATACCTTTCCGGGACGCTTCTCACCGCCCCCGAATTTTCAGGTCCGCGGCCAGTCTTCTGGTGGTTTGTGGGATTGTCCTCGCGTGCCGGACTTATTTTCTGCATGGCCTCGGAGGCTATACCACAAACAGCGGAGCTTTCACCGTTTTGCACTTCAGCGCTACCCGGACTTTGAAAGCGCTGCTCTTCAGGCAATGGGCTGTACTTCTGTTTCCGTTAAACTGGACCAGCACGGATCTTCTGTTGAAGCTCACGTTGCCGATCCTGTTGATCGTATCCGCGGCAATGGCTTCTTATTCCGTAGCCCCGCGCACGTTACTTGCGACAACGCTGCTTTGGGTTATTGCCGCGGTGCTCCCCGCACAGCATCTTCTGCTGATCGGCCAGGATCTGAGCGGCAGCCGCATTCTCTATTTGCCGGCGGTTGGATTCGCGCTGTTCTTTGGGCTTCTTGCCGGGAATTCAGCCGCTCCCGGAGCCTTGAGGGTTTTGCTTCCCGCGGGACTGGTTCTGTTTCAGTTCGCCACGCTCAAGCACAATCTGGAGATCTGGCGTGACGTAGCGCTGCTTTCTCAAAGGGCCTGCGTCGCGGTCAGCGCCGAACTCAAGGGCGACCCGCGGCAGATCGTGGTCAGCAATCTGCCGAACAGCTTGCGCGGAGTCTTCTTCCTGCGAAACGGACTTCCCCAGTGCGCAGCGATCGCGACGGGAGAACCTATCGAGAGAATCGTCGTTGCAGAAGATACACCGGAACACGCGCCCGATGCGCGATTCTTCAGGTGGAACACCTTGACCGAAACGTTCGAACCAGTGGCCGCGAAATAGCGGCGACCGCAGGCGGGCGCTACGATTGCAGATAGTGACGCCTGCGGGATGAAACTGGGAATCGATTTTGGCACCACGCGTATCGTGGCGGCGGCGGTGGACCGTGGAAACTACCCACTGGTTGGTTTCGAATCGCCGGACGGGCAGACGCGGGACTGGTTCCCGCCGCTGGTGGCGATGCGCGGCAATGAACGCTGCTTCGGCTGGAGCGCATGGGGAGTGCGGGGCGATCGCGGATGGACGGTGTTGCGTTCGCTCAAACGCCTGCTGAAGCGCGCCGGCCCCACGACGTCAACTGGATTTGGGCGGCCGGGCGATCCCACTGATGAAACTGACGACCGAACTTCTGGCGTCGTTCCACCGGCAGTTGCGCCAGGCCTCCACGCTGTCGCTCGATCGCGATGAGCCGATCGAAGTGATGATCGGCGTGCCGGCAAATGCCAACACCAACCAGCGATTTCTGACTGGGGAAGCCTTTCGCGCGGCCGGCTTCCATGTCCTGGGCATGCTCAATGAGCCCTCGGCGGCGAGCATCGAATACGGCCATCGTGAGCAGGCACATCGCAAGGGCCACCCGCGCCGGTCGCTGCTTGTCTATGACCTTGGCGGCGGGACGTTCGACGCGTCGCTGGTCGAGATGGAAGAGGACACCCACACGGTGGTTGCCGGCGCCGGCCTCTCAGATCTTGGCGGCGATGACTTCGACGAAATTCTGGCCGATCTGGCATTGGAAACTGCCGGTCGCGCCGAAGAACGCGAATCTCTGTCCGACGCCGAATCGTTCCGTCTTCTGGAGGAGTGTCGCGAGCGCAAGGAGTCGTTGAATCCCAATACGCGCCGCATCGTAGTGGACCTCGAACATGTGCGCGAAGGCTGGGGCGAGGTGTCGATCGCCGTCGGGCCGTATTACGAGCTCTGCCGGCCGTTGGTGGAACGTACGGTGTCCGCGGTGGAGGAGATGCTCGCGGCACACCCCGATCGGCCCATCGAAACTCTCTATGTAACCGGAGGCGGTTCCGAACTTCCCGCCGTGGCGCGCGTGCTCAAAGAGACCTTCGGGAGGTCCGTGCGGCGGTCCGCGTATATGCGTGCGGCCACCGCCATCGGGCTCGCAATCGGCGCGGATGCCCGCTCCGGCTACAAGCTGCGTGAGCGGTTCGCACGTCACTTTGGGGTGTGGCGAGAGGCCGATCACGGCCAACACGTCGTTTTCGATCTGCTCTTTCCCCGCGGTCTGGAGTTGCCGCGGAACGGCGCACCGCCGCTGCGGGCGGTTCGCGCCTATAAGCCATTCCACAATGTCGGCCACTTCCGCTATGTGGAGGCCGCCCGCATCGGCGAGGACGGCCAACCGTCGGGCGACCTTACTTTATGGGAGGACATCCGGTTTCCCTTCGATCCTCTCTTGCGAAGCGCGCCCGATCTGGCGCTGGTCGACGTAATCCGCAAAGGCGAAGGCGCTTACTCGGAAGTGGAAGAGGAATATTCGTGCGATGCCAGCGGCATGGTGAAAGTGACGATCTGGAATCGACTCGACGGCTATCGACGTGCGTACACGCTCGGCCGCTGGTCGAACCCGGCCGCCGGAGCCGCTGAAGCAGTCACCTTGAAGCACCGATGGGGACAGCGTCACCGTTAGTCAGAGTCACGTAGATGCGCTCACCGCGGGTCTGGAAGGCGCACCCACCGCTCCCAGCAGAGAGATTTCGGCCATGCGGCTTTCCGCACGGTCGAATCGATCATCTGGGGGCCACAGCACGGTCCCGGGGATATCGCCCGCACCCTTTGCGAGGCGCCGGCGGTGCAAAGCTGCAACCAGCCAGGAAGTAGTCACACAGGTGTCGAGGAAAGTAAAAACGCCAAAAAGTGACGCAGTAACAACCCTCGTGAAAATGAAGGAATCAGATACGATAGAAAACGGAGGAATGGCAGAGCGGTTGAATGCGCCGGTCTTGAAAACCGTTAGAGTCGAAAGGCTCTCGGGGGTTCGAATCCCTCTTCCTCCGCCAGTTTAAATCCTTTATAAGGTTACAGTTAATGAAGTATTCTCTCGACTGTAGCGCGGCATCTACGTCCGGCCCCGAACCGGGTGCCGGTACGCCTCGCCAAACGGCAAAAGCACGAGACGCATGTCGCCGCGCTTGATATTCGGGTGCGGCTGCCCAATTTACGCCAGGCTTGTCGTTCGACATCCCGATGCCAGTATCGCGCCGTTCGAATTCAACGGCTCTTTGAGCAAACTCGGTGTGCGGGAAAGACTGGCGGCGGAAGAACTGGTGGAGCAGTGGACCGTTCAATTCCTCTCTGGCAGTGGGCGAAAGCTCGATCCCACACCTTCAAGACCGTCGAGCACGCTCTTCAGGACTATCTCGACGAGAAGCGAGGAACGCTCGATCCCGAGCAAAGAAACCACCCGTTCGACGATGCAAAAGATCGGTGGCATTCTCAAGCCACTCACATCGTTCCTTTAGAGATCGCGGAATCGTGTACCTGAAGGACGTGAAGACGGAGCATCTGTCGGCCTTCCAGGAGACCTGGCAAGGGCGGCTGCGAAAGAATCGCAAGACAGGGGAACTGGTTCGTCAGCCGAAGAGCCAACTCGGCAAACAGAAGAACCAGGAATTTCTGAAGATGTTCTTCCGGCGGGCGCGCGAACTCCGGTGGATGTCTGAAAACCCTGCGGATTATTGCTTTCGATCAGAACCCCGAGGATCGAGCTCAAGAAGAAGACGGCAGAAGAGAAGCAAAAGCTTCTGGAAACAATTCCCCGCGTGTTTCCCCACATCGCGCAGTCAGTGAAGGCATTTGTGCTGATTCAGAGGTACAGCGGATTGCGCCTTGTCGATGTCGCGGACGGATGCGCTCCGTGAAGACGGTCTGATGAGCGTGAGCCAGGAGAAGAACGAGCAGCCCGTGTTTGTACCTCTTCCGGCCGTCGTGGTCGATTTAGTTCGGAACCTTCCGCCAAAGAGCTTGCAATACCTCTTCTGGACCGGCACTTCAACCATGAAGACGGCAGTTAACGACTGGTCGGAAAAGATGCGGCAGCTCTACGTGGAGGCCGGTATAGAAGGAAAGCGCACTCACGAATGGCGGGACACCCTGGCCATCGAGGTGCTCGAAGGCGGTGGATCGCTGGAAGACGTGCAGTTGCTGCTGGGGCACAAATCGCGCAAGACCACGGAGAAATACTACGTTGCTCCGACAAAGAAGCGAATGGAAAAAGCGATCGATGCCAGGCGTCGTACGAGGGACGCTGATACCATCACGCTTGCGGCAGTGGCAGCGCCTTCTCGGGGGGTGCAAAGTCCAATAATGATTCAGAGGTTCCGTGATGTCTCTTGAACGGGCCATTCTGGAAGTGGTGCATTCGCCGTCGCCAGATAAACAGCGCGAGATCCTCCGTTTTCCTTTGTCTCAGTCATCATGATGACCCATTCGGTTTTAGCCCTTCTGAATCAGTGGCATTCCGAGACGGTTCTGCGGCACCGCAGCGCCGGTGTGTCCGCGAATCCCGACGGACCTGAGCCCGGGACCTTTGTAGAGCCCAGCAAAACCAGCTATCCTGGAATCGGAGCACTCTGCAGGCGCCGCTCATGAGCAGGATCATCGAATTACCGGACGACGTGTACGAGAGCCTCGAAAGGGTCGCGCGAGAGAAAGGGTTTACGCCGGTCGATTGGATCGCAAATGCCGTCCCGCCCCTGACCGCCGAACGTCCTCTCGCGGGTCTGCTCGAAGAACTGGCGGGAACCGTGAACAGTGCCGAAGTACCAGCGGATGAGCGCCGGCGCACGGCATTTTCTGAATTGCTCACGCGGAAGTTTCAAAGGCAGGGACTCCGCGGGGCGGGATCACCCTTGCGGATGCTGGTCCTCTAATCGCGCTGATCGACAAAGGCCAGGGGGAAAGTCCACAGGTCGGGCGTTGCCGCCGCGAGCGCTCTCGACGCGCCGCTTCTGACGACATGGCCCTGCTTTACCGAGGCGATGTACTTTCTGGGGGAACTTGCCGGCTGGAAAGGGCAGGCAGCGCTATGGCAGCTTGTCGAGCGCCGGGCTTTAAACATTCATATACCGACCGACGCCGAGGCCACACGTATGCGATCGCTGAATGGAGAAGTACAACGACACGCCCATGGATCTCGCGGATGCCTCGCTGGTCGCGGCCGCAGAAAGCCTGAACCTGCGCTACGTATTTACCCTGGACACAGATTTCCGCATTTACCGGATCAACAGCTCGATACCCTTTGAAATCGTTCCGTAGGCGAGGCGTGCGCTCCTTTGGTTTGAGAGACGATTGTTTTACCAACCATCGGTTAGTAAAAATGACAATCAGTAAACTGAAGTTACTTCTCAGATTCTCGCCGAGGGTTTGAGGCCGATCAGGAATTTGACAGCGACAACAGCCAATATCGCCGTCAACACGCGAGAACGGATTTGCCGCCTTTCGGTAGCCGGCTCTCGCCGTCGTTCGGACGTAAGACTAAGGTCCGGTGTTCTTCCAGATGACCTGCGACGGCGTCGACGAGGCCAAGTTTTTTTGAACTTGTCAGAGGCCAGCTTCCTTCGATTTTTTATAAGTCATATGCTGCACGATCCGCGCGACTGGGAATCGGAACCTGCAGAATTGCCACAGATCCCATTTCGCAGATGTTAATACTCAGGAAACAGCCGATACTTCAATGCGGTGACTGCGCGCTGCCTTCTGAAGTTCTGCGTAGTCACGCTCATTCTGATCGCTATAAGCAAAAGCAAATTTCGTCAGCGCTTCATCGATCTCATCGGTTTTTCCGAGATACCCTGAAATCATTGCGGCATCTCCCGATTTGGCATGGGCCAGGGCCAGAGCCCAGCCGCACAAGCCACAGTAGGTCTCCATGCCTTTGCGAGTCGTGGTCGCAGGATCAAATCCGTAACTGCCTTTCATGTCGCGAAGCTGCCGGATGTAGAAATGCGTTCGATCGATGATCCCCCAACCCAGAAGAATGTCCGGGGACCCCTGGATCAAGCGCTGTCCGGAGACGACACGGAAACCCTGGTTTTGGTATGCGGGAGCCTCCAGATATGGCGCCAGTACGGACTCCTCGGCTTCCTTGAACTGCAGGAAGAGCGGATCGCCTTCGTCTGTGCCTCGCAGGAACACAACCCAGCAACGCGTTCCCACACTGCCCACGCCGACCACCTTGCGGGCCACATCCAGCAGCTGGTAGCGCGAGATGAGTTGCCGTCGGTCTTCAGCTAAGGACGACAGATACTGCTCGAGGACCATCCCGATAGCCTCTCGAATCGGGAGTCCGGTCTGGGTCTGGGTCTCGCGCACAATAAATGGGGCGTTCTCAACGATGCGTTGCTTGTTGTCGACCAGGTCCGTCATCTTTTCGAGTACCTGGAGGTGGGACCCTTTCTTTGCTTTTGCGAGCCCTTTCTGCCACGTCGGCAGCAGCTTTGACGGAACGGCGGCCAGCAAATCCTCTTCGTGGATAATCGAGTACCATGTGGCCAGGTACCCCATTTCGGCATACTCGCGCATATGCTGCCGATAGGAACTCACAACAGCCCGGCTGAACGACTCGCGGGATTCGCGGTCCGTTCCGACAAACTGGCCGGCTACAACCGCGCTCGCCGCCAGACGTTTCAGATCCCATTCCCACGGTCCGGGGATGGTCTCGTCGAAATCATTGATGCCGAAAACGAGGCTGCGTTCGGCGGAGGCAAAGACGCCGAAGTTCGATACGTGCATGTCGCCGCAAACCTGGACGTGAAGGCCGGTGACTGGCGATGCGCTGAGGTCCTGCGCCATCACGGCAGCCGTACCCCGTAGAAATGCGAAGGGTGACATCAGCATCCGGGCGTAACGCACGGGGATGAGTTCGGCGAGCCTGGTTTTGGCCTGGGCTTCAAGGATGGCGACAGGATCCTTACGCTTCGCCGCTGGCTTGAATTCTGCCAGGCTTGCCCTGGGCACAGCGGTTCGCAGACGTTTGCCGACGTCGATACGGTCGGCGATGGAAGGGCGCGGCGCACTGAATCGTTCGAGGAGTTCCTCGCCGCTGGTCGGATGTTTGGCAGATGCTGACTTCGTCGATTTGGTCATTGTTGGCTTGCAGGCCTCCGCGGAATTGCCTGATGATCCGGACACCCTATATAACCACGTTTTCAGAGTTTTATTACTGTTTCGTTAACGTGACCTCATAGTGAGCTTTCGGCAAACATCGATAGTCATGGGCGCTGGTCAGTTCATTCAGTCACCCAAAGGCGGCGGTGGCGACCGGCAGAATTAAGGCGTCTATGCTGTGGCACACCCAATGAGCTGGGTTAGCCGGAGGTCAACGCCGCCATGATGAGAGTGCATTTTGCGGGTACGCGCAGACCACCTTTGCAATCGGTGAACCGTTCAGCGACAGCGTGGCCGAGGCTCCGGCAACTGTAGCGAGTTTGCATGTCAAAGCAGCCAAAATTTGCCGTTTTGGCTCAAATTGCGCCAATCTCGCTGCTTTGAAAATCAATAACTTACGCGTAATCAGCTACTTGCGGACCAGCGAATCCCTCTGCCTCCGCCATTCTCAAACCTTTGCGATCGCCGAGCGTGGTCGATCCAGCCCTGATCGTTTACGGCCAGGCGACGACTCAGCTTGCCTTTCGCAAGTCGATGAGGGGCAGGTCAAGTTCGATGCGGTCATGCGTTACTTTGGGCGTGATCCGGCTCCGCTCGCCTCGTTCCAGGCGAACCAGGCCGTAGCCCGCCATCGTTCGCAGCGTGCGCGACAGGTTCGACTCCGCCTTGCCAGTGATGCGAGCCATTCACCGAGCGAGTTGGGCGCCTATGCGCCGCTCATCTGCTACACCCGCAGACCCGCCCCCCCAGCGTCAGCCACCGCCATCGTGCGGGCCTTCATGTCCGCATAGCTGGCGATGCCTGCTCTTAAAGTCATGGCCTCCGATAGCAATGATCTTGCGATCCGTGCGCGCTTTTGCCGCGCAAGCGGATGGGCGTTATCGAAGCCGATCAGACGCTTCCCATTCGGTCCGTGCAGCGTCAGCGAATAATCCAGCCCGTGCGGCTTGTCCGGCGACACCGCGATCCGCGTCACCACGAAACGCACCCAGTGGCTGCCCTCCGGTCCACAGGGAATACCTTAAATGTGGAGCTCAAGCAGCAGATCAAGGGATCAATGGTTGGATCGCACGTCCCTTCACCAATTATGGTTATTCGTCGGCGGAATCGGATCGCTGGCCGGGGACATATCCGTCTTTCCGGCCTCGTTTTTCAGGCTGCCAGCACGTTCTCTAACGCACACCCGCGCCTCGTGTGCGGGCGCGCGGGCACGTAGAATGGGGCGAGATATGAAAAACGATACGAAAACCAACCAGCCTTTCCTCACCGACGTTCAGGAATTGCGAGCCCGAGCGCGCGCCAGTCTGGACAAGGGCGCGGTGACGCCCGCCTACCTGGGGGATGTCAAGCAAACAATCGATATCCTGCAAAGCGTTCTCGCGACGGAGATCGTATGTGTCCTGCGCTACACCATGAACGCGATCGCCGCCACGGGCATCTCCAGCGAGAGCGTCAAAGACGAATTCAACCAGCACGCCAAGGAGGAAACGGGGCACATGAAACTGGTTGCCGAGCGCATCAATCAGCTTGGCGGGACTCCGAACTTCAATCCCGAAGGTCTGGCCACGCGATCGGCGTCGCAGTACTCGGAAGGCGGGAATCTGGTCGAGATGATCAAGGAAAATCTGGTCGCGGAGCGCATTGCCTGCGAGCACTACCGCGAATTGATCCGCTTCTTCGCGGATAAGGATTCCACCACTCGCGTGATGATGGAAGGCATTCTCACCAATGAAGAGGAGCACGCAAACGATATGCACGATCTCCTGGTCGCGCATGAAGGCAGGCCGATGCTGCCGAGCAACGGATGACAATCCCCGACCGCGGGCGGCGGAATTCCGATCACGCGGCCGAACGACTCTTTACCGCAATGCGGAATGTCGGATTACCGTCCACGACCATGGCGGGGCCGAACTCATCCCCGCGGCTTGATCCGCCACTGGGGAGCGACTCGGGTGGCGATCGACCCGAAATCCCCGGCCGAATTCGCCACTCCGAATTCTCTAATTCGGGTTTACTACTCTTTGGTGTAGCTGAACTTATTGACGCCGCGGCCGCGGCCACCGCGTCCGTCTTGTGCGGCGCCCGGAGGAGGAGTGCTCGACATCTCGTCGGTGTAGTGCTTGCCATCCTCCGAAATGGTCCAGACATCGTGCCATTTCGTGCCATTCGCCTGAGTCGTGTCCACGGTGAGGACCTTCCCGTCCATGGTTCCGATGGCCGTGGAGCCGGCCCAAAAACCTTTATCCATCGACACAGTACTGCCGTCGGTGGGGTACTTGCGAATCATGATCGTTTCAGGAGCGCCGTTGCGGCCAGGTATGTGTTCGGTCATCACGACCACTTTTCCGTCGAGTGCCAGTTCACGGGTCATGGTGGGTGTGCCCGGATCGCTCTTCCACGTGCCCACGAAGCCTTCCGGTTCCGGGCGCGCGGCCAATAGAATCGCCGCGGTAGCCAGCAATAAGGCCGGATAAATCACTCTCGTCATCACCATCTCCTTCTGGTCAGTCAATTTGGCTCATCGCCCGGCCTGTGGCTACACAATGGCTCTTTCGTTATGCGCGATCGCGTGCCTGCAGGCCGCAGTGCTATTTGTATATCACAACGTACTGCGGCTTCCGGGCTTTGTCGCGGCTACACGGTGAGACTACACGCGAATCCACAAAGTTTTAGTCTCAATCGCCGGGTCTAATCCCTCCGCCTTTCAGGCGGACAGCTTTCAGCAGGTTTTACCTTTGCCTTTTCGCTGTACGGGCACGGAAGAAGCGGTCCAAGGCGCATTCCTCATTCGCGAGGCGATAGCTCGCGCGAACCGTCACGTTCGATCGAAGACGCACACCGCGTCGGCGCTTCAGGCGACTTTCAGTCGCGGCCAATCCCACCGGCTTTTCAGCCGGTGGCTGTTTAGAGTTCTCTGTCGAGAAATAAAACAGAGGTTTGCGAAGCCACCCACGGATTTCGCGCAATATTCTGTCTTTTAGAGTTAGAGCTGGCGTCGAGGCCGGTGTTGCCGAACATTGCCGAATGATGTTCCCACTGCGTAATGAGATAGACTCATCGGCCCAAGCTGCTTCATCAGGGTTCCTCTTGCGCATGACCCGCGCCAGTTGGACTCCCCTCGTGATGATCGGTTCAGGACGAGGCCGAGTCCGATCGAGCACTTGCAACCAAAGGCCCGGCTCGTTTGCCGGTCTTTTGAAGCATTGGCGAACTAATGGAGGGCGGATTCAATCGTCCTCGTCATTGTTTCCTTATTGTTGTACTCCTTGTGAGTGCAGCACCGCTTTGTCTACCACAAGGCGCGCTGAAAGAGATTGCCGGGATCAGCCGGTATTTGTTTCCCCCGATATCGAAAACCATCACGGGGCGACGAAATCGACTGATCGAAACATCGCGGTCTTCCCGGGCGTGCGGTCGAGTCCATGCTCAATTTCGTCAGAAATTCTTCATCTTGCCCGGCGGCGTTCATTCCGAGGCGAGCGCGGCAGTCCTCGGGTTCGAAACCGTCGTGGTCCGCAACCGGATGAAGGATGTCGTCAGCGCAATCGGCCGCGGAGAAAGTGCACTATCCTCTATCGTGGCAAAGAAATATCGTGGCAAAGAAAAGGCCAGGCTGGCGCCTGTCGTCCCGGCATCGGATGGATCCAACAAAGATTCTGACTTCCGACTGCTGATTTCTGACTTCTCGACTCCCGCCTCACCCGTAGTGTGCCCGCAATCCCGCCTACAATAGTTCCATGACTGGCCGAGCGCCAGGCCGTCTCCAGGGTGACGACCTGATTGGAGAAGTCCTGCGCAACATGGAGGAGGGTCTTTTCCGCATTCGCCGAAAAACCCTGGTACCCGCGATATATCGCATTTATCTGAACCCCGAGGACTACGAGCCGTTCCGCGACATCGTCCCGTTCATCGCGGGCGAAATTCGAGCCGTTCTCGACGAAAAGCTCGCCGCATGGAACGGATCGCGCCGCAAAATGGCTTCGTCTCTGCTCGAAAAGATCGGTCTTGAAAAGGTCGGGGCAGGCGAAGCGGCGGCCGCCAGCGAGTATGTCCGGGTCAGCGATTCCTGGACGGTCGAAATCTATCCCGACCTCGACGGCAAACTTCAACCCGGCGAGATTGAGGTTTATTCAGAATTGGGTGCGCCGCAGAAGGCCGAATACGGCGCGGGTTCACTGACGCGCCGCATTTTCCCGAAAAAGGCCGAGGAACCGTCGGAGCCCGCTGCGACGGCGCTGACCTCCGCAACGCCCGCGCCCGACGAAACGTCTGAACCTGAAGACACTCCCGCCGGAGTCGATGATAAAGACGAGCAAACAAAAGGTCGGGCCTTTGCGTATCTCCGTTATGCCGACCAGCAGGGTGATCAGGTATTCGACGTGACGAAGAATCAGGTCGTAATCGGGCGCGGAGGAAGATCATACTGGGTGGATCTCAAGCTGGAAACGCTGCCCGACGTATCGCGCGAGCACTGCCGCATTCGCCGCGACGCCGAGACGGGACGGTTCACGATCGAAGATGTCAGCCAGTTCGGGACGGCGGTCAACGGCAAGCCTGTCGGCCGGAACGCTTCGGCGGAGCTGCCGAGGCGCGCGACCATCAGCCTCGCGGGCGTCGTCGACTTGCAGTGGGAAGCAGTCTGACATGAAAGACATTCTCATGTGGCGGACCATAGTGATGACGGCCCTGATCGTCACGGTCGCGCTTCTCGCTATAGTCACTGTCGTGCGCGAGAAGAGGCTGCGCGAGAAACGGTGATGGCCGTGAAAACCAGGCTTCGTTCCGCGGCCGCCAGCGACCCGGGCAAGCGCCGCAAAAATAACGAAGACCGGTATTACGTCGATCCCGACCGTGGCATATATGCGGTGATCGATGGCGTGGGTGGCCACGCGGCGGGCGAAACCGCAGCCGCCGTCGCAGTGGATGTGATCCGCGAGCGCCTCGAGCGCCAGACCGGCACGCCGGAAGAGCGCCTGCGCGAGGCGATCACGCTCGCCAACAACGAAATCCTGCGTCTCTCCCGCTCCCGGATCGAATGGACCGGAATGGCCTGCGTGCTCACCGTGGCGCTCGTGGAAGACGACGTCGTCACCATCGGCCATGTGGGCGATTCGCGTCTTTACCTGCTGCGCCCCGGCGAAATCCGCAAGGTGACCCACGATCATTCGCCGGTCGGCGAGCGGGAAGACCGCGGCGAAATCAGCGAAGAGGAAGCCATGCGGCATTCGCGGCGCAATGAGATTTACCGCGACGTGGGATCGGCCGAGAAAGAGCCGGACGATCCCGGCTTTATCGAGATCGAAACCTTCCCGATGCCGCCGGACGGTCTTTTGCTCTTATGCTCGGACGGCCTGACCGATCTCGTCAGTAGTACGGCAATCCGCGCCGGCGTCGAGCGCTATGCGCCCGATTTTGACGCCGCTATTAACGCGCTGATCGGCGCGGCGAATGCCGCGGGCGGAAAAGACAACATCACCGTCGTCATCGTCGCCGGTCCGGAGTATAAGCCGGACTCGGGCGGCGCGCGCGCGCCTGTCGCAATAACCGAAATCCGGTCACCCGGCCCATTCGTGCGGAGGTGGGCCTTTCTCCTCTATGGGCTGCTGCTCGGGATCGCAATCGGCCTCGCGGCGGCTTATCTCCGAAATCAACTGCCCACAGGCCCGCGAACGTTGCTTGTGGGGGCCACCGGCATAGCGGCGGCCATGCAAGAGGCTCGATCGGGCGACACCGTCGTAATCCCGCAGGGCCGCTATCGCGAACGCATCGAACTTCGCGAGGGCGTGACGCTGCGGTCCCAGCTTTCCGGCACAGTTATCCTGATGTCTCCTGACGGCGGCCCTGCGCTCATTGCGCGCAAAATAGATTCGGGCGGCATCGAAGGCGTATCGATACTGGGCGAGTCCGAAACTCCCCTCGCGGCGGGCATTGAGATCATCGACTCCAGCCCGTCCGTTTCGAACGTCAAGATTACCGGCGCGAAAATTGGAATCGAGGTGCAAGGGACCTCGTCGCCAATCATAACTGCGAGCACCATTACGAACAATCTCGGAGCCGGCATTTTGGTCGCACCGCCGGCCTCCCCAAAGATCGACGACAACCTGATCGCGGCGAACGGAAACGGCGAACCCGGCAATCCGAAGCCGGGCGTCGAGGTGCTGGCGCGGGCGCATCCGCTGTTCAAGGACAACGCCATCGTCAACAACGCCGCGGAGCCGGTCTGGATACACGGCCGCGGTTACCAGGCCGCAGACTTCGAGGAGAATTTCTTCGGCGGCCTCTCCGCCAAAAAGGCGATCCGGCTGATTGCTCCCGATCCAGACCCGGTGTTGGCGGGAGAACCTCGATAATCATGGACCCGAAGCTCTTCGGCCGATACGAAATTATCCGCAAGCTGGCGGGCGGCGGCATGGGCCGCGTCTTTCTCGCCTATGATCCCCTGCTCAATCGCCAGGTAGGTTTGAAGCTGATCGACGCCGGCGTTGACCGCGACAGCATCGACGTAGTCGCGGCCGAACGCCGAGGCGCGACCCTTCAGGACCAGCTCGCCAAGCGCGAACAGAGCGGGCGCGTAGCGCAGATCTTCGATGTGGGAGATCGCGAAGGTTACTTCTATATCGCGATGGAGTACATCGAGGGCGAAGACCTTTCCGAACTCGTCGCGAACGGTCCGATCGACCCGCAGCGCGCCGTGACCATCGCGCTCGATGTACTCGATGTCCTCGTCAAAGCGCACACGTTTCAGACGGTAATCGAAGACCGCGCCCATCGCGGCATTATTCACGGGGATATCAAGCCGCGCAACATTCGGATCACGTCTTCGGGCCAGGTGAAGGTGCTCGACTTCGGCATCGCCAAGGCCGTGTCGATGACCCGCAGCATCACTTTTAATCAGTTCGGCAGCATACCTTATTCCTCTCCGGAGCGCCTGCAGACAGGCGACATGGACGCGCGGTCCGACGTCTGGTCGATCGCGATCGTGCTGTTCGAGATGCTGACCGGGAAGCCGTATTTCGTGGCGGAGGGATCGAAGCTCGAGTGGACGATCCGCAACTACAGGGCGCTGCAGCCCTCCATCGCCGGCCTGCCGCCTGGCCTGCGCGAGATTCTTTCGCGCGCGCTCGATCCGGACCTCAACCGCCGCTTTGCGAGCGCCGCGGCATTCCAGGCGGCGTTATACGAGTGGCGGAAATACGCCGTAGCCGGTCCGGCAACGTTTGCGGACCCCGACGCGACGAGGCGAACGGTTTATCCGAATCCCGCCGAAAGTACGCGCCGTGCCGCCTCGGCTCCCGTTGCGCCGCCGCCTCGGATGGCTTCATTTCGCTTCCCCGCCTTTCGCCTGCCGAAATCGGCGCAAAAGGTGGTGGCCGGGACTCTGGTATCGCTTTTCCTGCTCGCCGTCTTCACTGTCGTTTTCGAAGTTCGTATGTACGGCAACGCGAAAGCCCTCGCGGATCGCATCGATTCCGGAGGAATCACGCTGGATCAGGGCATGACGGAGTATCAGGCGCTCGCCGGGCACACTCTGTTCTCATTCCCGCTGTTTCCCGCGAGACACAGCCTGCGCGACCGATATACGGCCGAAGCGGATCGGGTGATTGCGGACTACCGCGAAGCGAGCGAGAGCACGCCTGTGTATCTGCGCGACTGGCGCCGCGCGCAAGCGGCGCTCGGCTCTGCCATGACACTTGCTCCCGACGACAAATCCATCCGGGGCAAGTATCAGCTGATTAACGGGCACATTGCGCGTCTCCAACGGAACGTCCAGGATGCTCGCTCGGATTTCGAAGAGGCTCGGAATCTGCTTCCGCATTCACCCGACCCGCATCTGGGGCTTGCTCTGATCCAGATGAGCGAAGGCAATCTGGACCAGGCGCAGGATGAACTGAACCAGGCGGAACGCAACGGTTTTCGTCCCGGACGCAGGGAACAGAGAGCGCTGGCGGACGGTTACCGCGCACACGGCGAAAGGTGGCTGGCGGCTGCGGGAAAGGCGCAGGGGATCGCACAGATGCAGGACGCGTTGAAGCACGCCGATGCGGACCTGGCGCACGCCGAACAGCTCTACAACTCGGTCGCGCCGTTTCTGAATGGAGTACAACTCGCGGAACGAATGTCTCTCGAACGCGAGAAAGCCGCAAAGACGCTGGCCGAGGCCCAGCAGGCAACGGCGAACCCTGCACAGGTGACTCCGGCTTCAAACGCGTCCCCAGCCGAGAGCAAAACGCCCGAGGCCGAGGCGCCGAAGTAATGGCCGTCACGCGCAGCACCGTCGCATCGAGAAGCAGCGAAGCACAGCTCGCCGCCACCCGGCGTGATCCGCTCGCCCCGGCTCCGGGCCGGGGGCCTGAACTGTTCTGGCTCGCGCTCGCCGCGATCATCGTTTGCGGCATCTGGGCGCTGGTGTATACCGCGAAAGTACGACGGAGCAGCGCGCCGGCGCCCGCCGTCAATCTGACCGATATCGATCGGGCAGAAAGGCTTCTGCCTGTCCTGATCGTTCTACAGAATCCCGAGGACCGCAACTTCGCGGCGCAGCAGATCTTCGAAGCCGTCGCGGACCACGAGGGCGTGCTTCCCAACACGGGCGCCATCGCGAGGATCAGAATTCCACGCAGCGATCTGGTCGGCAACAAGAACCTGGTGGAGTTGCGCAAACGAGCCGAGGACGCCACAGGCGACACCATCGCCTTGTTCACGCCCGCCGAGTTCGCCCAGATCAAGACGCAGGTTGCGGTGCGCAGTCTTGAGGTCTTTCGGCGCGATTTTCTGATCTGGGGCGGGGCGATTCTCGCGGCATTTCTGCTGGTTCATATTGTCTGGAGTTTCCGGCGTTTCGGCGGTTCGTGGGCTTACCTGCCGCTGCTTTTGATCCTGACCGGCATGGGATTTGCGCTCATGACCGCTCTGCGCGATCCTCTTCGCGATGTACTGATCTTCGTGCCCTTCGCCCAAGGCGTCGCACTTGGGTGCGTCGCGATGCTCATCGCGAGCCTGATCGACTGGGAAGGCTCGATGTCCGGATACAGCTTCGTGCCATTGCTGGGAGCCATCGTGCTCTCGGTCGGGCTCATTTTTCTCGGCAGCGGACCGACCGGTAGCGACGCGCGGGTCAACCTCGGCCCGTTCCAGCCGGTAGAAGCGATCAAGATCCTGCTGGTGTTTTTTCTGGCGGGTTACTTTGCGAAGCGCTGGCCACTGCTGCGCGAACTGCGCGAGAAGCGGTCTCTGGTCGCGAAGGTGTTCCGATGGATCGAGATTCCTCCCTTCGAATACGCTCTGCCCGTGCTGATCGGCGTGGGCGTGGCGCTTCTATTCTTCTACCTGCAGAAGGATCTCGGTCCGGCGCTGGTCTTTGCCTGCGTGTTCCTCACGCTTTACTGCGTCGCGCGCAATCGCGTGCCGCTCGCAGTGGTCGGCTTGACCGCGCTGCTGGGCGGATTTCTCGCCGGGTACTTCCTCGGAACGCCGAAGACGGTGCATGACCGCGTGGCGATGTGGCTGTCGCCCTGGAGCAATACCGTGCGTGGCGGCGATCAGGTGGCGCACTCGCTCTGGGCGATGGCGTCGGGCGGCCCGCTTGGCACGGGTCCGGGCTTGGGCGAGTCGGATGTCATTCCGGCGGGCCACACCGACCTCATCGTTTCTGTGCTCGGCGAGGACTGGGGATTTCTGGGAATCGTTTCGGTCTATCTGATTTTCGGATTGCTGATCTGGATCGGGCTGCGCATCGCCCGGCGCGCGCGCACCGATTATGGCTTCTTTCTCGCGCTCGGCCTGACACTGCTGATCAGCGCCGAGCTGCTTCTGATTTCACTGGGCATTCTCGATCTTTTTCCGCTCTCCGGCGTAGCGACGCCATTCCTGAGCTACGGCCGCACCGCGATGCTGGCGAATTTCGCCATTGCCGGAATTCTGCTGGCAATCGACCATTCCGGACGGAAGCCGCGCGCCAATGCCGAAGCCCTCGCCCCGCTCCTGCCGGGACTGCGATGGATAGAGGTCGTTCTCGCGGTGCTGGCGATCACGATCGTTGGGAAGGCCGCGTATATTCAGCTCAGCCAGGCGGACGTCATCGCGGGCCAGGGAACCCTGGTGCTGCAGGCGGATGGCGGCCGCCGCTATGTGTACAATCCGCGTCTGATCGATGCCGCGCGGACGCTGCAGCGCGGGACGATCTACGACCGCTCCGGGCTCCCGCTCGCCACCAGCAACTGGCAGGAACTGGAACAGCACCGGGCGGATTACAAGGCCCTCGGGATCGATATCGATCAGGCTTGCAGCCGAGCCGACCCACGTTGTTATCCACTGGGTGCCCTGACATTCCACCTGCTCGGAGACATTCGTACGCGTGCGAACTGGAGCGCGCCCAACAGCTCGCTGGTGGAGCGCGATTCCGCGATCCGGTTGCAGGGCTACGACGATCGCGGCCGCGTGGTCGCCGTCAAAGACGCCGCGGGGAAACCGTTCTACACGATTCGCTACGACTATCGCGAACTGCTGCCCCTGCTGCGCCATCGCTGGGAGCCGGACAACGTCGCGGTGAAACGCATCCGGGACCGCGAACGCAACGTGCACCTCTCGATATCCGCCGCCCTGCAGGTGAAGGCGGCGCAAATCCTTCAGACGAGGCTATCCGCGCAGCACCTGGATCGCGGCTCAGTCGTTGTGATGGATCCAGTAACGGGCGACCTGCTCGCGTCTGTCAATCTGCCGTCGCCCGATCTGCTGCAGGAGAAACTGGCGTTGGGTGAAGCCGCGGGTCCGCTGCTCGATCGCGCGCGGTATGGTCTCTACCCTCCCGGTTCGACCTTCAAGGTTGTAACCGCCATTGCGGCGTTGCGGCTGAACCCTTCGCTCGCGACGCAGCAATATCAGTGCATTCGCTTGCCGGATGGTAGAAACGGCAACTACGTGGGCAAGTCGAAACGCCCGATTCGCGATGACGAAGAGGACAAGCATCCGCACGGCACGCTCGACATGAATTCCGCAATCGTGGTCTCCTGCAACGCTTACTTCGCGCAGCTTGGCACCTACAAAGTTGGGGCGCAACAGTTGCTCGATACCGCGGAGAAGATCGGGATCTCGATCGCAAACCCGGCCACTGTGAAGAACCTGACGCCGCAAATGCCGCAGGTTTCCTACGGACAGGGGCAGGTTGTCGTTTCGCCTTTCCAGATGGCTCGCGTGGCTTCGGCGATCGCGGCCGGCGGTGTGCTGCCCATGGGGCGCTGGGTAACGGACGACAGCAACGTGCGTACCCAGGCCGGCCAGCCGCTGTTGCCGCCGAATCAGGCGGAGGTTCTCGCGAAGGATATGCGCGGCGTCGTAACCAGCGGCACCGGGCACGTGCTTGCCGCGATCAAACCCGAGATCGCGGGCAAGACGGGAACGGCCGAGCTTGCGACCGCTCCGTCGCACGCGTGGTTCATCGGCTTTGCGCCTTATGACGTGCCTCCAGGCGGCAACCCGAAGCGCATCGCGTTCGCGATTCTCGCGGAAAACGGGCACTACGGCGGCACGGCGGCGGCGCCGATCGCGGGCGATCTGACGATCGCCGCGCAGCAGTTACATTTGATCCCATGAGCATTTTGCGTCGTATCGAAAAGTCGCTCGACCAGCGTCTGCGGTCGATCTTTGCGGGGAATCGCGACGAACCAGGCGCGCGCGAAGCCATCGAGCTGTATCGCGATGCGCTCGACCAGATCGCACGCCGCGCAACCCTCGGAAAGCGCGGCGACCGCATATTTCCCTTCAACCTGATTACGATCGAACTGCGCGGCGGAGAACGCGGAACGCAAAGCGGTGCTGGAAGCCCTGTTCGACGTGAATCAACTGGGCGGCGACGTTCATTCGAGTCTCGAAGAAGAGCGCATCCAGCCGCCGGCCGAACTCACCATTGCGGTGAATTATCCGGAAGAGGCCCTGGTCGAGATGCGGATTCTCTGTGAGCGCGTGGAGAAAGACTTGCCGGCGCCGCCTTCGGTCGCCGCAGCCGAGAGAACCATCGCGCTCGTGCCGGCGTGGCTGGTCACGCTGTCCGGTGTCTCGTCCGCGCCCGAACTTCCTCTCGACCGCCCGCGGATCAATCTGGGGCGCGAAGAAGAAGTGGTGGACGCGCTGGGCCGCGCGATTCGGCGCAACGAACTCTCATTTCCCGGAAGCCGCGCATGAAGCGAACGCCAGCGTTTCGCGTTCGCACGCGCACGTCGCATTCGACGCCGTCTCAGGCCAGTGGCGCATCTTCGACGACGGAAGTTCGCTCGGGACCAGTCTGTTCCGCGATGGACGGCGCATCGACGTGCCGGCTCACGCCAGCCGCGGCGTTTCGCTTCACCCGGGCGACGAGATCTATCTGGGGCAGGCGCGGCTGCGGTTTGAAACCGATCGCGCGATAATATAGAAAACGCTATGCCGATCTACGAATACCTTTGCGACTCCTGCGGAGACAAGTTTGAGAAGCTCGTGCGCCGCGCGAGCGACGTCATGGAAACGGGTTGCCCGTCATGCGGCGACAAGCACCTGACACAGCAGTATTCGACGTTCGCCGCGCGTGGTTCGCAGTCGGATTCGGGATTCACCCCGGCGCAAACCCGTGGCTGCGAGGGCGGCATGTGCAGCACGCCCGGTCTTTGCGGGCGTAATTAACGACGGGCTATCGAAAGACTCCGTTCCATCACCTCTTGAGATAGAGTCCATAAAAAGAACCTATTCGCCCGCGAGCCTGAAATGCTTGCCCCATCCGCGGGCTATCATGCATAATTTTAAGTTCGTCGGGACTGAATAATAACAGTCGCGTTTCTGTCTGCGGCGCATTCGGGCGCAAGAGGGCAGCAAGCGCGTTTCCCCGGGGATCGCCAAATTAACCATGACAAAATACAAATTCGAATACATCTGGCTCGACGGTAAAACTCCCGTCCCAGGCCTGCGCGGCAAGACTCTGCTCAAGTCCTTTGAAGAGCCGCCAACGCTAGCCGACATACCAAACTGGGGTTTTGATGGCAGCTCCACTATGCAGGCCGAGGGTAAAAGCTCCGACTGCATCCTGAAACCCGTTGCGCTGTATCCGGACGCAAGCCGCAAGGACGCTTACGTCGTAATGAACGAAGTCATGCACCCCGACGGGACGCCGCATTCCACCAATATGCGCGCCACCATCGAAGACGATCCGGATCTCTGGATTGGGTTTGAGCAGGAGTATTTTCTCTATCAGGACGGCCGTCCGCTCGGTTTCCCGTCTGAGGGCTATCCCGGTCCGCAGGGTCCTTACTACTGCGGCGTCGGCTACAAGTATATGGGCGACATTGCCCGTCAGATCGTGGAAGAGCACCTCGACCTCTGCCTTGCCGCCGGCATCAATCACGAGGGCATCAACGCCGAAGTGGCCAAGGGACAATGGGAGTTTCAGATCTTCGCCAAAGGCTCCGCAAAAGCCGCGGACGACCTCTGGACCGCCCGCTATCTGATGATGCGGCTCTGCGAGAAGTACGAAGTCGACATGGAATTGCACTGCAAGCCGATCAGAGGGCGACTGGAATGGATCGGGCATGCACACCAACTTCTCGACCAAATACATTCGCGAACATGGCGGGCAAGGAATACTTCGAATCCCTGATGAAGGCGTTTGCCCAGTACATTCCCGAACACATTGCGGTGTATGGACCGGACAACCACCTGCGGCTGACCGGTCATCATGAGACTCAGGCGATCGACAAGTTCAGCTATGGCCTCTCCGATCGCGGCGCTTCGATCCGTATGCCTGTGAACTTCATCAAGAACGGCTATAAGGGCTATCTGGAAGATCGCCGACCGAACTCGGAAGCCGATCCGTACCAGATTGTGTCGCGCATTCTGAAGACGGTCAACAGCATCGCGAAAGCCTGACGCGGCGGCATTCAATACGGGGAGTCACGATGCCTCGGGCTGCACGGGCCCGGGGCATTTTGTATTTGGGGGCGCCGCGAGTGCGCATGGCCTGGTAGCGGGAACGCGGCTCTGTTATAGTCGCGGCTGTCATGCTCAACCAAACCTGTCTGATTTGCGTTCTTGCGTTAGCGCGGCCGGCATTTTCCGCCTCTATAACAATCACCAGCATAGGGTTGCAGATTGGCGGCGACAGCACCGTAGTGGGCATTAATGCCGCCGGGCAGGTAGCCGGCACTACATTGGACGGCACCGGCCTCTCCGCCGTCGGTTACGTGTTCTTTTATTCCGGCGGCACGACCACGAATCTGGGCTTGCTCGGCGGCAGGGATGCCGAGGCTACCGGCCTCAATAACTCCGGCCACATCGTGGGGAACACGGACATACCAGGGTCCGGTACCACCTCTTTTCTTTACTCGAACGGATCCGCAAAGTATCTTCCGACTGGCTTCAACGCGTCTGCGATTAGCGATCTCGGAATCATTGCTGGCTCCATCGACTTTACCGGAGGGTACACTGCATCACTGGATTGGGGCGGGAAGATTATTAACGTTGGTACGCCGGGACCGACTTTCAACTTGAGCCAGGCCACGGCGATCAACAATAAAGGCGATGTGGTGGGATATGCCATCGACAGCGCGAACAACTATTTCACCGCGGCATTTTTCTATTCCAATGGCGTCATCACCAACACAGGTGCGCTGGATAACCTTCCTTACACAACGGCAACCGCAATCAACAGGGAAGGAGTGGTTGTGGGGTATTCGGCGCCCGGCAATTTCAGCGGTCCGGGAACGAAGGCCTTTGTGTATTACAAAGGCAAAATTTTCGCTCTCCCGACGCCTTCGGACGTCCTCGGGAGTCAAGCTTTCGGGATCAATAATCGCGACCAGATTGTCGGATCATTCGCTACTCAGACCCAGGGTCTCTCGTCCGCATTCCTGTATTCCAATGGTTTGTTCATCGACCTGAACCGGCTGTTACCCGCCGATTCTCCCTGGGACCTGGTATCGGCAGTGGGAATCAACGACGCGGGACAAATTGTTGGTATTGGTTATCTGAACGGGAACTTCAGCCAGGGCGCCAACCAGGTGTTTCTTTTGGACATCAGCGCCATGAAATAAAGGAGATTGCCCGCTGCTCACGTGAGATTGACCCTGTGACAGCTGCAGCGGTATGTTACTTACGTCACTTTGTATTACTTACCCGGCGCGAACGGGAGATTATGAACGCCGTCTTTGCGCTAGGCAATCGGGCGTCGGCGGATGGCCGTCCGCGTCATGCCAACCCGGCGGAAAAAGGTTCCTGAGACACAGTACGATGGGCCTCGTTATATATACTCGGCCACCGTCTCGCCCGCTGCCGCGAAACAGCTGTTCCGGGCCGAGACGTGGGGACGCTCTGTCGAAGACGCGGTTCGTAAGAACACCGGCGACGATCGCCGGCGCTACCGGCGCTGACGTAAAGCTCCACGCCGAGCGGAAGCTCGGCGGCAGGGCGAAAGCCCTGGCCCCACACCTGCAGCGTGTCTTCATCCGCTTTGGCGGACCGCTGCGGGCCATGGAACACTGCCTGACAGTCGCGGCTCGGAATAGTTGCGGTAAGGAATTGGTTTCGGTGCGGAATTAGTCGGGGCACAGAAATCGATGCGGCCCCTTGTTAGAGGCCGTTAGTCAGGGCGTCTAACAGGGTTCTCTGAACGGGCCACTTACCTGTTACGCGCCGATCGGTCTGGTCGAAGGTGCCCGCGGTCAGCATCGTGGCAAAGTCGTCGCCGGATATCGTTTTGTCCCGAGCCACGGCGGCTTTCAGGATGCTGGTTGTGGCGCGGAGCTGGCTCGCAAGAATTCTGGCGTCGTCCGGGGTGCGGCAGGTGGCGTCGAGCGCGGCCTCGATCCCGGGCCCTCCCGGGCCCAGCGTGACAACCACGCGGTCGGCCTTCGTCAATGCGGAAAGCATGAGGTGCATGCTCGGCGGAAGCGCGCCCTGCTGCTGAAGAATTGTCCCGGGCACTGAGAACCAGACCGGCGTGGAGGGAAGGGAAGCGGTCACCCGGGCTGAGGTCTTCGTCAGCCGGCTCGCCGCCAGATCGTCGGTGCTTACGGCGAGCGCCAGGGCATCGTCACGCAGCGGGAGGAACGAAATGTGCCGTTCGGGTGTGCTGCCCTGCATGCGGCAGAGGTTCTGGTAACACGACCCGCCCTGGCGCGTTGCGTAGTCGCGCAGCTTCTTCCAGTCGAACCGGCCGCGGGCTATGAAGAAGGTCCCACTGCGCGAAAGAGAGGCTACCAGGGTGTCGAGATCGCGCCGGTAATCGAACCCGGTCCCATCGAGGAACTGTTTGTACTCGGGTTCGAGGGGCGTCTTCGATTCCGTTAACAGGCCCGCATGGCGGAGCCTCTCGAAATCGGCGCTCAGGACGAGCGCGTCCTCAACGGGGAAGCGGGAAAGCAGCGCGGGCGGATCGAAGAAGGCGCGGCTTGCGTGAATCCGAAACCCGACAATTCCGCCAACGAGCGCGATGCCCGCGAAGAGGGTCGCCAGCGTGACGAGTCTGCGCGAGCGGGGCACCGGTCAGACCGCCACCAGCTCGGATACGCGCTCCCGTTCCCACAATTCGACATAACCGGAAAGCTGATTCATCATGTCGCGGAAGCCAGCGAGCGTGAGAGATTGGGCGCCGTCGCTGACGGCCTTTTCGGGACAGGGATGTACTTCGACGATCATGCCGTCCGCGCCAATGGCCACGGCGGCCTTAGCCAATGCGGGAACGAGGCTGCGCTTGCCGGTCGCGTGGCTGGGATCGACGATCACCGGGAGGTGAGTGAGTTCGTTCAGCACCGGAACCGCGGCAATGTCGCAGGTATTGCGGGTGGCGGTTTCAAAGGTGCGAATACCACGCTCGCAGAGGATCACCTGGGAGTTGCCGTGCGCGACCACATATTCGGCGGACATGAGCAGCTCTTTAATGGTCGAACTGAGACCGCGCTTGAGTAACACAGGCCGGCCGCAACGTCCCAGCGCTTTGAGCAGCGCGAAGTTCTGCATGTTGCGTGCGCCGATCTGCATGATATCGGCGTACTCGGCCACCAGGTCGACATCGCTGTCGGTCATCACTTCGGTGATTACGGCCAGTCCCGTGGCGGCGCGAGCTTTGGCGAGGAGCTTCAGGCCTTCTTCTTCCATGCCCTGGAAGTCGTAGGGGGAGGTTCGCGGCTTGAACGCGCCGCCGCGAAGGATCAAGGCGCCGGCTTCCGAAACGGCTTCGGCGGTTTCCATGATCTGTTTTTCGCTTTCGACCGAACACGGACCGGCCATAGTGACGAACCGATCGCCTCCGATCTCGGCGCGACCCACACGAAT
Organism: Terriglobia bacterium; assembly: GCA_963831795.1. Taxonomy (GTDB): domain Bacteria; phylum Acidobacteriota; class Terriglobia; order Bryobacterales; family Bryobacteraceae; genus BOG-234. The sequence continues at coordinate 59,253 of CAWHSB010000025.1, read as the reverse complement.
CACTGTGCGCTCCTTGCGGAACTCCCGGCTGACGAACTTATAAGGAGCGGAGATGCGCATGGCCTTTTCCACTCCGGGGGTCGCTTCGAGCGATTCGAGGCAGGCAGTGACATCTCCTCCGACACCGACGACGCCGATCACGACTCTTTCCTCGCCTTCAATGGAATGGACCTTGAAACCGAATTCCTGAATCCGTTCCGTAACATGTTCCACTTCCTCTTTCGTCGCATGGGGACGCATCGAGATGATCATCTAAAGACCTTCCATAAATGAAAAAACCCACTCTTTCGAGTGGGTTGGTAAAACCTGAAAACAGACCAGACCAACGCCACTATGAGGTGGGGCTCCAAAATCGGTAGCTAAACCAGCTCAAGCGCACGGAGGCCATGAATCACCACTATATCACTCGGGGTACGGAATGCAAGCGGCATTCCTGTTCCGGTTCAGTTCACCGGCGACAAGATCGCCGGCGCTACGCGTTCAGTTCGCGCCGACGACGATTTGCGAATCGGTCTGGAACTTCCGGTAGCCGGCGAAGGTGAGTTCTTCTTCGACATTCACCTTCTTCATCATCATCAGGCGCGCCGAAGCCCGGAGGGCGAGCCTCTTCGGAGCCCAGAGCTCGTTATTTACCCGCATCATCTCGAAGGAAAGATGTGTACCGGCGCCGACGCGGGCAAGGAACAGTCCCAGTGAGAACGGCTTCAGGACGTCGGCCTCGACTTTGACCCAGTCGAGGTCCTGCTTATCGATCCAGAGCGTTCCTTCCACGTTGTGCAGAATGCCTTTGAACCGGCCGTGATACGCGGCTCGCGGAGTTGCTCCGATCTTATATGCCGGGCGGCCATCGATGGTGTCGTCTCCCAGGAGTTTGAAGTCGTAGGCATCGGGAATATCTTTGAATTGCGCACGCTGCTTCGCGCGATCGTTTTCCGCGTCCGTGAGGCGCTTTTCGTGTTCGGTCTCAGACAAGCGGCCCGCCTCAGCAGCGGCTCGGTCGAGCTTTGCCTGTTCTTTTCGCGCCTCAGCGGCGGTAATCGGCTTGCCGTCTTTCTCGAGCGGGCGGAAGTATCGCTTACCGGCTATGTACAGGACCTCGTCGACCGTGCTGTGAACAGACTTCAGCTTGCCCGCGGAGTCCAGTTCGCGTGTTTCGTCGCGCACCTTATAGGTGTAGTCGCGGGCCAGGCGATTGCTGTGGTCGTCGGCCGCCACGGCGCGCGCGACGAGCGAGCGCGCGTCCTGAGCGTTGCAGAGTACCGCGCCGAGGAAGAACAGCAAGGCTGCGCGAATCATTGAAGGTACACTGCTTTTTGATCCATCTGGTAACGACAGGCGGCACCATCGAAAAAATTTACTCCGAACAGACGGGTCAGGTGGAGAACCTGACCGCGAAGATCGACCAGTATCTTCACCAGTTGCGGCTGCCGGACCTTCGGATCGAAGTGACGCCGCTGATGAATAAAGACAGCATCGAGATGACCGAGGAGGATCGCGAACTGATTCTGGCTTCGGTCCGCCTTAAGGTTGAGGATGGGGCGGTTGTCATTACGCACGGCACCGACACGATGGTCGAGACGGGCCGGCTGTTGAAGAGGGAGATCAAGGATACGAAGCATCCGGTGATTCTGACCGGGGCTATGACGCCGCTGGGATTCGAAAGGTCGGACGGGCTGCAGAATCTTACGGAGAGCCTTTTTGCGGCCCGTATGCTGACGCAGGGAGTGTGGATCGTGATGCACGGACAGGTTTTCGACGTCGATCACGCCCGCAAGGACCGCGAGCATGCCCGCTTCGTTATAGATCCGTAAAGGGCAAACGCGGTTGCGCGCTTTTTGCACACGCGCCGGGGGCGCTACGGCGCAGGCGAAGTGATCTGAATCTCCGCCGTGGCGTTTTGCCAGTCCGGGTATTCATATGTCTTCAGTTTGGTTTTGAGAGGCTCGGTCAGTTCCTTCGATTCGTTGGACCCGATGCTCGGAAGCGCGAAGCTGAAGGATCCGATGGAATCCTCTTCCGAACGCGAGGTGCTGGCCCAGAGGGTGACGTTGGCTTTCAGGTCGGCGATTTCGGTGCTCGAATGGTTGACGACGACAAAGCGCGCGACCGGCTTTTTCCCCTCCTGCATCATGCGCAGGCCGACGACTTCGACGTACTTCTGCAGCGGGTTGCTGACCTTCTGCTTCGACGCATCGGCCGGATTTTCGAGTCCGGCTTTTTCGGCGGGGTTGTTGGCGGCCGCGGGACGCTGCATGAAGTAATAAATTCCGCCGCCGATGAGCAGGAAGGCCAAAGCGAAACCGGCCACCATCAGCCACATCGGGGGCGCGGAGCGCCGGGGCTGCTGCGGCCACGCGGCCGGGGGCTGTTGCGCATAGTGCGGATATTGGGGAGGGGGAGCATATTGCTGCTGCGGAGGCTGCGGCGGTGGCTGCCAGTGCGGCGGCGGGGCGGCTTGCTGTGTCGGGGCATACTGCTGGGTTGGCGCGTATTGCTGTGGCGCGTACTGCGGAGCCGGAGGTTGCTGCCAGGGAGCAGGCGGTGGTTCCTGAGTGTAGTGCTGACCGACGGGAACGGACGCTGGGGACACAGGCGCCGCAGCGGCAGCCTCCCTGGCCTCTCTCTCCCGTTCGGCGCAGTAAGGGCACTCGGTTTTTGAAGGCGGAACGTCGCGCCCGCAGGTGGGGCAGATCCAGCTGAACATTATTATCTCCACTGTATACGAACCCGGCGGCGCGCGCGTTCCGCCGTGGGCGCCGGATCCCGGGCCCGCGCGGCTGCATGTATTACAAAGGTGCTGGTGGCCCTCGAATTCATTTACCGCCCAGCGGCGACCCGCGATTCGAACCCGTCCAGGGTGGCGTTGTTTCCGGGCGCATGGAATCCGCCGACCAGAGCGCACGTCGAGATCTCACGCGCGGCGCGGGCACAGGCGGACGAGGCGATCTGGGTGATACCGCGGGCCTTCCCACACAAGGGCTTTGAAGGAGCGAATTTCGCGGCGCGTCTGCGTATGCTGGAAACGCTGGCGAAGGAGGAGGGCTTTTCGGCGGCCGTATCCAATGGAGGCTTATATGCGGAGATCGCGGCAGAGGCGGAGGATTTTTTTACAGGAACGCCCGAGATCGTTCTGGTGTGCGGCCGCGATGCGGCGGAGCGGATGGCTACCTGGGATTACGGTATTCCTGGGGTCTTCGACGAATTGCTGCGCCGCCATCGGCTTCTGGTCGCGAGTCGAAACGGAGAGTACAGCGGAGGAGAGCGCGGCGACAGGATTGCGCAACTGGCGATGGGGCGAGACTGGAGCGACGTTTCGTCCTCGGAAGTCCGACGCCGGATTGCCGATGGCGAAGACTGGCATGGCCTGGTTCCGCCCATTCTGACGCATATGGTTCAGGACCTGTATTAAAAACCCCCGAGGCAATGCCGTGGGTGTGAAACAATACTCTTCCACAGGAGGAGCTGAATGAAAAAGATCCAAATCGGCCTGACCGTGGTATTTTTCGCCGCCGTGATTCTTGCGCAGCAGGTTTTGACCAACGACTCGGTCTTGAAGCTGGTAAAAGCCGGAATGGGCGACGATCTCATCGTCAACATGATCAACTCGCAGCCTGGCAATTTTGCGCTGGCCGCCGACGATGTTGTCGCGTTAAAGGCGGGCGGCGCCTCAGACAAGGTCATCGGCGCCATGCTCCTCAAGAACGCGGGCGGCGTTCCGGCGCAAGCCAAGTCACCGGCTCCGGCTGCCGGTCTGGTTAACGAAATCGGCGTCTATTACAAGAAAGGCGATGCCTGGATCGATCTGGAGCCTGAGGTCGTAAACTTCAAAACGGGAGGAGTACTTAAGGCGATTGCGACAGAGGGGATCGTAAAGGGCGATGTCAACGGCCACATCAACGGTGGAGAGAGTAAGACACAGCTTAAGACCCCCGTCGAAATACTGATTTACGCGCCGGAGGGCGTGGCTGCGACAGAGTACCAACTGCTGCATTTGCACGAGTCGGGTAAATCGCGGGAGTTTCGTACGATGACAGGCGGCGTCTTCCACCAATCCGGCGGAGCCACGAGAGACGCCATCGAATTCCAGGCGAAAAAGATTGCACCGCGCACTTATGCGCTCACGCTGTCCTCTCTGAAAACCGGTGAATATGGTATATTTCCGCCTTCCTCCAGCGACGCCACCGGTGCTTCGGGCCGATTGGGAAAGCTCTACACCTTTTCACGTTATAGAGTGACGGGAGTAGTTGCCTCATCTGAGCCAGATCGACCATACGGTGTCTACGGTCGCGTGGGTTACCGAGGAAGCGATCAGCCTTCGTTTCGCGAGCCAGGCGCGTCCGTAGAAGATACCTGCGACGGCCGCGATGATGACGTATCGCCAATTGAAGTACGCGGTTCGTTTGTTGAAATGCGCGAGTCCGAAAAGCAGCGAAGTAACGATCAGCGCGCGTTTCGAGCTCATGCGCCGTTCGAGCATGTTCAGCATCAGACCACGAAAGAACAACTCTTCGGGCATCGCGACGAAGAAGAAGGTGAACAGCCAGCCGGCGGCAAAGGCGAGCGGATTACTCAGCGTGCGATGTATGTGCAGAAATCTCAGCGCCAAACCGAGAATGATGGCGATTGGCGCGAAGTAGAAGAACTCGCGCAAGCCGACAAGCAGGTCCGGGCGGCGAATGCGGAAGTCGAAGCCGATGTTCCCGATGGGTCTGATTACCAGATACCCGTAAAGGCCTGCATCTACGAAGAGTAACTTCGGCATTCCGCTTAAGCCGGCGACGGGCCATGCACGGTCGAAGAAGTGGAGGTCGACCGAGATGCCGAGGATCGCGAGTACGAGCAAATCGCGCCAGTCCGGCGCCGCCGCATTCGCCTGCCGCAACAAGATGGCGACCGTAAGGATGATGGCCATCATCCCCAGGCACATGTTCCAGTGAAACAGGCCTTGCGGTAACGCAAAGATGAGGTAGGGCACGATCAGCAGACAAGGCGCCAGAACCAATGCGGCTGGGCGTTTCAGATTTTTCCGCAGCCAGCGGTCGAAGCCGAACCCGAACGCCCAATACGGCGTCAGGATTAACAGCACGCTCGCGGTCGTCCAGTCGCCGATCTTTACGTCAAAATAACGGGCCACCAGCCAGAGGGAGACGGAAAGCGTGAAAAAGCCTACAATCGCGAGCAGATGATGAGCAGGGCGTTCACGATTCATCATTTTCGTTATCCGGCCCATTGACACATTCTTACGTTCCCAGGGAAACGACTGGCCGTAAAAACCGTCATATCAGTTGAAGGAGATTTACCCAAATGAACGCAAAATCGTTACTTATCGTCGGCGCCCTGACCCTCGCAAGCATTGGCGTGGCCAGCGCAAAATCGTATGATGTCATCCTGAGCGCACCCGCTATGGCCGGTTCGACCGAACTGAAACCGGGCGAGTACAAAGTTAAGGTACAAGGCTCCGAAGCCGTTTTCACAGATCAGAGTTCAAAGTCGTTCTCGGTCCCGGTGAAGATTGAGAATGGCAACAAGAAATTCGGTTATACCTCGATCGAATCGACGAATAACGGTGGTATGGACACCATTAAAGCGATCGATCTGGCGGACTCGAACACGAGATTGACGATCGCCCGGTAACTCCTTCAGGCGACAACTTACTTACCGCGGCTGCGTGCACGCGGGTAAGTAAAAGGACCAGGTCGATTTCCTTCCGTTTATCGTCGTAAGATCATCCCCGTAAGATCGCCCGTCTGAGCGCAATACGCAGGATCTGTGCCGGTTGCCGCGACAGTGTGCGACAACCGGCACAAGCGGGGGCGCGTGTCTCAGACGTCATACTCGGGGGGTGTTACGCCCTTGTTTCGGAGATACATTTCGGCATATCCACGGGTGTGGGCGGTGTGGATCATTGCCTGATATAGCACATCCAGACCAGTCGTGGATGCGCCACGCCCCGGGTTGAAGCTTTTTGTCAGGTCAGCCGATGTCAGTTGGCCCACGACGCCGATGGCCCAGTCAAACACCGCGGTGAGGTACTGGACAGTCGCGGCCTTGCTCGTATCCGCTTTGGGACCGGCGGGCGCGCGTCCCTTGCCGAACATGCCCAGATAATATCCTTCCGCCTGCCCCAGGTGCTGTAGTTCTCCTCCAAAACTGCGGGCGTCAGGGAAAGGCTTGTAATCGTAATTGTCCGGGGGCATCACCTCGGCAACTTTCAACGTCAAAGTTTTGGACTTCTTCCAGTGGGCTGTGAGGACTTCGATCTCGGAGTCTCCCGCGGCGCTGGCCAGGCCCGCCGTGGCGGCCGCAGCCGCTCCCACAACCGCTGAACAGACTAACCTGCGACGATTCATCATTTACCTCAGTAAACATCATAGTGAAGTGGTTGAGGGTACCGGCGACAAGATCGCCGGCGCTACCGGCCAGCGAGGACTTCCTCTTTTCCGTCGAGTCTCAGCGGCGTCTCGCCCGAGAGGCTCTTCACCTTCCGCATCAGCTTTGCGCCTTCATCGGTCGCCGGGTCCAGCATCAACACATCGTTATTTTCGGCATCCCGCGTCAACGGAACCAGCGATACGCGTGCGACCTTTCGGTTCTGGATCACCACTCTCGCGAGCAGACCCTCCTTGTTCGGCCTCATGCGAATCCAGTCGGTGGCAAAGTTGCCAAGACAGTACATGATGGGCTTTCCTTTATATATTTCGACGCCTTTGACGACATGTGAGCCGTGGCCGTAAACCACGTCCGCTCCCGCGTCGATGGCGGCCTGGGCGACTTGCCTTTCGTAGGGCTCGCCTTCGGAGAAGTTCGGTCCCAGAGGAATCGGAGCGGTTAGCGACGCGGGTCCGCCGCGCCCGCGGTCCGATGGAGTTGCCGCGGAGGTTTTGCGTCCCAGTCCGTCGCGATTGTGGCTCGATACGATCAGCACATCCACAAGCGGTCTCAACTTCCGGATATCGTCGCGCATGCGGTCGAGATCAGCCGGATCTACGGTCATACCGTCCGTCGATTTCAGCCGCGCTACACCGGCGGTGGTTGCCGTGGCAATTTGCTGGTCTTCGTCATACCACTTGGCAGTGTATTGCAGAAAGCCGAAACGCACGCCTTTTCGGACCACGATGGCAGGTTTGTGCGCCTCGGCAATGTTGGCGCCCGCGCCGGTATGGGCAATACCGTTTGCATCGAGAACCGCGAGACTCTTTAAGATGTTGGCGGGTCCGTAAGCGACGTTGTTGGCGACGCCGACTACGGCAATATTGCCGGCCTTCAACCCCTTCACGGCCTCGGGGCCAATGTGTGTCCACCCGCTCTTGTCGGGGATGTCCTTGTCGGGCCCTTCGGATTTAACAAGCAGGCCTTCGAGGTTTCCATAAACGAGGTCCGCCTGCCGCAGCGTCTGGCGGACGTGATCGAGCGCCGCGACGGGGTCCGCGCGCTGCTCGATGCTTACGTCGCCCAGCAGAAAAAGCGTGACTGAATCGGTTCCATAGTTTCCGCTCCAGGACCACGCTCCGTCTTCCGCCGCGAGGGAAAGGCTGAGAGCGCAAGCCAGCGCCAGACCGATCGATCTGTTTTTCATGAAAGACCTCCTTACGCCTGTTCGAGAGCTTCTTCCGCTTCCTCGGCTTCCTCTTCCAGGGCTTCTTCAAGCAGAGTAGCGATTCGCCCCGATTTATCCTCGTATACCTGCAATTGCTTTTCGGCGGCGCGCAGTTTGTCGGCGAGATGGAGGCAGGCAAGGACCGCGACGCGCGTTGAATCGCCCGGAGAACGGCTCGAGATGGAGTACATGAGCTCGTCGATCTCGTGCGCGAGGTGCTGAACATCGGCAGGGTCGCCGTCGACGAGCAACGAATAGCTTTGATTGAAGATCTGGACCCGAACCGCCTGCTTTGACATAACTGCGCTGTCCCTATTCTAACGAGGTCTTTTCATCTCTGCCCGGCCGCTGGCCACGCTTTTGATCGGGCGCGCCGCCATTATGGTATTCTTTCCAGCCGAGGCCTAATGACGATCAGCGAAACGTTACTTCCCGAATTCGATCACGAGATGACGAACACCCGAAAGATTCTCGACCGCGTACCCGAAGAGAAGTTCACCTGGAAGCCGCATGAAAAATCGATGACGATGGGCCGGCTCGCCAGCCACATTGCGGAAATGGCGTACTGGGCAACCGTGACCATCAAAGAGGACAAGCTGGAGCTCACCCCGGAGATGAAGCCGTTCCAAGCGGCGACGAAAGCGGAACTGATGTCGCAATTCGATAGCAATATCGCGACGGCGCGCGAGGCGATCGCGGGCGCTACAGACGAACACCTCGGGAAGGTCTGGAGCCTCATCTACAATGGGCACCCTGTGCTCTCGATGCCGCGAGCGGCCGTGCTTCGCAACATGGTGATGAGCCACGTGATCCATCACCGCGGGCAGCTGAGCGTTTATCTGCGATTGAACGACATCGCGATTCCCGGTATGTACGGTCCGTCCGCGGACGAATCATAACGGCGTCGCCGCCGATCCTGGGTGGGCGTTGTTATCCTTTTCTTTCCGACTCCCATACATATGATCGTCGACTCACACCAGCACTTTGTTCGCCTCGCCCGCCATCCGGAAATCGAGGGTTTTCGGGAAGCGCAGCTCACGGGGAAGAACCCCGGCGCGCCTCCGAGCCTTTCCGACGCCGATGTTACGAAGAGCCTTCAGCAGGTGGTCAGCCTGATGGATTCGCGCGACATCGACATGGCATTCGCATCGCCTCGCGCGAAGGCGATGGCGACGCACGACGGGACGGCCGAACAGAATGCCATCTGGGCCGATCTCAACAACAGCCTGGTTCTGCGGGCCTGCACTCTGAACCCCGGCCGGTTTGCGCCAGTCGGGATGCTGGGGCAGCATCCCTCCAGCCCCTCGGAACAGATTGCGAAACAGATTGAACGCTGGGCGAATGAGGGTTTCATCGCGTTCAATTTCGATCCGGACGGCACCGGCGGCCGCTGGCAGAATCAGCCGTTCACCGGGAAGCATAATTACCCGGTGTTTGAAGCGGCGCAGGCTCTGGATGTGCCGCTCGTGGTGCACGGCAGCGAGTCCATCAACAAGAACTTTCCGCATACGGCCGTTCAGTACCTGGTCGCTGATATTACGGGAATGGTGCAGCTGATGATGGCTAAAGAGCTGTTTAAAGATTTCCCGCGGCTGCGGTTTCTGGTCCCGCATGGCGGGGGCGCACTGCCGTGCCAGATCGGGCGCTGGAGAGCAATCGCGAAATTCAACAACTGGGCGAGCCCGGACGAGATCCTTGGCGATGGTAATGTTTTTGTTGATACGTGCATCTATAACCATCTGAATATGCAGATGTTGTTCGATGCGGTGCCGCTCGATAATATTCTGTTCGGATCGGAGTGTGATGGCGCTTTTCCCGGAGTTGTTAACGACGAAACCGGGGATCATTACGACAACACGCGCCGGTACGTGGACGATTCGAAGCTGAACAGCAGTGAGAAAGACCGCGTATTTTTCGGGAATGCGAAGCGCGTTTATCCGCGCGCGAGCCGCTGGTTCCAAACATAAGCTGACTTGAAGATCGCCACATTCAACATCAATAACGTCAACAAGCGCCTGCCGAATCTTCTGGCGTGGCTGGAAAAGGCTAGCCCGGATGTGGTTTGCCTTCAGGAGTTGAAGGCGGAGCAGAGATCGTTTCCCGCGGATGCCATTCGAGCCCTGGGTTATGAGGGAGTCTGGCTGGGCGAGCGTTCGTGGAATGGTGTGGCGATTCTCGCGCGAGGCTGCGAGCCGGTGGTGACCCGGTTAAGCCTGCCTGGCAATCCTGACGATCATCAGGCGCGCTATATCGAGGCGGCGGTAAACGGCGTCCTGATTACCTCGATCTATCTTCCGAACGGAAACCCGCAGCCGGGGCCGAAATTCGATTACAAACTGGCCTGGTTCGAGCGTCTGATCTCCCACGCTGCAGGCCTCGTGTCGGCCGGCGTGCCCGTCGTCCTGGCGGGCGATTACAACGTTGTGCCGACCGTTCACGATATCTATCCGACGCGGTCACTGGATGACAATGCGCTGATTCAGCCCGCAAGCCGCGAAGCCTTTGTGCGGCTGTCGAGTCAGGGGTGGACGGATGCCTTAAGGAAGCTGTACCCAACGGGGCCGCTCTGGACGTTCTGGGATTTCAAGCGCGAGCGCTGGCCCGCCGACAAGGGCATGCGGCTCGATCACCTGCTGCTCTCGCCGGTGCTGTCCGAGCGGCTGGTCGATGGCGGCATAGACAGGTGGGTGCGCGGTGAGGAAAACGCCAGCGACCATGCTCCCGCGTGGATCGCGCTGGATCTTTAAACAGGCGCCGGTACCATACCTTCCAGCGCGCTTGTCAGCGTTGCGCTCACGGATGCCAGCGCCGCCAGATCGGCTGTCGTAAATGCGTCGCTTTCCTTGCGGTAGAGCGAGAGAACTCCCGCGATTCCGCCGGCGGACATGAGCGGAACGGCGAGCGCCGATCGGAGCGCGCTGAATCGCGAAGGGTCATTCAAATATCCTGGTTCGACTGCCGGATTGCCGTTGACGATTGCTTTGCCGTTCTCCGCGACCCAGCCCGACAATCCCACGCCAACCTGAATATCGGTCGAAGCGAACGTTTTGAAATCGTCGCTGTCGGTCCATTGCGGGGTCAGGCGATCGTCATAGCGCAGATAGATGGCCAGAACATCGTATGCAACTACACCGCGAAGCGAGGATTTCAAAGCTGCGTGTATCGCATCTCGCTCGCCGCACCTCGCAAGGGTCGCTATGAGGTTTGCCAGCCTCCCGGAACGCCTGCTATTCTCCGCGAGCGACTCATGCAGATTCAGCAGATCGCGACCGGTCTGGTCGGACGGTGCGGCCTTTTCGAAACCGGCAGCGGGGGCGTCGCCCCGCTCGATCTTTACATCGGTCGATAACCTCGCGATGCGCTCTCCGCCGCTTACCCTCTCGGCAAGATCGAAGCAGCGGCGGGCCAGAACCTCTACCACCCGCGCATCGAAACTCTTTCCCGACTCGGCCACGATCACTTTGATTGCTTCTTGCAAAGGCAGAGCCCGCCGGTACTGTCTGTCCGACGCAAGGGCATCGAGGCAATCCACGGCGGCGAGAATTCGAGCTCCGATCGGAATTCGATCGCCGGACAGACCGTCGGGATAACCGCTTCCATCCCATTTCTCGTGGTGTCCGCGCACCATCGGCGCAACTGCATACGGGAAACGAATCCGCTCCACCATCTCGGCGCCCACTACCGTGTGCGTCTTCATCTTTTCGAATTCTTCAGGGGTGAGCTTTCCGGGCTTCGAAATGATGTATTCCGGAACCGCCAGCTTGCCGATGTCGTGCAACAAGGCCGCGGCCCGGAGCGCCTCGATCTCCGTTTCGCCCAGTCCCAGCTCTTTGCCCACTTCGACGGCATAGGTCTCGACGCGCTCCAGATGATCGTGCGTGGTTTGGTCCTTGGCCTCAATTGCCAGCGCGAGCGTTTCAATCGTTCGCCGATGGAGCGCCGCCACCTCTTCGGCGTGTGCCCGCTGCCGCTCCGCGCTTTCGCGCGCTTCTTCAAGGCGGCCCACGTACATGCGGTGCGATCGATAGACAACGTAAAGGATGGGCATCACGAGCAGAGAGGGCTGCCAGCCTATGACACGGCTGGAGAATCCGACCACCCAGGCCGCAGCTGCTCCGACCAGGTAGTTCGGAAACGACCAGAAGTAGGAGTCGCGCCACACGATCCAGACATTTTTGCCTTCCGTGAGCGCGATAACAGTTGCGACGAACAGTGTATTGGCCAGGAAAAAGGTTGCCGCGACCAGGACCCCACCCTGGCCCCGCAGCGCGTGTTGAACAGCATAGGCCGCCTCAATGGAGCACGCCACGCTGCCAATGCTGAATGCCAGTTGAACCGGTTTGGGCCGGTTCTTCGCATAGAAGATTGACTGGACCACCACACCGAGACAGCCGGTCAGCAACGTCTCCCCGAGGCTGAACTCGGAAAGCCCGATCAGCACGAAGACGAAGTTCATCGACATCGTACCTGTGACAGAAGGCAGGCTTACCTTCATGCCGGACGCAACAAGGGCAATGATGCTCCAGGAAAGGTACATCGCCCGATCCGCGCTGCTCCAGGTCCGAAACCCGTGTGCCAACGCAAATAGGCCCGCGCCAATCACAAGCGCGATGTATGCGAAGGAGGCGAAATTGCGGCGGGAAGTCATTCTGCGAAAATCACACCCTTATGACTAATCGACCGGAACACAGTGAGACTTTATATCTGGTTAACGCCGCAAAAAAGTGCGGGCGCCTGATAACCAGAACGGTCATCAGACGCCCGTGCTCTCTCGAGATGTCGATCGCTTTACTGGTCAGGGTCCCCGTTCAGAGATGTACCCCAGACGGCGGTGGTTCCCCAGACTGCCGTTGTGCCCCATACTGCGGTCGAACCCCAGACCGCCGTGTACCCCTGGTCGGTGTTTGTTCCCCAGACGGCGGTCGAACCCCAGACAGCGGTGGAACCCCAATCGGCGGTGTCGCCGGTCCAGACCGATGTTCCCCAGACGGCGGTCGAACCCCAAACCGCGGTCGTGCCCCACACCGCGGTCGAACCCCAGACGGCTGTTTGCGAGGAATCATTCGTAACCGTCACGGGCGTTGCACCGGTTGAATCGGGTGCGCCAGGCTTTGCCACAGGGCTGGCCGCGTTCATATTGGCGGGAATGGTGTCGGTGCTCGCCAGCGCGGCATCCAGATCCAGATAACCGGCGCCGACCGTGAAGAGGTCGTACTGGATATCAAAGGTCTGGTTCGTCGTCGGATCCGTGATGAGCGAGGTCGAGGGAAAATTCTTGGTAGCCGTCTTCATGAGACGGGCCTTGACCTGATCGGGTGTCAGATTTTGAGATCCGAGCAGCGCGGCCACTGCTCCGCTGGCAACGCCCGTCGCCATACTGGTGCCGTTCAGGATGAAGTAGTTCGATGTCGCGAACAGCGACGGCGATTTCATGTAAGAGGCAACTGGAACCACATTTGACGGCCCTGTCTTTTCCAGTGTCGCTTTCGGAACGAGAATCGAGAAGATCTTGTTTCCGGGCGCGACGAGGTCGGGCTTAACGATGTTGTCGCCCAGACTGGGCCCTTTCGAACTGTATGTGGTCATCAGGTCGTCGTTCCGCTGCGGGGTCCCTTCGGTATTCATGGCTCCCACGGTAATTACCAGCGGATCGTTTCCCGGCGCGGCGATCGTTGCCGTATCCCTGAGTGTTGGCCGAATTGTCGCGACCGTCGTTACCGGCGGCAACCACCACTGTGATACCGTTTCGCCATGCCTTTTCCACTTCCTGGCACAGCGGGTCGGTTTTGTAGCTCTCGTAGATCGGACGGCCGAGGGAGAGGTTGATTACCTTGATGTTGTAGAGGTTCTTCAACTGGATCGCCCGCTCGATCGCTTTGATCACTTGCGCGTCGGTCGACTGACCATTTTTATCCAGCACCTTGAGGTTGAGCAGATGAGCGCCGGGAGCGATGCCATGTATGTCGTGCAGATATCCCGAGCCATACGAACTGTTGCCATTGCCCGCGATAATACCTGCGATATGCGTGCCATGGCCGTAGTAGTCGTCCGTGCCCTCGCCGGAGACGAAGCTTTCGGCGTACGAAACCTCCGGCAGCAGGAGAGAAGCGAGCAGGCCACCGTTGCCGCCGACCAGATCCTGATTGACATGAATGCCGCTGTCGATTACGGCAACCCCGATATTTTTTCCGAGATTTGAATTCGCGGAAGTGGCGCTCGCCGATGTGGGCTCGATGGTTTCAGGGGTGTAGTCGTAAACGGGAAGTGCGGACCCGGTCCCGATCAGGCTGTTGTTGAGGGAGATATGGGCTACCGCGGGATTTTTGGCAAGGTTGATGGCGTCAGCTACAGTCATCGTGCATAGTTCGCCGAGCGGAAGTATGTCGATCAGGTTGAGCACGCCGCATAGCGTCCCGGTCAAGACGCCCGAGGAGCGATGAACTGGGCTGGACAATTACCTGGATCGACTGAGTCGGCTGCATCGTCTGGAGCTGCGGTGAAACCGTGCCGCCAAAGGCGAGGGCGGCCGATAAACAGATTGCGGTGAGGGGCACGGAAGCCCGTCGAAAAATATGCATTGATCTCATGGTTGATGGTTTGTACCGATTTGGGATTTGCGTACAAGGCTTCATCGGCAAAACGAAAGCTCTTCATGAGTCGTCGGCGAGAAAACAGGTACTGGTACGGAGTGATCGCAGCAAATATCTGACGGGGATTCTCCTAAATTTCATGGCGCTCGATGCCGATAAGACAACAAGATCGGTTCCTCGATCGGAAATTAATGAAACTACGCCTGAATCCCGTCGCTTCCAGCCTGGTTACTGTCATCGCAGTGATCCTGGCCGGTTCGTTCGCGGCGGCGGCGCTGGTCCGGTATAGTCCCGGGTTCGATTCAATACCTGAAGATCTCAACCCCGAGATCGGCGCGGACACCCTGAGAACGATGCATGAGCAACGCGGGCGCCGCGACTGCTTTGCCCGTCTTCTACGTACGCTATCTTGGGCGAGCAATCAGGGGCGACTTCGGAGTTTCGCAAAGCCTGAAGCAGCCCGTAAGGGATTTGCTGCTTCGCCGTGCGCCAGTCACGCTGCACCTTATTCTGTGGGGAACCGCCGGCGGGTCGGTGCTCGCTCTGCTGCTTGCGTGGGTGGCCGTCTGGACGCAGGGCGTCATTCTGAGAGCGGCGGCGTTCTCCATCAGCGGCTTCCTGCTGTCCGTTCCGCCAGCCGTGCTGGCTTTATGGTTCTTCTTCGAGGAGGCGCCTCTTTCGGTCGCTCTGGCGCTCGCGCTCCTCCCTCGGCTCTTCGGGACGCTGCGCGCGCTTCTCGAGGAATACTACGCGTCTCCAGCGCTGCTTGCCGCGCGGGCGCGCGGCATCAGCCCCCGCGTTATCGCCATCCGTTACGTGCTGACGGCCTGCGCCCCACAACTGCTCGCGCTGCTGAGCAATGCGCTGGTCCTCGCTTTCGGGTCGTCTATTCCCATCGAAACCCTGTGCGGAATCCCGGGTCTGGGCGCTCTGGCGCTGCAGGCCGCCCTTGCCCGCGACATTCCTCTCCTGTGCGGATCGGCTTTGGCGATCACCGTCTTTGTGACTCTCATCCAGTCCGCCTCTCACACTGTCGAATACGCGGTTGCGATATGAAGGCCGAAATATGAAGAAAGCGGCGTGGGGAGTGCTGATTCTCGTCGCGTTGTGCGCACTTCTGGCGCCCGTTATTGCGCCGTACGATTACAGCAGACAGTTCCGGGAAGCTCCCGGCGCGGGCGCCAGCGGGCGATTCGCAATGGGAACCGACGACCTCGGGAGGGATCGCCTCTCCCGCCTCATTTATGCCACCCGGATTTCCGTTCTGCTCGCTCCAGCGGCGGCATTGGTCTCCGTCGCGGTTGCGATGCTGATCTCGGCGGCCGGCATCGTCCGGTCCCGAGGAGTAGAGTACGCGCTCTCCGGTTTCACGACGCTTTCTCTGTCTCTGCCATGGATTTTTTTGTTTATCATCCTCAGGGCCCTGTTACCTCTCAATACCAGACCGGCTGAATCCATCTTCATAACCTTCGGCTTGATGGGAATCGCCGGGTGGGCATGGCCCGCACGAGTTTTTACCGCGTCGATACGGGGAATGAAAGATTCTGCGTGGTTCCTCCAGGCGCGTGCGGCGGGGATGTCGCCCCAAAGGATCGCACTGGTGCACGCGTGGCCGCATCTTCGCGCCCTTGCGGTCGCACAATTTCGCGCCCTCGTGCCGGCATACATTCTTTCCGAAGCCAGTCTCGGCTTGCTGGGACTTGGGGTTGCGGAGCCACTCCCGTCGTGGGGAAATCTTCTCGCTGAACTTCAGCACCCCGAGAGAATCCAGGAGAACCCCTGGATACTCGCTCCGCTCCTGCTTCTCATCCTCGTAATGATCTGCTTCGAGGCAACGCAATGAGAATCTTAACCGCGATCCTCCTGCGTAACGATGCCGGCCGCCGCCCAGCAGCGCGAAATGCGGTTTTCCCTCGCTTCGGACCCGAAGACATTCGATGCCCTCCAGGTCTCGGAGCAATCTTCCGAGGTCATCCGCTACCTCACGGGAGGAGTTCTGGTTCGTATCAATCGGGCCACGGATCAGATTCAACCGGAGCTTGCCGAGTCGTGGAAGTTCGGCGATCAGGGCCGCTCCATCACTTTCCATTTGCGTTCCGGTTTGAAATTCTCTGACGGCGCGCCGCTGACCACGAACGATGTTGCGCGCACTTTGAATGCCGCGCTGGATCCGGCGAATGCGGCGCCCGTCGGCGACACTTTCCGTTCGGAACATGGCAACCCCGAGATACGCATCCTCTCACCGCTCGAGATAACGATCCGCTATGCCCAGGCGAAACCCGGCATCGATCGATTATTCGATGCGCTGTCGATTGTCCCCGCAACTCAGGCGAAGGCGATTTCCGGGAAGCTTCCGGCCTCCGCGGGACCGTTTTGCGTCGTCGAATACCGTCCGGGCGAATACGTCAGGCTCGGCCGAAATCCGAATTACTGGAAGCGAGACCCCGCCGGGAAACAACTTCCATACCTCGATTCCATTCGCATCGATATTCAACCGAACCACGACATTGAACTGACGCGGTTCCTGCGAGGCGAGACTCAGTTGATTGACACCCTGGACCCCGAGAGCTTCGATCGGGTCTCCAGGGCGCAGCCCCGCGCGGCCGGCAATGCGGGGCCATCTCTCGATTCCGAGTTCCTCTGGTTTAACCAGGCCCGGGCTGCTCCGATACAGGCCTGGAAGAGGAAATGGTTTACCTCGGCTGCTTTCCGGCACGCAGTCAGCATGTCCATTCGGCGCGACGATATTGCCCGTATCGTCTATCGGGGACACGCGCATCCCGCGGCCGGACCGGTGTCTCCGGCGAATCTTTTCTGGTTTAACAGAGCGCTCAAGCCGCTTCCCTTCGATTCGCAATCGGCGCTGCGATCACTCGCTTCGGAAGGCTTTACCCTGCGCGACGGCGAATTGCACGACCGGGACGGTCACCTCGTCGAATTCTCGCTCATCACAAACTCGGGCAATCGGCCGCGAGAGGCTATGGCAGCCGTGCTTCAGGACGACCTGCGCGCCATTGGCATCAAAGTCAACATCGTCACGCTCGATTTCAGCTCGCTGATCGAACGCATTATGAAGACATCGCAATACGAGGCGGCTCTGCTCGGACTTGCCAATACGGAGATTGATCCATCCGCGGAAATGAACGTCTGGCTGAGCTCCGGTCCGATGCATGCCTGGTGGCCGTCGCAGAAGTCGCCCGCCACGACGTGGGAGGCGGCCATAGACAAACTGGAGCTGGCGCAGGCGTCGGAGCCATTGCGAGACAAGCGCAAGAAATACTTTGATGAAGTGCAGCGAATCGTGGTCGAGCAGGAGCCGATTATCTATCTGGTGAACCCCGACTGCCTCGCTGCAATAGCGCCTTCGCTGCATGGCACGCGGCCGGCCGCCGCCCCGCCGCAGATCCTGTGGAACATCGAGTGGCTGCGATTTGACTGACCACGCTTCCACGCTCGAATTCCGCATTTCGGCGCGTTATGGCCGAGCCCAGGTCCTTCACGATGTGGAGTGCCGCATCGCGTCAGGCGAGATTGTGGCGCTTGTCGGATTAAGCGGTTCGGGCAAGAGCACGCTGGCTCTTTCTCTGTTGCGGCTGCTTCATTACCGGGCGGGCGAAGTGAGCGGTAGTATCCGGCTCACCGGAAGAGAGCTCAGCCACCTGGCAGAGCGGGAGATGCGCGCCATTCGCGGAAAACTCGTCGGCTATGTTCCGCAGAGTCCGGCGGCGGCGCTGAACGGACGGCTGCGTGTCAGGACGCTGCTTGAAGAGACATGGCGGGCCCATGAGCGCGGCCGCCCTTCGGAATCTTTCTGCGCGAAACTCCTCGAAAGTGCGCAGTTGCCCTCCGGGCGCGATTTTCTGAACCAGCGTGCGGCGGAGTTGAGTGCGGGACAGGGCCAGCGTCTGCTGATCGCCATGGCGATTATGCATCGTCCGCCCTTGCTCCTGGCTGACGAGCCAACCAGCGCGCTCGACGCGATTACGCAAGCGGCCGTATTGCGGTTGTTTCGGGAATTGAACCAGCGGAACGGAACGGCGATGCTGTTTATCTCACACGATTTGCTGTCGGTGGCCTCGATCGGTCATCGCGTGGAGATCCTGCACGAGGGGCGAATCGTTGAATCGGGGGCGCCCGAAACGATCTTCCGCAGCCCGCGCCATCCTTTCACTCAAACTCTCGTGGGAGCGATTCCGCACCGCGACTGGTGAAATCTGACAGCCTGCCATGTTTTATCCGGGCAGCTGATTCAACCTGGGGCTCCTAGTCCCGGACGAAGATTTTATGGCGGAGAGACAGGGATTCGAACCCTGGATAGAGTTTCCCCTATACACGCTTTCCAAGCGTGCGCCTTCAACCACTCGGCCATCTCTCCAGAGGAGATTCGCTCAGGAAAAGCGAAAATTCAGGATATCACGCCGTTCAGCGGCGTCCGCCGCCGCCGTGCGCGGCTGCTGCAGGCGCACCACCGCCCCCGCCGCCGCTCGATCGCGCGGCGCCGATCGCCGGTGCTGACGCCGCCCGCACTCGCTCCGCCCACCGCCCCGGGTGTATAGGATGGAGCCGCCAGACCTGGAACGCCGATGTCCCTGCCCGTACGCAGCGGTGAACCCGTCGCGTTAACCCGGCCGGTATTACCGCTTAGCAGCTGCCCTAAGGGTGCGGGCCTGCTCGTCCTCGCGCTGTTAACTCCATAGATCGGCCGTCCGCCGGCATTCCCCGTAGCGGCCCCGCCGCCACCGTACCAATAGGCGGTCGGCGCGTAGTAGTCGTAGATCGTATATGGGCTGAAGAAGCCGTAGCCGAACGGGCTCCAGAGTGTTCCATTCGCGGGGACGTATGTGAACATCGAGAAGTACGGGTTGAAATACCAGCCGCCGTTCCAGTTCCCGCCCGAAGGATACCCGGAACCGTAACCCGAAGAAAAGCTGTTGCTCAGCGAGCGCGCGGACGCCATGTTCGCCGCCGAAAGGTTCTGCGACCGGTCGCGAGCCCACATGAAGAGGTCATCGCCGGCTCGGTCATCAAACTTTTCCGTCAGGAGAGCGGCGGAAAAAGGAAGCAGCCGACCCTCTTTGACGGTCACCCGGTTCGAGGCCGAACCGGCGGTAGTTACAAGCGCTTCACCCTTGAAAACTTTCAATTGGCCCGGGTCGGCATTAATCTCGACGAGGCCATGCTTCGCCATGCGGATCTCGTAGTCCTTATAAAGGAGCACTACGGTGGAATCTTTGACGTCCATCTGCGGGTCGTCCGATTCGACAATCGCATTACCCGAGAGAATGTCCACGCGCGTGCTCACGAGTCGGTTGTCCAGCATCTGGATTGAGCTGTTCTCGCCGATACGAAGAAAGACGCCCGGCGTCAGAAGTACCTCGGCCCGGCCGCGAGTCGTGCTTAATACGCTCTTTTCCTTAACTTCCGAAAACCTGCCCACCTGCGACTGGACGGGCGTACCGTCAATCGATACGTCGCCTTCGAAGTAGTGAAGCGTTCCGGAATGGGCCGAAGTGACGCTTTGAGCGGAGCAGACTGCTGCCGCTGTCGCGATCACGACCATTGCGGACGAGATTCGACTCTGAATTGACATGTGAAGCCTCTTGATGAATGATCCCGCCGCTGATCGCCAAAGTCAAATGGCCTTCTGCCGTAAACGAAAGCATTCTGGCGAGATGAACCCAGTCGGAGGCCCAAAAGTTCCGTGGCGCGCTGTACTTTTTAGTACCAAAACTGAACTCGTCTTGGTATCGTATGCGCTGGGAGTTCCAGTTCCTCCACGCGGCATTGCGGAGCCCTGGGGCAGGCAGCAAACCGAAGATGAGGCCGGCGGCGGGGCGGCTGAAACAGCAACGCAGTTTTGAATCGCGAGCTTGCCGCGGGCATCTTAGACGGCGCACCGGGTTTACGGTTCTCGACAAAGGAAAATGACAAAACAACTCACGATCGGCCTCTTTGCGACGATTCTGCTGGCAACAGCCGCAACGGCGAAGGTCAAGATCCTTGTAGAGGCCAAGGGGGACCTGAGCCAGTATCGAACCTATCAGTGGCTGCCTCCGCGCGTTCTCAAGAAGACCGGTCTCGAGGAGAATGACGACGTCGTCGCGCCGGTGATAAAGGCGGCCGTAAACAAGGAACTCGCCAAACTCGGGCTGAAGGAAGTTCCGGAGAACGCCGACATTCAGATTTCCGCATGGGCATTTCGCGATGCGGCGCCACAGGTCGAAGCCTACATTTACGGGTCATATGACGATTGGTACTTCGGAGGGACGCCGGCTACACTCGGACGCTACAACCACTCGGGAACACTGGTCATCGGTTTGATCGATCCGAAAACGAAGAAATCGGTCTGGGGGGCGGCGTCGACCGGGAGCTTTGAGAAGCCGAGCCAGCTTGAGTCGAGAGTGAATAAAGCGGCCTCGGAAATCTTCGGGAAGTACCCGCGACCGAAGTCACGATGAGGCATGGTACACGCCTGACCAATTGCCAAAGAGAGCCTGGTTTTGGCAAAGCGTCTCAGTAAGTCACCTCTAACTGGGCTCGACGATTCATAACTACCATTACCAGCATTACTGGTTCTGCCGAACTTTACGTCTTTCCTGCTTCGCAAGTAATAGAACTCTGTTAGACTGACCTCCTTCGCATTCCTTGAGATATTCAAACTTATCTGAAATAAATGCGCTGAATCTCCCGGGCAGTTTCACAGATTGGAGTAGATCCGAACATGCGTAAGCTTTCCGTAAAGGGAGTTATTTTAGTTTCCTTCGTCGCCCTGCTACCGATATCCGGTTCAGCCGCTTCACTGACGATTACGACGCCGTCTGCGCTTGGCACATATACGATCGGACAGAATCAGATCTCTCTGAACGCGACGGGTGGAACCGGCGACTATACCTGGAGCCTTGCGTCGGGCACGTTACCCGCGGGACTTGGCATCCGTCAGGTACCAGGTAGCTCGCCGGCGCAAACCGGTCTGGTGGGCATCGCTGTCAGCGCAGGCAATTATGCGTTCAGCCTCACGGTAAACGACGGCTCTAACAGTGTGACCCAGGCGTTTACGGCCAGGATCACCGCACTGGTTGCAGCGGATATTAACCTTCCGGACGCCTTCGCTGGTACGGCCTATTCTTATAGCTTCACGGCGTTAAATAACGCGGCGCCGGTCACATTTGCGGTGACTTCGCCCGCGTTGCCGCCGGGCCTGAGCTTGAGCGCGGCGGGCGTTCTGTCCGGAACTCCCACAACACCCGGCGCATACAACATCAACTTCAGTGTCACCGACGGGACCGACACTACTTATCGGGGATTCCAGCTTCTGGTTTATGCGGTCCAGCTTACGACGTCGGGACAGCTTCCGAACGTCACGCAGGGCGTATCTTATTCAACGGCACTGGCGGCCAGCGGAGGGTCCGGCGGCTATCAGTATGCGTTCACCGGCGGAAGCCTGCCATTCGGGCTGTCGCTGAGCGGCGCCGGAGTGATCTCCGGAACTACAAATGTGAACTACGGCCTCTACACGTTTTCCGTAACCGTAACCGACACAGGGCACAACTCCTATCAGAAGACGATGGCGATTGATGTCGTCAGCTCACCTTCTCCGCAGACCAGGATCAGTCTGGGCACGATCGACGATGTGGTCCTCGGAAATACCTGGGGCTGGCAGATTCCGACTTGCTGCGGGGGCGTCGCGCCTTTCACATGGAGCGCTACAGGGTTGCCCGCCGGGTTATTCATTCGATCCGGCAGCGGCGTCACGAGCAACTATGTAACTCCGGGATGGGGCGAAATCTGGGGTGTTGCGTCAGTTCCTGGAGATTACAACGTAACAACGACGGTAACCGACAGCACAGGCGCCACCGCTTCACTCACCTTCCCGATGCACGTCTCGGTGCTTAACCTGGCTCCGAATTACAACCTTCAGAACGCCAGCATTAACTCACAATATTCAACCACCTTTCAAATCATCGGTGGGTCGGGGCCTTACTCCGTTGCGCAGATTGGAGGGTTTCTACCCGACGGGCTCGCTTTGAACACGGGCTCCGTGGCCGCCGGCAGCTTCACGGTCGGCGGAACGCCCATCGAAAATGGCAATTTCCGACCCTGAATTCCAGATTACAGACGGCGCAGGGAATACGCTCTCTCGAAATAACTTTTTCAATATCAATAATTCCGGTGGCATCACGATCAACAACAGTACGGATCTGAATTCGACTCCGGCGGGGGGAAATTACTCGTTCCAATTCAACGCGTGTTGTGCCCCGGGTTATACCTGGTCGGTTGCGGGCGGAACACTCCCGCCGGGCCTCACACTCTCCGCCGATGGTCTGCTCAGCGGGCCGGCCGGTGGCGCCGGAATCTATACCTTCCTTGTAAAGGTCGCCGATTCGACCGGCGTGGCGTCTCCCGGTTTCCGCCAGTTCCAGTTGAACGTCTCGCCCATCGCGATCACGACCAATTCGCTGCCTTTCGGAAATCTTACAACGGCTTACAGTACAAATTTCGCGGCGACCGGAGGCACGGGAACTCTTGCCTGGTCGGTTGCATTCGGCTACTATCTACCGCCGGGTCTTACACTTGCGACGAACGGGGCACTGACCGGCACGCCTGGCGCTACCGGACAATATTACTTCGGCATTACGGTGGCGGATCAGAGCGGCCACACGGCCGTCAGGTACTACAACGTCAACATCTACGTTGCGGGCGGAAGTCCGCCGCCTGGCTTCACCGTCGGTCCGAACCTGGGTACCTGGCATCTGGGTACTCAGTTCATTGCGCTTGGGGCGAATGGCGGAAATGGTACTTACAGCTGGAGCCTGGTTTCCGGCTCCCTGCCGCCGGGAATGGCGATTCGCACGGACAGGCCTAATTTCTTCGCACCGAACCAACAAGCCGGTATTATCGGTGTCGCTACTACTCCGGGTAATTACTCCTTCATGTTGAGCGTGACTAGCGGCGGACAGACCGCGACGCGGGCCTTCACGGTAAGAATGTCAGCCCTGGATCTCCAGGACGTCGCGTTGCAGGACGGCTTCACAGGCACTCCATTCGCGCATACGTTTACGCCGCTGAACAATGCTGGCCCGGTTACTTACACCATCAACACCAATTCCACAAACGGCGCGATGCCGCCCGGGCTCTCTCTCAGCACCGCTGGCGTTCTTTCCGGAACTCCCACCGCGGCCGGAAATTACGTAGTTGCCATGAACATCTCCGATGGCACGGACACGCTCTATGAACAGTACAATCTTTATGTCTATGCGGTAAACATCACCACGCCCGGCGCCTTACCCAATGCGACCCAGGGCGGCGTCTACTCGACGACCCTGACGGCCACGGGTGGCACGGGCGGGTACACCTGGCGAATAGTGGGCGGCGGATTCCCGAACGGTGTGTCGCTTTCTGGAAACGGTACAATCGCCGGTACGATTGCGGCCGGCCCAGGTCCATACGTCGCCACCGTCACTGCAATCGACGCAAATAATGCGTCCTACAGCAAGCGGATGTCCCTCGATGTGATCGCCTCGCCGGCTGTCCCCTTCGTGATCGGTGGCTTCGAGTTCAACGATGCCGTCGTCGGCAACCGCTACGGATCGGCGCCCGGACTTTGCTGCGGCGGGACTGCACCGTACACCTGGACCGTGACCGGGTTGCCCCCGGGCCTGACCACGGAGCCAAACAGCAATTCGAACATACAATATCCTTCGCCTCCCGGCAGCGTTCAGATTTATGGCGTCCCGCAGACTGTCGGAACATACAACGTCAAGATGACAGCAAAGGATGCCTCCGGGGCGACCAGCACCGTGATCGCTCCCCTGCACGTCAGCGCGCTGGATGTAACGCTCCCAACGGGCAGCGCGTACAACCTCCCCAACGGTACGATCAATCTCCCCTACAGCGCGACCTTCAGCGTAATCGGCGGTTCGGGGCCGTACAGCTTCAGCCAGAGCATCATCGGCGAGCTGCCGGACGGCCTTGGAATTGACTCAGGCACGCTCACCGTGAGCGGCACTCCTCTTGAGAACGGTTTCAACTTCTTTCCGGGCTTTCTGTTCGCCGATTCGGCGGGCAACACGCTATTCCGGACGGAGGGCATTGGGATCAATGGCCCGAGTGGATCGACAATTACTGTCAACGGCAACGGCTATTACAGTTATTTCCTGGGGACCACCACAGTCGGACTCCCCTATTCCACGCAGTTTTTTGCTTGTTGCGCGTCTTCATTAGTGTGGTCCGTCGCGCCAAATTCCACGCTGCCTCCTGGCCTTAACCTTTCATCCACCGGTGTTTTGAGCGGCACCCCGACTACCCCGGGCGCTTACACCATACTGGTCGATGCCACCGATGCCTCGAACTCCGCCAATGTGGGAGTGAAGAGCTTTGTTCTGATCGTAACGCCCATCCAGATCACGACGTTGTCGGTTCCGAGCGCCGTCGTGGGCACATCATACACGGCTTCGCTCGCAGCAACGGGAGGAACAGGTTCGCTGACATGGACACAACTGTACGCCGCAAATTCCACCCTGCCGCCGGGCCTGACGCTTGCATCCAACGGGACCATCAGTGGTACGCCGTCGAGCACCGGCGCATTTAACGTCCTCATCCAGGCGGCTGACACGAGCGGGAATTTTGCCATCCGCCAGTATTTCATCAAGGTCTCCAGTACGCCGCTGCAGTTAATCACCCTGGCGCCATGCCGGATCATCGATACGCGGAGCGCCAACGGACCGTTGGGTGGACCGTTCGTCACCGGCGGGTCCTCCCGGACGATCCCAATTCCCTCCAGTTCCTGCAATGTGCCGGCCAACGCCGCCGCCTACTCGCTGAACGTCACGGTGGTTCCACGAAAGGGTGCGCTCGGGTATCTGACCGTCTGGCCGACCGGTCAGGCGCAGCCGCTCGTATCCACACTGAACTCGCTCGACGGATCGGTGCTGGCCAATGCCGCCATCGTGCCTGCCGGAACGGCGGGAGCAATCGACGCTTTTGCCACCGACGACACCGAGTTGATTGTGGATATCAACGGGTACTTTGCGCCGCCTGCGGCGAATACGCTTCAGTTCTATCCGCTGACGCCTTGCCGGGTGTTCGACACGCGCGGCCCCGCGGGTACATTCGGCGGCCCGTCTTTCGTGGGTGGCGATACGCGCTCCTTCCCGATCGCGTCGAGCGCCTGCGGCGCGCCGGCAAACGCGGCCGCGTATTCGCTCAACGCAACCGTTGTGCCGCACGGCCCATTGGGCTATCTCAGCATCTGGCCGACGGGCCAGACGCAGCCGGTCGTATCGACCCTGAACTCTCTCGATGGGACAATCCTCGCCAATGCCGCCATCGTACCCGCGGGTACCAGTGGAGCGGTCAGTTTCTATGCCGCCAATGCGACCGATGTGATCGTGGACATCAACGGGTATTTCGCGCCGCCCGCGACCGGAGGACTGAACTTCTATTCGGCGACGCCATGCCGCCTGGTGGACACCCGTGGTCCGGGCGGCGCGTTTGGCGGTCCGGTGATGAACGCCGGGACGGCCAGAAGCTTTCCGCTGTCTCAGGGCTCCTGCGGGTTGCCGGATACGGCTCAGGCCTATTCGCTCAATATGACTGTGGTTCCGCAGGCGCCGATCCTCGGCTATTTGACAACGTGGCCGACCGGAGTCGCGCAACCCGTGGTATCGACCCTCAATGCATACAAGGGTCAGGTGGTTGCGAACGCGGCCGTGGTTCCGGCCGGGACCGACGGCGCGATCAGCGTCTTCGTTACCGACAACAGCCACGTCATTATCGACACCAATGGATACTTCGGTCAGTAAGCGGCGGTCCGGCGCGCTGCACACTTTCCGATTTCGTTGATACCAACTGTGGACGAAATCTGCCGGATCGCGGCCAGTTCTGTGACCGTGCGAGAGCCTTTATGAAGGATTCTGGCTGACCACGTGATCGAAAATCAGAGCCGGACGATGTTCTCCGACGCGAAACCCTTCAGCGCGTTGCGCGTATCAACGATCAACGCCGCCTGCGCCACCAGAGCTTTGTAATCGAAGGCGGCATGGTCGGTCACGATCACAACGCAATCAGCCGTTTTCAACGCCGCGGAATCCTGCGCCAGCAGAGTAGCGTCCTCAAGCCGGATTTCCGGCACATGAGGATCCGAAAATGAAATCGTCGCGCCGCGCTTCTGAAGCAGATGGATAATATCGAGCGCGGGGGATTCCCGCACGTCTTCGATATCGCGTTTGTAAGCGACGCCGTAGATGTGAATCCTCGATCCCTTCACCGGTTTGCCCACTTCGTTCAGCGCGTTTTGCACCTTATTCACCACGAAATGCGGCATCTGCCCGTTAATGTAGCCGGCCAGTTCGATGAAACGGGCCTCGATGCCCGCCTGCTTGGTCTTCCAGGAAAGATAAAACGGATCGATCGGAATGCAATGCCCGCCCAGCCCGGGACCCGGATAAAACGGCATGAAACCGAACGGCTTGGTGGCTGCCGCGGAAATCACTTCCCAGACATTGATTCCCATGCCGTCGCACATGATGGCCATCTCGTTCACCAGGCCGATGTTGATCATGCGAAACGTATTTTCCAGCAGTTTCACCATCTCGGCGACCTGGGTCGAACTCACCGGCACCACGGTTTCGAGCGCCTGCGAGTAAAACAGACGCCCGAGTTCGGTGCAGGCCGGGGTCGAGCCGCCCACCACTTTGGGAATGTTCTTCGTCTGAAACTTTGCGTTGCCCGGATCGACGCGCTCCGGCGAAAAGCACAGGAAGAAATCCTGCCCGACCTTCAGGCCGGATTTTTCCAGCATCGGCAGAACCAGTTCGTCCGTCGTTCCGGGATATGTGGTCGATTCCAGAATCACCAGCAGCCCAGGATGGAAATACTGCGCAATTTCCTCGCAGGCGGCGATGATATAGCTCATATCCGGGTCTTTGGTTTTGCGCAAAGGCGTCGGAACGCAAATATTAATCGTGTCAAGATCGCGGATCACGGAAAAATCGGTCGTCGCCCGCAGTCTCCCGGCCCGGGCCAGCGGTTCGAGCGCCGACGAGGGAACGTCGCCGATATAAGAATCGCCCGCATTGACCCGCGCGGCTTTGCCCTCACTCAAATCGATGCCGGTGACGTCGAAGCCGGCCTCGGCGAATTCAACCGCCAGAGGAAGACCGACATATCCCAGGCCGACGACCCCGACTCGGGCGGTTCTGGAGTGAATTTTGTCGGCGAGCATGGCGGCCGTTTCGGACAGGGCAGAAGGTTCAACGCTGGTCATTTGCAGGTATTTTCCTTTAATTTCATGTCTTTAAGCCGGTTGGCCATTGCCGACTATTTTCTCATAGTAAAAGAAACCATCCGCGATATATTCGGCTGGACCGGTCAGCCAGGCGTCCGGTTCGAATCGTAGCTTGAGAGGTCCCGCCGGCGTCAGCACGGTCACCGGATTACTCCGCGAATCCTCTTGCGACGGCCGCGACGGCGGCTCCCGTGGAACCCGTACCCGAACTGTTCGTCTCTCCCGCGCCCCGCTCCCAGAAACGAACGTCGATGGTATGAAAGTCGACTTGCCGGACAAACGAAACGTTCGTGCGGTTCAGGAAAGCGCAGATCGGTCTCGACCGCGGCCCCCACCGAACGCCAGTCGAAATCGAAATCGTCAACCGGGAAAACACATTGAGGATTACCGGCATCGATAATCACAGCATCACGGCCCCGCACCTGCGCGCTGAGTTCGACGACCCGAATATTTCCCATGTTCATCTCGAACTCGAACTTCCGCGCGTTGCGCGAAATCAGACGCACGTGCTTGACGCCTGCGCCGGTCCAGATGCGGAAGTCCCGTTTCTCGGGCTGGCTGTCGGCAAGCAGCGCCGCCGCGCAACGGGTGCCATTGCCGGAGATCTCCGGCTCGCTGCCATCGGAGTTGAAGAGCCGGATAGCCGCATCAAAAGCTTCTCCAGAGGGATCGTCTCCACCGGTGCGGTCGAGAAGCATCCAGCCGTCGCCTCCCACGCCCGTGTAGCGCTCACAGATCGCGATAGCGACTTCCTGCAGATCCAGCGTCGGCACGCCTTCAACCATCGTCATGAGGAAATCGTTCTTTGCGCCGTGCAACTTTGTGAATGGAATTTTCATGGCTTCAGCGATGTTATTTCGCGCGGATTTATTTCAAGGTGATAAATCTCGATGACAGGCGCGCCTTTCACCGTAATCCGCTGCCGCAGTTCGTAGCGCGGACCATGCAGCCGGGCTTTATCGATCAGCGTTTGCACCTCGTCCCCGCCTTTGACGACGGCCCAATCCGTGTTTAGAAGCAGGTCGGGTCGGGCCACTGCTCCGTCCCAAACCACGTCGTTGTCACCTGTCAGAGTATCGCGAAGGGGAACGCCGAGAGTCCGGTAAATTCCGGTCATGTCGCCGAAGCTGGTAATGAATGTCTCGTGAGGACCGGCCGTCGCACGCAGGTAATCCGCGGCCTCGGATGTCCACTCGCGGCGCGCCCGCGAGTTTACGTCCGATTCCTCCCACGTAACCGGCGGCGTCCTCAAATGAATGAGGAACGGCGACAGCGCGAGAATCGCGACAGCGATGGCGGCAGGCTTCGCGAATCGAGCCAAAGCCCCGGCGCCGATCGCGATCAGAGGAAGGAATGCCAGCGCGTAGCGAGTGTTGTACCAGGTATGCGGCCACAACGTCGGAACGTACAGATGGGAACGCCCGACGAATGAATAGCCCATACGTAAAATACAGGCGGCAGCGCAAGCAGCAACAATGGCCAGATCACCCGGTTTGCGAGAGCGGCCACGATCCCCACTCCTCCGATGACGAGGGCAGGCCATCCAGCGACTAGTCGTCCCGCTGCAAAAAAATACTGCGTGGCCACGCGCCAATCGCCACGACCCGGATAGGGCGACTTTCCCTGAATCGCCAGCGCGGAATACGGACCGCGATAGAAGTAGAGAGGATCGCCGAAATACCAGCGGTTGTGGGCCAGCCAGAGCACGGGCCCCGCTCCCGCAATCAGGCAGAAAACTTATCGTGGCGGCCCAGCGCCTTTCCGCGCGCGTTGGCCCAGATGTATATCGCGACGAACGGCAGCAGAAACCAGGCCTCGTAGCGCGTCAACGTGCCGGCGAGCGCTGCAACGGACGCGCCGAGCAGAGCGCCCCAGCCCTGCGTTTCGCGGAACCGCACCGTGAAGTAGAGCAGTCCGAAGAGCGCGGCGAAGAAATACGGATTCAGTCATCGGAATGGACCCGAGATAGAGCGTGTTCGGATTCAGCAGAAACACGGCGACCCCTGCGATTGCGGCACTGGCGCTCACGAATAATCGACGGATTGCGGCGAACAGGAATGTCGCGGCGATGGTCATACACGCGCCCGAAGTAATAGCGCCCGCGAGGCCGGTCTGCCACAACCAATCGTTCCGCACCAGCGGAATCATCAGCAGATGCGGCAGCGGCAGCCACGTTGTACCGACTTGCGACCATCCCGGCGTGCGCGAATCGACGATGCGGCGGGCGATATCGAGGTGCGCTTCGGCGTCGCCGTAATAGAGCGTCGCGCCGGTGCGGTAAACGAAAAAGATCGCCGCAGCCATCAGCGCAGCGGCGGCCACGAAAAAAACGATTGTCGATACGATCCGACTCGATCCCGGGGCCGCTCGCTGACGCGCGCGGCTCTGAAACGCCGTCGGCTTCAAAACAGACACTTCCAGGCCGTGACGCATTTCCAAGCCGCGACGCATTTCCGAGCCGCGACCGGGAGGGAGCGATAATGACCCTTCCGCAACCCGCTAAAACGAAGTGAAGCTCTTGAATTCTTCGAAGCGGGCATCGATTTCTTCGCGAGTCAGCGTGCGGAAGCGATCCACGCCGAAGCGCTCGCAGCAGAAGCTGCCCATGACGGAGCCGTAGATCACGGCGCGCCGCAGTTCGTTCGCGTCAACGTCGTCGGCCTTCAGATCGATTCCCGCGCCGGCGAGATAGCCCATGAATCCGCCCGCGAAACAGTCGCCCGCGCCCGTGGGATCGAAAACGTCGTCCAGCAGATAACCGGGCACCATGAAATGCTTGTCCCCGTGCCAGAGAATCGCGCCGTGTTCGCCGCGTTTGATCACAAGAATGCGCGGACCCATGGCCATGATCTTTGCCGCCGCCTTGCGCAGATTCTTCTCGCCCGACAACATCCGCGCCTCGGAATCGTTGATCAGCAGGAAGTCCCATTCGGCGATCGTCTTGAGCAGTTCGTCGCGGAAATCGGCAATCCAGTAATTCATGGTGTCGCCGCCGACCAGCTTCAGCGATCCGTCCATCTGCGCTTTCACCGAGCGCTGCAGTCCGGGCTGGATGTTGCCCAGCAGCAGATATGGGGCGTTCTTATAAGACTCCGGAAGTTTCGGATCGAAGGTCGCAAAGACGTTCAGTTCAGTCGCGAGCGTCTCGCGGTCGTTCATATCCTGCGAGTAAACGCCCGCCCAGAAGAACGTTTTGCCGGGCACGCGCTCCAGACCGGCGAGATCGATCCCGCGCGATTCGAGCAGTTCGATATCCTCCCTGGCGAAGTCGTCCCCAACCACGGCGACGATCTTCGGCTGCGTGAAAAAGCTCGCGGAGAGCGCGATGTAAGTGCACGCGCCACCCAGCATGCGGTCGACTTTTCCGTGAGGCGTCTCAACACCGTCGTATGCGACGGAACCAACAATAACCATAGACATTCGATTGATTGTATCCAGCGGGCCGCTGCAACCGCGGGCGGTTCGGAGGTTTCTGCGCCGGCATTCCCCCTGATATAATTTCAGCCGCCCGACCAGGGAGACCCTCCATGACAAAACGCCGGCTGGCTTTGATAACGATGAATTCCGCGATTCCGCTCTGGATCGCCTGCAGCGCTTTCGCTCAGCAACCTGCCGGCGGGCCGCCGCTTTTCTTCAAAGAGGCATGGAAAGCTCCCTCCGATGTGGAGCATCCGGCCGCGCAGGATTCAGTCGACAGCCCCAATCTGGAACTCAAGCTTTACGGCGACGCCCCGGGCGGCCAAAAGCCTGACCACGGGATCTGGATCGTCAAGCACAATCCGCCGCTCATCGAGCCCGCGCACGTCTGGACCGGCCAATGCGCTCAAAGCTGCGCCTTTGCTCTGCGTGACAAGAATAACCTCGTCGATCTGACCGGTACGGCAAAAGTTCGTTTCGAATACAAAGAGGCGGGCTTCCACATGGTGCGGCCGATAATCAAGCTGGCGGACGGCACATGGCTCGCCGGCGATCACGCCGAAGGCATCAGTTCGGACTGGCACACGGCCGAAATCTCCTTCGCCGACGTTCGCTGGCGCAAGATCGACATCAAGAAGGTAATCGAAGCGCCCGACGGAAAGTGGATCGATCATCCCGACCTCAGCAAGGTGGATGAAATCGGCTTTACCGATCTGATGGCAGGCAGCGGACACGGCCCGGGCGGCTGGTCAGATATCGGAACGATTGAAGTCTACGGCAAACCCGTCAAGCGCGACAGCCTTTAAAACAAACTGAACTAATTTCAGGGCAAACTGAACTAATTCATCCCTGGTGGGGCGGACGCTCATCGTCCGCGCCGGCCCCCCGGTCCGGCCTGGCTCGGGACTCTACGTCAACTACTCCAGACTGAAGACCCAAACCGCGCCACCCTCCGGAACTTCCGGATACTCTCCCGGAAACAGCCGGTTCAGTGTGCCCTGGGTGCCTCGCACGTCACCGCCCCAGCCTGCATGAACGGCAAGATACTGCTTGCCATCGATCAGAAAAGTCGTCGGGGGCGCGAGAATTCCCGAGTTGGTCGGAAACTCCCAGAGCAGTGCGCCGGTCGATGCGTCGAAGGCGTGAATCTTGCGATCGTTTGTCCCGCCGGTGAACACGAGACCGCCCGCCGTAGCCAGCATCGACCCCCAGTTCGGGCTCTTGTTGTACGTATGGGTCCACGCGAGCTTGCCAGTATCGACATTCCACGCCTGCACCTCGCCGAAGTGGTCGGCGTTCGGAGCTGCGCCTGGCGGGCCACCCTTCACGCCGGTGTAACCCTTACCTGGCACATAGCTGGCATCCACGCCCTCGCTCGATCCGCACAGGTTGTTGTTCGCCGGAATATAGATCATCCGCGTCTTCGGACTGAAGGCGATGGGCGGCCAGTTCTTGCCGCCGTGCAAGTCGGGACAGAACTTCGCTTCCTTGTCCGTGGCGGGTTTGCGCGCCATGATCGATCTTCGGCCGGCCGGTTTCGGGATCGAGGCTCAGAAACACGTTCTGATTGACGAAAGGCTTGCCCTCGACGAATTTGATCTTGCCGCCGGCCCCGCGCGATCCAGGAACCAGAGATAACCGTCGCGCGCGACATCGATCAGCCCCTTGACGGTACGCCCGTTGCGCTGGTAGTCGACCAGAATCGGCGGCGAGACTTCATCCCAATCCCACGACTCGTTCGGAGTGTACTGAAAGTGGCCCTTGATCGCGCCCGTGGCCACATCGAGAGCGATGGTCGAAGCGGTGTAAAGATTGTCGCCCGGGACGTTTGTCGCCCATCCAGGGACCGCCATTGCCCGTTCCCCAATAGGCGATATTGGTCGCGGGGTCGTAATTGCCGGTGACCCACACCGGAGCTCCCCCGGTCTTCCACTGGTCGCCCTTCGGCCAGGTCTCGCTGCCCGGCTCGCCCGGCGCCGGGATCATATACGTTCGCCAGAGCTGCTTACCCGAATCCGGATCGAACGCCGCGACGAAGCCGCGAATGCCGAACTCGCCGCCGGACGCGCCCACCATCACCTTGCCGTCGGCAATCAGCGGCGCAAGCGTGATGTAATACGCCGCATTGTTGTCGGCGACGGGAGTGGTCCAGACTTCCTTCCCGGTCTTGGCATCCAGCGCCACCAGCACCGCCTCGTTGGCCGCGTAGTAGACCTTGTCGCCATAGAGCGCCACGCCGCGGCTGGTGTCATGCGGCACGATCGCTCCCGCCGGACGTGTCCTCTTATAGCGCCATAGCAGGTTGCCCGTCGTGACGTCGATTGCGATCACCTGGTCGTTCGGCGTCGAGATGAACATCACGCCATTGTTCACGAGCGGCGCGGCTTCGTGGACCTTCGGCTCCCCGGTGGAGAACACCCACACGGGATGGAGTCGCTTCACGTTCTGCGTCGTGATCTGGTCGAGCGGACTGTAGCCCCATCCGTCATAGGTGCGGCGTATCATCAGCCAGTTGCCGGCTTCAGGATTCTTCAGGCGCGCGGCGGTGACGGGCTGATAGTTCTGCAGAATCTTCGGCAGAGGCGCGGTTGGTTGGGGTTGTTGGGGCGCCTGGCCTGAGACAATCCAGGCAAGCGCCAGAATCGCGAACGCAAAACTCCCGATACGAAACATAATCGTGTTACCGGTCCGTCATCATATACGATTCCAGCCATGTGATGCCAAACCGAAATTAATCCGCAGTCAGTTCGCGCAGCCGCAGCGCGTTCTTTGCCGCATATCCCGAATCGTCGTTGTCGAAGTAAACGTAGATGGTCTTGAGATCCCTGCGCCATGTTTTGATCCTGTCCGCCCATCCCTTAAGCGCATCGTCGCTCATAACTGCCCTGATACTTGCCGCCGGGCCCGTGCAGCCGGACATACGCGATGTCCGCTGTGATCTCGACGGGTGACTGACGCCCGCGAGATGAAATGAGCACCAGGCCGCATTATGCGCGCGCAGCAAACCAAGGACCTCCGCATTGTGCCAGCTCTCATGCCTGAACTCGAACGCATAGCGATGCCGCGGCGGAAGAGCGTCAAGAAATTCACCGAGCCGCCCGGGATTTGATTCGAAGTTCGGCGGCAGTTGAAAAAGAACGGCTCCCAGCTTCGATTTCAGAAGGTCGATTCGGGAGAAGAATTTCTCCAGTCCGGGGCTGGGGTCCTTCAGCTTCTTCATATGCGTAAGAAACCGGCTGCCCTTTACCGAGAACCGAAAGCCCGGCGGAGCCGACGCCCGCCATTCTTCCACAGCCGATTCCGAAGGGAGCCGGTAAAAGCTGTTGTTGATCTCTACTGTGTCGAAGCGCTCCTGATACCACTCGAGCATCTTCGAAGCGGGCCACCGCGGCGGATACACCGTTCCCACCCAGTGCTTGTAATGCCATCCCGACGTTCCGATCCTCACCTCCGCCGCGGCCACAGCATGCAGACAGCAATTCTCATTCCCATGCCTTGATCTTGCGCCAGAATACAGGCCATGGTTCGCGAAGGCCGCGGCAGACCCATAGATATTTGTCGTACTCGGTCTCTTCGTTCACCACTCCGAACCGATTCGAGATAGTGCCCGCCGAATCGCAGTTCGCGAAGTGCGCGTTCACGAATATCAGGCCAGAGCCCGACAACGATCAGGGTTGCCGGTGGCTTGTCGCCATACCCGCGCAGCCAGAACGAATTTGCCCGGCTTAAGGCTTGCGGTAAACCTCGCGCCGGCCCATAGAGATCGATCGCGCCCGCTTCGCCGTAATTGCCCGTGAGAATGCCCGTATCGGCGCGTTCCTCCGGCGGCAGCGCATTCCGGATGTCGGCAACCCGGTCGACCAGGTCATGCCAGCCGATCTCCTCGCGAAGATCTCCATTCACCTTTAATGAAGCCGCGAACCAGCGGGAACCGATGGGCGCGAGGGGCAGAAGAAACGCGATTCCCAGACCCAGCGAAATTACGACGCCACCCCACGCAAGGCCCCGCGCCCATCGTGGCCATCGGCTCGCCACGACTGCGCCTGCCGCCAGCAACATCGGATAGAGCGGCGCCGTGTAGTATTCGCGGGCGCGGCTCACGGCAAAAAGCAGCACTGTCGCCGCGAAACTCCACCCCAGAACGCGGAAGCGCGCAGCTTCCGGCCTGCGGAAGTAGAAATACAGTCCAGCGATCCAGAGCGGAATCGTGAGCGGCGCCGCGGGAATCAGGAACTGCTTCGAGAGAAATCCCGCGGCTCTGCCGATCCGCAGGTCGCGCGCATGAATGGTCCGCAGAAAATCGTATGTAATGAACCCGTGGCTCGCCTGCCAGAGGATGTTGGGCAGACAAATCGCCAGCGCCACCGCCACGCCCGCAATCAACCAGCGGCTCATCAAGAGCCTTCGAGCAGGCGTAACCAGAAAACCCACCGTAAGGCCGGCCACAAACCACACCATCGTGTATCGGGTCATCAATCCCAGGCCAACAGCCGCGCCGATGCCGATCCACCATCGCCCGTTGCCGGACTCAAGCAGACGAATCACGAAGTAAACCGCGAGCACCTGCCACAGAAGGTCGAAGGACACGTACTGGAACAGATGTCCCTCGATCATCGAGACGGGTGACGCGGCCACGGCCAGCGCCGCCATCACCTGGACGGCTTGCGCTGCCACCCAACTCGCGCGCGATCAGTCCACCCAAAACCACGACCGCCGCTTGAGCCAGCGCGCTGAAAAATCGAACGCCGGCAGCGGACGGAGGCGAAAAGATCCAGACCGATACGCCCCACAAAAGGAGTCAGCGGAGGATAGGCGACATATCCCCACGCGAGATGGCGCGCGTCGTCGAGCGTCGCCAGTTCGTCGCGATGAAAGCCGTATTGCCCGTTGGTGAGCGTGTGCAGTAGAACCAGCAACGCGGCCGCGATAAGCAGTGCCCGCAGCGCAACCGGTGATTTCATTGGCTCATTGTATGTTGACAACATGACCCCGACTATCCGCGCCGCGGGGGTGGAAGATGCTCGCGGCATCGCGGAGGCGCATGTGGAAAGTTCGAAAAGCGCCTATGCGGGCATACTCCCCGCTACTCATTTAAATGCCTTTTCGGTCGAAAAGCGAGAACGCTTCTGGCTGGAGATACTCACCAGGCCTGACGCCTCGTCGGTGACACTCGTTGCCTGCGAATCCGATGGACGGGTTGCGGGATTCGCCGACGGTGGTCGCGAAAGAACCGGCTCGCTCGATTGCGACGGCGAACTCTACGCAATCTACCTCCTGCCTTCAGCGCAACGGCGGGGTTTGGGAACCCGGCTCGTTCATCGGTTTGCGCACGAGCTCGGAGTGCGAGGATTCAGTTCGATGGCCGTTTGGGTACTCGCGCTGAACCCTTCGCGCAAATTCTATGAGGCCCTCGGGGGCCGCCCGATCGCCGAAAGGCGGATCGAGCGCAACGGGCAGTCGTTCGCCGAAATAGCCTATGGATGGAGCGATGTGAGTGAGTTCGCATTACCGCTCCGCCGATGATGCGCCGCCGTCCTGCTTGCGCATATGAATGCCCCTGCCGGCGAAACTGCCGCTGCCGGCGAAACGCCGATCAAAGCCGATAAGACAGACTGAACTTCTTTGTTTTGAATTGTCCACGTTTATCGGCGTTCATCGGCAGCTCACTTTCGGCTGTCTTCCATCCTGCAAAAACTCGATAATCACGAGCAGCGCATCCCTCGTCTCGCGGAACGGACCTCCTCGCAGCGCTGATTTCCGCCGGAGCCACCCCCGGGACGCTGTAATATTGAATCGCGGGACCTTTCGCCACGCCGTGCGTCACAATATCAGAGCCACTGAACGATGCACGATGCCGCGGAAACGGTGAGTGCCAGCTTGGCGGAGCCATTCAGCAGGAACGTCGAACAACGGGCCCTCGCCGGTTCGGCCCTGGATGAAGCGGGCCTGATTCGGGCTGCGCAGCGCGGGGACGAGGACGCGTTTGAACGCCTCGTCCGCAAGTACGATCAAAGTGTGCTCCGGCTCGCCATGAACCTGCTTCGTTCGCCTGAGGAGGCGCGTGATGTCTATCAGGAGGCGTTTCTAAAGGTCTTCCGGAACCTGCACGCGTTCCGGTTCGATTGTTCGTTTCATACCTGGCTGTACCGGATTGTGACTAACGTGTGCCTCGATCACCTGCGGAAACGCAAGGTGCGCAAAGAGGAATCGACCGTGGTCGAAACGCCGGATGGGCCGGTCGACCAGGTGTCGCGGCTCGAAGAAGATAATCCGGCGGCGGATCCGGAACGGCAGACCTGGAATCGCGAGTTGAGTGGCCGGATTCTCTCCGCGTTGGAAGCCCTGACGCCAAGGGAGCGGACGGTTTTCGAGCTTCGCCATTACGAAGGGCTGCGGTTGCGTGCGATAGGAGAGATGCTCGGAACCACCGAGGAGGCGGCCAAGAATTGCCTGTTCCGGGCAACGCAAAAGATGAGATCGAGTCTGGAAGCATTTGTATGAACTGCGCTGACGTAATTCGTGAGATTCCCCTGTACAGCTATGGCGAGGTATCGTCCGATCTCGAAGAGAGCATCGAATCTCACCTGTCGGACTGTCCCGCATGCCGTGAGGAACTCGCGCGGCACCATTTGTTTCTCGAACGGCTGGACGAGCGCCAGGAAGTTTCGGATATGGCCCTCCTGACGGCGTGCCGCGCCGATTTGCGCCGCCAACTTGCGGGTGAGGAAACGAAGCGGTCCGCACCGGGCTGGTTCGGATGGAATTGGGCCGACAGCCTGAGAGGGTTTTCACGCCTTCACATCCCGTTGCGGATCCCAGTAGGCGCCATGGCGCTCGTCGCGCTCGGCTGGTTCGGCGCGCGTTACACGCCTGAGAAATTCGGCGGAATTCGGGCTGGATTAACCGGCCCTATGTTTTCCACCGTGCAATCTGTTGAACCGGCGGCTCCGGGCAAAGTCCGGATTGCCGTTGACGAGGTTCAGCGGCGGGTTGTCGACGGCAACATGGAAGACCCCCGGATCCAGGAAATGCTGATGAATGCGCTTCGGGAAGAGTCGAACCCCGGCGTTCGTGTGGAATCGATCGGGGTACTTCAGAACAGCGCCGATTCTGAAGAGGTAAGGCAGGCGTTGATCGATGCGGTATCGCACGACCCGAACGCGGGAGTTCGTTTGAAGGCGCTCGAAGGTCTTAAGCCCTATGCCGGCGACGCGGCAGTACGGAAGACGCTGGCCAATGTTCTGCTGAAAGACGACAACGCGGGCGTGCGCGTCCAGGCAATCGATCTGCTGACTACTCACCACGATGATTCGATTGTCGGCGTACTTCAGGACGTCATGCAGAAGGAAGACGACAGCTATATCAGGACGCGCTGCCGTGATTTGCTCGAAGCGATGAAGGCTTCGGTCGGTACCTATTGAGCGCGATTCCCGTCCAAATAATTGTGGCTGAATCGAAGATGACAAGAGTATTAAATATGGTTTTCAGGGGCGCCGGCGTAATTTGCCTGTCGCTGGCTGCGGCAGTCTTGCCGGTGATGGCGCAGACGTCCGCGCCCCAGCGCGCCCGCTCAACAGAACTGCGGAGGGCGGCGAATCGCGGCTACCTCGGTGTCGGTGTGGTCGAGCTGACCGACGAGCGGGTGCAGGCTTTAAAGCTGAAAGACGATCAGGGTGTGGAGGTCAAGCGCGTCGAAGACAGCAGTCCCGCCGCCAAAGCCGGGCTGAAAATTAACGACGTAATTCTCGAGGTAAACGGGAAAAGCATCGACGGACTGGAAACGTTTCTGGGCACCATCGGCGAGACGCAGCCGGGGACGAAAGTCAATCTGACGATCTGGCGCGACGGCGCGAAGAAGACGCTTGCCGCGACGCTGGATTCGCGTCCCGACAACTTCTTCTATTTCGGGGCGGAGCCACTGAATCCTCCCGTTCCGCCGATGCCTCCGGCGCCGTTTGGCAACGGTTTTCCGGGATTACCCGCCGATAGCCCAAGGGTTGGGTTCGAGGGCGAGCCCGTAAACGGTCAGCTGGCCGACTTTTTTGGCGTGAAGCAAGGCGTGCTGGTGCGAAGCGTGAATCCCGATACGCCGGCCTCCCGTGCCGGTTTGAAGGCCGGTGACGTTGTGACTAAGGTCAACGGCACCCCGGTCACCAGCCCGCGCGAGATCACCGGCCTGGTACGAACCAGCGGAAAAAAAGAGCTCTCGTTCACGGTGGTTCGGAACAAGAAAGAAGTGACCCTGAAAGTCGAAGTGGCGCAACTTCAGGATCGCCAGACACCGGCGCAGCGCGAAGTCCTCTAACCTTCCCGCCCGGAGGGTCCCCGCGGCGCTGCGGTCCAAGATGCTGCCACGGGTACCCTGTGGGGCAGGCCTCGACGCTGCCGCCGAGCCCCAGCTCGGCGCGGATCGTTACGTCAGTGCCGGTAGCACCGGCGATCTCGTCGCCGGTGTTCTTACGAACCGCGTCTTCGACAGTGCGGGTCGCCAAAGCGGACGAAGACGCTGCGCAGCGTATGTGGGGCCAGCGCTTCGGCGCGGAGCGTTACGTCAGCGCCGGTAGCGCCGGCGATCTCGTCGCCGGTGTTCTTCACGGGAGTGTTCCATGGCCCGCGGCGGGCCGCCAAAGGCGATGAAGACGCGGAACGGCATCTCACGCCGAATCAACAATCCGAACCGCGTCTTCGTCAGAGCGTGCTTTTACGCCGTCGCCTTCGAAGGCGGTTTCGCGGAAGTCGCTCCAGCCGACCCAGTCAGTGCCTTCAGCAGATTTGCGCCTTCAGGAGAACCGAGGCCAGTGGCCGCATCCCATCCGGTTCCGGCTGAGAAGGAACCATTCGACCCTTTGGTAATGTCGTTCAACGCCTTAGTCGATGCCGCGAGGCCATACAACGTCGGTTGAAGGAATCCCAGCGGTTTCCCCAGCTTTTCATTGAGCAGCGCGATCAGTCCGCTCCACAGCGGCGCCACCGCGCTTGTCCCGCCGATAACCAGCGATTGGCCATCGACACGCACCTGGTAGCCTGTCTCGGGATCGGCATCTCCGGACACGTCCGGGACGCCGCGGCCACCGCCCGATGGCGGTTTGATTCCGGCGCTCTGCTGCCAGGAAGGCAAGGCGAATTGCGCACTGAAACCGCCTCCCGAAGCCCCTCCCTGCGCGCCATCGTTCCAGACCGTTTCCGAGGTGATCGCCCCGCTCTTGCTCTGCAGGCTGGTTCCTCCGCACGCAAGCACATGCGGGCTGGAAGCGGGAAAATCGACGTGATTCTTGCCATCCGATACGCCGTCGCTCGATCCGTTGTCTCCCGATGCCACGCAAATGGAAACCCCAAGCGCGGCCGCATCCTGCGCCGCCGAATCCATAGCGGTCATCGATTGCTTTGTCCAGCTGGACTCCGGACCGCCCCAGCTGATCGAAATCACGGAGGGCTTGTGCGTCGTATCGTGAATGGCCATGGTGAGCGCGTCCTGAAAGCCCTTCGTCGTGTTCGGAGCAAAGTAAACGACAATGTGCGCTCCCGGCGCGACGGCGCCTACGACCTCGATATCGAGCAGCACCTCGCCATCGGCGCTGTTCGCATTCGTAGGGTGGTTTTTCCCCTTGTCGACCGATACGGAAACGATAGTGGGCTCTTTCAAACCGAGCTTCTGGAAATAAGCCTTCAGATCGGCCGGTTTGTAAC
The DNA here is from genome assembly GCA_963831795.1 of Terriglobia bacterium. GTDB lineage: Bacteria > Acidobacteriota > Terriglobia > Bryobacterales > Bryobacteraceae > BOG-234. The sequence continues at coordinate 18,677 of CAWHSB010000025.1, read as the reverse complement.
CACCGCCGAGTTCGATGATTCCGACCGTCTGGCCGGTACCGTCGACATCGAGCGGGAACGAGTAGATCTGCGCGACCTGTCTCGGGGTGTACGAAACCGCGGCGGCCGCTTTTGCCTCCGGGTTATTGTTTTCGGTGCGAATCCGAAAGTGAGGCTTGGCCTGAGGACGATCGTCCAGTCCGAGTACGGCTTCAATTGAGGATGCCAGTTCCTCGGGAACGTGAATGGGGCCTGTGCGTGCGCGATATCGGCACCCTTCGTGGTCGTACAGCTTGAGGTTCACGTCAAAAGCGCTCGTCAGCGCGGCGACGGTTCCTTCAAGTTCGACCGTCCGGCGTCGCACGGACTCGTCGATCACTTTCAGACCGGCCTGTGCGGCGAACTCCTTGAGCTTGGCGATCACGTTTTCATCGGCGCCGTGCTTCGCGGGAAACTCGTCGCGCGAAACCGTAGCGCCGCCCCGATGAGGCACGGTCACCGGCGCTTTCGGTTTCAGAATCACTGAAACTTCGGCGATTTCGTCTTTCGCAACGTCGCCGACGGGATTGCCTACGGGCTGGCGCCCGCTACCCGGAAGTGCAACTTTCTTGTAATTCATCTGTAAATCTCTCCAGTTACCCTGCTCCGCAAAACCAGGGCCGGACCTCAGTATAACCGCGCTGAGGCAAACCGACTGTACGCGGAACCACCCCGGCCTGACAAAAGGCAACCGCCGTATTCCCAGGCCATATTTCGCCCTTGCGGGCCAGGATTTCTGCGCATAAGCGCAGGCCGCTTCGGGGAATCCGAGATCAAACTCCTCCGCTATCCCAAGTGACCGCTGGTGCGCGGAATGTTTCACGGGCGCAAGTGGGAATCCGGTACAGCGCGGCGAACGGCGTCCGCTCCGCTGCCGTATCGGAATCGAACTGGCTCAGAAAGTCCTCACGCCGCGGAAAGGCGGTCGAGCACATTGCGAGTAATACGGTCTACGATCGGATCGATGACGAGCACTCGCGCCCAGTCGGTCGTGGCCGCGGTAAAAACCAGTCCGCCGTTCCCGTTCCGATAGATGCCCATTGTCGCCGCCGCGTCCGGCCGCTCGCGGTACTCCCACCTGGCAGACAACTCCGCCACGCCCAGAATCTCGAACGACTCCGGTGTGCCGCATGCGGATGATGCGCCGTCGCATTCGTAACCGATCAACCCTTGATCGGCCGAATCGCCGAAGGTGTCTCCGTCGCGCAATCCAGTGCCTTCATAGATCCAATTTCCAGCGTCCCGCACCCGGTAACCGATGAGATCCCGCTTCCCCGACCACCATCCTCCGCCGCAGCGGAAGCTCACCCCGGTCATGCGCGCCTCCGGGTCGATCCGCATCCATTGATCAAAGGATTCGTCATCTCCCGGGCGCCTGCGCTTGTCGCACGCCAGAGACGTACCCTCATCGGTGACGTGGACTCGCCACCAGCAGGTGTTGCCGCCGAGGAACGCGACATTACCGCCGCGGACGACGAAATGTTCGACCGCGGAACGCATTTGCCGGCTCCAGTATTCGTCGTGGCCCACGCTCAGCAGAAGCCGATAGGACTCGAGACTGCACGACCCATCGTGCAGGTCGAGGTCGGTGCAGTAATCGACGCAATAGCCGTTCCATGCCAGCCAGCGCACGAAAGGAGCGTCCCAGTGCGCGAATGTCTGGCGCGGCGAGGATAGGTCATACGCGTCCGGGGTCCCGGCGTCGCAAGGCTCGCCCCCTGCTCCGCCGCCGGGCCGGTGAAGAGTGACGCGGTCCCCTGGCCCCGTGTAAAGACTTCCGCCGCCTTCGTTGTTATAAGCGGCATAGGTGAATAACGGGAGTTTATAAAGGATCCTGTTCGGGCTGACCACCGGCGCGCGTTTCACCACAAAGAATGCGCATCGGTCGCGACAGAACCGCGGATCCCCGGTGTCAGGCTGGGATTCCCCAGTCTCTGAAAAGACCGCCAGATATGGCCCCGAGGGCCAGTTACAGGGAACCACAAAGGGGTTGGCGTGCCAGCCCCAGGCTCGGGTCGAAGACCCCCGAGGGAAAGAATCCGCGGTCCACAAGTCCGACCTTCCACAGAGTTCCCAGTCCCCGCTCCACCGAAAGAACCAAACGCGAAAAAGCGTCCGTCCAGTATCGCTGGCTGTGTGCAGCCAAAGAGTGTCGCCAGGAAAAACACCGGCTCGTCCCGGATAACCCCGAACCAATCAGGTCCCCTCTTGAAGGCGCTGCGCTCGCTTTTCTTCTTCACGCCGGGAAAGAATCTCTGCCAGTTCAGCGCGATACTTTCCCAGACGATCGTCCCGAACGTCGCGCCCGATCTGCCCGAGGGCGTAGAACTTGCGCACTGCGTAGATTGCTTCTTCCAATCCCTCCGCATTCCAGACACGCGACGAGTTGTTTTCATGCCTGCGAACACGAACCAGTGGCTGATGAACGATCGCCGCCGGAGCGTGCCACGCCAGCCGCGTGTAGAATTCGTAGTCGCCGGAACGCAGATGTTCGTTCAACAGCCCCGTTTGCTCGACAAGCGTTCTCCGGATCAGGATCGAAGAAGAACAAAGAGTAATTCTGCCCCGAATCAAATCGTCGAAAATGGATACGACCGAGTTGCCGCGCTCCTTGCCATACAGTTGCCTCCTCTCATGACCGGCGGCGCTGAAGAGGTCAAATCCGGAGATGGCAAATCCGGCGTCCGGTTCGCTCGATAACAATTCCGCCTGGACCGAGAGCTTGTCCTTGCGCCAAAGGTCGTCGGAATCCAGAAAGGCAATCCACTGGCCCGAGGACTGCCGGATGCCTGCATTCCTGAGCACCGAAAGATTCCCGCAGCTCTCCAGCGCGACGTACACTATGGGTCGGCATTGAAAGCTTTTGACCACGTCGCGTGTGTGATCGGTCGAACCGTCATCCACTACGATCACCTCAAAATTCTGAAAAGTCTGCGCCAATGCGCTGGCGACGGTCTCGCGCAGTAACTCCGCCCGGTTGTGCGTGGGGATGACGATGCTGATTTCACATTTGGGCATCGCAAAAATCTGCAGGTTCGCTATTTTATCTCTAAAAAAGGGCTATTAAGACTTAAATGAAAGGAATGAACGAGAAAGGATTGACACGGAATAAGCAAGAGAAGAAAATCGAGCGATGCGACAGTGCTTCAGCCGTAAAACTGCGATTTCTCTGCTTCGAGTGGCGCTCGCCATTGGGATCTTCTGGACGATGGCGACACGGGAAATTCCGCGGAGCGGCCCGACTGTTGTGGCGGCCCAGCCGCCTCCCCCGCCGTATTGTTTCACCGGTTCGCAGCCGCCCGACCTGGGCGCCACGGCTAAAGGAATTCAAACTCTGAATCCGGGGGGGATTCAATTCGTATCGGATTACAACAGGCTGTCGCAGGCGGCGTGGTGCAGTTTCATCGCGCTCAACTGGGCGGCGGCCGGCAACGGCGCGCCCACCATGACTGCCAATGCGGCCAAACCTCTTGGCACGTGCGCCGGCCAGGGCTCGAACGCTTGCTCACTGGTCTGGGAAACGTGGAGGAGTTCCGACGAGGTTTACACGGCAAATCCGCTGCCCTGCAGTTCGGGGCAAACGCAATCCCGCGTCCACTTACTCCGAATCGCCAGTCCCAATCTCGCCAGCGTCAATCCTCACGCGCCTGGGCGGCTCATGCGGCAGCCGTTCAGGAAGCCAGGAACCGCTCAGGCGATCAATCAGCCAACGGGAAATACTCAGGCAACCGGGTTTTTCCTCCCGGATCGAAACAATACGGCGGCGAACCCGACCGGAATCCTCTACGAAGCCAGGGAGAACCCTTCGGCATGCACAACCATCACGACACCTCTCACGGTGCCCGGGACGTCCGTCAAAGCGCCTCTGAACACCGATGTGGGACAGTTCGCGTTGTATAACGGGGCGAGCGCCGCTAAATTGCTGCCGCAGACGCCTCCAGGTTTTATCCAGTTTCAGGGCAGCGCGTTCGAGGTCAAGCCGTCCTGGTATCAGTTCCCGTCGGGTGGGCCGACTCCGTCTCAGCTGGGCATGATCAGCGCGACCGGCACGACCAGCTCGGGTGGCACATTTGTGATCGGGCTTACCGGATTTCACATCATCTGGAAGGTATTCAATAATTCGAGCTGGATGTGGATGACTTTCGAGTACGCCGGGAACAATCAGTACACCCAGCCTTATACCTCCAAAGGTAAGCCGCCAAATACTTACTTCTCACCTACACTCGGCAACCCCGTCAACTATAACTATCCATCGAACACTCAGGCGAATTGCTCACTGCCCTGCGCTTACAATACAAGCACAAAAATGTGTTCCTGTCCGGCCATTACACCTCCGGCGCCCGTTCCATGCGTGAAAAATACGCAATCGAACCTCACGAATCCCGCGCCATGTGATATCGTCGGCACCGCCGCGCTGACCGCAAATGCGCAGTTCCGGCAGTTAGTGAAAGGAACGCCACTGGCGAATTACAACCTTGTCGGCGTGCAGGTAGCCCCTACGCTCAGAGGCGTTAATACGCTGATGGCGAATAATCAGATCGAAACAGACCTCGGCTCCACCATTTCGAACGGTCAGAGCGTGCCGTCGGCCCCACCGCCGAACCCGACATCCTCCTGCATTACCTGCCACTATCTGGCAAGCATCGGAATCTGCAACAACAACAACGGCAAACCGTACATTTCCCGTAATTCGATCTTTGCCCCAAACAGTTTTTCGGGAACCACGGGATTCACGTATGCCGGTTTCACAGGCGCGTTTCCAACCAGCACCTACTCGACGCCGAACACGGGAGCGCCATACCTGTCTTCGGACTTCGTGTGGTCGGTTCAGGAAGCGAGCTTTCCCAGCGAGACGACAGCGTGTCCTGCCGCAGGCGCTGCGAGAGCTGGTCGAAAGTAAAGCAACGGGGAAGGCCGCCGCCCTGGAGCATCAGGAGCTTATGGACAGCCCGATGTATCCCTTCCTGCGCGCCCCCCGGCCCGCGACGACGCTCGCGGGTCTGCTCGAAACATATCGGCGCGATGCGCGGAGCGCGGAGGCCGCAAGCCGGCTCGCCTTGGCGCTGCACGCTCAGGAGCGGCCGGCGAGAGCTCTGCACTACGTCCGGAAGGCCATTCGGCTCGATCCACAACGCGCGGAGGCTTTTGAAATCGAGGCGCGGATACTGCTGGCACAGGAGCGCATCGAGCAGGCCGCCCATAGCCTGCAACGCGCCATTGCGCTCGATCCCGGCCGCGCGGACTGGTACTTCGCTCTGGGCAAGCTCTATATCAGGCGGTTGGGAGATGAAGCGCGTTCGCTCGAAATGTTCAAGCGCGGCATTGCTGTGGACCCCGCCAACCGATTTGGCTATGTCGGTGTAGGCCGATGCGCGATCCAGGGCCGCAACCTGAGCGCGGCGCGGGCTTACGCGCGAACCGCGATGCCGGGGGCCTGCCCGGCAGATACGGATCTCGGTGTAGCGCGAGCCCTGGAACACTATGGCCGCTACGACGAGGCGTTGGAGTGCCGGGCGGAGATCATCCGTACTGGGCCGGAGGATACGAAAACGCTCAATGCGCTGGCTCGGATTTGCGACGCGCTGGGCGATCGGGCTTCCGCCCTCAAGTACCACGAGCGAGCCTTCCTTCTGGATGCGCGTCACGGCGAGAGCTTCTACTACTACCTGTTCAAGCTTCGCGAATTCGACCGGGCTCGGGACGTCTATTGGGCCGCCAAACCGGAACTGTTGCATTTCGCCGATCGAAAAAACCCGGCATGGCACGGCCGGACCGTTCTGCTCGACTCCGTGGGCGGTTACGGCGATTCCGTTCAGTTCGCCCGCTTCGGTGCTCTGTTGAAGCAGCGCGGCGCCCGCGTGATACTCAGATGTCAAAAAGGCTTCTGCTCGCTGGCAAGCACGATGCCCGGCATCGACCTCGCAGTGGCTCCTTACGACCAGACGCCGGACATCGACTGCGAACTGGTCCTGTTTCTGGAGACCTATCTCATTCTCGGATTCGACATCGAAGAAGCTCTCGGGCAGGTTCCTTATTTGCGGCCGCCGCGAAGCGCCTGTGCGAAATGGGCCGGGCGGCTGCCGCCGGACGACAAGCTCAAGGTGGGTATCTGCTGGGCCGGGGGCGGGTCGAGTCTCCACAACCGGTACGCTTTCAGATCGATTCCGCTGTCTCAATGGACGCCCTTGCTGGAAATACCCGGGGTGTCGTGGATCGGACTTCAGAAGGGTCCCGTGGTGAGGGAAGTGGCGAGGGCTTCCAAAGTAATCCCTCTGCTGAATCCCGGAAACGAATTCCGCGACTTTACCGATGCCGCCGCGGCCCTGCTGACATGCGATCTGGTCATCAGCGTGGATACGTCGATTGCCCACCTGGCGGGCGCGCTGCAAAAGCCCGTGTTCACTTTTATCCCCCACCGGTGCTGTTATCGGTGGCATCTTGACACGGACGAGAGCTCCTGGTATCCCGGTATGAAGCTGTTTCGGCAGGAGAGGCCGGGCGACTGGACGGGCGCAATTTTGAAAGCGGCGCAGGAAGTCCGGGAGTTCCAGAGAATCCGGAGCGCGGTGCCCGTCCCTGCGTGAATGAAGCGCGCACTCTCTCTGCTTCGAAACGCGTACTGCGCTTCCGGCGTCTGAGTTACAATCAGAGGTGCTTATATTCTTCCGAAAGCGCAAAAAAGTATGACTGCAAAGGCTCTCTGGGTCTCCTCCGTCGGGCTCGCTCTGTTGCTTGTTATCCCGGCAATCTCTCAGGACACCTCTTCCAATCCTCCCAAGCGCGAAACCGTCGCCAAACCACTGACGCCAAAGCAGATCAAGAAGAAGCAGGACGCTCTCAAAAAGGAACTGGAGACGCCCTGGAAGAAGTGGTTGAACGAAGACGTAACTTACATCATCACCGACGAAGAACGCAAAGCTTTCAAGCAGTTAAACACGGACGAGGAGCGGGAGCAGTTCGTCGAGCAGTTCTGGCTGCGCCGGGATCCCACGCCGGATACCGTCGAAAACGAATATAAGGAAGAGCATTACCGCCGCATCGCCTATGCCAACGAGCGGTTCGCATCGGGTATTCCCGGATGGAAGACCGACCGTGGCCGGATCTATATCACCTTTGGGCCCGCCGACGAGATCGACGAGCATCCTTCGGGCGGCACCTACGAACGTCCGGCGGCCGAAGGCGGCGGCGAAACTACCACCTTCCCGTTTGAAGACTGGCGCTATCGCTATATCGAGGGAATCGGCAACGACGTCATGATCGAATTCGTCGACACCACGATGACCGGCGAGTACCACATGACGATGGACCCGTCTGAAAAGGACGCCCTGACTTACGTTCCCGGCGCTGGTCTCACGCTGTCTGAACAGTTGGGCATGAGCGACAAAATGGCCCGATTTACGCGAACTGACGGCACCCACATGGGAGCCCCTCTCGGCGCCGCTCCCGCCAGTTATAACGAATTCGACCGCCTCAATCAGTTCGCCAAACTGCAGCAACCGCCGCCGGTCAAATTCAAGGATCTGGAAGCGGAAATCAGTACGCGCATCACTTATAACGTGCTCCCCATGCAGGTGCGAGTGGATTACGTGCGGGTGACGGAATCGTCTGTGATGGCGAACATCACGATTCAATTCGAGAACCGCGACCTTCAGTTCCAGAAAAAGGACGGGGTGGAATATGCGCACGTGAATCTCTTCGGACGCGTCAGTTCCATGACGCGCCGCCCGATCACCACCTTTGAGAGATCGCTCGAAGTTCCTGTGCCCCCGGAGATGCTGCAAAAGTATCAGCAGCAGCGTGAGATCTATCAGGAGTCCGTTCCCCTGGCCCCGGGCCGCTACAAATTGAATGTTGTGGCAAAGGACACAGTCGCCGGAAACCAGAATGTTTACGAGGTGGCGCTCGACGTTCCGCACTTCGAGGAGGACAAACTGGCATCAAGCAGTCTGATTCTGGCGGATACGATTGAACAGCTTCCAACCAAGAGCATCGGCGGCGGGATGTTCTCAATCGGCGATATGAAGGTCAGACCGCGTCTGGGCGACAAATTCAAACAGGACGAGACTTTGGGTATCTATCTTCAGGTCTATAACTTCGGAGCCGATGAGAAGACCCAGAAACCCTCCGGCACCATCGAATACGAGATCGATAAAGCGGGCAGCGATGAGAAGATCGCCGCATTCTCGGAAGATGTGGAAAAAATTCCCAACGCATCCGCGAGTCAGGTGACGATCGAAAAGCGGGTGGCGCTGAACAAGTTGGCTCCTGGCTCCTACACCCTGAAGGTGAAGGCATTTGACAAGAACCGGAACCAAACCGTTCTGCAGCAGGCGAATTTTACGGTAAGCTGAAAACTGGCAGCGCGAAAATGAAGGGCAGCGCGATTTCCGCAGCGCCGAGGTTGGGGTTTCTGGGCTCCGCTCTGATCTGCGTGTCGCTCCTTTCTCCATTTGGCGCACAGGCAGCATCTCCGATTCGCCTTTCCGGTCAGCTTGTCGGCTTTGTAACAGATATCGGCGGCAAGCCACAGCCAGGCGCTGTGGTCGTTCTCCTGAATCAACAGAACGAATTCCTGCAGAAATCGGCGACGGATTCGCTGGGCACGTTCGCCTTCGGGGAACTCCTCCCCGATCTGTATTCCATTCAGGTTTCCTTCGCGAATTTTGTGCCGGCCATCCGGGAGCGGATCCAGATCAAGCCGGGGATGAGAAGCCTTCTCGAAATCAATCTGTCGCGCGTGTTCAGCTCGGTGCAGCTGGTTTCAACGACGCCGGCGCCCGGCGGTTTGATGAGCGACGGATGGAAGTGGACCTTGCGCGGCGATAGCGCCCTGCGACCGGTGCTTCGTATTCTTCCCGCGCCGAAGAGCGCATCGCCGAACGATGCCGATGCTTCCTTATCCACACCCGACCGGCCGGGGGTCTTCACCGATTCCCGCGGCCTCGTCAAAATCTCCGCTGGCGATACCGGACAGGTCGGAGATACCCAGGCCGATCTTGGCACAGAGTTCGCGTTCGCCACTTCTCTTTATGGCGAGAATCGCCTGCAAGTGGCGGGCGATCTCGGCTACGGCTTCGGATCGATTACCCCTTCCGGCGCGATACGGACCACTTACAGCCGTGAACTTGCCGGCGGAGCGAGTCCGGAGATCGCGCTCACGATGAGGCAATTTTACTTGCCGATGCGGCTCAGCCAGGGCTTCTTTGGCGGGATTTCCGTCGGCGACGGATCTTTGCCGGCGCTTCGCACGGTGGGGGCGAGTTTCGCAGACAAGGCGCAGTTGAGCGATTCACTGCAGATGGAGTACGGGTTCGAGTTCGACAATGTCTCTTTTCTCGATCATGTCCACTACTTCAGCCCCTATGCGAAATTAACTTACGCGCTGCCGCACGGGAAAGTCGATGTCGCCTGGACGTCGGGCAATGCAAGGCCTGAGCTGGGCAGGAGCGCGACCGATCCCAATGCGGATCTGGAGCGCAGTCTGACCGCGCTTTCTACACTCCCTGGCCTTAGCTTGGTTGACGGGCATTCAAAGGTTGAACGCGGCGAGGATTACGAAGTGGGTGTTTCGCAGCGCTTCGGATCGCGAGAGTACCGGGTCTCCGGCTATCGGGAAAGCGTTTCCAATACGGCGCTGACCATTGCATCGCCCGAACCCGGATTGTTCGCGGGAGATCTTTTGCCGAACCTTTTTTCGAACAGCGCGTCATTCAACATGGGCAGGTTCGAAACCCTCGGGTATACGACTTCGGTGACCCAGGACCTTGGCGACGATTATAAGGTCACCGTATTTTACGGGTCGGTTGGCGTTGTGTCGCCGACTACCAGCGACATCCCCGGGGAAGCCGCCTCGGATCTTAGAAAGATCCTGGATGTAGGCCATCGGCCCGCGCTGACTTTGCAGATTTCCGGCGCACTGCGCCGCAGCGGAACGCGTTTCGTAACGAGTTATCAATGGACCGATTATCGATCGGCAATGCCCGGACCGTCATTCTCCGCTGCTTCCACCGTGCCCGAGCCCGGCTTGAACGTGATTCTGCGCCAGCCAATGCCTGCGATACCTCGCGTTCCGTGGCGCATGGAGGCAACGGCGGAATTGCGCAATCTCCTGGCGCAAGGCTATCTCCCGCTGACGACGGCGGGGGGGCAGTCTGTCCTGCTGGTCAATACTCCCCGGAGCATTCGCGGCGCGCTGGCTTTCGTTTTCTGAGGCTTCTTCTGATTTGTTCGCTGCCTGCCCTGAGTGCTGCGGAGACGGTCACGTTTAACAAGCAGATAGCGCCGATTATCTACAAGAACTGCGCTTCCTGCCATCGTCCCGGTGAGGCGGCTCCATTTTCGCTTCTCTCTTATGAGGACGTGGCGAAGAAGGGCAAAATCATTGCCGCGGTCACGCAATCCCGGTATATGCCGCCGTGGAAGCCCGCGGCCACATCTTATCCGTTCCGTGACGACCGGAGGCTGAGCGATGGCGACATCGCGTTGATCGAGGAATGGGTTAAGCAGGGAATGCCAGAAGGCAAATCCGTGAACGCTCCCGCGCCGCCGAAATTCGCTTCCGGCTGGATGCTCGGCGAACCGGACCTGATCGTTCAGATGCCCGCGGCGTATCACGTACCGGCCGACGGCCCGGACATCTACCGGAACATCGCAGTACCGCTTGGGCTCACGGAAGACAGGTGGATCACCGCGATCGATATGAAACCCTCCGCGCGGTCGGTAGTCCATCATGTTTTGTATTTCACCGACCCGAGCGGACGAGCGCACAATCGCGCGCAGCAGGGCACGGAGCCTGGATTCAGTGGAATGAGGCCGGGAGGCGAGACCGAGCCGTTAGGTGGCTGGGCGGTCGGCGCGCAGCCGCATCTCCTGCCGGACGGTCTTGCATTGCGCGTCAAGGCCGGCTCCGACTTTGTCGTTCAATATCATTTCCACCCAACCGGCAAGCCGGAAGCGGAGAGGTCGCTGATCGGTCTGTACTTCGCGAAGAAGCCGCCCTCGCGGACGCTGGTGTCGATTCAGTTGCCGCCGGTGTTTTCACTTTTCTCGGGTCTCGATATTCCGCCGGGCGATAAGGACTTCGTGATCCGGGATTCGTATACGCTCCCGGTGGCGGTAGACGCGGTATCGATCGGCGCGCACGCGCACTACATCGGAAAATCGATGAAGATGACGGCGACGCTTCCCGATGGCGAGGTGAAAACACTGCTCTGGATCAAAGATTGGGACTTTGCCTGGCAGGACCGGTATTACTTTCAGCAGCTGGTTCCGCTGCCCGCGGGCACGCGGCTCGACGCCGAGATTCACTGGGACAACACGGCGGAGAATCCGAGAAATCCCGCCGACCCGCCGGTGCGAGTCACATGGGGAGAACAGTCGAAAGATGAAATGGGAAGCGTGACCCTGGCGGCCGTTCCGCATCAGGAATCCGATTTGGCGGCGCTGCGAACCGATATCCTGAAACATCGCCGCCAGACGGCCCGCAAGCGCCTTCTGACCGATCCTCAACTTAGTGTTAAGCTCTGGGAGTTAATCCGGCAATGAACTGGCTGGCAGCGTTTGCATTGGGCGTCATCCTGCATCCGTCGGTCGCCGTACGCGACACCGACGGCGTCATGCGGGAGCCTTTAAAGGTGGAAAAGGGCCATCTCGAAGCATTGTTCTTCGTGACGTACGATTGCCCGGTTTCGAATTACTACTCGCACGAGATCCGGCGCATCTGCGACGGCTACGCGCAACGCGGAGTCGGCTGCTCGCTGGTCTACACTGACGCGACGATGACCGACGATCAGGCGAAGAAGCACGCGCAGGACTACGGGCACGGCGCGTATCCGAAGATCGTGGATCGCGACCATCGAACTGGTGAAGGCAACCGGCGCGGCGATCACGCCCACAGCGGTCGTGGTCCGGCCGGATGGTTCAATCGCTTATCGCGGGCGCATCGACAACTCGTTTGCCGCCATCGGCATTCAGCGCCACGTGGTCACGGCGCACGATGTGCGCGATGCGCTCGATGAGGTGCTGGCCGGGAAGCCTGTGGCGAAGCCGGAAGAACCCGCGGTCGGGTGCTATATCCCGTAAGCCGTCAGCGGACGGTGAAGTGCAGCGTGGACGTTGCCGACTCGGGCTGAGGCTTCGGCGGCGCTTTCAGCAGGTCGACATCGAAGGGGCGATCGAGATGATTGCCAGCGATGTCTTCGAGCGTGTTATCCGCGGTGAGCCGATAGCTTCCCGCCTTCCAGGGCGCCGCGGGCGTGAACTGCCATCGGGTTTCATTACGATCCACTCTGACGCTGCCCGGCACACCGGAAACCTCGATCATCCGCTGCAGCAGAGCATAATCCATCGGCTTCGGGAATTCGATCGTCAAAGGCTCCAGGCTGCCCCCTTTTGGCGCCGTCACGATCCAGTGTTTCGGGTCGGGCGGAATGCGATCGGACGGTCCGCCCGCGAAGGTCTTTATGAAATCTTTAATTAACGGCGCTCCGCGCGCGTCGTGCCAGTCGCGATCGATGACCAGCCGGTAGTGCTTGCCCTCGACGATCGGTGAACCCATCTCGTTCGTCGGCACGAGGCCTCGCTTGATCCGGCCGGGATCGAAGAGGACGGTGAGCCGTGTGTAATCCGGGTCCCAAAGTTCCTGATCCAGCTGCAGAAATGCCAAAGGAACCGGATTCCCATTGTCCTCAAGCAGATGGATATGCTGCCACGCCTCGCCCCGGCTCATCGGGGCCGAGAAGTAGATATAGAGCTTCAGCTCATTGGCCGGCAAGACATCGATAGACGGATAGATATGTTCTACGCGAGTTTCAGGCGGTCTGACCGGAGTCTTGCGATCCAGCGAGAAAACGCCGCCCGGGTACACTGCGCGATACGAAACACCGTCGGCCAAAGGAAATCGCGGGCGGAATGCCAGCGCTCCATTCTCAAGCGCCCAGGTTCCGAGCATCGGCGTATCGCTCTTATCGGCATACACCGAGAGGAGGGATTCCCAACCCCCAGCCGGAGCCTGAGAGAGCTGGAGTCCTTCGAGAAGGAACTCCCCGTCCTTGAACTCCACCCGGCCGCTTCTGGGCAAAAGCGGCCATCCCCGTTGACATTATCGCCAGAGGATGGCCGCCGTCGCGCTAAGGCAGCGGGATCGAGCGCAAGTCCATCGCGCCATTGGCGTCCGTCAGGATCAAAGCATTCGAGGCATCGAGCGAGGTCAGCTTCGTAACGCCCTTGAGGCCGTCGACAGATTGATAAGGCACGCCCGCGATATCGCTCGGAGCGGTTATCGGTTTGTAGGTCTCCAGATGATCGGTCGAAACCTTCATCACGCCGCGGGCGCTGTTGGCCATCAGGATGTAGTCGTGATTGTCTTTCTTGTACGCGATCATGTCGATCGGCCGGTTGCCCGCGCCGAGTTCGGCGATGGTCGCGCCTTTCACCTTAGCCCCGGACTGCAGATCGCTCATCGGAATCGTTACCAGCGGCGTGCAGGTGTAAGCGGCGACGATGTACTGCTTGTTCTCGATCGTGTAGGGAACGAAGGTGCGGACGGGCGCCTGGGTTTCATACCGCCCGTGAGAACCGTGGTAAATTTCGATGCTCGCGCCCTGGCCGACGGATTTGAACGGGAAGGGAATCGTGCGCAGGTTCGACGAAAACTCTTCGTTCGAGAGACCGGCGACCACCACGTTGCCTTTCACGTATGCAATCTGCGTGATCGTATCGAGCCGCGGATTGCGGTTCCCGGCTTCGGGCTTCGCCGCCGGCGGATTGGGGATGGCAGCGGTGGAGTAGTCCACGTTATCCAGCGGAACTTCCTGCATTTTTCCGGACGCATCGAGCCGCAGAATGACAGGCGTCGCGTCAGGCCCGCGCCCGCGCGAGACCGACAAATAGACGTTCTTCGAAATCGGGTTTACCTTGACGTCGTTGATCAGGATCTGGTCCTTCGACGTTCCGAGCAGAGCCGCAACCTTCTCATTCACGCCCTTGATGTCGATCGAGGCGGCGGAGCTTGCGGCTTTCGTGTCTTTGGTGTTGATGGCGACGATCGCCGCGCCGGCCGAATCACCCACAAAGAGGATGCCGTCGGGACCGAACGCGAGCGCTCCCGCGGATTTGAGTTGAGCCTTTCCGGTGGTCATGCCAGCGGTGCTGGCGCTGAATCCGAGAACGGCCGTGAGGCATAGAGCCGCGACGAGCCGGAACGAGGTGAATAAAATTGTTCTACGCATTTTCTCTCCTGCTGCTTCTTCTGCTACCCGGGGTCGAATCGACCTTATTATATTGCAAGCCGCGGCATTATATTCAAGCCGCGGCGCTCAGGGCAGCGGGACCGATCGGAGATCCAGCGAACCGTCTTCGCCGTCGGCGAGAATCAGAGCGTTCGCATCGTCGAGCGTGGTGAGGTGCCTGACTCCCCGAAGCGCGGGAACCCGTTTGTAGGGAACGCCGGCGATCTGTTCCGGTTCGGTGATCGGCGTGTAGCGGTCCAGATTCTCGGCGGGAAGTTTGAGCACTCCGCGATAACTGTTGGCCATCAGGATGAAGTCGTGGTCGTCTTTGCGGTAGGCGATCATATCGAGCGGTCGGTTGCCCATTCCCAGCTCCGCGATGGTCGTCCCGGTGACCTTCGTTCCCGCTTTCAGTTCGTTGACCGGAATGATCACCAGAGGCGTGCAGGTGTAGGCCGCCACGATGTATTCCCGTTTGTTGACCGTGTACGGCAGGAAAGTGCGCACGGGCGCCTGGGTCTCATATTCGCCATGCGAACCGTGATAGATTTCAACGCTGGCGCCATCGTCGACGGAGCGAAAAGGGAAGGGAATTACGCGCAGATTCGACGAGAATTCCTCATTCGAAAGCCCGGCTACGATCACCTTGCCGTTCACCCATGCCAGTTGCGTGATGGTTTCGAGACGGGGATTGCGATAGTCCGCCTTCGGAACCGACACCGGCGGATTGGGTAGCCGAGCGACGGAATAGGGAAGGTCGCGGAGAGAGAACTCGGTCAGTTTGCCCGTGCTGTCCATTCGGAGGATAACCGGGATCGCATCAAGGCCGCGTCCGCGCGAAACCGAGATATAGATGTTTTTCGATATCGGATTTACTTTGATGTCGTCGATCAGGATCTGATTGGGTTCGACGCCGAGCAGCGCGGCGATCTTTCGATCAATCCCTTTGAGATCGACCGGTGAAGCGGCCGGCGACGGTGTAGTGTCGCCCGTCTCGATCGCGAAGACGGCGCCTCCGACTGAGTCGCCGATGAAGAGGGTGCCTTGCGGGCCGAAGGCGAGCGCTCCCACAGATTTAAGTTCGGCAGACTTGAGTTCGGCGCCGAACGCCATGTGGCACACGGCCAGCGGCGGCGAGAGCGAGGCGAAACATCCCCTCCAGATTAACGCGAGTTGCAAGGGCGGTTTGGAATCGCCTTTCCACCTGCCTTTCTACGTGCCTTTCCACGAGACTCCAGCATCCGACGCAGTTGGGGTGTCCCGTTCCCGTTCCGTTTCATGTTCGCGCTGTCAAATTCCCGTTCAGGCCGCCGTTGCATGGAGTTTTTGGGGTTTGTGGCGGGTGAAATCGGTCTGGTATGCGCGGTTCAGGCGGCGTTCTTTGTCGAGCGAGGCGTGGATTTGTTCATTCGAAAAAACGAAGCCATCTTTGACTGGATTGTACGGTAACCCCTTCATTTCGCTGAGCTGGAGAAGCTTCTTCGCTTCCTTCATTTCGGCTTCGCGTTTGGCGAGGCGCGCGGTTTGGAGAGCCTGGAGCGTGGCGAGGTTCTTCTGCAGGTTGCGGTTGATGCGCTGCTCGTAGAGGGTCAGGAGCTGGAGCTGTTTCGCTTCGGCATCGAAGACCTTCGCAGCCGTGAGGGCGGCGTGGATTTCCGGGTCTTCTGTTTCGATTTCGTCCGATTTGGCGCTGTGGCCGAGGGCGAAAAGGTTGTCTTCGATGGCGCTGGCCCGGTTGAGACGCCAGCTATCGGTGGCGATGCGCTGGGCGAGTTGGATCTCCATGGCCCCTTCGGGGGCGAGGTTCTCAACGATTGAGGCGGAGAAGGCGTCGTGCATGATGCGATCCGCGGCTGTCATGGCCGTTACCTGACCGGTGAGATTATGTCTGCGGGCGTTCAGGGCTGACGCCTTTTTGCCTTCCTCGGTCCGGGGACCCGTGGAACGGTGAGCGTTGCGGCGATTGGCTTCGAGTTGCTTTTGTGAAATCATGTTTTGCCGATTTAGAAGTAGCACGGCATGGTCGGATGCCGACGTTTTCGGCGGCGGGCAGGGTGTCGATATTCCCTGCGAGTTATAGACAGGATTGGGGATGGCGGGCGGCAGGAATATTTTCCTGGTTTGTGACCGGGATGGTCAGTGTTCCCTCAATTCCGTTGTTGTCAAGCGCCCGCGGAAGCGCGGGGCGGGGTGTCAGATTGGATGCTGACCGGAATTTTCATCCCGCCGGAAGCCGACGGAAGTTGTCCCGCTTAGGCGAAGCCCTGGGGTTGAAAGCACGCCAATGGCGGGCTGCGCGACACGGTTTGCCGCGTTCTGCCGGCTCGACTCGCAACACTGGTCTGCCACGTAATGGAAGGGGAGCGCCTTATTGATGCTGAATCGGGAAGGTAACATTCCTCGCCGTGGTTTGCCGGGACCTATCTATCACCCCGGGGGGGGAGGTTTGACGTGTGCCGATTTGCAGGCGGCGAACCGAGCTGCGAAGGCCCAATTCGCCGATCCAGGGCTAAAGTCAAGCTGATGTGACCGCGACTTCACGGGATGAATCCCGCGACGCCCGCGAGCACAGCAGCAAATCTGCTTCTCCGGCACCGGCGCCAGAACGCAGGGAAATTCAGGGATTCGGAATCTCTTCGCTGGCCTTTCTCGGGATATCACCAATGTTGGATCTCTGTTTGTCAGAGCCGGAAGGTTCGCAGGAATCAATTTCTTTCTCTACCTCAAGTTAGCCCATGCCGCGCCGAGATCAATGCTTTGTGCTGTTGGTGCAGTTGCCGTCGCGATCCCAATTGATTGCTCGTATTCGTTGACAGGCATTTCCAGTCCCCTTTTCAGTGGTAGTCCAAACAACATCACAATCGTGACTGTGACGTCCTGCTGCAGACGAGAAACACAAAATCACACGAGCTCAAAGTCGGGCAATTGCCAGGTCTTGTCGAAGAAAGTTTGTGTCGGCGCCGTAGAACCTGAACCAAGCGAACCATCCTTTCGATGCGCTGGTGTCCACCCAGTTGCTCTCCAAACCCGCCGGCGCCTTCGGGCCGAAGTAAAGGTCTGTGGAGCCATCGTCGTTGATTTTGATTTTGTCGTAGGAAGTAATCGCGGCCTTATTGGTGCTGTTCTGGGTCAATGAACGAGTGACGTTGTCATAGACCGTGATGGACCAGAATTGTTTCGCGGGAACATCCGCTGGCACCCGTAGACGGTAGTTTTTCTCGCCATCCAGCCAAACGCCGTCCTTGTCCTTGAAGCTCTCAAGGTACCTCTGGCCGTTGGAAGGAAAGGGGAGATTCATTGCTTCGTTCGGCCAGGTACCAAGGTAGAAGTAGTTCAAGCGTTCGTCGAGCTCACTGTAATACTCAGATTCTTGCTGAGAAGCCTGCTGGGTGTTGAAGTTCATGGTGTTCGTCCAGTTCTTACCGGGATAGTAGAAGACATTGGCGAGGCGTGGACTGAAAGAGGTGACTTGAGCCATGGCTTTGCCGAGGCGTGCACCCTCTTCAAGAATTTTCTTTTGGCGGTCGTCAGGCGCGAATGGCTTGCCCTTCTCGATTCCCAGTGGCTTGAGCATGGCCATGAAGAAGCGGTCGCGCTCCTCAACCGGGTTGTTGTTGATGACCTCCGACAGAGCTTCCAAAATTCAAGACCTTCCGGCTCCAGCGTATTAATAGGCTTGTCGGAAACGTCAATGAACCGGTTAGGTTTTGGGTTGTCGCGCTGGCTATATGGATAAATGCGCGCTCTCTTGAGCAATGCGACGGCTCCGGCTACGTCACCGTTTACCACCATGCCGCGAATGAAAAAGGTGGTGTCGTTCATCCTGGATCGCGTAACGAAATAACCTTCTGTTGGCAGGTCGCCTTTGTAGCCCGGTGGCACGAGGAGGAACTTGCCGCCATGGCCCTTGTCGGGACCGAGGGCGCCGACTCCGGTAGTCCTGAACCAGTAATCGCCAAACATGCCCGCCGTTGGTCCGGGGGGAATCTCGACGACGATCGGCCCATCTTTAGCCAAATCAAGCATGGCGGCTGCGTAGATGGTGGTGGTGTTACCCGTAAGCCAAAGGCCTTTCGCATCGAGATAATGTGGGTACATTTCGAAGTCGTTGTAGGTAGCGCCAATATCGTGGAAGAGACCGCGTCTGACGGAAGCGGCGCTCACCAGGGGGAATCCCCAAAGGTATGCCTGGCAGGCACGCTGGAAATCGATTTCGTCGTAGAGCTTGTTGACCGTTTCGTTGGTTGGGTAATTGTTCTCGTATTTCAGTTCACCGATTCGGGTGTCGATGGTTGTTTGTGCGGAGCTAGTGCCAGTGGCAACGTTGTTAATCATGGGGTCGCATCTTTTCGTTGAGATCAGCTATACGCCTGAAGGCGGCGGCTCAGAGCCATTCCAGGCACGACACCCTCAAAAAGACAATCGTGAGTC
>CAWHSB010000024.1:0-40770 GCA_963831795.1 Terriglobia bacterium | reverse complement strand
CTGCCGGACCAGGTTCATCTTCTGCTGGAAGTCGGGAGCCGTCGTAAAGGCGGCGGCGGATTGCGGCGTGGCGAAGAGATGAGTCGTGCTCAGCATCTCTTTGTAAGACGCGAGCGAATCCCTGACCCCTGGGCAATTCCCTGGAGGACTTTGTCCGTCTGGGGCCAGTTCCTGTCATCAGCTTCGTGGTCGAACCAGGCGCTCCGGCGAGCGCTTTGGCGAAACGCTGCCCGGAGCCATCCTGCCGGTTCAGGATGTCGGTCCGGACCACCATCAGATCGACGATTTCGCCCGGAATCTTCGAGGAGTCGAAGATTCGTCACGCCCTTAGCCTTCGCGATCTGCGACACCATCGGCTTCCAGGTAACCACTGCGTCCTGATTCGTGTCGCTGATGAACGCGGTAGCGATGTCGGAATCGGAGGTATTGACCAGCTTCACGTGTCCGATCTGGCTCTCCAAGCCGCCGATCGTCATGGCGCGTTCGAAGAGATATTGCGAGACGGTCTTCTCGACCATCAGCACTTTTTTGCCGGGTAGCTGCGGGATGGTGAGATTGCGGCGCACGAGCAAAGCGTCGTTGCCGTTCGAGTAGTCGCCGGTAATGATCGAAGTCGGTCGATCCCGGCGGCGGCTGGCATATCGAGCGCTTCCATGTTCGTCATCGCGCAGGCGTCGATGTTCTTCGCGACGAAGGCGTCAAGCGAAGGAGCGTAATCGAACCGCTGGACGCGAATGTTGACGTTATATTTGTCGGCCCATTTTTTCAGAATGCCGGATTTGGCCATGTAGTAGTACGGATTCCAGCCGACATAGACGGACCATCCGACGGTGAAAGAAGGTTTATCGCCGGCAAAGGCGAGGCGGCGAAAAGCGCAACAAGGATAAGAAAAACTGCGGGACGCTTCAAGGCTCTATCCATCCTCCAGAGGGGTATAAACAGAGGCGACAGAGCCTGCAGGTTAATGACGGGAAACCTCATTGTAGCCTGGGACCGGCTCTCGGGCGGTGTTGGATAAAACCCGCCGGCGAACCGAGGATCGCCGGCGTGGACTTTGGCTGGCTTCTCGCTCATGCTTTGCTGACGCGCGCGGTTCGGCAAGTCCTTCAACGGACGCCGTTCCGAGCCGCGACCGGAAGGGGAGCGCCTCCTGTCAAGGATAAAAGTTGCCGAGGGTCGCGTGCGCATCCCGCTGCGCGGCGGGGCAGACACCCTTGCCTGCGAACAAGCTCTCCAGCCAGGCCTCCAGCCTGTCTGGCCGCCTGCAGGGCGCCTGCGGCCACCATGGGCCACAGAATGAGTTGTAAAAAGATTCATCCGAGACACGACACTCCAGAACTCAAGCCGAAGGGCGAACTGAATCTGCCGGGGGTCCTTTGCCGAAAAGATTTTTCCGAAAGTCAGGGGCTGGTCGGCGAAGGCATCGGGCAGGTTGAAATTCGCGCGATTCAGCAGGTTGAACGATTCGGCTTCGGCAGTCAGCGTTAAGCCCTCGCGCAGGGCAAAGCCGCGTTTTAACGCCAGGTCCACCGTGGCCAGGCCCGGTCCCCTCAGGATATTTCGTCCCGCGCTGCCCCATGTGTATTGAGCCGGAATGGCGAAGGCAGAGACATTGAACCACTCCTGCGATGTGGGATTCGATAGATCCGGGGTTGAACAGAACGTTCGGACGATCGACCCCGAAGTTTCCGCCCGTGTTGCCGGTATTGCTGTTGTCGGACGACAGCTGGGCGGTAAACGCCTGGCCCGACTGCGCCGTAACGATGCCGCTGGCTTCATCCGGCGGGTCCAGCGGGACGACCCGGGAATGCGATAGACAAGCGCGACCGTGGCACGATTGGGCGTGCGTAACGCGTAGAGGCTCCGCTCAAGGCGGTAGTTGTGGCTGTCTTGAGGGAAATTCTGATCGGGAACCGTGGGGAGAAACGCCGAAGTATCGTCGATCGATTTGGAGAACGTGTACGCGGCCTCTGCGAAAAGGTGCCCGCCGAGCCGCCGGCTGAACGTGACCTGCAGCGACTGATATTCGGAATTGCCGCCGCTCTCGGTCATAAGAATGTTGCTGAACGCGGGATACGGCGCGCGGGATGCAATCGGGCCGGGTCCGGGAAACGGCTGGTTGATATCGAGCGAACGCGGGAGATTCGTGCCCTTCGATCCGGCGTAAGCGACGGTGAACGTGCCGATGCGCTCCAGTTCGCGCTGGGCGTTGAAGTTCCAGTGCTGAACGTAGGCGGGGATGAAATCGGGGCTGACAATACTGAGGGCCGCGGGCGGGACAATGCCGTTGCTTGTGGCGAACGGGTCCTGCAGCGTGAGCAGGGACGTTTCGGTCGGGAAGTAGACGGATGTCGTGAAAAACGGCGGATTGTAGTAGAGCGACGAGTTGACTTCGAACATGCCGGAGTCGTAATAGATGCCGTAAGCGCCGCGAATTACCGTGTGGTTTACCGGCGACCACGCGAAGCCCACGCGCGGGGCGAGGGCGTCGTACTTCGGCCGCGTACCCGAGCGTGAGGTTCCATCGGTTCCCACCGGAACAGTCTGGCCGGTCTGGAAATCGAAAGTCGCCATGCGGTTTGTCGGATCCGTGGCGGGCGAGTCGTACTCATAGCGGAGCCCCAGATTCAGGGTCAGGTTGCGGTTTACCTTCCAATCGCCTGGAAAGTAACCGCTCCAGGACTTGCTCCGAAGCGTTTGCGGCCCGGTGTACTGAGACTGGATGCCGAGGGCGGGCAGCCCCAGCAGCAGATCGCCGATGCCCGAGCCCGTCAAATCGCCGGTGAAATTGATCTGGCCGCGGCTGTAAACTTCAACGTAACCGTTGGCCTGAAGAACGCGGAGTTCAGCCCCGATGTTCATGCTGTGAGCGCCGCGGATCAGGGTAAGGATGTCGGAGGCCTGGTAAGTGTTGCCGGTGCGATCGATCGGCAAAGCGGCCAGGTCTCCCACGCGCGAGTATCCGGTCACCGGGATGCCCGGGTAGCCGAAGTCGCGCGGCGTTGTCGGCAGGTAATCCACTCCCCATAACTGGTTTACGTCCGTCGCATAGTTCTGAACGAGCACCTGCCTTATCGTGCGATCGAAGCCGATCAGAATCGAATTGATCGTTCGCGGGCCGACCGTCTGCTGATATTGCGCGAGCGCGTTGTGACCGCGGTTGTATACGTAATCGCCGAAGCCCGGCAGTTCGCTCTGATTTTGCGCATAGGGCTCGAAGATATTCTGGCGCCCGTAGCTGTAGCGCAGGGTCAGCTGCGAGTTGTGGGTCAGGCGCTGGTCGAGCCGTGTAGTCGCTTCGTTCTGTTGGTCCGTACCGATCGGATTACCCAGATAGTTGCCGGAAGACCCGGGCAGGTTCGGCTCGGGAAATAGCGCCAGGACATCGGCCGAATAAGGAGAGATGAGCGAGGAAGGAATCACGCTGTCGGGAAACGGCTTGCCCGAGTATGGATTTATCACTGTGACTCCCAGACTCGAAAGGTCTCCACCTCGTACAGCGGAGGTCGGAACCGTTCCCAGTTGGGTCTGACCCTGATCCTCCTGCAAGCCTTCATAACTGGCGAAGAAGAACGTCGAGTTTTTGACGACTGGACCGCCCAGGGTGGCGCCGAACTGGTTTCGGATGAATTGCGGCTTCCCGGAACCGTCAAAAAAATTTCGGGCGTCCAGATCGCGGTTGCGAAGGTAGTCGTACGCCGATCCGTGAAAGGTGTTTCCTCCGCTCCGAGTGACGATATTTACCTGGCCCGCCGACGCCACCCCGTATTCGGCGCTGTAAGAGTTCGTCGCGACCTTGAATTCCTGAATGGCGCCGACCGATGGCTGAAGCGTGTAGCCGCGACTATAAGAATCGTTATTGTCGACGCCGTCAAGCAGGAAGTTGTTGTTCTCCTCGCGTCCGCCGTTGGCATGCATTGCGAAGGTGCCGCGCGTCGAGAGTGGCGAGCCCTGCACGGGTGTGGTGGTCCCCGGGAGCAACAGCGCGAGCTGGAGGAAATCCCTTTCATTCAGCGGAAGACCGTCCACGAGATTCTGGTCCAGCACGGCGCCGAGTTCGCTCGAATCTTTGCTCAGGGTGGGGCTTTCCGCCGTGACGTCGACCCGCTCATTTCGGACTGCCAGCGCGGCATGAAGATCGAGACGCGTTCGCTGATCGACTTCCACCCGGACCGGTGGCGCCGTAATGTGCGCAAACGAGGAGGCGGTCGCCGCGAGGCGGTATTCGGCCGGCGGGAGTCCATTGAATTCGTAATATCCGGCGGCGCTCGTCTGAATGGTGCGAGTTAACGAATGGGCCGAGTCTTCGACGGTGACTGCGGCGCCGGGAATGGCCTTGTCAGACGGATCGAGTACATAACCGGAAATCGAACCGGTGTTGAGCTGAGCCGCGAGACCGAGGCTCGTCAGGAGGATCGCTATTGTGGTCCGACACATGTTTGGCCGATGCCCGCCAAGTATACCCTGCGAGCGCCACGGAATATCAAATTTAAGCGTCGAATTCTCCGATAATTCAAAATAATTAGTGTCTGCTCAACGAACGTTGCGTCGCCGCCCGCTTGGGGGCGGGAGTGGTGGGGTCAGGGCTTCGGCCCTGTCTCGATGGCCCTGCGGGCCACGCACAGTGATGAAAAAGGCGTTGAATCCCTGCCGCATCAAAAGAAGTGGACCGGAGTTGGTCGAGGTCGAGGCGGCAATGGGTAAGTTGAGACCGATGCCCTGTCTGATCTGGAGCGTGCTTTTGTACGGACGAGTGCGGGTCCTGTCACCGGGGTGGCGGGAGAACGCGAAACGGTGCTTAATATTTTTGCCCAGTACGCTCTCCTTCGCTGGTCCAGGGAGAAGAGAAATGGAAAGCTACAGGGTCGCCGGGATCGATGTGCATAAGAAGATGCTGGCGGTGGTGATCACGGCCGTGGAAGTGGGAGAGATTTGTTTTGAACGGCGGAAGTTCGCTGCGGGCGCGGCGGATCTGAAACAGATGGAGAAATGGCTGGCGGAGCGGCAGGTGCGCGAGGTAGTCATGGAGTCCACCGCGCAGTACTGGAAGCCTGTCTGGCAGCAGTTGGAAGGGCGATTTGAACTGCATTTGGCACAGGCGCATTCCAACAAAGCCCCGAAAGGACGGAAGCGCGATTTCACCGACGCGGAGCGGCTGGTGCGGCGGCACCTGGCCGGGGAACTGATTCTCAGCTTTGTACCTGATGAGGAGCAGCGCCTGTGGCGCATGATCACGCGGAGTAAGAAGCAACTGACTCGGGACCGCGTCCGGTTGCAGAATCAGATGGAGGGTTTTCTGGAGGAGATCCGGATTAAGCTTTCCAGCCATGTGAGCGATCTGCTGGGTTTGAGCGCGCGACGCATGCTGCATGCGCTGGCGGAAGGTCAGAGCGATCCGGCCCGAATCGCCGAACTGGCTGTTCGGGGGCTGAAGGCAAATCCTGAGGAACTGCGGGACGCACTGAGTGCGGCTGGTCGTATCGGTCCGATGCAGCGAAGAGTGCTGAAGCTGTTTCTGGATCGACTGAGTCTGCTCGACAATCAGATCGAGACTCTGGAGAAGACTGCGGCCGAGGCCCTGCGGCAGCATGCGGATGCCGTGCGGCGGCTGGCGGAGGTGCCGGGAATGGGTGCCGACTCGGCGCAGCAAATTATCGCGGAAGTGGGTCCGACGGCAGCCACGTTCCCGTCGGCGGAACAATTGGCTTCGTGGGTCGGCTGCTGTCCGGGAAGAGAAGAAAGCGCGGAGGTGTCCACCAGCGACCGGTCTCCGAAGGGCAACCGGCAAATGCGGCAGGTTCTGGCGCAGGCGGCCAACGCCGCGGTGAAAGCAAAGGGCAGCACATTTGAACTTCTCTATCGGCGGCTCACTGCGAAGAAGGGCCATGCGAAGGCAATCTGGGCTGTGGCTCACAAGCTATGCCGGATCGCATGGAAGATCCTGCACGAGGGAGTCACATACGAAGAGCGCGGGGTGCGGTTGAACCCCCGCGCAGCTCGTCACCGCGCCAACCGGCTCGTGAGGACTCTCTTCCGCCTTGGTTACCACGTGCAGCTCACACCGCGAACCGCAGAGGAGGACGCCTGACCCGTTTTTACCGGCAAGCCCGGAGCTTTACGGCGCTCGCAGGGGTAGTTTTCAACGGTGCCGCCGAGCTTCCGCTCGGCGCGGAGCTTTAAGTCCTGCCGGTGGCGCCGGCGATCTTGTCGCCGGTGTTCTTAAGCAACCCGAATCGGTTCTTCAACGGACCGAATTCTACAGTATTTACGAAAATGCCCCGGCCACGGGGTGAAAAACGTACGAAGGACCGTTGATCTCCCCGGCGCATCGCGTCGCCGCGCCGATGTAACGGCACGGACGTGAAAAGCACACAATCACAGGCACACAAAGCGGAATCGAGGAATACAAATGAGGACTCTGCTGCTTACCGCCAGCGCAATAGCGCTCCTGGCCGGAATGGCTCCCGGGGCTGACGCGCCGACGAAGGACGGTTTTTGGTCGATCCACTCGGTCAATACGATTACTTCGGCGGGCAATGCGGCGCCACGAACAATCGAAACTACCATTTCCCGTTGCCAGGACAAAGGCACACCCCTGCAGATTCCCGGTAATCCACCGGCGGCGCCGGAGTGCAAGATAATCAGCAGGAGTTCCGACGGAAGCACCAGCTCTTTCGAGATGCAGTGCACCCAAAATGGTCAAACGACCCGGGTGAAAGAAACCATCACGATGAACGGGGAAGACCAGAGTCACATGATAATGGACTCGACTTTCGATCCGCCAATTAACGGGCTGAGCGGGATGAAGATGGTGGCGGATTGGAAGTATCTTGGGGCCTGTCCGGCCGGAGTGAAACCAAATGACGCGGTCGGGCCTGACGGTACGATCATCCATCCGCCAAAAGGTTGAATGTTTTCCTGGTGGGCCTCCCGCGGTCGATGGCGCCCTATCGCTTATAGCCGATCTTGCGCAGAAATTCGTGACGCTGTTTCGCGTGTTCCGCGCTCTCAACGCCTTTCGGAGATGCCCCGTCCACTACGCCCAGGACTCCCCGCCCCTGCTCCGTCTCAGCGACGATAACTTCCACAGGATTCGCGGTCGCGCAGAAAATATTGCAGATCTCCGGCACCCCCTGGATCGCTTTGAGCGTGTTGATCGGGAAGGCATCGCGCATGACAACGGCGAAAAAATGGCCCGCTGCGACCGACGAGGCCATTTCCAATGCCGCTTCCTGTAACTCCGAATCGTTGCCGTCCCCGCGCGTCAAACATGGGCCGGAAGCTTCGTTGAAAGCTATTCCGAATTTGATCTGAGGCGCAGAGTTGACCATCGCTTCGTAAACATCTTCCACAGTCTTGATGAAGTGGCTCTGCCCAAGGACGATATTCGCGTTCTCCGGAATCCGGAGCTTGACCGCGTGAAGATTCAGCATGCTAAGATTTCGGCGTCTTCTTTGGGGCGACGCCGGTGGTTGTCGCGCCACCCTTCAGCAGTTTGTCGATCTCGCCGCGGATGTTCACTTCCGGACTCTCAAGGAACTTGTCGTCGCCGAAGTACTGCGCCCGGATCATTCCGTTCCGGTCGATGAATACGAGGATGGGAACGAAGTAGGGATCTGTGGCCGGGAATTGCAGGAAGTCGAGCACCGGTTTCGGGTCGGAATAGCCGACCGGAAAATTCAAGCCAAGCGTCTTATTGAACTCCTGTACGCGGCCCGCCGCCCCATTATCGAAAACCGCGCCCAATATCTGAACGTCTTTGCCCGCATACTCTTTCTGAATCTGCGCGAGCAGCTGAGAGGTCTTCTGGCAGTGGGGGCACGTCGTGTACATGAAGGCCAGCACGATGGTCTTGCCTTTGTACTGGCTCAAATCCTGTTTGGACCCGTCCGCCATCTGAAAGGTGAATTCCGGCGCCTTCCGGGGGACCTTCGCGCCAAATCCGGGAGCCGTGAAGATCGACGCGGCAAGCGCCATCACTGCGAGGAGTTTAGTCATTCTTCGCCTAGTTTAAGCGATGCTGAAGCGATTCGGCTCACCACAGGTGGTAATACCCGTCACGCCGGGCGAGTTCCACATCGACTCCGAACAGGTCCTTCAGCGCCCGCCCCGTCAGCATTTCCTCCTTCGGGCCGTCGCCGGAAATCTGCCCATCGCGCATCAGAATGACGCGATCGATCTCGGGAATAATGTCGGCCAGGTGGTGCGTCACGAGCAGAATCCCGATGCCGGACTGCGCCAGCTTACGAATCGTTTCGCGCAGCTCATGCTGGGCAAACAGATCGAGACTGGTCGAAGGCTCGTCCAGCAGCAGCGCCCGCGGCCCGTGCACCAGGGCGCGCCCGATCAGCATGCGCCGCGCTTCGCCGGATGACATTTCATCCACCGGCTTTTGCGCGAGATGCGGCGCTTCGAGCAGCGCAAGCGCAGCATGCGCTTTCTGGCGCATCTCATCGGTCACATGATGATTCGGCCAGATTCCGATACTCGAGAAAAAGCCGGAAAGCACAACATCGAAGCCGGTGATTTCGCGCGTGCACTGGGTCATCAGATCGTTCGAGACAATTCCCAGCATGCTCCGCAGATCGAAGACGTTCCACAGCGACCGCCCCAGAATGCGAACCGATGAATCTGGCCGCGCCAACGGATAACATTCGCGCGTAATGGTCTTGATCAGGGTCGATTTGCCGCAGCCGTTCGGGCCCAGAATCGCGACGTGTTCGCCGGCGCCTATCGTGAGGCTGAGATTCCGCAGGGCTATATTTGCTCCGCGCATCACAGTGATGTTGCGCAGTTCGATCAGCGGTTCGGTCACAGGATTAATCGGCGGTATCCCCGAGTCCGCCGGGAACCAGAATGCCCGGCCGGTACTTACTCGGGCGGCGGCTGAAGCGCACGCGCAGGCGATCGAGCGCGAGATAAACCACAGGCGTCGTAAACAGAGTCAGCATCTGGCTGACGACCAGACCACCCACAATCGCGATACCCAAGGGTCTGCGCAATTCCGAACCGGTACCCCTGCCGAGAGCCAGAGGCAGCCCTCCCAGAAGCGCGCAACAGGTCGTCATCATGATCGGGCGAAACCGCAGCAGACACGCCTTAAAAATGGCGTCGCGCGACGACAGTCCTTCGTTTCGCTCGGCCGCGAGCGCGAAATCGATCATCATGATCGCGTTCTTCTTCACGATGCCGATCAGCAGAATGATACCGATCAGGGCAATGATGCTCAGGTCCGTATCGAAGATGACCAGCGCGATCAGGGCGCCCAAACCGGCCGAAGGAAGCGTCGAGATAATCGTCAGCGGATGGATCAGACTCTCATACAGGATTCCAAGGACAATGTAAACCGCGCACAAGGCAGTCAGAATGAGGACCGGCTGACTCGAAAGCGAGTCCTGGAACGCCTTTGCGGTGCCGGCGAATTTCCCCGTGATGCTCGAGGGCATTCCCATCTCCTCTTCCGCCTTCTGGATCGCCAGCACGGCATCGCTGAGCGGAACGTTGGACGGAAGGTTGAAGGACATGGTGGCCGACGGAAACTGCCCCTGATGAGGCAGTGAAATCGGAGTGATTCCCTCCGAAAAGTGGGCAAACGCGGATAAGGGAACGTCGGTGCCGCGCGGCGTCTGGACGTAGATCTTTTGCAGAAAATCGGGACTGGACCACCATTGCTGCTGAAGCGCGAGAACCACGTGGTACTGGTTGATCGACTTATACATCGTCGAGACCTGTCGCTGGCCAAAGGCGTCGTATAGCGCGCTGTCGACCGCTTGCGCCGTCAGGCCCAGGCGGGATGCGGTGTCGCGATCCACCTCAACGTTCGACGACAGGCCCGAACTTTCGAGGTCGGAACTGACGTCGGCAATCTGGGGAAGTTTCCGCATCTGTTCCAGAACCTTCGTTCCCCATTGATCCAGCAGCTTGAAATCCTGAGCCTGCAGCGTGTACTGATACTCGCCGTTGCCCTGTCTGCCGCCGATACGGATATCCTGATTCGCCTGAAGGTAGAGAGTCGCGCCAGGCATGCTTTCGGTTTTGGCGCGGATGCGGTCGATCACCTGGTCGATGCTGCTCTTTCGGACTCCCACCGGCTTCAGTTGCAGCCAGATCTGGGCCCGATTACCGCCAAAGCCGCCTCCGCTGGTACCCGCGACCATATCGACCGTCTCGACATCCGGATCGCTGCGGACCTGCTGTTCAAACCACTTCGCCTTTTCCACCAGCGCCTGATACGAAATGTGCTGCTGGCCTTCGACGATACCCTGCATGCGGCCCGTATCCTGCTGCGGGAAGAAACCCTTGGGAACCTTGATGTAGAGATAGACGCTGGTTCCCACGGTGGCGAGGATCAGCAGAATCATCGGCACGGAATGATCCAGCACGACTTCGAGCGCCGACGCGTAGGTCGAGATCACCCACTGAAAAATGTTCTCCGTCCAGTTGTACATCCGGCCGTGGGAGCGTTTCGTCTTCAGCAGCCGCGAGCACATCATGGGCGTCGCGGTGAGCGAAACCACCATCGAGACGACGATCGAAACCGAAAGCACCACGGCGAATTCCCGAAACAAACGGCCCACTATGCCGCCCATCAGGAGGATCGGGATAAAGACGGCGATGAGGGAAATGCTCATTGACAGAACGGTGAAACCGATTTCGGAAGCACCCCTCAACGCCGCCTGCATCGGCCGCATTCCGTTCTCGATGTGCCGCGTAATATTCTCGATAACGACGATGGCATCGTCCACCACAAACCCGGTGGCGATGGTGAGCGCCATCAGCGAAAGATTGTCCAGGTTGTACCCGAGCAGATACATCACTCCGAACGTTCCGATCAGCGACACCGGAACCGAAATGCTGGGTATGAAAGTCGCCCAGCCATTTCTGAGAAACAGGAACACCACCAGGATTACGAGTGAAATGGAAATCATGGTGTTTTTCTGAGCTTCGTATACCGAAGCCCGGATCGTGACGGTGCGATCGCTGTCGATGTTCAGACGCACGTCCGGCGGAAGCGATGCCCGGAACTGCGGCAGTAAAGCCTTGATCCGCTCAACGGTATCGATAATATTCGCGTTTGGCTGGCGGTTGACCCAGATCATGACAGCCGGGTTGCCGCGCGAAAGGCCCATGTTCCGCACGTCCTCGTTTCCGTCGACCACACGGCCGAGATCCGACAAACGCACAGGAGCCCCGTTGCGGTAAAGCACGACCAGATCCCTGTAATCTTTGGCCACGAAGAGTTGGTCCGTCGCGAGCAGGGGTATCGCGGTGCGGGAATTTTCGAGCTGCCCTTTGGGGCTAAGGGCGTTGGCTCTCGCCAGAAAAGAGCTGATCTGATCCAGCCCCACGTTGTAGTTCGAGATCGGCTGCGGATTTAATTCCACGCGGACCGCCGGCAGCGAACTGCCCCCGACGTTCACCTGGCCGACACCCGGAACCTGAGAAAGCTTTTGGGCGAAAACCGACGAAGCCATATCGTACAGCTTTGGCCTTGGAACCACATCCGAGGTGAGGGAAAGGTTCAGAATCGAAGAATCCGTGGGATTGATCTTGCGATAGGTCGGCTTTCTTGGAAGATTTGAGGGCAAGTATCCGGCCGCGGCATTAATTGCCGCCTGAACGTCTCTGGCCGCGGCATTAATATCCCGGTTCATATCGAACTGCAGCACCACGACCGCCCCACCCAGGGAACTCCGAGAGGTCATTTCGGTGACACCGGCGATACGCGTAAATTGCTTTTCGAGTGGGGTAGCCACCGCGGCCGCCATCACTTCCGGACTGGCGCCAGGCAGCCCCGCATTCACCAGAATTGTCGGGAAATCGATCTGCGGCAGCGGGGAAACGGGCAGCTGAGTGTATCCAATCACACCAGCCAGCGTCACCGCGATCGTGAGAAGGGTGGTTGCGACCGGTCTCTGAATGAACGGCGACGAAATGCTCATCTCAAATACGGCTCGAATTCGAAGCAGTTCCCCGCGTGACAACCACCGGAGCCCACTTCATACCGGCGAGCCGCTGCTGCATGAGCAGAAACATGACGTTTCTTTCATCCTACTCCCCTCCCTGTCCGGAAACCTTCCGTCCGGCCATGCATCAAACTACAAGAATGAAACTTTCCCGTTTGTGGGTTCCTTCGGTTCTGTTTTTAGGACTATCCAGCATGGGTGTGGCGGCAGAACTGACGCCTGCGGTTACCGGCGTCGCTAACTTCCACGAAGTTGACCCCAATGTGTATCGTGGCGCACAACCCAGCCTTGAGGGATTCAAAAGCCTTGCCGCTCTTGGGGTGAAGACAATCGTGGATCTTCGCGGCGACGACAAGTTGCCGGAAGAGCAAAAAGAGGTTGAGGATCTGGGTTTGCGCTATATAAGCGTCCCGATGTCAGGCCTCACGGCGCCGACCGACGAGCAGATCGCCAACATCCTCGCCGTTTTCGACGCTGCCGATACTGCGCCGGTTTTCGTTCACTGCCGCGAAGGAAAAGACCGAACGGGAACGGTCGTCGCCTGCTATCGGATCTCTCACGACCACTGGGCCAACGATAGAGCTCTTGCCGAGGCAAAAGGGTACGGCATGAGCCCCTTCCAGCACCCCCGCAAGAAGTACATCCTCGGCTTCGAAAGCGCCATCGCATCGCGTTAAACTCCGCTGGCGCGCCTATAATGAGAGGCGGCGCCATATGGATAGACGGCAGTTCTCTCAGCAAATTGGGGCGGGTCTGCTCGCCGCCACGGCCCGAGCGGCCATTTCCAAAACCGAAAAGAAGCAGTGGGCGCA
The DNA here is from genome assembly GCA_963831795.1 of Terriglobia bacterium. Classification (GTDB taxonomy): domain Bacteria; phylum Acidobacteriota; class Terriglobia; order Bryobacterales; family Bryobacteraceae; genus BOG-234. Next base: position 27,992 of record CAWHSB010000024.1, on the reverse strand, counting down.
TGAGCATCTGAAGGGCATGGAAAATGTCGTGATGCCGTCGTTCACGGCCGATTTCAAAGGCCTTGACGAAGAGGGCGTCCGGCATGACGTGCGCCAAAGCATCCGGCACGGCTTCTGCTCTTCCACGGTCTCCGCCACAGGGGCCAATGCGGCGCTGCGCCAGCGCCTGATGGAAGTGGTGCGCGACGAATCGAAAGACAAAATCCTGACCTCCGTGATCGTCGGTGGCTCCGCCGAATCGGCCATTGCATCGCTCGCCGCCGCTGAGAAAAGCGGCTGCACGCACGCCATGGTGATGTATCCCGGCAACCTGCAGCCGCAATCGGAAGACGAGGTGTACGCCCATTTCAGGAAGGTTGTCGATTCCACGTCTCTTGCGATCCTCCTTTACGGCTCCGACGTTCCGGCACTGCGGCGCTTCCATCCAACTGGAATTCCGGTAAATGTTTTCGACCGCCTGGCGGACGTTCCGAACATAGTCGGTGTGAAGCTGACGCAGCCGATGAACGCCGCGACGGCGTATGAGCTCTGTGAGCGCCTCTCAGACCGGCTGATCCTCGGGCCCGTGAATCTGGACCTCGTTCCCGTGCTCGGCAAGCACTATCGCAATATCCAGTGGAGCGGCGAATGGATTGTGGAGGCGGTGCAATCGCCGGAAAAACCCTACGCCGTCGAGTTCATGGCCTTGGCCGGCAAAGGCCGCATGGACGAAGCGATGAAGGTCTACTGGCGGATGCAGCCGCTCGTTGACGCGATCTACGACCTGCAGGCGCCGCTTCTGCTGCATGGAAGTCATCCATGGGCTCATATGAAATACATGCAATGGTGTACCGGCGGAAACGGCGGCCTCCTGCCGTTGAAACCCGCAGAATATCTGCCGGTCCTCGACGCCAAAGCTCGCGAATTGATCCGCGGGAATTACACCAAAGCCGGCATTACACCGGTTGACCGTCCCGACGAAGAATTCATGGTTGGCAGGACGAGCTACGCCAAAGGCATCCGCGTCACCAACCTGACGTCCACACCGGTTTACGCTTAACTGCCGTCCGGGAAGCCTCCGCGGTGCAGGATCATCGGGAAGTGCGGCAACACCGTTGGCGGTGCAACCGATGCCCTCCATCCATCCGGATACGGCTCCATTCCGCGAAATAAAGACTCGCCGCTCGCGATGCTCTCAAGCGCCTCGCGCACGTTTTCGAATCGTGTCACCTCCGTCTGCTCGCGATATCGATCCCGGGCCCGATAACCCTTCGGCATTAGCGCCAGCGCCTTTGTGCGTCCAGACGATTCGATTTGGGCGTAGCCGCGTTTCTCAAGGAAGCTGATCGATGTCGCAATCGCTTCTTTCGACACACCGGAAAGTCTCGGCAGATCTCGAACCAGGATGCTTTCCAGATCGAAGGCGCAGCACATTCGCGCTGATCGCAAAGGAGACTTCCGACTGTTTTTCGAACTCAAGCGTGAACGCCAGCAGCACCTTTGACAGCGGTCCCGGCAACGAGAGTTCATGGACACCAGCCGACCCCAGCTCATTGCTGAACAAACCGTACCCCAATATCGGCTTCCTCGAGCGTTTCGACGAGCCGGTCGATTTCGGCCTCGCCGAACCGGTCCCGCCACCGTTTCCCGATCGCGCCTGTCAGCGGCCGCCAGACGGTCAGCGCCTTACGGCCACCTGCGGTGGGTCGGACGATCCCATCGCAATCGAGAACCACATACCCCCACCACTTCCCCATGCGTGCCAGCGACATCTTCATGGACTTGCTGTCGACGCCGAGCGCGCGCTGCAGCTCTCGAACCGGAGTTCCGTCTTCAGAGACGAAACGCATGAAACGCGACCACATCGCCATTGAGACGAGCCACGGCGCGCCAGGAGTCGACGCGTGGTCTGAAGTCCGATGCGGAACCTGATGTTCGAACTCGTTATCGAATTCGATGATGAAAGCGGTGAGAGCCTGCGACAACAACGCTGAAAGAGGAAGGCGGCTCTCCATCTTCCCGCGCCGCTATTTCTGGATCATCACCTCAGTCGATTTGATGACCACCGAAACCATATCGCCCGGCTTCAGGTTCATCTCTTCCGCGCTCCGGCGGGTGATGACGCTCTCCACTTCGTTCTCGCCGACCATCACGGTAATGAGTGCCGTGATCGTGCCCAGTTTGACGTCCTTCACTTGTCCAGGAAGCTGATTCCGCGCGGATAGTGCCATGCCCTCAGCTTAGACGATTCGCCGCCTGAAAGCCCGGCGTGCCTTACAATTATGGTTGATTATTCTTCTCTTTGGCCCCCCTGGCTCTGGCAAGGGCACGCAGGGCCGCCTCATTATTGAGTGGCTCAAACACAAAATTCCATCCATCTCGACGGGTGACATGCTGCGCGCGGAAATCGCCGCCGGCTCTCCTCTCGGGCTCGAAGCCCGCTCGATCATCGCCGCCGGAGGCCTCGTTCCCGACGATGTCGTAAACAGAATGGTCGCGGCGCGCACCGCTCGCCCCGATTGCGCCGACGGCTTCCTTCTTGACGGCTACCCGCGCACCGTAGAGCAGGCGGAACATCTTGACGAATTGCTGAAGGAACGACATCAGCTACTGCCGATCGTCATCCACCTTGATGTCCCCGCGGACGTGCTCGTGGGTCGCATGATCAGCCGGCGCCAGTGCTCAAAGTGCGGCCAGATGTACAACATCCTTTCGAAGCGCCCGAAAGTCGCCGGACGCTGCGACTTACGATGGCGAGCCGCTGTCGGTTCGCAAGGACGACGCGGAAAATACCATCCGCGAACGCCTCCGCACCTACAACGAACTCACGCGGCCCGTCATCGCACACTATCCCAGCGATCGCTATTTTCAGATTTCGGGAGACCGGTCCACGTCTTATATCTTCGAGACCATTACCGGTATTCTGGAATCTTTGGTGGCGGTGGCGAAGTGACGCGCAAACCCGAAGACCTCCGCAGCTTTCGCTGGTTTGGGCCGAACACGCTGCACAACTTCGGCCATCGTTCCCGCATGAAGCAGATCGGCTTTCGCCAGCGGGACTTCACCGGGCGACCCGTCATCGCGATCATAAATACCTGGAGCGAAATCAACCCCTGCCACCTGCATCTGCGCGAACGGGCGGAGTCCGTCAAAAAGGGCGTGTGGCAGGCGGGTGGATTCCCCGTTGAGATCCCCGCGTTCTCGATCACCGAGATGTACATGAAGCCGAGCCCGATGCTCTACCGCAACCTGCTCGCGATGGACACGGAAGAGGCTCTGCGCAGCCTGCCGGTGGATGGCGCCGTCCTGCTGGGCGGATGCGACAAGACCACTCCAGGACTGCTGATGGGCGCGATCAGCATGGACCTGCCGGCGATCTACCTGCCCGCGGGCCCCATGCTGCGCGGCAACTGGAACGGCAAACCTCTCGGCAGCGGAACCGACGCGTGGAAGTTCTGGGCCGAGCGCTGCGCCGGCAACATCACCGAACAAGACTGGCAGGACATCGAGAACGGCATCGCACGATCGCCCGGTTTCTGCATGACGATGGGAACCGCGTCCACCATGACTGCGATCTCCGAAGCACTGGGCATGACGCTCCCGGGCGCATCGTCCATTCCCGCCGCCGATTCGAATCACGTCCGCATGGCCATGAACTGCGGCCAGCGCATCGTCGAAATGGTTTGGGAAGATCTCAAGCCGTCCGACATCCTGACGCGCGAATCGTTCGAGAACGCGATCACGGTCGACATGGCGATCGGCGGCTCGACGAACGCCCTCATCCATCTCGTCGCGCTGGCGGGGCGCTGCGGTCTGCCGCTGGAACTTGCGGCGTTCGATGAGATTTCGCGGCGCGTCCCGGTGCTCGCCGATATACGCCCTTCCGGCCGGTTCCTCATGGAGGATTTCTATTATGCGGGCGGCATCCGTGCGCTGATGGGCGAGATCCGGGATTTGCTCCACCTCGATTGCCGAACCATCAACGGGATGTCGCTCGGCGAAAATCTCGATGGCGCGGCGGTACACAATCCCGAGGTCATTCGGCCGCGCGCGAATCCTCTGCACTCGAGTGGGGGCACAACGGTGCTTTACGGAAGCCTCGCTCCGAATGGCGCGGTAATCAAAACCTCCGCGGCCGATCCCAGGCTGCTTCAGCATACCGGCCCCGCTGTCGTTTTCAAAGACTACAGGGACATGCACGCGCGCATCGATAGCGAAGATCTCGATGTGACGGCGGATTCCGTCCTCGTATTGCAGAACGCCGGTCCGCTGGGTGGTCCGGGGATGCCGGAGTGGGGCATGCTGCCACTCCCCAACAAGCTGTTCAAGCAGGGAGTCCGCGACATGCTTCGGATCTCGGACGCCCGCATGAGCGGCACTGCATACGGGACATGCGTTCTGCACGTGGCGCCGGAGAGCTGGATCGGCGGACCGCTGGCGTTAGTCGAAGACGGCGATCTGATTTCACTGGACACGCAGAATCGAAGAATCGACCTCCTGATTCCACCGGCTGAGTTCGACCGCCGCCGCGCCCGATGGACCGCGCCAGCGCCGCGATACCTGCGCGGATACATGGCCCTCTACAACGAGCGCGTAACTCAGGCCGATCAGGGCTGCGACTTCGATTTTCTCGGCGAAAAGATCGCGATCCCCGAACCCGAGGTTCTCTGACCTATCGCGCCACAATCTCGACCGCTTTCACGCCGTCCTCGCGACGCGATGCGAGCGGCACCTGCTGCAGGCGCACGACCATCAGCGTCTGATCGTCCTGCGGAGTTCCCTTTCCGAGGAACTGACGCACCTTGCCCAGAATCGCGTCGCGAATCTGGGTGGGCGAACCGCCCCAGTTCTCCTTGATCGCGCTCACAATCCGTTCCTCGCCGAACTCCTGTTCCAGAGAATTCTCCGCCTCGACAATGCCGTCGGAGAACACGACCAGCAGATCGCCGGGAAGAACCGGAATCTCCACCTGACTGTAGCTGGCGCCGGGCAGCAGCCCGAGCACAGGCCCGCCGCCCTCATCCAGACGATGCGTTTCGATTGCGCCCGAAGCGTTCTGGCGCACCAGGAACGGCGGCAGATGCCCCGCATTGATATACCGAAGTACCGACCGCACGGGGTCGAAGTAGCACCAGACCAGACTCACGAACCGCTCGCGAGCGGTCTTCATGCAAAGCAGGTGATTCAGGCGCTCCATGCTCTGCTCGTGGCTGAACGCCGATCCGGTGCCGTTGCTGGCGTGAACCACGCCCTGCACAACGCCGATCAGAAGGGCGGCGGAGAGTCCCTTACCGGACACGTCACCCAGAACGAGCCCGATCTGGTGATCCTCGGTCTCGAACGCATCGTAGAAGTCGCCGCCGACCTGCCACGTCGGCACGCATTTCGCCGCGAACTCAAGATCGCGCGTCAGCAGGCTCCCGGGAGGCAGCAAATCGAACTGCACCCGCCGGGCCATCGCCATCTGCTCTTCCACCTGCTTGCCCCGCAGATAATGCCGGAACCGGATGCCGATCAGCAAAACCGCGGCCATGAGCGCGAAGGCCGCCGAACAGCCCAGAATCAGGTTTTCGCGCAGCGAGCCGAAACGGGTCGAAACGGTATCCGTGTAGACGGCGATTTCCATAACGCCGACGGCGATCGGCACACCGGGACCGGGTCCAGGCGCCCGGCCGACACGGATGGTATTCAGCGCGATGAGCACCGGCCCGGAAGGCGTCTGCCGGATTTCGGGCCTGCTGTCCCGGTCGAGCATCAGCTTCGACAACTGCCCGGGAGCATACGAGGGAGCATTCACCGGCTTACCGCTCTCGACGATCACCGTGCCATCCATCTTCAGCACGCGAGCCCAGGCGAACTGCTGAGGAGAGCCCTTCACCAGGTCATCGATTACCGGAAGGAAAGTCGCGGCGTCCCGGTTTCCCGCCAGCCGGGAAGACGCAATCATGGACTGAACCCTGCGGTCCGCTTCACGCCGGGCTTCCTGCCGGACCATGCCCGTTTTGACGAACCGGTAGGTCAGCACGGTCTGGCCAAGAAGCAGCACGCCCAGCAGCAACCCGACGGCGATCGAGGCTTTAAACAGCAAATACTGCGGTCTGGCGCTTTCGTCCATCAAGTTGAGAAGCGTTTCCCCTCTGCCGCCGGTTACTGACGGCAACGGAGTTGACACGGTTTTACGTGCCGGGACAATTACATCATGACTCAAGCCGCGGATGTTTAAACTGGTAGTCTTCGGATTTTCTTTCATGCCTTCCCTGGTTCTTTGTTATGCGCCGCAGGACGAGCCGTTTGCCCGGGACCTGGGCCGGTATCTTGAAATCAATCTGCCGATCGAAGTTTCATATACCGAAGGCGTCATCAAGCCGGACTTCGATCTGATCGAGGCCACCGAGCGTGCCCTTTCCGCCGACGTCGCGCTCGTAGTGCTGTCACCCGATTCGGTTCCGAAAACGTGGCGCCGCGAGATTTGGGAGCCCGTATTCTTCGCGAAGCCGCTGGAATTTGGCGCGCTTCTCGGCTTCGTTCTCATGCGCCCGTGCCGATTTCCGGACCTCCTGCGGCGCAGATACTTTTTCGATGCCTCGGAGGATCCGCTTGCGGCCATGCGGGATCTGAAGCGGTGGCTGGTGCGGCCGCAGCCGTCGATGCTCCGGTCCGAAGCGGAACCTTCCGCCGAACTGGCTGAACTTCGCCGCCGCATCGCCGATCAGCCAGGCGAGGTCGAAGACGTTGCTTCCGATCTCGCATACAAATTCGCTCGCGAGTACGGCGTCGATTTCGAGGCCGTCTATTCGCTCGATTGCCACGGCCGGAGTCGCGCCGGGATCGTCGGCGAGATCGGATCCGCCATGGGTCTGCGGTTGCCCGGTACGCTCGATAAGAACGTTCACGACCTGCGCGAGTACTGCCGCGACCACCGCGTTCTCTTCGTGCTCGCGGGCGTCAGCCCGGCAGCTCGGGATGTGACGGCCTTCGGCGGAAGGGCCTCGGTGATCCTGACCGACAGGGATGTTTCACGGGAAACAAATCCTCCCTTTTCCTTGCGTTCGGGCTGGGCCAGCATCGCCGAATTGAAATCAGCCGAGCGGTTCGCCGAAGTCGTGGAATTGCTGGAAATCATGGCCCAGACCGCCCGCGAATCAGGCGATTTTCCGGCGCTTTCGCGGATCCAGCGGGAGCAGTTCTGGATGCAGGATTACGCCGAAGGCAAGGTCAGCGCTCCGCCTCACTCTGCCACCGACGCCGTTCAGCTCGCCTTTGGTTTCGCCTTGAGTTGACTTCTCTTCTCGATATGTCATAATTATGGCATATGCGCACTACTATCGAAATGCCAGACGATCTCCTGGCGGAGGCCAAGAGCCGCGCCGCCCTTGACGGCATCTCCCTTAAGACGCTTTTTCTCCAGGCGGTTGCGCAGCGGCTAAACCCGGAAAAGACAAGAGTCCGCCGTCCTCCTCCGGTGATCGGCAACCCCGATGCCCGGCCGATCGGAATTCTGACTCCGGAGCAGATCGATGAAGCCATGTTTGGCTGACGTTAACGTTCTGCTCGCTCTGCTCGTGCGTCAGCACGAACACCACAAACTGGCGCTTGAGTGGTTCGATCGTCTGAACATTGATGAAGCGGGTCTTTGCCGATTCGTGCAACTGGCACTGATCCGTCTTCTCGGCAACAGCCACATCATGGGAGACGACGCCGTTCCCGCCGGAACGGCCTGGCGTCTGATCGAAGAACTGCTTCAGGATGAGCGAATCGCGTTCATTCCGGAGCCGGCGGTTCTCGATAGCACTCTTCCCCGATTGTTTGCGGCCGGGAAATCGGTGTCGGATGTCTATGTCGCCGCATTCGCCATTGCGTCTGCGCGGGCAGTGGTTACTCTCGATCTCCTCGACCGGTAACGCTCCCCTGAAGAACACCGGCGACAAGATCGCCGGCGCTACCGGTTTCGTGCTTTCCCGCTCCAAGCGTCTTCATCCATTTCGGTGGCCCGCAGGGCCATGGGGACTCCGTTGAAGACGCGGTTCGTAAGAACACCGGCGACGATCGCCGGCGCTACCGGCACTGACGTAACGCTCCGCGCCGAGCGGAAGCTCGGCGGCAGGGCGGAAAGCCCTGGCCCCACACCGGCAGCGCCATGGAATGCTCGGTAAGCCTTATGCGGCGGCCCCGGCGTGGTGTTCGGTGTGATGGAACTTCACCGACACCAGCTTCGAAACGCCGGCCTCCTGCATCGTCACGCCGTACATCGCCTGCGCCGCTTCCATCGTCTTCTTCGAGTGCGTGATCACGATGAACTGCGTATCGATCGCCATCTCCGTCAGCAGCCGCGTGAGGCGGCCGATGTTGGCTTCGTCGAGCGGAGCGTCCACCTCATCCAGCACGCAGAACGGGCTCGGCTGATACTTGAAGATCGCCATCAGCAGCGACAACGCCGTCAGCGCCTTCTCGCCGCCCGAGAGCAGCAGCACGTTCTGCAGCTTCTTGCCCGGAGGCGAGGCGATGATATCGATGCCGCTCTCGTTGATGTTCGATTCGTCGGTGAGATGCATCTCGCCCGAACCGCCGCCGAACAAGGTCTGGAAGGCCTGTTTGAAGTTTTCGTTGATCGCCTTGAAGGCCTCGGAGAACCGGTTCTTCGAAAATTCGTCGATTTCCTGAATGGCCTTCTCGGTGTCGCGGATGGAATCGAGCAGGTCCTGCCGCTGCGCGGTGAGGAAGTCGTGGCGCTGCTGGGCTTCCTGGAACTCTTCCCAGGCGCTCGGATTCACCGCCCCCAGGTTTTCGATCTTCGTTCGGGTTTCCTGGTACGCGGCTTCGGCCGCCTGCAGCACTTCCGGCGAGGTGTCCTCCGGGAACTTCGAGTTCGGCCACCGGCACGTTCAATTCCTTGTGGCTGGTCTCGTCGAGGAATTGCAGCTCCGACTGGCGCCGCGTCAGTTCGACTTCGATTTCCGAGCGATGCGCATGGCCCGTCTCGATCTTCGCGCGCAGTTCGCGCAGAACCTCGTCCGCCGCCGCCAGGGCTTCGCGACGGCGCGCAGCCTGCTCGTCGAGTTCGAGCACCGCGCGGTCCGCGGCGACGATCTGCTCGCCGAGACGTTGTCAGCTTCTGATCGAGCTCGATGTTCTCGGTCAGAAGGCGCGCACGCTGTCTCGCCCCAGCGCGCAACCTCCGCCGTAATCTGCTGACGGCGGTTCGACATCTCGCGGTACTGGTTTTCGAGCCGCGCCAGGGCCGAACGCTCGCCACGATGCCGCTCTTCGAGCGCGGCGAGCTTCGCGCGCAGCACGGAATGCTCTTCGCCGATTCGCTGAGCCTCCGCCTGAGCCGAATCCAACTGATCGCGCATGGCCTCGAGCGCCTGCTTCCCTGCTCGGTGCGCTCGACATCCTTCTGCTCGACCAGGGTCAGATTCTGTGTTCGCTTTTCATGCGCGCGCTCTTCTTCGCGACTCGAGCCGTTCCAGTTCGAGACGGGCGACCGAGATGCGCGAGTTGGCGCGGTTGATCTCTTCCGATGCGCGGCGCAGCTCGTGATCGAGCGAAACGGACTCCTTCTCGCTCGACTGCTGCAGCTGGCGCAGCCGTTCGAGCTCCGCTTCGAGCGCGGTGGTCTCACGCTGCAAGGTTTCCTGGCTCGCGATCCGCTCCGCCAGAGCCTGCTCCTGCGCCTTCAGTTGCGAGGCGAACTCGCGCATCTCGCGCTTGAGCACCAGCGGACCGCTGGCCTTCTTGCGTCCGCCGGTGAGCATTCGGCCGTTGTAGCATTGGCCGTCGGAAAGCAGGAAGTGGCTGTCGGGATATGCGTCCGCCATGCCGCGCGCCTGGTCGCGGTCGTTCGCGAGATAGCAGCCGGCGAGGCGCGGCAGCAGATTGCGGGTCTGGCCGGAGAGTCCGTTCGTAAATTTGATCTGGTCGGATAAGCGTGGCAGATCCGGAGCGGACGGCGTCGCGGATTCACCGGCCGCCGAGCCGCCTTCCACCAGGAACGTCGCGCGGCCTTCCAGTTCGCCGCGCAGCAGAGTCATGCCCTGCTCGGCGTGGGTCCAGTCCTTTACGACGATGTATTCGAGTTCGTCGTGCAGAAACTCTTCCGCCGCGCGCTCCCAGGAGGCATCGACTTCGATGAAATCGGCCAGCACCCCTTCCGGGCGGAAGTCGCCCGCGCGCCCGTTTTCGAGAGCGGTGAGCAGTTTCCTCGTGGATTCCGTCGGTGTAGCTGTGATGCGAGAGGATGTTTTCGAGCGACTCGCGTTTCGCGCGCACTCGCGAACATTCGGCGCGAAGCTGGTCGATCTGCTGGCGCAGCTCGCTCGCGGCTTTGCGCTTCTCCGAGAGGCCCTCTTCCGTCTGCCGGCGGTCCGGTGACCACATTCTGCAGTTCGAGCTGGCGCTCGGCGATGCGCTCGGAAAGCTGCTGTTTGACCCCGGCGAGGCGGGTCACTTCCGCTGAGGAAAGCTCCTCCTCTTTCCGCACGCGAGTACGCTCGCGCTCGATACCTGACGAGATACGTATCGGCCTGCGCGATCTGATTTCGAATGGTCGACGCTTCGCCGAGCAGCCGCAGAATGACCGAACGGGAGGCGTCGATTGTCTTCTCGGCCTCTCGCACACGCGTCTGAATCGCATCGCGACGCCTGATTCTTTTCGAGCAGGCCGGTGCGGACGCCCTGCATCTCCTGTTCCAGCTCCGCGATGCTTTCGAGGAGCGCCTTACGCTCCGTTTCGTTGCCGGCAATGCGGCTTTCGAGATCGACCGTCTCCTGCTCGGCGCGCGTCATGCGCTGCTCGATGCTGGAAGCTTCGCGAACATGCGCTTCGAGCCGGCCCTTTGTGCGCTCGGCCTCGACATTCATTTCAGCGAGCTGTCTTCGGGCTTCGGTCAGCTGCGCTTCGAGCGCGTAGAAGATCTCCTGGGCCTTCTGCCGCTCGGCGTCTCCGTCGGCGGCCTGCACCGTCAAATCCTTGAGTTCAGCCGACGCTGTCTCCAGCGCTGCGGCGGCTTTGTCGGTTTCGGCCTTGAGCGAAACATGGCGCCCGGCGAGCACCGTCCTGAGCTGGCCCTCGAGATCGCCTTTCAGTTCCTGATATCGCTTCGCCTTTGCGGCCTGCCGCTTCAGGGAATTGACCTGGCGCGTAACCTCTTCAAGGATGTCGAAGACGCGGGAGAGGTTCTGTTTCGAGCTTTCGAGCTTCGCTTCCGCCAGCCGGCGCCGGCTCTTGTATTTCGTAATGCCCGCTGCTTCTTCGATAACGGAACGGCGGTCCTGCGGTTTGGAAGAAAGGATCTGCCCGATGCGGCCCTGCTCGATGATCGCGTAGCTTTCGGGACCGAGGCCGCTGCCCATGAAAATATCCTGGATATCGCGCAGACGGGCCTGCCGGCCATCGATGAGATATTCGCTCTCGCCGGAGCGGAACAGGCGGCGGGTGATGGTGATCTCGCCGGGTTTGGCCGCTGCCTGGGGGATCTCCTGAACCTTGCCTGATTCTTCGGCGCCTTCTTCGCCGGCGGCAGTCACTACCGGAGGGGGCGGCGCGGGCGTCGGGTCCACCAGAACCATCGTTACCGAAGCCATTCCGACCGGCTTCCGCGACTTGGTGCCCGCGAAAATCACGTCTTCCATGCGGGCGCCGCGCAGACTGCGGGCGGACTGTTCGCCCAAGACCCAGCTGATGGCGTCGCTCAGGTTCGACTTCCCGCATCCGTTCGGGCCCACCACGGCGGCGATACCCCCGCCGCTGAATCGCAGTTCGGTGCGGTCGCAGAACGATTTGAATCCCTGGAGTTCGACTTTTCTCAGCTTCAGCAAGGCGGTACCTCGATTCCTGTTACAACGTCACCATACTAACCTCGGTTTCGAGCAAAGTAAAGTAGCAACCACACTGCATAATGTGTTTTCCTCACGACTTCCACAACATATTGTGGTATGGTGGCTCATTACGCGGCGGCGGTGTGGAAGATTTTGGGTTTGTGACGGGTGAAATCGGTGAGATTTGCCCGGTGTAGGCGGCGTTCTTTGTCGATTGCAGCGTGGATTTCTTCGTTCGAAAAAACGAAGCCATCTTTGGTTGGCTGGTAAGGTAAACCCTTCATTTCACTGAGCTGGAGGAGCTTCTTTGCTTCCTTCATTTCGGCTTCGCGCTTCGCGATGCGCGCGGCCTGGAGGCTTTGCAGCAGGGCGAGGTTCTTCTGGATGTTGCGATTGATGCGCTGCTCATAGAGGGTCAGGAGCTGGAGCTGTTTTGACTCTTCCTGATAGACCTTCGCGGCGGTCAGGGCGGCGTGGATTTCGGGATTTTCGGTTTCAATGTCGTCCGAGTGGGCGTTGTGGCCGAGGGCGAAGAGGTTGTCTTCGACGGCGCTGATGCGATTCAGGCGCCAGCTATCGGTGGCGATTCGCTGGGCGAGTTGGGTCTCCATGGCTCCTTCGGGCGCGAGGTTTTCGACGATCGAGGCGGCGAATGCGTCATGCATGATGCGATCGGCGTCGGTCATGGCGGTCACCTGGCCGGTCAGGTTATGGCGGCGGGCGTTCAGGGCGGCGACTTTTTTGCCTTCTTCGGTCTTCGGACCTGTCGAACGCTGGGCGTTGCGGCGATTGGCTGCGAGCTGTTTTTCAGAGATCATTGTTGGATTAATTTCCTCACTCGATAAAGAGTAAAGCACACGAAATTACGGTTTGGATGTTAAGTTATTGATTCTGTTAAGCAAGATTGTTGAACTGGGTTTTGGCGGCTGAGCCAAAACGGTAGCGTCGAGGGCGCAGACACGAACGTCGGCGGAATTCCGGATCTGACTGAAGGCGGCAGTTCGTTCAAAGGCGTCTTTGGGTACCGAAACGGAATGTCTCGGCCGGTTCCCACCAGCAATCCGATTCCGGGCGACGCGCCCGTTGCACAGTCCTCGCTGGCGACTGATCTCAACGGTGATGGCGTCACGGATCGGTGCTGGTCGATGATGAAGTCGGCGGCGGCGGTCAGGTCAGCGAGTTTGGTGCTCTCGAACATTATTCTGAAGACGTCAGAGCGAGCTGATTTATTTCCTGGGGCTGCTGCGCGGGGAATGGCAGCGTGGAGAAGTTCTGCAGATAAAGGCCCGACCGTTCGCCAAGGTGAGATCCTGTCCACGGCGCAATGCGGGCAGTGTCTTGTTGTCTCCGGCTCGCGGCCGTTTCAGAGACGTTTCTGCGCTTCGTTTCCGAGGCAGACGCTCTACGCTCTGGCTTCGCTCCCGCGTACAGGTTCTCGAGGCCGCACTCGGATTTTCACCTCGACCCGCGAACCAAGGCGGTTTAAGATCGACATCAATCGATCCGCTGTAAACCTGCCCAGATCGGCGTTTCGGATACGAGAGAAGTCCGCCGCCGCGAAGCCAGTTTGGGCGTGGGCGGCCCGCACGGTCAGTTCGTCACGATCCAGCGTCTTTATGATTTCCGCCGCCAGGAGCGCCTTCAACTGCTCGACATCGGCGTTCTCGCGACCAAGGTCGCGAAATACGTTCCCGCTACCGCGAACCAGCTCCAGTTTTTCGCCTTTCATCTGAGGATCTCCTTCAATCGTTTCAACCGATCCTTCAACAGGTCGATCTCGTGTTTCGGCGTCTTGATCCCTTGCTTCGATTTCTTCTGGAATGCATGGATCACCCAAATTTCATCCGCGAGTTGGACAGCATAGACGACGCGAAAAGCATCCCCGCGGTATGCCAGAGCGATCTCCAGCACGCCAGAGCCGAAACCGTGCACGGGCTTAGCGATGTCCGCTTTTCCGCCTTCCGCTGCGATCGTGAGCGCAGTCAAGAATACGCTTTTGGCCCCCTCGGGAAATTTCTGGAAGTCTTTTAGTGCCGCATGGATCCACGAAAGGGGCCGGGTTTTTCGGGTTTCGGACAAAATCCAATGTTGTCATATTTGACAACGTCCGTCAAGTACGGACTCGATCAGCGCGGCGGCGATCCTGAGGAGGTGCGAGCGCTGTAACTGTTGCCCACCTGCCGCGGTTTTGCCGGTACGAGCAGTTGCTTAATGGCTCACCGAGCGACATAGGTGGCAGGATCCTGCCGCGAACCTGAACGGAGATGTCATCGTGGACATCGGGGTCCTGGCATCGGACACGCTGGAACTACTTCGGCAAAGGGAAAGCGACTTATGCCACCCGTTCAGCATCGGCGGCGGTCCGCGGCCGGCAAGCATTCTGCCGGTCAACCTGCCCGTCCGGCCGGCGAAATGGGCTCTGCCGGACATCGTCGTCCCTGATACGTCAGGTGGCGTGACGTTCTGTCAAACCTTCACGATTCCCTGAAACTACCCTCAGGTCGCGTCGATAATCTTGACCGGCAAGGAGCGGCGCCGAGATGGTCCGGAGGCTCTCGACCATTGCGGCGGAGAAGGCATCATGCATGATGCGATCGGCGTCGGTCATGGCGGTCACCTGGCCGGTCAGGTTGTGGCGGCGGGCGTTCAGGTCGGCGACTTTTTTACCTTCGTCGGTCTTCGGACCTGTCGAACGCTGGGCGTTGCGGCGATTGGCTGCGAGCTGTTTCTCAGAGATCATTGTCGGATTAATTTCCTTTACTCGATAGAGAGTAAACCACACGAAATTACGGCTCCGATGTTAAGTTATTGATTCTGTTAAGCAAGATTGTTGAACTGGGTTTTGGCGTGCTGAAGCAAAATGGTACGGTCCCAACGATCTTGACACCAGTCCGACTCAGGTGGAAGCATGAGTGTTTCCCGAAAACCACGACGCAGCCATGAGTACGATGCTCGGCTGGCCAGCGCGAAGAGGAGCCTCAATGAAACTTGCGATTGCCGGGTTGGTTTTGTGCTGCGGTGCGCTCACGGCTGCGGTCAAGGTCCCCGGGTTTCTTGCGCGCCGGGATTATCCCTCGGCGGGAGGGTTTGTCGCGCTGGGCGATGTAACCGGAGACGGCATCCCGGATATAGTCGCTGTGGCTGCCCAAGACACCGTCAGTACAATGCTCGGAAACGGAAACGGCTCTTTTGGCAACGCAGTCAACACGACAGTGCAATGGCTGAACATGTCGGGCGCAGCCCTGGCTGATTTGAACGGCGACGGCAAGGCAGATCTGGTCATCGGCGGGTCGCCTGAGGCTGTCGGAGATGGCGGCATCGGTGTGCTATTCAGCAATGGCGACGGCACGTTTCCGCAGCCCGTGTTTTACAAGGTCAACGATGGGGCCTTGGGGAACGCGGTAGCGGGTGATTTTAATGGCGATGGGATTCTCGATATTGCGGCGGGCGGTACCAAGGGCATCTGGCTCTTCGAAGGAAAAGGAGATGGGACATTTCACGCCGGCTTCCTGGCAGTTGCGACTCCCTCGCAAGCTCTCTGGTGCGGCGCGGCAGATTTCAATGGGGACGGCAAGCTCGACTTGGCCGTGAGCGCGTATCCCAGCGGTGTCTATATGCTCTTCGGCAAAGGAAACGGCACTTTTAAGCAGCCGGTCGTGCTGGGCAACACCGGCTGGGGATATCTGGCAGTGGGCGATGTTACCCGCTCCGCCGTTCCCGATATCGTCCTGCCAGCGGCAGCGGGGGCATCGACAGCCGTCGTCTATATTAACAATGGCAAGGGCACCTTCGGAACGCCTGTCGACGTGACACTCACCGGCGCGTCGGTCGCAATCGGGGACGTAAATGGCGATGGCCTCCCCGATCTTGTGAGCGGAGAGGGCTGCGTGGCCTTGGGTTTGGGGCTAGCGAGATTCGCGACTCAGGTATGCTATCCGGTAGCTAACAATCCGGAAACGCTAAGCGTGGTGCTGGCCGAGCTGAACAAAGGCAAGGCGGGTTTCAACGACGTAATTACGGGCCTGAACCACACTGTCTCCGTACTGATCAATTGGGGCAACGGAAAGTTTGTGGACGGCTTGTGGATTCCCGTGGCAGGCAGCGGCAACTGTGCGGCGTCGGCGGATTTCAATGGCGACGGCAAGCCGGACTTGGGGGTGCCCAGCACTAACGGGATCGCGGTTCTGCTTGGGACGGGCAAGGCGCTGGAGCCGTATTCCGCAGGTTTGACTGTTCCGTTGTCGGGTCCGGGCTGCCCGATCACGGGCGATGTGAACGGGGATGGCATCGCGGATATCCTGGAGGGCGCAAACAGCCTCGGCGGGGTGGGAGTGTATCTGGGCAAGGGCGATGGCACGTTTGTGCTGGCGAGCGTGATTCCCTTCGGCCCCAATACGGATATGGTTCTGGGGGATTTCAACCACGACGGGAAACCGGATATCGCGACGTCTTCGAACCAGATGGCTCTCGGCAACGGGGACGGGACTTTTGAACCGCCGGTATCGATCCTCGCCAATCCCCCGAACCTCGGGTTTGCCTGGATCGCGGCCGGCGACTTGAATAACGACGGCTGGACCGACCTCATGGCCACGCAGCCGAGTTATTGCTGCGGCGCGGTATACGTCCTGCTCAACAATCAGCAGGGAGGATTCACGCTCACCGCAATCGCCGATTCCGATGCGCCAACCTCGATCATGCTGGCCGATCTGAACGGCGACGGGAACCTGGACGCGGTGGCTGCCGAGGATGGCCTCGCGGTCGCGCAAGTTTATATGGGCGACGGTAAGGGAGGGTTTGTGCCGGGCCAGAACAATATTCACTATCCATTTGCGGACGAACTTCCGGCGCAGATTGCGGATGTGAACGGGGATGGCGTCCTGGACCTTTTGTTGCCGGCGAATGGCAGCATAGGCATCGCGCTCGGAATGGGGAATGGTACGTTTTACGCTCCGTTTGTGGTGGGAGCCGGTCCCGACTTGGGTCAGGTTTTTGCCCAGAGTCTGCACGGGCAGTCGCCCGGCCTCCCCGATCTGGTCGCGCCGGATTCGAGCGGCGGCGTTACGGTTCTGCTCAACCTCACGCAATGAGCTTATGCCTTATGAATCGATCACGAATATTTCCACCGGGACCTCTGCGGGTTTCCCGTTTCAGTCCCAAATCTTAGGTGCGACGAAGACTGTTGGGGCACAGAGGTGAAGCTCATCCGGAAGTGATGGGTGGAAATGGATCCGCTCAAGTACCGGTCAGCCTGTCTTAACGGTTCCAGGGTTGAATGAGTCGGGTTTAAGGCGGGATGGCAGGCTGGTGTCATTGGGCGGATCTTCATGACTTTCAGGTCAACTCCCCTTATTATCGGGCTGTTTACAGTGGCGGCTTGCTTTGGAGCGACCCCGTCTCTTCTCGATCCGTCACCGAAGTTTGCCGCCATCGATAGATCGATTGCTGCACGGGATTATTATCAGGCGAACTCCCTGCTCGGAAGCCTTTCGGACGACCTGCTTGCGGCGGGGGTCTCGCCTGTCATCGGAGAAGCGTACCGTCGCGCCATGGATTCAGGTCGCGAGAACAGCGACCTGGCTGGCCTTGTCCAGCAGGCACGCGTTGCATGGAATCACGCGACGCGCGGCGAGCAGCCGTGGGACGAAGTCATGGTCCGTCTTTTGGTGGCATTCAGCAGCGCCGTTGTCCTCGACTCTCGACTGCCGCCCAGCGTGCGTTATGAACAGGCGTTGGCCAGGTATCAGGCCACTCCGTCGAACATTCTTCTGCAGCAGCTGACAATCAGGGCCTTCGAGGCGGGTGAACACGAGGCGACGTTGAAATATGTGAATCAGCTGCGGGCCGAAATGACATGGGTCATGTCACCAGAGGCAGCAGCGGCGAGCAGCAACCGACTCGACACTATTGAGGGAGTCGTAAAGCTTGATATGGGCGACCTGTCCGGCGCGCTCCAGGCCCTGGCGGCTTCCGGGAGCGCCCTCCAGCAGGTTTTGCCAGCCAGAAGATTATTCGAAGCGCCGCGTATGTTGCTCGCGAAGCGATTGCTTCAGGCCGGTCAGGCCACGCCGGTTATCGCTTATCTCGAAGTATGCGCCAAATTCACATATCGTGGTGGCGAGGAGTACTCTGACGAGGGGCGAAATCCTTACTCTCCCTCCCAAATCATTGCGGCTATTCGGGCTGGAGCCCAACCTCAGTTCAGTAATCCTGACATTTATTGAGATTGGTCACGGCAGGTGAGCGTCGGGAGTGCCGTTGCGCCCAGTGGAAGGAATGTTGGTGTCCAGAAGAAAACGTTCACGACAAGTCCACGGGCCTTGCCCCAAGGGATTGCGGGTGAACATGCGCCGTCGTTGCCAACTGTTAAAGAACAGGGTGACTACGAGGACAGCAGTAGAGATAACAACCGGAGATAACAACCGGCGCCAAATCTTCAGCCATCCCCGAACGCACTGCCCCGAGAACATGGCCACTATTATCAAAAACCGCGCTGCCTTCGCGCCGCAGGAGAAACATGGCGGGGCTACCGGGCGGAAAAGGGGATATCTACCTCAACGTAACTGCCCGGTGTCCAGGCCTCCACAGCAGCGGTTATTTTTTCGAGATGCAATTTCACGAGCGGCCATTGCTGGTTGCCGAGAACTACCAGAGCTATCTTTCTGCCGGTCAGATTTTGCTGATACCGGATGTTTTTGTCGGTGCTGAGAAGCACTTCGTACCCAGCTTCCTCGGCCCTTTCGATCAGCTCGCCGTTTTCCAGTTCGTGCCAGCCGATCTGCCGGGCATACGTGATTTCATGGCCGGGGAGACTACGGGCGATGGGTTTCGGCGTTCCATTGTCGAAAAGAATTTTCATCAGCCAAACGCGGGTGCTTTCGCAAGACTCTGGCTGGCGAAGTGAATGACGGCTTTGACTTCCTCCGGCGTCACGTCGAAGACTTCCGTTATCTCGTCAACCGACACACCGGCTTCAAGATTTTCGAAAACTGTCTGCACCGGCATTCGGGTTCCACGGAACACCCACGCGCCGCTGACCTTGCCGGGGATGCTCTCGACGGCGGGGCATTGTGACCAATCGAGACTGTTTGCCATAATCCAAGCTCCTCCTACAGGTTATCGTGACGCTGGTCACCTTTGAGAACATGTTATTGTGTACGCAGGGTACGCAATATGGAGACCGAAAAAATTGGCATTCGGGAATTCCGTGAGAACCTCGCCGGCTATCTGGAAGGCGGCAGGCCGCTCGCCATCACCCGCCACGGAGAAACCCTCGGTTTCTATATTCCCGCGCAGAAGCGGAGCCGCAAGGCCGAAATCGAATCTATGCGAGCCGCAGCGAAGGAACTCGACGCCATGATTGCTGCCTGGGGAGCGTCCGAAGATGAACTCATGGGGGAGTACAAGGAGATCCGGCGCGCTGGCCGCGAGAGGAAGCGTAGCTCGAAGTAGCCGGCATGGAGCGCAAAGCCCTGGTGCTTGACGCTAACATTCTGATTCGGGCTGTGCTCGGTCAGCGGGTTCGGCGTGTTCTTGAGGCCTGTGCGGAGAGCATTTCGTTCTTCGTTCCCGAGAGGGCGCTGGCGGAGGCGGAGGAGCACCTGGCCGCACTCATTGTAAAGCGCGGCGGCGACCCCAAACAGCATTGGCTGCTTTGAAGGCAATGGCCGATCTGACTACCATCGTGGAAGCTGACCTCTACGCCGATTTCGAAGCCGAGGCGCGGAAGCGCCTGGGCGCACGCGATCCGGAAGACTGGCCAATTCTGGCGGCCGCTCTCGCTCTCGGTTGCCCGATCTGGACGGAAGATACCGACTTCTTCGGATGCCCCGTTGCCACCTGGACTTCCGGCAGCATCGACATCTTTCTCGCCCAATAACTCGCGCGCCGATTCGAGTCCTCAGATCATTTGACAGCGGGTTTATGGCCGGGTCGGCGCTGCGGTCGTCTGGATTCGAACTCGTCGGTGAGTCGCGAGGTTCCCACTTTTTGTTCATTGACCTTGCTTTCCTTTGCAGGCGCCCTTGACCGGGCAAATCTGTCAGGAGCGAAGCTGCACCACGTCGCTCCCGAACTCGATTGCGGGATCTGAACAACCGGCCGCACTTAATGGATTCGAGGGGAATGGCCAGGTTTGAACTCAAAACCGGCTGACTCGGATTAACGAAGCCCTAATTCTGACGCGGGCGCGCGGCTGAATCGATTACGAAGACGTGCCACCGGACCTCGGCGCGTTTCCAGTTTCAGTCCCAAATCTTTAAGGGCGGCGAAGACCGATGGGGCGCCCGCGTCTGGCGAATCGTCGCGAACGTATTTCAGCGCCAGGTCGTACTTGCCCGAGAGTCCGGTCTGATTGGTTATGGGATAGCCCAGTTGCGCCGCGAGGATTGAGACGAAGTGGCCGAACGGAATTGCAACTCCGGAAATTTCAGTGGCGTGGATAATTACGCGCTCCTTCTGGTCCTGATCCTTCGTGGCATGAAGTCTGGGGCCACCCTTTGCCAGCACGAGGGCTTGCGTGCTGAGTTGGCGGACCTCGCGGTGGAATCGAAGCTGGAACCGGTCGGCGAGCAGCCCGCGGAGCATCACCAGGTCCTCTTCAAAACTGGAGTTGCCGGCGGCTTTGGCGTCAATGTCGAAGCGGTCGGATTCCATCCACGCGGTGGTGCCGAACAGGCAGCCGGTGTTGAGATGCCAGGCCGCCTGTATCAATTGCTGAAGGGTGGTGTTCGTTGCTCGGAATCGTCCTGGCGTTGGGAAAAACCCGTTCGCGGCATCAGGGCCGGAATTATTGACTTTGACCGACGCCACCTCAAACACCGGGGCCGCGTCTTCGGCACAGGCCAGGGCGCAGAGGAAGAGGAGTATGGCCGGGGAACGCATATCCGTTCATACTGTGCCGAGCGACCAGGGTTACCTACAGATTTCCGACGAGGCGGAGTTTTCGGTTGAGGGCTTGTCACGAAATAACAGTGGCAATCGCTCTGTTGAAGACGCGCCGAGGACGAACACCGGCGACGAGATCGCCGGCGCTACCGGGATTTGCGTGACGCTCCGCGCCGAGCGGAAGCTCGGCGGCAGGGCCGAAGCCGCCGAAGCCCTGACCCCACCACTCCCGCCCCCGAGCGGCCGGCGACACAACGTTCGTTGAGCAGACACTAATTATTTTGAATTATCGGAGAATTCGACGCTTAAATTTGATATTCCGTGGCGCTCGCAGGGTATACTTGGCGGGCATCGGCCAAACATGTGTCGGACCACAATTGCGATCCTCCTGACGAGCCTCGGTCTCGCGGCTCAGCTCAACACCGGTTCGATTTCCGGTTATGTACTCGATCCGTCTGACAAGGCCATTCCCGGCGCCGCAGTCACCGTCGAAGACTCGGCACATTCGTTAACTCGCACCATTCAGACGAGCGCCGCCGGATACTACGAATTCAATGGACTCCGCCGGCCGAATACCGCCTCGCGGCGACCGCCTCCTCGTTTGCGCACATTACGGCGCCACCGGTCCGGGTGGAAGTCGATCAGCGAACGCGTCTCGATCTTCATGCCGCGCTGGCAGTCCGAAATGAGCGGGTCGACGTCACGGCGGAAAGCCCCACCCTGAGCAAAGATTCGAGCGAACTCGGCGCAGTGCTGGACCAGAATCTCGTGGACGGTCTTCCGCTGAATGAAAGGGATTTCCTCCAACTCGCGCTGTTGCTCCCGGGGACCACCACACCCGTGCAGGGCTCGCCACTCTCGACGCGCGGCACCTTCGCAATGCATGCCAACGGCGGACGCGAGGAGAACAACAACTTCCTGCTTGACGGCGTCGACAATAACGATTCTTATAATCGCGGCTACACGCTTCAGCCATCGGTCGACGCCATTCAGGAATTCAAGGTCGCGACGAACTCTTACAGCGCCGAATACGGGGTGGCGTCGGCGGGCCAGGTGAATATCGTCACTCGGAGCGGAGGAAACACCTTTCACGGATCGGCGTACGACTACCTTCGCAACCGCGATCTGGACGCCCGAAATTTTTTTCGACGGTTCCGGGAAGCCGCAATTCATCCGAAACCAGTTCGGCGCCACGCTGGGCGGTCCGGTCGTCAAAAACTCGACGTTCTTCTTCGCCAGTTATGAAGGCTTGCAGGAAGATCAGGGTCAGACCCAACTGGGAACGGTTCCGACCTCCGCTGTACGAGGTGGAGACCTTTCGAGTCTGGGAGTCACAGTGATAAATCCATACTCGGGCAAGCCGTTTCCCAACAGCGTGATTCCTTCCTCGCTCATCTCTCCTTATTCGGCCGATGTCCTGGCGCTATTTCCCGAGCCGAACCTGCCCGGGTCTTCCGGCAACTATCTGGGTAATCCGATCGGTACGGACCAACAGAACGAAGCGACTACACGGCTCGACCAGCGCCTGACCCACAACTCCCAGCTGACCCTGCGCTACAGCTACGGGCGCCAGAATATCTTCGAGCCCTATGCGCAAAATCAGAGCGAACTGCCGGGCTTCGGCGATTACGTATACAACCGCGGTCACAACGCGCTCGCGCAATATCAGCAGACGGTCGGCCCGCGAACGATCAATTCGATTCTGATCGGCTTCGATCGCACGATAAGGCAGGTGCTCGTTCAGAACTATACGACGGACGTAAACCAGTTATGGGGAGTGGATTACCTGCCGACAACGCCGCGCGACTTCGGCTACCCGGGCATCCCGGTGACCGGATACTCGCGCGTGGGAGACCTGGCCGCTTTGCCGATCGATCGCACCGGCAACACTTACCAGGCCTCCGACATCCTTACCCTGATCCGCGGCGCTCACAGCATGAAAATCGGGGCTGAACTCCGCGTTCTTCAGGCCAACGGTTACGTTGAAGTTTACAGCCGCGGCCAGATCAATTTCACCGGCGATTTGACGGGCTCGGGCATCGGCGATCTGCTGCTGGGGCTGCCCGCCCTCGGCATCCAGTCTCAGTACACCGGGCCGCAAACGCTTCGGAGCAAGTCCTGGAGCGGTTACTTTCAGGACGATTGGAAGGTAAACCGCAACCTGACCCTGAATCTGGGGCTCCGCTATGAGTACGACTCGCCCGCCACGGATCCGACGAACCGCATGGCGACTTTCGATTTCCAGACCGGCCAGACTGTTCCGGTGGGAACCGATGGAACCTCACGCTCGGGTACGCGGCCGAAGTACGACGCCTTCGCCCCGCGCGTGGGCTTCGCGTGGTCGCCGGTAAATCAGCACGGTAATTCGCGGCGCTTACGGCATCTATTACGACTCCGGCATGTTCGAAGTCAACTCGTCGCTCTACTACAATCCGCCGTTTTTCACGACATCCGTCTACTTCCCGACCGAAACGTCCCTGCTCACGCTGCGGGACCCGTTCGCCACAAGCAACGGCATTGTCCCGCCGGCGGCCCTCAGTATTGTCAGCCCCGATTTCATCCCCGCCTACGTTCAGCACTGGAACTTCAACGTCCAGCGCGAACTGGAGCGCATCGGCACGTTCACCGTCGCTTACGCCGGATCGAAGGGCACGAATCTCCCGCGTTCGCTCGATATCAACCAGCCGTTTCCCGGACCCGGCCCGATTGCATCCCGCGCGCCGTATCCCGCGTTCAGCAACATTCTTATGACCGAGAGCGGCGGCAATTCCGAATATCAGTCGCTGCAGTTCACGTTCAGCCGGCGGCTCGCCGGGCACCTTCTCGTAGAGGCCGCGTACACGTTCTCCAAATCGATCGACGATACTTCGGCGTTTCTCCCCACGGTTCCCGATCAGAATTTCCCTCAAGACAGCCACAACTACCGCCTTGAGCGGAGCCTCTCGAGTTACGACACTCCCAATCGTGCCACGGTCGCGCTTGTCTATCGCATTCCCGGGTCGTCCCGCTGGACCCGCGGATTCGAAGCCAGCGGCATCGTGACGGCGCAGTCGGGCCAGGCGTTTACCCCCCAGCTATCGTCCGACAACAGTAATACCGGCAACACGGGCGGAAACTTCGGGGTCGATCGCCCGAACGTTCTGTTCAACCCGGTTCTATCGAATCCCACACCGCAGGAGTGGTTCAATATCTCGGCCTTCGCCATTCCGGCTCAATACACATGGGGCAGCGCGGGACGAAATATCCTGAGGGGACCGGGCCTGGCCACGGTGGACCTGGCATTAAAACGCGGCTTTGCTCTGCGCGAGGGCTTAACGCTGACTGCCGAAGCCGAATCGTTCAACCTGCTGAATCGCGCGAATTTCAACCTGCCCGATGCCTTCGCCGACCAGCCCCTGACCTTCGGAAAAATCTTTTCGGCAAAGGACCCCCGGCAGATTCAGTTCGCCCTTCGGCTTGAGTTCTAACCGGGTGCTGAAAAGGGCCGCCTGGCAGCTCCCTTCCGGTCGCGGTTCGGAACAGCATGTGTTAATTTCGAAAAACTTTCCGAGCCGCGCGCGTCGGCAAGTGTCAACGAGAAGCCAGCGAAGGTAGCGCCGGCGATCCTCGTTTGCCGGCGGGTTTTGTCCGACATCGCCCGAGAGCGGGTCCCAGGCTACAATGAGGTTTCCCGTCATTAACCTGCAGGCTCTGTCGCCTCTGTTTATACCCCTCTGGAGGATGGATAGAGCCTTGAAGCGTCCCGCAGTTTTTCTTATCCTTGTTGCGCTTTTCGCCGGCCTCGCCTTTGCCGGCGATAAACCTTCTTTCACGGTGGGATGGTCGATTTACGTCGGCTGGAATCCTTATTACTACATGGCAAAGTCCGGCATTTTGAAGCGCTGGGCGGACAAATACAACGTCGAAATCAAAGTGCAGCGGTTCGACTACGCGCCTTCGCTGGACGCGTTTGTGGCGAAGAACATCGACGCGTGCACGATGACGAACATGGAAGCGCTGGACATGCCGGCGGCCTCGGGCGTCGACACGACTGCGATTCTCATCGGCGACTACTCGAATGGCAATGATGCGGTGCTGGTGCGCAATGGATCTCACGTTCCCGCAATTGCCCGGCAAGCAAGTGATGCTGGTGCAGAAGACGGTCTCCGAGTATCTGTTCGAGCGCGGGATGGTGATGAGCGGCAGCAGAACGAGTTGAAGAAAGTGAAGTTCCTGAACACCTCCGATTCGGACATTGTGGCCGCGTTCATGAACAACGCGTACTCCGGTGGTGGTGACGTGGAAGCCGCTGGTGTCGCAGATACGCGAGCAGAAGGGCGTGTCTACGATCTTCGATTCGTCGAAAATTCCCGGCGAAATTTTGGACTTGCTGGTGGTGCGGACAGACGTGCTGAACCGGCCGGACGGGTCGGGCGCAGCGATTCGCGAAGGCGATTGCGGGAGCGTGGTACGAGACAGATGGCGCAATTGACATCGAAGGGGCCGGCGGCTGACAAAGCGATGGCGGGCATTGCCGCCGCGGCGGGCGACACCATTCCGTCGTTTAAAGAGCAACTGTCGACAACGCACTTGTTCTACACACCGCAGTCGGCCGCCGAGTTCGCACAGGCGGCGGAACTGAAGACCAAGATGGACCTGGTGCGCCAGTTCTGTTTCCGGCATGGGCTGCTGGGCGAGAATACGGCGTCGCCCGATGACGTCGCGGTGCTGTATCCGGATAAGACGGTGCAAGGGAAGAAAGACCGGGTACGGCTGCGGTTCGATGCGAGCTACATGCAGATGGCGGCGCAGGGGAAACTCTAACGACCATGATGTGGCACCCATTCCAGATTGAAGCGAAGCCAGGGAAGTACACCTGGATGGCGCTTTCATGGGCGCTATTTGCCATTGGGATTGGGTTGTACTTGCAGGAGTCCATCAAGCGCCATCGCGAGAACCCGGAAGACCGGGTAATGCCCACGATGGGACAGTTGGCAATTGGGATCAAGAACGCGGTGCTGAACCCGGCGGAAGAAGACGATGACGGGTCGGCTGCGCAGATGACTACATGGCAGCGGCTGCAGCACAGCATGATCTGGAAAGACACAGCGGCCAGTTCGCGACGTTTTTTGATTGCGCTGGCGCTGATGATTCCCGCGGTGCTGCTGGGATTGCATGTTGCCCTGTTTCCCTATGTGGGGGCCGTGTTCATGCGATTCATCGTGTTTTTCGATAAGATCATCGCGCTGTCGGTGCTGCCGATACTCTTTATTGCTTTTGGGATTGATGAGCTGTCGAAGATCATGCTGATGGTGATTGGCGTTGCGCCGACCATCATCCTGGATACCGTAAACCTGGCGAAAGGTGTGCCACGGGAGCAGATTGTGAAGGGCTTCACGCTGGGGGCGGGCAACGCGGATGTGGCGTACCGGATCGTGCTCAAGCAAATACTGCCTCGTATTATTGCGAGCATCCGCCTGAATCTCAAACCGCTGATGCTGTTCTTATTCGCGGGCGAGATGATTGCGTCGACGGATGGGCTGGCTTACCGCATCGCGATTATGCGCCGGCACATGGGCATGGACGTCATCATCCCGTACGTGCTGTGGGTGGCGCTGCTCTCTGTTCCTGATCGATCTGTCGTTGCGGTTACTAACCGGAACTACATCCGTGGTTTAAAGAGGCGTAAGAAGCGATTCGACACACACTAACTGGAGCAACCGTGTATTCCCGGAGCGGGATCCCCCCAGATGACCATTATTCAAGTCGAAGGCCTCGCGTCGAGTATCCGATCCACGGCCAAGCGCGAACAATGTTCCGGAACCTCAACCTCAGTGTCGCCGAAGGCCAGTTCACCTTTGCAGTCAGACGGGCTGCGGCAAGTGCAACTATCCTACGAATGATTCTGGGCGATGACCAGCCCACCAACGGGCGAATTCTGATCGACGGCCGCGAACTCGCCGGGCCCGATCGTCAGCGCGGCTACGTGCCGCAGAAGTATTCGCTCTTCCCTGATAAAACGGTGCTCGACAACATCGCGTTCGGGCCCGAGATGGAGGAGTTCGGTCTTCTGGGCCGTCTGCGCCGCGCTTCCGCCGCCGCGCGAATTGCGGGACGAAGCTCTCCGGGTACCTGCGGCAGATGGGATTGCAGCATTCCGATACGGGCAAATATCCGGATCAGCTATCGGGCGGCATGCAGCAGCGGGTCGCGATCGCGCAGGCGCTAATCATGAAGCCGAAGATCCTGCTGATGGACGAAGCGTTCAGCGCGCTCGACCCCGCCACCCGCACGGACATGCAGCGGCTGGTGCGAAAGCTGTGGCGCGACACAGGCACGACGATCCTGTTCGTGACCCATAACATCGGCGAAGCGATTTATCTTGGCACGCGAGTGATCGTGCTGGGCAAAGAATCGGCCGAAAAAAGCGCGCGCGTGATATTCGACATGGAAGTCCCCGACTCCATAAGAACCTCCTCCGGATATCCCCGGCGCGATGAACTGGATCGTCTCACGAGAGTGATCGAGGACGAGGCGATGGGGGGAGTTCAGGAATTCGAAATGGCCAATTCGGCGGATAGGACATCTTCGTAAATACTGTAGAATTCGCTCCCTGCCGGTCGCGGCTCGGAATCCGATTTCGACCCGTGGACGATATCACGAGCGGAAACCGGCGGTAAGATCGCCGACGCTACCGCCCCCGGACGCTCCAGCCTTTCCCGCCCCTGCGGTAAATGCACATGACGCGGAGATGCGGCGAGGGAATGCGAGGTAAAGCTTAGGGATTACTACCTCGTGCAGCCTTGCTGATTACTGCCCTTGGCGCACACGGTTCCATTGGGACCTTTAACCACGCCCTTGCCATCTCTTTGTCCTGGATTCTCCCCCGCGACTGGTCTGAGTGGTCGTAACTCCGTTTCCATTCTTTTGGGCGACAGCGACGTTGCCCGTCCGGCGCGATTGGCTACCGCCGCAGTTTGACCGTTGTTGCAGACTGTCTTGCCTCGGGCGTTTTTGTAACAGTCCTGGCCGGCAAATAAGCCGGAAGCAAGAAACAAACACGCGATTGAAGTTGAAAGTCTCACTTTTATCTCCCGTCCGGAGCGATCACAGATCGCTCGGTAAATCTCAATGCGTCCGGCGACAGCTTGATGCAAAGTATTTCCCGGGCAGAATCTGAATGCCTCAATCCAGGCCGTCGCAAGTCAGGAAAGCGAAATGCGATATTTCGACTGCGCAAATTCAATGACTTACAGTCGTGCCCCTTTCCGCCGTGCATTCATCGCCGAAAACGCATGCTAATTTCACAAACTCGTAGCACCCATTGGCGTACG
>CAWHSB010000023.1:0-60328 GCA_963831795.1 Terriglobia bacterium | reverse complement strand
GCCACCGCAGGGCGCAGAGCTCGAGGCGCTCGGAGTCTTGGCGCTGCCGCGCCCGGCTGCCAACGGCTTCGACGAGCGCGCCTGGCTTCGCCGTCACGGAGTGCACGTGGTGCTGCGCGTCGACCGCTGGCATGCGGTGGGCCAGCGCGGTGGGCTCGGCGGAGTCGCCGATCAACTCAGGGCGCGGCTCGCGGGCTCGGTCGCAATCGGGTTGCACGGCGATCGGCGCGCGGTGGTCGAGGGCGTCGTCCTCGGCGACGACCAGGACATCCCCGAGGAGCTCCGCCAGCGGTTCCGCGCCTCCGGCCTCTACCACCTCCTGGCCGTGTCGGGACAGAACGTGGCTCTGGTCGCGGCATCGGCGCTCGGCCTCGCGTGGCTCGCCGGTTTGCCCAGGCTGCTGGGACAGCTCGCCGCCCTCGCTGGGATGGCGGCGTATGTCCTCGCGGTCGGTCCGCAGCCGTCGGTGATCCGCGCCGGGGTGGCCGGCGCGCTGGCGTCGCTCGCCTGGCTTTCGGCGCGCGAGCGCGACCGGTGGTACGCGGTCCTGCTGGGAGCGCTCGTCCTCCTCGCGTGGAACCCGTACAACCTGTTCGACGCCGGCTTCCAGCTCTCGTTTGCGGCCGTGCTCTCGATCTTCCTCGTCGTCCCGCGGTTGATGCGGATCTTCGAGGGCTACCCGGTGCCGAGACCGCTCGCTGGCGTGATCGCGGTGTCGACCGCCTGCGGAGTGGCGACCGCGCCGGTGTCCTGGCTCCAGTTCCATGCCGTGCCGCTCCTCACGGTGCCGGCGAACGCGCTCGCCGCGCCCGTCGTCGCCCCCGTTGCTCGGGCTCGCACTCGCGGCGGCCGCGCTCGCGCCCGTTGCGCCCTCGGCCGCAGCCGCACTCGCCTGGGTGAACGGCTGGTGCGCGGCATACCTCGCAGCATGCGCACGCATCGTCGGCGGGCTACCGGGAGCCCAGGTCCGCTCCGGGCGCGTCGCGGCGGCGCTGGCCGTCGCTGCGCTCCTGACGGCGGCCTATGCTTGGCGACAATGGCTGCGGCGCTGAAGCCCGTCTACCTCCTCGGCGGCAGCGACCGGCCGAAGATCCGCAAGGCGCTCGGCCGGCTGCGCGGCTACTTCGACGAGAACGACATCCAGGTGCTCTCGGTGCTCGACGGCGCACCGGCGCCGACGCGGCCGCCGCCTGCAACGCGCTCGGACTGTTCGGCAACGGCATGCGCCTCGTGATCGTCGAGGGCGTCGACGGTCGCCGGAACACGGACGGGCGCCTGAGCGGCGGCTGGAAGGTCGGCGACGTCAAGGCCCTGGCCGAGCACCTCGAGCACCCGCCGCCCGACACCGTCCTCGCGCTCGTCGGGGAGGAGAGCCGGAAGGACTCGCCGCTCGCCAAGGCCGTGGTCGCCGCGAAGGGCGACCTGCTGCTGTACGACATCCGCAGGAGCGCCTGGACGAAATGGGTTCAGGACAAGTTCGCCGAGCGGGGCGCGAAGGTCAACACCGACGCCTGCCGCATGCTCGTCGAGCTCGTGGGGGAGACCGCACACGCCCTCGAGTCGGAGATCGACAAGATCGTCACGTGGGCCGCCGGCGATCCGATCGGCGAGCGGGAGATCGAAGAGCTCGCCGCGACGACGGCCGACGCGCCGGTCTTCTCGGTGACCGACGCCTGGGGACGCCGCGACGTCGGCGCCGCGCTCGCCGCATGCGAGGCAGTGTTCGAGCGCTCAGGAATCCCGACGCCACCGACGCGATCCGGATCCAGGCCGCGCTCGCCTCGCAGGTCGAGCGAGTCCGCGCCGTGCAGAGACTCGCCGCCGATGGCCTGCCGGCCCGCGAGATCGCCACGGCGCTGAAGCTCCGCTTCCCCGTGATGGCCGAGACCGCCGCGGCACAGGGGCGCAACTACGACGAGACCGAGCTCCGCGCCGCACTCGTCCGGCTCGCTGAGCTCGACCGCGCGCTCAAGGGCGGCAGCCGGCTCTCAGGGAAGCTCGAAGTGCAGCGTGCGCTGGCCGACGTGACGAGCTAGGACTTCGCCGCGGACTTCTTGCGCGCTGCGGGCTTCTTGGCCTTCGGCGCCTCGACCGCGACAACCTTGCCGCCGGCGAGTTTCGCAGCCTGCGACTTGCGCCGGGCAGCGGTGTTCTGGTGGAGGGCGCCGCGCGAGGCCGCCTTGTCGAGCCAGCTCACGACTTCGCGATGGGACGCGGAGATCGTCTCTGCGCTGCCCTCTTCGACCGCCGTCTCGAGCCGTCGCATCAGCGTCTTCACGGTCGAGCGGTAGCGGAGGTTCTCCTCCCGCTCGCGCAACGCGATTCGGACGCGCTTCTTCTGCTGCTGGATATTGGCCATTGCGTTGAAATGCCCGCTTCCTGCGGGCGGGTCGATGGTACCAGAGAACGACAGGGGCGCTCCCTATACTCGCGGCGTGGAGGAGCACCCCCCGCGTCGCCGTCTGCCTGGTCGACGGCGATGTTCTCGCTCGCCACCGGCCTCTCGCGCATCCTCGGCCTGATCCGGGAGATGGTCGCCGCCTACTACTTCGGCGCGAGCGGCAAGATCAACGCCTTCACCGTCGCCTTCCAGACCCCGAACCTGCTGCGCTCGCTCGTCGCGGACCAGGCACTCGGCTCGGCGTTCGTGCCGGTGTTCAGCGGGCTTCTCGTCAAGGGCGACCGGAAGCGCGCCTGGCACGTCGCTTCGAGCGTCTTCTTCCTGATGGCGCTCGGCCTGGGCGCCGTCACCACCCTCGGGATCATCTTCGCGCCCCTGATCATCAAGCCGTTCGGCGACCCGGGCGGCGACGTGCAGCTAGCGATCGGCCTCACGCGCGTCCTGTTCCCGGTGGTGTTCCTGCTCGGACTCTCGGGGATCGTCGTCGGGATCCTCAACAGCTACGACGAGTTCACGATCCCTGCGATCACGCCGGTGTTCTGGAACGTCGCGATCATCGTCGGGCTCGTGCTCGGCGTCCCGAACGCGCACACGATGAACGCGAAGCTCTACGTCTACGCGTTCTCGATCCTGATCGGGACGGTGATCCAGGTGTTGATCCCGCTGCCGTGGCTGTTCAAGCTCGACGGCCGGCTCCACGTCGCGCTCGACTGGCGGGACCCGACGGTGCGGCGCGTCTTCGCGCTGATGGTGCCGGTCACCCTCGGCCTCGGCCTGATCAACTTCAACGCGGTCATCGACACGCTGTTCGCCTCGCGGCTGCTCGATCCGGAGCTGGCGCCGGCGGCGATCGACAAGGCGTTTCGCGTGTACATGCTTCCGCAAGGGATCTTCTCGGTCGCGATCGCAACCTGGTCTTCCCGACGATGTCGCGCCTCGCCGTTCAGGCCGACTGGGACGGCTTTCGTAGCACCGTTGCCATGGGACTGAGGCAGATGGCGTTCCTGCTGATCCCGGCGAGCGTGATCGTCGCCGTGCTCGCCACGCCGATCATCCGGCTCCTGTACCAGCGCGGCGCCTTCACGCCCGAACAGACGACGGTCGTCGCGGGCGCACTCGCGGCGTTCTCGCTCGGCCTCTCCTTCAACGGCGCGATGCTGATGCTGAACGCGCCTTCTTCAGCCTCCAGGAGAACTGGATCCCGACCCTCGTCGCGCTGGGGAACCTCGGGCTCAACGCGCTCCTCGACTGGGCGTTCTACCGCGTCGGCGTCTGGGGGATCCCGCTCTCCACCGCCGTCGTCAACATCGCCGGCACCGTGGTCCTGTTCTGGCTCCTGCGCGACCGGCGCGCAGACGCCGCAGAGAAAGATCGACTCGCTTGATGCGCTGATGCGGACGCCGATCGCACCGGTGGGGAAATTCGCAAGCGGGAGCGCGGATGGCGGGGCCGGTACCGGAGCCCAGGCCTCCGTCGGAGCTTCGCCGAGCC
Source organism: Terriglobia bacterium (assembly GCA_963831795.1). Classification (GTDB taxonomy): domain Bacteria; phylum Acidobacteriota; class Terriglobia; order Bryobacterales; family Bryobacteraceae; genus BOG-234. The sequence goes on along the minus strand of CAWHSB010000023.1, from coordinate 56,436 downwards.
AGTCGTCGCTGGCGTACGGGAATCCGGGCGCCAACCCGGAGGCGGCGCAGCGGCTGGCGAATCTCGCAACGACAACGCGCGGGGTGGCGCCCCAAATCGTGAATCACTATAACGTCCAGCCGGTGTTCGACGTGTATGCGAATGTGGACCGCCAGGATCTGGGAACCGTTGGGACGGAAGTGCGCAGGATCATGGACGAAACCGAGAAGAAGATACCGAAGAGCACGACGCTCGATCTGCGGGGGCAGGTTGCGACCATGGAAACTTCGTTCTACCGGCTCGGGTTGGGGTTGATCTTCGCCATCGTGCTGGTTTACTTCCTGATGGCTTTGAATTTCCAATCGTGGCTGGATCCATTCATTATCCTGACGGCGCTGCCCGGAGCGCTTGCGGGCATTCTCTGGATGTTGTTTGTTACTCAGACCACATTCAGCGTCCCTTCTCTGATGGGCGCGATCATGTGCATCGGCGTTGCCACCGCGAACAGCATTCTGGTCGTGGTCTTCGCCAACGATCAGCGGCTGGAAGGGATGGACGAGCGCGCCGCCGCGCTGGCCGCCGGATCGACGCGAATCAGGCCGGTTCTGATGACTGCCGCCGCCATGATTATCGGCATGCTCCCGATGGCGCTTGGCCTGGGAGAAGGCGGCGAACAGAACTCTCCGCTCGGGCGCGCCGTGATCGGCGGACTTCTGCTGGCCACGGTAACGACGCTGTTCATCGTGCCGATCGTCTACAGCCTGTTGCGAAAGAAGGCGCCTGTCGATTTCGATCTTAAGCTTGAAGAAGAAGAACGCGAAGATGTCAGCGCTTATTTGACGACTTAACCGACTCACTCTTTTATGGATACGCCCACTCACGACAGCAACGAAGAGCGGTTACGCGCGGAGATCGAAGAACTCAAGCGGCAGCTCGCGGAACGGCACAGTCCGGCTGCGCACGCGTCCCGGGGCGCGGGACGGCCTTCCGCAAAGACGCTATGGATCCTTGGCACGGTGGGTGTGCTGATTCTTGTCGGGGCGTTTTTCGCCGGATATCTGCCGATGGCAAAACGCCAGACCGCCCTCGCCGGGGAAGCGAAGGAAGCCAGCACAGCCCTTCCGCCGGTGAATGTCGACGTGGTGACGCAGGCTCCCGGAAAGAGCAATCTGGTGCTCGCCGGCAATATTCAGGCGGTAACTGAAGCGCCTGTTCTGGCTCGCGCGAGCGGTTACATCAAAACGCGGTTAGCCGATATCGGCGACCGGGTCAAGGAAGGGCAGCTTCTCGCCGAGATCGATGCGGCCGAGCTGGGGCAGCAGGTCGCGGAAGCGAAAGCGAGCGTGGATCAGACCAAGTCGGCTCTCGAACAGGCGACGGCCAATCTGCAGCAGGGCAAGACCAATATGGAGATGGCGAAGCTCACCTTCGACCGCTGGAATGCCCTGATCGCCAAAGGCGCGGTCGCGCGGCAGGACGTGGATACTTACAAGGCCCAATACGAATCGTCACAATCCAACATGCAGGCGCTGGACAAGGCCGTCAACGTCGCAAGAAATAATATTGCGGTGGCGGAAGCGAATCTGGGGCGGCTGACTCAGATGGAGGGGTATTTGAAGGTTCGGGCGCCGTTCGCAGGCGTTATTACGCTGCGCAACGTGGACACCGGCGCGCTGGTGACAGAGGGTAGTACGCTGCTCTTCCGGATCGCGCAAACCAACCGTTTGCGGACCTACGTTAACGTCCCTCAGGCCGACTCGACTTCGGTCCGCGAGGGCCAGATTGCAGAGTTGAAAATCCCCGATCTTCCTTCAAAGACTTTTACCGGAACGGTTACCCGGACGGCGAATGCGCTCGATCCGGTGACGCGTACTCTGCTGGCCGAAGTGCAGGTGTCGAACGAAGGTGAGCTTCTTTTGCCAGGCATGTATGCGGAGGTGAACTTCACGACTCCGCGCAAGGAACCGCCGCTGATCATCCGGTCCGACGCCCTGGTTGTGCGAGGCGACGGAAACTTCGTTGCCGTGGTGAAAGACGATGGCGAGGTTCATTTTCAAAGAGTGCAGGTAGGCCGCGATTATGGGGACCGGATGGAGGTTCTCGGCGGGCTAGAAAAGGGACAGAAGGTTGTTATTAGTCCCGGCGATGTCGTAAGAGAGAACGCGAAAGTCAGAGCTGTGGTGGTTGGCAAGGCTCCCCAGACTTAGGGATCGTCAGGAAAAACAGGGGCAGACGCTCCCTCCCGGTCGCGGCTCTGAAAGGCGCGCGGTAGCAATTCGTGAAGACCTTGAGGCAATCCGTTCCTCGGGAATCCGCATCTTAAATAAACTTCTGAATGGGCTCTCGCCTGATGTGAACACGATCACCTATGGCGGGCGACGAAAGATATCTTTCATAGACGGGGACGGCCGCTGGTGCTAAGCTCAGTCTGCCCTCATTCCTGTTAAATATACGACCAATGAATTTTTATGGTGGCCTTCCCGGCAGTGTGTCACTGATACGCTCTGCGCACCCCACTGTATAGAAAAGTAAGTTTCTATGATGCTCTCACTGAATGTTTAGAAGAAAGACCGGAGACGAGGGGGAACGAACATGAAACGGCTGAAACAGGGCGACCGCCTGAGCTGCCTCCTATGGATGACAGGAGCGTTCATAATCGCCATAGTGGGGACGCCGGTCGGCGCCTCGGCCCAGACGCTAACGACATTGGTCAGCTTCAACGACGGCAGCAATGGTGCGAACCCTTCGATTGGCGGCCTGATCGCCGACGCCAACGGCAATCTGTTCGGCACGACGCGGACGGGGGGTCGTCCGGAGACGGCACGGTATTCGAGATCGCCAAGACCTCCGCCGGCTATGCCAGCACCCCCACCACTCTGGTCAGCTTCAACGGCGCCGATGGCGCCAGTCCGTATAGCGGCGTGATCGCCGATGCTAACGGCAACCTGTTCGGCACGACACCTGCGCGGGGGGGCGTCCGGAGACGGCACAGTGTTCGAGATCGCCAAGACCTCCGCCGCGGCTATGCCAGCACCCCCACCACCCTGATCACCTTCGACGGCACCAACGGCGACATAGCATTTGGCGGCCTAATCGCCGACGCGAACGGCAACCTGTTCGGCACGACAGGGTATGGGGGGGCGATCGGAGACGGCACGGTGTTCGAGATCGCCAAGACCTCCGGCGGTTATGCCAGCACCCCCACCATCCTGGTCAGTTTCAACGGTGCCGACGGCGCAGGATCCGTTTGCCGGCCTGATCGCCGATGCTAACGGCAACCTGTTCGGCACGACATACGTTGGGGGGGCGTCTGGAGACGGCACGGTGTTCGAGATCGCCAAGACCTCCGGCGGTTATGCCAGCACCCCCACCACTCTGGTCAGCTTCAACGGCGCCGATGGCGCGAATCCCGATCTCGGCCTGATCACCGATGCTAGCGGCAACCTGTTTGGGACCACAGGGATGGGGGGACGTACGGACTCGGCACGGTGTTCGAGATCGCCAGAACCTCCGGCGGCTATGCCAGCACCCCCACCATCTGGTCAGCTTCAACGGCGACAACGGCGAGATAGCCGTTGGCGGCCTGATCGCCGACGCCAGCGGCAACCTTTTCGGCATGACATACGAAGGGGGAGCGTCCGGACTACGGCACGGTGTTCGAGATCGCCAGAACCTCCGGCGGCTATGCCAGCACCCCCACCACCGTGGTCAGCTTCAACTACGCTAACGGCGAGCAGCCGGAGGGCGGCCTGATCGCCGACGGCAACGGCAATCTGTTCGGCACGACAGAAGCCGGGGGGGCATTCGGACTCGGCACAGTGTTTGAGCTCGCCGGCAGCGGCTTCGTCACCGGTGCAACGATTACGAAGCTGGTTGCCTCGGAGAATCCCGTAGCTCACGGAGACAACGTCACGCTGATCGCAACCATGTCGCCGGCGACAGCGACCGGCAGCGTGACTTTCTACGATGGCTCAGAGACCCTGGGCACGGGCGTTATCGCCGGTGGCGTGGCGTCTCTGCTGTTCCGGAACCCATCGACTGGCACGCACCGGGTGACGGCCGCCTACGGAGGGTATGTCTCCCCCCCTCTGATTCTGGTGGACGTGACGGAGCCCGTGCCGAACCCGCCGATACCCAACCCCCTCACCGGAAACCTGCTTCTGAATCCGGGCGCCGAAAGTGGAACCCAGGATTGGTGGCCGCCTTCTCCCGGGTCGGCGGTTAACGCTCCGGCCCACACCGGGAGCTTCAGCTTCCAGGGGGTCGGAGTGCCCGGCGCATTTATCACTCAAGGCGTCAACCTGGCGCAGGCGACGGGAATTACGCTTGCCCAGGTGGACTCCGGGAGCCTGGCAGCAAACTACTCTTTCTGGTTTGCCGATCTCAGCCCGGGCTCGGGGTCGTACGGACAAGTCACTTTGACATTTCTGGATGTTAACGGGATCCCGCTGGGTCAGGGATTGTCCAGGATTCTGCAAGATGCCGGAACTCTGACCTGGTCCAATGGGACTGGTTCTTTTCCTATTCCGCCGGGTACACGCCGCATCAATTACACGATGGACTTTATCACCCCCAAGCCGACCAATACCGGCCTGATCGACGACAACGTTTTAACGATCAGCAGTGAGGCTTCAACGATGACGAGGCTCGCTTCGTCGGAAAATCCCGCTGTTCACGGTGACGCCATCACGCTCACGGCCACAGTTTCTCCGTCGACGGCTACGGGCATCGTGACGTTCTACGACGGCGCGGACACGCTGGGTACGGGTGCTCTCAGCAATGGCGTCGCTTCGCTGGTGTTCCGGAATCCATCGGTTGGCACTCACTTGCTGATGGCCAGATACGGGGGAGATCTCAGCAATGGTTCGAGCACCTCACCCGTGCTGACGGAAGTGGATCTGACGCCGGCAGCGCCAGGTTCACCGGGATCCACTCCACTCACCCCGAACCTGCTCCTGAATCCCGGGGCCGAGAGTGGAACCAGTAACTGGTGGCCGCCGGCTCCTGGGTCAACAGCGATTTCTCCGGCTCACACGGGAAGCTTCAGCTTCCAGGGAACTGGGGTGCCCGGCGCATTTATCACACAGGGCATCAACCTGGCCCAGGTAGGGGGAATTACGCTTGCGCAGGTTGACGCCGGGAGCCTTGCGGCGAATTATTCATTCTGGTTTGCCGATCTTAGTCCTGGCTCCGGGACTTACGGACAAATCACTTTGACATTTCTGGATGGGAACGGGATCGGGTTGGGCGAGGGATTGTCCGACAGGCTACAAGATGCCGGAACTCTGACCTGGTCGAATGGAACGGGTTCTTTCCCGATTCCTCCCGGCACGCGAAGAATTAACTACACGATGGATTTTATAACGTCGATGTCTGCTAATACCGGCCTGATCGACGACAATCTGTTGACGATCAGCCTGATCAGTCATTGAGACGACCTGGACCGCTTGCCGCGCTGGGCTATTGGCTGAACTGCTCCGAGCGTGGACGGATGCGAACGGCGAATTCTGAGCGTCTGTCGATGCTCTCAGTGATTGTTGAAGAAGGACCAGACACGAGAGGGGAACGAATATGAAACTGCTGAAACAGGGCGACCGCCTGAGCTGCCTCCGATGGATGATAGGCGCGTCCATTATCGCCACAGTGGGGACGCCGGGCGCGGTCCTGGGCCAGACGCTGACTACGCTGGTCAGCTTCAACGGCAGCACCGGAGGCGCGACTCCGTATTGCAACCTGATCGCCGACGCCAGCGGCAACCTCTTCGGCACGACAGAAAGCGGGGGAGCGTTCGGGCAAGGCACGGTGTTCGAGATTGCCCGGACCCCCGGCGGCTATGCCAGCACCCCCACCATCCTGGTCAGCTTCAACGGCGCCGACGGCGCGGAACCGTTTGCTGGCCTGATCGCCGATGCCGACGGCAACCTGTTCGGCACGACAAAACTCGGTGGGGGAGCCCCTAATGCGGGTACGGTGTTCGAGATTGCCAGGACCCCCGGCGGTTATGCGAGCACCCCCACCATCCTGGTCAGCTTCAGCGGCCTGTTTGTCGCCCCGGACGATGGATCGAATCCGATTTCCAGCCTGATCGCCGACGCCGACGGCAACCTGTTCGGCACGACAGTATTCGGGAACCTAACCGGCACGGTGTTCGAGATCATCAAGACCTCCAGTGGCTATGCCAGCACCCCCACCATCCTGGTCACCTTCGACAGTGACGATGCCTCGTATCCGGCGGCCAACCTGATCGCCGACGCCGATGGTAACCTGTTCGGCACGACATTTTACGGAGATGACGGAGGACCCGGCACGGTATTCGAGATCGCCAGGACCTCCAGCGGCTATGCCAGCACCCCTACCTATTTGGTCACGTTCAACGGCGCTGATGGCGCAAATCCGTATAGCGCTCTGTTCGGCGACGCCAACGGCAACCTCTTCGGCACGACGACCTCCGGCGGGGCGTTCGGACAGGGCACGGTGTTTGAGATCGCAAGAACCTCAGGCGGCTATGCCAGCGCTCCCACCACCCTCGTCAGCTTCAATGGTGCGAATGGCTCGAATCCGTATGGCGCCCTGATCGCCGATGCCAACGGCAACCTGTTTGGCACAGCGCACTACGGAGGCGCGTACGGACAAGGCACCGTCTTCGAGATCGCACGAACCTCCGACGGCTATGCCAGCACTCCTACTACGCTAGTCAACTTGAACGGAGCCGATGGCTCGTATCTGTGGGCCGGCCTGTTCGCCGACGCCAACGGCAACCTGTTCGGCACGGCAGCGCTTGGGGGGGACTTCGGAGCAGGCACGGTTTATGAGATCACCGGCAGCGGGTTTGCCACCGGTACGGGTGCAACAATTACGAAGCTGGTTGCATCGGAGAATCCCGTAGCTCACGGAGACAACGTCACGCTGACGGCAACGGTGATGCCCGCGACAGCCACCGGCAGCGTCACCTTCTACGATGGCTCGGCAACGCTGGGTACCGGTGTTATCGCGGGCGGCACGGCATCCCTTCTTTTCCGAAACCCATCGACTGGCACGCACAGAGTAACGGCTGCGTACGCAGGCGCTGTTTCCCCCGCGCTGATTCTGGTGGATGTGACGGAGCCCGTGCCGAACCCGCCGATACCGAATCCTCTCACTCCGAACCTGCTTCTGAATCCGGGCGCCGAAAGTGGAACCCAGGATTGGTGGCCGCCCGCTCCCGGGTCGGCGGTTCATGCTCCGGGCCACACCGGGAGCTCGAGCTTCGAGGGAGTCGGAGTGCCCGGCGCATTTATTACTCAAGGCGTCAACCTGGCGCAGGCGAAGGGAATTACGCTTGCCCAGGTGGACTCCGGGAGCCTGGCAGCAAACTACTCTTTCTGGTATGCGGACCTCAGCCCGGGCTCGGGGTCGTACGGACAAGTCACTTTGACGTTTCTGGATGTTAACGGGATCCCGCTGGGTCAGGGATTGTCCAGGATTCTGCAAGATGCCGGAAGTCTGACCTGGTCCAATGGGACTGGTTCTTTTCCTATTCCCCCGGGTACACGGCGCATCAATTACACGATGGACTTTATCACCCCGAAGCCGACCAATACCGGGCTGATCGACGACAACGTTTTAACGATCAGCAGTCAGGCTTCAACGATGACGAGGCTCGTTTCGTCGGAAAATCCCGCCGTTCACGGTGACGCCGTCACGCTCACGGCCACAGTTTCTCCGTCGACGGCTACGGGCATCGTGACGTTCTACGACGGTGCGGACACGCTGGGTACGGGTGCTCTCAGCAATGGCGTCGCTTCGCTGGTGTTCCGGAATCCATCGGTTGGCACTCACTTGCTGATGGCCAGATACGGGGGAGATCTCAGCAATGGTTCGAGCACCTCACCCGTGCTGACGGAAGTGGATCTGACGCCGACAGCGCCAGGTTCACCGGGATCCACTCCACTCACCCCGAACCTGCTCCTGAATCCCGGGGCCGAGAGTGGAACCAGTAACTGGTGGCCGCCCGCTCCTGGGTCAACAGCGATTTCTCCGGCTCACACGGGAAGCTTCAGCTTCCAGGGAACTGGGGTGCCCGGCGCATTTATCACACAGGGCATCAACCTGGCCCAGGTAGGGGGAATTACGCTTGCGCAGGTTGACGCCGGGAGCCTTGCGGCGAATTATTCATTCTGGTTTGCCGATCTTAGTCCTGGCTCCGGGACTTACGGACAAATCACCGTGACATTTCTGGATGGGAACGGGATCGGATTGGGCGAGGGATTGTCCGACAGGCTACAAGATGCCGGAACTCTGACCTGGTCGAATGGAACGGGTTCTTTCCCGATTCCTCCCGGCACGCGAAGAATTAACTACACGATGGATTTTATAACGTCGATGTCTGCTAGTACCGGCCTGATCGACGACAATCTGTTGACGATCAGCCTGATCAGTCATTGAGACGACCTGGACCGCTGGCCGCGCTGGGCTATTGGCTGAACTGCTCCGAGCGTGGACGGATGCGAACGGCGAATTCTGAGCGTCTGTCGATGCTCTCAGTGATTGTTGAAGAAGGACCAGAGACGAGGGGGAACGAATATGAAACTGCTGAAACAGGGCGACCGCCTGAGCCGCCTCGGATGGATAACACGCGCGGCCATTATCGCCGCGGTGTGGGCGCCGGGCGCCGCCTCGGCCCAAACGCTGACTACGCTGGTCAGCTTCAACGGCGCCGATGGCGCAAATCCGGAATACGGCAACCTGATTGCCGACGTCAACGGCAACCTGTTCGGCACGACAGCCGGCGGGGGGACGTTCGGAGACGGCACGGTGTTCGAGATCGCCAGGACCTCCGGAGGCTATGCCAGCACCCCCACCACCCTGGTCAGCTTCAACGGCATCGACGGCGCGGAACCGTTTGCCGGCCTGGTAGCCGACGCCGACGGAAACCTGTTCGGCACGACACAAGCCGGGGGGACGTCCGGAGACGGCACGGTGTTTGAGATCGCCAGGACCTCCGGCGGCTATGCCAGCACTCCCACCACCCTGGTCAACTTCAACGGCCCCGATGGCGCGAGTCCGGAATTTGGCAACCTGATCATTGACGCCAATGGCAACCTGTTCGGCACGACGAGCCTGGGGGGGACATACGGATACGGCACGGCGTTCGAGATCGCCAGGACTTCCGGCGGTTATGCGAGCACTCCCACCACCCTGGTCAGCTTCAACGGCGCCGATGGCGCGAATCCGTATGGCGACGTGATGACCGACGCCAATGGCAACCTGTTCGGCACCACAAGCGCCGGTGGGACGTCTGGATATGGCACGGTGTTCGAAATCGCCAGGACCTCTGGCGGCTACGCAAGCACGCCCACCACCCTGGCCAGCTTCAACTGGGACGATGGCGGCACTCCCGTTGCCGGCCTGATCGCCGACGCTAACGGTAACCTGTTCGGAGCGACAGAAGCCGGGGGGCAGTCCGGATGGGGCGCGGTGTTCGAGATCGCGAGGACCTCCGACGGCTACGCCAGCACTCCTACACTCCTGGTCAGCTTCTATCCCGGTGCCGAGGCCCCGCTTGGCGACCTGATCCTCGACGCCAACGGCAACCTGTTCGGCACGGCACTCTCCGGGTTGACGTCCGCATACGGCCAGGTGTTCGAGATCGTCAAGACCTCAGGGGGCTACGCTGGCACCCTTAAAACCCTGGTCACCTTCAACGGCGCCGATGGCGAGTATCCGCAAGTCGGCCTCATCGCCGATTCCAACGGCAACCTGTTCGGCACGACAAACGGAGGGGGAGCGTCACGACAGGGCACGGTGTTTGAGCTCACCGGCAGCGGCTTTGTCACCGGTGGAACGATTACGAAGCTGGTTCCTTCGGAGAATCCCGTCGCCCACGGAGACAACGTCACGCTGATTGCAACCGTATCGCCGGCGACAGCAACCGGCAGCGTGACTTTCTACGATGGCTCAGAGACGCTGGGCACGGGTGTTATCGCGGGCGGCACGGCATCCCTTCTTTTCCGAAACCCATCGACTGGCACGCACAGAGTAACGGCTGCGTACGCAGGCGCTGTTTCCCCCGCGCTGATTCTGGTGGATGTGACGGAGCCCGTGCCGAACCCGCCGATACCGAATCCTCTCACTCCGAACCTGCTCCTGAATCCGGGCGCCGAAAGTGGAACCCAGGATTGGTGGCCGCCCGCTCCCGGGTCGGCGGTTCATGCTCCGGGCCACACCGGGAGCTCGAGCTTCGAGGGAGTCGGAGTGCCCGGCGCATTTATTACTCAAGGCGTCAACCTGGCGCAGGCGACGGGAATTACGCTTGCACAGGTGGATTCCGGGAGCCTGGCAGCGAACTACTCTTTCTGGTATGCCGATCTCAGCCCGGGCTCGGGGTCGTACGGACAAGTCACTTTGACATTTCTCGATGTTAACGGGATCCCGCTGGGTCAGGGATTGTCCAGGGTTCTGCAAGATGCCGGAACTCTGACCTGGTCCAATGGGACTGGTTCTTTTCCTATTCCCCCGGGTACACGGCGCATCAATTACACGATGGACTTTATCACCTCGAAGCCGACCAATACCGGGCTGATCGACGACAATGTTTTAACGATCAGCAGTCAGGCTTCAACGATGACGAGGCTCGCTTCGTCGGAAAATCCCGCCGTTCACGGTGACGCCGTCACGCTCACGGCCACAGTTTCTCCGTCGACGGCTGCCGGCATCGTGACGTTCTACGACGGCGCGGACACGCTGGGTACGGGTGCTCTCAGCAATGGCGTCGCTTCGCTGGTGTTCCGGAATCCATCGGTTGGCACTCACCTGCTGATGGCCAGATACGGGGGAGATCTCAGCAATGGATCGAGTACCTCGCCCGTGCTGACCGAAGTGGACCTGACGCCGGCAGCGCCAGGTTCACCGGGATCCACTCCACTCACCCCGAACCTGCTCCTGAATCCCGGCGCCGAGAGTGGAACCAGTAACTGGTGGCCGCCGGCTCCTGGTTCAACAGCGATTTCTCCGGCTCACACGGGAAGCTTCAGCTTCCAGGGAACTGGGGTGCCGGGAGCATTTATCACGCAGGGCGTGAACCTGGCGCAGGTGGCGGGAATTACACTTGCCCAGGTTGACGCCGGGAGCCTTGCGGCGAATTATTCGTTCTGGTTTGCCGATGTTAGTCCTGGCTCCGGGACTTACGGACAAATCACTGTGACATTTCTGGATGGGAACGGGATCGGATTGGGTGAGGGATTGTCCAACAGGCTGCAGGACGCCGGAACTCTTACCTGGTTGAATGGAACGGGTTCTTTCCCGATTCCTCCTGGCACGCGAAGAATTAACTATACTATGGATTTTATAACGCCGATGTCTACTAACACCGGTCTGATCGACGACAATCTGTTGACTATCAGCCTGATCAATCAGTGAGGCACGGCGCGGTCCACGAAGGTCAGATGGCTTGAGCGTGAGTCGCTGCGCACTGTTTGCGCTTCATGCGAATGTGAACTTGATCACTTGCGGCGGACAGCGAAAACCCATTCCTCACGGATCGAGATGGCCGCTGCCGCTAAGCTCAGTCTGATCTCGTCCCCTAAATATAACCAATGACTATTACCCGGCCGGTTACCTTCAGTTTGTTCGCGATTCCCGGCGTGCTGTATGGCGGACTTTCCAGCAGCGTGTCATTGACAAGCTCTGCCAACCCCGCCGTTCTCGGCTCCCCAGTTAGCCTGACCGCGACGGTATCGCCGTCAGCGGCCACCGGGAAAGTAACATTCTATGAAGGAGTAACAGTGCCAGGTACGGAGCGGCTTACCGGCGGCCAGGCAGTCCTGACTACCAGTCTGCTTCCTGCCGGATCTCAGCCAGTCTACGCTTACTATCCAGGCGATGCCACATACGATGCGGCTAAGTCTACGGCGGTAGTTCAGGTGGTTCACGCGCTGCCAGCGGGCGGGTTCCAACCTCCATTGGTCTCCAGTGGAGACAGCCTTGCGGTCTCGATGGCATGGCTGGCGGAATTCCGGATCTTGCTTCGCAGACCTTTACAGGAATCGTTACCAGCGGGTGCTGAAAACTATGAGCACCGGCGCTGACGTAAAGCTCCGCGCGGCGCGGAAGCCCCGCCGCGCCATTGAAAAGCCACTCGCGAGCTGCGTAAAGCTTCGCGGCGGACGGACACCGCGACAAGATCGCCGGCGCTACCGGCTGACGTAAAGCTTTACGCCGAGCTGAGGCTCGGCGGCATTGGGCCTGGGGGCCTGCCCCACGAGGAAAATGCGCACGGAGAGAACGGTTTTTTCGTGGTCGCTCGTGGACCGCACGTCCATCGGGACAGCGCCGAAGCGCTGATCCCACGCCTGGATTTCAGCGTCTTCATCCGCTTTGGCGGCGGCTCGGAGGTGTTCTCAACATCGGTTGGGACGGCGAATGCGCTCGATCCGGTGACGCGTACTCTGCTGGTTTGACGACCTCAATTGCGGGCCGCGAGACAGAACGCAAATAATTTGTTATTGCTCGTTCCCAAAGGGGAAGTCTTTGGGAAATGGCCGTAACCGCTGCCCCAGTAGACGCTGCCGTTCACCACCGCCGCCCCTCCATTTACCGATGCACCCGTATCGTAAGACCAGAGAATCGCTCCGGAGGTCGCATCCAGCGCGTAGACGAATCCTGACATGGATGGGGCGTAGACGACACCGTTCGCGACGGTGAGTGGTCCCAGGGCAAGCGACGGCGCGCCCGGCACTGTAAGACTGGTTCCGGGGTCGATCACCTCCCAGTTGATATTTCCAGCGGGCGCACCGAGAGCGGCCCACGCCCCCCCGTTCCACGGCATTCCCGACGGCTGGAGGTTAAATGGTTTGTGATGCGAGTTGGATACGGCGACATAGATCTGCCTGTAATCCGTCGCAGTGCCCCACTGGATTCCCCCAAACTTTCCTCCGGGACCGACGTGGCGAAACCAGAGCACATTTCCGTTGTCCGGGTTCAGTGCCCAATAGGCGCCGCTCTTCTGTCCCGCCCCTACAACATCGGTAGCCTGTCCGTTGACAATCGTCGTGAAAAGGTTGGCGCCCGATCCAAAGTCGTAATCCGGACCGGTCGGCTCCGGGCAGCCGGGCAGGGCCATGATGCATGAACCGATGAAAGCGTCGTCCGCCAGCATTCTCCTGCCCCACTTGATCGCGCCTGTCGTAAGGTCAAGCGCGACAATAGAGTCGAAGTAATTGGCGGGATCCTGACAGGCGAGAATCGCCGCCGGGCTGGAGGCAGCTTGCTCGCAGTCCTCAACGGTCTGAGGCACAGTGTAGTTGTTGCCCGTTGTGACGTACAAGGATCCGCGTTTGGTATCGATGGCTGGGGTGCTGGACCAGACAGGGCGCCCCGGTATATCCCTCGGGCACCATCCAGGTCTGCCACAGGAGCGCGCCGGTCGCGAGGGAAAATGCCGCGACGCTCCCACGAAAGGTCGGCGTGGTCAAATACTCCTCCCCGGAGGAGACCCCCAGGTAGATAACGCCGTTGTAGACGATGGGAGAGCCGGTAAGCAATGCGTTGACGTTGGGATCGGGCTGGACTTTCCAGATCAGATTGCCGGTTGCAGCATTGATTGCCAGCAGATACGCTCCAAGCGGCTGCTGCTGGCCGATGACAGGGCTGGCGGCGACGACTAATGTGGTACCTGAAATCACTGGAGTCGTTCGCGAAATCGTGCCGGGCGCGAGGCCGTAGTCGGTCATTGCGCGGGTCCACACGGCATTCCCCCGGTCGGTGTTGATCTTGTACAAATTCCCCGCCCAATCCGGCACGTACAAAGTTCTGGCCTGCGCATCCACGGACGGCGTTGCCGCGACATCGTCAGCTGTGGTGAAAATCCACTTCACCGCAAGATTGCCTACATTCGATGAATTGAGAATTGTCTCGCTGGCCGCGAAACGGGTGTTCGATAGATTCTGGCCCGCATAGGGCCAGCTCTGTCCGGTCTGCCCTGGCTCTGGAGACCCGGCTTCGAGGATAACCAGAGATACCAGAAAAAACAGGAGCAAGATCGATTTTTTCATCTGAATTTTATAGCATCGCGAATCGCGACCGGTCAATCTTTTTGTTCAATCTGTGGTGAATATTTCGATCCCGCGGAGATTGCGGTCGCTTCGCGCCGCACTGCGCCGCCACGGCAGACGCTGGCGCTTTCAGAAGAGTACCATATGCCCAAAGGTCGAGGGATTATCGCCCGCCGCTGTGAAACAACCGAGACCCTGGGGGCACTTAATCCCGCGTGGAATGAGGCGGCGCGACGTCGAATCCGCTGCTGACCGGCTCCAGCCGCCCTTGCAATCGCTACTGCGAGGAAACATTCAGCAATCAGTCGCCGTTTCAGACAACGCTGCAATCATGGCTGTCAATCCGGCGGATCAAAAAGCTGTATAGGACTGGAGTTATTGACCTGGCGTTACTCGCAATGTTATCAATGTGCAAATGAAAAAACCGTTCTCGCTTGCGGCTTGCGTTCTATCCCTTATCTCCTTCGGGGTAACTCCCTTTTTGTCTGGTCAAATGGCGGCGAACTGGCCTTCCGCCGGACAGAATCTCGCTAATACCCGGTTCGCTGCGAGCGAGACCCGGATAGGTCCGTCCAATGTCAACAAGCTGGCGCTGAAATGGGTTTTCAATACGGCAGACGACGTGTCGGCAACACCGGCGGTGGATGCCGTCATCAGGGCCCTTTACGTGCCGGACTGGGGTGGCCACCTTTACAAGATCAACACCGACACAGGCAGGACGATCTGGGATCACGTAATGACCGACTACGGCTTGCCGGACGGGTCGATTTCACGGACCACACCCGCCATCACGGCGTCGAGCATCGTCATCACCGCCAGCGCTTACATCGGCCAGTTGCAGCCATTGGGCGGGTATCTGATGGCGATTAATCCGGCAAATGGAAAGCTGATCTGGAAGGTCCAGCCGGATACAAACCCCAACGTGCTTCTCACCGGCTCGCCAGTTGTTTATCAGGGAGTTATTTATCTGGGCGTCTCTTCGGCGGAGGAGTATCAGGTAACTCCGACCTTCCGTGGCACTGTTCAGGCCTTTTC
Organism: Terriglobia bacterium; assembly: GCA_963831795.1. Classification (GTDB taxonomy): domain Bacteria; phylum Acidobacteriota; class Terriglobia; order Bryobacterales; family Bryobacteraceae; genus BOG-234. The sequence continues at coordinate 41,392 of CAWHSB010000023.1, read as the reverse complement.
TCTCGCGACAGGCGCTCGTCTCTGGCAGACTTATATGGTGCCGGATGGGTATACGGGCGGCCCAGTCTGGTCAAGCACACCCGTTGTCGATACCAAACGTAATTCGCTGTATGTTACGACCGGAAATAACTATACCGTGCCCGACAGCGTGGAGGACTGTGAACAGGCCGCTACCAGCAAAGCCCAGATTCTCGCCTGCCAGGATCCCGCCAATTACTTCGACTCCATCGTTGCGCTGGATCTTACGACGGGAGCTGTCAAGTGGGGAAGGAGAATGCTGCCAGACGATGCCTTTATCGGAGCCTGCATCGTGGCAATCCCAGGATGCCCGAATCCGAAGGGCCCCGATTTGGATTTTGGCGCGGGGGCAAACCTCTTTACAACGATCATCAACGGACAACTGACCGACATCGTCGGCGCCGGACAGAAGAGCGGCGTCTATTGGGCCCTGAATCCCGACAACGGAAATCTGATCTGGGTTCGTCAGGTTGGCCCGGGAGGCGTTGTCGGCGGAATACAGTGGGGTCCTGCCACGGATAGCAGGCAAATCTACGTCGCGATATCCAATTCCGGACACAACCCTTATACGCTGCAGCCGACCGGCACTTCCTGGAATGGCGCCTCATGGGCCGCGTTGGGGGCGTCGGCCGGTAATGTTAACTGGCAGGTCATCGATCCGGGGACAAGCACCATCAATCCAGGTCAGCCCGCGCTGGCGACCGGGCCGGTCACCGTGGCTAACGGGGTGGTTTTCGTGCCATCCATGTCGGGATATATATATGCGCTGAGCGCGCAAACGGGAGCGACTTTATGGTCCTTCAATACGGGAGCCTCGGTTAACGGCGGCGCGGCTATCGCGAACGGCAGCGTGTACTGGGGCAGCGGTTATAGCCATTTTCCGAAATCGCCGCCGTTAGGCACCGGCAACAATAAGCTGTTTGCGTTTTGTCTCCCGCCGGGTAATTGATATCCGGTCCCCGGGCTGGCCAGGTTGGGGCGCCGGCCCTTCTTGTTGGGACGCCGGTCTGGTCGTCAGTATCTATATCGGGCGCTGAAAAGGAACGTGGTTCGTACGAGCACCGGCGACAACGGCTGCACTGAGTCGCTGCTTTGAAGAACCGATTCGGGTTGGTTAAGAACACCGGCGACGAGATCGCCGGCGCCACCGGTTTCGTGCTTTCCCGCTCCAGCATCTTCATCCATTTCGGTGGCCCGCAGGGCCATGGGGACTCCGTTGGAGACGCGGTTTTTACGCATACCGGCGAAAAGATCGCCTGTGCTACGAGCGTTGTTCCGCCAGAAGGCCAGCGGCAGGGCCATGGTGACCACTCCCGGTCGCGAGTTATACGAACGCGATCGCGCGGCCCGCGATTGCGACGCCGTACCAGAGCAGAAGCGACAGAACGGCGACAATTTTCAAAGTTACAGGGCTGACCCGCGAATCGGGTCTCGTGATCCTGCGCTGGAAGAAGTAGTAGACGATGATGCCGCCCAGCAGAAGCGACATTTTGTATGGGAACGCCTCGTTGCCATAGCACTTCATCGCTTCCGACAAAAAGAGGAGGATGCCTGTGACGATGGTCAGGACGGCGGCCCAGACGGTATACGGCCCCAACTGGCCGGCGACAGTGGCGATTGACTGCCTCCTCATCCCAAAGCCGAGCATCCGCAGATCGGTAATCGTGATCGTACCGAGCAGGACCGTGAGCCCGAAGAGGTGGAAGACCTCGACCACCGGAAATATCGTCGTCGAATTGCGAATCACGACGCTGATCGGGGTTGCATCAAACCACTGAAAGACAGAAACAAGGGTCATCTTAAAAATCCTCTACTTCAGGTTGTAGGCGGTCCAGCGCCCCAAAAAAATCACGAGAGCCCAGAACGTCAAACCAAACCAGCCGGCGAATCGCGCGGCGGGCGGCGTCACCCGGTCCCTGTTCCATTTGTCCACGCTCTTGAAAATGGTCGTGTGAAAAACAAGAGCGTTGATTCCCAGGAGCGCTATAAACACCAGCTTGTAATGGAAGGATCTACTGGGGTAGAGCTTTCCGGCTTCCGACCAGAAAAGCAGCCCGCCGGTGATGAATGCCGTTATGAAGCCGGCCATGCTCCAGGGCTGAGTTTGCTCGATGACGTCGGTGAAAGATTCATCGCGCATTACCGCGCCAACCAACCTCAGATCGACGAGGGTGATGGTCCCGACCGAAAGCGCGAGGCTCAGTACGTGTAATCCTTCAATGACCGGCCAGACATATGTGGACTCGCGAAGTTGTGTTCCGATTGATGAGTTCTGAATCGCCTGACAAATGGTAAGGATCGACATTCCCTGATCTCTGAAGAAATTATCCTGAATGAAAATTGTATCCCGGCACGGGCCCGTTGCCTGCCGGCCAACGTTCCATCCTATTAGAGACCTCGGCGATGAGTCAAACGCCAGCCTCGCGGCGAGGAACCAATTTTGGGCGAAAATTGATATATCAATATGCGTGTTGACAGCTTCCGAAGGTACCTGACATACTTTAAAGTTGCTCTCGGAACGGTTCCGCGGATTGCGCTAAAGTCATCATTCCACTCATAGAGTCCGCGCAATTTCAAACATGACTCATTCGAAAATCCTTCGCTGCGCCGCCGCGCATGGCGGGGTTTTGCCACGCCACGCAGCGAGCGGAAGGAGTCGGAACAGCCCCGGGTTTATTCTCAAGTTACGGACAAATTGCCATGAAGCCTCGAATTTTTCGCAAGATCTGCAGACCCGACGCGGAAGCCGTCAAGCTTCTGGGCGACTTGGGCGTCGCCACCGTGCATGAGGCCCAGAGCCGTACGGGCCTGATGAGGCCTTACATGCGGCCGATCTATCCGACGGCGAAGATGTCCGGCGCCGCGGTAACGGTCTCCTGCCAGCCTGGCGACAACCTGATGATCCATGCGGCCGTCGAGGTTTGCCAGGCCGGCGATGTGCTTGTCGTGACCACTACGGCGGAATCGACGGATGGAATGTTCGGCGATCTGCTCGCTAACTCGCTGCAGGCCCGCGGCGTTCGGGGCCTGGTGATCGACGCGGGCGTTCGTGATGTAGCCGACCTCACTACAATGGAATTTCCGGTCTGGTCGAAGGCGATCTCCGCCCAGGGGACCGTGAAGGCGACCGCCGGTTCGGTGAACATCGACGTGGTGTGCGCGGGGGCGATTGTCCGGCCCGGCGACGTGATTGTCGCCGATGTGGATGGCGTTGTGGTGGTGCCGCGCGAGCGTGCCGCGGAGGTCGCGCAACTGAGCGATCAACGCCGCATCAAAGAAGAGAAGAACCGCGAACGCCTGCGCGCCGGTGACCTGGGTCTCGATATGTACGGCCTCCGCGCAAAGCTGAAAGAGCTGGGCGTGGAATACATCGACGAAGCGCCCGGCAAGTGAGAACGAGAGGGAAACGATGACGAAGTCCGACGAATATTCCGACATCCCCGGCACTTATCTTTTCGACAAGAAGGCCTGCGCAAAGGGCTACCACCTGAACAATTTCTGCATGTCGCTGATGAAGGATGAGAACCGCAAGGCTTTCCTGGGCGACGAACCGGGCTATCTCAGCAAGTACAAGCTGACGCCGGAGCAGCGCCAGGCGGTGCTTGATCGCGACTGGCTCAGAATGATCCAGGAGGGCGGCAATATCTATTACGTTTCCAAGCTTGGCGCGACTTCGGGATTCTCGTTCGAGGCGATGGCCGCGGCGATGGCCGGCACGACGAGAGAGAATTACCGCGCGATGATGATCGGCGGCGGACGGTCGATCGAACACAATCGAAGCAAGTCGGACCCGGACGCGGTGGGGCAGAAAAAGGGAGATCAATAATAATGGCGAAGATAGTAGCCGGTGTAGGCTGCTCGCACGTGCCGGCCATCGGGGCCGCTCTGGATCTGGGTAAAACGCAGGACGATTACTGGAAGCCGGTATTCGAGGGCTTCAAGAAGTCGCAGGAAATTCTGGCGGCGCTCAAACCCGACATCGTAATCGAGGTTTATAACGATCACGGCACCGCTTTCTCGTTGCAGTACATCCCGACGTTTTGCATGGGGGTTGCGCCCGAATTTCAGCCTGCCGATGAAGGATGGGGTCCTCGCCCGGTGCCCGTGGTCCACGGCGATTCCGAGTTTGCATGGCATCTCGTCGAATCTCTGATTATCAATGACTTCGACATGACGATCGTAAACGAGATGGAGGTCGACCACGGCCTCACGGTTCCGTTATCGCTGATGTTCGGTCAGGTGAAGGAATGGCCGTGCCCGGTGATTCCTCTTTGCGTCAATGTGGTCACTTATCCGCCGCCCAGCGGCAAGCGCTGCTTCGCTTTGGGGCGGGCGATCCGCAAGGCGGTCGAGGAGTATCCGAAGGATATGCGGGTCGTGGTTTTCGGCACGGGCGGCATGTCGCATCAGATTCATGGCGAGCGCTGCGGACTGATCAACAGTAAGTTCGACAAGAACTTCCTGGACCGGCTGACTTCCGATCCCGTGGGGCTGGCTTCGGTGCCCCATAAGGAGTATGTACGCGAGGCGGGCGCCGAGGGGATCGAGATGGTCATGTGGCACGTCATGCGCGGGTCGCTCAACGACGACGCCAAAGAGGCGTATCGGTTCTATCACGTGCCGGCATCGAATACGGCGGTCGGAAATATCATTTTGACGAACCCCGGGGCTTAAACCCCGCCAGGTTCCACTTCAAGCTATCGCACGGGGGAGTTCGCTTCAAACAGGCCAGCGGGTCCGCCTTACCGGGCAGGTTTCGCTGGCCACGGTTTTTATTTGAGCGCCGTTCAGTTACCGGCTTTCAGTTCCGCGTAAACCTGACCGACGAATCGTTCGATCGTAGTGCTTCCTCCAGGGACTTTCGCGTCATAATCCGCAGTCGGCTTTGCGGCCATGACTTCCTGCAATGTCTTACCCTGGGCTACCATCGGCGCGATCTTATCCCGGATGGCTATGATCATGTCGCGGTGCGCCATCAGACCGGCGCGATCCGTAATCTCGCCATGGCCCGGCACAACCTTCGTCTGCTCGTTGCAAAGCCTGATTGCGGTATCGATGCCTGCGAGCATTCCCTTGAGTGAGCCGCCGTTGGCGCGATCGATGTTGGGATAACCCAAAGTTCGCACATAATCGCCGATCATAATGACGTTCGCATTGGGAAAGAACACAAGCGTATCGCCGTCGGTATGCGCCTTCGGGATCGGAATCGCTTCAACATTTTCGCCATCCATGTGGAACGTCAAAGGCGAGCTGTAGGTGATGACCGGAAGGGCGGCGGCCGGAGCCGGAGTTCCCGGCGCGCCGCTCGCGGCAGGCTGGGGATGCATCAGTCGGTTACGCAATTCCTCACGCGCGAAGATGGTGACGCCCATTGCGCCGAGGTTCGCGTTACCGCCGGTGTGATCGGGGTGTACGTGCGTATTAATGAGAAAGCGAATGGGCGCATTGGAGACTTGTTTGATCGCCGCTACGATTTTTTCGGTCAGCGGTGCGAACTGGCTGTCGACCATCAGGACACCATCCGGCCCGGCAAGGACGCCGATCGCGCCACCCGATCCGTTCAGCACATAAAAATTCGGGGCCAGCTTGACCGTCTGGATTACAACCTTACTGTAGTCGGTTTGAGCGGGTGCCTGAGCGGAAACGTTACCGATAACACACAAGGCCGCAATCGAAAGTAATTCGATCTTCATCCACTTCATTTATTTCTCCTTCTCACCCGATCGAAACGTTAATCAGGAATCAGTTTAATGCAGAAGACGGCTAAAATGTTGGAATGTCATCTTCGAAATGGAGCTTGTGCGCGCTGGGTTTTCTCGCATCGCAGATACTATACGCCCAGAACGCAAAGCCCGATCCGGACGTAATCGTACTTGTCGACGATGAAAAGCTCGTCGGGCAGTTCGAACAATCTGACGGCACTTCCATCAAATTCAAAAGCGACATCGTGGGGGAAGTGACGATCGACTGGAGCAAAGTGAAGGAGTTGCACACGTCGAAGAAATACGCGGTCATTCCCAAGGGAGCGGAACTGCACAGAAACTCGGATCTCTCGACGATTCCACAGGGCACGATCGCCGCAGCCGATCAGAAGGTCACAGTAACGCCCGCCACAGGGACGCCGCAGCCGGTCAACATTGCCGATACGGATCACGTGGTGGAGCAGACCGCTTTCGAGAACGCGGTGCATAGAAACCCCGGCCTGTTCCACGACTGGGGCGGCACGATCACCATCGGCGCAAGCCTGGTCCAGGCGACTCAGGAGAGCCGGAATTTCACCGGAGCGATTAACCTGATCCAGACGGTCCCGGACGAAGACTGGCTCAGGCGGCGAAGTCGAACAACGCTCAACCTTAGCGCTGCCTATGGAACGCTGTCGCAGCCCGACACGCCGACGATAAAAACCCAGATCTATCTGGGCACCGTCGAACGCGACGAATATTTTTCAAATGCGGTCTACGGATTCGTCGGGGCAGCCTTCGCTCACAACTTTTCACAGGGTCTCGATTTGCAGCAAACCTACGGGGGTGGTATCGGTTGGAGCGTTTTGAAGCAGTCAAACCAGACGCTCGACTTGAAAGCCGGTCGTGACCTACGTACGGCAGGAGTTCGCGGGGGCCACGGCAAGTGAAAGTCTGATCGGTTCGGTCTTCGAAGAAGACTATACGCGCGGCCTTTGGCACGGAAGCAAATTCACCGAGCAGATCATTGTCCTGCCGACGTGGAACAACACTAACGCCATCTCGGGAACGGGGAATGCGGCGATCACCATACCGGTTTACAAGCGTATGAATTTTTCATTCGGAGTAATCGACAACTACCTGAATAATCCCGCCGCCGGGGTTCAAGAAAAATTCGTTCCAGTTAATAATGGGCCTGACCTACGCGCTGAGATAGGTGGCGTCGCTTGAGAGTGGGGGGCTTGAGGGCAGGGAAGTGTCAGCTGCCGGCTTTTTTCCCTGCCCGGACTAACTGTTCGATATTGACGAAGTCCGTCGGGTAGTTGCCTGTGTAACAGGCATAGCAGTACTCGCCGCGAGTGTCTGCGACGGATGCCTGCAGCGCGCCCATCGAAAGATAAGCCAGCGAATCGGCTTCGATAAACCGGCGAATCTCGTCAGTGGAATTGTTCGCAGCAATTAACTCGCTCTTGTTGGGAGTATCGACGCCGTAGAAGCAGGGCGAGATCGTGGGTGGGCAGGAGATCCGCATGTGGACCTCGCGCGCTCCGGCCTGCCGCACCATACGGACAATCTTGCGGCTGGTGGTTCCGCGGACGATCGAATCGTCCACCAGAATCACGCTCTTGCCTTCAAGCAGGCTCCGCACAGGGTTCAGTTTCAGTTTGACGCCAAAATCGCGGATCGCCTGCGAGGGCTCGATGAACGTCCTGCCGACGTAGTGATTGCGGATCAACCCCTGGCGGTACGGGAGTCCGGATTCGGACGAGTAGCCGATCGCCGCCGCATTTCCGGAATCGGGCACAGGCACGACGATATCGGCATCCGCCGGAGCCTCGCGGGCGAGATACCTGCCCATATTCTCGCGCGACTCCTGCACAGCTCGTCCAAATACGATCGAATCAGGGCGCGAGAAATAGACGTGCTCGAACACGCATTGCGAGAGAGGCCGGTGGGGGGCAAAACGTTCCCGTGTGACGCCTTCCGGTCCGACGATCACCATCTCACCCGGCTGTACGTCTCCCATGTACGTGCCATTGATCAGGTCGAACGCGCAGGTTTCTGAAGCGAAAATGTGTGCCGGAGATCCGCCGCTGAACTCGAGCTGCCCCATGGCGAGCGGACGAAATCCCTGAGGATCGCGCGCGACGATGATGCGTTCCTGCGCGAGACAAACCAGCGAAAACGCGCCTTCGAGCTGCAGAAGGGCATCCCGCAAAGCTCCGGCGAGGGTGCGTTCGCGAGAATGCGCAACAAGATGGAGGATGACTTCGGTGTCGCTGGACGCCTGAAAGATAGACCCGCGGGCTTCGAGGTCGGCGCGCAATTCCGCGGCGTTGGTGATGTTCCCGTTATGCGCGACGGCAATCAGGCCTTTGTTGCAGTCCACCGAAAACGGCTGCGCGTTGCGCTCCACGGTATCGCCGGTGGTGGAATAGCGCGTGTGGCCGATAGCGAGCGCGCCCGGCAATTCCTGAAGCACGGGATTGGTAAAGATATCCGCCACATGCCCCATGGATTTTCGGGTATGGATTCGTTCGCCGTCGCTGCTCGAAATACCCGCGCTTTCCTGTCCGCGATGCTGCAGCGCGTACAGGGACAAATAGGCCAGTTTCGAAGCTTCCGGGTGGCCATAAATAGCGGCCACTCCACACTCTTCGTGAAGTTTATCCAAACCTGTTTTATCCGGCATTTTGATCAAGCATTCGCTGATTGAAGAAGGCGGGGGAGGCTGGTTTCGAACGACTGTTTCAAATCGGCGGTGGGCAAGTCAATCCACATGGTGGCTTCGTTTCCGATCTGTAACCGCCCTTTCATTGTAACGCCGATGACCGGGCATTCCACGTCGTATCGCAAGGCAATTTCACGGACGCTCGCCGGGTCCTGCGTGGTGAGCAGAATTCGGGATGGCGCCTCGCCAAAGAGAGCGAACTCGACCCTCTCCATCGGAGTCACGTTAACGCGGGCGCCAATGTCGCGGGTGCAGGATTCACTGAGCGCCACCGCGAGACCGCCGTCGCTCAGGTCATGGGCGGATTCGGCCAGTCCCGCTGCCAGAATCTCGCGAATGCAATCGTGCACTCGCTTCTCGTACTGAAGATCCAGTTGAGGCGGCAAGCCCCAAAGCTGATTCAGAATTACTTTTGCGTACTGGCTGCTGCCGAATCTGACCGCGTGATTCTGGCCCATACCTCCCAGGAGGACGATAATGGCGCCGTCGCGCCGGAATGAAACCGGGCAGGGAACCGCAGTCTTCATGAGTCCGATAACTCCAAGCACTGGAGTGGGGTAAATGCCTTCTCCTAATGTTTCGTTGTAGAGGCTGACGTTGCCGCCGGTGATCGGGGCTTCGAAGAATGCGCAGGCCTCCGCGATTCCTTCGATGGCTTCGACAAGCTGCGCCATAATTTCGGGCCGCTCCGGATTGCCGAAATTCAGGTTGTTGGTCGCAGCCACCGGCACCGCGCCGGTTGTGGCCAGATTACGGCAGCATTCCGCGACTGCGAGCTTCGCGCCTTCTCGGGGATCGAGATAACAATAGCGCCCATTTCCATCGAGCGACATCGCGATCGAAATGTCCGTCTCCTTGACCCGGACCACTGCGGCGTCGGAGCCTGGACCGGCGACCGTGTTGGTCCGGACCATGTAGTCGTACTGCTCCCAGATCCAGCGTTTGGAGCAAAGATCGGGGGAAGCAATCAGGCGCAGAAGGTCGGCGTTGAGATCGAGGGAATGAGGGATGTGCGCAGGTGGTTCAAACGGCGCCTTGCGGTGCGGCCGGATATTGTGGGGCCGGTCGTATTTCGGGGCCTCGTCGGCGAGCGCGGGGTTCGGAATTTCGGCTACGACCTGGCCGTGATGCCGAACCCGGAGATTTCCGTCCGGCGTCACCTCGCCGATGGTGACGGCGTCGAGTCCCCATTTGCGGAAGACCTGGAAGACTTCGTCCTCGCGGCCCTTCTCGGCAACGAGCAACATCCGCTCCTGCGACTCAGAAAGCAGCATCTCGTATGCGGTCATGCCCGATTCGCGCTGCGGAACGCGATCGAGGTCGATCTCGATTCCGACTCCGCCGCGGCTTCCCATTTCGCAGGATGATGATGTCAAACCCGCCGCGCCCATATCCTGTATCGCCACGATCGCGCCGGTTTTCATGGCTTCGAGGCAGGCTTCGAGCAGCAGCTTTTCCAGAAACGGATCGCCCACCTGGACGTTCGGGCGCTTCTGCTTCGATTCTTCAGTGAACTCGGCGCTCGCCATGGATGCGCCGTGAATGCCGTCGCGGCCGGTTTTCGCGCCGACATAGATAACAGGGTTGCCGATGCCAGAAGCCTTCGCAAAGAATATCTCGTTTTCTTTGCATACGCCCAGCGCGAAAACATTAACCAAAGGATTAGCCGAGTAGCACTCTTCGAAGACGCACTCGCCGCCTACCGTCGGTACTCCAAAACAGTTCCCGTAGTGAGCGATGCCGCTGACAACTCCCGAAAGAATGCGGCGATTGTGCTCGGCGTTGGGGGAGTCGACCAGAGGGCCGAAGCGCAGCGAATCCATCACGGCGATGGGACGCGCGCCCATCGTGAAGATGTCTCGCAGAATCCCGCCGACACCGGTCGCGGCCCCCTGAAACGGCTCGATGTAGCTCGGATGATTGTGAGACTCGATTTTAAACGCGACTACCCAGCCTCCGCCGATGCCGATGATGCCGGCATTCTCGCCCGGCCCCTGCACGACGTACTTGCCCCTGGTGGGAAGCTTCTTCAGGTGAATGCGGGAGCTCTTGTAGGAACAATGCTCGCTCCACATGACGCTGAAGACGCCCAGTTCGGTGTAAGTGGGGTTGCGTCCGAGAAGCGAGACGATTTTCTCGTATTCCGCAGGCGTGAGCTGGTGCTGTTCGACCAGCTCGGGTGTAATGGTCATCTTGTAACAGGCGCAACTGCCGAAAGCATCGAGTGGAAGATGCCGAGCCCTTCGGTTGACCCCATGAGCGGGTCGCACGCGCGCTCCGGGTGCGGCATCATGCCCGAGCACATTGCGCTTGCGATTCAGAATGCCCGCGATATCCCGCAGCGAACCGTTCGGATTATCGATGTAGCGGAACGCGACGCGGTCTTCAGCTTCGAGTTCGTCGAGTGTACGCTCATCGGCGAAATACCGGCCTTCGCCATGGGCGATCGGAAGGTGCAGAACCTGACCCTTATGCAGTTCCGCAGTGAACGGCGATTGAGTCGTTTCGGTCCGCAGGCCCACCTCGCGGCAGATAAATTTCAGATCCTGATTACGGAGGAGAGCGCCAGGAAGCAGACCGGCTTCGACCAGAATCTGGAAACCGTTGCAAACGCCGAGGACGATGCCGCCGTCGGCGGCGAACTTTCCAACGGCGCCCATGACGGGCGAGAAACGCGCGATCGCACCGCAACGCAGATAGTCTCCGTAGGAAAACCCGCCTGGAAGGAGTACCGCGTCGACCCGGCTCAAATCGTTGGATTCATGCCAGATAAACTCCGCCTTGCCGTGCAGGTTTTTGTTGACGGCGTACCACGCATCGTGGTCGCAATTGCTGCCGGGAAAAACGACGACGCCGACTTTCATGTCAGGGAATTTTTAGTCTAACTCAGTCTGTGAGCTTCCGGCTCAGTTCGCCTAATGGCGCTCACGTCCGCCTGTATTGGTCTGCCTGGATATCGTACAGGTGTTCCCAGGATGCAGCAAGGCTTATCATCGCGTCGTCGAGGACGGCAACACGCCCATTTCTAACTTCCGATAACGCATATTATGTCAAATTCTGCATCCACGGACATCCACCCCTCCACTCAGATCCCTTGCACGATCCTGACGTGGTCTCGCGCCAGCCGCATCAACTTGTCCTCAAAAGAAAAATCCAGCTTCCGCTCTTCCGCATGCTTCAAGTACCACCGCAACGTTTCCTTCAACCCGACCGCAAACGGCGTCAACGCAACATTCAAAACCCGTTTCACCCGTCCGACCGCTTCCGTGATCGGAGCCACGTCGTAATACTGCCCGAAGTACATGGGCTCTCCGTACGCATTGCCGCCGTTGCGCGCAATCAGATCCCTTGGGACTCGAACGATCGAAGGCGGCTTCCCTACCGCCTTCGCAAACTCAGTCACCACCTCGACCTGCGTCAACGGTTTTTCGTCCGCCACATTGAAAGCTCGGCCCGGCGCGGTGTGCTTCTCAAGCGCGTTGAAGCATGCCTCCACCAGGTCGTTGACATAGACAAACTGCATCAGTCGATTGCCGTCGCCCGGAATAATCACCGGCCGGTCAAGCCTCATCCGATCCCAGAAGAATGCCTCCCGATAGTACGGATTCTCCGGGCCATACACGAACGGAGGCCGAATCGTCACCACCGGAAACCGCGACTCGTGATACATGCGAAACAGCGCCCGCTCGCTTCCCGCTTTATTGCGGACGTACGGGTCCGAATGAATGTCCGACGCGAGCGGATCGTCTTCCGAATGGTTCAGACCATCGCCGTAAGCCGCCACGCTCGACATGAAGATATACCGGGAGAGATCGCCCGGAATCGATTTTGCGGTCGCCTCCACCTGAGCCGCCGTCGTGCCGCGCTCCGGATCATAGGCGATATCGTAAACCGCATCGAATCTGAGGCCGGTAAGAGCACCGCGAATGGACGCGGCATCGTTCCGGTCGGCAACGGCATTTCGCACCCGGCGTCCGAACGGATGTTCGGCCTTCCGGTGCAGAATGGTGACCTCATGGCCGGCGGTGAGCAGCCGTTTCACCAGAAGTTTACCAATGAACAGCGTCCCGCCAATTACGAGAACGCGCATTATTTCATCGCCTTAAGAGATTTTGTCTCAAGTGAAATATGAACCAACCGTAAGCTCTCAGTCGTAGTATTCCAGCCCGAGATGCGTGATCAGTTGCTCGCCTTTCATCCAGCGAAGCGTATTTTTCAATTTCATCGACTGGATGAAAATATCATGCTCCGGGTAAAGTCCCGGGGCCGTCATTGGCGCTTTGAAAAAGAACGAAAGCCACTCCTGAACGCCCCGCATTCCGGCGCGTTGCGCAAGGTCCATAAAGAGCATAATGTCGAGTACCAGCGGCGCTGCAAGAATCGAATCCCGGCAGAGGAAGTTGATCTTGATCTGCATCGGATAACCCAGCCAGCCGAAGATGTCGATGTTGTCCCATCCTTCCTTCGCGTCGCCGCGCGGAGGATAGTATTCGATTCGCACCTTATGATGAATGTGCTCGTAGAGCTCCGGATAGAGGTCCGGCTGCAGAATCTGTTCGAGCGCCGACAGCTTCGACTCCTCCTTCGACTTGAACGATCCTGGATCGTCCAGCACCTCGCCGTCGCGATTGCCGAGAATGTTCGTCGAGAACCAGCCCGCAACGCCCAGCATGCGCGACTTCAGACCCGGCGCAACGAGCGTCTTCATGAATGTCTGGCCGGTCTTGAAGTCTTTGCCGGCGATCGGAACGCCAAGATCGCGCGCCATCTGCATCAAGGCGGGCGCGTCCGTTGTCAGGTGGGGCGCTCCGTTCGCGTACGGTACCCCACTCTTCAGCGCGGCGTACGCGTAGATCTGACTCGGCGAGATCTCAGGGTCGTTTTTCTGAAGCCCGCATTCAAAATCCTTCAGCGTCTGATGCACGGCGGCGGGCCGGTGAAACACTTCGGTCGAGCCGCACCAGATCATAGCCAGCCGTGAGGCGCCCGTCCGCTCCTTGAAGTTCGCAATGTCGTCCATCAGCATCTCCGCGTGGTCCATCTTCGAGCCCTTAGGCTTCAAATTCGGACCGTTGATGCGTTTGACGTAATTGCTGTCGAAGACCGCCGGCATGGGCTTGATCTTCTCGAGCGGAGTTCGCAGGCTCTCGACCAGAGGCTTTTCCAGAACGCCGGCATGCAGCGCGGCCTCGTAACAGTTCTCCTCGAAGATGTCCCACCCGCCGAATTCGAGGTCCTCGATCTTGCGCCAGGGGCACGAAGTCTTTGATCTTCGGAGTGTTGTTGTCGGTGCGCTTGCCGAGACGAATGGTATTCAGCTGCGTCAGCGATCCGATCGGCTTCGCGATTCCCTGTTTGATCGCTTCAACGCCGGCGATGAATGTCGTCGTAACGGCGCCCATCCCTGGGATCAGAATGCCGAGTTTCCCGTCGGCGGGTTCAATTAGGGGTGCGGGTCTGGACAGGTTTTCGGACGATGTCAAGTCGGACGTTGAAGACAAACGATTCAGCTCCCTTGCCGCGGACCCGCTTCACGGGCGCAGCCGTGCGCAATTGCAGATTAACGATGGATTAAATTCACCGCTATAATAGCAGTTCATGCGATCCCGCGCGACCGCACCGATGAGCGCGATCATCGCCGACGATGAGCAACTGGCACGGGAAGAGCTGAAATTTCTCCTCGATCAGATCGGCGACGTGGAAGTGGTCGCCGTGGCCGGAAACGGTCTCGAAGCGCTCGACGCCATCGAACGGCTCGACCCCGTACTTGCCTTCCTCGACATACAGATGCCCGGGCTCGACGGTCTGAGCGTCGTGCGGCGACTCCGTGAACGGAATATCGAACCTCCCCATGTGATCTTCTCCACTGCCTGGGAGCAATTTGCCGTCGAAGCCTTCCGGCTGGAGGCGATGGATTACCTGCTCAAACCGGTGGAACGCGACCGTCTGGAGGAAACGGTAGGCCGGGCGCGGCGGATCGTCGCGGATCGCATTTCAGAACCGGTCGCGTCCGATTCCCCGCCCCGGCTAAACCCCGGCTTTTCGAAGCTGCTGTTGCGCAACGGCACGCGTAATCTGATCGTCGATCCGCAGGAACTGATTTACGCAACAATCGCCGACGGCGTGATCACGCTGGTCACGTCTCAGGTCGAAGGCCAGTCGACTTACCGCACGCTCGAGGAGCTTCTCGGTTCTCTCGACCCGGACGTCTTCTGGCGCGCGCACCGGTCATTCGTTGTCAACATCAATCGAATCCGCGAAGTCGTACCCTGGTTTAAGTCGACTTACCAGTTAAAGATGGACGACAAAAAATCGAGTGAGATCCCGGTCAGCCGCATGCAAAGCCGCCGCCTTCGCGAGATGCTCAATCTGTAGGGCCTCCAAAGTCACACAGTTTCACATATACTGTGTTCATGAAGAACATTACGTTAGCAGTGGATGACGATGTTCTTGCAGCTGTTCGGAAATATGCGGCGGAACGGAACTCCAGCATAAATTCGCTGGTGCGAGAGTATCTTACGAACCTCGCCTCGCACGATGATCGGGTACGCCGTGCCAGAGAGCGATTGCGGGAACTGAGTGCGGGATCGCAGGGGAGCCTTGGCCCGAAGGTCTGGACCCGCGACGAACTTCACGATCGTCAGACATGACCGCTGCGGTTTTCTTCGATACGAATATTCTTGTTTATGCCGCGGTCGGCGCCGGACTCGAAGAGCCGAAGCGGAAACGGGCCATGAAATTAATAGGATCCGAGGATTTCGGAACCTCGGCTCAGGTGTTACAAGAATTTTTTGTCACAGTGGTCAGGAAGGCGTCGGTTCCGCTTTCAACTGAAGAAGCTCTCGAATGGATCGAGCAGTTCGCTGCCTTTCCCTGCCAGCCGATCGATTCAGGACTTGTGAGAGTCGCGGTTGCGCATTCCGCGCGTTACAGAATTTCCTACTGGGACGGAGCTATTCTGGCAGCGGCAGAGGCACTCGGCTGTGTGACGGTCTATTCCGAAGATCTGAACGACGGGCAGCTATACGGCAGTGTTCGGGTTATCAATCCTTTCCGTTAAAGTTAAACCCTGAACGGCTGCTACATAGCCTCGTCCCTCCCTCACCGCAACCGACGCATCAGCCAGTTAGGGTTCTCGTCTCGCACTACCAGACGGACAAGGCGCTCCAGGCGACTGGAAGCGGCAATTTCCCCGCGTGTGTATCGTTCGTGGTTCCGCTCCAGCTCATTCATCTGATAAACATAATTCGCCATCAGTCCCGCGGACTGGCGAATACCGTCGGCTGAGGGATCGCCCATCCAGTTGATCCGGTCCACCCGGGCACCATTGCGAAGGTGGAACCGGGCGACCGCGTCCAGCGGCTCGGACTCCCGCTTTTCCCTCAGCAGGTACCAGGCGCAAAGCGCGAGCAGTCGCTGCTTTAGTTCGGCGTCCCATTCCATCTCCGCCGGTTGCGCCTCATCGAGCAGCGCAAGCGCCCTGACCGTTTCATCCTCGGCCATGACACCGGTCAGTGCCGCCTCGGGCTTCTCACGCTGCCGCGCAAGCCATTGACGAAACCCCGGAATCGGCGAGAGCGTGGCGAAGTTTCGGATTCTCGGCAGGTTCTCGCGAAGCTCCCCGACAACCTGTTTGATCAGCGAACTCCCCAGGGGCACCCCACGCAGACCAGGCTGGCAGTTGGTGATCGAGTAGAAAACCGCGCTGTCGGCCGCCGTCGGATCACCGACCGGAGCGTCCGGGTCGATCAGCGGCTGGATCTTCTCGCTCATCCCATGCGTCAACCCGACTTCAACGAAGATGAGCGGGTCGTTGGGAAGCGCGGCGTGAAAGAAGCCATAGCAGCGCCGGTCGGCCTCCAGCCGCCGGCGAAGGTCGCGCCACCCCTGAATCTGGTGGACCGCTTCGTACGCGATAAGCCTCTCGAGCACCACCGCGGGAGAATTCCAGTCGATGCGCTCCATCGTAAGGAACCCGCTGTTGAACCACGACCCCAGCAGATGCCCCAGATCGGCCGAAATGAGCTCCAGTTGCGAGTTCGACCCGAGTTCGCTCAACGCGAGATGGCGCATTTCGACCAGCGCCCGAGTGCCTCCCACAGCCATATTGAGGCGGCGGAACAACTCCTGACGCGGCGGTTCGACCATCTCCTGTAAACGCCGCAGGTTTGCCGCGGACGGGTCCTGACGATACTCATCCGCCGCGTGTACCAGGTCGTCCGCATTGGGGGAGAAATCCCGAATCAGGATATCGAAGAACGCGATGCGGCCAGACCGGTCGAGCGTCTCGTAAAGCCGGATGGCGTCGGTCGCGCGCGCCGCGTTCGATATGCCGTCGCTTTCAGACAACAACTCGCGGCAGAGCGAGACCAGTCTGCGCAAAGTCCGCGAAACTTCCGGACCCTTTGCGACTGCTCCCGAAACCGCTTTCGATTTACGCCGCAGAATACTCGCAAAGTCCAATGGATTTTCCCGGGAGCCTGGAATCGCGTTTACCTGCTCGGATCAGTGCGCGCCTTCCACCCCTCCCAGCGAGCGGATCAGCGCCACCGTACTGTCATGCGGAACCGGAAGGCCAAATTGATCCTTGCCCATGGCGACGTCGAGCGGCGTAAATCCGCGGCGCGTTTTAGCATCCAGCTTCGCGCCGTGCTCGACCAGATATTTGACAATGCTGTCCGCTCCCCGCGATGCCGCCCCATGCAGCGGCGTTTCTCCCTTGGAGTTCGCCTGATTGATGTCCATGCCCTGATCGACGCAGACCGTGAGCGCTTCGAGCGCTTCGGCTTCGGTTCCCTTCGTTTGCTTATCGCGATAACCGACGCCGGCTGCGAACTCAAGCGCGGTGGTACCTTCCTTTGTGGCGAGCTTCGGGTCGGCTCCGGCGGCCAGCAAAACCCTCATAGTGGCGGAATCGCCCGAGCGCGCCGCGCGCATGAACGGCGTCGTGCCCTCGTCCAGCGCGGTGTCGCCGGCATCCATACCGCTGCGGCCCGGCAGGTTCTTTGTCAGTTTGGCGTTGACGTTCCCGCCTTTTGCGACGATCGCCTTGATCAGATCGAGGCTGGGATACGAATCCTCCAGTTTCCGCGACGGTAGCGCCGACCAGTCTTCATTGCGCATATCGATCACGGCATAGAGCGCGGTTCTGCCAAGCACGTCCGCGACATTGGGGTCCGCGCCGCGATCCAGCAGGAACTTCGCGAACGTGTAGCGTTTATTCATGATCGCCACCACCAGCGGGCTGGTTCCATCGACATCGGTGTAATTGATATCGACCCCGGCGTCGAGCATGACCTTTCCGGTATCGAGGTCGCCCTCCCGGGCCGTGAAATTGAAAGCGGTCATTCCGCCCCGCGAAAAGGGTGAGACGGACGAAGCGGCACTGAGTTTGGGAAGTTTGGTCGGGCGATCGAGAGACCGCGTCTTCCAGTCGGCGCCGTGCTGTAAAAGTACCTTAACTACGTCCGCATGCCGTTCGCCGGCCGCCCACATCAACGCGGTCTGACCTTTATAGGATTCCCTCGCATTCGGATTCGCTCCATGTTCCAGAAGCAGGCGCACGGCATCCGGGTTCCCGCTTCGAGAGGCCGTCATCAGAACTGTCTCGCCGTCATAGGTCGTGAGGGTATTGGCATCCGCTCCGGCCTTCAACAGCATTTCGATCACCGTTGCATTTCCGAGAACGGCTGCCTCGGATAGCGGAGTCGCGCCATAGCGATTGACGGTTTTGACATCCGCCCCCGCTCCGATCAGAAGTTTGACCGTTTCGGTATCGTTCCAGTGAGCGGCCCATTGCAGCGCGGTTGTTCCGTCGGCTTGCGGCGTATTGACGGGTACGCGCTGCCTGATGAATTCACGAACGGCGGCGTTGTCCTGTCGCTGCGCCGCGTCGGCCACCTCGGGCCCGGTGGGAGGAAGCGTAGCGGCAGAAACTGTGCCCGTAACGGCGGCCAGCACGAACACTAGCGGTATCGTCGTTTTCAGCGTCGATTTCCACATTTCAGCCTCCCTTAGAAATCCGTCAAATGCCCGGTGCTGTCCCCGACGCTCTCCTGGGGCACACCCGCTTTATCCAGCAGGGAAACCAGCAGGTTCGCCATCGGGGTCTCATCCGGGTTCTTCAGGTGTCTTCCGCCCTTCAACTTCCCTGCCGCGCCCCCCGCAACCACAACAGGCAGGGGTGAATGATTGTGCACGTTGCTGTTGCTCATCCCGCTGCCATAAAGAATGATCGAATGATCCAGCAGGTTGCCGTCGCCGTCCGGCGTGGCCTTGAGCCGAGCCAGGAAGTAGCTCAGCAGCTCCACATGATACGTGTTGATCTTCGTCAGGTTTTCCAGCCGCGCCGGATCGTTCTGATGATGCGACGCCGGATGGAAGCCTTCCGAAATACCGAGCATCGGGAAAGTCCGGTAGCTGACTTCGCGGGCCATCATGAAGGTCGAGATCCGGGTGATGTCAGCCTGGAACGCCAGCGCCATAAGATCGAACATCAGCTTCGAATGCGCCTGATGATCGTCGGGTATTCCCGCCGGTGACGCGGGCACCGCCAGAGTGGAATTCGAATTCTGCTTTTCCGCCAGTTGAATGCGCCGCTCGATCTCGCGAATCGTATCGAGATACTCGGCGACGCGGTTACGATCGCTCGCGCCCAGTCCGCCTTCCAGATGGCGCACCTGATCCATAGCCGAATCCAGAATGCTGCGTTGTTCCTCGATGCGTTCGAGCCGCTCCTGCGCGCTCGAACCGTCGCCAAACAGGTGATCGAACACCACCCGCGGATTGATCTCCATCGGTAGCGGAGTGGTCGGCGTGCGCCACGAAATCGTGTTCATGTAAGCGCAGCTGAAGCCGACATCGCAGGAACCCACCAGTCCGCTGAAATCCTCGGTGGCCAGCTCCAGCGAAGGCAGCGGCGTTTCCTGGCCGATCTTCGCCGCTGCGATCTGATCGATGGTGACGCCGGCCTGAATATCCGGTCCATCGGTCCTCTTGGGATGAACCCCGTTCAGAAACACCGCGGGAGAACGCGTATGATCGCCGCCGTTATCGCCAGGGCCTCCGGGCGCCGCCATCTTGTGCGCAAGCCCGGAAACAACCACCACCTGATCGCGGAACGGCTTCAGCGGCATGAGCGTCCGTGAAAGCTCAAAGTCCGTGCCGTCTCCCACAGGCGTCCAGTTCGACATCACCGCCGCCATGCGGAATGAAACACAGCCCCATGCGCACCTGAGGGTTGGCGGCAGTCTTCGCCAGCGGGGTCTGCGCCGCCACCATGGAGTCCAGCAGCGGAAGAGAGATTGCCGTCCCGAGTCCGCGGAGGAATGTCCGGCGGCGAATATGCTTCTTCGTGATGAACGTCATGGAAGACTCCTGCATGGAATTGAAAATCTCATCAGTGTGCGACCCCGGAAGCTTGCCCTGAGGAAGAAACCGGCGGCGCGGGCTTCACTTTCATTCGGAATGGCGTACTCTCGGCGATCCCCAGGACGATCGACGAGAACCGGTAGTTATTGTCCCGGGCTTCCCGCACAATCCCGCGCACCGCGGGCATGTCGGAATAGCCGATTCCACGCCCAAGCGCGTACGTGAGCAGTTTTTCCGTAAGCACGCCTGTGAAAACATCCGGTTGGCTGGTGAGCATCGCCCGCAGACCCGCGACGCCATCGACGTGGACCCCGTTGTAGAGCGTGCCCGAAGGATCGATCCGCGTCCCTTCATCGCTATCGCGCCAGCGTCCCACCGCGTCGAAGTTCTCCAGCGAAAATCCGATCGGGTCCATCACCTTGTGGCATCCCGCGCACACCGGGTCGGCGCGATGCTGCTCCATCCGTTCGCGCAGCGACTTCGGCGCGCCGGCTTCGCTATCCTTCAGGACCGGAACGTTAGGCGGAGGCGGTGTAGGCGGAATGCCCAGAAGATTCGTCAGTACCCACTTGCCGCGCTGCACCGGCGACGTACGGTTCGGATACGATGTGACCGCCAGAATGCTGGCCTGGCCCAGCAGCCCCCGGCGTTCCGGATTCACCAGAGTCACCCGCCGGAACTGACTTCCATAAATATTCGGAATCCCGTAATGCCGCGCCAGCCGCTCGTTCAGGAAAGTGTAATCGGCCGTGAGCAGGTCCATGCGCTGCGGTCTTCGCGGATCACGCTCTCGAGGAAGAGCTGGGTCTCCTGTTCCATCGACTCGCGCAGATTGTCGTCGAAATCGGGAAAATTCTCCAGATCGGGCGTGAAGTTTTTCAGGTTGCGAAGAAAAAGCCACTGGCTGGCGAAGTTGTCGACCAGAGCTTTCGAACGCGGGTCGGCAAGCATGCGCCTGACCTGCTTGTCCAGCACGGCCCGATCGCTCAGTCTGCCTTGCGAGGCAACAGTCAGTAACTCTTCATCGGGGGGGCTGCTCCAGAGGAAGAAGGAAAGGCGAGAGGCGAGCGCCACATCGCTCACCCGGTAAACCGAACCCGGCGCCAGATCGGGCGGATCGCCTTCGAACCGGAACAGGAACTCGGGGCTGGCCAGAATGAACTGCAAAGCCCCTTCGATGCCGGCGTCGAATTTACCTTTCGCGTTGCGCTGCCGCTGGAAGAAACTGAGCGGGGTCTCGAGATCCCGGTCCTCGATCGGCCTCCGGTAAGCGCGCCTCAGCAACTGCGCAATAATCTTGCGCGCGCACGGCACTTCGTCCGCTCCCGCCGCCGGCCTGCAGACAAACACCTTCTCCCGCGACGGCGTCGATCCGGGGCCCGTCGCAGCGAAAGGACCCTCCACGCTGAGCCGGTCCACAGACGGGTCGCCCGCGATATCCAGACCATCGACGGTGGTTCTGCAGAAACGGTTTAATCAGAGCATCCTGTTCCGCATGGCTGCGCAGAATTACGGAGGAGGTCAGCATGTGCGGACCCGCCTTGAGCGGTAACCGCACCGTAAGCTTGCGATCCAGCTCGGCATCGTATTCGCCCGGATTCGACGCCATCCGTGTAAATTCGCTCTTGCCGCCTGCCGTGACGAGCACGGCGCGCTGGCCGTCGATGCTGATTTCGATCTGGTGCGGGTCTTCCATGCCGCGCATCAGATCGAAGGTGTTACGCCATAGCCGGACCTTGATGATGTACTCAGCATCCAGCGGAAAATAGTGCTTCACCGCAATGCCGCCCCGCGTACCCAGCGGCAGACCTTCTATGTGCTGATCCTGCGAAAGATCGGGCCGCACCCGGTAGGTGGTGGTCGCGGATGCGATGTTCATGTCCCCCACGGCTTCGCGGCTGATATTCCACGATGCGGAGAGATAACGTTCCATCAGAGACGGCGACATCCGCAGCACGTCGGCAATGTTGTCGAATCCGTTGCTTTCGTCGTCCGGCGGCAGCAGCGCCGCGGAATCGATGTCGAGGCCCAGAAGATCGTGAATCGCGTTGGCGTACTCGGTGCGATTCAGCCGGTGCATCGAGGCATGCCCGGGGTTGGGCGTTGCGGCTGCGGCGCGATCGAGAGACGTTTCGAGATAAGAGGCCAGGCCGTTCGAGGCGTCGTGATCCGGGCGAGGCAAGCCCGGCGGAGGCATCGCTCCCGTGCGAAGCTTGCGAATCACCTTTTCCCACGTCTCCGCATTGCGGGTGGGATTGGCGAGATCCATCGATTGCAGCGATAACCCGCCGGTGCGGGCTTTATCGTTGTGGCAGCCGGTGCAGTATTTGTTCAGCGTAGAGCCCGGAGTTTGAGCAAAGCTGGTGCAGGCCGTGCACAGGAGCAGCAATAGAACGATCTTTTTCAAAACTGTCTCCCCCAGTGCGAGGCGTCCCGGAAAAATCTGCCTGATCCGAGCCAAGCGTATTCTAACCAATGGTTTACATGGAGTCAATGCGGGTCCGGTTGATGCCGTACATCAGCCACATTGATGGAAACGCGATCCGCCTCCAAATCGCGACCGGAAGGGAGTCTCCATGGCCCGCGGCGGGCCGCCAGAGGGAATGGAGACACTGCGCAGCCGGTGTGGGGTCAGGGCTTCGGCCCTGCCGCCGGGCTTCCGCCCGGCGCGGAGCTTTACGTCAGCGCCGGTAGCGCCGGCGATCTTAGTCGCCGGTGACCCTGCCAACCGCGTCTTCAACGGAGCGTCAATGCCCAACCTCTCTAATACCCGTTAATCGCCCGAACCACCGGCTTGCTATCCGCCTTATTCATAAACAACTCAGCCATCACCTTCCGGAACCACCGGTTCGCCGGATCGTGGTGCAGTCGCCCATGCCAGAGCTGATAAATGTAATAAGGCGGAATCTCGAAAGGAACCTCAACCAGGGTGATCCTGCCCGTTTCGGCGAAAAACCTCCCCAGTTGCTCCGGCAGAATGGCAATCAGATCGCTGTTTGCCAGAATCGGCCCCAGCCCGATAAAGCCGGGTACCCGGAGCTCCACCTCGCGGCGGATGTGCTTCGCCTCGACGATTTCCTCCACAATCGAGTGGCCCGTGCCCGAAGTGGTTACTGCGACATGAGACTCTCTTTCAAACTCTCGCAGTGTCAGCGTCTTGTTCACCCTCGGATGATCCGAGCGAACCGCGCAGACAAATCGATCCTGAAACAGCCTCTGGCCGCAAAAGCCCGCGCCTTTGGGAGGAATAAAGCCCACCGCCAGTTCGGCCTCACCCGATTCCAGTTGCGCATGTGTACGGCTTGAGATTTCAAGCAGTGTGACGCTTATGGTCGGCCCGCTTCGCCGAAGTCTTTTCAAAAGCGGCGGGAGAAGCGTGAATTGCGCGATGTCCGTCGAGCAGATTCGAAAAGCCTTTTCGGACTTCAGCGGGTCGAAAACCGACCGGTGTTCGAGCGCCTGATGCATATAAACTTCGGCGCTTTTCATGACCTCGATCAGCTCGACTCCTCGCGGCGTCGGCTCCATTCCCACCGAATTCCTTACAAACAGGGGATCGCCGTAATGTTTCCGAAGTCTCGCCAGCGCCATGCTGACCGTCGACTGGCTGAGCGAAAGATTCTGCGCCGCCGCCGACACGCTTCTGGTCCGGTTCAGCTCGCCAATTAAAGAAACCAGTCTGAGATCGATGTTCTTGAGCATGAAATCAGTTCGGCAATCGTCTCGCGCTCAGTGCGGCGATTTCTGGAAATGCATGCATTATTCGAGGATCAGTCTACACCCCTGCTGTTCGGGCTGTCAACGAAGTTTAGGAATGCATGCACAATGCAAAGATCGCGTAAAGAGAGCCACCGAGCCGCGCGCGTCAGGACAAGCGGCAACGAAACGCTGCTATACGCGAATCAACCCGCCAAACGGAGCCTCCTGCGGACGGAATCGGCGGGACCACCGGCTTTCGCAGATAGTTCCACCGGTACCAGCACCGAATCACTTCTATGAGGAGATTCATCACCAGCAGCAGCGAAAAGATCCCCCGGGCTATTCCCCGCGGCGGACGACGGCGCCCGGTTCCAGATCTGTGTCGCGAACGCCGATGCCGTCAACGATGTGAGCCAGTGCAGGAACGCGACCACGAGTCCATAACCGCGCCACGGACGACCCTACGGCGAAATGCATGCATCCTTCGCCGGCCCGGTCACAGTCATGTCTGAGAAAACATCCGACGGGCCTGAATACCAGGTTGCCGCCCAAAAAGGCTTCTACATCTTCTCTTTGATGCCGGCTTTTATGAGCCACCAGTTGACTGGAAAAGCGGCTATAGATCCGGCCAGCATTGCGATCTGCATCATGAACCAGAACACCGGATCAGTCTTCACGAGTTCATGGCCAAAGATTCCAAAGATCGCAAACGCCATCCATCCGTACATGCCCGCCTGCCATGAAACAAGCGACAATGCGTCCGCCTTGAGAGCCGCCCACAATGCCTGCGACGGGGAAAGGTTGCGCATTGGTTTGATACTGAAGTACTGGAACGCAATACCGAACAGAAAAGCAAGCGCGAAATCCAGCAGCCACGTGCCAAACAGTTTCCGCCCCAGAAAGATCAAAGGTACGGCCACAACAAACCACTCTGCGATGAGATCGCCGAGCGTGCAGCCGCTCCCGCAATGGGTAACGCCGACAACTACCGCCTGCGAGAAAGGCTTCTCCGCTTTTATTCGCTGGCCTGTATGCCCGTGCGCATTGCGTGTACTCAGGCGTCCTATTCTGTAATAAGCCAAAAGAGCCAGCGGGCCTCCATAAAGGGCCGTCAGCGGCCACACCACGTTCATGATCGGCATTTTCTGAGCGTTTCCAGCCAGCAGATCAATCAATATGATCAGCAGGGAGCCCCCCGCCAGCGCGATCGAGATTATTGCCGTCAAATGCAGCCAACCCACAAGCGCCTTCCGCATTACCGCCGTCTGAAGCGTTCGCAATCCAGTGCCCTTACCGGTCACAAATTGTGAAAATAATTGTTTGAACCACCTATCCCCAATCCCTGCAATACCAAACCGCCCGCCCAAGCCGCTCGTCCCAATCCTTCCACACCGCGATTTCGTGCGTCCCGTGTTACCACTAAATCGGCAAACTATGATTTCCGAAAAGCAACTCGCAGCCAATCGCCGCAACGCGCAGCGCTCCACGGGTCCCCGGACCGACGAGGGCAAAAAGGCGTCCGCCCTGAACGCCCGCCGCCACAACCTGACCGGACAGGTGACCGCCATGACCGACGCCGATCGCATCATGCACGACGCCTTTTCCGCCTCGATTGTGGAGAACCTCGCGCCCGAAGGAGCGATGGAAACCCAACTCGCCCAGCGGATCGCGACCGACAGCTGGCGTCTCAACAGGGCCAGCGCCATCGAAGACAACCTCTTCGCCCTCGGCCACAACGCCAAATCGGACGAAATCGAAACCGAAGACCCGGAAATCCACGCCGCCCTGACAGCCGCGAAAGTCTTCACGGCGGAATCGAGGCAGCTCCAGCTCCTGACCCTCTACGAGCAGCGCATCAACCGCAATATCCAGAAAAACCTGGCCACGCTCCAGGCCCTCCAGGCGGCCCGCATCGCAAAACACGAGGCCGAAATGAAGGACGCAAAGAAACTCTTCCAACTCAGCGAAATGAAAGGTTTGCGCTACGAACCTGTAAAAGATGGCTTCGTTTTTTCGAACGCCGAAATCCACGCAGCCATTGACAAAGACCGCCGGCTGCAGCGAGCAAATCTCACCGATTTCAGCCGCCACAAACCAAAAACGCTGCGAGCCGAAGCCGCCTGAAGGACTCTATTCGTGTTCATTCGTGTTCATTCGTGGCCAAGCTGTATTCTTAAGCGCCGCCG
Organism: Terriglobia bacterium; assembly: GCA_963831795.1. Lineage (GTDB taxonomy): Bacteria > Acidobacteriota > Terriglobia > Bryobacterales > Bryobacteraceae > BOG-234. The sequence goes on along the minus strand of CAWHSB010000023.1, from coordinate 15,707 downwards.
AGCCCCGGAACTGCGAATGCAACCAGAACGTCACTCCGAAGGACACCCACTGTGACTCACTGGCTTCCCCCCGCATACATCGGACCCGGCGCGGGATTCGCCTTTTTGGGTTCGTTTTTGTCTCTCGTCCTGGCCGTTCTCGCAGGCATCGCGTCGGCCATAATCTGGCCCTTTCGCATGGCATGGTCCCTCCTGAAAAGGCCGAGGCGCACAGCAGTGAAAAAGGCGATTTTTCTCGGTTTCGACGGCCTCGATCCCGTCATCACCGAGAAACTCATGGCCGAAGGCAGGCTGCCGAACCTCGCCCGTCTCCGCGAACAGGGAACTTATCGCCGTTTACGTACCACCTTCCCTGCCCTGTCGCCGGTCGCGTGGTCCACATTCGCAACGGGGGTGAACCCGGCGAAACATAACATCTTCGATTTCCTGAATCGCAACTTGAAGACCTACGTGCCCGAACTATCGTCGGCGAAAGTCTCATCGACGGGTGTGGAAATGCGCCGCAAAAGTGAACCCTTCTGGAAAATCCTGGGACGGCACGCCGTCAGGAGCACCATCCTCCGGGTCCCTGTAACCTTCCCCCCCGAAGCCTTCAATGGACGCGAATTATCCGCTATGTGTACGCCCGACTTACTCGGTACGCAGGGAACTTACTCGCGATTCACAGCGCCCGAAGGAGAGCTCGCCGGTCCCGAAGATAGTCGCGTTCCCTTTCGTATAACCAATGGATGCATCGAGCTTCAGGGCCAGTCCCACGCGCTGAAACCCGGCGAATACACGCCGTGGATCAAACTCAAATTCGGCCGGGCGCAGGGCATAGTCCGCTTCCTCCTGACATCGAACGAACCGGAATTCGTCCTCTATGCCACGCCCGTTCAGATCGATCCCGAAGACCCCGCGTTGCCGATCAGTCATCCCAGCTTCTACTCCGCCTATCTGGCGAAGTTACTCGGAACTTACGCGACTCTCGGCCTCGCCGAAGATACCTGGGCCCTCAATGACGGAGCGATTACCCATGCGGACTTCCTCCGCCAGGCAAAACTCATACAAGCCGAGCGCGAAACCATGTATTTCAGCGCGCTCGACCACACGCGCAGCGGCGTAGTCGCCTGCGTATTCGATACCACGGACCGCGTGCAGCACATGTTCCATGGCCAGGCCGATATCATCGAGCCGCTCTACTGCGATATGGACCGCATCGTAGGCAAGACGCTCGAATACGCGAACGCCGGCGCCGGTGTCTTCATCCTCTCCGATCACGGCTTCTGCGGATTCCGGCGTGGCGTCAATCTGAACTCGTGGCTGCGCCGCGAAGGCTACCTCGCTCTCGAAGACGGACGCACAGAATCGGGTGAATACCTCGAAGGCATTGACTGGCCGCGCACCCGAGCTTATACATTCGGTCTGAGCGGCCTCTATCTGAACATCCGCGGCCGCGAAGCCGAAGGCATTCTCTCAAGAGAAGAATCCACCGCGCTCAAAGACGAGTTAGTCCGCAAACTAACCGCCCTTATTGATGAAGAGACCGGAGAAGTCTCAATCCAATCCGTCTATCAGTCGCAGAGCATCTATAACGGACCGTACCTGAATGCCGCGCCTGACCTGATTATCGGCTACGCCGAAGGCTACCGAGCCTCGTGGGATGCGGCAACCGGGCGAGTAACTCCCCGCATATTCGAAGACAACCGAAAAGCGTGGTGCGGAGACCACTGCGTAGACCCGCCGCTGGTGCCCGGAGTTCTGTTTTCGAACCTGAAACTGGCGGCCGACGACCCCGGCATAGAAGACATGGCGCCAACGGCCCTGACGCTCTTCGGAATCAAGCCGCCAACCTGGATGGAAGGCAGATCGCTCCTTGCGACCTGACGCGCCGTCGGCCCTTTGTGTGGAAGGGCTTTGGCCCTGTCCAGATGGACCTGCGGTCCACGAGCCACGCAATTCCGTCGTGGGGCAGCCCTTCGGGGCTGCCGCCGGGCTTCCGCCCGGCGCGGAGCTTCCCAGACGCCTCGGGGCTGGTTTCCAATGCTGCCGCTGGCCTTCCGGGCGGCGCGGAACTTTACGTCAGCCGGTAGCACCGGCGATCTTGTCGCCGGTGATTCTCCTTTCCGTAGTTCTCCTGCTAACCGCCTGCAACAAAAGCAGTGTCAAAAAAGTAATCGTAATCGGAGTAGACGGAATGGACCCAACCTTCATAGAGCGCCACTGGTCCGGCCTCCCAAACCTCACAAAGCTGCGCGACCACGGCAGTTACTCCCATCTGGCGACCACCGACCCGCCCCAAAGCCCGGTAGCCTGGTCAACCTTCATCACCGGACTCGACCCATCCGAGCACGGCATCTTCGACTTCGTCCATCGTGACCCGGTAACCATGGAGCCGTACTTATCCACCGACAAAACTCTCGAACCGCGCTTCGTCCTGCCGTTAGGGCCTTATCGTCTCCCGCTCTCCGTCATCACGCGTAGTCTCATTACGCAAAGGTCGAGCCTTCTGGGAATATCTCTCCGATCAAGGAATTCCTGTAACCATCATTCGCATACCCGCAAACTACCCGCCCTCCACCGCGGGCCACGAAATCGCAGGCATGGGCACGCCCGACCTGCGAGGCACACAAGGCACCTTCACGTACTACACAGACGATCCCGACGAGACGACGCACGAAGTCTCAGGAGGCCTCATACGCAACGTCGAACTCACCGATGGGCACGTAGAGTTGCCGCTCGAAGGTCCGCCCGACACCCTTCGTCGCGATCAGTCTTACACAAAGACAAAACTGATCGCCGATATCGACCCGGACCGCCCCTACGCGCGCCTCGAACTGGGCAACAGGAAAGCCATAATCCGCGAAGGCGAATGGTCCGAATGGCTGCCCGTCGACTTCCCCCTGCTCCCGCATCTGGCGTCCGTCCGAGGCATGGTGCGCGTCTTCGCAAAACAGCTGCATCCCCGCTTCGAGCTCTACGTCGCTCCCGTCAATGTCGATCCGGAAGCCCCGTCTCTGCCCATCTCGACACCCGCGTCATACGCGCCCAAAGTAGCCGCAAACATCGGACGATGGTCGACCCTCGGCATTCCCGAAGACACCTCGGCCCTTCGTCAGGGCGTCTTCGACCTGCCCGAATTTCTCTCCCAAAGCCACCTGGTCCTCAACGACGAGCGCCGCCTTCTCGACGATTCACTCCACCGCTTCACCGGCGGCTTCCTGTTCTTCTACTTCTCCGCCGTCGATCAGAATTCCCATGTACTGTGGGGAAAGCATGAGCCCGAATTGCTCGAAGTCTATCGCGCCGTCGATGCGTCAATAGGTGAAGTCATGCGGCGCGAACCCGATGCCGAACTGATGGTCATGTCCGACCACGGCTTTGCCGCATTCGACCAGGCCGTCAACCTGAACACCTGGCTGATATCGCGAGGCTTCGGCGCGAAGGCCTACGCGCTCGGGCTGAACGGACTCTATCTGAAGGACAAAACCGCCGGCCCCGAAATCCGCCGGCAGTTACTAATGTGGCAGCCGGCGATCGAAAGCGTCACCGCCACAAACCCCTCGCCAGACAACCGAAGCATCGCGCCGGACTTCATCGTCGGTTACCGCGCCGGATACCGCGCCTCCTGGCAGACCGCCCTGGGCGAAGCGCCGGACGGCCTCATAACCCCGAACGACGATGCCTGGATCGCGGATCATTGCATCGATCCGACCGAAGTCCCCGCGGTCCTCTTCACGACCCGGCCAATTCGATCAGCCAGGCCCGCGCTGAAGGACTTACCGGTTTCATTGCTCGAAATCTATGGCATCCCACGGCCGCCGCAAATGAAAGGAGAATCTGTATTCCATGCTCTCGAAAGCAAGCGTTAAATTGAACAAGGCGCTTTGCGAGCGTGCCCGCGTTGCCGCCGAAGCCGCCGGATACAGCAGCCTGGAAGAGTTCATCGAGCACGCGATCGAGAAGGAACTGGCACATATAGAGGAAGCCGAAGGTAAAGAAGAAGTGCTCCGAAGGTTGAAAGGTCTGGGCTATCTCGAATGAAGGCGCTCATCACTCTCATCCCGTTGAGCGCCTTGTGCGGCATCGTGACCGCACTTCGTCTTCCGCCGCTTCGCGTCGAGCGGCACGAAACAAACGATCAACCGGATACTCGCGCACATCATGGAGTTCCGCCTGTTCCTGGACGAACCGCGCCTGATTTTCAAAGCGCAGCGCGACCTCCTGCGCGAAGACCTGCGCCTGTTCCGCCAGATCGCAATCCCGTGTCTGATCGCCGCGCCCTTCTTCACTCTCGTGATCTGGCAGGCGGACCGCGTTTACGGCCGCGCACCGCTGCCGGCAGGCGAGCCCGTAGTGGTGACCGCGCACGGCGATGCTCAACTACACGCACCGGCCGGCCTGGTAGTCGAAACGCCGGCAGTCCGAATTCAGCGAACACACGAGGTCAGCTGGCGAGTCCGGCCAACACGCCCGTTTAGCGGAACGCTTCCGGGCTTCGAGATCCCCTGGCCGCGCGCGACGGTTCTCGGCGTCTCGTGGCTGGTCTGGTTCTTCGGAATCTCATCGCTCTCCGCCGTGCTCGCGAAACGGATCCTGCCTCTTCTGCTGATCGCCGTCTGCGTCCACTACCGCTTCCGCCGCGGAAAAGACGCCCGTCATTCTGATCTCGATCGACACCCTGCGCGCAGATCACGTAACGCCGCAAATCCAGGCGTTCGCCGAAAAAGGAACGATCTTCACGCAGATCGATTCGCAGATCCCGCTGACGCTGCCGTCCCACACGTCGCTGATGACATCGATGTACCCGTTTCAGAACCGTGTGGAGATGAACGGCGATATCGTACCGCCCGGCGCAGTGACGCTGGCTTCGGTGTTACGCGCCAACGGCTACAAGACCGCCGCCTTCATAGGCAGCATGATCCTCAACAAGCAGTACGGGCTCGATCAGGGCTTTGATGTCTACGACGCCCCGTTCGGATCTTCTCGTGTACGCCGCGATGCCGCCCTTGTAACCGCGGCGGCAGAGCGATGGCTCGACAAGAACCGGACCGAACCCGTCTTCGCATTCCTGCACCTCTACGATCTGCACACGCCATACACGATTCCGCAGGTAGCCGCGTTAATGCCGAACGCAAAAGGCTACAACGCCGAACTGGCATACATCGACCAGGTGCTCGGCCGCTTCCGCGCGGCACTGATCCAGAACGGCTGGTGGGATAAAGCGCTCGTAATCGTGCTCGCCGATCACGGGGAAAGCCTCGGCGATCACGGCGAAACATCCCACGGCTACTTCGTCTACGAGAGCACCATCCATGTACCGCTTCTGATCCATTGGCCGGACGCCGCCAAAATATCCGGACCGCATCACCGAGCCCGGAGGCTTGATCGACGTGGCGCCGACGATCCTCGACTTCCTCCACATCCCTGCACCGCCGTCTTTCGTCGGCAGCAGTCTTCTGGGCCATGCCGAGCACGCTGTGTATTCCGAAAGTATCTATCCGCAGCGAAGTTTTGGTTGGGCGCCTTTAAGATCCTTGCGAACCGGGCAATACAAATACATCCAGGCGCCCAGGCCCGAGCTTTACGACCTGACGAAGGACCCCGGCGAACATGTCAATATCGTCAAGGTCAATCCGAAGGCAGCCGCATCCCTGAACGCGCGTATCGACGCTCTAATGGCAAAGTACGCCCCGAAGCAGCCGCAATCGGCCGTCCCGATGTCGGCGCACACCCGCGAAGTGCTCGGCTCTCTGGGCTACACGGGAGGCGGACACCACGCCGCCGGCGGCCCTGATCCAAAAGACAAACTGGCCGAACAGGAGGCCTACGAAAACGGTCTGGCGTTCCTCTATACCGGGCACTACGACAAGGCAATCGTCACCTTCCAGAAGATCCTGAAGGAAGACCCTCGCAACGCACCGGCGCAATGCGCCCTGAACGAAGCGTATCGCCGATCAGGCGCGCCGCATGGAGGCGCTTCCGCATGCCCGAATTAAAGCTCCAGCTTGCCTTGCCAGACCATGTCCTCGGGAAAGAACGACTGCGTCAATTCGAGCCGGCCGATCGTGGCGTCGAACTCCGGACCATCCGCGCCATCCACCACCCGCAGCCGCAAAGGCTTCAGGTCCTTTTTTCCGTCGCGCTTGAGCGCCGCCTGCTTCTGGATCTGGCCGCCCGCTTTGTCGAATTCCCCATTCAATATCCGACCGGGAACGGCATAGACCGCGATCGCGCATTGCCCTTCGTCAAGCGTGGGCGCATCCTTGTCGTGAACCTTCAGCTCCGCCGTCCGGACGGGCATCGCGCTCTCCCATCGCAGCGTAAGCTTCGGCGCTTCGATGGGCGGACTCCCACCGTTCCCGCTGCCTCCGCCGTACCCTCCGTGCCTTCCCATTCCGCCCATCCCGGGAATCCCGATTCCGATCCCGCCGTGCCAATTCCGCCGCCGCGGCCCATCCCGCCCGATCTGTGGCTCTGCTGGGACGTCTTGACCACTGGCGTAAAGCCCTTCGCCCACGGCGAGTCGGACAATACCTGCCGGGCGTCATCCTCGTCCAGTCCGAAATCTGCCTGTTTCGCCAGGGAGCGTCGTCCTCTGCCACGGCAACCAGGGCCAGCAATGTACTCAGAAACGCCGGAAGTACGAGCCAGTATCTGCGGGATGTCATTTCATACTTAAGAACCCGATCTCACACTCCCAGGTTGCGTTTCGCCCGGAAACGGCTGTTACACTGAAAACGAGTGTTTACGGGGCTCAAGCGGTTCATTCTATGGGACTATCATCGCGGCGTCTGGCAGTACGACGTCATGTGCGCCGTCATCACTCTTTTCATATTTCTTGCGCCCCGCCAGTGGTTTCGTGACCAGCCGCGGATCCCGCAGGCCAGCCAGATCACTTCCCTGCCCAGCCGCGGCGAATCCGTCTTCTGGATCGATCCCGAGGTCATCGCGACCTTCCCCGCGGACCAGCAGATGGACCAGGTAGCGCGCCTGCTCGACACCCGCACAGGCAAGCGCCAGAAGCTCACGCGAATCGAACCGATCTACGATTCCGAACACGAGATTCGGGGCTACATGGCCTTTGCCCGGCCTTGATTGCGATGAAACCGAACAATCGACACGCCATTCGTACCCGAATTGCGGGCGCGATACATCCAATTTCTGTGCTTCGCCTGGCGCCTCTCGCTTGCCTGCTGACTCTGCCTCTGGCAGCCCAAACCCTCGACGACGCCTTCGCGCGAATGGACAAAACCGCGCAGCAGTTCAAGACTGTGGAAGCCGATATCAAGCGTGTAGATCACACCGCCATCGTCAACGAAGACGCCACCGACTCAGGGATCATCAGAGTCCAGCGGGAGAAGAAGGACGAGCTTCGCATGCTGATCGACTTCAAGGGTCCCGACGGGAAAATGGTCTCGCTCGAAGGATCATCGGCCAGCGTCTTCTATCCGAAGATCAACACCGCTCAGGTGTACAACATCGGCACAAAGAAAGATCTCGTGGAGCAGTTCCTGCTTCTCGGCTTCGGCGCCTCCAGCGAGGAAATAAAGGCCGCCTATAACGTGAATTTCTCGGGCGTCGAGACGATAGGTGGACAGCAGACCTGGCATCTTTTGCTCATGCCCAAAGGGAGCGACGTCTCCCGCCAGCTGAAATCCGCCGAGCTCTGGATCTCTCAAAAAGACGGCTTACCCCTCCAGCAGAAGGTTCTGTTTTCCAACGGAGACTACTGGCTGGTCACTTATTCCAATCTGAAATTCAACCCAAAGCTGTCGGACGAATCCCTGAAACTGAAACTGCCGAAGGGAGCTGTAGTAGAACATCCGCAACTTTAGCCCAGCGGATGGCATTACTATTGCAGCTATCGATCATCGAATGAAGCCGCCTTCTCAACGACTTCTTTATCTGGACTGGGTCCGCGGAGCAGCCGCTATCATCATGCTCCAGGGCCACGTGTTTCAGTCGTTCCTGCGCAACGATCTGCGCCAGGGCGGTCCGTATGTCACATCGCAGTTTTTGGGTGGGATGCCTCCTGCGATCTTCCTTTTTCTGCTCGGAGTTACTTTTGCCTTTCTGATGGATAGTCAGGAAAAGAAAGGTGTTGCGGCGGGGCCCCGATTCCTCGCCTCGCTCAAGCGCTGCGGTTATCTGTTCACTGTCGCCTTTCTGTTCCGGCTGCAATTGTGGCTTTTCTCTCTGGGCAGAAGCCCGTGGACCGACCTTTTTCGAGTAGACATTCTGAACTGCATGGGCCTGGCTTTGATGCTGCTCTCGGTGATGGCTGTGTTTCGGACTGTCGAACGGATTCGACTATGCGCGATTCTGGGCGTTGCGATTGCAGCGGCCGCGCCGGTTGTTTCGGGCCTGGACTGGTCCGGCCTACCAGCGGTGCTCCGGAACTATATTGCGCCGGATCATAACTTCTTCGGCTTTTTTCCGTGGGCGGCATTTGTCGCGTTCGGCATGAGCGCGGGCAGCATCCTGCGGCTGCTGAAGCCCGACGAAGTACCATCCACGATGCAGTGGCTGGGATGGGGCGGACTGGCGCTCGCGTTCACTGCGTATGCGGTGTCGAATATTCCTTTCTCGATCTACTCGAACTCGGATTTCTGGCTGAATGGTCCTTCGCTGATCTTTATCAAGCTGGGAGCGATTCTCATCCTGGTGGTGTTCGCCTGGGTATGGAATATCGGCATTTCCGCGACGCGGTGGAGTTGGATACGGCAGTTCGGACTCACGAGTTTGCTGGTCTACTGGGTTCACGTCGAATTGGTCTACGGCAGCTGGCTGGGAGTTCTGAAGGAACAGCTGACGGTGGGTCAGACCTTGTTTGCCGTGGTCGTCACGATCTTGCTGATGCTGGGTCTTTCGGTGCTCCGAACCAACTGGGCCGCGGTAAGGGCTTACTTCTCGACTCCGCAAACCGCCATGGCGCGGCGGGTTTCGGGCGATTAGACCGTTATCGGGGCCCCAACGAGAATTTTGTTCCCGTTAGCCGCTCGATCAGGCCGCGATCTTCAGCCCGACAGCGGCGACCAGTTGATCGAGGGCGGAGGTGACGGATCGGTATAGCTTATCGAGTTGAGTCAGCCGTTCGTCCGCCATGATTCGATCTCCGCGATAAGGATGAAGGAGGCCTGCGGCGAGGGGCGCATAGATTTTGTCAAACAGTTTGAGAAACAGCAGACAGATGCGGTATCCGTTTGGCGGGAGATGATAGCGGCGGGAGTGTGGAAGTTTCTCAACCAGGCCTTTGGCGCGGAGTTTCGATAATTCATAACGAACTGAGCTGAGCGGGCATTCCTCAACGGGGATATCCAGTGCTTCGGCCACGCCAGCCTGTAATTCTGCCGTGGTGAAGGTGTCGCCGGCAGCGACATGAGAGAACCGCACCAGAGAACTCATCACGGCCAGTTGCCGGGGGTGGTCCAGTTTAAGTCCGGGAACGCGCTTGCCGTTAGGAAGCACGGTGGGCTGGCCGAGTCTTCGGAGTTCACCGCGATCGAGGAAAGTCTCGAGAATATCCTGCTGGACCTCCTGGTAGCGTGTGGTTATGCCTTGCAGTTTCTCGCGCAGCGGAACCAGGTTCTCCACTCCCTTGTTGATGCCGTAGTCCTTTTTGACATTGTTGGTCGCGGCTTCGATACGAAGCACATCGTGATCCCGCACATAATGTTTGGCGAAGCCATTCTTGTAATAACTCCTCATCACGGGATTCCCCAGGTGCATATCTTCGATCTCGGTCTGTAGTTTGCCCTGGTACAGTTTGTTGATCCTCCGGCCAAAGATCACTGTCAGTTTGTCGGGCCGGCCGATATTGCGATTGGCGTCGAGCAGTCGTTCCCCCAGTTCATCCAGCGCGGCGCGCTGACGGAAGATCAGGTTCTCGCAATACTCGACCTGCGCGAAGAACAACTGGTGCCAGCAGCCCGCCTCCCGCCGTTCTTTGGCCTGAAAAAAGGGAATCAGTCGATTGATCCATTTGTGCCCACACCTGGTGAGATCGTCCGCCGCCAGGGAATCGGCCATCTCCTGCAGGGCCGCCGGATCGCTGCATTGACGGAAGGCATTTTTGCTCTGGATGAAGTGAATACCGGCCTGCTTCATCTTGTGGGCAAGCCAGTGGTGCTGATTCAGGCAAATCCGCGTGGAGAAGGGAAAATAAGGACAGACCCGAACGAACATCGGTCCCCATTCGGCATCCTGCAGGTAGAAGTTGTACTGATTCACCCATCGATACTTCGTTTCCAGATGCCACTTGTCTGCTGCTCCAACCGACGTCATGATGCCCGCCGGTTCGCGCGCCTTGATGATCGCCACGACCTGGTCCGGTTCCGCATTGCGAAAGTACGGCTCGATGAACTCGTCACGGCGGCCTTCCGGCGCCTCCAGAATTTCCAGGCCCCACTTCTGCGCGCTGTGCGTGACCCAGTTCTGGTAATCGCTCGCGACATCCCGAAGCACTTTCCGGCTCACGGGGTATGTGTTCCGATAGACGTGGAAAAATCCCTGCGCTCTGGCTCCGTCCAGGAAGGACTGAATACATCCGTTTAACAGAATGCGGTCAAAGCACCCGTAGGTGAATTTGATGTTATCTTTGTGGTGTTCGAAAAAGGCGTTCACGGCGAACCTCCAGCGTGGTCATATACCTGGAAGTTTATGCCTGTGAACGCCTCTTCATTTATGGCCGATCGCCTGCCCGCCCGCCAAGAGCTTTCAGGATCTGCTGGTATGGCGCAAAGCCCACGATCTGGTGCTGGCGGTTTATCTCCTTACTGCGGTTTTCCCCAGGCAGGAGGCCTACGGGTTATCGCTGCAAATGCGGCGAGCGGCGGTCTCGATTCCGGCCAACATCGCCGAAGGCTTCCGCCGGCGCAGCAAACCAGAAAAAGCGCGGTTTCTGAACATCGCCGAAGGCTCACTCGAAGAGCTGAGATACTTCCTGATTCTGACGGCGGATCTCGGCTACTCCGACACTGCGCAACTGACCGCCGCAATCGAAGAGGTCAGCCGCCTGCTCAATGCCTACACCACCGCCATTCTGACTTCCTCGTCTTCTGACTCCTGACTTCCCATATCCCCAGGGATATCAAGGGCGAAGCCCTTGGCTAGTTAGGCCCTGCCGCCGAGCTTCCGCTCGGCGCGGAGCTTTACGTCAGCGCCGGTAGCGCCGGCGATCTTGTGTGTGCCCCAAGTGGGCTGAATACCAGTGGGGGAAGGACCCACTCGAATAATTGATGGTTAGGTTCGATAGCTGGCGAGCGGTTGGTTCGGGAAACCGGGCGGATCGGAACCTCGCGACAAAGTCCACGTATGGTGGGCGAGCAATCCGGCAGGCCGTAACACGCGTGAAGCTTGAGCAGGCCTCGAAAGCGGCAATGTGGACGCCGACCCGCCGCAAGATCGGGGAAGGCAGAACGGACGGGGAAGAACCCGGCGCGGGAGCGCGCCATGACGATAACCATCGTGCACTCGTTCGGTCCACCGGGGTAGTCTTGACCACGAACGAAGCCGCACAGTGCAACTTATCCTGGATAAGTGGACCGGGGGTCTGCGCCACTGGTCAAGCATGCCGGAAAGGCAATCAGCGTCAGTGGGGGAGGCCCGGAGTAGTCGCGGGGTTGCGAACCGCGAACGTCGCCGGAAAGGGCGGCGGACTGCTTGGGCGTCGGAGAGGGTCAGAGGTACCGATGAAGCCGGGTAACGCCTGACCAGAGGCGGAGACGAAAGGCGACCTTATCCTGGATAAGAGTGACCATGGTGCTGCGCTTGTGGTCAGGGAAGGACCCTCGCTTCTGGTGTGCTTGTGAAGGAGGGAAAGACCGGTGATTGACGCAAGTCTGGAAATACCGGATAAAATTCGGGACCTGCAGATCAAGCTTTATCGAAAGGCGAAGAACGAAGGCATATGTTCGTGAGCCTGCGACGAAACCAGTCGGAAAGCCGGATGCGGGAAATCCGCACGTCCGGTTTGATGAGCGGGGCTGGGAAAAGGGACGGTCTTCAAAGATCAGCACCCGCGCCCGGCCTCGACTCTACCGCCGGTGACCTTGCCAGCCGCGTCTTCGACGGAGCGTTTGCCACTGTCGTTTCGTGACGAGCCCCAGCCTGGCGGCTAAGCTGCGCTTCCCCGCCGGCACGCATATACTTGGTATCGACGGGAGATTGAGATGCAGTTCCGAGACCTCATTTTCGCGGCGGCCATGGCATCGCTGTTGACGCTTCCATCGGGAGGAGCAACGAAGTGGACGGTGCCCCGGACACCGGACGGCCACCCGGATTTCCAGAGCGTCTGGGCGAACAACAGCGCCACGCCGCTGGAGCGTCCGAAAATCGTGGACGGGCGGGCTTACCTGACCGACCAGGAAGTCGCCGCGCTGAAGAAAAAAGCGGCTGAGCTGTTCGACAACGGCGATTCCGACGCAGCCTTCTTCGATCAGACGTTCGAGGCGGTGCTGGCCAACGTAAAGGGTCAGAAAACAGGTTTCAAAAGCACCGACGGCCAGACTGGCGACTACAATTCCGTCTGGACCGAGTCAAGAGACTGGGACAATCGAACGTCGCTCATCACCGACCCTGCGGACGGGCGCTTGCCGCCAATGACGCAGGAGGCTCAGGAAAAGCAGAGCGCGCGGCTCGTCGCCGCCAGAAAGTTACCCGCCGGTCCCGAAGATCGCGCATTGAGCGAACGCTGTATCACCTACGGAACTCCGCAACTGGTGGCCGGATATCAGAGTTACCGCCAGATTGTGCAGACGCCCCGAACCGTCGCGATCATGACGGAGATGATTCACGATACCCGCGTAATTCCGCTGGATGGGCCGCCGCACTTGCCGGCGAACATTCAGACGTGGGACGGTGATGCGCGTGGACATTGGGACGGCGACACGCTCGTCGTCGACTCAACCAACTTCAAGCCCGGCGCATTCCGGAACATTTCGACGGAGAAGCTCCACGTCGTGGAACGCTTCACGCGCACGGGTCCGGAGACTCTTGAATGGGAAGTGCGGATTGACGACCCCGGAGCGTGGACAAAGCCGTGGACCGCAAAAATTCTCCTGCGGCGCGCAGACAAAACCATCTTCGAGTACGCCTGTCACGAGGGAAACTACGCTTTGACGGATATTCTCGCGGGCGCAAGGCGAGAGGAAGCGGAACAGGCGCGAACCGCTCCGCGGTAAAGCAGGCGGCGGGGGGCGTCCGCTCGGCGCGGATCGTTATTTCAGCTGGTAGCGCCGGCGATCTGTCGCCGGTTTCCGCTCTTGCTATCAATCGGCGGCCGAAATCGGATTCCGAGCTACGACCGGGACGGAGCGAATTCTACAGTTCTTACGAAGAAAGGATTGCCCGCGTACAGCACTTGCAGCCGATCGATCCGGCCCGAGATTTCCTCAGCGCTGACCCAGCTTTTAGGAACGCTTCCCATTCATGCCGGTCTCCCCGATTTTTAGCGCCTCGACGGTCCAGCGAGCTCGCACAAACTGATCGACCTGCCTGGCAACTCAAGTTGTGATCTAATTCAGGTCTCATTCAAGTCTTTCAAAGTCAGATATGGCCGTAGTCTCAGTAACACTCTTCGACGACAGGAAAAACGAACAGACCAAAGTGGTTGTCACCCCGGGGCTGGCGGAACTGTTTTCGTATGCGCACCAGTGGGCGTTGCAGGAGAATCGAAGCGACCAGTCCACGCTAAGCTTCTCGTCAATGCTCGCGGCCCTGATCGCCGGCGCCGATCCCTTGTGCGGCTGGCTGCGATCGCATCTTTCCCTGCGGGGCGTACACCCCGACTCGATGACGAAGGGACGAAGGATCAATGCGCAGCCGCTCCCCGGTGTGCTCAACACCACCATCTCGTTCAGGCGCGCATTAGCCAAAGCTCGAGAGTTCTGTCGGAATGAGCAGGATTCCGGAGTCGCGGTTCGCCACTTCATGGCCGCATACGCTGTCATCCCGGCTTACCATGTTCGTGACTTTCTGCGCCTGAGAATCGATCGGCGCGCATGGTGCCTCGAGCTTGCGGGACATCTGGCGTCGAAGTTTCCCGACGAAGAGGAAACGTGGCTGAAGTACGCGCGGGAAACCGCGCCGGTGCCTTCACTCGGTTTCAATACCGACGCGCCCGAAGGACGGGATCTGCTGAACATCGATCGGGAGATCGAGGCGTTCGCTCGTCTCATCGCATCGCGCAATACCTCGACGCCGTTATCGGTCGGTGTCTTCGGCGCCTGGGGTTCGGGCAAAAGTTTTTTCATGCGCCGCCTGCGCAGGCGCGTCGCCGGCTTTGCCAGGCTCGGCGACGCTGAAGGTCCGAAGTCGAAGTACCACGGCCGGATCGCACAGATCGATTTCAACGCGTGGCATTACAGCGAAGGCAATCTCGCGGCGTCTTTTGTCGATCACATCTTTCGCAATCTTCGCGTCACGCCGGACGAAACAGCCGAAGATTTGCGAGAGCGCGGCGAAGTCCTGATCAAACAGCTCGACACCGCAAAGCAGGACCTCGCGATTCGCCAGAAGGCGGTCGCGGATGCCGAGACTCAACTGGCGCGTGAACAGCAGGCGATCGCCGAGCTTGATCAGGAAATCGGCGCCCGGATCGAAGCGAAAAAGACCGAGATCGAGTCGGCGAGGGCAAGTGTCCTGGACGCCCAGGACAAGCTCGCAGCGGGACTGGTAACCTTACAGGCCGAAATCGAGGCGGAATTGCGGAAGGTCCCCGTGGCCGCCGCGGCCAACCTGTTCCTCAAGAGGCTCGACAGTCCCGAATTATCGGACGCAACTCGACGGATTCTCGATTTGATCGCCGGAGTGAAGGCGGCGGGAGGGAAGCGCAAACTAATCTTTTACGGAGCGATTGCGCTGGCGATCGGAGCAGCCGCGGCAGCCGTGACTCACATGGAGGCCTATACGACATGGGTCGCGGCGGTAGTGGCGGCAGGTAGTCTGGCGGGGGCGGCTGGCGCCTGGCTCAGGAAGCTCGATGCGCTCGCTCAAAGCGGAAAGGAGTTCGAATCGGAACAGGACGAAATAAAACGTACAATCATCGACGAGGTTACAGCCGCGCATGAGAGCGTTGTCTCGGGCCTTCGCGCCTCGGCGGCTCATCAACTAGCCGCAGTTGAGACGCTTCGCACGCAACTGCGGGAGCTTGAGGATGCGCCTGTCAGTGCTCGCCTCGCACTGGGTTCGCTCGAAGAGCAACGGGCGTCCGCGCTCGCGCAATACGCGCAGGCAGCCTCGGCGGTGGAAAAGAAGAAGACGGAACTCGCGAGGCTTACCACCGGATCACTTCTGGAAGAGTTTCTCGATGATCGCTTGTCGACCGATGGGTACCTGAAAGAGCTGACAATCTTCTCGCGAATTCGTAACGACTTTGAAAGGCTCTCCGGGCTGATGACGAAGTCCTACGAAGACTACATCGCTCAAAAGGCAGTCGAGCCGCCTGCTGTGAGCCGTATCGTGCTCTACATCGACGATCTCGATCGATGTCCAGCCGATCGCGTGGTCGAGGTACTGAAGCTTGTGCATCTGCTCCTCGCGTTTCCGTTGTTCGTGTGTGTCGCCGCCGTTGACCCGCGATGGATCACCTGGTGTCTCCAGCAGGCTCCCGGTCTGATCGGTCCCAAAGGCGAATCGGAACTGGCCGCCGAATTCGGTGACCGCGCAAACGCCAGCGACTATCTGGAGAAGATCTTCCAGATTCCCCTGTGGCTCCGTCCCGTGCC
>CAWHSB010000022.1:0-99125 GCA_963831795.1 Terriglobia bacterium | reverse complement strand
GAACCTGACGATCAGCCGCCTGTGGCCGGAGCGAGCGGGCTCGGGCGAAGGCCCGGTCCGCCCTGGGCCCACTTGGAGATCGCCACCAGGTTGCCGCGCACCCGCCGGTCCGATTCGACCACCGCCGCGCCCTGGCCGGCCAGGTCAAACGCGTTCAGGTCAGCCTCGTCGGCGTGCACCACGACCTCGACGCCCGGCAGCTCGCCCAGCTCGCGCAGCTCCTTGGTGGTGAACTTGGCGAACGCGGGCCCGCGCTGGCCGATCATGTGGACCTCGCGCACCTTGCTCGCGCGCAGCGCGTCGAGGACGGGCTGCGGGACGTCGGTCGTGTGCAGCTCATCGGGGTCCCGGGCCAGGATCCGGGCCACGTCGACGGCCACGTTGCCCACGCCGATCACCGCCACCGACTCGGCGTCCAGGGTGAACGTGCCGGAATCCATGTCCGGGTGACCGCAGTACCAGTTCACGAAGTCGGTGGCGGCGTAGCTGCCGGGCAGGTCCTCACCGGGGATGCCGAGCCGGCGGTTCCGCGCATCGCCCCGGTCGCGTAGATGACCGCGTTGTACGCCGAGGTCAAGTCGTCGCGGGTGACGTCCTGGCCGAGGTGCACGCCGCCGGCGAACCGGACGTCGGGGCTTTCCAGCACCTTGCGCAGGTACTGCGCGATCGACTTGATGGACTTGTGGTCCGGCGCGACGCCGTACCTGACCAGGCCGTACGGAGTGGGCAGGCGGTCGATCACGTCCACCCGCACCGGAACCGGCACCGGCAGCGCCGCCGCCTGCTTGACCAGCGCCTCAGCGGCGTAAAGCCCGGCAGGACCCGAGCCGACCACGGCAACGTTCAGCATGAATGCCTACGCTACTCGACCGGCCGGCCTTCCGTTACGGCTGCGGGGGTGTCTCGGACATCGCCGCCAGACCGGCGCGCTACCGCCTCGGTGATCAGCCTGGCCAGGTGCTGCGGGGTCAGGCCCGCCTCGTCGAGTACCTCGTCGCGGGTGCCGTGCGCCAGGAACTCCTGCGGCAGCCCGAAGGTCTTCACCGGCATGTCCACGTCGTGGTCGCGCAGCAGCCGGGCCACCGCGTCGCCGAACCCGCCGACCCGCCCGTTGTCCTCGACCACGGCCACCAGCCGGTGCCGCCGCGCGGCGCCGGCCAAGGCCTCGTCGACCGGCTTGGTCCAGCGCGGATCCACCACGGTGACGCCGATCCCGTGGACGGCCAGCCGGTCCGCGACCTCCAGGCCGGTCAGGGCCATCACGCCGGCGCCGACGAGCAGGACGTCCGGGCCGAGGCCGTCACCCGGCTCGCGCAGCACGTCCATGCCCCCCAGCTTCGAGGTGGCCTCGACTTCGCCGCCCACCTTGCCCTTGGGGAACCGGACCACGGTCGGCCCGTCGGACACCTCGATCGCCTCGTTCAGCAGCTCGGCCACGCGCTTGGCGTCGCGCGGCGCCGCGATCTTCATGCCGGGGACGAGCTGCATGAGCGAGCCGTCCCACATGCCGTGGTGGCTGGCGCCGTCCGGCCCGGTCACCCCGGCCCGGTCCAGGACGATCGTGACCGGCAGCTCGTGCAGCGCCACGTCCATCAGCGTCTGGTCGAAGGCCCGGTTCAGGAACGTGGAGTAGATGGCCACCACCGGGTGCAGGCCGGCCATGGCCAGGCCCGCGGCGCTGGTCATGGCGTGCTGCTCGGCTATGCCCACGTCGTAGACCCGGTCCGGGTAGGCGTGCGCGAACTGCGACAGGCCGGTCGGGTACAGCATCGCCGCGGTGATCGCGACGACGTTGGGCCGCCGCGCGCCGATGGCCACCATCTCGTCCCCGAAGACCCGGCTCCACGTCCCGGGCAGCGCGCCCGCCGCGGGCACCTGGTGCAGGCAGTCCACCTCGTTCTGTTCGGCCGCCGGGTAGCCGAACCCCTTCTTGGTGATCACATGCACCAGCACGGGCCCGCCGAAGTCACGGGCCCGCCGTAGCGCGTGCTCAAGCAGCCGCTCGTCATGCCCGTCGATGGGGCCGACGTACTTCAGGCCCAGGTCCTCGAACATCACCTGCGGCTGAATGACGTCCTTGATGCCCTTCTTGACGCGGTGCAGCGTCCCGTACAGCGGCGGGCCGACCAGCGGGGTCCGGGGCAGCGTGGTCTTGATGTAGTCGAGCACGTGCTCGTACCGCGGGTTGACCCGGATCGCGGCCAGGTGCTCGGCCAGGCCGCCGATCGTCGGCTGGTAGGACCAGCCGTTGTCGTTCACGATCATGACCAGCCGCGAGTCCTTGGCCGCGGCGATGTTGTTCAGCGCCTCCCAGGCCATCCCGCCGGTCAGCGCCCCGTCCCCGATGACCGCGACCACGGTCCGGTCCTGCTCGCCGCGCAGCTTGTACGCCTTGGCCAGGCCGTCGGCGTAAGACAGGCTGGTGGAGGCGTGCGAGTTCTCCACCAGGTCGTGCTCGGACTCGGCCCGGCTCGGGTAGCCGGTCAGCCCGCCGCGCTGCCGCAGCGTGCCGAACTGCGCGACCCGGCCGGTCAGCAGCTTGTGCACGTAGGCCTGGTGCCCGGTGTCGAAAACGATCTTGTCCTTGGGCGAGTCGAAGACCCGGTGGAGCGCGATCGTGAGCTCGACCACGCCGAGGTTCGGGCCGAGGTGGCCGCTGCGTCCTGGTGGTCGTCTCGATCAGCAGGTCCCTGATCTCCACGGCGAGGCGGGTGAGCTGGTCCTGGCTGAGTCCCTTCAGGTCCTCAGGGCCTTTTATGCACTCCAGCAAGGTCACGGCGTGCTCCTCAAGTGCTGTGCGAGCCTGATGGGAACGGTAACCGAACCGAGTGTACGAGGTTGGGTGCCCCGATACGCTCGTCGCGCCCGCTCCGTCCCGACACGTGTGTCGGAGAGTGTTACCCGAGGGGATGACCCCCAGAAACCCCCCGCGCCCGGGGGGACCCCTCCCCCCGGGCCCCCCTTGGACCATCCGCGGGGGGTGCGGTGACGGCCGGCAGCACCAGCGGACGCCCGGCCATGACACCGGTGGCGAGTTCGGCGGCACACAGCACGAGCAACAGGGAGACCGGTATATTCCAGCTGCCGGTGGCGGTATGCAGCAGCCCGACCATCAGCGGGCCGGTGCTGGCGACCAGGTAGCCGACCGACTGCGCGAAGGCGGACAACGAGGCGGCGGCGCCCGCATCGGGGCCCGCGCCATCATGAAGAAGATGGCCAGGCCGAGGCACGAGCCCTGGCTGACGCCGAGGACCAGCACCCAGAACGGGGCCGTGCCCAGCGGCGCCCACAGCGCTCCAGCCAGGCCGACGGCGGTCCCGATCAGGCTGGGCACGACCAGCCCGCGCTGGCCGGGGCGGCGGTGGGCGAGCACAGGCACGACGAGTGAGGTGGCAAGGTTGCCGACACCCATCAGGGCGAGCAGGTTGCCGGCCGTGACCGCCGAGTCGCCGCGGTCCTGAAAGATCGTCGGCAGCCAGGACAGTACCGCGTAGTACACCAGGCTCTGCCTGGTCGAGCTGCCCGACTGTTACACGTCTGATCCCCGAGGACCAGCCGGTCGCCCTCGCCGCGGCGATCCGCGAGTTCGTTGGCCGAGGGTCAGCCGGTCCCTTCGGCCTCGGGTCCGCGCCAGACTTCCTTCAGCCAGGGCGGGACGACGGCGAAGGTCGGCGTGGTCGTCGGCGGCGATCGGCTCGAACGGGACCAGGTGGACGCGGCGGCCGGGTGAAGCGGCTGCCGCCGGCGCCGGCGGCGTTGCCGACGTGGCTGCCGCGGAACGAGGAGCAGGCCGGTCTCCGGGCCCCAGCCGTTCGGGTGGCGGACGTCGAGGTCTTCGGCGAGGTCGCGGAGGATGCCGATCCCGGCGTCCGAGCCCCAGTCGACGGCCAGTCCGAGTAGTCGTAGCCGTCGTGGGCGGAAGCCCGCTCGTCGACGCTGCCGTCGGAGTTGATCCGGACCTGCACCGATTCCCAATCGTCCTTGTGCTCGCCCGCGTCACCCACCACGGGAACGCCGTGCAGCGTCGCGGAATTGGCGTAGTACAGCCAATACTGGATGTAAAGGTTGCCCGCCCGCTCGTCCGAGCAGTCCTCCCCTACCGCTTCGCTTTCCGCCCTCTCCCCCGCCCGGCAGTCGACGACGTGGACGAACGCAGTGACCGGCAGCTGTTCGTCGGTGCGGTGAACGAGGCCGTCGTCGGCGAGCGTCCCCACATTCGGTCACCGGCAGCGGCGCCAATCGACCGGGACGGCGTGCGAACCGGCCTCGAAGCCGATCGTCGGCATGTGCCGCCGCACCAACCGCCCGACTTCGTCGCCGTAGGTGGCGATCAGGACCGGCTCGTCGCCGCAGCCGTCGGCGAGCTCGCCGCGCAGAGGATCTGCGACGCGACCAGCGCGCCAGTTCGAACCGCCTGGAACCCTCACCCCGGCGGCCATCACCCCGACCAGCAGCAGCGCGACGACGGCCACCATCCCGACCCACTCGACCGTCCCCTGTCCCCGCTCCGAACCCACGCCCCGTCAAGGGCAGCGCAGCAGTCAGTGCACCCCCCTCGATGTCGGCTGTTGCAAGAATTTCGTGGGCAGACCCCGCTTATCGTGCAAGAGTGTTAGCCGCAATGAAAGCGGCACGGGCATTGCGAACCCCCGAATACACTCTGACGCCGAAGGGAAAATGAATTCCGGTTCGAAAAAGCCGCCCCCCGACCACGGCACCCGCACTTAAAGGAACGGATTCTTCTTAGACGGTTTTCCCAGCATCATATCTGTTAGAACGTCAGCGATCGTCTGCGGAGAACTATTGGGTGCATTCATGCCATACGACGACATCAGATCGAAAATATTCCCTGTATTCGCTGGAGGCTTGCCATACGACGACATCAGATCGAAAATACTGATTGAATTGCTGGGAGTACGGCCAATCCCAACTAACCCCGGCAGATTAATCGGCGGCTCCGGCACCTGACCGAAAACTCCTGCAAGATTAATTGGGGGCGCGGGTGTAGGCACGAAACTGGCGGACAGGTTCCGTATTCAGTCCAAGCTCTTCGTAGGCACTGTTCGTGTAATGAAGTGGTCCTTGTTCTCCTGGTCGCCTTCGATGAGACCGGAGCGGGGAAGTGCTCAAGGGCGTGCCGAACAATCTTCATCCGAAACGGAACGTGGACAACATACTCAGATCGGATTATCGGAGGGCACAGATCCCCGTCCAGTTCACGTTTTCCATTTAGATCGACGGCAATTATTGGAATATCCAAATCCAGTGCCACTTCCAATTCCCAGCGGACATAGCGATATAGATAACGAGTCTGCTGACCAATTAAAACGACAACCTCTCGCGCATTGCTGAAGCGATCGCGAAGCCTTGCCTTGATTGTCGCTTCGGAAGCTCGGGATGTTAAGTCGAAGCCGACGCTGTGTGCATCATAGAAGCAGAACTCGATGCCGGGGAGCACCTGCCAGCCCTTCATATAACCATATGCCCAGATGTCATTATCCCCGTCAAAGATCGCATATGTCTTGTTTCGGTATGCCATTTGCTGGACCTCCTCAGTTCACCATGGTCTACCTTTTGTCGCCTGGTTTTGGTGCTACTCGCCACCGCCACCCACCGCTATCTCGGACCTTCTACAACCGTATAAGTCGTTGATTTATAGCCGTGGGTGGGTGTGGGTAAGTGCTTTGGACTGATTACGAATCAGCCGCTCTACCATAGCACGCCGACTGGGTCGAGCTGGCCCCGAGCTATTTCAGCGTTACCGGGCATATTGAATATGCCCGGTAACGCCGTCAACGATCCCTAACTACAGCCGCTCGTCCCGCCGCAGTTCTCGCACTTATAACAACTCCCGTTGCGCGTCATCATTCCGCCGCATTCCGCGCACATCGGAGCATCCGTCGCCACCGCCGGGAACGGCAGCGATTCCTGCGGACTCACCTCCGTCGGCCGCAACCCAACCGACTCGCCCGCCTCGTTCGCGGCATACTCCGCGCCCAGAAACTTCGACGCCAGCCACCGGAAAATATAATCCGGAATCGACTTGGCATAGGGAATCTGCTGATTGCCCGTCCACCCGCTCGGCTCAAACCGCACATGGCCGAACTTGTCCACCAGGAACTTCAGCGGCACGCCATACTGCAGGCAATAACTCACCGACGTAGCAAAGCTGTCCATCAAACCCGAAATCGTCGAGCCTTCCTTCGCCATCGTGACGAAGATCTCGCCCGGCGTGCCATCCTCGTACATCCCGACCGTGATGTAGCCTTCATGGCCGCCGATCGAAAACTTGTGCGTAATCGACTGCCGCTCGTCCGGCAGCTTGCGCCGCACCGGCCGGTAAACCACCTTCTCCGCCACCGCCGCGGTCACTTCCTTCACCGCCGCCGCAGCTTTCTTCTCGGCCGTCTTACCAGCCCCGGTATTCATCGGCTGGACCTTCTTCGAGTTGTCCCGATAAATCGCCACCGCCTTCAGCCCCATGCGCCAGCTCTCGATGTAGGCGTCCATCACGTCTTCCACCGAGCACTCTTCCGGCATATTGATCGTCTTCGAGATCGCTCCCGAAACGAACGGCTGCACCGCGCCCATCATCTTCAGATGACCCATGTAATGGATCGATCGCGTGCCGTTCTGCGGGCGGAAACTGCAATCGAACACCGGCAGATGCTCATTCTTCAGCCCCGGCGCGCCTTCGATCGTGCCCGTCGAATCGATATGGCTGACGATCGCCTCCACCTGCTCCGGCGAATAACCCAGCTTGATCAGCGCCGCCGGCACCGTGTTGTTGACGATCTTGATCACGCCGCCGCCCACCAGCTTCTTGTACTTCACCAGCGCCGAGATCGGGCTCGATGCCCGTCGTATCGCAATCCATCATGAAGCCGATCGTGCCGGTAGGCGCGATCACGGTCACCTGCCCGTTGCGGAACCCGGCGCGTGCGCCCAGTTCGTACGCCTCATCCCAGCAGCTCTTCGCGCCCGCAAACAGATCGCTCGGAATGTTGCGATGATTGATTCCATGCACCGAATCGCGATGCATCCGGATCACTTCGAGAAACGGCTCTTCGTTCTTCGCGTAACCGGGAAACGGCCCGACCGATTCCGCAATGCGCGCGCTCGTCAGATAAGCCTGACCGCACATCACCGCGCTGATCGCACCCGCAAAATCGCGCCCGCGATCGCTGTCATAAGGAATCCCGAACGACATCAGCAGCGCGCCCAGATTCGCGAATCCCAGCCCCAGCGGCCGGTAATCGTGCGAATTCTTCGCGATCATCTCCGTCGGATACGCCGCGCTGTCGACCAGAATCTCCTGCGCCACGATCAGCGTGTCCACGGCATGGCGGAACGCTTCCACGTCGAACTGCCCGTTCGGTCCCACGAACTTCATCAGATTCAGCGACGAAAGATTGCACGCCGAATCGTCGAGGAACATGTATTCCGAGCAGGGATTCGACGCATTGATGCGCGACGTGTTCTTGCACGGATGCCAGCGATTGATGGTCGTATCGAACTGCATGCCCGGATCGCCGCACTGCCAGGTGGCGTCGGCGATCTCGCTTCATCAGTTCGCGCGCGCGAACGCGGTCCTTCTTCTCGCCCGTATGGACCGCCTTCGTCCAGAACTCGCGATCCTCCACGACCGCCTGCATGAACTCGTCCGTGGCGCGCACGGAATTGTTGGCGTTCTGGAAGAAGATCGAACTGTAGGCGTCGCCGTCGAGCGAAGAATCGTAGCCCGCTTCAATCAGCGTGTGGGCCTTCTTCTCTTCCTTCGCTTTGCACCAGACGAAGCGCTTGATATCGGGGTGATCGACATTGAGGATCACCATCTTCGCCGCCCGCCGCGTCTTGCCGCCCGACTTGATCACGCCCGCGAACGCATCGAAGCCCTTCATGAAGGAAAGCGGTCCGCTGGCCCTGCCGCCGCCGGAGAGAATGGCGTCTTCCTCGCGCAGTGCCGAAAGATTCGAGCCCGTGCCCGAACCCCACTTGAACAGCATGCCCTCGGTCTTCGCCAGATCGAGAATCGACTCGAGCGAATCCTTGACCGAAACGATGAAGCACGCCGAGCACTGCGGTTTGGCTTCGGAGGTCAGCTTCTTGACCTTTTCCTCGGCCGTTTCGTAGAACCAGCCGTAGCCGCGCGATTCCTTGACCCCCACGTTGAACCAGACCGGCGAATTGAAGGCCGCCTTCTGATGCAGCATCAGGTGCGCCAGTTCGTAACGGAAATTCTCGCCATCGGCCGGCGCCGCGAAATAGCCCCCGGCAAGACCCCAGTCCGCGATGCTGTCGACGACGCGATGCACCAGTTCGGCCACGCTGCGCTCCCGCTCGGGCGAGCCCAGCTTGCCGTGGAAATACTTGCTCGCGACGATGTTGGTGGCGGTCTGCGACCAGTCCGCCGGCACCTCGATGTCGCGCTGTTCGAAGATTACCGAGCCTTTATCGTTCCCGATAGTGGCGTTTCGGGTCTCCCACTGAACCTCGTCGTAGGGAGTTTTGCCAGCTCTCGAGACGGGCGGTAAAGTACTCGGGGAAACTCGACCCCGGCGTGTTTTTGTTCTAAAGAGCTCTCGACCTGCAACTCTTTTATTATCGCATTCGCTGTAGCAGACTGAGCCATCTTGCACTCCATGCGCTTGTGGCGCATTTGCAATATTGCCCCAATATGTAGTGCTCAGTCAACCGAAATCTCTATATGGTGTGTGTCTCCCGATACTCCGGGGAAACTTCACCTGTAGAAACTGCTTTCGAAACAGAGACTTGACTCGCTATTCCCAACCGGTTTTCGAGTTGTACGGCATCACGAACCCCATCGCCTCGATCTCGTGGATCTTGCCGTCCCGGAGTTTGAAGATGTGAGCTGCGGGAAGATCGAACGGCATGAAGTTCATCGGGATTGTCTCGACTCCTGGAACGCCCACGATCGTGAGCGTTTTTTCCTTCATCGGATGCCGGAACTGCGAGAGGCCAAATACGAGCCCCGTCTCAGGATCCGCGATATCCACGCGCCGCGGCTCAATCGCTTTGACATAGCTCATGGAGCGCGTGAAAAGCTGCGCGCGGCAGCCCATGGCGCCCATAGTGGCGAAGCCTGGAGTCTTCGGCGGTGGATTGCCGGTGGTCTGCATGCCATTCTCGCGACGAAGACAGTCATCGGCGAAAGGCGCGGCGTCGCCGTTGCTCGTGACGAGCGCTTCGTAATAGGATGCCCCGATCTTGAGCATCTGGTCGCGCGGAACCCGCTCGGCCAGCGGAACCGTCGCGAGGAGACCGGGCCGCGGCGTCTGCAAATTGGCAAGGCTTGTGTCTCGCAGATCGCGCGCGATCAGAT
The DNA here is from genome assembly GCA_963831795.1 of Terriglobia bacterium. Lineage (GTDB taxonomy): Bacteria > Acidobacteriota > Terriglobia > Bryobacterales > Bryobacteraceae > BOG-234. The sequence goes on along the minus strand of CAWHSB010000022.1, from coordinate 89,782 downwards.
GTTCCGCCTCGGAGATCTTTCCGTCGGTCAGCTTCAGACGAAGGCCAAGCTCGATTGGCTTGCCGCCCTCCATCATCACGCCCAGAAACCCGACTTGTTCCACGACGGGATCCGGCACATAAATCTTGAATGTGGTGGGTACAGCGGAGGCGGTTTTCCAGAGGCCATCTCCTGGCTTCATCGGAACCGTGTTCTCCACGAACCGTACGTTCGCCGCCAGGGGAACGCCAGCGGGATCGTGCGCCACCATCGCGGCGAGATACGAATCCACCATCTTGTCCAGACAGGCGCGGTCGCATTGCGCGGCCTGCACGGCGCCCGCCGAAATCGCAATCAGCAGCAGGGTTCCACAGTGTTTCTTCACAGGTCTTATCTCCAGTCCGGTCATCCGAACGGTGGACAGTATATAGGATCTGACCGACTACTGAAGAAGGGGGTCAGTCGTCGCTGAGCTGCGCGTAAGCAAGGACCCATGTCCGATGCCGCCTTTTGGCCACAATGCTAAATCGGACCCAGAAGAAACCAAAGACCCGGAAATCCAAATGCCACGCTTACCGCCGCGAAAGTCTTCAAAGCCGCCTGAAAGGCGGCCTGCGCCCACCGTAAAATGGAGGACGTGTCACAAGCGCATGGAGAAACCAGGTGAAACTCTTCGACAGCGGACCATTCGGTACAAAGACGTTCACGCCCGAAGCTCAGCAGTGGCTGGGAGTGGTGATCGTGCTTTGCAGCATTGCCGCACTCATACTAAGTAGCCGTAGTCACACACGCACGCCCTCAGGTGGAATCAGATTTATTCCGAATCTCTCGATGATTGCGATCGGAGCGTTTTTCGGGTGGACAGGGTACAAGCGAAAACGCCGGGACTGATCGCCGGGACCCCTCTCTTTTTCGGGATACGCAAGCCATCCTGCACTCTATTCGCTTGTGGCGTATTCGCGGTATTGCCCATTTTGTATTGCTCAGTAAACCGAATCCATTATGATGCGTGTTGCCCGATACTCCGAGGCAACTTTACCCGTAGAAACTGCTTTCGAAACAAACACTCGCCTTGTTTCACCGGCCTGCACGGCCCGCGCTCTTCGCATTCGGTAACGCATTGCAGGCGCATTGAAAGTATCTCAATTCCCGCTCGGGTTTTCTTCAATATGGTCGATAACAACGACCGGCAGCATACGTTTTCGCTGTTCGAGTTTCAGCCCAAGCTGTTTCAGCATCGCGTCCTGGATCGAAATTCCGCCTGTCGGATCAGCGGCGCCGCCATCGCCCGCTTCCCGCGCCACATTCCTCAGCACAAAAGTGGGAGTGAAATTGAGCCGGAAGTCCCAGGAGCCTTTCAAGCCGGCAGCATCCTCCACCGGATAAGAGAAATCGAAAGAATCGAGTAGCTGAAGGCGCGACGCAAACTGCGCCATGGTCGCATTCCGGCAAACGAATAACGACGAGAGCAGGGGATTGCTATCGCGCGAATCGTTGTCCACAACTCTTCCCTTCCGGCAAGTAGCGCGCTTCGAGTTGTCACCTTTCGCTAACTTCGGCTTGACGGCGACCAGCGACAGGCCGTTACCAGCCGGTTTTCGTAGTGCCACTTGATCCCGAACCGTCCGAGGCTCAAGACGGCAAGCTGCGTGAGTGAATCTTGCTGAATCCCTTCGTGATCTGCAAGCTGCGCTGAAACAGACTTCGCGACTGGCAACGCTTTGATTCCCCTCGCGATTTCGTCGTGGGGCAGCCCTTCGGGGCTGCCGCCGGGCTTCCGCCCGGCGCGGAACTTTACGTCAGCCGGTAGCGCCGGCGATCTTTGTCGCCGGTGTCGGTCCGCCGCAAAGCTTTTCAGGAACACGTGCAAGTCCTGGCCGCCGACGGAGAGCCGCGCATCCCTTACCGATCCTGAAGTCTCGAAAACGCAGCGGACGGAGTCTGAAGCGAGCCTGGATCGCTTTCTTTCAATTCCATGCGTTCAATCAGTCCGTTCGCGATGGTGTAAACGTGCCACACATCTGTATCTGACAGAACGTCGCCACCGAGGGTCTTCACGAGTTGGTGAACCTTCACCTCAGTTTTGCCTCCCTCGCGGTCGATCACTTCCACCGGTTCCACGTGAGGGTCAAACTCCTTCCACTGACGCGTCCAGTAAGCGCGGATCTCTTCTTTCCCGACTACACGACCGCCTTCCGACGCCCTGGGCCAGCTCACTTTCTCGCTCATGAGCGCCAGCGCACCATCGATATCCCGCCGGTTGAAAGCAGAATAGGCTTCCGCGATTAGCATCTGAATGTTTGCCAAAGGGGACTCCCGGCTGGACATATATGTAGTACTTTACGCCTGATGCGCAAGCGTCTCAACCTGAAAACCAAAGCTGGCGGGCGTTGAGAAAAAGACCCTCTATATCGACCACCCGGCACGCTTTCAGATTTCGATGACTGGTCTTATGACAGCAGGTCCGCCGCCTGGGTTTGTCCCTCAGGCTGTTGCTCCGGGTAATAGAACGCATGTATCGCCTTAATCTGCCCATCTACGATGTGAATCCGGTCAAAAACGTGATCCACTCCATTAACAGTCTCCATGTCGAAAAGGGTTGCAACATAATCTCCCTCGACGATGTGTTGCTTTAACTGAATACCACTGACCATTGGGAGAATTTGCGCGAGGAATCCGAGTACGGTTACCCGACCCGTCAACTTTGGCATGCGCGGGCCTTCAAATGTTGCGTCTTCGGCAAAGGACACCCTGGACAAGTCCTTTGTTGCAAAGCAATCCAGATAAGCTTCGACCACAGCGACTTTCTGTTCTCGTGACATGACTTCTCCTCGCTCGCATATGATCTCAGAGGCATTCACGCACAACACAATCAAATCAAGGTACAAGCGCACACGCCGTCGCACAATTCGGACCCGATTTACCCTGAATCCATCCGAACCGATTTAGCCAGTTCAACAATCTTGCTCAATAACTTAACATCGGAACCGCAAATTCGTGTGCTTTACTTTGATCGAGTAAAGGAAATTCGCACACGGAAGCAGGCAAAAGATGATCTCAGAAAAAGCAGCTCGAAGCAAACCGCCGAAACGCGCAGCGGTCCACCGGTCCCAGGACCGAGGCAGGCAAAAAGGTGTCCGCCCTGAACGCGCGCCGCCATAACCTGACTGGCCAGGTGACCGCCATGACCGACGCCGATCGGATTATGCACGACGCCTTCTCCGCCTCAATCGTCGAAAGCCTCGCGCCCGAAGGAGCCATGGAGACCTAACTCGCGCAGCGCATCGCGACCGACAGCTGGCGCCCCACGCCGCCCTGACCGCCGCGAGAGTCTTCAAGGCGGAGTCGAAACAGCTCCAGCTCCTGACCCTCTACGACCAGCGCATCAACCGCAACATCCAGAAGAACATGGCCACGCTCAAGGCCCCCCAGGCAGCCCGCCAGGCCAAACGCGAAGCGGAAATGAAGAAAGCGAAGAAGCTCCTCCAGCTCAATGAAATGAAGGGCTTACCCTACCAACCGGCAAAAGATGGCTTCGTATTTTCAAACGCCGAAATCCACGCCGCCATCGCGACAAAGACCGCCGCCTGAACCGGGCAAATCAAACCGATTTCAGCCGCTACAGACCCCAAAAACTCCACGCGAAGGCAGCCTGACCACTCTTATTCGTGTTCATTCGTGTTCATTCGTGGCCCAAAAGGGTTTTGCGACAGACCGTCTCCGAAAGAGCTCCGGTCGAAAGATCTTTGCAAACTGAATATTTCACCCTTCCGACAGGATAAGTGCGTTCACACAAGCACGGCTGGCTCCAGCTTCGGCGAAAGGATGTTGATCAACGCCAGGGCAATCAGGTACGTGGAACCCGCAAGCACGAACACCGGAACATAGCTCCCGGTCAATTGCAGAAGGAAGCCGGTGAAAGTCGAAATCAGCATTCCTCCAACCGCCCCGCCGAATCCGCCGATACCCACCACGGACGCCACCGCCTCTCGCGGAAACAGGTCCGGCACAAGCGTAAACAGATTCGCCGACCATCCCTGATGAGCCGCCGCCGCAATACCAAGCAACGCCACCGCGCCCCACACGCTCCGAACATTCGCCGCAAAGACAATAGGAGTGGCCATGACCGCGCAGATCAGCATCGCCGTCTTTCTCGCCCGGTTCAAACTCCATCCGCGTTTCAGCAGCGTCGATGCGAGCCAGCCTCCCGCAACACTCCCCACATCCGCCATCAGATAAATCGCCACCAGCGGCGGCCCCAGCGCGATCAGGCTCAGTCCGTGCTGGCTGTTGAGAAACTTCGGCAGCCAGAAAAGCAGGAACCACCAGACCGGGTCTGTGATGAACTTGCCCATGATGAAAACCCACGTCTGCCGGAGCCTCAGCAGCTGCGCCGCGGGAATCCTCGCAGCCGGCGCCTCCGGATCGCTCTCGATCCACGCCAGTTCCTCTGCGTTCAGCCGGCGATGCTCGCGTGGCCGCCGGTAAATCGTGAGCCACGCGACCAGCCACGCCGAACTGAAAATACCGGTGAACAGAAACGCAAACCGCCACCCCAGCGTGACCGCAATCCACGGCACAGCCAAAGGCGCCAGAATAGCGCCGACATTCGAGCCCGAGTTGAAAATGCCCGTAGCCAGCGTACGTTCCCTGCGCGGAAACCACTCCGAGACCGTCTTCACCGCTGCAGGGAAATTCCCGGACTCACCCAAGCCAAGCAGGAATCGCGCCACGCCGAATCCCAGCGCCGTGTGGACCAGCGCATGTCCCATCGCGGCGAGACTCCACACCCCGATCGCCACCGCATAACCGATCCGCGTTCCAAAACGATCGATGAACCGGCCCACCACAAGCAGGCCCAGCGCGTACGCCGCCTGGAACGCCGTTACGATATAGCCGTATTGAATTTCATTCCATCCAATGATCGACTGCAGTTGCGGCGCAAGCACCCCAAGCACCTGGCGATCCACGTAGTTGATCGTCGTCGCGCAGAAGAGCAATGCGCAGATCCGCCACCGATACCCGCCCATCGAGCGCGTGTTCACTGAGGTTCACAATATAACTTGGTCCACGAGATTCTCGACACCACCGAATTCATCGACATCCACACCCACCTCTTCGCCCCGGAATTCGGCGACCTCGGGCTGTGGGGCATCGACGAACTTCTCACGTATCACTACCTCGAAGCCGAGCTCTTCCGCTTCCACACCATCTCGCCCGGCCAGTATTTCGCGCTGAACAAACCAGCGCGCGCCGACATCGTCTGGAAGACCCTCTTCCTCGATCACTCTCCGCTCTCCGAAGCCGCCCGCGGCGTGATCGCCGTGCTCAATGCATTTGGCCTCCCCACCGAGTCGGCATCGCTCGATCCCATTCGCCAGTTCTTCCAGGCACAGAAGCCAGAAGAACACCTCTCGAATGTTCTTCGTCTTGCGGGAATCAGCGCGGTCGTCATGACCAACGATCCGGGGGATCCGAACGAAGCGCGTTTATGGCAGGACGGCTTCCGCTTCGATCGCAAGATTTCTCCCGGCGCTGCGCCTCGATGGCATCCTCAACGATCCGTCCCAGCAGGCTTTCGGATCTGGAGGTGCGGCGTCTGCTTGACGCCTGGCTCACACGGATGCGTCCGGTCTATATGGCCGTGTCCCTGCCGGATACGTTCCAGTTCCCGGCCGATGACCGTCGAACCGCGCTTCTCAAGAACACCGTTCTTCCCGCATGCCGCGCTTTCGATATCCCGCTCGCGCTCATGATCGGCGTGCGGCGCCAGGTGAACCCGGCTATCGGACTCGCGGGCGATGCGTCCGGCCGCGCCGACATGCGCGCACTCGAAGCGCTATGCCGGGATTACCCCGAGAACCGCTTTCTGGTAACGGTCCTGAGCCGTGAGAACCAGCACGAGCTCTGCGTCTATGCGCGCAAGTTCGCGAACCTCATGCCGTTCGGCTGCTGGTGGTTTCTGAACAACCCGTCCATAGTCGAAGAGATCACGCGCGAGCGTCTCGAAATGCTCGGAACAACGTTCATTCCGCAGCACTCGGATGCGCGCATTCTCGAGCAGTTGATCTATAAATGGCGCAACACGCGCCGCACGCTGGCGCCCGTTCTCGAAAAAAGCTACGAACTAATGCGGGACGACGGCCGGCCGGTCACGCGCGCCGATATCGAACGCGATGTCACGAGCCTGTTCCGCGGCAACTTCGAACGAATCTGTCACTCCCGCGCATTCACGCCGGATGCGAGATAACCGCCGTCGACCGCAATACACTGACCCGTCAGAAAGCTCGCGCCATCGGATGCCAGCAGCACCGCCGCGCCGATCAACTCTTCGGGCTTGCCGAACCGGCCCATAGGCGTCCTCATCAACATCTCGTCGCCCCGCGGCGTTCCCACAATCAGCGCACGATTCAACTCCGTCGGAAACACGCCCGGCGCAATCGCGTTCACGCAAATCCCATCGGGCGCCCATTCGCACGCAAGGCTCTTCGTCAGCGAGAGCAGCGCCGACTTCGACGCCGAATACGCCGCCACTTCATGAAACGCGAGAAACGATCCCAAAGACGCGATGTTCACAATCCGCCCTCTGCCTGAGGCCTTCAGCGGTTCGTAAAAGCTCTGACAGGCGCGCAGAACACCGGTCAGATTGATATCCATAATCCGCGCCCATTCCGTCGCTTCGATCACCGCCGTTGGTCTTCGTCAAAGTTTGCCCGGCGGCATTGACTCAGAATGTCGACCCGCCCGAACTTCTCGAGTACGGCATCACGCAGCGCGTCGATCGACTCCCGGCGAAAAGCGTCGACGGAGTGAGCCATCGTCTGCCGGCCTGCCTCTTCGATCTCGCGGCAGACTTCCTCCGAGTTTGTCGCGTCGCCGCCCAGACGGCGCCACGTCTGCTCCATGCTGCGCCAGGCCGACCGCAAGGGTTCTGCCAATCCCGGAAGTCGCGCCAATCACCACGGCCACACGGCCGGACAAATCGAAAACGTTCGGCATCTTAAATTGGTATTTCCGGGGTGCGCTCGTCCTTCGGATCGGCCCATCGATCGTTCGGCACAATCGGAGCCCAACCCGGGCGCAGGGGATCCTGGTCGTAAGGATATCCGCCCAGACGCTTGTACAGTTCGCTGTACTCCGCAAGCTTGTCCCGGTTCAATCGCACTCCGAGCCCGGGTCCCTTCGGCACGCAAATCGCGCCATTCTCGTATCGCATCAGGCCGCCTTCGATGATGTCGTCTGTGAGGTGATGATAATGGGCATCGGCCGCAAACGAGAGGTTAGGGATCACGGCGCCCAGATGCAGCATCGTCGCCAGCTGAATTCCGAGTTCGCCCGAGGAGTGCACCGCCACCCCGAGCTGAAACGCCTCACAAATCCCCGCCGCTTTGATGCAAGCGCGAATCCCGCCCCAGAACGTGGTATCGAGAAGAATCACGTCGACGGCGGTGTTCAGCGCATTCGCCGCCAGTTGTTCGAAATTGACCACCACCGTATTCGTCGCAAGCGGAATCCGCGTCATCTCGCGCGTGCGCCTCATGCCGTTCAATCCGAATACCGGGTCTTCGAGGTAATCGTTGCGCAGACCCTCTATCGCGTGGCTGAACCGGATTGCCATCTCCGTCGACCACACAGCGTTCGGATCGAATCGCAGCGAATCATCCGGGAACGCAGCGGCCAGCGCGCGATACGCCTCCAGTTCGTAGTTCGGGTGAAAGACGCCGCCCTTGAGCTTGTGAGTAGCAAAGCCGAAACGGCGCTTGAGCTCGCGCGCCGTCTCGACAAGCTGATCGATCGTCCGGACTTCACCTTCGCCGCTTGCCGAATTTGCATAGCGAAAGAAGCAGTACGAAGCGAAAGGCACGCGGTCGCGCAGGCGGCCGCCGAGAATGTCGCAAACCGGAACTCCCCACGCCTGCCCGAGAATGTCGAGACAGGCAAACTCCAGAGCCGCGAGGATCTGCGTCCGATTGTTATAGAGCGATGCCGTCGGGTTCGAGATACGAAACCGCATCTCCTCGATCCGCGCGGGATCGTGCCCGATCAAATAGCTTTTCATGGAACGAAAGGCAGCCTCGGCGGACTCTCCGCCGCCGCCCATCTCACCCAGACCGACGATGCCGTTGTCCGTTTCCACTTCCACGATGGTCCGCACAAATCGTCCCCAGTGGCATCCATTCGCGTGGCGCAGAGGAGCTTCCAGCGGGACAGTCACGGTGGTCGCGCGGATGTCCCTGATGCGCATAATTGGTTTCATCCTATAACAGGGAGAAGGGAAAACGAACATGCGGTTCTCAGGCAAAGTTGTACTGATTGCGGGCGGTACGGGAGGATTGGGGCGCGCTGTAAGCCTCTCGTTTCTCGATGAGGGCGCGACCGTGATCGTCACGTATCGCGACCAGGAAGAGTTCGCCGCGTTGAAAACCGCGGCTGGAGCAGATCGTCCCCTGCATGGCTATGCGGTGGATGTAACAGATGAATCAGCCGTCGGTCAATTCATCGATCAGACCGTGGCAACACACGGCCGGCTGGACGCGGTCGTGAATACGGTGGGTGGATACGCCGGCGGCGCAAAGCTGTGGGAGGTCGACATGAAAGTCTTCGACCGCATGATGGCGTTGAATCTTCGCGCAGGACTTCTTCTGTCGCGCGCCGCGATTCCCTCGATGCTCAAGGCGGGACGTGGCGTGTTCATAAATGTTGCGTCGAAGGCGGCATTGGAACACGCTGCCGGCAATGCGGCCTATGCGGCATCGAAGGCCGCTGCTGTGGCCATGATCGATTCGCTTGCCGAAGAGTTAAAGGGCACAGGAGTGCGGGCGAACTCGATTCTTCCGAGCATCATCGATACGGAAGCCAACCGCAAAGCGATGCCGGGCGCCGATTTTGCGAAGTGGCCGAAGCCTCAGGACATTGCGCAGGTAATCCTGTTCCTGTGCAGCGACGCCGCCAAAGTAATTCACGGCGCAGCTATCCCGGTCTACGGCGCTGATTGAGGTCGCGGTCCGTAATGCGGAAGGGGCCGGTCTGACTCGTATGCGCCCAGATCCGGCGCCTTTCCCGAAAAGCCATCGGTGATGTTGGGAAGATCGATTCCGGCATCCACCGCGGCTGAACCCGGCTTCAAACGGAAGTCGTAGTCCATCGGTTTTGTAAACCCTCTGTGGGTCGGACGCATCCGGCATCCGCACTCCGCGGAATATATCGTAGTCCACGAGCACGCTATGTTTGTCCTGTCCGGTCGCTTCGCTGTATTCCTTCAGGGTTTTGAAGTGACGGGTAAGGGGAGTCTTCACGAAATCCGCCGACGTACCGAAGGCGGGGGTGTTCCATTCGAACGAGTCCGCAACGCCGGCGTTGGGCCGAAAGCCGTTGTAATCCGAATTCGTGTAGTTTGTGTACGTCGTGATCGCGAACACCGGTTCGATTGCGCCCTGCGCCAGAATCAGATTGTTGCGGAACGTCTCGTTGGATGCCGGCCCGGCCCGGCCTTCTCCGATGATCGTGTTGTTGTAAGTCAGAATCCCGGAGGACCCCTCGATGTATTTGAGCGAGCCGGTGGGCGTGTTGTAGATCAGGTTCTGATAAAAATACACCGGACCGCCGAACATCGGCTGAACGCTGAGAGCGCCCGCCGCCGAGTTGAAGCAGCGATTGCGAAACACCCGAATATTTCGGGCGCCGCCGTCGGTTTCGATGCAGTTGTCGCCCATGTTGAAAATGTCGTTGTTGTAGAAATCGATCGCCAGTGGCACGCGATCGGGAATGTCGTTCGGCGCTCCGTCGGGGGTGCCGTAGGTAGCGATATCGACACCGTCGTGCCAGTTCGCGATGTAGTTGTAAGCCACCACGTGCCCCTGTCCATAGACCTTGATCGCATACTCGGACCTGAGCAGTTCCGGAAAGCCGGGAAACTTCGACCATGGCGTACCGATCCAGCCCATCATCTTGTCGGGATCGTGCCGCCCGATCAGCACGTTGTCGGCGATGTAGAAATTCTTCGATCCGGACCAGTCCGATTGAACCGCCCGTCCGACATCGACCAGCTTCGAATGCTTCAGTGTGAATCCGCTCGATCCGGCAATCCCTTTGATTCCGAGCAGAAACGCGACGTTGGTATTACGAAACGTGATGCCTTCGAAATAGTTGTAGTTCGCGCCCATCAGGTTGAAGAAGGTCTGGCAGCCATCGCCGTCGAAGATGACCTCACCGTCGCCCGCCGACTTGATGACAATGGGTTTGTCGGGAGTCCCGCTTTGTGTGAGGTAGTAAGTGCCGTCGAACAGATTGCCCATGGCGAGGTAACCGGGTCGTGGCTGTCCATTCATGTAGTGGAAACGGTCTCCGATATAAAGTCCCGCGTGCACCAGAATGGTGTCGCCAGGCTGGACTCGTGGAGGAAAGGCATTCTCGTAATCGAAGTGGGCGAGACCCATGTAGTACGCGGCCATCAGCCCCGTGAACGCGGGTTCCTGTTTCTTGCCTTGCCAATCGACCGGATACACGTGATAGACATGTCCGCCTTCGGCGGGTTGCGGCTCCTTTCGCGTGCGAACGGTAACGATCTTCTCGGTCGTGCCCGTGACGCCATCCGGATCGCTGAGATTGAAGCGGCATTCGTACTCGGTATCGGGTTCAAGGTTGAGGATGCTGCCGGCAAACATGTTCGCGGCGGTGTATTTGAAAAGCGGAAAACGCGGCTCCGATCCCGCCGCGCCTGGTCCAGGAGCGATGCCGATCTGTTCCCGTTGCGAACGCATAAGAGGGAGAGCCTTGCGCCACTGTTGCTCGCCTCTCCGGCGATAAGTCACATCGACGCGAGCGTCACGATTGTCGTCGCCCGAGATCTTCCATTCGAATCCGAGTGAAACGAGAGTGGGCGGCTCGGCGACAAACTCGCCAGCGCTTACCGCCGGTTGCGTGCCGGTCTGAGCGGCTAAAGGCCAGACGAGAAGGATCAGCAAAAGAGTTGAGGGATGGCGCATGGGAGTCGATTTCTTGTCAACGATTATTGCGCAAATATGGCGTCGCAGGCCCGCCTGTAAAACTTCCGCGAAGGAACGGACGATCCCGATGGGGCGATACACTCGGTTCGTAATTTGGAACGGCGAATGCATCGGCGAAAGCCATGACCACAGCGAAGCGGGGGGACGAGTTCGTCACGACCGACATTCCGGCCCGTCTGGACCGGCTGCCGTGGAGCGGATGGCATACCACCGTCGTCATCGCACTTGGAATCACATGGCTGCTGGATGGCCTCGAAGGCACTCTCGCGGGATCTCTCGCGGGAATCCTGAAACTTCCGGCCACTCTGGGCATGACGGACGCTCAAATCGGGCTCTCTTCAACCATCTATCTGCTCGGTGCGGTCGTCGGAGCCGTCGGGTTTGGGTACGCAACGGACCGGCTGGGTCGAAAGCGTCTCTTCAGCCTCACTCTCATCCTTTATCTCAGCGCGACGGCCGCCACTGCGTTCTCCTGGAGCTTCGCCAGCTTTTCCTTCTTTCGGGCTCTCACAGGCGCGGGAATCGGGGGCGAGTATGCCGCGATCAACTCCGCGGTAGACGAGTTGATCCCTGCCGGAGTGCGCGGTCATGTCGATCTCATCGTCAACTCAACCTTCTGGCTGGGAGCCGCTCTGGGTTCGGGCGCCTCGCTCATCATTCTGAAAGAAGGTCTTTTTCCGGTAGATGTGGGTTGGCGTTTCGCTTTCGGAATCGGCGCGTGTATCGGCCTCGGGATTCTGTTTATGCGCCGTCACGTACCCGAAAGTCCGCGATGGCTGCTCATTCACGGTCGAGCCAGGGAAGCGGACAGAATCGTTTCTGAAATTGAAAGCAACGTATCGCAGCGCCACAAGCTCGAACTTGCGCAGCCCCACGGAACGATCGAGCTGCGAACGGAAAGCCACACGCCTCTCGGCGCGATCTGGCAGGCGATGGCGCACCAGCATCGGCGCAGGTCCATTCTCGGTTTCTCTCTGATGGTGACGCAGGCTTTCTTCTACAACGCGGTGCTTTTCACCTACGGTCTGGTCCTGCTTCGCTACTACAAAGTTCCCGCTGCCCGGCTTGGTCTCTATCTCGTGCCGCTGGCGATCGGAAACCTGTTCGGACCCATTCTGATGGGCCGGCTTTTCGATACCGTCGGCAGAAAAAAAATGATCGCCGGCACTTACATTCTGTCCGGCGCGCTGCTGGCTCTGGCAAGCTGGCTCTTCCTCCGGAACCAGCTCACGGTAGCGACGCAGACGATCGCGTGGATGATTGTCTTCTTTGTAGCTTCCTCCGCCGCGAGTTCGGCATATCTGACGGTTAGTGAAATTTTCCCGCTTGAGATCCGTGGGCTCGCAATCGCTGTGTTCTATGCGAGCGGCACCTTTGCGGGAGGAGTCTTCGGACCTGCCCTTTATGGCTATATCGTAGGCACGGGATCGCGCGTTTTTCTGTTCTGGGGCTATATCGCGGGCGCCGCTCTGATGGTGGTCGGCGGCCTGACGGAGATCTGGCTCGGCGTTGATGCGGAGCGCAAATCGTTGGAATCGATTTCGGCTCCCCTTTCAAGCAGGCCATGAGCGCCCGATTTGGTTCCCTTGTCAACTGCTGCGGGCTCTCACGGGCGAGGTGGGACCACTCCACAGATCCGCGCGGCAGACCAGTGCTCTTTGGGCGGGAACATTCTATCTGCGACGCTGTCAAAAAGACGGAATAGTAGCCGCTCGCTTATTCCCGGGATACATCTGGCACTCAGCGCTGCGCTTGCTCACGTCTGCGCTGGTGCGATGGCTGAAGGACTGTTGTGGCACGACTCGGGGGACCGCTTTGAAGTGGAAATCGCCGACACAAAGCCCTCCTGAGTACGGCCCGAAGCGGGCAAAAATTTGATTACGTGATCAACGGTATGCGATCGCGCGCAAGAACACTGAGCGGGTAGCTAAGCCACTACCTCAACCACGGAGGAACCTACTTTGAAGCGCTCACCGCCGGTCCAGATTTCCTGAGCGTGGTTACAGGCGACGGCAACCGTGACCCGACCGGACCAGTGAACTCTTCGGTCGTTCCGTCTTCGTAATACTGGACAAAGCGCCAGACCAGATCCTTTTCTTCCCTGGGATTGATGCCCAGCATACCGAATTCGATGAATTCGTAGGGATGTAGTGTGCCTGTCCACGTGGCTCCTGTAATCTTGCCCTTGTCGTCCTTCTTGAATTCGATATTCCAGCCGGGCTTGAATTCGAAGTCGTAGATGTCGAGTCCCTCGGGAAACTCTCCGACCACCTTCGTCGAATTGACCTTCTTCTCATTGGGAACGCGCATCGTGTACTTCTCGCGGGCTCCGGGCACTGATTCTGTGGGGGCGATCCTGATATGCGCCAGCGTAAGGGAAGCGCAGGTGAGTGCGAACGCTGCGCCAAAAAACGTGCGTCGCAGCGAAAGCTTTAGAGCTGACATGATGGTCTTCCTTTGAGAGATTTGAGTTTCAGCGTACTCCAAACGCAACCCCCGGAACAAGGCCGGGCTCTGCCTCGCCACACGCCGGAGCGACGGCAACAGATGTTCGGGGCCGGCCAGACAGGCTTTGGCTTCTTCGCGACAAACAGGCCGAACGCCAGAGGCCCACACGAAAAGGCCTCTTCAATTGATGGGAAGGCTTTAATCCAGCGCCGGGTCGGGCTTTGGATTATTGGTCGCAATAGAGCCTTCACCAGGCATTTGCACAGCCTCGACAACCATCAGGCACGACGGGTGGTGAGTTCGCGCCAGTTGAGGCCGAGCTCGACAACAAGCAGGGAAGCGAGCGTGAAGGCGATGACGCCGACGGCGGCGAGGGTGTCGCCAAGATGGCTCCAGTAGCGGGGCCAGAGATTGAGCACACGGCTGGAGACGAAGGTAAACGTGACTGCATAGGAGCGAACCATCCATTGGCGATGCTGGGCGATTTGGCGGTTACGCGCGGTGATGAAGGCGGCGGTGGTGCAGACGATCCAGGCGGCGGCCTGCATGGAGGTTCCTGGCATGCCGGGGCGGCCGGCGGCGAGGGCGATCCCGGTCAAGGCACCGATAAAGACGGAGATGACGTAGATGCGGCCGAGGACGCGATGGAATTTCAGGTGACGCTGGCGAAAGCGCGACGAGAACTGCATAGGACCGGCCAGGAGAGCGATGACGCCGCAGAGTGTATGGGGGATGAGGAGATGGCGGTCGGCGATGACCTGCAGACGGTAGGCGTGGTACATGGGGTAATCGGTGACGAGAAGAACTTCTGAAGTGATGAAGACAAAGAGCGCAGTGAGACCAAGGGAGATCCAGAGAACGGTTTTGAATCTGGAACGGTCGGAACCGGGCGTGAGCAGGGTGGAAGATGCCATCATTCGCTTCTTAGATGGATAGACGTAGTGAGGGTGCGACAAGGGCGAGGTCGCCGGAATTGGCGCTGTCGCCGTCGGCTCCATCAATGCGCTCCTTTATCGATGCGGTCCATCTCGCGCGTGTACAGTTCGTTGTCCGGAAAGCGCCTGTGCAATTCCCCAAGGAGTTCGCGTGCACGGACGGGATTGTTATCGCGCAACGCCGCCACCGCCAGCAGCAGCTTTGCAAATGGCTCCAGGTAATGACCGTGAAGCGCCGTCTCGCGAATCTCCTGCAGGCCCCTCTCGCGATCAACGTTCGAGCCCGTCACTCGCAGGAGAACACGCAGAGGCGCCGGCTTCAGGCTCAACAGATAGTTCTCCATACCCGGACCAAGGTACGCGTCGGCAGCGTCGGGCTTCGCCTGTATCAGTCTCTCGGAAAAGACGCGGCCTCCTTCGTGTAGCTCAACGCGGCGAAGGACTGCTTTTCGATCAGACCCGCATTATCGGCGCGCAAGCCCAGGGTCAGAGACTTGACGAATAACGCATTGGAATCGGCGCCGGATCTTTGCAATGCTGCATCCGCCAGTCGGTCCGCCTGGGCGATCTCCTGAACGAACAGCGCCTTCCTGGCCGGATCGGGCCGCAACTTCGCGCGGTCCTTGAAGCGGGAATCGTCGACAAATAATTCAGATTCGAGAGCGCCCAATCGGGCCAGCTCGGAAAACAAATAGGCTGCGGCGTTTGACGCGGGACCAAGCGAATCGTCCGGATGGCTCTGTTTCCAGGCGCCGAAGACGCGGTGTGCCTCGTCGAACTTGAAGATCGTACATCTTGAGCCAACCGGCGTAGAGCTCGCTCTCCTGAGGTGCGTTCGCCGCCGACGATGAGCCCGCAAGAGCAAGTACGAAGGTGCAGGGAACGAAGAGAAGAATGAATCCGGCAGATTTGCGCATGGAAAGCGCGGCTACGACTGTTCGACGTCCTGTTGCAGGGACAGGTTGCCGCGGTCGGAATAAGCTCTGGTCCCGAAAATGAACATCTCGTCATTCTGGCGTTTTTCAGGAGTCATTTTCTGGAGATATAAACAAATACTTGATGCTGCTCCGTCTGCGAAATTCCCACAGTCAGGTAACGCAATGAGCGGCTGACGCCATGATATTTACGCGCGGCTCTCGCAGCCGCTCCACCCGGGCTCCTGCGCGCGCAGGGCAGTCAGAAGCGCAAGGGCCGCCGGACGCGGTGCCAAAGAGTGGCGGAACGCGCCCGTCCAGCCGCGTTGCGGCGGCCATAACTTGCGCGTGTTCCTCAAAAGATTCGTGTGTAGCACCTTCACGTTCGAGCTGCACGAAAGGCTCGATATCAGCCACGGCATCAGCGATTGCTTCGAGCGTGGCTTTTACCTCTCCTGGCACAGGATAAAACCGAAGAAAGAGTTCTCGATACGGAGCGCAGCACGATCACAATTCACGTCGGGAAATTATAAGAAGAATCCGGAGCTTGTCCAGAGAGGATGAACCCGAACCCCAAAGGGTGACGTGACAAAAACAGGTGCGGCCGTGGATGAGTTCGTCAGGGCACAAGAGGAGATTCGGCAGCGTAACTTCGTCGTGGCTGAGACGATTCTGGACACGATCCTTTATCGGTCGGACGAGATCACCTCACATCTTCTTTTTGATCTAACCAGCGCCTTCGAAGAATTGTTCAGGTCGACGGACCGTTACACGGATCTCATACGGATCAGCCGGCAATTTGTGGAAAGAGCGCGCCATCTGCCCGAAATGGACAGGCAGATCCATTCCGCCCACACGCTGATCGTCGTAGCGGGAGCTGAAATAGCGCTCGGGCGAAAGGACGATGCCGAACGCCATATTCACGCCGCTCAACGCTCGCTTGATCGCTTTCCCGCGGAACGTTTCAGCGCTAACTCGCGGGCAAGAGTCAACAACATGCGCGTCCGATTGAAGTCGTTACAAAGAGCGCTCAGCCCAAAGGCCCTTCTGCTGCCTTCAAAAAGTGAAACCCCGGATTCAAATTCCGACGCCGGATACGAAGAATGGCGTAGATTCGCTTCACAGAGCAATCTTAGCGGCAAGGACGTTAAAACCTGGTTAGCCAGACTACGGCGGTCCATGGGTGCGCCTGCAGCCCTCACGATCGTGGTGGAGTGGGCCTTGAGCACACCTCGTGTCGGCAACATCGGTGCAAGCTCGGAAAGCCTTGCCATGTTCGTTGACGAACTGGCGTCCATTACTATGGCGCACCCCATTCCTCCTCACAGCCTGGGGAAACTTTTCCAGATGCTACACGACTGGGATAAGGACCAGGGTCCGTGGCTGCAGCGACTGATCAGCGGGAATCGCAAGTCGGGTCTCGCCGAAAAACTTCAGCGGCTGCGGCGGGCTCTGGAATCAAGGGTGCAGCAGGCAGTGAATTCGATAGAAAACCGGCTCGGCGTTCTGGAATCGTCGGAGGCTGGCAAAATCCTGGACGGAGGCGGCGATCAGGATTACGAAGCAGACTTGCTCCGATTGGATGCCGACCTTACCGGACTGGCAACGTTCGTTCCCTCTTTAGCGTCTCCCCGCCTCAGCGGCTTACAGAAGCGGCTGACCACGATTTTCGCGGCAGTCGATCACGAAATTCTTCGGCGCAATGAAGTGTACGCTCAACTACTTGAGGCGGTCGCGCGGGCATCGAGCGGGTCCGCACTCGCGGACTTGAAGATCGCCATCAAACAGCGGCTCCCGGCTACTATGCTGGAACGCGGAGAATTGCAGGAGGCGATTCGTCAAGCAGATGATCGGCTCGTGATCGCCGAGCTGGAAGGCCTGGAGGCACAGGGACGCGCGGCGCTTCGCGCCAAACTTGACAGCGTCCGGGGAGTTGATCTGGCGAATCTTCTCTTCAGGGAATATGGCATTGATTTACCGACCGCACGGAGACTCGTCATTGATCGCAACAACGGCAAGATCGATCTGGAACACCTTTTGGATCGCGTCATTGAGATACTTCGGGGTCGATGCAGCAGATAACTTCCTCAATGCGCTTCTTTCATGCGCCCACCGACAGACCGAGTGAAAACGGTCGGTGATTCTCTCAGATTGGTCCGCGGCGCCGACCGTACCTCAGCCGGAAAGACTACAACAGAGCCCGAACGATGAGCCGTCCGAGTTTCACTCTCGAAGAGGTACGTTGGTAGACGCTTCGGCGTTCATCGCGACCACATTCGGACAATTCCCGGCGACAGCCCGACTTCTCGTTCCCCCGATTGAGTGCGGTGATCGGCTGTGTACCTGCCTGGCAGCAGGTTGCGTTCATGGCGGAGCGCTGTTTGCCCTCCTGGCTGCGGGCGCCAGTGGATTTCGATTTGCGGTTCTGCGGTTTGCGCTGGCGACACAGATGATTTCCCCTTCGGTTACACCAATACCAGACGATTTGGGAGTGGCGGACAGGGAGGGGCTGTAAGGATTGATATGGGGAAGAAAAAGTTGGAAACGCTGACCGGGAGTCAGTCAGTTCAAAAAAATCACATTTTTTTCATCAATAATTTCAATACCTTACCTCCGTCACCCGTCCGCATCCCCAAATTCGTCAGCTATGCTGAGCGCGGAGAGAAATCCAGTTATGGCTACAGAAGCTCAGATCGCCGCGAACCGGCGTAACGCCCAGGCCTCGACGGGTCCCACGACCGCCGAAGGCAAAGCGCGCGTGTCCCGCAACGCCGCCATCTTCGGCCTTTATTCAGCAGCCGATACGGTTCAACCCGGTCAGGAGCCCATCTATCACCTTTTCTGCGAAGGCTTCCAGCAAGACCTCGCCCCCGAAGGCGCTATGGAAACCACTCTCGCCGCTGAGATCATCCATGCCGCCTGGCGCTTGCGCCGCTGCGCCGAAGCGGAATCCACAGTCGAGCTTCAAAGTGATGCGCAGAGTTCAATCGACCGCGCCCGCGCGCAGGCCCTCCGGCACTTCCAGCGAGCCACCGCGGAACTCCGCCGTCTCCAGACCGAACGGCAAATCCGCAACGAAACGGTTCCGGAGGACTACGACACCGCGACGCTCGGCCTCGCCAGTTGTAAAGAAATGGCTCCCATCCTGAAGAGCGATATCCGTCGCCAGTTGCTTCTTCACAAACTCAAAGACGCCGAAATGAGCACCGCTGTAGCGGAAGCGATCTGTGCGCCCATGCCTGCGGCAACACAAACCTTGCCTGTCGCGGCGGAATCCGCGCCCATCCCGCGCGGTGCGCCCTGCCCGTGCGGTTCCGGAGCGAAATACAAACGCTGCTGCGGCATAAACGCGCCTGCCGTGCTTGCCGACGCAGCCTGAAGGCAGCGCCGGTAGTCTTTTCGCCGGTTTATTTGAACTCAGCTCTTTGACAACTGAATCACGTTAAATCGCGCCCAAAACCAGACCCGAAGGCAGCCCCTCGCCGTAAATGCGTCCGAGCGCGCGTTCATCGCGCTCGGAGTCGCCTTCCAGTTGAGCGATCGACTGCGGGTCCGTCAAACGCGCGCGCACTGCGGCGAAAGTGACTGGCGAAACATCGCGGACCGGATCGCCGGTCCGCCTCGCCAGTGAAACCAGCGCATCGTCGCCCTTCGGAACCGGCAGCAGCGCCTCAATCCAGCGCGAAGCCACTCCCGCCGACAGCACCTGATTCGCCGGACCATAGAACAACTGGCGTGCGCCCAGCCGGGACAAACACCACAGAACGTAATCCTCTTTCGGCTGTTTGATCAGCGCATCACCCAACTGCATCCGGTTCGCCGCGGGAATCAGTTCCATACTTGCCGCCGTTCGCCACATCTCGCGCAACAGGCTGTTATTGATGCGTTGCGGCTTCTTCCCCGGCTTCGGCAGCAGAAACGGCAGCAGCCGCTGCACGATATCGGTCTGCTGGTTGCGGTTCAAGCCCCCGGCAAGACGACCCCAGAAAATCCACCAGTCGATTTCATTTTGGGTTTGATTTGCAAATTGCGGTCCGCCTGCGTAAATCCTTCGGACCTGCTCGATGCGGAACTCGTCGCCCGGATAGCCGAATCCTGGACGCAGACAAAATCCTCCCAGATTCAGCCAGCGAACCTCATGCGCGGCGCTCCGCTTCCGGTTCTCGATCTGATCGAGAAACGCGTCCGCCAGTTGTCGAGCCACATCCACGGGCCACGAGTTGCGCCCCAGTCCCAGAGCCGCTTCCAGACGCGCGGGCAATTCCTCGGGAGCAACCACGCCGCCGGCGAAAGTCCCCCGAACCAGTTCGAGCGCCGCTTCCACCGCTTCGCCGCTGACCACCGCCGCCGGACGGCTGCTCGTCACCGACCCGACAGGCGTCTTCCGCAACTGAAACTGCAATCGCCACCGGTTGTCGCTGATTTTGGAATCGCACCATGTTTCGAGCGTTCCGGTCTCGGTGAGGCGCGCGCCCAGTTTCACGGGGACCATCCGCTCGCCGCCCTTCCCGAAGCGAATCACCGCTTCGAGGGGTGCGTGCTGGTGAAGTTCTTCGCCCTCGGCGAACTGCACCACTTCGCCGGGCTTGTCGTCTGTGCGCGTCAGAGAACTGATCAGGCGGAACGCGACCGGCTTGTTGGCGATAAGCTGCAAATCCTCGCGATCGACTTCGACGCTGTCGCCCTCCTCCGCGCCGCGCGGAACCAGGCACACGGCGGAAGAGTCGTTCAGCCCGACATAATAAGCCCGCGGCAGTCCGCCGCGAACCAGTACGCCCGACCCGGTCGAACGCACGTAAGAGTAGTAAGCCGCGCCGCTCGCGACCGCCAGATCCAGATCGCGGTTCTCGAAAATCTCCGGCCGCTTTCCGAACCAGTTTTCGAGGATGTCGGCAACGCGCGTCCGGCAGATCTCGGGAATGAAGAAGCCGCCGTTAAACAGGATCGCGTCCGGCGTCTGGCTCGCCGATTCCAGAAACGCCCCGAGATGACGGCTGATCGCCGGATCGGAAACGTAGGGCAGGCCCAGTTCGCGGAACAGACTGCGTTTCTCTTCCTTCGGCTTCTCGCCCAGAGGTGTAATCGGGAGAAAGCCGTCGAGCGTCAGTTCGAGCGCCTCGTCGCGAGTGATTTCGGTCTTCATGACTCCGCCGATCATGGAAGAGCCGCCGCCCAGCACGCTGATCTCGACGCTTTTCCGATGCGGATCGCAGAGCAGAATCTCTTTTGCCGCCGAGCACTGGCGCCGCAACCCGCTGCGCTGCCGGATCGAAAGCTGCTTGCCCAGTTTCGACTCGGCGAGCCAGGCGAGCGTGAGGTCGAGATTGTCGCCGCCCAGGAGCAGATGCTTCCCGACCGCGGTGCGCGTGAAATCGATCTTGTCGCCGTCGCGGGAAACGCGAATCAGCGAGAAGTCGCTGGTGCCGCCGCCGACATCGCATACGAGCACGATCTGCCCATCGAAAAGCAGTTTGCGCGACCGGGTGAAATTGTTCGCGATCCAGGAATAGAACGCCGCGGCGGGTTCTTCGATCAGCGTCAACTGCGGCAGGCCCGCGTCGTTCGCGGCCTTGACCGTCAGTTCCCGCGCTTCTTCGTCGAATGAGGCCGGAACGGTGAGGACCACCTCCTGCTCGGCCAGCGGACCGGCGGTTCCCGAAGCATCCCAGGCTTCACGGATGGCCGACAGGAAACGTGCGGAGACTTCGACGGGGGACAAAACGCGGCCGCCTTCGCCCGCGTCCCAAGGCAGGATCTTCGCGGTACGATCGACGTCGGGGTTCGACAGCCATGACTTCGCGCTGTGAACCAGGCGCGTGGGAACGATCGCGCCCTGATCGCGCGCGTAAGTCCCGACCGGCTGGCCGCCCTGCGGCCCCTGTTCGAGAAACAGAAAGGACGGCAAAGTGCGCCGCGGCTCGACTCGATTCGGCGCTACGAGTTGCGGAATGTCGAAGATGTGAATGGGCGGAAAGCTGGTATCCTCGGCTTGGGCCGGATCGATCCAGGCGAGCGCGGAGTTCGTGGTCCCGAGGTCGATGCCGACTTTCACTGCGAAACCCGAGGAGTAGTTATGGTTTTATTCGCCATATGGTATATAATGCCATTAACGAGAGCCGATGAAGGCCGAGTTACTGTTCCACCAGCGGATCGATTATGAGGATGGTGGGATCGTGGAAATGGTATTGTGGCGGGTTCCAAAGCCGGTACCGCCAACGGTGCATGGCTTAAAGTATTCGCTGTTCTACGGACGTGCCGGAGTCCGCGAAGTTGGGTATGACAATGAACGAGGTAAAGGCGATCATCGGCACTTCCTGGGCGCCGAGACCGCTTATTACTTCGAAAGCGTTGAGCGCTTAGTAGCGGATTTCTGGTCCGACGTTCGGATTTTGCGAGGTGACAAATGACGGATATCAAAGTTACAGTAGGCGGCGCTATCGAAGAGGAAGCTTCCCGCCGGTTCATCGATGCCTGGCATCGTGCCGAGCAGGGAGAATCCTTCCAGGAACGCCATCTGGCGTTTGAAAACTGGGAAGCTCTCTCACGAGTTCTGACCGGCAAGCGTATGGAATTGCTACGATACGTCCACAGGAATCATACCAGCAGCGTCCGCGCCCTGGCCAAAGCCCTCGGCCGCGACTACAGCAACGTTCATTCCGATGTCCAGGCGTTGACAGGCGCAGGCCTTCTCGAAACCACGGATCAGGGCATACGGGCCGACTACGACGCTATCGAAACGAAAATATCGATCTGATCAGGACACAGTCTCCCGAACGTTGAACTCGAGCTTCCATCGGCGTCCGTCGCGCGCCACGCACCAGAGCTGCAGCATGCCGGTTTCGGTGATCACGGTTTCGAACGATACCGGCACAACCTCGGCTGAGTCCTGCTCGGAACTCAGCCGCACTTCCACGGGCGACAGCTCTTCGAGCTCATCCCCAAAGTCTTCAATGAGCGCGCCGGGTTCGTCGTTTTTGCGTGAAGCCGAGCAGAAGAAGCGGAACTCCGCCGGCTCGTCCACAATCAAGCCGAACTCGCGATCAGGAATTCGGGTGGACGTGCCTTCTTCGGCTCCGAACTGAGCCACGGCCAAAGCCTTCACTGGGGCCGCAAACCCGGGCACGGCCGGCATGGCCGATTCGATCCCCACGTAATAAGATCGGGCGATGCCACCCCGGATCCGCACACCCTTGCCGTGCCGAGCCGCGCCATAATACGCCGAGCCGCGAGCGACGGCGTGCATGAGATCTTCACCCGAGAGCGGCTTCACCGCCTCGAAACCCTCGTTGGCAAGCCAGGCGTTCAACACGTCGAGCAGACGGTCGCGGACGAAACTGGCATGAAGGACGCCGCCATTGAAGAGGATGTGAGTAGGGCAAGCGATGCCGCTCGCGCCGCGCCGGACGGATTCGTGTTCTGATGTCTTTTCTGATGGTGCCGCCTGCTGTCGCAGGAACTTCGCCAGATGCCGCGTAATCGCGGGATCGGAGGCATAGGGCAAGCCCATTTCCTGCAGACCGGCGCGCCGTCCGTGCTGCGGCATGTCGGTGCTCGCGGCCGGCGGAAGAAATCCGTCGAGCACTTGCTCGACCTGTTCACGGTGCAGCTTGGCTTTTATCGTGCCGCCGATCAGGCTCGATCCTTTCCCGAGGATCGTCACCGGCACTTCATCGGCTTTGGATTGGGGGTCCAGCAGTTTTTCCTTAGCCAGGCGGCAGTTGTTCCAGAGCGCCTGAAGCTGGAACCCGTCGATCTTCCGCCCTTGTGCCGCAAGCCCGGCAGCCACTGTGTGCGCCAGCGCGAGATCGATGTTGTCGCCGCCGAGCAGGATGTGTTCGCCGACCGCCACGCGGTCCAGTTGCAGTTCCCCGTCCTTCTCGGTGACTGCGATCAGGGTGAAATCCGTGGTGCCGCCGCCGATATCGACCACCAGCACGAGGTCACCCTTGCTCACCCGCTGACGCCAATCGGGATGCCTCTCGATCCAGGCGTAGAAAGCCGCCTGCGGCTCTTCGAGCATGGTGAGGTTGCGATAGCCGGCCGCTTCCGCGGCCCTACTCGTCAATTCCCGCGCGATCGCGTCGAAGGACGCGGGCACGGTAACCATGACCTCCTGCTCGTCGAAGGGATCTTCGGGATGCTCCTGATCCCATGCCGCCCGCAGGTGCTTCAGATACTCGCCCGAGGCGTCTACCGGCGAGATTCGCGGAACTCCCTCGGCCGCCTTCCACGGAAGCATTGCCGCCGTCCGGTCGACCGAGGAATAAGACAGCCAGCTCTTGGCCGATGAAACCAGGCGGCTCGACACCTCCGCACCGCGGCGCTGCGCCAGTTTGCCGGTGACGAAGCGGGGCTCGGAATTCCACGGCAGCGAAACGGATCCCGCGGGGAACTCCCGCTCGGCTGGGATGTAGAGGAAAGAAGGGAGCAAAGCTTCCGACGCAACCTCATTCACATTCACCAATTGCGGGATCGTCGCCAGATGGACAGACGGAGCTTCTTCCGAGATCTCGGTATACGCGACAGCGCAGTTGGTCGTACCGAGATCGATCCCGATGCAGTACCGGCCCAATCGCTACTCCACTTCGATTTCCGCCGGGGCGAGCACGGCGAGATCGACTTTGGAAGTCAGCTGCGGGAGCGATACCGCGGTCGCGCGCCAGCCGCGGTGCCGCAGCACACCGGCCGGGGGTTTTCCGGAAGCGGGCACATTGCCGATGTACTTGACCAGACCCGGATTGCCATCGGGCGGGTTCGCAACGCTTCCCTCGACCGCGTCGATGACAGGAGCCGGCGCGAAGTTCCGGACCAGAACGTCTCTGGTGCGCTCGTGCACGTCACGAGCGGCGGCGCCGACCTGATCGTCCGAGTAAGGCGCGATGTCCTCCATGAAGAAGTCCAGAATCCGGGCGTCCCGCTGCAGCATTCCCAGAAGCTGCAGCGCTCCGTCCGAGGGCGTAAACACGGGCGCGGCCGGTTTGGGCGGGGCCTTAGGGGCGGGTGCAGGTTTCGGGATGAGCCCCAGCTCCGCGACGAGATCTTCCGGCAGTTTGCCGCCGAATAACAGCGCAAAAAATGCGCGAAAAGCCATTACGATCTGATTCAAAGTCGGTTTTGCTCCAATCACTGAGGATAGCAACGTGAGATGAGAGATAATGGCACCGTGAGAATCCGTAACTTCGCACCCGCATTGTTCCTGGGCGTCGTTTGCCTCGCGCAGCAGGGAAACTGGCAGACCGCCACCGATCTGCCCGGAGTTGACTGGCACGGGCTGACAGGCGCGCGCAAAGAAGCCGCCCTCAAATTCATCCGCAGTGAGCAATGCACTTGCGGCTGCACCATGAAGATGGCGGAATGCCGGATGAAGGATTCCAGCTGCGCTTACAGCCGCAAAGACGTCGCGATAGCGATCAAGGGCTTTGAAGAAGGCAAGAGCGCCGATACGATTCGCGCCGAAATCAAGAAGACGGAAAACGAGCCGCCACCCGTGCTGGAAGACCCCGTGAAGATCTCTATAACCGGCGACCCCTCGCAGGGGCCTGAGAACGCGCGGGTCGTAATCGTCGAGTTTTCGGATTTCCAGTGCCCGTTCTGCTCCGAGGCGGTAGCTCAGGCGAAGGCGGTATTGAAGACGTTCCCGAAGGACGTTCGGCTCGTCTTCAAGCAGTTCCCGCTCGACTCGCACGCTCAGGCTGAGTTCGGCGCCGAAGCCGCTCTTGCCGCGCAGGCTCAGGGCAAGTTCTGGGAGATGCACGACCGCATGTATGCCGGCTTCCCGGACCTTTCGCGCAAGACGATCATGCGCTATGCGAAGGAGATCGGGCTCGATGTGAACCGCTTTACCGCGGAGCTCGACAGCCACAAATACAAGACTCGCGTGGCGTTTCGAGGAGCATGAGGGCGAGAACGCCGGGCGTCGGCGGAACTCCCACATTCTTTATCAACGGCAAGAAGTACAACGGCCTTTTCGACCTTGCGACCGTGACGCCGATCATCAAAAAAGAGCTGAAAAACTAACGCTCCCCTGAAGAACCGATTCGGGTTGCTTAAGAACACCGGCGACGAGATCGCCGGCGCTACCGGTTTCGTGCTTTCCCGCTCCAGCGTCTTCATCCATTTCGGTGGCCCGCAGGGCCATGGCGACTCCGTTGAAGACGCGGTTCGGATGGCTGGAGAACACCGGCGACAGAAGATCGCCGGTGCTACCGGTTTCGTGCTTTCCCGCTCCAGCGTCTTCATCGCCTTTGGCGGCCCGCCGCGGGCCATGGAGCGCTCCCTGCCGGTCGCGGCTCCGAATTATTTCGAGCGGACGGATTTCTTCAGCCGGTCGAGCTGATTGCGCGCTGTGCTTGCCCACGAGCTGCTGGAATCGAGCTTCAAATAGCTCTGCCAATTGCCGATGGCCTGAAGAAGGTCGCCGTTGCGTTCGCACAAGAGGGCGAGATTGAAAAAAGCGTCGGCGTAACGCGCGTTGAGACGGATGGCCTCGAGATAGTGTTTGCGAGCCTCTTCGAAGTTGCCCTGCTCGTCGTAAAGATTCCCGAGATTAAAGTGGGCAAGCGGATAGCTCGGGTCGGCTTCCATGGCGCGAAGATACCAGTTTTCGGCTTCTTTCAATTTCCGGGCGCGGAACGCGATGGTGCCCAGGTTCACCAACGCCCCGGAGGCGTTCTTGTTCAGATCTACCGCCTCGCGATAGGCGGCGACAGCTTCCTCGATCGGCGCGCCGGTCTCCTCCAGCGCGAGACCACGTTGAAACCATTTCTCAGCCACATGTTCGTTCCATTTGCTGTCGGGCTGAACCTCGGCTTTGACAGGAAACGACCGTAGCTTTTCCAGCTCTTTGGAATCGAAGTCGAAGAGCAACTGGCCGCTGATCGGGTCCATCCGGTTTCCCGCGATGTTAACCGTAATCTGGCGGCCTTCCGCGGTAATGCGAAGCTGGGCGAGCGGGTAGTCGATATCCTCCATCTTCGATTTAAGAGAAGTAATGGCGCGCTGGATTCGCGAGGGCGCGATATGCAGTTCCCGGAGCTTTTTGAGAGTCTTCAGGGCAAGCAGATCCGAGAAGCCGAAACTCTCGCTTGATGCTACCAGGCCTTGTTTTTCCCACGAGCGCAATTGCCGCTCGGTGACGTCCAGAATGCGGCGAACCTCTTCCCTGCTATAGGTCGCGGCCGAAGGCATCAAGCCGAAAGTGTAGCAGTTTGGCGCTTCCTGGCTGGCTGCGCCATTTGTGATATTACTTAACGAGCCATGAAGCACAGGATTTTGATGACCATCGCGGGGCTCGTGATTGCGTCGGCGAGCGTCCACGGCCAGACCAGCCTCACGGGAAAGTGGCAGACGGACACTGTGCCGGCGGCGCTTGAGGCGCAGAAGAATCCGCCGGCCGAGGCTCCGGAAACTGGCCGGGGTGGCCGCGGCGGCCCGCAGGCAATCATGCTGGATCTGAAAGTGGACGCGTCCGGTAAGATCAGCGGCACCGTGACGGAGATCGGAAATCCGCCGGTGCTCAATATCGAGACCGGCATGGTCGACGGGAAAAAGATTACGTGGGTCACGCAGCCGCGAGGTGTGACCTGGAACCTCGAAATGACGGACGACAATACGGTTACGCTGACAGGCCGGGTGTTCGCGGCGCGGCCCGCCGCAGCGCCGCCCACTGATGGAGCCGCTCCTCCGGCCGGCGGCCCTCCTCCAGGCGGCCGGGGCCGCGGGCGGGGGCCGCAGCAACCGATCGTCTTTCATCGGGTACCGTAAAAGCTTCAGTTGGGCTGGTTGAAGCTGCGGACCGCTTCCTGCTCGTCGTGAAACGCGGGGATCAGCGTGCTGATGCCGGTCATATCGAGCAGCTTCATAACTTCCGGCGCCGGGTTCAACACCTTCAGCGTGCCGCGATTCCTCACCAGGTGCGAATAGCAGCTCATCAACTGCCCGAGGCCGGCGCTGTCGATGCGGGTGACACGGCTCATGTCGATGATCACCCTGGAATCGCTCTGTTCGAGAACCTCCCGCCGCAGTTCTTCCAGTTCCTGGGCCGAGTGCGTCAGCTCGGCATTGGCTTTGAATTGCAGGACGGAAACTCCGTTAGTCTGCTTCCATGCGAGCCGGGAGGAACGCAGATCCTCGGCGATCAATTCGCTGACCCTCAACTCGTCAAAGCATTCATCGCAGCCGAGGTAATGCCCCTCGAACTCTTCGACCGCACCGGAATCGAGCGTCCGCGAAAGATATTTCGCAATTACCTGTTCGCGTTCTATGGGTTCTTTTTTGCAGGCCATGCTGTCATTCACCTAGTGGTTGATCGGGCGGGTTTCGTTTCAGTTCGCTTCCGTACGCACGACGGAACCGTTCTTTGGCGCGGAACAGTACCACTCGAAACTGGGCGTCGGTCATTCCCCAATCCCTGCAAATATCCTCCTTCTCCTTGCCCTCGAGATAGAGGCAGCGGAGAATCATTCTGTCACGCTCGGCCAGTTCCTTAAGACTATTATCGATCGCGTCGCGCATCTCGAGCACCTCGGCCTCCGGCCGGATGCCGGCGTCCGGTATCGGAGTATCCGGATCTAGCGGCGGCTCCCGGCGCGCTCGGCGGCGATACTCGAGAATCACATTGCGGCAAACGCCATTCAGGAAGGGGCCAAACTCCTCCATGTTGCGTATGGTATGACGCTGCTCGGCGCGGAAGAAACGAGCGAGAGTTTCCTGAACGAGATCGTCAACATCGGCGCAATTGCGCCCGACGTGATATAGCACCTTATAGCGAAGCTTCAGGCGGAGACGCTCGATGGATGGCTCGTTCAGATCCATAGGTTAGCCGAGGGGGCACCGAGAGCATCCGTGCGGGCGCAAAAAGGCGCACGAATGGCCTGGAAGGGTGGTTTTGTGAGAGAGGAGGGGCGAATCGGATTATCCCGCGGCCGCTCCCGCCGCTCTGCGGCTCTGGAAGCATTCCCGGCAAAAGACCGGCCGGCCCTGCGTGGGCCTGAAGGGAACCGTTGTTTCGCGCCCGCATTGCGAGCAGATGGCTGAAGTCTCAACGCGTCCAGAGGGCACGCCCCGATCGGAAGGATTGTTCTGGCGCCTGGTCTTGCATGCCTTGCAGCGCTTCGGTTCGTTCCTGAAATCCTTCTCGTGATAAAACTGCTGTTCACCCGCGGTAAAGATGAATTCCGTACCGCAGTCCACACATTTTAAGGCCCTATCCTGAAAGTCTGGCATGGCACCATCCTGATGGGGAAAGGGCGGAGCGCTTGCCATTCGCTCCGCCGGTTTCATGCAGTTAGTAGATGCGCAAGCTTAGTCGGCTGAGGTTACTCAACCCAGCTTACTCAACTTCGCTCACTCGACTTGCTTACTCAACTTCGCGCCGGCTCTTTTTCCGGTTTCGCTTACGGGCAAGCGCCTGCTTGACCCGCAACTTTTCGCCCGGCTTCAAGTAAAAGGAATGCCGTTTGACCTCTTTAATGATGTCTTCCTGCTGTACCTTGCGCTTGAATCGCCTGAGAGCATTTTCCAGGGTTTCACCGTCCTGGAGTCTTACTTCCGCCAAACTTACGACACCTCCAAACCGACCACAGATTCACCCGAACCGCCATCGGTAAGGGTACTGATATCATATGAGCTTGATATCCAAAGTCAAGCCCACAAAGCTTCCTCGACACCCCGGAGCAGCCTGAATCTCGCTCACGGACACCCGATTTCCGGATCATGGTTAACGTTCTGGCGATATTGCTGGCTGGAGGGGCGGGAGAGCGGCTTCATCCTCTAACGCGCGATACCGCGAAACCAGGAGTTCCGTTCGGTGGCGTCTACCGGATCGTCGATTTCACGCTGTCCAACTGCGTAAACTCCGACGTCCGCAGAATTTTCATACTAACACAATACAAGTCCCTGGAACTAAACAGACATATCCGCGAGGGGTGGCACATTTTCTCCTCCGAGATGGGAGAGTTTGTGGAGATTCTCCCGCCGATGAAGCGGGTGAGCGACGAATGGTACCAGGGAACGGCCGACGCCGTTTACCAGAATCTGCAAAGCATCCTCACCGAGGCGCCCGAACAGGTGCTGATCGTTTCGGGCGACCACATCTACAAGATGAACTATCAGGGCATGATGGCCTGGCACCGTTCACAACGGGCGGATATTACTCTTGCCAGTATCCAGATCGACCCCTCGGAAGCAAGGCGCTTCGGCGTGCTCCAGATGGAATCGGACTATCGGGTGACGGGCTTTGAAGAAAAGCCGAAGCACGGCAATCCAACGCGTTCGGTTTTCAACCCCGAAAAGGTCAGCGGCTCGATGGGAGTCTACGTGTTCGACACGAAGGTGCTGGCGGAAGAACTGCTGGCCGATTCCCGGGACCCGAATTCATCCCACGATTTCGGGAAAGATATTCTTCCCCACTGCCTCGCACGCCGGAGGGTGGTGGCGTGGGATTTTGTCGATATGAACCGCAAAAAGGGTCTCTACTGGCGCGACGTCGGGACGATCGACGCTTACTACGAGGCGAATATGGACCTCGTGGCCGTAGACCCCGAGTTCAACCTGTACGATCAGCACTGGCCGATTCGCACCCGTCCCTATAACGCGCCGCCGGCAAAGTTCGTATTCGCTCAGGAAGGCAGCCGGATGGGACTGGCGGTCGATTCCATAGTGTCCCCAGGCTGCATCATCTCCGGCGGGCGAGTGAGCCACAGCGTACTTTCGCCGTTCGCCCGCGTGAACAGCTATTGCGAGATCGAGGAATCGATTCTGCTGCCTCACACCATGGTGGGACGGTACAGCCGCGTCCGGCGATCGATCCTCGGCGAGAAAGTCGTGTTGCCTGAGAACAGCCGGGTGGGCTTCGATGCGGAGGAAGACCGATCTTTGGGCCGCATTGTTACCGACTCCGGCATTACCGTGGTGCCGTCGCCGTAGAAAAAAGGAGTCGAGAAGTCAGGAGACAGAAATCAGAATGGCGCTATTGAGGCGGCAGGGCGTAGTAGCCTTTGCGGACCTGAACCTTCAGGTCTTTGCTGGACGCGCGCAGGTCGATCTTCCGGAACGAACCGTCTTTGCGGCTGTTGGTCGGGGTGTAACCGATGGCGTACTGACTGCGCATTTCCTGCTGGATCTGATCGAAGATCGACTCGAGCGAATTCTTCCTGTCCACCTGGAATAACCGGCCGCCGGTTTCTTCGGCCATGTGCTTCAGTACGCCCTCGCCGCTGTAGCCCCCGCCGAGTCCCCCGAACCCGCCACCATACACTTGCCTGTCGACGTAGAGAATGCCGTAGATGATCGAATCGGCTTTCTGAGCGGCCTCGATCGCCGCATTTTCGGTCAGGTCGCTGCCTTCGTCCTGGCCGTCGGTGATCAGGACGATTGCCTTACGGCCGACCTCTTTCGCAAGCATGTCATGCGCGGCGAGGTATACGGCATCATAGAGGACCGTACCCCGGTTATGGGTTGCTGTCGGCACCGGACCCGCGTTGATGCCCGAAAACCCGGTATTCAGCTTCAGGCGATTGAGCCCGCCCTCCAGAGACCGGGGAGAACCGGTCGTGTCCTGCAATAATTCCGAGTCGGCTCCGAAACTGATGAGAAACGCCACGTCCTTCTTTTTAAGTACGCTCGAAAAAAACGAGGTGGCCGCGCGGCGCTCGGTTTCGATCAGATTCTGCTGGCTTCCGGAGACGTCGACCAGGAGTCCAATGGTGAGCGGCAGATCCGTCTCGCGCGTAAAGTATTTGATGGTCTGTTTCGTTCCGTCCTCGGCGAGATTGAAGTCGGTCTTCTCAAGACTGGGAATCAGAGCGTTTTTCTTGTCACGCACCGAGCAATAGAGGTTGACGACGTCGACGTCGACCTGGATCGGTTGTCCCGCGTCTTCTTCCACCTTCTGCGCGCCGGATTGTCCGCCTCCGCCCGCCTGCTGGCCTTCGAGCCAGATGGGAACCAGCGGCATCAGCAAAATAGTCGCAACGGTCAAGCCAACGATTTTCATAGAATTAAAACGGCGCGTTTATAATCGACTGGACGCGCGCCGGTCCCGCTCTGTTTCACGGGCACTCCCGGCACCACCGATCAATAATGCGCTCCACTCTCCAATAATGCGTTCCGCTCTCCAGCATCTCAAAAAATCTGACCCCGTTATGGCTGCGATCATCCAAAGGGTCGGTCCGCTCAAGCTTCAATATCGCGAACCCTCTTTTGAGACTCTTGTCCGTTCCATTGTCTATCAACAGTTGAGCGGCCGGGTAGCGAGCGTGATTTTCGGGCGCTTACACGCGGCGGCGGGGGAAGGACAGCTGACACCCGCCGGGATTATGAAACTTCGGCCGGAACGGATGCGGAAACTGGGGCTTTCGGCGCAGAAGACGCGTTATATCCGGGAACTGGCGAAGCATACGAAGAGGGGCAGCGTCGTGTTCGATACGCTTCCCGAGTCGGACGACGCCGCCGTGATCGAGCATTTGACGCGGGTGAAGGGTATCGGGGTCTGGACGGCGCAGATGTTTCTGATGTTCGCCCTGCGGCGCAATGACGTGCTGCCGGTGGGGGATCTGGGGATTCGCATGGCGATGAAGAAGGCTTATGGGCTGGACGAGATGCCCAAACCAGCGGAGATGGAGCAGATTGCGGCCGCGTGGAAGCCTTATACGACGATCGCGTGCTGGTACTTGTGGCGAAGTCTTGACGATGTGGCGGCGGTGTAAATCCGCCGGACCGGTTTATCGGTTGTTCGGCGACGTGGACGCGAAGATCGGCCGCACAACCGGTGCGCCATTGGGGATCTCGAACTCTACGCTCGTGGTCCGCGACGCACAACACAGCGCGTCCGTTGGGGAATAACGCAGGTACTCAGCGGCCAGGCGGCCGTTGCTCTGAAGGCTTACCCTGCTGAGAGCGCCGTCGGCACGGCTATCCATCGGCTTCGGCGAGAGCGTTCCGGCGAACGCGCCGCGCACGAAGACAAACAGCTGATACTGAAGCGGGCGGCACATGCCGTCGTAGTCGGCTGTGGCTCGGATCACGAGGGTCTGCCAGCCGCCTTCGTACTCTCCAAAGAGGTCCCATCCTTTGGCCTGAAGGCGCCGGTCCGCTTCCGACTCCGCGGGCCGCGCGGCGGTTCGGCAGCGCGGGTCAAGGGCTCCGTGCTTCCCCGGCGCCGCGGGAATCGACTGGTCCGGCTTGTTCCAGGAAGCGGGCTTTGCCTGGTCAAGCCAGGAAACCACCTTCACCTGAGTGAGACCAACCGTGGCATGGCAGGCTAAAATGACGACCATCAAGGATGCGACTCGCACAAGCCTCAAGCTCACTGGAGCCGCCTCGCGCAGTTGCGTCGCCGGCCGGCGATGGAGCGAGCGGTATTCAATGCCTGACATCATACCTTGCCGAGATCGGCAATCTATATGTAGAGCGCATCCCGCGGTCGATCAGAAGCGGTTCCAGATGTGCCGCCGGCTCTTATCGCGATGAACTGGCGCAAAATTCGCTCGCTTATAATGGCAGACACCTTCGTCGCGGCGGTGTCAGAATGCGCTCTTTTTAGAGCAAATCGGTATAATCTGGTGACATATGAAAACCTGTCGACTTACCGTTCTGGCTGGCGCGTTGAGTGCGGCAGCGTTAGCCCAGGTCAACGGTTCCATGAAAGGAACACTGACCTGCGCCACGCCAACAAAGACATTGACCGTCCCGGCAGCCGACTCGCCCGACCACATGCTGAATCTCGCGCAATATTCCTGCACATGGTCGGCCCCCGTTAAAATCGGCGACTTCAGCACATCCCACGACGTGCTGACGATCGCTTCGGAAATGCGCGGCGATGACTCGGAAAGCCATGGATACGAGACCATCAATATGACCAACGGCGATCGGTTATCGGTGCGCTACAGCGGCATCAGCAGCGTCGCGAAAGGAATCGGTAAAGGGGCGTGGCGCATTGCTTCGGGTCAAGGCAGATACCGCGGCATCGACGGATCGGGCACCTTCCGTTCGACTTTGGCAAAAGACGGCACGCTCAGGATTGAATTCGAGGGGTCATACAATCTGAAAGAACAGCTAACTGGCCATTGATTAGGGCTTGTCACGAAATAACAGTGACAAACGCTCCCTTCCGGTCGCGGCTCGGAAGGATGTTCCCGGCCGGTCAAATTGCGGTTCTGAGCCGCGTGCGTAAGCAAGAGGAATTCTGGAGTTGGACCGGTTATTTCCTGACGAGCGCTTAGTGGAGAAGATCCCGAAACCCGATGGAGAAGTAAAATGCGCGAGCGCCTTCTCCGGGCTGGGGATGAATATTAAATGCCAGGCCCGCGGTGAAATTGACGTAGGTCGCAAGCTCCACACGGATTCCCGCTCCAGGGCCGAAGCGGTCAGCTTTGAATCCGTTTCCGGATGGACCAATCCGAGCCCAATCGGCGATCGCCACCGGAGCGATCGAAATCACGTTAAAGTCGTTCACGACAGTTTTTACGGCCCGACTGGCGAATTGGGTGTCGTTCATCGCTTTCTTTTTCGCGGCGGCCTGCAGCGTCAGGTCGGCCGCGGCGATTTGCTCAGCGATACCATCGATTTTCATCGCATCCTTCTGCACAGCGGCATCGGCAGGCTCCTGGCCGAGCAGGGCTGAACAGGAAATCATAAGATTCGACACGTAGCCCGGCATCGATTTCGCTACCGTGTACTTATCGGTCTCCGCAGCCATGCCCGCCAGGATCAGGCTCGGGAGCACGATTCCATCGCTACAGGAGTCGGACTCTGTCTGCAGCCGGCCGGGATCAGCAGTATGTACCGCGGCCACGTCCATCTTGAATT
Organism: Terriglobia bacterium; assembly: GCA_963831795.1. Classification (GTDB taxonomy): domain Bacteria; phylum Acidobacteriota; class Terriglobia; order Bryobacterales; family Bryobacteraceae; genus BOG-234. The sequence goes on along the minus strand of CAWHSB010000022.1, from coordinate 55,693 downwards.
GGTTCAGCGCCGAGGCGAGGCTGTCAGCAAGATCGAGCATCGCCTTGACGCCCGGGTCCTCGGCGGCGTAACTGTTTTGGAGCAGGCTTTGCGCGGTCACCAATTGTCCCTCGATCAATGGGCCGATTTCCCTTCCCACCACTGGCGGAACCAACGGAACCACCCAGACCGGCCATGACACAGTCAGATTGGCGCTGACAAAGCTTTGAGCTCCGGCGCCCGCGGCGGTACGGCTCAGCTGGCCGGCGGCGATGCCGCGAATCAGCGGACCGCCATTAATCTGCCAATCGTCGCCGGGTACGAACGGCGTGACGGCGCTGCCTCCATAGAATCTTGCCGCCGAGGGAATATTTTGAAACGAAGGTATAGCGCCACCGGTAACCCGAGTTTCGAATTCGAGCGGATGATGGTTGGGCATCGACTTCCAGAAGTCGTCCGTGACGTCCGCGACGATCTTACGCCAATAGCCATCCGAGCTCATAACGAAACCGAGCTCTGTACCCACCGAGGCGGAGAACAAGTTATGACTTGCCCGTGAGGTGAGCCCGCCGTAAAGTCGCGTCGACACATAAATGCCGTTCGCTATGGTATTTGCCGCGAGTTGGGCCGGAGTCAGCGTCGATCGAAGGTCGCCACCTTCGATCTGCCCGCCGAACCGAGCCATGAGATTTCCCCCCGCAAACGGACGGGTGGCCGCGGCCAATTGACCGACGAACTGGTTCCGCGCCAGCTGTCCTCCGGAGACAGGCAGCGAAGCAATATTGCCGTTCAGACGCCAGTTCCACTGGGCAATCGATCCGAGCGAGTTCTTGGAACCCGATAGCGCCAGCGACCCCTGGTATTCGGACGCGGATCCGGCGCCGTCGGCAACGACTGAGATGTTGTCTCGTTGCCAGGAGAGATGACCGCCGGAGGAAAGCTGCTTCCATCCGTTGAAAAAAGCGTGCGGCGTAAAGTGGAACGGATTGCCGCGGGCCGTGAGGCCGATAGCGTCCTGCGGTGCCTTTTCCGCCTGATTCTGCCACTCGGGTGTTCCGCTCATCAAACTGGCCGGCGGAATAGTGTACAGGTTATACGCAAGGTCCACTGTCTTAGCGGTGTGATCGCATCGGGTGGCCACGATAAACGCGACCGAAATGCGAAAAGCGCCGGCGGCTCCCAGCGGAACGCTGCCGGATCCTCGCAGAATCTCCAGCTGATCGGTGACGGCTCCGCCATAGGTGAACTGTTTTCCCGAAAGCGTTGATTGCAGTCTTTCCTGAGCCGATCCCGCACCTTTGAAAAGCCATGAAACCTCAAGAGGTCCCCTTAAAGTGACCTGGTCTATGGTGTAGCCTTCCTGTTGGAGATTAAGGCCCTTGCAGAGATCGCCGGAAACCAATTTTTCGTTGATCAGGGGCTGCGCGTTTTTCGGAGGCTGCGCACAGCAGGTACTGCCAATGACAAAGAGCAGCCACCCAGACCAACGAAACCACACTGAAGGACTCATTAGTCACGTGGCGAGCGATTAAGTCTTGACAACTTTCTGAACTTCCTCTTGTGCAAGTGGTTTTAGCGTCGGATTCGCTGCCGCAGCCTTCACTACAATCGACGTAGGCCCAGTTGCCTGAGCAGCCTGCGCAGGTGTCAGGCCGTTCTTCGCAGCCGCCTCCGCTTTGTCGTTTGCAGTCTTGTCAACAGTAACCGCGAGATGAACGTTGGGATCGGTGGAGAAGGCTTTCGTCGTGTCCGTGCGTTCAAAAAGGGAGAAATTGATAGTCCACAGAATGTCCCCGCCTTGCAACGCTTTCGTCAGGCGAAAGTTCACCTTGCGCTTCTGATCGCTGGTGAGTAAGTCGAAGTCGACATCGATCAGTTCTTGTGCCTCGCCCCCACCGGGCGCTTCGCCGCCCGCGGGGGAGGGCGTTTCCAAATCAGGGGCCGGGGCCGCAGCGGCTGCTGCAGGAGTTCCACTATTCCCAGCCGGAGTTCCAGCGCCCGCCGCTGTTCCGGTTACTCCCGAGTGACTGCCGCCGCCTGAACCCGTGCTATCGCCGCCTGCCGGTTTCGGATGAGGTGTGTGTCCCATAGTCTGCTTATTCTCCTTGCTTTGTCGTCGCGGACCAGCTGCTTTCAATCCCGCTCAGGTGGTCGAGTTTAACATGTTTCACAAAATTGTCAGCACATTTATTCGCTGACTCGCCCAATGGGATTCTGATTCCCGATTTCTATCGCATTCCAGGATGGGTTGCTCACCCCGCACTGGAATTCGTCTGCGCCGGCGTTCCGGCGTCGATGGAGTCCGTCTATATCGAAGCGCTGGAAAACCGTAACAGCTATACAGTGCGCTATCGACGTAAATTGGATCAATCCGGCAAAACAATCTGTTCTTTGGAAAGCAATATCGCAGGAGTGTCAGCAGGTTTATAGCAGGTTTATAGAAGGTTTATAAGAGGCTTATAGAAGGTTTATAGAACTCGTTCCCGGCAATCTTCCGGTCGCTGCTGGAAAGCGCGGACATGAAACAGGAATGAACACAGAGAGCCGCTAAGCCCGCGCCGCCAATGGACGTTCCTCCCCCACGCGGGCGCGATCGAGGCATTCCTTCAATGCCTCGGAGAATTCCCGGATATGCGGCTCCTGGACCATCATGTTGTGATCGCCGGGTGTCAGATGGACTTCAAGCCCCTGCCCCGCAGCTTTGCTCCAGTACAAACGCCGGTCGAGAAAGCCGCGGTGCTTCGAGGCCTCCGCGGCGAAGAACGTAATTCGACCGGGCCACGGCTCCGGCGCTTCATGAAATACGCGCTGCAAACCCGTATATAACGCCGCATTGGCGATTTGTGAAGGCAGGCGACGTCCACTCAGAGTGCGCCAGGCGACTCGCGCCACGCGACCCGGCAGCCGGCGAAGGTGCGCAATCCATTGGGAACGCGGCAATCCGACGAACTCGCCCAGCAGAAATTCCATCTGACGAAGCGGCGTGGGAAGCAATCCCGTGCGGGACACGCCCGGATAATGCGTGTCCAGCAACGCAACCAGCGCGACCGTCTTGCCACGGCTCTTGAGCGCGTGGGCAACGTCAAGCGCAACGTGGCCGGCAACCGATCTGCCCATCACGAAATACGGACCCGTTTGCTCGACGGCTTCCATCGCCGCGATGCATTCGGCCACAACTTCCGCGCGAGTCAAACCGCTCTGCCCCGCGCCTGGGCGAACGTCGGGGATCAACGCATATACGGGCTGGTCTGGTCCCAGGTAGCGGCTGAGAAGCTCCACCTCCGAGACGAACCAGCCCGGGAGGATAACAAACAGCGGCGGTCTGGCGCCCCCTGCGTGAACCGGCAACAGCACGGAGCACTTTTTGTAATCCGCCTCGACCAAAACTTGCGCCAGATTCGAGATCGTCGGGGCGTGCCAGAAAGATGCCATCGGAATGCCGCGGCCGAACTTGCGCTCCACCTCGGTGAGCATGTTCGCTGCGAGCAGCGAGTTGCCGCCAAGATCGAGAAAGCGGTCGTGAATACCAACCTGATCGAGGCCCAGCAGCCGTGCCCAGATCTCCGCCAGCAGACGCTCAACCTGCGTTCGCGGAAGATCGGGGGCGCCGCCGCTACCCCTGGCGGCCGCCGCAAGTTCGTCGGCAAACCACGCGGCCAGCTGGCTTCGCTGAATCTTTCCGACTGTTCCCACCGGAATCGTGTCCACAACAACGATCGCCCGTGGAACTTTAAAGGCGGCGAGGCGCTGGGCAACGAAATGGCGGACGTCGTTCACGTCAACCAGATCCTCGCGAGGGGTTCGAGGAACGATCAGAGCCGCGGGCTGCTGACCGAGCGCTTCGTGAGGCACCGGAAAAACCACCGCGTCCCTGACCACGGGATGTCCGCGAAGCACGTCTTCGACTTCCTCCGGAGAGATTTTTTCCCCGCCACGGTTAATCACGTTGCCCAGACGCCCGGTAAGAAACAGATAGCCGTCATGATCGAAATAACCGAGATCGCCGGTGCGGTACCAGTCGCCACAGAACGCGGTCTTGTCCGGGCCGCCGCCATTCTCATAGCCGCTGAAAACGCCCGGCCCTCGCACCGCGATCTCTCCCGTTTGCAGAATCGATATTTCCTGGGCAATGCTCAGTCCGACAGAACCGCGTTTGCGCACACCGGGCGGCATGGGATTGGCGGCCACCCCGCCACATTCGCTGGCTCCGTAGAAATTTTGCAGGGGGATGCCAAATTCCCGTTCGATGGCTTCGACCGTTTCCGCCGATGTGGGGGCGCCGCCGGTGAAGAACGCGCGTAATCCCGGAGGAATTCTCCGACGAGTTTTCTGCGAGTTCCCGCTCAGGAGCGACTCGACAAACGGCGGCGGAAGCGCACACCAGGTGGGGCGGACCTCTTCGATGCATCGCTCGAAATCCGCGGTTGACACGAGCCCCTGGCAGATATTAGCGGCGCCCACGAACAGAGAACCGAGAATCGATATCAGAATGGCGCTTCCGTGAAATGGCGGCAGCAGGTCGAGGCAGCGGTCCGCGGAGGTCAGGTTGAGGATGTTGCGCGCGTGAAAAGCGCGGTAGCAAATTACCGACTGAGTCAGCGGGATGATCTTCGGCGAGGAAGTGCTGCCCGACGTCATGAAGATTGCGGCGAGGTCTTCGGCAGAGGAAAAGCCTGGCCGGCGAGAGCGCGAAGCAGACGAACAACCAAGCCGGAATCGGCCGGCTCCCTCCGCCGGCAGCGGTTCCAGTTCGATCACGGTTGTGCCGGTTTGTTTCGCGGCGCGTATCGCGTCGGGCACGCTTTCGGAGCGAGTGACCAGCGCCGTCGCCCTCGAATTGGAGAAAGCGGAGGTGAACTCGCTCACCGAACAGGCGGGATTGAGCGGCACGCACACACAGCCGGATATGACGGCGGCCAGCGCGGCCGGACATTCGGGTCCCGAGGGAAGCGCCACCGCGACACGGTCGCCCCGCCCGAAACCGAAGCGGTTGATCGCATCGATCGCTTCGCGAATCTGATCGATCAGCGCCTGATAGCTCAGCGCCGCTCTGCCGGGAGTCAGGAGCGCCGGGGCAAGAGGGGTCCGGCGAGCCTGAATATGGAGCATTTCCCAGACAGTTGATGATGAATCCACCAGTTAATTGCCCGTCAATTTATCGCGAATGCGGATTCTTTTTTACCTTTATCGCGCGGCGCGCGACAAAACTGCCGACCACTGTGAAGCGGTCGAAACTCGCGCCGCCCGAAACCGCCACGCGTCCGGCGGTCACCCAGGCATGCGCCTCGATGCGAGCAGACTGCTCTGAACCGCGCGCCATCCCGAAGAACAGGCTATAAGGCACGCCGCAAAGCCCAAGCAATATTCCGGCGGTGACGGCTTGGGGAAAACAGTTCGACTCCCAGGGCGTCAAGGCGGCGGCGCCTCTCACGGCTTTGCCGATGGATACGGCCCTCGCTTCGCCGCGGGCGTCGGCCAACGGAATCCAGGGGGAGACTCCGGATTGAACCCCAAGCCGCGGAGCCAGATAGCGGAATGGAACCGCCACGATGACAATCCTGCTGGCCCCCAGCAATAACCATGCCGGCAGCAGCAGGGCTCTTTCCATCCACGTCCAGCGGATGAAATTCCGCGCTTTAGCGAGGAGACGGGATTGAGACATCGCGGGAGCGACAAGTCCGCGGGTTACGGTCAATCGGCCGCGACCGGGAGTCTACGAGACGCTCTTGGTGAAGAGCCCATTGTTCTCGACAACGGATGGGTCCTTGGCGGTCCGCGCCTCGATGGAGGCGGCCTCGATCGTCGGAGCTTCCCAATGTTTGCGGCTCGCCGCTTCGCTCAGGGGCGCATTCGCGATCTTTTCCGTTTGCTCCATGGGTCTGAATCCTCGGGTTCTCGAAATTAATTACTCGTGTAAAGGGTAACATGGCGCGCCATAAATTTCTTGAATTTTGATAACCAATATCGTTTTATCGTTGGTAAATTCTAAGAATGCGGACATTAGAGCCCGGTAAGGTCGTTTAATCGCCAATGTATACTTGCCGAATTTCCGGTCTTTCCGTGAGAGCCCAGATGGAGTTGCCGGGGGTGGTTCCTTTCCCCGTCCCGTCGGGCTGCGAGGACGTGCGAATCAACCGGTGTCCCGTGCCGGAGCGTCTGGAAAGCTCCAGCGCGCGCGGGCCCGTCTGGGAAATGGATGAGACCCGTTTTCTGCTCCGTCTTCCCGGGATCGGACGTTTTCTGGCCACCGATGGCCGGACGCTCGATATGGAACCGGCGCCCGAGACGGATCCTGTGGATGCCATTCCGTTCCTGCTCGGAACGGGATTCGGCGCGCTGCTGATGCAACGCGGAGGGCTGGTTCTCCACGCCGCCGCAGTTGCCGTGGACGGGCGAGCATACGTATTCTGCGGCCGCAGCGGAATCGGGAAATCCACGCTGGCGGCCGCTCTCTGCAAAGCCGGCTGCCGCTTCCTGAACGACGACGTTTGCGCCATAGAGACGGATCAAAGGGGAGCGCCTGTGGTCTGGCCAGACGGCCGCCAGTTGAAGCTGTTCGAGGAAAGTATCGCGCAGCTGGATCTCGCGGCGCAGCGACGGCAGCCTGTGCGCTCGGCCCTGGGAAAGAGCTATGTCGAGCCCCCGGGACGAGGGACGGACGGCCACGCGCCGGTAGCCGCCATCTACATTCTGCGCGACCAGGTCTTACCCGGCACGCGCGGCATCGAACGGCTGTCGCCGCTGAACGGGGCACAGGCTTTGCTGGACCAGAGTTACCGGCCGGGGCTCGCTCTGGCTATGGCGCGGCGGAGCCGCCAGGTATCCCTCACGGCGGCCGTGTTGCGGCATGCGCAGATTTTTACTCTGACCCGGCCGCGCGATCTCGGCCGCATTGGCGAAACCGCGAATGAGCTTCGCGCACACTGGCGGGGGCTTTAATCGCATGGCAACGTTTCCCCCGGGAATGGTCTGGATCGCCTCGTACCCGAAATCGGGCAACACATGGCTGCGCATCCTGCTATCCAATATTGCGGCGGGGACGGACACTCCGGAGGACATTAACAAGCTTTCTCTCGACGAGGACCTGGCAGGGAGCCGCGAGTTGTTTGAACGGCAGACGTTTGTCGACTCCAGCCTTCTGCACCCGGATGAGATCGACGGCATGAGGCCGGGAGCGCTCGACGCTTATGCGGCATCCCGCGATCGCGCCACCTTCCTCAAAGCGCACGACTCGTGGACGCGGCTGCCCAATGGATCCCCCGCGCTGGGCACGGCGGCGCGAGCGGCGCTGTACATCGTGCGGGATCCCCGCGATGTCGCTGTTTCCTTCGCCTTCCATGAAGGCATTTCTATAGAACAAGCGATCGAACATATGAACGAAACGAGCAGTTTTTTTCGGCCCGAGCGATTACCAGGTTCGTCAGCGAACCAATGGCTGGAGCAGACACGTTCGCAGCTGGCTCGATGAGTCGGGTCTGTCTGTGTGCCTCATACGCTATGAGGATTTGCACGCCGATACCGGGAAAGCATTTCGCAAAGTCCTGCGGTTCCTCGGCGTCTGCTTCGAGAACGAGGCGGTTGAGCGAGAGGAGGTGTTGCGCGCGGTGCGTCATTCAGGCTTTGCCGGGTTGCAGCGGCAAGAGCGAGAAAAAGGGTTTGCGGAACGGTCGTTCCGGCAGGCATCGTTCTTCAGGGAGGGCTGTGTCGGAGCCTGGCGCCATCACCTTAAAGACGCACAGGTCCGGAGCGTTGAGGCTGCGCACGCCGCGACGATGGCGCGATTGGGTTACGAACCGGTCATCGTTCGGGAGTATGCGGCATGAGCGCGCGCTTTCAAAGGGTGGGCGACATCCCGGCCGCGTACATGGGAGAAAGCCTGCTCATGATGAGCGTGGAAAAGGGCCGTTATTTCAGCCTGAATGGGGTTGGCGCCCGTGTGTGGGAACTGCTTGAGCGGCCGACCACGGAGCGCGCTCTGGTGGAGTGCCTGGTCGGAGAGTTCGAAGTGACCTCGGACGAGTGCGCTCCTCAGGTGGCCGGGTTTGTGAGGGAGTTGCGGCAGCACGAACTTTTGCGCGATGTCGCCTGATCCCGCTCGACTGATTCGCCAAACCGCATGCGCCTGATTTGCGGCATCGTGCACCTGGACGGCGCACCGGCGCGGGCCGACACGCTTGCCCGCATGGTGGACGCGCTTATGTCTCCCGGCCTTGCGCCCCATGTGGCGCGCAGAGTGGAAGGTCCAGCCGCACTGGCGGTATTGGATTTCTCTCCTCATCGGCATGTCTCCGCCGATACGTGGCTCGCCGCGGACGTGCGGCTCGATCGGCCGCACGCCCTTGCGGCTGCACTGGGACTATCGGAAAGAAGCGACGAGGAAGCCGTGGTGCTCGCCGCGCTCGACAAATGGGGAGAAGACCTGCCGGACCGGCTGGACGGCGACTTCGCTCTTGCCGCCTGGGAGCCGCGGCAGAGGCGTCTAACCTGCGCCCGAGACTTCATGGGCGTGCGGCCGCTTTGTTACACCCACAAACCTGGACAGCTATTCGCCTTCGCGTCTTTGCCGCGCGGTTTGCATGCCTCCGGCGTGGCGGCCAGAAGACTCGACCGCGTGGCGCTGGGCCGCTTACAGTTCGAGTCGTATCCGACCGGAGTATCGACAGGGTTCGAGGACATCTCCTGGCTGCCTGCCGGACACAGCCTGACAGTCACGCCGGAGGCCTTACGCATGCATCGCGCGTGGCGACCCGATCCGGCTCAGGTGGGCCAGGGGCGGCGTTCCGCGACGGATGCAGCGGCGACACTTCGCGGACTTCTGGAAGATGCGGTGCGCAGTCGCCTGCCGGCTGAGGGGCCGGTCGCCGCACACCTCAGCGGAGGACTCGATTCTTCGGCGATCGTCGTGATGGCGGCTCGGGATATGCGCGCGAGGAACGGGAGTCTGCATACCTGGTCGCTGCTCGCCAATCCGGGTTCCGGTTCTCCGCTACTGGATGAACGAGAGTACGTCAACGCGGTCCTGGCCCAGGAGCGGGACATCATATGGTCGGCCGTCCATCTTACGCCAATCGACGAACACCGCGTGATCGATATGGATCTCCCGGGGGGAGATCAGTTCGCGGAACCGGACGACCGCATTTCTTCGGCAGCGGCGGCCGCGGGCGCCGGATTGCTTTTGTGCGGAGCGGGCGGCGATGAAGGCGCAACTTACAACGGCACCGGCATTCTTCCCGAGATGCTGCGGCGGGGCCGCTGGCAAGGCGTATTCAGGGAACTGAAGGCTCGCGCCCGCAGGCAGGAAACGCCGATTTTTCGTGTCGCCGCGGGTTCTCTGCTTCTGCCGATGGTTCCCGACTCGCTGATCGCCAGCCGTCAACGCCGTCAGGGGCGGTCTCTGTTTGCCGACCGGCGCCGGAATGCGCTTTCATTCCTTCAGCCGCAACTGGCGGAGCGGATAGCGGCGGAGCTTTCCGCCGCGGCAACCTGGAGCAGCAGCCCTCAAGACCGGGTCGCCATGCTGACGAACAGTTATCTGGTGGGCCGCGCTACGCATTGGGCGATCATCGGCGCTCGCCATGGGCTCGCGTTCACTTACCCGCTGCTGGACCGGCGCGTTATCGACTTTATCCTCTCGCTGCCCATCGAAAATTTCGTCGACGGAGGCTTTTCCCGCCAGCCTTTTCGCAATGCGATGGCGGGCATCCTGCCCGAATCGGTCCGCTGGCGCGATACCAAATTCGTGCCGTTCCCCGACATCCCCGCGAATCTCAGGGCCGCGCTGCCCGGCTTGTTGAGGCGGGTGGGCGCGGTGCGGGAGTCCGCTTCGGCTGCAACTATGTTCGATCTGGATAAGGTCGCGGCAACGTTTTCCGCGGCCTCGCTTGACCTAACGGCGGACGGGCTCGCATCGAATGGGCAAATTGCAATATCGCGCCCCATACGGATGGCGCTGCATGGGATTCGCGCGCTGGTTCTGGCCGAGTATGTGGCGCGCTTCTCTGAATAAATTGTGGTGGCGCCTGCCTTATGATGGCCAGGGATTGTTCTCTCCCGGCGACCCGGCGATGGCGGCTCTTCGCACGTGGTCTGCTGCGCGTTTCTGGAAAAGAACGGCGTGGTGGGGCCAACCACTGCTGATCCCTGTGGCTCGGCTTGCCTGGGTTCTGGCGTGCGTCAGTCAGGTATGCAGCTTTGCGAAGGCGCGGACTCTGGAATTGGGGACCGCTCGCGAGTTGCTGGTGGATTGCCTCCGCAGCGGCGCCCGGCCGAATGAGGCGTTGATCTGGAGCCAGTTCTTCAGCTCGCCCGGTCAGCCGTCTGGTCCGCACCCTCTGCCGGGAAGAGCCGCCGGCGTTCTGTTATCGCGCCTCGGCAGCACCAGGGAACGTCGCCTGCTTGCGGATAAGCAGGCGACGGCGGAACTGCTGGCAAGCGCCGGATTGGCGAGTCCGCGCCTGTTTGAGATTGTGCCCGGAGGGCAGGAAATAAACGAGGCAGGCATCCACTGGTTGCGTCCCGACCTGTTGTTTGTGAAGCCTCGTCATGGGTCGGCTGGGCGCGGCGCAATGTCCGGCGCCGAATTTCTTCGCGGCGGACGGGCGCGAGCGGCGTCAGACGATCTGTTGGTTCAGGTCCGCCTGGAGCCTGCGCCGGAATTGGCCGATCTGGCTACAAAGGGCGCCGCCCCGGTGTTGCGCCTCACCACTGCGCGTGAGCCGAAGGGAGCGGCATTCCTTCACAGCGCGCTGGTCTCGATCGATGTCCCGGGTCAAAATGCGCGGGATTTCCTTCGGGGGCAGATGCGCGTTCCCGTCAATCTCGCGACCGGCTTGACGGGGCCGGGAATCTGGTTCGCGCATCCCGAAAAGCGGTATTCTCGCTTGCCCTGGAATCAGGCACAGGTGGCAGACCGGCTCGTGCCGCGACTGAGTGACGCGATCGAACTGGTTGTCAGCGCGATGGCGCTCTTTCCTGGATTACCTATTGTGAACTGGGATTTGATCGTGACCGAAGCAGGGCCGGTCATCCTTGAAGGTAATACCTGCGGAGACTGGATTCTGACGAATCTTTCGCGCGCGCTGGGTTGGGATACAGTGCCTCTTGGGACGTTGCTGTGCCGCTGGGCTCGGGCGGCAGAAGCCCAGGCAGGCAAGTGCCGATAAACCAGCGGTGCTCGGGATAAATAAAGCCGCGGCCCCCTTTCGGGAACCGCGGCTTCTTTCAGTCGGTTTCGAGCGAAGGACTTAGTAGTCCATTCCCTCGGGTCCACCAGGATGCGGAGCCGCAGCAGCCTTCTTCTCCGGAATCTCGCAGACCATCGCTTCGGTCGTGAGCATCAGGCCGGCGATCGAGGCCGCGTTCTGCAGAGCCGAACGGGTTACTTTCGCCGGATCGATCACGCCCGAGGTAACCAGATCCTCGTACACGTCGGTCTGAGCGTTATAGCCGAAGTGCGGGTTGTTGTTCTCGCGGATCTTGCCCATCACGATCGCGCCTTCCTCACCCGAGTTCTGCACGATCTGCCGGATCGGCTCTTCGCAGGGCCGGCGAATGATGTCTACGCCGATTTGCTCATCGCCCGGAACCCTCATGTCCTTGAGAGCCGCAGCTGCGCGCAGGAGAGCCACGCCGCCGCCCGGAACGATTCCTTCCTCGACCGCCGCGCGGGTTGCGTGGAGCGCATCCTCGACACGAGCCTTCTTTTCCTTCATTTCGGTCTCGGTCGCGGCGCCGACTTTGATCACCGCAACGCCGCCGGCAAGCTTCGCCAGCCGCTCCTGCAGCTTCTCGCGGTCATAATCCGAGGCGGTTTCGTCGATCTGGGTGCACAGCTGTTTGATGCGTCCTTCGATCGCCTTGCCCTGACGGCGCCATCAACGATCGTGGTGTTGTCTTTGTCGACCGTAACGCGCTTTGCCTTGCCGAGATCTTCCAGCTTCACGCCTTCCAGCTTGATGCCGGTTTCTTCGAAGATCGCACGGCCGCCGGTGAGGATCGCGATGTCTTCCAGCATGGCCTTGCGGCGATCGCCGAAGCCCGGGGCTTTCACAGCGCAGATTATCGGGTTTCAGCCGGCGGCCTGTCGGCGGCGGCGCGATATGCTGAAGGCAATGTCAGTCTCCGCAGTGCAACCTGATCAGGAGCAGATCGAGGGCGCCATACGGCTCACGGTTGAAGCCTTTCCGGATCAGATCGCCGGTATTCGCTACTCCATCGGAGAGGATTGGACGGAAGAACCCGCGCTGTTTGTCCGAGTACTGCTGCACGACCCGTCGGGTCTGTATGGCAAATTTCGCGCCTCGGGGGATAAGAAGATTCTGCTTTCGATAGGCGAGCTTTTGCGTCAGATTTCGACCAGGCTGTCGAGTCACCTCAAACTCGAAGGATACCAGCCATACTTTACGTTCAGAACCCTGGCGGAACAGCAAAAACTCCGGGACCCCGACTGGCAGATTGATGGCCAGTAGCTATCCTCAAGACCTGCTGGACACCGCCGAGTTTCTTTACAGAGCGCCGGAAAGCCAGGCAACGCTCCGGCGATCCATTTCTACTGCATACTACGCTCTGTTCCACCTTCTGATCAGCGAAGCTTGCGAACTCTGGGGAGTGGACGAGCACCGCCGATTCGAACACGGGCAGATGAAAAAAGCCTCAGAGAAGATAAAGACGACCTGGCAAAAAGAAGCAGCCTCAGGCCAGTTCCCATATCAGGATTTGTATACTGTTGCGTCCGCCTTCATTCAACTGCAGGAACGCCGTCATTCCGCCGACTACGACGTCAGCAAACCCATATCATCCGACCTGGTGATTGATGCCCTGACTGAGGCCTTCTTTGCTTTCGGAAGTTGGGATCGGATCAAGACCGAAAAGTAGCCAAACATTATCTGTTTTCTCTTCTGTTCAAAGAAAAAGGAACATAAAAGCGAGAAAGCCGCGGCCCCCTTTCGGGAACCGCGGCTTCCTTCAGTCAGTTTTGAGCGAAGGACTTAGTAGTCCATTCCCTCGGGTCCACCGTGGCCGCCGGGAGCCGGAGCAGCCTTCTTCTCCGGAATCTCGCAGACCATCGCTTCGGTGGTCAGCATCAGACCGGCGATCGAGGCCGCGTTCTGCAGAGCCGAGCGGGTCACCTTCGCCGGATCGATCACGCCCGACGGTAACCAGATCCTCGTACACGTCGGTCTGAGCGTTGTAGCCGAAGTGCGGCGTTGTTGTTCTCGCGGATCTTGCCCATCACGATCGCGCCTTCCTCACCCGAGTTCTGCACGATCTGACGGATCGGCTCTTCGCAGGCGCGGCGAATGATGTCGACGCCGATCTGCTCGTCGCCGTCGAGCCTTCATGTCCGTTGAGAGCCTTGGCTGCGCGCAGCAGAGCCACGCCGCCGCCGGGAACGATGCCTTCTTCGACCGCCGCGCGGGTTGCATGCAGAGCATCCTCGACGCGAGCCTTCTTTTCCTTCATTTCGGTCTCGGTCGCGGCGCCGACTTTGATCACCGCAACGCCGCCGGCCAGCTTCGCCAGCCGCTCCTGCAGCTTCTCGCGGTCATAGTCCGAGGTGGTTTCGTCGATCTGGGTGCGCAGCTGTTTGATGCGGCCTTCGATCGCCTTGCCGCTGACCGGCGCCATCGACGATCGTGGTGTTGTCTTTGTCGACCGTGACGCGCTTGGCCTTGCCGAGGTCTTCCAGCTTCACGCCTTCCAGCTTGATGCCGGTTTCTTCGAAGATCGCACGTGCCGCCGGTGAGGATCGCGATGTCTTCCAGCATGGCCTTGCGGCGATCGCCGAAGCCCGGGGCCTTTACGGCGCAGGCGTTCAGGGTGCCGCGCAGCTTGTTGACCACGAGAGTGGCCAGCGCTTCGCCTTCGACTTCTTCCGCGATGATCAGGAGCGGACGGCCCGAACGGGCGATCTGCTCGAGCAGCGGCAGAAGGTCCTTCATGTTCGAGATCTTCTTCTCGTGGATCAGGATGTAGGGATCTTCGAGAACCACTTCCATGCGCTCGGCATCGGTCACGAAGTAGGGGGAGAGATAGCCGCGGTCGAACTGCATGCCTTCGACGGTCTGGAGCTCGGTCGCCATCGTCTTGGATTCTTCAACGGTGATGACGCCGTCCTTGCCGACCTTCTTCATCGCTTCGGCAATGGTGTCGCCGATGGTGTGGTCGCTGTTGGCGGAGATGGTGCCGACCTGGGCGATCATGTCGCCGGAAACCGGCTTGGACATCTTCTTCACTTCTTCGATGGCGACTGCAACGGCCTTGTCGATGCCGCGCTTCAGAGCCATCGGGTTTGCGCCCGCGGCAACCGACTTCACGCCTTCGCGGAAGATCGCCTGAGCGAGGATGGTCGCGGTGGTGGTGCCGTCGCCGGCGATGTCGGAAGTCTTGGAAGCGACTTCGCGAACCATCTGCGCGCCCATGTTTTCGAGCGGGTCCTTCAATTCGATTTCTTTGGCGACCGTGACACCGTCTTTGGTGATGTTCGGGCCGCCGAACTTTTTCTCGAGGACGACGTTGCGGCCCTTGGGTCCGAGGGTGACTTTCACCGCGTCGGCCAACTGATTCACACCGCGCAGGATCGCCTGGCGGGAATTTTCAGCGTAAACAATCTGTTTTGCCATGTATATTTCTCTCTCCTGATTCGATAACCGGGGTTAACTAGCTGGCCTTTTTGGCCGATACGGGTTTCGCGTCGAGAATGCCGAGCACTTCGTCCTCGCGCATGATCATGAACTCTTCGCCATCCAGCTTGATTTCGCTGCCGGAGTACTTGCCGAACAGGATGCGGTCGCCGGGCTGAACGTCAAGCGGCACGATCTTGCCGTCTTCGAGGCGCTTGCCTTTGCCAACGGAAACAACTTCGCCTTCCTGGGGCTTTTCTTTCGCGCTGTCGGGGATGTAGAGACCGCCGTGCAGTCTTTTCGGCTTCGGTTTCAACTCGCTTGACAACGATTCGGTCGTAAAGCGGACGAATATTCATTGGTGTAACCTCGTTTTTTTGAAAAATTTGGGGATGGATTGTAACCCTTTGGAACCGGACCTTCCCCTGTCGCAAATTCCAAAGTCCATTATTAGCACACTACGGCGTTGAGTGCCAAAGTTCACGCTGAAGTCATTGACAGGAAAGAAAATTCAGGCCTTGACAAGCTGCCACTAAGATAATCGCACGGGGGATAGAGCGTCGAGGAGCGACCAGAGTTCGTCGAGCGTCGAGCGTGTTGTCATTATATTCCCAACGGCGATCCGCAAAATATAGCGACCGTTAACGACGGTGGAAGACAGGAAAAATCGCCCGGAACCGTTGATCGCATCAAGAAGCAAACGATTCGCTTCGTCCGAGCCGCGAAGACGGAAGCAGATGACGGAAAGCGGGGAGGGAGCGCAGATTTCGAACCGGGGGTCGGATGCGATCCGGTCGCGGAGCTCGCGGGTCATGGCGACCTGTTCGCGGATCACCTCCGCGAGGCCTTCACGGCCGTAATAGCGGAGGACGAACCAGAGTTTGAGGGCGCGGAAACGGCGGCCGAGCGGGATGCCGTAGTCCATCATGTTCAGGCCGCCGTCGCTGGTTCGGAGGATCTCCGGCACGAGTGAAAACGCCAGGCGCAGGACTTCGGGTCGGCGGCAATAGAAGACGCTGCAGTCGACCGGCACCATCAGCCACTTATGGGGATTGAAGACCAGGGAATCGGCGCGGTCGCAGCCATCAAGGAGCCAGCGGAACTCGGGTACGACGGCGGCAGAACCGGCATATGCCGCGTCGACGTGCAGCCAAAGCCCTTCGAGTTCGGCGATATCGGCGATCGCGGGAACGGGATCGATGCTGGTGGTCGAAGTGGTGCCGACGGTCGGCACGACACAGCAGGGCCGAAGACCGGCTTCGCGATCCCGGAGGATGGCTCCTGCGAGAAGGTCGGGGCGCATGCGGAACTCCGCATCGGTACCGATCAGACGCACGTTGTTGCGTCCGAAGCCGAGGGCCATGGCGCCTTTCTCGACCGAGGAGTGAGCCTGCTCCGAGGTGTAAAGCACGAGGTTGTTCGGCGTGCCGTAATCGCGCGTTTCGGGAGCCATGGCCGCGCGTGCAGCGGCGATGGCGTGCAGGGTTCCGGTGGACGCGGTGTCGAGAATCATGCCGAACCAGTCTTTCGGCAAGCCAAACCAGTGCAGCAACCAGCGGAGCGTGACAACTTCAAGCTCGGTAACGGCGGGAGACGTTTTCCAGAGAATGCCATTGGCGTTCAGTGCCGCGGCGAGCAGTTCGGCGAGGACCGCGGGGGGCGAGGATGTGTTAGCGAAGAACGCAAGGAAACGCGGGTGATTCCAGTGCGTGATGCCCGGCAGGATGATGCGCTCGAAATCTTCGAAGATGCGGTCGAGCGATTCGCCCTGTTCAGGACCGATCGCCGGCAGGCCGTCGACGATATCGTTTGGTTTGACAGTCGAGAGCACGGGATAGCGCTCCGGATTTTCCAGATAATCGGCGACCCAATCGATGAGCTTGTGTCCGAATTCGCGGAAGTCACCCATGCGCGGCGGCCTTTTTGGCGAGGGGCAGCCATTCGCCGAACCAGCGTGAGAATTGATCGACCTCCTGCCGGGTTTCCCGGGCGAGCGGCGTGAGTTCGGGACCGGATTTCTGACCGCGGAGCGCTACAGCGCGTTTGACCGCCACCGGGTGGGGAAATTTTTCCGCCCATGCGGTGAATTCGAGCAGCCTCGCATTCAGCGGTTCACGGCCTTCGGGGAGCGCACGCGCGAGACTCACCAGAAGCTCAGGCACTGCGCAGGCCGCGCTCGAGATCAATCCATCGGCTCCGGCATTCAGGGCTTGCGCAGCGAGCTGGTCGCTTCCATTGAGAACGGCGACCGCACGCTCCCGCTTCAGGACGAGAAGTTGTTCGAGGTACTGCCAATCGCCGCTCGAATCGTTAATGCCGGCGAAGAGGCCTGTGGCTAGTAGTTTCTGCACGGTTGCAATTTCGAGTTTAGACGTGCACTGCGGAAGGTTGTGCATCACGATGGGCACGGCGTCACCGACCTGATCGGCGAACTGCATATAGAACTCTTCGATTTCGCGCTGCGAGTACGGGAAGAAAAATGGCGGCATGAGCAGCAGGCCGTCCGCGCCGGAAGCGATCGCTTCGCCTGCCAGTTGCACGGCGCCGTCGAGCGTGGAGTGCGAGACGCCGGCGATCAGCGGGACCCGGCTGCGCTTCACTCCGAGGTAGACAACGCGCTGCCGCTGATCGAGGCTGTAATCGAAAAATTCGCCGGTTTCACCGAAGAGACAGATCCCCTGAACGCCGGCCTGAGCGAGGAAATCGAGAAGGTCGAGGGAGCCCGAAAAGTCCGGCTCATGCGAGTTGGGACGGTGCGGGGTTACGGCGGACGCGAAGACGCCACGGAGTTCGAGCTGTCGCGCGATGCGTGCCATCGTTATCGAGATACGACAAAGGCGATCACTTCCGTTTCCTGCCGTTAGCCTATCATCGCGGGATAACATCCTGCCGCTTCGATGAAGAGGCGGTTGGGGAGCCCGATCACCGGCGACAAGATCGCCGGCGCTACCAGCGCTCCGTAAAGTTCCGGGCCGGCCAGAAGGCCGGCCGCAGGGCCGAAGCCCTGCCCCACACAAGTTACTCGACGGCGAGCGAGAATTAGTTTTCTTTCCAGAGCAGTTCGGCGTCGGAGCGGCGCACGTAATTTGCTTCGATTGCGGCGGGGTCCTGCGCGAGGCCTTTTGTCGCTTTCCGGATCGCGATGGCGGCGACCGCCCCCGCGATGGCGCGCGGCTCCCTGATCCACTCGGCTTCCCGGCCGCCCACCAACTGCGCGAACCTCTCGAAGGGTAGAACCGCTTCGGGGATGATGGCGTTGCCGGCGCCGTCATAGAGGGCTGCATATACTTCGCCGCGGTGCGCATCGATAACCGTTGCGCGCATGGCGGTGGTTCCGAACTCGGCGAGCGCTTCGAGATTCGAAACGGCTACTACGCGTTTGCCGAGAACCTCGGCGAGACCTTTGATTGCGGAAAGCCCAACGCGGACGCCCGTGAAGGATCCGGGGCCGGAAGCTCCGGCAAAGAGTTCGATATCGCGAAGGCCGACACCCTGGCGCGCCAGCAGCGCTTCGATCTCACCGAACAGGACGCGGCTGAACCCCTGCGGAGCGTGGATCAGCACCTCTTCGCGGATACCATTTTCATCGGCCAGCGCGATACTGCCGGATTCCGCCGTCGTATCGACCGCGAGGGTTAACATATTCGAGCTGTCGCTTTACTTTGTCAGCGAGTAGTTGCGATCGAGCACGTAAACCTTGCCGAGCGCATTCATCGCAAGAATCCTGACGTGGAGAGCTGCCGGATACTCTTTCGCAATATTTGCGGGTATCTGAAATGTTCCCTCCGGTCCCATTCCGATCACCCGATAGCTTCTGTTATCCACCGTAACCTCGCCCGTCCACTCGAACATCATGTGCTGCAGCGCCTTTGTTTCGCGCTTCAGCTTAATCGAAAACTGTGGCGGCTTGCTCAGCGAGATCGTATCGCCGGAAGGCTCGATCACATCGAAGGGAACTTTCTCCGGATTCCCTTCGACCTCCTGCAAGACGATGCCGGGTTCGCGCGAATCGAACCGAACGCTCTTCAGCATCGAGGATTTCTGCCCTTCGCGCGAGATTTGCAAGACCCAGTCGTGCGTTTTGTCAGGCGGATCGCCGGTGAAGACTTCGGTCTTGATGTCCTTGATCTTCACGGACTGTCCGGTAGCGGGATCGAACCAGCGGGCATCGTAACTGTGCTTTTCGAGATTTACGGTCACCGGCCCGGGCTTTTCGACGTAAATGATGTACTCAATGCCTTCGAGCGACAACCCGCGGCCATTCTCGACGTCGAAGAATGGCTCCAGTTCCCAGTGCCGTGTATCACGCATGAACTCGGACCAGATCTTCACTTCGTTCGCGGCCTGTTCATTGGGAATTACTGTCGCGGGATACTGGCCGTTCATCGTGGCGTTCCACAGACGATGGCGGAACGTATCGGCATCGGTGGCGCCAGCGCCGAAATTGTTCACCGCGGGGTATTGATAAACCTGCTGCTCGATGGCGCCGACGGCATCGTTGGCGGTTTGATAAGAACGGTAGCGCAGCCAGCCGTCATCGACGAGCGGCCCCGACGTCAGATCCGTGCGGCTCGATCGCGGGTGTTTATAGGGGTCGAGGGTCGTGAGGTAGTCGGCGACTTCTTTAAGCAGCTCGCGGCCGTTGTCATAGGTTTCCCAGCCTTCAATCCCCTGCCAGGTCACGTTGAACGCCGCCAGCCGGGAAAGCGCGTAGGTGAACCATTTCTGGCGATCGTCGCGGTTGGGCAGCAGCCGGGTCAAAAGGCCGCCCGAGCCGAAGAAAGCGATATCGAGGATGATGCCGTGCTGGTTCGCATAATCGAGTTTTGCTTCGGCAGCACGGAAGAACTCGGGCGACTTGAAATTAGAGGCGCCGGCGTCATCCACCAGCGTGATCCCGATGTGATTGAAGTGCTGACCGGCGCGCGTATCCACCAGCGATTTCCACTGATCGAGGCTCATCGAAGAAAAACCTGGAACCACCGCGCCCGTCCAGAGATGAGGTTTCTTAATGTTCGAATTGGTCTCGTCCACAAAGGCGAAATGGTGAACGTTGGCGGCCCGGAGCCATCCCGGCTTTTCGGCCTGATCGGGCGCCGGCGTGGCGGTGAATTGCCCTGTCTTGCCGTTGAAGTTCGCGAGGCCGCTCATCAGGCGCCAGGCGTAGGTGCCCGATTCGGCCGGTGCATAACGAATGATCCAGCGAGAACCTCCGTCCCAGAATGCGTTCGCCAAACCTGTCTGCTGATCCGGGGAGCGAAACTCGCCCTTCAGATCGAGAGGCTGATCGCCTGGGGCGGAGGGGATGTCGAAGACGAGATCGCACGGGGTAAACTGCGGCGTCGGCGGGCAGACGGTTTGAGCGGCCGCCGTGGCGGCAAGCGCAAGGACCAGGAAGATCCTGACGATCATCAACTTCAGTTTACGAAGGTCATACCAACTGCTGGCTGAAGATTGGCAAAGAACGCACGATTTGCGAGCCGAACTGCGCGTTGGTCGCGTCCACCAGCGCGACTTCGGGGGTGATGAATTGGATCGAATGTACGATGATTTTGGGATCGCTGACCCCGGGAAAGGGCTCATTTCGGGCGTAGACGGTTCCGGCTCACGAGCTGCACGAGTTCCGCCTGGTTATCGGTCGCATCCGCGGTGAGCAGAGTTGATACCGGTGTGACGGCATCGTTGAGCCTCGAGATAACCGATTCGATGACTGCGCGATCGACGTTGCATTCGCCAGACACAAACTCGCAAAGCAGACGGCAAACTTCATACCTGAGTCTATACTGGAATTTCTCGCGCGATATTCATGCTACTCGGCCTGATTTTGCTTCTTCTCACCCTGGCCGGGTGCGCCCTCTTCGCCTTCAAACCCCTCTGGTTTCCCGTGGCGATTACGGCCGAAGCGCTTGCCTGGGATCGCCAGTTTACCTGGACCCTCTGGATCACCGGGATCATCTTCGTTGCGGCGCAGGTTCTGCTCGCGTGGACGATCCTGCGCGGCCGAAAGCGGGTGATTGCAACCGGCGCCAATGGTCATCGCGGTCTCGAATGGATCTGGACTCTCGCGACAACTGCGCTCTTTATCGCGATGTCCTTTGCGGGATCTCGCAGCTGGGCGAAGATCGCGACGCATTCGACCGGCGAAGAGGTCATCGAAGTTCACGCGCATCAGTTCGCGTGGAGCTTCCGCTATCCCGGACCTGACGGGGTTTTCGGCCGCACCGGCATCGAGTTCATCAACGACGCAGGCGGCAATCCGGTCGGTATTGATCCCAAAGACCCTGACGGAAAAGACGACATAGTCACGGCCAGCTTGCGCATCCCCGCGGGCCGCGATGTGTTCCTGCGGCTGCACTCCCGCGACGTAATCCATGACTTTTTTGTGCGCGAGCTGCGCACCAAGCAGGACATTGTTCCGGGGATGGAGATCCCGCTCGAGTTACATGTAGACCGCCCGGGCACCTATGAAATCGCGTGCGCGCAGCTATGCGGCCTGGGACACAGCCAGATGCGCAGCGTACTGATCGTCATGCCGCCCGCCGAATACGACCAATGGAAACGCCAACCGCGATAAAGCGGAGTCTTGGGTCCCGCATCTTCAGCGTGGACCACAGGGTGATCGCGCGTCAGTATTTCTTCCTTTCCCTGTTTGCGGTGCTGGTCGGGACGGTGCTCTCGCTCATCATGCGCTTCCATCTGATCTATCCGATGGCGCAGGTGGCGGGCGGCGATGTTATGGCGCCTGAGTTCTACCTGTCTCTCCTGACGCTGCACGGCACGATCATGGTGTTCTTCGTACTCACTCTCGCGCCTTTGAATGCGTTCGGAAATCTGGTGCTGCCCGCGCAAATCGGGGCGCGCGGAATGGCTTTCCCGCGCCTGAATCGCGCATCGTTCTGGATCAGCGCGCTGTCGTTCGTCGTGCTTATCGCTTCGTTTCATGCCGTGGGCGGCGGACCGCTTTCCGGCTGGACGGCCTATCCTCCGCTAAGCGCCGTCGGCGCGATTTCGGGTCCGGGAGAAGGACTCGGCCAGACGCTGTGGTTTTTCAGCATCGCGCTTTTCTGCATGGGGTCGCTGCTGAGCTCGATCAATATGATTGCCACCGTGATCGATGAGCGCGGTCCCGGCATGACGCTCATGCGCATGCCCGTGCCTGCGTGGAACTGGTTTCTCTCGGCGATTCTGAGCCTGCTTGCATTTTCGGTGCTTCTCGCCGCGGTATTTCTGATCCTGCTGGACCGTCTTGCAGGCACCAGCTTTTTCGTGCCCGCGGGGCTGCTGGTCGCCGACGAAGCAATCAAGCACGGGGGCGGCTCACCCCTGCTCTGGCAGCATCTCTTCTGGTTTTTCGGACATCCCGAGGTTTACATCGCGATCCTGCCGGGCATGGGCATCGTGTCGCACCTGATCTCGAACTTCTCGCGCAAGCCGCTGTTCGGATATCGCGCGATTGTCTGGGCTTCGATCTCGATTACGTTCCTGGGGCTGCTGGTGTGGGGGCACCATATGTTCATCAGCGGGCTCAACCCGTACTCGGCGATCGCTTTCTCTTTTCTCACGATGGTGATCGGCGTGCCTTCCGCGATCAAGACATTCAACTGGATCGCGACCGCGTGGGGCGGATCGCTTCGGCTCACCACAGCGATGCTCTTCGCGCTTGGCTTTGTATCGATTTTCGTGACCGGCGGGTTATCCGGATTATTCCTGGGACAGCCGGGGATCGATGCCTATTTTCACGACACCTACTTCGTGGTAGCGCACTTCCATCTGATCATGGGAATTGCGGCTCTCTTCGGAATTTTCGCGGCGACGTTCTACTGGTTTCCGCTCCTGTTTGGCCGCCTGATGGACGAGCGGCTGGGGAAGCTCCACTTCTACCTGACGTTCGTCGGCGCCTACGCGACCTTCCTGCCGATGCATTTTGCGGGGTTCGCTGGAAACCCCCGGCGCTATGCGGATTTCACGACGTTCGACTTTCTCGCGCAGGTAATGCCTTTGCAGCGATGGATCACATTCTCGGCATTTGCGCTTGCGGCCGCGCAGACGATTTTTCTGTGGAATCTATTTCACAGCATGAGACGCGGCGCGATTGCGCCGAAGAATCCCTGGCAGGCGACGAGCCTTGAATGGTCCGACTCACAGGGGCCTGTTGTTCGCGGGCCGTACGAGTACAGCCAGCCGGGCGCAGTGCGAGATTATCTGATGCAAAACGAAGCGTAGCGCCGCTTAATATGTGCTATCCCTCGGCCCATTAATGGCGTTCACGTGCTTCGTGTCGCCGGGGCCAGTCTGACCCGATCCCGGCGGCGGTTGTTTCGATGAGTACGTTTGCTGGTCATATTCCGGCGATCGTCCTCCGCGGCTGCACCCTGCTGCCGCGAGCCCGAGCGCCATCAACGGCACAAAGAGGAAAAGTTGCTTGCCCATGCCCTGGCGAGAAGCAAGTAATTAACCACTTCGCACGTTCGGGTGTGGGTTGTGCATCTGCATTTCCTGGTATCGTTGTTTACGAGTTGTGCCGACCGTTGCGGCCAGGAAAGTGACTTTATGAAGATGATCCGATCGGGTGTCCTGTTGCTGATTGCGCTTCCGGTGGTCTCTCAGAACCAGAGTTCGCTGCCCCGAGATATCCACCCGGTGACGCTCTCCCGCCTGCCCCCGGTCACGGCGGAAGATCTGGACGACGCAGGGAAGCGTCTTCTGGCCGAGCGGAAAGAGGTCGCGCCCGTGCCCGGACCCACCCACATCACCATGTACAGTCCGAGGGATATCGATCTCGGTGTCCCGTCCGGTGAGAAGAGCCCGGTTGGTCCCCGGTACTTTCAGCTCGCAGTGTTGATCATGGCAAGGGAGCTCGATCAGCAGTACGAATGGACCTTTCACGAGCCTGCGGGACGGCGGCAGGGCCTGGAGCAAACGGTCATTGATGTCGTCAAGTACAACAGGGATACGGCGGGACTCTCCGACAAGGATGCGACGCTGATCACTTTCGGGCGCACGCTCTTTCGTGAGCATAAGGTCAGCAGCGAACTCTGGGAAAAGATGGTGAGCCAGTTCGGGCGTCAGCGCACAGTGCAGCTCATGATGATCATGGGCGACTACTTCCGGGTGGGCTTCATGCTGAACGCCGTCGATCAGCATCTGCCGCCGGGACGCGAGGCGCTGCTTCCGCCATCGAAGAGATGAAGGTTCTCCTGA
This sequence comes from Terriglobia bacterium, assembly GCA_963831795.1. GTDB lineage: Bacteria > Acidobacteriota > Terriglobia > Bryobacterales > Bryobacteraceae > BOG-234. The sequence continues at coordinate 31,892 of CAWHSB010000022.1, read as the reverse complement.
ATCGCGATATAATCCGCTCGCGGGACGAAGCAGCTCAAAGAGAGATGCTCGCGGGAGGGAAATCAAATGATGCGAAGTTTCTGGTTAGCCTTCATGCTGGCCCCGATTGCCTGCGCACAAACGTCAAACAGGTGTGCGGACCTCACCGGATTCAGGATTCCCGGCGTGCCGATGGTGATCACCAAAGCCGTCACGATTCCCGCGTCATCCGCCGCACGGCCGTCCACCACCGAAACATCGGCCACATCGGCCACCATCCCGTCGCACTGTCAGGCCGACGGCATGATCAACGAGCGCAAAGGCGCGGACGGCAAAACCTATGGCATCGGCTTCTCCCTCGCGCTGCCCGATACCTGGAATAACCGCTTCCTGTTCCAGGGCGGCGGTGGATATAACGGCAGCGTCCGGCCGCCGGTAGGCGCCGCGGCCGCCGGGGACAACCCGGGACTGGCGCGCGGATTTGCCGTCGTCTCCACCGATACGGGCCACAAGGGTTCCACGTTCGACCGGAGCTATGACGCAGATCAGCAGGCCAGCATCGATTTTGCGCAAGTCGCTGTCGGCCAGGTGGCGGAACTCGCCAAACAGATCATCGCCCACTATTACGGGCAATCGGCCCGATATTCCTACTTTGCGGGCTGCTCAACGGGCGGCCGGGAAGCCATGCTGACGACGCAGCGTTATCCCACCGAGTTCGACGGCGTGATCTCCGGAGATCCCGCCATACGCACGGGCTTTTCACGGATTGGAAACACCTGGTCGTCGGTTGCCTTCAACCAGATTGCGCCGAAGGACGACTCCGGAAGGGCGCAACCGAATAAGGTGTTTTCCGAGAGCGACATCAAGCTAATCGTCAACGGAGTCCTGAACGCCTGCGACGCCAACGACGGATTGAAGGACGGAATGGTGTTCAACACCCGCGCCTGCAAGTTCGATCCGGATGTTCTGGCGTGCAAGGGCAGCAAGAATGACTCCTGCCTGACGTCGCAGCAGACGGCAGCGATCAAGAAAGCTTTCGCCGGGCCGCACAATTCGAGAGGCGACCTCGTCTATCCCATGAACGGTTATGATGCGGGCATCGCCAATCTGCTGCCGAGTCCCAAAGCCGCCCGCGAATCCACCCGCGGCCGGCGCTCCGGCGCCGCCCACGAGCATAGACGTCGATCAGCGCCTGTTCGCGCTGCTGGGAGATCCGCTGGAGGCGCTGACGGATACCACCTGGACCAACCTCGACACCTTCTCCGCGCACGGCGGCAAGCTGCTCTTTTATCACGGGATGAGCGATCAGGCGTTCTCCGCCATGGACACCCTCGATTACTACCAGCGAATGGCCAAAGCCAACGGCGGCGCGGATAAGGTGCAGAACTGGAGTCGCGTCTACCTGGTGCCGGGCATGTACCACTGCCGGGGCGGCGAGTTCGCGCTCGATAATTTCGACCTGCTGACCGCCGTGGTCAATTGGGTTGAGAAGGGCACTGCTCCGGATTCGGTAGTTGCCACAGGGAAAGCTTTCCCGGGCCGGAGCCGCCCGTTGTGCGCATATCCAAAGTACGCGCATTACAAGGGCGCAGGGCGATCCGCAGGATGCGAAGAACTTCGAATGCCGTGAATGACGGGCCTGATCTCTTAGCCCTTCAGGAAAGTGCCCTTTTCCAGTTCGCTGAACGCCTGCCGCAGTTCGGCCTGCGTATTCATGACGATCGGGCCGTGCCATGCCACCGGCTCTTCCAGCGGCTTTCCCGAAACCAGAAGAAAACGAATGCCTTCCGGACCGGCCTGCACGGTCACCTCGTCGCCGCGGTCAAAGACAACAAGCGAACGATTGCCCGCTTCCAGTGCAGGCGCCTGATTGGAGCCGACCATGTCGGTGCGCACCGGAAGCGGTCCCGAAGCGTTGCCGAACTTGCCCGCGCCTGCGAACACGTATGCAAATGCGTGGCGGGTCGTCTCCACCGGAAGCGTCTTCTTCTGCCCGGGTGGCACGGAAATATCGAGGTAAATGGGGTCGGCGGCGATCCCGTCTACCGGGCCTCTCTTTCCCCAGAAGCTTCCACAGACGATGCGCACGTTTGTCCCGTCGTCATCCGTGATCTGGGGAATGTCGAGCGCCTTCACTTCCTGATAGCGCGGCGCGGTCATTTTGAGCGATGAAGGCAGGTTCGCCCAGAGCTGAAAACCGTGCATGCGGCCGTCGGGGTCGCCCTTCGGCATCTCCTGATGGATGATGCCGCTGCCCGCGGTCATCCACTGGACATCGCCCGCCGCGATTGCCCCGCGATTGCCCATGCTGTCGCCATGTTCCACGGTGCCGGCGAGAACGTAAGTAATCGTCTCGATCCCGCGATGCGGGTGCCACGGGAAACCCGCCAGATACTCCTTCGGAATATCGTTGCGGAAGTCGTCGAGGAGGAGGAAAGGATCGAAATCGGTCGTATTGCCGAAGCCGAATGCGCGCCGGAGATGCACGCCTGCGCCTTCGAGGGTGGGTTTGGATTCGCTGAGTTTTTTAACTGCTCGGATTGACATTTTTGCCTCTAAGTTACGTTAGATGCGCCACCAGGCGAAAGCGCTTCTCCAGTCCGTGTAACCATAGAATCCGAACCAGCCGCTATCCCCCGAGCCGATTTCGAGTGACCCGACCTGTCTAGCGTTCGCGCCGCCGCTCTCAATCAGCCAAAGCGAGGCGTGACCGTCGTAATCCATGCGGCCAAACAACAGGTGGCTGCCGTCGGCCGACCACAGCGGCGATTCGTCGCGATATTGTGGGTTGCTGGTAAGCTGGCGCGGGGGATTCACGGCCGCCGGATCGAGAATCCAGATCTTGCGTTGTTGGAGATACCGGTGCGCCTGTTCGCCGCCGCCGATCGCGCGAATCTTCGAGGCGGGAGTAACCACCTTGACCTGCCGGGTTCCGGCCGGATTCACGACGGTGATGTTGGCTCCGCTCGTTGCCTTCCGGTAGGCCACGTCGGCATCGGGCGCCGCGGAACAAGCGATGCTTCGGCCGTCGGGCGACCATGCCGGGCAAAGCGCTGCGAGATCGGGCGGCGTCAGGTCGCGCGACGCGCCCGTGTCGAGGTCAACCGTCGTAGTCCGCTGACCGCTCCAGGTCTCCCGGTCTTCGCTGTTTGTCGCCGCAAGCCAGTTTCCGTGCGATTCCGGGGCAAGACTCAGAACGTCGCGGTGTTTCAGCGCCGATACGCCGAGTTTCCGCTCCGGGCCGCCCGACGCCGGAATTGAGTAAAGAGCCACGCCATCGGCCCAGATGGATGCCGACAATTCTGGCGCGCGCCAATAGACGACCGATTTGCCGTCGCGCGTCCAGCCATAGGGTGCGATGTCGCCTTCGCTTGAAAGCAGAGTCTCCACTTTGTCGGGCGCCGCGAACGACGCGCGGTAAAGTTCGCCCACGGGCTGGGCCGAGCCATTGCGAATCCGCGTGGCTACGAACTGCTCTCCATTGGGGCTGAACACCGGCAATCCGGCGTCTTTCCAAACGTCGAGCGCAGACTTCCAGTCATTCGAAGGACCGAATACGGACACCCCGCCGCTGCTCTCAGCCGCCAGCAGATCTCCCTGCGGCAGCCAAACGCTCTTCTCGCCTTGCAGAGACGCGCCGCCACCGCCGTCGGTGCGAAGAACGAAAATCCCGCCGTGGGCTTCCTGATATGAGATCCATGCGCCTGAGGGTGAAAAGCACGGCGCGTGAAGGCCGCTACCTGATGCGAGTTTCTTCGCAGGCCCGTCGGGTAATTCGCGAATCCAGAGACCATCGGGCTGGACCCACGTCAGTGTGCCGAGCGAGGTCTGACCGAAAGACTTCCGGACCGGAAATACCGCCGCGGCCGCCGCAAGAAGGAACGACCGCCGTCGCATGATCGAAGTATAGGTGAAAATCAGCCCTGCAGATAGCGCACCAGGTCTTCCGGGCGGAAGCAGTGAGCCATAGCTGTTTCGCGGTTGATGCGGCCGGTTCGCACCATCTCGGCCAGCGATTGCTCCATCGACACCATGCCTTCGTTGCGCCCTGTGGAAATCGCTGAGTAAATCTGATGATCGTCGCCCTTGCGGATCAGGCTGCGCACGCCGCTGGTCGCCATCAGGATCTCGACCACCGGGTAGCGGCCGCCGTTGGCCGCCGACGGAACCAGCTGCTGCGCCACGATGGCCAACAGCGCAAGCGATAGCTGCTGGCGAATCTGCGGCTGGTTTCCCAACGGAAAAGAATCGAGAATGCGGGAGACAGCCTGCGATGCGTCATTGGTGTGCAGGGTGGAAAACACGAGATGCCCGGTTTCGGCGGCGGTCAGAACGGTAGCCATGGTCTCCGGATCACGCATTTCGCCCACCAGAATCACGTCCGGATTCTGCCTCAGAATGCTGCGGAGCGAACCAGCGAAGTCCGGCGCATCCTGACCTACTTCGATCTGCTCGATGATCGACTTCCGGTTGGAATGGACGAACTCGACAGGGTCCTCGATTGTCACGACGTGATCGTGGCGGTGGGTGTTGATCAGATCCACGAGAGCCGCGAGGGTGGAACTCTTGCCGCAACCGGTAGGCCCCGTGACGAGCACGAGCCCCTGGCGGGCTTCCGCAAGACGGCGCAACGTGGGCGGCAAGTGCAGAGATTCGAGGCTCGGAACCTTCTCGGGAAGCAGGCGGACGCTTCCCGCAAGAGTACCTCGCTGATAATGCACATTCGCGCGGAAGCGGCCGATGCCCTCACGGCTGAAGCACAGATCGACCGACTTGTGGCGCTGCAGTTCCTGGCTTTGAGTGGGCGTAATCAGGGGAAGCAGCAGGTTGCGGATGCCTTCGGCCGTTAGCGGCGGACCCGAAGAGTGCGCAAGCGCTCCCGCTATCCGCATCGTCACCGGGACATCGGCGATCAGCAGCAGATCGGACGCGCCGAGACGCACCGCGTGCGCGAGCACGGCGTCCAGCGAGGCGAGATTTTCAGCAATATTGGGCCGGGAGTCGCGCGCGCCTGGAACGGCGCGGTTCAACTCGGCGACAATCTCGGTCAGCTGGTTTTCATATCCTGGCATCAGCGCATGATCTGATCGACGTCCACATCGAGGTTGTGCCCGATGCGGAAACCATACAAACCATCGGTATGGAGCTTGCTCTTCGGCAGGCGCGTCATCTCCTTGCCGTTTACGGAGAAGATCACGTTGTCGCCTTGCGTCTCGATGCCGAGGGTATTAGTCTGACGGCCGTCCTCGCCCTGTTTGACGATCGCCGGATTCGCGGTCCAGGTTACGACAGTCGTGGGCCTCTGGTCTCCTTCGCGATTGGCGACGAAGTATTCACCCTGGTTGCGCACAAGAAAGTAAGAGTAAGTCTGCCTGGGGCCGGCGAGATCGCTTCCGCCGATCATCAGTCCGTACGAGATCGGATGCGACGGCGCGGCCTTCTGGGTCAGACGCGCCGAGAACTTGTAGTTGCCGGACTTCATCCAGTCGCTGCGATAAAAGGTCCCGGCCGATCCCATCGCGAAGTGGTAAACGCCGCCGGTAATGTCGAATTTGATCTGATCCGGCGTGCCGCGATCCGGCCGGACATTCCAGCCCGCGGGAAACTGTCCGCCGCGAACCGCGCGGTCGGGATCGTTATCCTGAGCTGTCAAAGGTATGGCGGCAGCAACGGCGATAAGCCCCGCGGAAGTTGCGAAAAAACGAACCCATTTCGAAGTCATAAGAGAGCGGTCACCTCGCCCGACAGTATAGCCGCTAACGGCCGCTGAGACTTTCCGGCCATGCGGAGTTCAGATGATACGGCACCGAGGGCCCGATCATCTCGACCCGTCGGATTTTTCCGTTCTCGATCAGGAATGCCTCGGTCACGAGAATGCTCGAAGGCCGGTTGAAGCCTTTGAAAGCATAGGGCCGTCCGTCGGAAAGTACGCCCTTGTTCACCGTACCCTGATCGAATACCGCATGCGACCATACCACCCCACGCTCCCGATCGACCACGGGATACCTCCGATGGTGGATGCTCTGCACGACGAAGTAGTAGCCCAGCTTGAACTGTGACATGCAGTCCAGCGCGAACCCGTTGATCGCGTCTTTCGGTTCATTCGGGGGCCGCGGCACGTTGGTCGTGTGCGCGCCGTTCTCGATGCGGTCGCAGTCGTTCGTGAAATTATAGGTGCCCGTGCCGTTGACACCCTTCCCGTCGTTCTTCTGCAGCCCGCTGAAGTAGCTGTCGGCGATGGCGATCAGTTCCTGACGGCTCATTCTCTGTGCCGGAGGGATCGATTTGAACCACATGTCTTCCGGCTTGTACCCCGGCGCGTCAAGTGTGGTGATGCCGGCCGGTCCCCCACCGCCCGTCCGGTAATAAATGCTCTCGATTTCAGTAATCCGGCCGAGCTCGACCCGCAGCCGCAGGCTCATCAGCAGCGCCGCTCCTGCCTCATGCATCGTCCCCATGAACGCCACCTGCCCGAACTCCGGGTCGGCGAAGGTGTGTTTGTAATTTCCGACGCTCTCGACCGTTTTCCAGAAGCCGTCGCCGACGTCCATCAACTGATCGTTCTCCGAATACTTCACGTCCGCGGAGAGCGGCAGCCGCTTCGGGTCATGGGCCACCAGAGCGGCGAGGTACTGATCGATCAGGTTCTCCAGACACGTCCGATCGCAGTTGAGCGGAATGGGTCCTGTGGACGCATGGACGCGTGGGACGAGATGGCCGACGAACAGGCCTGCGGCGGCACAGAGGCACGTGCCGATTACAGCGAACCTGAAGCGCATAAACGAACCCTCCCGGATTCAACGAGATTCTATCGCCGCCGCGCGCCGATAAACCAGCCACGCCGAAAGAATCACCGCGAATGTACCGGCGGCCAGCTTGAATTCGAACAGCCAGACATTGTGGATCTCTTCTGTCGGAACGACCGAACAGAGAATCGCTAACACGGTGACGGTCCAGCCGGAGATGGCGCTCAACCTTTTTCCGATCTTCCACGCGCTTCCAAACATGTAGAGATAAGGCAGAAAACCGGCAATCACCATCAGCGAGACGAGCGTCTGATAAGCGCCGCGAATCGTATCTCCGAACTGGAGAGCGATCAACAGGACGGATGCGAGTGCGCCAAAGATCAGGATGGAAATATACGGCGTAGCCCAGCGCGGATGGATCTTCGCGAAAGCCGCGGGCAGCAGATGATCGACTCCGGCAGCATATGGCATCCGTGAAACAGACGCGCCGAATCCGCCGAACTGGCCGATGGCGGTCGCCATTACCAGCACCGCGATGACCGGAGGGAACCACGTCACCCCGAGCACCCGTCCCGCTTCGGCGCCCGCCTGGGCGAGGCCATTGAGTTCGCTGATATTTTCCGGCCGCAATAAAGCAAGCAGCGCCATCGTTGTTCCGGCGTAAAAGACAGTGACGAAGACCGAGGAGATCCACGCGGCGCGCCGCAGGTCGCGTTCCGGGTCTCGAATTTCGGCGCCCATCAGGCCGGCCATTTCGAGACCCGTCATCGCATAGGCGATGGTGGCGAGGAAATTCACCGTGCCCCAATCATGGCCCGGCAGTAAATGGAAGGGCGCGGCCAGGCCCCGCTTCCTCCAGACCAGCGACGCTACGATGACCAGCAGCGCCCCCAGCGCCCAGGCCGCGGAGGCTCCGAGGTTCTCCGTCCACTTGCCGATCTTCACGCCGACGAGATTCGTGCCCAGCGCGATCCAGATCGCCGCCAATGACGCGATCAGGAGATAAGTGCGGCTGGTGGCGAGATGCTCGTAATCCGGACCGAGCGCCGAAAAGGCAATGCTCATGTAGAACATGGCGGCGCTCGGAAACCAGATCGCGATGCCCATCCAGTAGACCCAGAAGGCGAGAAAGCCGTGCCACGGTCCGAAGTCGTGCCGCGTCCATACGTAGAGTCCGCCGGCGTCCGGGTGTCTCACGGTAAGCGCAGCGGTCGCGACGGCAAGCGGAATGGCGAAGAAGAGCGCTGCGAGCAGCCAGAGCAGGATCGAACCGGAACCCGCGTGGGCGGCCGAAGCGACCCAGCGGGTTCCGACGATGCAGGCAATCACGAACAACGTGAGGTCGCGGAGACCGAGTTCGCGTTTCAGTTTCACGGGATCGGGAATTCGTTCCAGTAGAACACGCAACCGGCGACCGCGCTAAAGCGCAGCATAGATGACATGGGAGGCGGGCGATTACGGGGCTCACGAGGCGCAGATACCTGCGTGCCCTCGGCGTTGTTTTTCTGATTGCAGTCCTCTTGCCCGATCGGGGGCATAGTAGAAGATCTCCTGGCCGTCCCGTGGCCACGCGACCATGCCCAATCCTCCGTCGGATATCTTTCCCGACTCGTCCGAACGGTAGACCAACAGCGACTGTCCGGTGAAAGCCGTGCGGCTTGCATCGTGGAAGTGGACAGGGTCACCTCCACCGCTTCGTGCTCACCCTCAAGGGGTAGCGCTTACAGAACGCTCTCGCCAGGCTGCGTCGACGAAAAGTTCAGGAACGTCCCGTCCAGGGACCAGTCGCTGAGGATGTACTCGGCGCCCGGCAGCTTGTATAGCGGTTGTTCGGAGCCTGACCATTCGAGGGTTTCGTCGAACGCGCCTTCGAAATCGGCCCTTGGTGACGTCGCGTTCCTTGAAGAACACAGGCGGCCGGCCTTCAAACGTCCAGGTCTCCGTCTGGCGGTTTTTGTTGACTTCCACCGCCAATTGGATCTGCGGATTCCGCCAATCGGCCCAGGTTCAGCGTGCCGGCAGCGGTAACGAGCCCCTGAAGAATGCTGAAGCCCTGCCTGGCGATGACAGAAGACGACATCTTCGGAAGTCAGGATCCCGGACGTGTGCCGAACGAATCGCGCTTGACAAGGAAAGCAAAGCACCCGATAATCGTTTATCGATATATCGTTATTCGTTATGCCTAAACGGAAGCTTGATCCATTGCCCGCGGCGGCCTTTAACATCCTTCTGGCCCTGGCAGGGGAAGAACTTCATGGTTACGCCATCATGCGGGAAGTTGAGCAACAGACATGTGGGCGGGTGCGATTGGGGCCCGGAACGTTGTATGGTTCGCTTCGAACACTGCTGGAGGCGAGTCTTATCGAGGAACTCGACGACAGCTCCGGGCCGAAGGATAGTGCAGAGCGCCGTCGTTATTACCGCCTGACGCCCGCGGGTCTCAAGGTCGTGCGAGCGGAGGTAGAATCGCTCGCCCAGACGCTCCGAATAGCCCGGGCAAAACGCATATTGCGAGGGGCAGATGTCTGAGAAGCTCTACAGCCTTCTGTTAAAGCTCTATCCGAACCATTTCCGCCGCGCATACGGTGACGAAGCGTTGCGTCTGGTTCTTGATCGCGCTCGTGATGAGAAAGGATTTCTTTGCGGATTGCGTCTTTGGCTCGATCTGCTGGTGGATCTCGCCATATCCCTGCCGCGCGAATACAGCAAGGCCCCGAAGACGCGAATCCTGGTGGCCAATCCCGTAAACGGTGACCCTTCGTTTCAGCTTCTGACGGAACCATCGCTGAACCCGGCTCTGCTGTTTGTTGCCAGCATGCTGACAGCGGCTTTGTTTTGGGCATTTGTCACTGCAGTTGCGCACAGCCGGACATTCCCCGCTCGATTTCCCGCGGATTCGTATTCCCTGCAAGCGATTGTGCAGAGCGACGTGGCTCTGGCCCGGGCGGCCTCCGCAGAAGAATCCGGTATTAACAGTCGAGTCCGTAACGCAGATTCCGGCCCCGTTCACGCATACAGTTCCTGCATGACGGCAAACGGTAACATTCCGCCCGGGGCGGCGCTGATCGAAGGAAAAATCGTCAGGACATTCAAGAGCGAACATCCGGCCAATGGTGAAGGCTCAATCTACCCCGCGGCCACCTGCGCCCCGATCGAAGTGCGCTCGGCGAGGGATCGGGCGACGCGAACGCCGTAGGCGAAATGGCCTGCCGCCGAGCCGTATGTGCGCTTCGCGCCAAACATTTGTTGCTGGGGGTTGGGTTCTGTTGTGTTGTGTCTTTCGCCCTGGGTCAGCAATCGGATTCCGACGTCGTGTTCCGTGCGAACACCAAACTCGTGGAGGTCAGCGTCATTGCGGAAGTAAAGCAGGGCGACGACAAACCGGCGAAGCCCGGTCAGGGACCTCCGACGCGAGGATTTTCAAATCTTCGATAACGGAGTTCGCCAGGAAATCCGGCTCTTCGTAGCGCCAACCGAAACTGCCGCGCCACCGGAATCGAGGCCGGCGAACGGGTTCACCAACCGGGTCGTCCGATCGAGGACGTCACACAGCGGCTATTCGGCGATCGTGTTCGACAATCTTGTGACCGATTTCGGCGACCCTTTTGGCGGCGGCCCTTTTAACAAAGAAGGCACCGGATTCGGAGTACAGAAGGTGCTGCAGGCGCTCGCGGCCATTTCGCCGAGCGAAAAAATCGCGATCTATGCTCTGGGGCGGAAGCTGCGAGTCATCGGCGAGTTTACGGCGGACCGGGAACTGCTGGAACAGCGGCTGCGCGCGTGGAAACCATCTCCGGACGACGCGAAAACCGGGACGGCGCTATGTATTGCCGAGCCTGCTCCCGGAGCGGCGCCGACGGCAGGGCAGCAGGAGTCAATCGACTCCTGCGTACGCAACGATTCGCTCCAGCGGCAGGCGCCGTATGACGCGGAGATGGAGTTGATCGCGGATCACCTGGCGGGGATTCCAGGGCGGAAGAACCTGATTCTGATGGCGAACCAGTTTCCGGTTTCGGGCCGCGCCCTGCGGAAACTGATCGACGCCGACGTAGCGGTGTATACGGTGGATGAAGCCGGCGTCAACGTCAATGGCGGAGTTCCCGGTTACATTTCACAACTGACGGGCGGGCTCAAGTACGCCAGGCGCAACGACCTGGATGTGGCGGTGCGGGAAGCGGTGGAAGACGGGCGCGCCGCTTACATTCTCGGTTTTTACCCGCCCGCCAATGATGCCAACGATGCAAACCCATTTGGCGCAGACCTGCCGGCCGGCCCTCACCAGATTGAAATCCAGGTGAACCGGCCGGGCGTGCACCTGCGTTATCGGATGAGTTATCAAATGCCAATGGCTTCCGAGCATCCGAACGCGGCGGCGCGGGATCTGATTGCAGCTCTGACTCGTCCGGTGGATGCCACCGGCATCGGGATCACAGCTTCCGCTACGCGCACGCAGGAGCGCCTCCATTTAACGGAATCGTTCGATGTCTCGGGTCTCGACCTGCAGCTTGAGCAGGGGCTCTGGAAGGGCCGGGCCGAGGTTGTCGCCCGCTTTCTGACGGCGCAAGGAACATGGACCGGAGACGCAGTGGCTGAGACCCTGACATTCAATCTGAAAGCCACCACATATGAATCCGCGCTCGAAAACGGGCTTCGTTACGGCAAGGACCTCGCGATCCCCCCCAAAGCGGTTGAATTGAAGCTGCTCATCGGAAACGTGACGTCCGGGAAGATCGGCACGCTGACGATTCCGCTCGCGGAAGTACGCGGGGCGGGAACGGATTCCAAATGAAAAAGAAGAAGCTGTTCGCTGGATTCCTGCTCGTTTCACTGCTATCTGGGGTATGGGCGACCGCGGCACGGGCTGCGGGTGTCTGGGCCTCGAAGGCCTGGACAGATTGGAGCGACCGCGACATAAAGAAGATCCTGACCGATTCGCCGTGGGCGAAAGGCGCCTCCACGATCCCGGCGTATGTGCGCTTCCCAGCCCTTCGTCCCCCAAACATCCCCGGAGGCGCGGAAATCGCCGACGGCCCCGGGACCCTGGGCGTAGCCAGCCAGGGCTTGGGCGCGGCGCCGCCCGCAGACGGACGCCTCCCTTCGATCGAAGTTGGCGTGGTTGTTCGCTGGCAATCGTCTCTGGTTATTCAACAGGCGCTGGTGAAGGCTCAGTATGGCGACAAAGCGGCGACTTCGCCGGAGGCCCAAAAGCGATTGGAGCCGAATCACGCGTATTACGTGATCGCTGTCGCAAACCTGGGCGAAGGGTTCGAACCTGTGGGGCCGGACGCAAAAGCCGCGCTGCTTGCTGTTACGAAATTGACCGCTGAAACTAAAGATAAAGATAAGGACCCGATCATCGCGGAGGATGTTTTGTTCATACAGAACCGGGCCGGCGCGACCGAGGCCCGCTTCCTGTTCCGGCGAAGCGCCGTCTTCGCCGCCGAAGATAAATATGCCGACTTCGCCACGAAGTTTGGCAAGTGGTCGGTCGTCAAGGCCAGATTCTCTTTGAGAGAGATGTTGGTTGGCGGCAAGCTGGAACTGTAGTGCCGAATGCTGCCGCGGTCCGAGCAGGATTGGCCGGAGGGGAGATCCATGCGCGCAGGTTTCCTGGTCGCTTTGTTAGCTGGTTTTGCTCTGGGAGAAACGGCCCGGGACGCGGCGGAGATAGCCAGAATCCAGGAGAACCTCCACGCCTATCTTGACCAGCTGCCGCGAATCACGTGCAGTGAGGACACGCGCCAGACCGTCCGTATCGCTGGAGCCCAAAGCACGGAAACACGAGAGGAGAGCTGCGACACGCACCAGTACAAGCTTTTCGCGGTCCAGCAGATTGGTGTTCTCGGTGGCCGCGCGTATGAGCCAGGCAGCAGGTCGGCGGCGTCCGACTGGCGTGACCGGCTTAGAGAAGCATCGCTCACGACATGCACGGGATTTCTGGCCGCGCTGGTCGACCCGCGGAGGGATGCCGGCTTCCGCTGGCTCCGTATGGCCAGGGCGAACGGACGCGCGGTATCGGTCTACGCCTTTCACGCTGCGATGCCGCAAGGATTTTTGCTGACCGATTCCAAAGGTTCGGTTCGCGCTCCGTTCAAGGGGCTGCTCTACGCCGATGCGGCGACGGGCGCGCTGGTGCGGGTTGAGATCGAGTGCATCGAAATTCCGCTTGAATCCGAGTACACCGGCGCGGATGTCACAGTCGATTTCAGTCTGTTCGATGTCGCGGGCCGGGGCATGGATCTGCCGTCGCACAGCCGGGTGCGTTTCCAGATGAAGCAGGGCGACACAACGAATGAAGCCGACTACAGCGCGTATCGGCTGGCGGAGTTCGGAACCGACACCCGGATCAAATTCGGCGACGATATCGGCGAAGAAAGCCGCCAGAATTTCTTTTGACTGGAGCATTTTCAGAGTTTCTGTACAGCGGTTTGTCGCCGGTTTCCGCTCTTGATATCATCCGCCGGCCGAAATCGGATTCCGAGCCGCGACCGGAAGGGAGCGAATTCTACAGTATTTTACGAAAATGCCCTGGGCGGGCAGTACCGGGCTGTGTTTTTCTCGCATTTGTTCAGGCACAACCCAGACCGCCGATTCGGCCGCGAGTCAATTTCCTGACGAGAATTGCCCTTCTCCCCAATTTCTCCCTTCGGCCGTGTATCGGTAATTATTGGCAGTCACTCCCGGACGCGCCTGCGGCATTTGGCCTCTTACGTCAGTTCGCTGGACGGGCTATCCGCTCACACTCACAGAAGCCCCCCTGGCTTCCGTACGAGCGTGGGTTTATCATTGCTTACCGATGCGCACCATCACCCTCGCCGTGGTCTTTACCATGCCGGCCCTTGCCCAGTGGCTGAATCTACCCACTCCGGGAATTCCGCGCACAGCTGACGGAAGACCGAACCTGACGGCGCCCCTCCCCCGCATGCCGGATGGCAAACCGGATCTGTCCGGGTTGTGGAAGCCCGAGCTGACTCCGTATCGTTTTGACGTGATCCAGGATGTGAAGGACGAAGGGATCTTCCGACCCGCGGCCGAAGCGCTGTTCCTCAAGCGGGCCGTGAACCTCAGGCACGACAATCCGGTGACGCACTGCCTGCCGGCGGGCCCTCAGGCGATTTTTGCCGCCGGATCGACGCGGTTTTACCGAATCGTTCAGTCGCGCGGCGTGATCGCGTTGCTGTATGAGCTCGGCGACTTCAGGCAGATCTACACGGATGGGCGCGAACTGCCGAAAGATCCGAACCCAACCTGGATGGGCTACTCCGTAGGGCATTGGGAAAACGACACGCTGGTGGTGGAAACAGCGGGTTTCAATGACAAGACCTGGCTCGATATGGTTGGGCATCCCCATTCCGAGCGTCTGCGCGTCACCGAGAAGTTCACGCGCGCCGACTTCGGACACATGCAGGTTCAGGTCACCTACGACGATCCCGAGACGTTGACCAGGCCGCTCACCATGTCAGTGGCGGTCAACTACGCTGCGGATGGGGACATGCTGGAGTACGTGTGCAACGAAGACGAGCGGGATACCGCGCATCTGGTGGGGACGGCGAAAGCCGCGACCCATCCCAGCCCAGCCGTGCTTGCCAAATACGCGGGCGAATACAGGTTTCACGACGGGGTCGTGACCTCCAGAGACTTTTTCGGTCCGGATCAAATCGTAAGCGTCCTGCGGGGACAACTGTACATGAAGGATTTTCCGTTGATTCCGCGGAGCGAGACCGGCTTCGATTCGACCGCCGGGACGATCGAGTTCTACCAGGATTCGAGTGGCCGGGTGACGCACTTTATCCTGAGCGCGGCGGAGGGCGATGCTCGATACGACCGCTCTCGCTGACACGCGGCGCACGGAAACACCTGCGAAGACCTGTTTCACTTCCGGATGGTGTCTGGTAATCGAGGAGAGAAGAATGTTAAAGAAGACGGTTTTCAGTATGGTGTTTTTGGCGACGCTCGGGCTCTCCAGCGGTTTTTTGAGGGCACAGGGGAGGTCGGCTGCACAAGATCCTGTTGCGAAGATCCGTCTGTTGAGGCCGAATCTCTACATGATCACGGGCGGCGGCGCGAATACTCTGATCCGAGTGACGCCGGCGGGAGTGATCGTCGTGGACACCAAAAATCCAGGCGAGAACAGATATGACCGGATGATGGAAGAGATCAAATCGGTGACGGACCAGCCGGTGAAGTACGTTTTAAACACGCACCACCATCCGGACCATGTAGGCAACAATAAGCAGTTCATCGATGCGGGAGCCACTGTGATCGCGCTCGATGCTCTGAAGACGGACATGGCCAACGATCCCCGAACAAAGGACATTCCCGGATTGCCGACCCAGACTTTCGCCCGAGATTACGTGCTGAAATTGGGCGGCGCTGAAGTGGATGCGCACGCGTACGGACCCGGTCACACGGGCGACGACACGATGATCTACTTTCCGGATCTGAAAGTGGTGATGGTCAGCGACGATATTACGGACGGCAATCCGGGCGCCGATTTTGCGAATGGGGGCAGTATCCTGGAGTGGAACAAATCGCTTGACGGAGTGCTGTCGCTCGATTTTGACATGGCAATTCCGGGGCGCGGCGAGCCGAAAACCCGGGCCGATATTCAGGCGTTTCGGATGAAGATGGCTACCCTGATCACCCGCTGCACTGACGCTGTGAAGGCCGGAGCGACGCGGGATACGCTCGCGATGCAGGTAAATACCGCCGATCTGGGATGGAAGTTGAATCCGCAAGCCTTCGGTGGAATTTATGACGAGATAACGAAGAAGGGAGCAGGCGCAAACTGAGAGCCCCTCGGGAAAATCCGCGAAACCCAGCGTCATCGGCGCCGGCCGAAATCGGATTCCGAGCCGCGACCGGAAGGGAGCGACTTCTACAGTATTTACGAAAATGCTCCTGGCCTTCTTCCGCCCCGGCGCCGCCTTTGTCGGGCAGGCGACGCTTCACCGCGGCGGCGCAAGAGTTATCCCGGCGAGTTTTCCAAGCGCGCCAAGCGTCGTCTTCACGGAATTGAAGCCGAAACGAAAGTCGTCCTCTCCGTAGTTTTCGTAATTGTCGGTGGGTTCGTGATGATTCGGATTGGAACCCCTCACAATCCCGGTGAGCCTTTCGTTTTCGCGCACGCTGACAGACGCCACGAGATCCTCAAACTGTATTGAATCCGTGCCCGCCATGTTGACGCCGATGGTTGCAGGGTAGTCGCCGGCGTAAGACCGGCTCGCTGCCAGGAGAGCTGCCGCCAGGCTCGCGGATTCGGCTGCCATTCTGGAGTGCTCCTGGTACTCGATATTGATGTCGGCATGCGGGCTTTGCTTTAGTCCCGGAGGCATGCCGTGGTCAAACAGCATCATGTCGTGCTGGATGACGCCGAGCAATTTCGGTTCGACTACCGTAGCCCGATTGGGTACCTTCTCCGTGGCATATGTCCCGCTGCCGTCCATCCCGAACTCTTCGTTGTTCCAAAATGCAAACCTTACGGATCGGTTCGTCTCTATGCCGGGCAGACCGAGAACACGAGCCAATTCAAGCACCACCGCGCAGCCCGATGCGTCGTCGTCGGCTGCCTCCCCGCCGCCGCGGCCGTCCATGTGCGCGGAGACGATGTACATCTCTCCGGGTGTGGTCGTTCCGATTCTGGTGGCGTAGATGTCTTCAAGAGGCCCGCTGGCGGACTGGAACCGGAGCCGCTCGACGTTGGAATACCCGAAGCTCCGCAGTTGTTTCTCAATCCAGTCGACGGCATCGCGGTTGCGCTGCGTTCCCTGCATCCGATCTCCGAACTGCGCCAGGCCTTTGATGTGCGCCTTGAATTGTTCAAGTTCGAGGCGGTCGATGACCGTGCGCACTGGATCTGCGGGCGTGGGCGCGGTCTGGGCCAAAAGCCCCGCTGCCAGGACGAATGCTCCAGACAGGAAACGCGTAAAGATCTCCTCTACGTCAATGCTACTCGTTGCAGCGGCGCCGCGGCCCTCATATCTGCTAATTCGGTAGCGCTCGTGTCGAGGAAGCGGCGACGTCCCGCTCACGATAAAGGATCGCCGTAGTCTTGCGACGCGTTTGTGAAATTCTGCTGTCCTCCGGAATCAAGAAAATACGTCGTTTTGTAAATAACACTTGACTCGTCCCCGACCCGGAAGCTACACTTCTGGTGTCAATAAAACCTTACATAAAGACAACGAAGGGAGACATTATGAATCAACTGAAACCACCGGAGAATGCCTATCAGGCGCGGATCCGGAGGAACGTCATACGCCTCTTCCGCTGGAACGGTGCGTGGGGGGCGGCCACGGCGCTGATGGCATTCGGACCGAAATTTCTTTGGAATAAGACCCTGGTGTTCACGCTGCTGGCGGTCGGTCTGGACGTCGCCGTGGGCGTCGGCATGATCATGGCCAACAAAAACTACCTCGCGGAACTGGATGAGCTCCAGCGCAAGGTTCAACTAAACTCCATGGGAATCACGTTGGGAGTCGGCCTGATCGCGGGCGCCCCGCTTGCGGTGATGGACGCTTATCACCTGCTTCCCTTCCATGCGGACATCGCGTACCTGCTGATTCTTATGAGTCTGACGTTTGCCGTATCCAACCTGTACGGCACGCGGCGCTACCGATGAGGAACCGGCTCAAGGTGCTGCGCGCCGAGCGCGACTGGACTCAGGCCCAGCTGGCCGACGCCCTCGACGTTTCCCGGCAGACGATCAACGCCATCGAGACTGGCAAGTTCGATCCGAGCCTGCCGCTTGCTTTCCGTGCCGCCCGGCTCTTCGGTCTGCGCATCGAAGAGATTTTTCATGACCAGGACGCGGCCGCGCCGTAAGAATTCGGAGCGGGACCAGAAGTGGGTCTTCGACGGCTGGTTTCCGCAATCTGCTCGAGCAGCTAAGCCGAATCGATGTTTTGGTGATTGACGATTGGGCGATGGAGCCGCCGAAACCGCCAGGTTGCGGATAATGAATAGAGGAAATGACTGTCGGTTCGAACGATGACTTCAGCTCGGTGCGACTCGATGACGGTGACCTCCGGCTGCAATTCGTGGAATGTGCTCCTCATCCCATTCATAAAGTGCCGGCATATCGCTTTCGCATGGTCCATTCACAAAATAACGAGGAACTCGGCGGCATCAATCTGCGTGTAGGTTCCACTCCCCACCTGCGGCTCTATGCTGGACATATCGGCTACACTCTCGACCCAGCCCACCGGGGTCACCGGTACGCCGCTCGCAGCCTGCGGCTATTGTTTCCAGTCGCACGACAGCTTCGATTTGATTCCCTTTGGATCACCTGCGATCCGGAGAACGCGAGTTCAAGGCGAAGCGCCGAAATAGCGGGAGCCCAATTTGTTGAGATTGTCGATGTCCCCGAGAACTGCATTATCCATCAGAGCGGTCACAAACGAAAATGTCGATATCGGATCGATCTTGATCCACCCAAGCATGAAGACACGATAGATCGTCACCGGGCGCGGGGCCAGGTCCAGCCTTAACTCGGGTTGGGATTCGGAGCGCTGCCGGCGCTCCAGGAAAGTGCGTGCTGAGGCGGGGCAAAGGGCCGCCCCTTTCCCGCACCCTTTCTCTCCTTGCGGGATCCAGCCTTTGCTTTGCTCCGGACAGATTCCACTTGACGATTCCGATCAGTCTTGGCAACATCGAACTGCCAGCGTCGCTTCGCTCCGACGCCTGATCGGTTTCCTCCATGGAGAGAGAGGCTTCGCATTCGGTGTTTGCCGTTTTCAGATTTTGCCGTTTTCAGATAAAGGACCGATAAGTCCGCGTTCCGGTATTTCTGACGATGTCGAGTCGCCGAACTATCCGGTCTTCAAAGGCCCGGCGACCTTGTAAGTACTGAGGATGATGCCGGACGGCATTGCTTTCGTGCTGACGAGCTCGAATGAGCGTGGCGGGGTTCCCTCCGCAAAGAAGCGCTTCCCCGTGCCCAACAGGACCGGATAGACGACCAGCAGGACTTCATCCGCAAGCCCATGTTCGAGCAGCGTCGATGTCAGCGTGGAGCTGCCCCAGAGGATAAGGTCCGGGCCGTCCTGCGACTTGATGCGGCGAACGCCCTCGACGATGTCCGGTCCAAGGCCCTCGAACGGGCCCCATTCAAGACTTTCCGGACGGTGCGTCGCGACATATTTTGTTGCCGCATTGATGCCGTCCGCCATCGGACTGCTCGGCGCCTTCGGCCAGAAGCCCGACCAGATATCGTAGGTGCGACGGCCGAGCAGCAGATCGAAGCGCTCGCCATGCGCGGCGAGGAGTTGCATCCCGGCCAGCGGGGGTCCGATAGGGCACGGTCCAGTCAGCGTAGGGGAAATCGCCGTCTTCGCCGGAGTGCCTGGATCACGCCGTCCAGCGA
Source organism: Terriglobia bacterium (assembly GCA_963831795.1). Taxonomy (GTDB): domain Bacteria; phylum Acidobacteriota; class Terriglobia; order Bryobacterales; family Bryobacteraceae; genus BOG-234. The sequence continues at coordinate 12,806 of CAWHSB010000022.1, read as the reverse complement.
GATGTGTTCCATGATTTTGAGCTTTCGCATTTGAGTCTCCGTGTTCCGGTGTGGACTTTCTATTCTGTTGGCTCGGGAGGAACTCGCGCACGTCAACCGATGCGCGGCAGGCGCCGACGGCTTTGCGTCCCGCACGCCACGGCCTCATCCATGTTAGCTGCGTCGAGTATCCAAAAGCCGCCAATGTGATTTCGCATGGGCCGCCGATTGCAGGCGGCCGGTGACGAACCCGGCGCCGACAGCCTCCATCGCTTCGCCCTCTGCGGACGGTTCAAAGTGTCGGGGTGGTGAATAGCAATCAGATAATGCGGTACGTCTTCTCCTTTAATCGTCCACAAACCATCCGGGTAGTACCCAGCCCCCTCGACTTGATTTCATCCGGCCTCCGCGGCGCGGCACAGTTCTGTAAGCAGCTCTTGTGTCCGCTCTGGATTCGGCGCATGTTCCGCCGGTATCCACTCGCGCGACGAACCGGCAGCAAGGAGCCGGCGTGCCACGGCCACGTGATCCGCACCGGCTTGTGCATGACTAAAGCCCTCGCTGGCCCAGACCAACGGCGTCGCGGCGAACATGCTATCGAGCGCATTGACTGACGCCCCTCCCGCAAGCAGCACGCGCACTGCTTCGGGTTGCCCAGCCATCGCTGCCTGATGCAGAGGTGTGACGCCGTCGTGGTCATGCGTATTGGGATCGAAACCGCAGGCGAGCATCGTTTCGAGAACCTTGATATCGCCTCGCTCCGCCGGAACGAGCAACATACGGTGGTGTTCGGCTCGCAGTTCATCTCGCAGGTCCGGATGCTTCGCGAGCATGCTGTCGGCGCGCGCCTTATCGCCACCCGTACAAGCCGCCACGAACCGTTCGAATCGCGTAAGTTCGTCCGTCGCTCCGTGTTGCAACAGCCATGTGGCGATCTCCCTGTTCCCATAGAGGGAAGCAATCGTGTGCGGAGTCCGGCCATCGGAACGGCGTTGGTGAATGTCGGCGCCGCGCGATACAAGCAACTGCACCATGGCGACGTCCAGCCGCTGCGCGGCGATGTGCATTGGTGCGTCTCCATGCTCGGCCCAGGTGAGGTTGGGGTCGGCGCCGTGCTCCAGGAGCCAACGTACGCCCTCGGCCCCCCATGAGCTTGTAGCCCAACTCAGGATATATCGCAGAGGAGGAACGCCTTCAGGAATCCCGTTCAAGTTGACTCCGAAACGGCGCAGCAACTCTAACGCGGGAAGCTTGCTGGCGGCTGCGGCGATATGGGTCGACACGCCGTCGGTTGGATTCGCGCCTGCTTCCAGCAGGACCTCCGCAAGCGGGAGATGCTCCATAGCCACCAGCGCTCCCCATAGGGCCGTGCGCGGAAGCTCGGGGTGCCAGGCCCAGTGGTATTGGGCGTTCGGATTCGCGCCTCGCCGGAGCAGTTCCCGTGCGATATCGACCAGGCCTGCTCCCCGATCGCGCGATTCGCGATGTAGACATGTATGGCAGACGTACAAAAGCGGCTCCCAGCTCTGAGGACCGCCTGATTGCTGAGCGTCCCCGGGACGCTTCGTCAGACGAGTTACGACGGCGCCCGCATCGCCGAGCACCAGCTCCGTAAACAAGTTCGCGTGGGCGATTCCTGGATGCAGTTCGAGAAGCCGCAACGCCCTGGCGGGCGCATCGCCGGTCGCGCAGCGAACGAATTCGTCCACTGCGGCGTCGAACGAGAGCGACCGTTCTTCGACATGCTCACGCATCTCCTTCCAGGATTTGAAGCCGTGCTCCCGGGCGATGACAAACTGAGCATTGTGTAAAGCGAGGCTTTCGGGGTTCAACGGTCCGGCCACGGCAACGACCGCTCGAAACCGGCCCAGCGCGGCCGCTTCCTGGTTGCGTGCTGCGTACAGCAGGGACTTGGCTTGTTTTCTGAGCTGCTCCAGATTGGCGCGCTCAGGTAATTGCTGCGTCATAAAGACCTCCATGCTTTAGCCTGAGGTTCGCAATCAGGTGGCACGGGATCTATTGACGTGCAACGAATTCTATGTGGACAGTGGGCTTAGCCCTTCGCGCGAACCTGCGTGCGCCTGGAGCACACTTCGACAGCATAACATCTCGGACAGCGCTCCGGGCTTGGAATACGGCGCATCCGGAAGTCGTACGTACGCTGCGAGCCTGGGGACGTTAGGCTATTGAGGACCGCGGACCTGGACTGTTCCAGTTAAGGGAGCCGCCGTACTGTTTTGGAATTGAGCTTTCGTTTCGATTTGCGCATGCCGGCATCGTGTGCCAGATACGCCTTGCGCGTTATCGAGACCGGAAGCGCGTTCCCTGGGTGCCATACGAGGAGGCGACATCATGGCCGAGCTCGACATCCTCAGTCCCGAATTCACGCGCGAGGCCGAAGCAGCCTGGGACCGCGCCCGTGATCTACCTCGGTAGCCGCGTGAGTTTCGCGCGAGACGACGGTGGCGAGACGACGGACTCTCGAAACAACCTGCCCGAGGCCGTTCGCATTTCTGACCGGGCGGTTCTGTACGACCACTCCGGCGATGAATATCGCAGAATGTTAGAGGTTCACCGGGGATGGGTGACCGCCTTGCGGAACGCATTGGCCTCTCGTTCTCACTAACAAAACCAACCGGAGATCTGCCGCCGTCGATCGGAAACGTTAAGTCGGCTTGTCATAGCCGAACCATATCGTGCCCCGGCGCCCGCTTTCAACGGAGACCCGGCCATCGGCCTGCAATCACCTTCACCACGAATCCCGTGGCGAAACCTGAGGAGGGTTTTACAACGTATTGGTTGCTGAAACGCGCGAATCCTACCACGCGATCCCATCGTGCCCCAAAACAGGCCGCAGTCTCGTCCATAGCCCTGAAGGTATCTTTACAAGAGAAAAGGAGCGTATGTCGACCAAAAGCGATACCCAAAGAGCGACCGGTGAAACCAATTCGAAGTATTTAATCCTGGCCTGTGATGGGGGAGGAATGCGCGGCTATCTTTCCTCGCTCATTCTGCAGCGCCTCGACAAGGAATTCAGTATTCTCGGCTCAGGCAACGTCGATCTCTACGCCGGCACGTCGACCGGAGGCCTGATCGCGCTGGGCCTGGCCCACGGAACCGAGATAGCCAGTATCGTGAATCTCTACCAGACTTCCGGCGCGGAAATCTTCCATCCGCTCGGTGTTCAGTTCTCCTGCCTCGGCCTGACGGCCGACGCGAGCTCGATGGAAGTTAACGAATTATGGCAGGTGCTTTTCAACAACACCGCCCCTGACAAGTCGCTGCTTCACGTGCTGAAACACTTCATTCCCGGCAATCCGGTGTTATCCACGCTGCCTTCGAAGGTCATGGTGGCGACCTTCCAGCTGGGCGCCGCCGGATCCCCTGGCGAACCCTGGCGCTCGCTGATTATCGATAACTTCGAAGGTTCTCCCGGAGCGGCGTGCACACTGTACGATGCCGCGCTGAGCACCTCCTCGGCGCCCGTCTATTTTCCGCCCTATTACAATCCTCAATTCGGATGGTGCAGCGATGGCGGCCTTTTCGCGAACAATCCCGCGGCGCTTGCAGTGAGCCGTGCGATTGCCCAGGGGCAGTCTCTTTCAGATATCGCGCTGCTGTCGATCGGAACGGGCACGACGCCCGCGTCCCTCTCTCCCACTCCCAAAGACCGGCTTTGCTTTGGCATCGATCGATGGGTATCCCTCACAGCATCGGGAAACACGCCGCCGTTTCCTCTTCTGAATGCAATGATGGACGGCGTCTCGGACATCACGGATTATCAGTGCGGTCAGCTGCTGAACGGAAGCGACCCCGACGGCAGATACCTGCGGATCAATCCGTATCTGCCAAAGGCCGTCGCGCTGGACGACTATTCACAGCCCACCATGGAGATGTTCCAGCAAACCGCAAGCGATTTGTTTGCATCTGCCGAATGGACGAGCGTGGGGACGTGGATTCAAAAGAACTTTAAGAAGTGAGACGGTTGAATGATGCTCGGGCCGTTGATGAAAAACGCCGGGATCGCCGGGTTAAGAAAGCGCGCCAGGCGCCCCTTTCCCAATGCGCATCCGCGATAATTCACATTCGGGGGCTGAAGTTTGAAACTCAAACCGGGTTCCTTCAGCCTGCGCTGATGGCCCGGAATTCGTCGCGGCGTAACGGTTGCATCGTCGATAATCCGGCCTTCAATCGCCGGACAGGCAACACACGGCTTTCGAACCCGTGGCGGAACATCGGAAGCGAAAGACGACAGTCGCGGGCTTCGTTCGGGCCGCTATCAGGTCCGTTCGCTGATTCTCACGTCGCAACTGGCGGTGACGCGATGGCACGAACAGATAAGCGATCCGACCGTGGCCGATGGCATCCTTGACCGAGTGCCGCGGAAAAACCAACTATCTGGGGCAGGCAGATTGGTAAACGCTGCCCGACAAAACAGGAGCAATCGTATAGTTCACAATCAGCCTGATCCGCCACATCGCCACCCCGAACAGGTTTTGCCGGCTGTTCGATGCCCGTCGCGGGCGAGAAGAAGTTCAGCATCTGGGTTTGGAGCGGCCAGTGAAGCCGCGGCTATTCTGATGCGCCACGCGCCCTTGCCGCGTGATTGTGTTTAGGCTCTTGCCCTTCGTGTCCGAGTGAAAATCACTATTGCGGCCGCGGCGGCTGCGGCAAGGTACCACGGGAGCAGAAAGGCAAGGGCGAAGCTATCGGGAACGTCGACTGATTTCGCGATGCGAACAAGGACCCAGTAAAGAATGGGAGCAACCAGGGCAGGCGCCAGCAAAGCGACCGCCCCGTTGACCAGCTTGGAGGCGAACCGGCCGAAGGCGAAGGCGAGCAATCCCGATACGAAAACGGCCAGGGCCGCACTTCCCCACACCAACCCCGGCACCATGTCCAGGAATGCCCGCCAGTCCGGCTTTCCGTCGATCCGCGCCAGGATCAGACGAGCCTGCAGAGACCGCCCGGATTCGCGCCACCGAGCCATTTCGAGAACCGCGTCACCGGCCTCGGATTGAATGCGGCGAAGCAAAATGGGATCTCGCGATTGGGTCAGGGACATGAGCACCATGCTCCCTTTGTTGCGGTCGGTCCACGTTCCGGAGCGAAGCATGTCGATGAAGTTGTCCGGTGGAATCTGTGACGCCGCAGTGGGGTCGGCCCGTAGGATCTCGTAGAGGGCGCGTGTTACATTGTTTCGCACGTCTTCGTCAGGATCGCGCGCGGCGCGGACCAGAGCGGCCATCTGCTGAGAGGTTCGCGCGCCGAAACCGAGCGCATCCGCGGCCATCGCACGCTGGTCCGCGTCGCCGGATGACGTCAACACCTGGATGATCTCGTCATCGTGCCCGAGCGCATAAGCCCGGAAGGAAAGCTCAGCCGCCTGTGCCAGAGGCTCTTTCAGGAGGCGATAGCCCACGGGCTTGTCTTCCTCGGCAAGAGATCTTAGAGTAGCGTCCTTTTCAGCCTGGGACATCTTTTTATGAAGGTCGGCTAGCTCTGCCGGGAGCGAGACCGCGCCCTGGGGAACCGGCTCAAACGTGAGTGGGCGGGACGAACCGCCGGGCAGCCCAATGAAGATTGTCAGTTCGCCGCGTCCGGTACAGCAAACGACAGATACATCCGTCGCCTTCCGCCCGGTTACACGCTCCACAACGGACTGAGCCTCGTCCTTTAACGTAGGCCGGGACGTGTCCCCCTCCCGGAAGGGAAGCACCTTGCGGATAGCCAGCAGATCCAATCCCTTGTAGCCGAAGAACTCGATGTAGCCGATTTTCCTGGGGGCTGGCGATGGCTGGGCCAGCAGTACCAGTTGCGTGGTCAGTAGAAGCGTAAAGCACATCGCGCAATCCCTGCCGAGAGCGTTGGCGTTGAAGGGTGCATTAATCTGGATGGTACGACTTTGCGGCCTGATTTGTACCGTTCCCGAGGGCAGGAGTTTTCTCCCGCCTAACGGCGTAGTGGCGATCTGGAAGTCTCGAGCGCTTCCGTGCGGGCAAGCTCGCCCCTTCCCGACCGTCCCCATTTACCAGGCCGGGATTACGCAGACATCGTTTGCAATGAAACACGGTGGCCTCGATTAGTTTGCGGAGGGCCGTTCCATGCGATCCATGACCAGGACCTCTGTCGGGCATTCTCGCTGGCTCCAACCGCAAGCCCGGTTGTTGCTGCGGAAGACGAAGGCTTCACTCGACGTGATGGTCGTCGACAAAATCGAAGAGTCCTCCGCGAATCAGGCCGGGTCCAAAAAATCCGCGTTGCGGACTGCGCAACTGACACAAGCTGCACGTCGCGGCCCCAACCAATCGAGACGCTTCCCTGCAATAATATGAATAAAATACTTGCTATCTACCGGACCTTGTAGTAGATTGACTTTGACCAATGTCCCTGCGGAAGCTCACCAGATTAGAGCTGCAAATAATGGAGGCGCTCTGGAACAAAGGGCCGTGTTCCATTCGCGAGTTACTGGAGTCATTCCCCACCAGCGGCCGGCTGGCCTACACAACCGTTCAGACGGTTATTTACCGGCTCGAAGAAAAGAAGGCCGTGTGCCGCACGAGCAAGTTCGGCAACGCACACGTGTTTGAGGCGGTAGTTTCTCGGGACTCCGCGCGGCATCGAATGATCGACGACCTGGTAGCGCTGTTCGGCGGCAGGCGATTGCCGATCGTTACTCACCTGATCGAGTCGGGGAAGCTCAGCCCGGAGGAACTGCGGGAGGCGCGCGCTGCGCTGCGAAAGGCGACGAAACAGGAGAAGCTGAAATGATTCCGAACGAGTTCCTGCCCATCGCAAATCACCTCTGGCAGTCGACGCTGTTTGCCGCGGCCGCCGGTCTCCTGACACTGCTTCTGAAGAGCAACCGCGCGCATGTGCGGTTCTGCTTGTGGTTGGCGGCTTCGGTGAAGTTTCTGGTTCCTTTTTCACTACTGATGCTCGTTGGCGGTCTGATGGGACGGCATTCGGTGATCGTTCGTTCGCCCGCGAGCGTGCCAGTTGTCTTCGAGCAGGTGAACGAGCCTTTTGTCGGCGGGATTACGCCAACAGCGGCAGCCACCGCTTCGAAACCGGGGACCAGCGTCGTTCCCGTGTTCGTTGCATTGTGGGCGATCGGCTGCGGCGCTTTTGTGCTCTCGTGGTGCGTGCGATGGTGGCGATTGCAGATTGTCCTGCGCGCGGCCTCGCCCGTTCCGTTGCACATCGGCGTTCCAGTGGTCTCTTCAGCGTCGATCTTTGAACCTGGAGTATTCGGGATATTCCGCCCGGCGTTGCTGTTACCCTCCGGCATCGGGGATCGACTCGCGCCGCCCGAACTGCAGGCAATTCTCGCCCACGAGCTGTGTCACGTTCGCCGCCGCGACAATCTGTGGGCGGTCATCCACATGGTGGTCGAGGCCGTGTTCTGGTTTCATCCCCTTGTCTGGTGGCTGGGAACCCGGTTGATGGAGGAGCGCGAGATGGCCTGCGACGAAGACGTGCTGCGCAGAGGGAGTGAGGCGGAAGCCTACGCCGAGGGAATTCTCAAGGTTTGCGAGCTATACCTGCAATCGCCGCTCGCATGTACAGCGGGCGTGACCGGGTCGAATCTGAAGAAAAGAATCGAGACGATTATGGCGAATCGGCCTAAGCTGAACCTGAATCTTTCGAAGAAGGCGGGGCTCGTGTTCGCCGGACTTGTGGCGATCGCGATTCCCGTGATTCTCGGCATCACTCATGCGCCGGAACTGCGGGCACAAGCGCAACCGATTTCGAAGCAAGAAATCATCGGCGCCTGGCAGGGCAAATTGCCGGCGCCTCAGGCGCCCAACGGAGAATCGCGGGTCGTTTTCAAAATATCCAGGGCTGACGGGGCCGCCCTGAAGGCCTTGCTCTATTTCATCGATCAGAACCCTACACCCTTCAACGCGACGAACGTCACGCTCAAGGGTTCGGCGCTCCGGATATCCATTGAGGCGCTCAACGTAGTATTCGAGGGAACTCTCACCGGTGACGGAAACACAATCAACGGGAAGATCACGCAGGGCGCCGAGGCACGTCCGGTGAATCTGGTTCGCGCCACGGACCAGACCGCCTGGGCCATTCCCGAGCCGCCCCCTCCACCCAAAAGAATGCCCGCAAACGCGAAGCCGGAATTTGCTGTGGCCACGATCAAACCCACTCGCCCCGAGGCGCCGCGTGGCGGGTATGGCATTCGGGGCGAGGAGGTGACCACCACGGCCGTCACCGTCAGTTGGATGATCAAGCTGGCCTTCAACGTTCACGCCCACCAGATATCGGGCGGCCCGGCGTGGCTTGATTCCGAGAGATACGACACCGTCGGGAAGCCCGACATTCCCGGCCAGCCCAACAGGGATCAGATGAAGCTCATGGTTCAGAAATTGCTCGTCGACCGTTTTCAACTCCGGTTCCACACGGAAAAGAAGGAATTGCCGGTGTATGCGATGGTAGTGGCCAAAGGCGGCCCGAAGATCACCGTCAGCGCGGGGGATCCCAATGATTTCCCCGGAATCGGCTTTGGACGAGAGCCGGGAGTGCTCTCTCTTGTTGGCCGCAACACCGGGCTCAATGGGGTGGCGAACGGCCTGCAGAGCAACATTCTGGACAAGCCCGTGGTGGACCAAACCCGCCTGACCGGAAGATATGACTTCACCTTGAGATGGACGCCGGACCCCACCCAATGGGCCAACTTCGGCGTGCCCGCGACCGCCAATCCAAACGACCTCGATGCGCCTCCCGATATCTTCACGGCCTTCGAACAGCAGCTCGGCCTGAAGCTTCAGCCCACCAAAGCGGTTGTCGATGTGATGGTGATCGACAGGATAGAGCGCCCTTCGCCGAATTAATCGGCGTTACCACTGACGAACCTCGCCGCGTCGGCCCACTGGCAAGAGATGGACGCATATCGAGTCCCGCCCATCTTCGTTTGGCTGCGAATAGCGAAGTTATTCGCTTCCATTGTTGAAAACCTAAGCCGTTTGGCTAAGCAGTTTGCCACGTTGCCGTCCTGACGCCCGATGATGAGAACTGCCAGACGGCGGATTGATCCGCTGTAATGGCGAAGTGGCGATCTGGAAGTTTCGAGAACGCTTGGCGCCCTGCAAACTCGCCACTTCGCGACTACACGCGTGTAATCACGGAACGGGTGCCGGCCGCCAATCCACGGGTTGCCGTTATTCGTCCAGGTGAACGGATGACATCAGTCGCATCAGCAGCGAGGCGATGAAGCCCGCCATGACTTACCTCTGGCGCATTGCCCAGGCCATCGCGCGTTGATCTTCACCTATCCGGCCCGACGTCGATCCAAACTGACGGTCCCGTCCGCAATTCTATTGTGCAAAGGCAACTTCGGCACCCAACGCGCGACCACTGTGCCCGCTGATGTCAGAATGTCGCCTGTCAATGTCACCTCAACCGCGCTGATGATGAACCAGTTCGGGATCGGGGTGTGCGCGGCCAGGCCCTGCGGGATCCGTCACATCAATCCGAACCTGCTTGATCGTTCCAGTGAACGCGTTGTCGCCCTTCGCGTAGTCATCGGTCACCGTCGTGTACAGGTTCATTCCGACATCGGACGTCTCGACGCCGAATACCAACGGAGTCGTGCGCTCGATCCTGGCGGTGGCCACCTTCTTTCCGTTGACGGAGAGCGTGCCGGCACCGCCCTTGCCTAGCCCGCCGCCGTCATAGGCAAAATCCCAGGCGACGGTGACAGGGCCCGCCGGCAGGCGCTCGCGCGAAGCAATAGTCGTAACGGTACCCATGAAGTTATAGGCAAACCTGGGCGTGTTGTCCTTAACGTACAGGCTCCAGCCGCCGTGCATGCCGCCCTGTGCCAGGATGACTCCCGAAGCGCCACTCGCCGGGATCTCGAGATCGGCGGTGATCGCGGAACTCTTGTTCTTCACGTCAATGAAGGCATTGTCTGGCATCGCGATCATTCCCGGATAGACCGTAAGCGACGTCCTGCCCTCCATGATGTCCGGACGCCCGGCAATGGAGGAAACGAATCGCTCGTGCATGCGCTCGTCAAGGGGCAGAACGTTGTACTTGACTGCCTCCTCCAGGAAGGCCGCTTGCATCTCCTTGAGCTTCTCGGGATATTTTGCAGCAATATCGTTGGAACAGCTGTGATCGTCCGCCGTGTTGTACAACTGCCACCGGTCCTCGCTGATAGAACCACCGGCTTTCGCTTCCCATGGCAGTTTGTGTGTGACGTTGGCGTACCAGCCGTCCTTGTAGATACCACGGTTCCCAGTGAACTCGTAATACTGCACGGTGTGAGCCGACTTCGCCTGGGCGTCATCGAAGGAGTCCCGCATGCTCACGCCTTCCATAGGCTTTTGGGAAACGCCATGGACCATCGTGGGCTGCGGCAGCCCTACTGCCTCCAGTACAGTTGGTGCGATGTCCATGACGTGGTAGTACTGGCTGCGTATCTCGCCTTTCGCCTTGATCCCTTTCGTCCAGGAAATGACCGCGCCATTCGTGATGCCGCCATAGCCGGTATTGAATTGCGTTTCGGCAAAGGGTGTATTGTCGGCAATGCACCAGCCGGTAGGAGGCGTCATGCAGGAGTGCGGCCCACCGAATTCATCCAGGTGATCGAGCTGGTCTTGCAAGGTCTCGGGCACCTGGTTGAAAGCGCAAAAGGTGTTGTAATAGCCGATCGTTCCGCCATTGCCGGTCGCTCCGTTGTCTCCGGTAACATAGACGACCAGGGTGTTGTCCAGCACACCCATGTCCTCGATCGCCTGCACGACCCTGCCGATCTCGTAGTCGGTGACCTCAGCAAACGCCGCGAAGACTTCCTGATGCCGGGCGCAGACCTTTTTTTCGTCAGGGGTCAGCTTTTCCCAGTCCTTCACGATTTCGGGCTTGCGGGCGAGCTGCGTGTCAGACGGGACAATGCCGAGCTTCTTCTGACGCGACAGCGTCTCCTCCCTCGCCTTGTCCCAGCCCATGTCGAACTTGCCCTTGTACTTGTCACGCCACGCCTTTGGTACCTGAACGGGTGAATGCGTGCCAGGCGCCCCGTAGTAGACAAAGAAGGGCTTATCAGGAGTCGTTGACTTCTGCGCCTTGATCCAGGAGATGGCCTTATCGGTCATGTCGGTCGGATAGTAGTAGTCCGGGTCGTTCGATTGAGGAACCAGCGTCGTGTTATCGCGAAGCGACGGATTGAACATGTCGGATTCGCCGCCAACGTTGCCATAGAACCGCTCGAATCCCAACCCGGTGGGCCACCGTTCGAAAGGCCCGGTGGGCCCGACCTCCCACGGCGTGGTTTCATGGCTTTTGCCGAACATCGCGGTGTTGTAGCCGTTGAGCCTCAAGATCTCGGCCAGAGGAGCCTTCTCTCTCGGCAGAATCGCAGTCTGTCCTGGAAACGCCGTGGCCATCTCGGTGATTGATCCCATGTTGACGCTATGGCAATTGCGGCCGGTCAGGAGCGACATGCGAGTCGGCGAGCAACACGGGTTCACATGGAAATCCCTATAGATCAGCCCATTCGCCGCGAGGCGTTCCAGCGTCGGCATGTTGATCGCACCGCCAAAGGTCTTCGACGCGCTGTATCCGAGATTGTCGAGAAGGATCACCAGCACATTGGGTGCACCGGCCGGCGGTTCCACCTCAAAGCGCATCGGCGCGACGGCCTGGCGGGCATCGATCTGGGTGATCGGCGCGAACGTGGGTTCGGGGATCGGCAACACCGTCCGATCAAGTGGTTGTTCGACTCTATTCACGATTTTGCTTCTCCTGTGTTATTCCGCGACCCATTCTCCTGGACATGGGGTCTCCTGTTTCAGGTCAGTAACGTTCATAAGAGGATAGGATTATGAGCGGCATTTTGTGGTTTGCATACGCCCGCTCTCCGATCTCGACATAGTTCGCCCACGCCGCTCGGCGAGCAACCGGATTCACATGGAAACTGTTGTAGATCACCCGCCTGGCGAGGCGTTCCAGCGTCGGCATCTTGATGGCGCGCCGAAGGACTTCGTTGCACCGAGGTAGTCCAGCCGCCGTCATAACTTGAACTTGCGACGACGAATGGCGTTTGCATTCTGCAATGGAGCCGCGCTTCGCTGCTGGTTTTGGTGCAACAAGGCGTCACCAACTCCGATCCAACCGAACCCAGGCCCGTCAAGCTGGGCCGTGGATTGGCTATCGCCATTTTGAGTTGATAACTTACGCGAACTTGAGCTTGCACACGTTGGCCTTCGTTCTGACGAGTACCGGATGTTTCGGTTCTCAGACAGCAGAAGGCGAGATGGAGATTCAAAATATTACTGGCGGCTGGAACTCACGCCGTGTATGCATTCGAATATTCGTCGGCATCTCGCAGAACGGTCCGCTCGCGATTGGACGCACTCGTCCGTATAACGCTTGCTGACATCTTCGTCGAATGCGCCTACCCGCGCCTGACGGCGTAGCGTTTACTTTCCTGTACTCGGGTCGGGCGCTTGGGCAACAATGATCACCGAGATTGGGCCGAAGCGCCATTCGCGCTTCGCGGTTTCTGTGGGTTGAGGCGTGGGCCAGGGACTGCTGCCCTCGCCCAACACCGCATCCTCGCCACGACCATCCTTCCTTCGCTTCGCGCCGGACAGATTTTGTTTGACGATTCCGATCAGGCTTGGCAACATCGAAGAGCCAGCGTCGCTTCGCTCCGACGCCTGACCGGTTTCCACCCGGAACCGCGATCGGCTTCCCTCCGGAATGACCGATCGCCTTCAGCGGAATCCTCACCCAAAGCCTTAGATCGTCAAACCGCCGCGAGAACGGATGATTTCGGCTATTTCCCCATCATCAAATTCGCGCCATCA
>CAWHSB010000021.1:0-208374 GCA_963831795.1 Terriglobia bacterium | reverse complement strand
TCCTTCTGATGACCTCTTGACGATCTTACTATACAGTAGTAAGATCGCGAACAGCATATGAAGAGGCCTAAACTCGCCAAGCTTGAACTTCGGATTCTGGAAGTCCTGTGGGCCCAGGGAAGGGCCTCCATGCGGGAGATTCAGGAGGCGTTTCCAGAACCTCGCCCTGCCTACACCACCATCACGAACACCGTGTACCGGATGGAAGCCAAACACGCCGTGCGCCGTGTTCGGAAGATCGGAAACGCGGATATTTTCGAACCACTGATCGCCAAGGACGCCGCTCGCGATGAGCCTGCTCGATGAGATTCTGAGCTTTTTCGGGGGACGGCCGCAACCCATGATGGCGCAACTCATCGAGTCCGGCAAGCTCACGCTTGACGACATTCGCGAGCTGGAGAAGGCCGCTGCGGAAGCGGACCGACAGCGGAAGCGGAGAGCCCGGAAAGGAATGCGGAAATCGAAATGACTACATCGTTCATCGTCAACCATCTGTGGCAGTCATCATGCTTCGCGCTTTTGGCGGGATTGCTGGCGTTCGTGCTGCGCAAGAATTCGCCGAAGGTACGCTACTGGGTTTGGCTGAGCGCATCGCTAAAATTTCTCATACCGTTCGCGTTGCTGGTGAGCCTCGGAAGTCTGGTTCCGCAGCCCAGCTCAACGGGTGGCGCCGGTTGCCGCTCCTGTTTTCCCGAACACCCTCGTTCAAATCGCGGAACCGTTTTCGCCGGCCTCTTATGCCAACTGTTCCAGCGCACACCCCACTGCGATTGGGTGCCGGTCGCGATCGGCGTCGTGTGGGCCCTCGGGTTTTTGGCAATCACGCTGGTGCGATGCCGCAGTTGGCTCGGAATTCGAGCAGCACTGCGAGCCAGCACGCCCGTTGAACTCCCGATTCCGGTACCGGCGCTCATCACGCCTGGCGCGGAGGAGCCGGGCGTCGTTGGTTTTCTGCGTCCGGTCCTGGTTCTACCGGCCCAGCTCCTGGAACACCTGAATCCTCGACAGCTTGGCGCGATTCTCACGCACGAGCTGTGCCACGTGCGCCGCCGCGACAATTTCTTCGCCGCCGTCCACATGATCGTGGAGGCGATCTTCTGGTTCCATCCGCTGGTGTGGTGGATCGGATCGCGCATGGTTGAGGAGCGCGAGCTGGCGTGTGACGAAGAAGTCCTGCGAATGGGCTGCGAACCGGCGGACTATGTGGAAGGCATCCTGAAGGTCTGCCGCTTCTACATCGGAATCCCCATTACCTTGTGTTTCGGGAGTGACGGGCGCGGATGTCAAAAAGCGTCTCCGCGCGATCCTGGCGGGAAGCATTGGCCGACGAGTTGACCGTGGGAAAGAAACTCATCCTGGCCGCAATCGGACTGGCGGTCCTCTCAGCGCCCATCCTTATCGGTGTGCTGACTGCGCCTGCGATCCGCGCTCAAAACGCGCCTGCGAACACGCCAAAATTCGAAGTGGCCTCGATCAGAGCCTGCAAGGAGCCCCTGAACATATCGGGCTCAGGCGTCCATTCATCACCCGGAAGGCTCGCCACGGATTGCAATGAGTTGCTCAATTTAATTGGGAATGCCTATACCGTGTTCGCTGACGGCCATCTCAATTTCAATGCGGAACAGACTCCGATCAAAGGAGGTCCGCCCTGGGTCCACTCCGCCTCCTATGACATCAACGCAACGGCCGAAGGAAATCCGAGCGTGCCGATGATGCTGGGCCCGATGACTGCAGAGGCTTCTCGAAGATCGTTTTCAACTGAAGATCCATCGTCAAACCAGTGAGGGCCCTGTCTATTTCTTAACCGTCGCGCGTGGGGGGCCAAAGTTACACCCGTTCACGGAAGGAAGCTGCACGCCCTGGTCCGTCCCACCGCCGCCGCTCCAGCCCGGCGCAAAATATTGCGGGAGTATGATCAGCGCCATATCGCCCTCGGTGGAAGCTCCAGGCACGACGCTCGATGAGTTTTCGAGGACGCTCCGCCTGGTATTGGACCGTCCCGTGATCGACAAGACCGGAATCACCGGACGATTCGATATTCTCGTCAAGTTTGCGCGAGAGGGAACCGAGCTGGCTGCGATCCGCCTTGCGGGGCCGCCCCCTTCCGACCCAACAAGCCCTCCCTCGATATTCACTGCCCTCCAGGAACAGCTCGGCCTCAGACTCGAACCGGGCAAAGGACCAGTCGACACGCTGGTCATCGATCACATAGAGAGGCCCACCGAGAACTGACAGGAGACGGCAGAAGACCACGCGCGGCTGCCGCTTCCGCCGGGCGATCAGTGGCAGATTAATGGCGCCATTCGCTTTGGAGCCTGGGATCAGTGTTCGGCGCCACTGCGGCGTTGACACGTGTGAATACGGAGAACGGAGAGAAAATGACAGCTCATTGGATCGCCCGTTATTGCACATGTGAAAGGCAAACCGGGTCCGGGCACTTACCCTCATCCGGCATAAGACCAAACGCGCCCGCCGTGCGAGGACCGCTGCACAACGGGCGCCTTCCTCGCTCAATCGAGCCGCAGGACAATCGGGCAATTGATGGAAAACCCGGCGCTCCCGAATGGGGCGCCGCCCGGACCCGTAAGGAGGCCGTCCTGCACAAATGTCAGGATGTTGAACTCTTCGCGAAGCTGACCTCGATAGCCGCTATTAATCGCGTCTTGCGTCCAGGCATACAGGTTGGCATCCCAGGCGGGACTGTAATCCAACGCTAAAGTTGGGATTCCACCCAGGGTGTTATTCGGCCGGTGGCCATCCGCCAGGTCCGCGGACAGTCCCTGACGTAACGGATTATTACAACCGCCGGTTTCGGCGCCGTTAGTAGCGATGAATATGCGCTCAATCGGGCTGCTGAAACTATCGTCATCGCCCAGGTGTAATGTCGCCATCAAAGGAGCATAAGTATTGTGCTCGATCGC
Source organism: Terriglobia bacterium (assembly GCA_963831795.1). Lineage (GTDB taxonomy): Bacteria > Acidobacteriota > Terriglobia > Bryobacterales > Bryobacteraceae > BOG-234. The sequence goes on along the minus strand of CAWHSB010000021.1, from coordinate 205,453 downwards.
CGCCGCCAGAGGAATACTCGCGTCCATCGATATGTACCAGACCGGCCTTCCGAAGCTAAAACCGTTAATCAGGTTCAAAGTTACTGTCATGTTGATCGGATCAATCGCGAGAACCTCATCATGCACCTTGGAGTAATCCACGTTGCCGTTCGGGAAATTGATGTCGTTTGCGTTCACGTTGAACGCAACGATCGGGGCGTTGTAGATAACGCCGCCGGCATTCCGGACTTGAACGTATGGGCTGTAGTTTGTGTCGCCGACAGCTCCGGGCTGGGATGCCGCGGGAGGAAATTCCATGCCCGCCGGGCCCGGCGTTATGCTGCGGACGGGAGAAAAATCCACAGTTCCCGCGTCAAATACCAGGTCTGCGTTTTGATCCAGATTTGCGGTTCGCGCCGCGTTAGCCATGAAGCTCATCTTCGCTGAAAAGTTCAGGCCCAGCTCGGCCGCCACGCCGGCATCGTCGACATCCGTCAGGATGTACCACACGTTTTTCCCATTCTTCATATGTCCCAGATAGAGGGGAATCGTGACGGTGCCATTCGCTGTATCAATTGGGCCTGTGTTGAGCAGTTGCACCGGTCCGACCAGGCTCTGATTGACCGTCGAAGGGGGCGGACCGAAGTACGATAGCGGCACCGCTGTACCAATGGAAGCAGGCGCTGGAAACACGTCACAGCCGGGGCCGGGGCCAATCGGCCCCGCCCCCGGGCCCTGGTCGTTGTTGAAATTTCCAGTGTCCGTGCTGGTAACATCTGCCCGGCTGAATGTCGACTGAATTCGGCCTGGAGCCACCCTCCGGGGGGTACGAAGCCGTGGTGAATCCTGCGCAAACGCAGTCATGCTCAGTGCGACCGCAATTGCCGAGGCCACGACGCAAGAAATGGGACTAGCCTTAAGATTTGTGAAATACACTGTGAGACTTCTCCTGATAATCAGAATTGGATTCGTGTGATACCTCGCCCGAGGCAAGGACGGCAGTGGTATGGCACGCGATAAGCCAGGTCAAAAAGATTTCGATTTTCAGGTCAGCGTGAGGCTGTAAAGTTTTGAATGGGAAGGATCTCTTCGCAATTGGTCAGCGAGCCGATTCCGCGGACCGCCTGACGGAATCGGGACGGGCCTCCAACTCGCTGACGGGGATCGGTCGCAACTTCGTCCGTGCTCACATCATTCGAAAAGGTGGGTTTGTCTCCTGGCCGATTCCTGCGCCAAAGCGGCCTCTTGCGGATTCGGCGGCGATATCAGTCAAGGAGTTGTGAAAAGCGGAAGCGGCAGATCAATCGTAGAGAGCGTCAACCCCGGCTTGCGGCAGCGTTCGGGAAATGCGCCGGGCGGCTGATGCGAAGCTTTTGCATTCTGTAAACCAACGATGTCCGCTTCATTCCCAATCGCGCCGCGGCGCCATTGCCTCCACCAACGACCCAGTTACTCGCGTCAAGTGCCCGGAGTATGTGATCTCGTTCCACTTCATCGAGGCCGGTCATGGCAATGTTGGCCTGTGTGGGCGCGGAGTGCGGCTCCAACTCGGAGATTGGAGCGCGCAATACGGACTGCGGAGAAAGAATTACGGCGCGCTCAATGAAGTTCTGCAACTCCCGAACGTTCCCCGGCCAGGGATATCGCACCAGAGCATCCATCGCCTCCGAAGGGATTTCATCGATTCGCTTGCCCATGCGCCGGCCGTAGAACTCTGTGAAATGCCGGACCAGTTTCGGAATGTCCTCAGTTCGTTGCCGCAACTCCGGAACGCTGATGGGAAAAACTTTCAATCGGTAATAAAGGTCTTCGCGAAATGTGGACTGCTTGACCATCCCTGCCAGATCGCGATGTGTCGCAGCGATGATCCGGACATCCACCTTGTGAGTTCGGTTGCTGCCGAGTCTCTCAAATTCCTGTTCCTGCAAAACGCGCAGGAGTTTCGCCTGAAGTTCGAGAGGGATGTCCCCAACTTCATCCAGGAAGAGCGTGCCGTTGTTCGCCAATTCAAAGCGTCCCACCTTTTGAGCGATGGCTCCCGTGAAAGCGCCTTTCTCATGACCGAACAGCTCACTCTCCAGCAGTCCCAGCGGGATCGCAGCGCAATTCAGCTTAACGAAGGAGCGTTCGCGCCGCGGGCTCAGATTGTGGATCGCGCGGGCAATGAGTTCCTTGCCGGTTCCGGTCTCGCCCGAGATCAGCACGCTCGAATCGGTCGGCGCGACAACGGATACCAGCTCAAAGGCCGCTTTCAAAGCGGCGCTCTCCCCGACGATCGTCCCAAACTGGGAGCGAACTTCCTCCTCCAGATAAAGTCTCTGCCTGGTCTCTTTATCTCGATCCCCGATCGCCTTTTCGTAGTCCAATGCGTTCTCGACGGTAATCGCCACCTGACGGGCCACCTGTTCGAGAAAGGCGACATCATCTGACTCGAATGCCCTCTCGGATCGTTTCAAAGCCGCCAGAACTCCGACGACTCCGCTTCTGCCGATCAGCGGCAGATCGCATCCAGAGACCAGGCCTTCCGCCGTGACACGCTCGTAGAAAACCCGGCCTACGCTCGTGCCGAGACTTTCAGGGTCGTCGCGCAGCTCTTCCAGGTGGTGGTAATGTTGCGTCCTGCCGGTCCGAAAGGCTTTACCGCAGATCGAACCATGGATGGGAATGATTGCCCCGTCCGAAAGGTAGCCTCTTTCTTCAGGGCTGTACAGGGTTGTCAGCCGCAACTCCCCGCTGTCGGCATCCGGCAGCAGCAAAGCGCAAAAATCACACCGGGTAACGCTCAGCAGACTTGTGCTTAGAGCCTCAACCAGCTGCGGCAGGTTCAGTTTCGACGTCATGCTGTTGGTAATTTCCAGAAGCAACCTCAGCCGGTCGCGTTCACGCCGCAAGGCTTCCTCATGAGTGTGCCGCTCAATTGCGATACCTGCGATGTGGCTCGCGTTCTCGATCAACTGCAAATCGGCGCCGTCGGGATGGCGAACCTCACGGTAAAGAATTGCAAAAGAGCCGAGGATCTTGCCTTCACGTGTGAACAGGGGCCGGGACCAAACGGCCCGAATCCCGAAAGGCGCCACCCGGTCACGATAATCGTCCCAACTCGGCTCCTGGAGAATGTCGACAACATAGACCGGCTCCCTCCGATAAACCGCTGTGCCGCACGATGCGCCTTTCGGGCCAATAGATGTGCGCCCCGCGGCTGCCGGAAATCCCGGAAGACTGGGCGCGGCTGCGCAATAAAGATGCTTTCCCTCGACATCGGGAAGCCAGATGGTACACAGGGTGCCCTTGCCTTGAGATTCGGCCAATCGGGCGATGTTCGTCAGCACGTCGGGCAGTTCAGATCCGGCCAGAATCAGCTTCAGGATGTCGAGAACGGCTTCGCTTGAGAAGAAGCCCGAGCCGTTGCGCGCCTGGTCAACCTTCGGCAGGCTCAGTGAAGGGGGCGTTTCCAGCATCATAAGCGACGGCTCCGGCCTGGAAAGTCGCCGTGCCCGACAAGAGACCGGAACGGCGCGATGAGTCGCCGGAATGTTTCAACGACGGCCGAATCAGATGCTGCGTAATTCCAGGAATGCAAACGATACCATCCGGCAGGTTTCCCAGGCTCGGCGCCTGCCAGGCAACACTGGCGAGAACCTGTTTTCAGGATACGCCGATTGATGCCTGCCAGCGTCGTCACTGTCTTATTGCGAGATGTAATTTAGAGCACGAAAAGCGTGACCAGGCGCTGAGACGGGGAAATCGGCTGGCTCGTCTGTTTTCTCGTATCAGACGAGGTCGGCCACGTTCTCTCGGTATCACCAGATCGGTGCACATGAGCCGCAACACCTGAGCCGCGTCGAGCGGCAGCCCGACAATCCTGGCATCGCGGCCCGCTCCAAGGACCTCCGTGAGCAGGTCCTTCTTGAGGGCAATCCATCCGCCTGGCGTTTCGTAACTGACAAGGAAATGCCCTTCCTGCCGCTCGCGCAGCAGTTGCGCCCGGTCATAAGGCTCAGCCTTGTGCGCCGCCACAATCTGCCTGTCCGAAGAGCCGAAGTACCGGGCCGGCAGTTCCGGAATCGCCGACGCCTTCGAATCAGTCTCAGGGTCGTCCCCGGACACGATATACAGGCGTCCGGTTCTTGAACCGTCGCATGCCTCGGCATTGGAATCGCGCCGCCTGAGCTCGTGTCTCGATGCGGTCGTAAATGTCTTCGGCGAACTGTTGCGGGTAGTCGTACAACCGTTGTACTTCGCGGTCGATGTGGGGCAATTTCCGCCAGCCGTTCACCCAGGCGAGCTTTGCCGCGCTGGTGTCCCCATCGTCAAAGACATCTTCCAGACTGAATCGCGTTTCGGCATCGTGCTGCAAGGCTTTGAGCGCCATGTGCTCGATGAGATGGGATGGCAATCCCGAATATAACTCCGTATGGAGAACAGCCGCCGTCAACCGGCCTGAAACGCGGGAAATCGTCACGCAACGACCTGGTCAATCGGTCAATCAGTGCACCGTACTCTTTCAGCAGCTGCACATGTCGCTGTCCCAGGGGCGAATAAGCGACATGGCCCTCGCGAGCTTCCTGTTTTGCCTCCGTGGCGATGAAAACGTGCTCGATCATGCTGTAAGCGCTCAACAGGTCGACGCGATTCAGAAACAGCTCGGGATCGGCGGATATGCCCTGACAGATGGCTCCCGCCATGTCGAGCCGCATTCGCTCATCGCCGCTCTGCAATGCGCGGTCATAGGCCTTGAGCAGCTCCACGAGACCTTGAACCAGCAGTGCGAAATCGAGCGCATTGGAGGTGCGCGTGCGAAGAACGACGCTATGCTCGTTGATAGACACGCCATCCTTCGTGCAGTAGTAACGAATCTGTGAGGTCAGATGCCCGCCAAGCATTCGAACATGGGCCTTCTGGATTTCGAGCCCGTCCGCTTCCGGAAGCGTCTCTGTGACCTGCCGGGCGACCTCGAAATAGGGCGCCAACTCATCGGTAATGAGGCTCTGCGCCAATGGAATCAGCCAGCGCGCATCGCGCACGATCACGGGCTGATCGGCTGGTGAGCTTCTCCAGAGCTCATCGAGCACGCCTTGAATTTCCGCGAGCCGTCCGCCCGGCGTTTCCTGTGCGAAGCTGCTCGGGTCCTCATCCCAGAGGCGCATGCTCAGGAACTGGAGACACCGGATTACATACAAGTTGAACAGCGTGTGCGCGTAGTGCATGCGACCGTTGCGACCCGGCCACCGCGTCTGCTGCCAGCAATGAAAGCCGCGAATCATCATCTCCGCCGGATGGATCAGGTCGTTATGCAGATCCTGAACCTGACGAGGTCTGAATCCCCCGGCCCAATGCGCTTCTTCCAGTTGGCCTCTGAGACGAGTTTGGCTGGCGGTGACCGCAGTGCGTGCAAAGAAGCAATCCTCGAAATGGCGGGACAAAAGAGACTGGTCCTGCAGGTACCGGATCGGCTTTCGCTGGGCGTTCAGAACGGCCTCTATGCTCTCGACGATATCTTCGCGATGCGTCAGAAACAGTCGCAGCAGCTCGACGTGTGCCTGAAACGGCACCTGACCAAACGGCTTCCCCGTCACGATGCGCCCCGCGATGAATCTGCACCCATTCGAGAGAGAGTATAGCGAGGGATTGAGCGATCGGGCCCGCCGAGATCGGCGCAAATCCTTGCTTGACGGAAAATCGGAAACTGGTTTTCTCGCCCTTGCGGGAGTGCGCCGGCGCTGCGAAATAGCGCCGACCGTTCCTCTTCACGGGTTCGGCGGCGGATGCCGGACCTCGCGCCCAAAACCAGCCGCGACGGCAGTCCCTCGCCGGCGAAATGTCGCGGACTTGATCGCCGGTTCGCCCCGCCAGCAGTCGCTGCACACGATATCGAGCTCTAACGAAAAAGAGCCGGTTGAGCAATTAATCGAACCCACTATGGCAATTCTTCGAACTTCGTGTTAACCTTTGCAAGTTCCTGCTTTCAGAAAGGAGGCGGACTTTTGCGCGACTTTAACTTCAAAGATCTGACGATTCAGGCGTCGCAGGCCGGCCTTCTTTCCAGCTGTTCCCGCCGCGCCTGATTTCTCCATCCAAATAACCCGCGGCCGGGCTTACCCGGATCATTCACTTGAGTTCCGCGAACTCCTGGAAATGACGGCCTCAACGGAATCGATTTCGGGCCGGGGCGCTTAAAAGTTCATAAATGGACTGCGCAGCGCCCTCATGGAATCAGCCTCGCGCCGCAACGCTGAAGGAAACTATCGAATGACGCCTATGATGGGGTCGATGCGCTCTCTGATGCAGGACGCATCGGTCGTGAAACAGACAGTCAAACCGGGGACCGCGAAGCGCATGATGCGATTCGCCATTCCCTATACGCGCCTTCTGGCGCTCTTTCTCCTGGTCGTGATTGTGGATGCCGGCATCGGTATCGTCAATCCCCTGATCTATCGGGAGATTATCAACAACGGATTTCTGAAGAGCAACGCCGCGCTGATTGTCCGATATGCCGTACTGGCGGGCATACTTGGCCTGGTCGATGGCGCGCTCGGAGTTGCGTCGTCTTATCTCTCCGCCACCGTCGGATCCAGAGTGGTGCTGGCTCTCCGCACGAAGCTGTTCGAGCACATCCAGCAAATGCCTCTCGCCTTTTTCACGCGCGTGCGGACAGGGGCGCTGGTGAGCCGGCTGAGCACGGACGTCGCCGGGGCGCAGGGCGCGTTCACCGATATTCTCTCCAACCTGGTCGGGAACAGTGTGGTTTTGCTGGGCATCCTGGCCGCGATGTTCGCGCTTTCGTGGCAGATGACGGTCGCGGCGCTGATCCTGGTGCCGCTCTTCGTTCTTCCCGCGCGTTTCTGGGGACGAAAACTCCAGCAAATCGTGCGCGAGGGCATGACCCTCAACGCGGCGATGAGCGGACTGATGACCGAACGTTTTAATGTGGCGGGCGCCTATGTTGCCAAAGTTTTCGGCCGTCCCGAGGAGGATACCAGGGAGTTCGAAGCAAAAGCCGCGCGAGTCTCCGCGATTGGGGTCAAAACGGTGATTTACGGCCGTCTCTTCGGCTCGGCAATCCTGCTCATGACGGTGATCGCCACCTCATTTGCTTACGGCTGGGGTGGCGTGCTTGCGGTAAAGCACCGGATCGACCTGGGCACGGTCGTGGCCTTTCTTTCTTACCTGACGCGCCTTTATCTGACGTTCACCGGGCTCTCTAATATTCAGGTCACCGTGATGAGTGCGCTGGTTTCCTTTGAGCGTGTCTTCGAGGTGCTCGACCTGCCGCCCATGATTCGAGATGCTCCCGATGCAGTCCCCCTTCCCCACGGTCCGGCACGGATTTCTTTCGATCAGGTCTCGTTTCGCTATCCGGCGCCGTCTGAAGTCTCGCTGGCGTCGCTCGAATCCATCGCAGGTCTCGATACGATGCCGGACAAGACGGTGCTGCGTGACATCACCTTTTCCGCGGAACCAGGACAACTTGTGGCACTAGTCGGCCCCTCGGGAGCCGGGAAGACTACTATCACGCACCTGGTGGCGCGGCTCTATGACGTCCAGGGTGGCTCTGTGGCGATCGACGGCATTGACATTCGCAAGGCGAAACTGGATTCTCTGCAGCAGCGTGTGGGCACGGTCATGCAGGATGCGCATCTTTTCCATGACACCATCCGCGCCAACCTCCTCTACGCGAAACCCGAGGCCACGGAAACGGAACTTACTGAAGTCTTGCGCGCGGCACAGATCCTGCCGCTCGTCTCTTCCCTGCCAAAAGGCCTCGACACGCTGTGCGGCGACCGCGGATATCGCTTTTCGGGAGGCGAGAAGCAGCGCCTGGCCATTGCGCGCCTGCTCCTGAAGGCCCCCGATATTGTCATCCTCGACGAGGCGACCGCGCATCTGGATTCCGAGTCGGAGGCGGCAATCCAGGACGCATTTGAAGTTGCCCTGCGCGGGCGCACCTCGATTGTGATCGCGCACCGCCTATCCACAATCGTCAAAGCGGACCAGATCCTGGTCGTGAACGAAGGACGCATCGTCGAGCGCGGAACCCATGCCGAACTCCTCGAGCGGGGCAGCGTTTACGCGGAATTATATCGACGGCAGTTTGCCGGGTCAGGAAATCAACGGCAGCCAAACGGCCGCTAACCGTGTCGCGCTGCCTCGATGGCGGCGATGTCGATCTTCTTCATCGTCATCATCGCCTCGAAGGCGCGCCTGGCCTCACCGCCGCCGGCGGCGAGCGCATCGGTCAGCGCCCGCGGGGTGATCTGCCAGGAAAGGCCCCAGCGGTCCTTGCACCAGCCGCATGCGCTTTCCGTGCCGCCATTACCGACGATCGCGTTCCAGTAGCGGTCCGTCTCTTCCTGATTGTCCGTCGCGATCTGGAAGGAAAAAGCCTCGCTGTGCCGGAACGCGGGGCCGCCGTTGAGACCAAGACAGGGAATGCCCACGACGGTGAACTCCACCGTCAGCACATCGCTCTTTCTGCCGCCCGGATAGTCACTGGGGGCCTCGTGAACAGCGGTCACCTTACTGTCCGGAAAGGTGGCAGCGTAAAAGCGCGCCGCCTCATGCGCGTCTTTGTCGAACCAGAGGCAGATCGTGTTCTTTGGCTTCATGTTTGTGTGCTCCGTGTGCCGATCGGGGCGAACACCGCAGTGTTCGTGTCGGTCCGGACCAGCCGCCCAACAGTTCATAATTGATCTGCCGCGGCCGGCGTCTCAAAATTGGCCCAAACCCGTCCTGCCCTTCTGAATCATATCGCCGACGGCGATCAGCTTCGAGATCCGCGCCCGGACACGCGGGGCCTGCGCTTGTGATATACGAGTAGAAATTCCCACCAGACCTGGGAAGGGTGACTACATGAATTCCGATCTCTACGATCATCCGGCGCTCTACGATGCGCTCCTCCCGGTACGTGCCCACCTGCCTTACTATGCAGAACTCGCCGGCCGGGCGTCGGGCGAGGTTCTCGAACTGGCCTGCGGGACGGGCCAGTTGACGGTACCTCTTGCGAGCGAGGGAGTGCGGATTACCGGGCTCGATCTGTCGGAGCCAATGTTGAGCGTAGCCAGCGAGCGGGCTGCCGATCGAAAGGTATCGGTTAAGCATTTAAGGGCCGACATGCGCAACTTTGATCTGGGGCGCCGGTTTGCGCTCATCTTCATCGCGCGCAACTCCCTTCTGCATCTGCATTCGACCGAAGATATTTTGGCTACCTTCGCGATGGTAAGGCGGCATCTAGCGCCTGGAGGGATGTTCGCGTTCGACATCTTCAATCCAAAAGTTCGGCTGCTTGCGAGGCCCCCCGATCAGCGGTTTCCGGTCATGCAGGTAGAAACAAAATCGTTCGGTACGCTCTCGGTTGAGGAAACGAGCGATTACGACGCCGCCAAACAGGTGAGCTTCGGCTGCTGGTACGTTTCTGCTCCAGGGAGACCAGACGCGTGGGTTTTACCCCTGGCCTTGCGAAGCATCTTTCCGCAGGAGTTGCCGTTGCTGCTCGCGGCTGGAGGGTTTCACCTCCAAAGTCGCGCAGGGGATGTGGATCATACCCGATTCGATTCCTCCAGCCGCTCGCAAGTGTGTCTCTGTCAGGCAACGGTCTGAGAGCCCGCGAGGAGCGTGGACAGGCGATTGGTGAACGGGACTTCTCCACGGCATTGGGGCTCGTCACGAAATAACGGTGGCGAGCGCTCCCGGTCGAACACGCGGTTCGTGTGAGGACTGGCGCTACCGGCGCTGAGATAAAGCTCCGCGGCGAGCGGAAGCCAGGCTGCAGCGCCTAACCCCCGGGGCCGCACACCGGCAGCGCGTCTTCATCCGCTTCGGTGGCCCTCCGGGCCATGGTGACTCCCTTCCGGCCGCGGCTCGGAAGGCCCTTCTGAGTTTCGTGATTGACGCAGGACGAATGCGCGCAATTCCCCCTCCCGGACCGGGAAAAGATACATCGGGGCGTTGCCTAACGCTGTGAAGATATGGCTACCCTGTCCTCAACGTCATTGCCGGGTCGACTCGCATCGCTCGCCACGCAGGTATCAGGCATGCCACCGCAGACACTCCGCTCAACAATGCCGCCACGCCGAGATACGTGATCGGGTCGAGGCGTGGTATGCCAAACAACAGGCTTACGAGGACGCGGGTCGCAAACACCGCCCCTCCCAGCCCCAGTGCGGCGCCGAGTCCCGCAAGCGTCATTCCTTCGCGGATAACCAGTCCGAGTATGTTGCCGCGGGAAGCGCCGAGCGCCGACCTGACGCCTATCTCGCGTATACGCTCGGTCACGCTGCCGGAGAGGATGCCAAAAATGCCTATGCCCGCAAGGACGAGAGCGGCCAGTGCAAATGCTTCGAACAAGGTCAGAGCGAAACGCCGCTGCTCCGCGGATGCCGTCACTAACGACTCCATGGTGGCCACGTGTACGATTGGTTGGTCCTTATCGACCGACCAGACCGCCTTCCTCACGACGGGAGCCAGCGCGGCTGCGTCTCCATGAGACCGGACAACCAGCCACAGCGGGTTATCGGCCCAGAGCCACTGGGCAGTCGTGACATACACCGTGTCCGCCTGGCCGGCCGCCAGGGACATCTGATTCACATCGCCGACCACGCCCACGATGACATCCCACGGACGGTTTTCGGGTCCGCCGAAACGAACCCGCCGGCCGATCGGATCCTGGCCGGGGAATTTGCGCCGTGCAAACGATTGGTTGATCAGCACCGGCCTCACCGCATCGGGTTCCATATCGCCCGGCGCGAACAACCGGCCGCGGATGAGCGGAATTCCCATCAATTCGAAGTAACCCGGGGTCACCGCCGATCGAAACGCTGCGCTGTTCTCGCTGGGATTGTTGTCGTTCTCGAAATGGCCGCCGTATATTTCCACCGGGTCGGCATTCAGCGGTAACTGGCTGGTGAAGGCTGCTCGTTCGACACCTGGGACGCGGGTGACAGCATCCAGCGCCTGAGCGTAGAACCGGTGAATCGCAGTTTTGTCGGGGAACCGATGGACCGATGAGACCTGCACCTGCATGGCCAGCACATGCGAGGGATTGAAGCCCGGAGCGACGGCGAACAGGCGCTCCAGACTGCGGAGCAGCAAGCCGGCGCCTGCCAGTAGCAGCAGGGCGAGAGCGACCTCAATAACGACCAGAGCCCGGCGGGTCAGTTGCTGACCTCCAGTGGAACGCCGCGAACTTTGCTCCAGCCCGGCACGCAGGTCGCCATGCGACACGTGCAGCGCCGGGGAGAGCCCGACCACCAGCCCGATCAGGACCGTCACCCCAAAGCCGAAGATGAAGACGGGCATATCCACCTGAATGGCAGCCAGCCGTGGCATGTCCGCTGGACTCAGGGACACCAGAGCGCGCACGCCGATTCCCGTGAGGGCCATTCCCAGAACACCGCCCATCAGGGTCAGCAGCAGGCTCTCAACGAGCAACTGCCGGACCAGGCGAGTTCGTCCGGCTCCCAGTGCCGTTCGCATGGCGAACTCACTGTGCCGTTGCGCTCCGCGAGCCAGCAGAAGATTGGCGACATTCACGGAGGCGATCGCCAGCACAAGGATCACAGCACCAAACAGAGCCAGCAGCGCCGGCCTGACGCCACGTGTTATGTCATCCTGCAAGGGGTTTACGATCAGACCATGGCTCATGGAGCACCAGGGAGGCCTGGAGAACTCCGGCGCCGGAGTACGCGCGATTTCGTCAAGCTCCCGCTTCCCCTGCTCCATCGCGATGCCCTGCCGCAGCCGGGCGACCATGCCGAGGTGTTGCCCCCACTCCGGGCCATTGGCGGGAAGCGAAGCATCATACTGCAATAGCGACCAGATCCCGGTCGATGGAGCCAGGACATTCTGGAACGTGGCGGGCATTACGCCTGCCACGGTGTAGAGATTGTCGTCAAGCGTAATCTGCCGCCCCACAATGGCGCGGTCACCATGGAAGCGGCGCTCCCAGACAGCGTTGCTGAGGATAACGACGTTGGGACCTCCGCGCCGATCGTCGGCCGGATCGAAGTCGTGTCCCAGTGCCGGCTCCACACCGAGCATGTGGAAATACGCCGGCGTGACGCGATATCCGTTCAGTCGCTCGGGCTCGGAAAGGCCCGCCAGTGTCGGCTGCCATGGCTTGAACACGGCGAAGGCATCGAACAGGCGGCTGCGTGCGGCAAGTTCGCGAAATGTGCCGAAAGCAAGGGGATTACGAGAGCCATCGGCGCTTCGGTACGCGATAGTCGCGATGCGCTCCGCATGAGGGTACGGAAGAGGCTCGAACAGAATAGGGTTCGCCGCACTGAATATCGTTGTGGTCGCGCCGATGCCAAGCGCCAGGGTCAGCACACTGACCGCCGCGAAGCCCAGGTTCTGTCGAAGCACACGCGCCGCATATCGTGAGTCCTGCAGCACTTCCTCAAGCCAGCGAGTGCCGCGGGCGTCCCGGCAACTCTCCTTCACCTGCTCGGGACCTCCAAGTACCAGCCTCGCTTGCCGGCGTGCGTTCTCAGGATCGATCCCCTGGGTCATCAGGTCAGCCGCTTGCTGCTCGATATGGAATTGCACCTCGTTATCAAGTTCTTCCTCCATCTGGCGGCGGCGCGACAGCCGTTGCCACCAGTTCATTTCGCGCCTCCCTCGGAAAGCCGTAAAATGAGGCCGACGGCGATCGCCAGGCGCTCCCAGCTTGCAGTTTCCTTTTCAAGCTGCACACGCCCCTTCCTGGTCAGGTTATAGACTTTCGCGTCACGGCCGGTTTCGGTCTTGTTCCAATCCGCGCCAAGCAGGCCGCGGTTTTCGAGCCGGTGGAGCGCAGGGTAGAGAGATCCCTGGGGAACCTGCACCACGTCGCGCGATACCTGTTGCAGACGTTGCGCGATTGCGTAGCCGTGGACAGGTCCCAGCGCCACAATCTTCAGGATCAGGAGGTCGAGAGTACCCTGCGGCAGATCCGATTTCGTCATCGCGGAATACACCTATTGCTTCTACATATACCATTTCTGGAGGTCGGGCGTCTCGAACTGTGTGGTCGAAGCTCGACTATGCGGGCTCACCGAAAGAACACGATATATCACCAGTCGCAAAGTGGCAGCGCGCCGAAAGCGAGAGGCCATGTACGGCATCGCGCAGGATATAGCCCCAGAAGCTGTAGGCTGCGACAATGTCGGCGCGGCCAGGGGCTTTTGATATCGGTGGCTCGTTAACTTGTCTGGCAGAATCAGTACGATGGCGTTGGTACCAGAGGCCAGCTTCCTTCGGTTTTTTATAAGTCATATGCTGCACGATCCGCGCGACTGGGAATCGGAACCTGCAGGACTGCCACAGATCCCATTTCGCAGATGTTAATACTCAGGAAACAGGTGATACTTCAACGCGGTGGCTGCGCGCTGCATTCTGAAGTTCTGAGTAGTCGCGCTCATTCTGATCGCTATAAGCAAAAGCAAATTTCGTCAGCGCTTCATCGATCTCATCGGTTTTTCCGAGATACCCTGAAATCATAGCGGCATCTCCCGATTTGGCATGGGCCAGGGCCAGAGCCCAGCCGCACAAGCCACAGTAGGCCTCCATGCCTTTGCGAGTTGTGGTCGCAGGATCAAATTCGTAACTGCCTTTCATATCGCGAAGCTGCCGGATGTAGAAATGCGTTTGATGGATGATCCCCCAACCCAGAAGAATGTCCGGAGACCCCTGGATCAAGCGCTGTCCGGAGACGACACGGAAACCCTGGTTCTGGTATGTGGGAGCCGCCGCCAGGTATGGCGCCAGTACGGACTGCTCAGCTTCCTTGAACTGCAGGAACAGCGGATCGCCTTCATCTGCGCCTCGCAGGAACACGACCCAGCAACGGGTTCCCACACTGCCCACGCCGACCACCTTGCGGGCCACATCCAGCAGCTGGTAGCGCGAGATGAGTTGCCGCCGGTCCGCGGCCAGGGACGACAGGTACTGCTCCAGGAATAGCCCTATAGCCTCTCGAATCGGGAGTCCGGTCTGGGTCTGGGTCTCGCGCACGATAAATGGGGCATTCTCAACGATGCGTTGCTTGTTGTCGATCAGGTCCGTCATCTTTTCGAGTACCTGGAGGTGGGACCCTTTCCTGGCTTTTGCGAGCCCTTTCTGCCACGTCGGCAGCAGCTTTGGCGGAACGGCTGCCAGCACATCCTCTTCGCGGATAATCGAATACCATGTGGCCAGGTACCCCATTTCGGCATATTCGCGCATATGCTGCCGATAGGAACTCACAACAGCCCGGCTGAACGCCTCGCAGGATTGGCGGTCAGTTCCGACAAACTGCCCGGCTACAACTGCGCTCGCCACCAGACGTTTCAGGTCCCATTCCCACGGTCCGGGGATGGTCTCGTCGAAATCATTGATGCCGAAAACGAGGCTGCGCTCGGCAGAGGCAAAGACGCCGAAGTTCGATACGTGCATGTCGCCGCAAACCTGGACCTGAAGGCCGGTGACTGCCGATGCGCTGAGGTCCTGCGCCATCACCGCAGCCGTGCCCCGGAGAAATGCGAAGGGTGACATCAGCATCCGGGCGTAACGCACGGGGATGAGTTCGGCGAGCCTGGTTTTGGCCTGGGCTTCAAGGATGGCGACAGGATCCTTACGCTTCGCCGCTGGCTTGAATTCTGCCAGGCTTGCCCTGGGCACAGCAGTTCGCAGACGTTTGCCGGCGTCGATACGGTCGGCGATGGAAGCGCGGGGCGCACTGAATCGTTCGAGGAGTTCCTCGCTGCCGGCGACAGCTTTGGCAGGTGCTGATTTCGTCGATTTGGCCATTGTTGGCTTGAAGACCTCCGTGGAATTAGCTGATGATCCGGAGACTCTATATAACCACGTTTTCAGAGCTTTATTACTGTATCGTTAATGCGACTTCCATAGTGAGCTTTTGGCAAACATCGATAGTCATGGGCGCTGGTCAGTTCATTCAGTCACCCAAAGGCGGCGGAAGATGAACCGTGATTAATACCCCTGTTCACAAATCCATCACCCACGCAGTGCGCGCACCCCGGGGTCCAAATCAGCCAGGGTCGGCAGATTTTCGCGCCCCGCTCGTCCGCAGCGCTTCCAGTTCTTCGCAGTTGACTCAGGTCATCACCCCTCGCGTAAATAGTTAAAGAAACTTGAACATTTATGAGAAGCTCTGAAGGGGAGCGACACCTGTTTCAACTCGCACAGGAACAAGGTGGCTACTTCACCGCGAAACAGGCCGCCGGGCTCGGATACGCAGCCAGCAAGCGGAATTACCACGTAGGGCCGGCAACTGGATTCGCGAGCACCGTGGGATCTTCCGGCTGTCGCTTTATCCCCCACCGGATCGCCCGGATCTTATTCTTTGGTGGCTTTGGTCCCGAGGGCGAAGCGACTCGCCCGTTGGGGTCTTCAGCCATCAGACAGCCCTGAGCCTCCATGAACTCACCGACGTTAACCCAGCGAAACTAGATCTCACGGTTCCGCCGGGATTTCGCAAAGGGACCGCGATCCCATCGATTCTCCGGCTCCACTTTGCGGAGGTGGGGGCGGACGAGCGTGAGAACATCTCCGGTGTTCCTGTCACAAACGCACTCCGAACGATCATCGACATCTGGGGCGAAGGTACTCTTCCGAAGCCGATTCTGCGTCAGGCTTTCACGGAAGCGCTCCGCCAGGGAAAAGTGACGGAACGGCAAGTCGCACAGGCAAAGAGGACCCTGGGTATTGCGTCGATTCTGGACGCGATCGAAACGGGATCGAAATGAATGCGGATCGCCGATATGGCTCTGGACCAGCACTGCGAACGGGACTGAGGAGAGGCTCAAGCGAATCTCGCGCGAGGAGATTATCGATTTGCAGAGGCTTCGGCGCCAAGTGGCGTTCGATCGTTTTCTCGCGCGGCTCTTCCGTTTACACGATAGCGATTGGGTGCTGAAGGGCGGCTATGCCATGGAATTGAGATTTCGGACTGCGCGAACCACCAGGGACTCGATTTCACAGTCCGAACGGCACCCGCGGGAGCCGGCGACACCGTCCTCGCCTTCTTACAGGATGCCGGAGCTATCGCCGCCGGAGAATTATTTTTCTTTTCGAGTTAACGAAGCCACCATCGACCTCGACGGAGCGCCGTACGGAGGGGCGCGGTATCCGGTCGAAGCGATCATGGGTGGCCGGACATTTGTGAAGTTTCACCTTGACGTGGGAATCGGCGACATCATCGTCGATCCGGTAGAAACGGCCCAAACTCGCGACTGGCTGGGTTTCGCCGGGATTGAGTCGCCAACCGTCCCCATGATTCAGCGCGAACAACAATTTGCTGAGAAGATTCACGCGTACACTCTTCCCAGGCAGGGTGCCCCAAACAGTCGCGTTAGAGATCTTGTCGATCTCGCGCTACTCGTTCGATCAGGGACTCTCGATACCGCGCGGGTCATCGAGTCGCTGCAGCGAACCTTCGCACGGCGAAATACACATCCTCTGCCGACATCTCTGGCCGGCCCACCAGACAACTGGCTATACCATTCGCCGCCATGGCCGAAGAGTGCTCCTTGAAAATCAGCGCCAGCGCCGCTTTCGACGAGGCGGCAGCGTACTTCGAAAATCCTGGGCTTTCGGACTAACCGGATCGGATGGCGGGCATGCTCGGCCGTCACAAGGCCGTTGTTATCTTCCGCGAGTGTTACGAGTTCATCGACGCGAGAACGGGGCAAAGGTTGATTCTCCGCATGTCAATATCGTTCCGCTCTTGAACTATATTGAGTAGCAGGTTGCTGAAAAAAGCCGTTCAAATGACACTCCCTTCCGGTCGTGGCTCGGTAAGTGTCTGCAAACACGCGGATACATCTTCTGAGCCGCGCGCGGAAGCAAGCGTTTTGCTGCTTTTTCAGCACCCTGCCAGACCGAAGTTCTCTGTTCCATTTTAGGGAAGCGTAGACGCAGCAATGAGATAGCGGGTTCAGAGCGGCGGGCTACTGCCTACGGGCGGGAAGATCAGTTGAGTCTAAGGGTGACGCCGGGCAGATCGAAGGCTTTTTGCTGAAGCGTGGTTGGGGTGGTGGGCATGTCGAAGGCGGGGATCTTTTTGTCTTTGAGCACGATGTTGTTTTTGACGATTGTGGCCAAGTCTCGGAGGAGAGTCTGAAAGCTGTGAACTTTGAGCCCTTCATCGGTCTTTTGGGTGGCGATCTTACGGCGGGCACCGTCAGAACGTTTGGCGGGGGCCACGACGGAAGCGCGAGCAGCCTGGGCCTGAGGCCTGTCGTCATCGTCGAAAAGAATGGAAGCCAGCACCTGGCGCATGTGCCATTCGACGTAATAGGCAAGCATGCAGAACAGGATATGCGCGCGGACGCGATCCGGCAGGCGGTGATGGAGGGGCTGCACGTGCAGATCGACGGTCTTGAGACTGCGGAAGGCTCTTTCCACGCCCGACAAGTGCCAAATCGTTGTAACTTATTGATTTATAGAATGGTGGAGGCGGGGGGAGTCGAACCCCCGTCCGAAAAAGCCCGAAATGAAGAGCCTACGTGCGTAGCGCGGTTCTTTTGATTCGGCCGGCGCTTCAGAACCGGCAAAAGCAGCGTCGCACCTAGTCCGATTGATCTCGGGTCTCGGCTACGGACCGAAGCCTGCTCCCTATCCCGCTGAATGACGCTCGCTAACCAGCCCGCGGGCTGACTGGCCGGAGCGCGCTCACTTAATTTTTAATTAAGCAGCGTATGCAAACTGCATGTTATTGGCAGTTTTGTTTTTCCGATCGTTTTACGGGAGCTCGGAACCCGGCACGCCTCTTCATCGCGATTCAATCCCGTCGAAACCGTTGCGCCCCCATGCGCTACCCGAGTGTAACATTCGGGTCACTTCTGTTCGATGAACGGAAATCCCCGCGGGTTTCGCCCCGACGGGCTTCCTCCGCATGCGTTCTATCCTGAAAAAATGCCCGCAACGGTTCACATCGAGCATCACTTCACCGCCAGCGACAGCGTCCGCGATGTCGTCATCGGCATGTCGGACGGACTGACCGTCCCCTTTGCCCTGGCGGCCGGGATTATCGGGCGCCAAAGTCGGAACAGCCGTCGTCGTGCTCGCCGGTATGGCGGAAATTGCCGCCGGGGCGATCGCGATGGGCCTGGGCGGCTTTCTCGCGGCGCGCACCGATCAGGAACACTACCAGAGCGAACTGCAGCGCGAAATCAACGAAACGCGGGAAATTCCCGAAAAGGAGGCGGCCGAGGTGGCGCGAAATATTTCACGGCTGGGGCCTTGAGCCGACAGCAGATTCAGCCGATCGTCACCGCCATCAGCGCGGACGAAAAGCGCTGGGTCGATTTCATGATGCGCTTCGAACTCGGTCTCGAGGAGCCGGACCCGGGACGGGCGGTGCGCAGCGCCGCTACGATCGGCGTATCGTACATCGGCGGCGGCCTCATTCCGCTGGCGCCCTATTTCTTCCTGAGCGATCTGCGAGACGGCGCTGGCGGCGTCGGTAGCCGTAACCCTCTCCGCTTTGTTTGTCTTCGGCTGTATCAAGGCCCGTTTTACAGGAATTTCCGTGTGGCGAGGAGGCTTTCAAACCACCCTCATCGGAGGCCTGGCGGCCGCCGCGGCGTTCGGCATCGCGCGATCTTTTTCGGTAACTCAATTTAACCAGGATTGCGTGCCTTCGCCTCTATCGGTAGACTGAAACCTGATAGTGGTGGCATTATTTTCGATCAACTCATCATCTTTTATTTTGGAGGCCGCTTAAATGAGCATGTGGAATAAACGAGAAGAACCACCGGCGCCGCGCCCGGCCAGCGCTCCGCCGTGCTGCCCGCACCGCCGTTACCAGAAATCAAAAAGGAGCCCACACCAGTGTCGTCAACCTCATTTCGGACCCCCGATACCGACGCGCGAAATTCCGCGACGATCGGAAAGGCAGTCAAAATCATCGGCCAGATCTTCACCAAAGAGGATCTGTATGTCGATGGTGACGTCGAAGGTACTATCGAATCGCAGGACAACAAGGTCACCATCGGACCTAACGGCCGTGTCCAGGCGAGCATTCGCGCCCGCGAAGTGATCATCCTCGGTCAGGTGCAGGGCAATGTGGAAACCGCCGACAAGGTCGATATCCGCAAAGACGCCAAGCTGGTCGGAGATATCGTGACGGCGCGAATCAGCATTGAAGACGGCGCTCTGTTTAAAGGAAGCATCGACATCAAGAAGGCCGAGCCCAAGTCCTCCGCGCCCGCGGCTTCTGCTCAACCGGCGCCGCGCCGCCGCGCGTCCGGCAGAACCTCTGGTACCAGCGGCCGTGGGTTCCGGCGGTATGAAGAGATAGCGGACCGAGGGCGTCTGCGATGCAGCGCCCGCCACCCAGCGCCGCTTGCCACACAGCATGCTACCTGAGAAACTACGCTCCATCTTCCGGAAGGAAAGCGATCCCGTTTCTCACGGGGTTTCCCAGGTAGCAGGCGCGTCGGCTTCCCTCGCGTCAACCGGCATATCGCGAGCGACGCAGGGGAAGAAAGAGGCGCCGGTAACGCGCCAGAGCCGCGGTCTCGAGCAATTCTTCTTCGACATCCGCGACCTGGTGGGCCTCTCGATTCTCGATTCCGCGGGAGCCAACCAGGAAAACATCAACTTTCTGGTCGATCTGGGCCACAAAATCTATTCGCAGGACCTGGTTCGCAGCCTTGATGACGCCTTCGGTCTCGATCCGGCCGAACAGACCAACGTCAGCCGGATCGACTACTTCCTGAAGCAGAATTTCGACTATCCCTCGAATACTTTCGACGGCGTTCTGGTGTGGGATTGCCTTCAGTTCATGGGGCCGGCATTGCTGAACGCGACCGTCGAGCGACTGTACGACGTGATGAGGCCGAACTCGTATCTTCTGGCGTTCTTCACGGCGAGCGAACGCGCGACAGAGATGCTCGTCGTACGGGTTTCGCATCGTGGATAACAGGACCATCCTGTTGACCGACCGGGGTACACGCCCCGCCGGCCAGGTATTCAACAACCGCAACCTCGAGAAATTGTTCGGCAAATTTCAGTCCGTGAAGTTTTTCCTCACGCGCGACCGCCTGAGGGAAGTGATTGTCCGTCGGTAAACAGGGCTGGCGTCAGTCGTCCCGGAGTACTCTCATCGGCTCGACATTTGCCGCCCGGATGGCCGGTATCAGCGACGCCATCGATCCCACCGCCACTACAAGCAGGATGACGCCGGAGAGCGTCGCCGGGTCGGAAGCCGACACGCCATAGAGCATTCCGGCGAGGAGTCTCGTGGAAGCCAGCGCAAGCCCGAGGCCAGCGATGCACGAAGCTCCAGTGACAGCCAATCCCTTTGCCAGAAAGCGCGCCACGATCGTTTCGCGCGCGGCGCCGAGTGCCATCCGAAGGCCGATCTCGCGGCGGCTGATGACAACGAGATAGCCGATCGTGCTGTAGATTCCGAGGCAGGCCAGTAGAACCGCCGTGCCTGCAAAAAAGGAAAGCAGAAGCGTGCGCAGCCGATTCCCGGCGACGGCCTCATCCAGCTTGTCTCGGAGCGGGGCGAATCCGGAAACTGAACGCAGGGGTTCTATTTCGCGCAGCTTGCGGCGAACCGTTGCGATCATAGCGGAGGGTTCGCCGGCGGTTCGAATCAGGAAGTAAGGCGAAGGCCCGGGAGCGCTGATGCACCAGTAGACCGTGGGAATCGGCTCGTGGTTGAGGCCTTCTTCGCGGGCATCTCCAACGAGTCCGCGGATGTTCCCGGGCGCTGTATTGGCCACGCCCGTAATCCGTCGTCCAATAGCGGGCGACCCGGCCAGATATCGTTCCGCGAAGCTTCGATTCACGAGAACGTCGGGAAGATGGCCAGGCACGCCGGTCGTGCGCGAGGGACACGCCTCACCGGCGAGTAATGGAATGCTCATGGTTGCGAAATAGCCGGCCGATACGAAGCGGCTGCCGGCAATGATCTTCGTGTCCGGATCGTTCGACCCGCCGGAGATTGTGAGCTCCGACTCCTGACTCGTCACCGGCATCCCCGGCAGTTCCGCGGCTGTCGCCGAAGCCCGCACTCCGGGAATTGCAGCGAGAAACTCGAGGGTTCCATCGATGCGCCGGTCGAGGCCCGGGTAATCCATCGTCTCCGCATAGGATCCGCTGATGTGAAACGTGAGAACGTGATCGGGATCGAATCCCGGCGATACGCGTCCCAGCGCCTGAAGGCTGCGCAACAACAAGCCGGCGCCCGCCAGCAGCGCCACCGCGAGGGCGATCTGGCCTCCCACCAGTGTCCACTGAATGCGGTGCCGGCCGGACACCTCACCGCGGGAGGTTCCGAGACCGGCGCCGCGGATCGCGGGGATCATGCCGCAAAGAAACGTTGCGAGCAGGGTGCAAATCAGCGCGTAAATTGCGATCCGCCAATCGAGATCGACCTCCCGCATTCTCGGCAGATCGCCCGCCATGGCGCGAAACAGCTTCGGCGCCGCGGTTGCGACCAGGAGGCCAACGCCGGCCCCGCATCCAGCCAGCAGCACGGTTTCGGTGAACATTTGCCCCGCGACCGAAAGACGGGATGCGCCCAGCGAGCGCCGGATCGCGATCTCCTGCTTTCGCTGCATCGCGCGTGACAGCAATAATGCCGTAACGTTCGCGCAGGCAATCAGAAGCAGCAGGGAAACGGACCCGAACACAATCCATAACGAGCGGCGCACTTCCCCCACAGTCTCGTCTTTGAGCGGCTCTACCCGTACCGACAGTTTCGCGTCGGTATCCGGGAACTGCTTATCCAGCCGGGCTTGTACCGTTGATAAGTCCGCCTGTGCCTGGGCCACGCTGACGCCTTCTTTCAGGCGGCCGACGACGAATAGCCAGGTCGCATTCCGCTCCGGCCAGACGCCGGGCATAGGCCACCAGAGATCGACATCGGGATCGGGGAACAGAAAGGATGCGGGCATAACGCCAATCACGGTTGCTGAGGTCGACTGAAAGCGCAGGCGCTTTCCGATGACGTCGGGCCTCCCCCCGAAACGCCGCCGCCAGAGGCGGTCGGTGATGAGGACCACGTTACCTCCGCCGGACTGCAGATCGGCGGGCATGACCTCTCTTCCGAGCGCCGGCCTTACTCTCCATACGTCCAGAAAGCGAGCCGTCACGAATGCGCGCCTCAACTTTTCCGGAAGCTCGCCGGAGGTCTCGGAGGCGTCTTCCATGTAATAGCCGGCGATGGCCTGGAAAGTCGAATTCATCCGGTTCCAGTCCTCCACACGGACCGGCGCGACGGGGGTTTCCGGCGTGCGTGGAGTTGTCTCGGTAATCCACATGAGCTGGTCGCCATGGGGGAAGGGCAGCGGCCGCAATAGAACCGCGTCGATTACGGAAAAGACGGCGCTGTTCGCGCCAATCCCGAGCGCCAGCGTTGCGATCACCGCGGCGCTCACACCAGGCGTGCGCAGCAGTGATCGGGCGCCTCGCCGGATATTTCGCAGGACCGCGTCCAGCCAGACTGATGCATGCATGTCGAGACTCCGTTCCCGTGTTGCGGCGAGGTTTCCGAACTGACGGCGGGCAGTTGCGAGGGCCTGGCCTTCATCCAGACCGCAAGCCCGCAGTTCGTCCATTCTTTCCGCGAGGTGAAAAGCGAATTCGCGATCGAGGTCGGCTCCCAGCCGCTCTTGCCGGAACGTATTGGTGAATCGCCGATACCAGGGCATTCGTCACCTCCCTCTTATGCGTGACCGGCTCATGCGTGACCCAGAACGCGCGCGACGCCGGCGGTCAGACGCGCCCAGCTCTCCTCTTCCCTCTCGAGCTGTTTCTTTCCGAGAGCCGTCAGGGAATAGAACCGGGCCTCGCGCTTGCGCTCGGTAACACCCCATTCGGCCCGCACCCAGCCCGCTTCTTCCATCCGGTGAAGCGCCGGGTAAAGCGAACCTTCTTCCACGCGCAGCAGGTCGTCGGCGGCTCGATGGATGTGAGCGGTAATCGCGTAACCGTGTAAACGCCTGTGGGATGCCAGCGTTTTCAGGACCAGGAGCACCAGCGTGCCCTGCAGGATATCGTTCTTCTGTCGCATACCTTGCTATCTATGCCTAGTTAGTTATGCACTGTAGCATCCTGGCCGTGGCGACGTCAAACTGTCCGAATTCCATTTCCAGCCGTTCGTCCGGATTTTCTGTATTTGAGCTCGCCCGCGCCTCAGACTCGGATCATGCGATGGCTACTCCCCTGCCGGCGCGTCCGCCGTGAACCGCCAAATGCGAAACTCAGACGAAATTACATGAGATGGGAACTGGAGACGGCTCGCGCGCAGACGATGGCGACGGCGACGGCATCGAGGTCACCGCGAGCAACGTCTGCGTCACGCCGCGGGAGATGCCGCGATAATCGCAAATTCTCTCAGGCGGCTGTTGCCCTCCACCGTAATGCACGCACCAGAACCCGGCCATTCGCAGGCGCGGATCCAGGCAGGACTATCGGACGTCTCACGCGCGTTTGGCTTCGAGTTCGGCCCAGCGAGCGTAGAGTCTGTCGACCGCGTCCTGCGCAGCGTCCAACTCTGCGACCGCCGTGGTAAGTTTTCGGGGATCGGAAACGATATCGGGCCGTTCCAACTGCCGGCGCTTCTCTTCCAGCGTTTCTTCGGCGCGCATAACCAGATCTTCAATCTGTTCCCATTCGCGCGTTTCGAGGTAAGTCAGCTTCTTGCGGTCAGGCGGCGCCGGGGCAGAGATCTTCGCAGGCGATTTCGCCTCTTTTCTGTTCTTCGTCGCGTTTGCCTGCTCCCATTGCGCCAGTTCGGCGAAGAACTCGACGCCGCCCGCGCCATCCATCGCGAGAATGGCTTTCGAGAGCCTGTCCAGCAGAAATCGGTCGTGAGTTACCAGAACGATCGCGCCGGGAAAGTCCAGAAGGTTGCTTTCCAGGACTTCGAGAGTCGGGATATCGAGATCGTTCGTCGGCTCATCGAGAAGCAGGATGTCGGCGGGCTGCAGCATCAGGCGCGCGATGTGAACGCGTGCGCGTTCACCGCCGGAAAGGCGGTTGAGCGGCAGGTCGAGCTGGTCTTGCCGGAAGAGAAAACGCGCAGCCCAGCCGGCGACATGCTGCGGGCGGTCGCGAAATATAACCGTGTCGCCGCCCTCCGGAGCGAGTGCGCGGCGCAGCGGCTGGTCGAGATCGAGCTTGTCGCGGTTCTGGTCGAACCAGGCGATGCGAACGCCCTCCGCGCGCCGGACCTCGCCCGCGTCCGGTTCGATTTCTCCGGCGAGAATGCGCAGCAGCGTGGACTTGCCGCTGCCGTTCGCACCGAGCACGCCGAGTTTGACGCCGGGCCCAAGCGCGAAAGTCAGTCCCCCGAAGAGCAGACGGCCGCCCATACTTTTCGCAATTCCTTCACAGGCGAGCAGGCGCTTCGTCATGCGTCCCGTCGCGGTGAAATCGATTGTGGATGTGCCTTTGCGGTTGCGCGAACTTACGTCCGCCAGCTGGTCCTGCAGTTCGAACGCAGCGTCGATACGGGCTTTCGACTTGGAAGTGCGAGCCTTCGCGCCACGGCGCAGCCACTCGATCTCGCGCTCCACGAGATTCTCGAGCGCCTGCTGCTCTTTTGCCTGTGCGCGCAGAAATTCGGATCGTTTTTCAAGAAATTTGCTGTAATTTCCCGGCGCGCTGAAGAGCCCGAGCGGATAAGCGCGATTTATTTCGGCCACCCGCGTGGCGCAATTCTCCAGAAAATACCGGTCGTGCGTCACGAAGACGGAGGCGAATGCGGCCGATTGAACCAGTTTCTCGAGCCAGAGAATCCCTTCCACGTCGAGGTGGTTCGTGGGTTCGTCGAGAAGCAGCACGTCGGGCTGCTGCGCCAGAGCGGCTGCGATCGCGAGGCGCTTCCGCCAGCCGCCGGAGAGCGTTCCGGCCGGCGCCGCGGGATCTTCAAAACCGATCCGGCTGATAATCTTCGAGACCTCAAGATCACGGTCCTCGCCTTCGCGCGCTGAAGCCATGATCACCTGGCGCACTGTCGCTTCGGGTTCGAATCGGGGGTCCTGCGCCACGATGGCGAGCCTTACGCCTTTGCGAATGGAAACGGTGCCTTCGTCGGGAGCCGTTTCGCCGCCGAGGATCTGCAGGAACGTCGACTTCCCGGCGCCGTTCGGACCGATAACGCCAAGCCGCTCGCCGTCGTGCAGGCTGAACGAGATATCGGAGAAAACGACACGCGAGCCGAACGATTTGGCGATCGCGTCGCAGGTCAGAAGGACGGACATGAATCGGCGTTATTCAACGGCGTTATTCGACTTCCTGAAGAACCGGAAGTATGGCGGAGCCGCCGCGGCTGAACTCAGGCTCGATTTCCGGCTCTTCGGTATCGAGATAGCGTGTGTCGAGCAGGCGGCCGTGCTGAATATTTCCCATCGCCGAGAGAATATTCTCGCGCAGATGCGGATGCTCGGTCTCCCAATCGGCGATCGTCTCGCGAATGCTGCGGCGAACGGTGCCGGTGCGAAGCGAACAACCGCAGGGCACAACCGGAACACCCTTGCTTTCGACATAACTCCGCGTGATTTCTTCCGTGACGTACACCAGCGGCCGGATCAGCCGGAAATCGCGCTCGCGTGAGTGCGTGATCGGGGGCAGGGAACTGAGCCGCCCCGTGAACATGATGTTGCGGAGCAGCGATTCGCAGAAATCGTCGGCGGTGTGACCGAAGGCGATCACGTTGGCGCCCAGGCCGCGGGCGATCTGGTAAACGGCGCGGCGGCGAAAGCGGCTGCAGAGATCGCACCCGTGATCCGGTTGTTCGGTGAGCAGGCGAATGGAGGGGTTATCGGTGTGGTAGGTCCAGTCGACTCCCAGGCTGCGAATATATTCGCCGATCGGTTCGACGGGGCGCAGGAATTTGCCCTGCTCGACAGTGAAAGCGCAGACGGAGAAATCGATCGGCGCCCGCTTCTGCAACAGGATGAGCGCTTCGAGAAGCGTGACGGAATCCTTGCCGCCGGACACCGCGACAGCGATGCGGTCGCCATCGCGAATCATTTTGAAGCGGTGAATGGCTTCGCCGACTTTCCGCAGCAGAGTTTTTTCGAGGTCCACGTTTTTCAGAACTACATCGACCAGATTAGCGCGGCGGACTAGCTTTGAAGATGTTCTTCCAGATGTTTTAACCTGGCGTCAATAACCTGCTCCATGCGAAACATCTCGCCGCGAAGAACTTCTTTGAGATCGTCAATGTGCCGGTTTGTGTCTGCGAATCGAACATCCACGGCGCGCGCAAAATCATTCAGCCGCTGGTTCATATCGTTCAGTCGCTGGTTCATGTCCCCCAGGCGTTGATTATTGATCAGGATGCCGATAAGCACGGCAAATGTGGGGAAGGCCGCAGTGGCGAGAGCCGTCACCAATTGATCCGAAACGGTCACTGAGTTACAGGATATCAGCGCGGAAGATGTTCTTCGAGGTGCTTCAACCGCGCGTCGATAACCTGCTCCATACGGAACATCTCGCCGCGAAGCAGGTCTTTGACATCATCGATATGCCGGTTTGTGTCGGCAAACCGGACGTCGACGGCGCGGGCAAAATCATTCAGACGTTGATTGCTAACGAGAATGCCGATAAGCACGGCGAAAGTGGGGAAGGCCGCCGTGGCGAGAGCCGTCACCAATTGATTCGAAACGATCACTGAGCGACAGGATATCAGCGCGGCACATGTCTTCGAGATGCTTCAACCGCGCATCTCGCGGCGCGTTAATGAGGCTGCCGACAAGGACCCCAACACATGGGGGAGTCCGTCGGTGGCAGGAGCCGTTCACCGATTGCAAGGCGCGACGAGCGGGTTCGATTGTTAGACTGAGGATCGTTCGGTTGCCCATGTCCCCGAAAAGTCTCTCTGCACTCCTGCTCGCGGCCGCAATTCTTTCGCTCGTTTCGGCGCTCGCGACGCTCATCCCTGTGTCACCGAATTCTCCCGCAATCGTCAGCGATCTGGGCTATTACACGCTTTGCCCCTTCGCGCCCTACAGCACCCTGACGCTCCTCTTTGTTGCCGGCCTGGCTTGGGTGGTTCGCCGCTACGTCGATAATCAACGGTCACAGGCAAATACTTGAAAACAAGATTGTTATAATGAAATCCGGTTCGTTTGACACAGCCCGGGCAGGGGGCCGGCCGTCCCCCGAACCCTGCGGATTTGCGAGAGAAATCCGCGCCTCGCTTACACTGAATCAATAGTCGCATCGGGCGCGATTACAAAGAAACATGCCGTTTAATATCCAACCGATACGCGAGTTTGTCGTTCGCCCGGCCCTCCCGCCTCAGTTGGCCCGGATGTCGGAGCTCGCTTACAACATTCTCTGGGCCTGGGAGCCGTCCATCCGGACGCTCTTTCGCCGCCTCGATGCGAACTTATGGAAAGACTCGGGTTATAACCCTGTCGTGATGCTGGGACGGGTCTCCCAGAGTACGCTCGAACGCGCGGCCAACGATCCGCGATACCTCGCTCAGTATCAGCTCGCCTGCCAGCGTTTCGACAACCACATGCGGCGCGATCCGGGCGAGAGTAACCCGGGCGATCTCAACTTGAGGCAGGACGGCAAGCTGATCGCCTACTTCTCGGCCGAGTACGGGCTGACCGAATGCATGCCGGTCTATTCGGGCGGTCTTGGCGTACTCTCCGGCGACCACATGAAATCCGCGAGCGATCTCGACCTGCCCCTGGTCGGCGTGGGGCTGCTCTACCAGCTCGGCTATTTCCGGCAATATCTGAATGCGGATGGCTGGCAGCAGGAACGCTACCTCGAGAACGATTTCTATGCTCTGCCGCTGCGTCCGGCAAATGACGCCAACGGGGAGCAGCACGTGGTCTTCGTGCAGCTTCCGACCGGTTCCGTGGCGATTCGCATCTGGATCATGGACGTCGGCCGGGTCCCGATGCTGTTCCTCGATACGAACACGCCGCTCAACTCGCGGCTGGAAGACCGCGCGATTGCGAGCCAGCTTTATGGCGGTGACAACGATACGCGGATTCGCCAGGAGATCGTCCTCGGCATCGGTGGCGTGCGTGCTCTCGAGGCGCTCGGCTACAAGCCCACCGTGTTTCATATGAATGAAGGCCACTCGGCCTTCCTTGCGATTGAGCGCATCCGTCTCTTTATCGAACGGCAAAAACTCTCGTTCGAGGAGGCGCTTGAGGCGGCTCGCGTCAATAGCGTTTTCACGACTCATACCCCCGTGCCCGCGGGCATCGACCTCTTCGATCCGGGTCTTACCTATCACTATTTCAACCAGTATTGCCGCGACGCGAAGATCGACTTCGAACGCTTTATGGCTCTCGGCCGCCGCAACCCGAACGATGGTGGGGAACCGCTGTCGATGGCGATCCTGGCGCTCAATACTTCGGCCTATCGAAACGCCGTCAGCCGCCTGCACCGCACCATTTCACAGGAAATGTGGCATTCCCTCTGGCCCACGCTTCCCATCTGGGAAACCCCGATCACGTGGGTCACCAACGGCGTACACCTGCCGAGCTGGATTAACGGCGATCTGGCCGACCTGTACGACCAATATCTCGAGCCCGACTGGCGTAATCGTTGGAACGATCCCGGCGTCTGGAATCAGATCAACGATATCCCGGACGAGGAACTGCTCGAAGTGCATCGGCGCCGCAAACGCCGGCTCATCAGCTTTATCCGCGACCGGCAAACCGTCTCGGCCCTCCGCCGGAAAGCGGCGGCGTCCGAAATCCGCCATGCCGCGGAAGTGCTCGAACCCCATGCCCTGACCATCGGGTTTGCGCGCCGCTTTGCGACCTACAAGCGCGCGACTCTCCTGTTCCGCGACGTGGAGCGATTGAAGAAGATTCTTTGCGATCACGAGCATCCGGTCCAGATCGTCATTGCCGGAAAGGCCCATCCCAAAGATCAGCCCGGGAAATCCTTCATCCGCGAGATTGTGCAGCTCTCGCGCGATCCGGACCTGTGGAAGCACATCGTCTTCGTCGAAGACTACGACATGAAGATCGCGCGCGAGCTCGTGCAGGGCGTGGATCTATGGCTTAATACGCCGCGGCGCGGCGAAGAGGCGTGCGGGACGTCGGGGATGAAAGCTGCGATGAACGGCGTTCTGAATCTCTCCATTCTGGATGGCTGGTTTGACGAAGCCTTCGAGATTTCAGGCGGTTGGGCGATTGGCGATCGCGAGGAATACACCGAAGACCAGGATGGAATCCACGCAAGCAATATTTATTATCTTCTCGAGCGTGAAATCGTTCCCCTGTTTTATGCGCATGCCGAAGGCGGCCTCTCGACCGAATGGGTCAAACGCATCAAGACCACTACCGCTAATCTGACACCGGCGTTTGATGCGCGGCGCATGGTGCACGATTACGTCACGCAGCTCTACGATCCGGCGCACGAACACTGGCGGCAGATAGAGGGAAGCGATTTCGAAGATGCGCGGCGGCGATCGAGCTGGAACGCCCGCGTTCGGGAAATCTGGCCGCGGGTGAGCTTTGTGGATCTCGGCCCCGCTCCCACAGGACCGGTGATGAGCGGCCAGCCGGTTGAAGTACGGGCCGCGATCCAGCTCGCGGGGTTGAATCCCGAGGATGTCCGGGTGGAATGCGTGATCGGGCGTATTGCGGCGAGCGGGGGCCTGGAGGAGACGGAGGTGGTGGTGCTGCCGGGAACGGTGGTCGACGGCGATGTGGCCGTTTTCGCGCGCCAGATCGTTCCCGCACAGACGGGGAGGCTGGGGTACGCGGTTCGCGTCAGTCCGAACCATTATGACGACCCGTTGACCCGGCCCGTCACGAGCCTTTTGAAGTGGGGCAGCCGGTAGGCCGTCGGCGATACCTGTCCAACCCCCCAGCTCCGCTTTCTGCCATGCGTGGCCCAGAACGGGTATTCCGAGCCGCGGCGGGGCCGTCAAAAGGAATGAAGACACCGCGCAGCCGGTGTGGGGCAGCCCTTCGGGGCTGTCCAGATGGACCTGCGGTCCACGAGCAACCACGAAAAACCGTTCGATCCGCCCGCAATTCCGTCGTGGGGCAAGACCTTCGGGTCTGCCGCCGGGCTTCTGCCCGGCGCGGAACTTTACGTCCGTTTGTAGCGCCGGCTATCTTTGTCGCCGCTGTTCTTCAGGGGAGCGTTTGCCACCGCTATTTCGTGCACGAACCCAAAGGCCAACACGAGAAGAGAGACAGGTCGAGTCGGTGACGCCACTGGAGCCTCATCGCGGAGCTGTTCACATGAGGCGGAAATCGGGATAGGGGGAAGCCTCGCGGCCCCTCCCCTCCCACACCACCGGACATGCGGGTCCGCATCCGGCGGTTCGGCGGTTTAAGCTACCGACTGACGGTCAATCTCGGAATCCCGAGCGAGTCGAAGTAAGCATTGGGCAGCGCGATATGGAGTCCGGGTGAGTCCGCCAGTCGCCACGGGCCGTGTCCGCTGCCCGCCGTTTTCGCGGCAAGCTCCGGCTTCACTCCTCGTTGCGTGAGTTCGCGGAACCGCACCGTTCCTCGTTTCCACTGCTTCCAGATCGCAGATCGCAATCTGCGTCTGACCCACCGTTCCAGACCTTCCAGCACCGATGGTGTTTCGCACTTCCCGAAGTATCCGATCCAGCCCCGCAGGTACCGGGACAGTTCCTCAGCCATTCGTTCGATACTCACACCCCTCGTCCGGCTCGTCAGTTCCCGGACCTTCTCTTTGAATCGGAGCACCGCTTTCGGCGCAATCCGCCGTTTCGGTTCCCGACTCGCCGTGAAGCTGAATCCCAGAAACTTCCGCTCCCATGGCCTCGCCACCGCGCTCTTCTGTTCGTTCACCTTGAGTTTGAGCTTCGTCGTGATGAATCGGGTAATGCTTTCCATCACTCGCTCCCCCGCCCGTCGGCTGCGTACGTAGATGTTGCTATCGTCCGCATACCGCGCGAACCGAAGACCTCTCCGCTCCAACTCCCGGTCGAATTCGTCGAGTACGATGTTGCTGAGCAACGGGGATAAGGGCCCTCCTTGCGGAGTCCCTTCATCTACCGGTTTAACCAGCCCGTCTTCCAGAACTCCCGCCGTGAGAAACGTCCGGATCAGCTTCAATAAGCGCTTGTCGCCGACCCTTTCTGCGATCTTTGCCACCAGTTTGTCGTGGTTCACCCGGTCGAAGAACTTCTCCAGATCCAAGTCCACCACCCAGCGGTAGCCCGCCGCGATGTACTGCTGCGCCGCCTTCACCGCCTGATTCGCCGACCGCCCGGGACGAAACCCATAGCTGTGCTCGGAAAACGTCCGGTCCCACCTGCTCTGCAGAACCTGCATCACCGCCTGCTGGATAAATCGATCCAGCACCGTCGGAATACCAAGCTTTCGTATGCCACCGTCCGGCTTCGGGATTTCCACCCTTGGCCATTGGCGCAGATGCAAAGGTCAGCCTTATCCTGGACAAGATTGACCATGCGGCTGCGCTTCTGGTCGACCGGCTGCGTCACATAGGTTCCACTCAACAACTGTTCCCGGATTGCCGGCCACTGCTGCTTCAGGTACTCCGGCAATTGCTGGACGGTCATCCCATCCATGCCGGCGCTCCCTTTGTTGGCCTTGACTCGTGCCAATGCCTGCTTACAGTTTTCCCGCTCGCAGACTTCCTCCATCCACTGTTCGCCAATAGCCGGACTTTCTGTCCCGCGCTTCACCGCGAGCGATTCGGTCCCTCCGCCGAGGTCTTTCGGGGCTTCACCCCTATACTCCTCAGCAAAGGCCAACTCCAGCTGGTTCTTCTGCCGCCTGTCGCTCATGAGTCGCGCCGCTTACTCGCCACTTCCATTAACCTGCTTCCGCAGGACCGTTCGGGCCTTCAGCACTTCCGTGCCTATTACGCCCTCTGCTGACTTCTGCCGCCCGGTCGGGATGAGTTGCCCCACCCTCAGTCCCGAATTCGGGACAAACGGCAGATCTCCCGAGGTAAGTTCGACCGCCTTCCGCACGCAACCGCCGGATTTACAACCAGTGCCCTTGATGGATATGGACTTCGCGATCAATTGCCCGCTCGTCCGGCACCGTATGCCTCAGATCCGGTTCTTGTACATCGGCTCGTACGTTTGCTCCACGCTTCTTTCAGACCCCGCCTCGCGACGACGCCCTTGCGCTTCGCTATCACTTCACCTCCATCAGGTTGTGAAAAGGACTTTCACCTTCGAGCTGTCGAACATGCTCGGCACACAACAAAAAAGGCGCGGGTGGTTCACACCCGCGCCTTCTCTCAGAGCCCCGGAATCCAGTCCGGTCACGGCCGCGAGGAAGCGACAATGTCGAGCTGCTTAGCGGGTTGCGCCTGCTTCGCCGCCGCTGCGATCAGACGTCTTTCATCGACGGATTGCGGCAACGCCCACCCGCGATCCGGGTTTGAGACGTTCGAGAGAAAGAATCGGTCGCCAAAGCGCTCGAAGGTCATAACCGCCAGCCCCTGGTATTTCGACCGTTCGGCGGCGTTGGTAAGAATCATCATGCCTTTGCGGCCATCCCTGCTCTGGATTTGCAGGACACGAGGGGAGGTTTCGCGAACGCTGTACACGCCCGCGGGAAAAGATTTCGATCCGACGGTGAAGTCGAACGGAATTGCGAAGTGAGCCGATTCCTGCGCCAGGGCAGTAAAAGGCACTAGTATTGCGATCAGGCTCAAGATAGCCAGTACGCGCATTTTGAATGTGGTCATTTGGAAGCTCCTTTTCAGATTGGCCCGATTGAGTTGCTTAAGGGCTCAGTCTGGTAAGCGAGCGCGCGGAGAAAGTCCGCCAGGTGGAACCAGGGAAAGGGTCGTCGGGCAAGATTCAGGCGAATCAGCCTTTTCTGGCCGAGAAACGCAATCGTTCCGCCGAAAGGGCGGAAACGATGTTCAGAAAGACAGGCATCTCGTAAACAGCCTGATCGTTGAGCCGCCGCTGCAATTGATTGGGAGGGAGTGGGAAGACCACCGCCAGATCCGCGCTACCATCCGGCGACGCCAGCCAGAATGCCTCGACAAGGATTCCCGGAATCTTCAGATAGCGAACGTGAAATTCCGCTAAGGGTGGAATTCCGGGGAGTTGCGAGAGTGAGTTCGCGGCGTCGATCATTTCCCATACGCCGCTTCCGTATGCCACCTGCGTCAGCCGCCAGACGCCTGTCTCCGCGTCCTGCGAACATTCACCGGCGACCGCCTCGCTGGCGGTACTGCCCGCGAGAAAGCGCCAGGACATCGATTTCGCGGATGTGATGCCCGTTCCTCTGCCAAGAGCACGAAGACCCAGAATAAAATTCTCATGGGACACCGGTGCGGGTGCGGCCGGGTTGATAATGTCGGCGATGGCGGGCAGCTTCGGTTGGCCGCCGATGAAGGCCTGATGCGTGAGGTCGTTGTCGAGATCCGGCCCGGCCAGGAACGAACCGATACCCTGATGAAACGCTTGTTGCGCCTCGATCGGCGCTGGGGTTGTCACGATTGGCATATCGACGGTTCCTCTTCCATGTTGGCGGACCTGTGGCTGTACAAACGCGTGTCTGCCTGGTCGGCGGCTGTCGGTAATAAGCGGCTGACATCGCGACTCACATCAACTCCTGAACTCTCCAAATTTGTTTGTTTGCCATGGAGCCTTGCGGGTAGAGCATTGATTTTCCAGCACGAAAATGTCATCGCACTCGCTAGCCACCTATAATAATCGGGCCAATCACCAAAACGCCCGCGCCGCCAGCCGACTCGGTGCTTTTGCCGCCAGCGCCAGGCTGTACGAAGAATGTGTCCGTCCATGCGCCGTCGTCCTGATAACCTCTTACGAGATCTGAATAAAGTACGTAGGCCGGCCCGAAATACGGATCCGCCACATGCACCTGGTTGGCTCCCGAAGCGAATTCCCGGTAGCCGTCGATGAGTAAAAAGTGTCCCCCTCCGTCTGACCACTGGATTCTTACCCCGACTGGCCGGCCCGCATCAAGTTCGGTGGTCACGCCGACGAAGTCCGCGCAGCCATGTTCAACGTGCGAGAGATTGCCGGCCCAACTCAGGCCGTCCTGAAGATACGCGGGTATATTGCATTTTTCTCGATTCGCGCAGCAATCGACTGAATGATCTATCTGCGACTCCGCGAGCAGAACGGGTTTGGCGACGTCGCATTGGCTGAGAGTCGATCCGGGTGAGAACAAGCCGTTGACGCTGACCGTAACGGCAGCCCAGCACCAGTTCGGTTCCAATTGCGTGGGCATCACAATGGGCATAAGCTTTGAGTCACCTCGGTCCTGGTTTTTGTGGGCTTGCGATTTTTGCTATGTGTGGCCGCCCGTTCCGGTCGTTGTATTGGCGCCGCCGCCGGTTCCGGTCGTTGTGTTCGCGCCGCCGCCCGCGCCGGCGCCGCCTGTAAGAACGATCGGCCCGACTACAATTACTCCCGATCCGTCAGAGGTCCCTGTAATCGAGATGACTACTCCCGACGCTCCCAACTTGTCAATTTTGATTTCCATGGTGATGTCTGTCCTGATTATTTAATTCGCCGGCTAGCCAGCAGTTGTACAAAACCGGAATCCTTGTGTAAATCCTCAACATCGGGCCAGCGGCTGAGATCCGCGAGTACCGAATCGGGAGAATCGGCCAGAATTCTGAGAGTATCGTCGCGCCGGCCAAGCGCTTCCCAGGTTACCGCCGCCACCCAGAGTGTTTCGGCATCTTTGGGCAAAGGTTGCAGCGCTTGTGCGATTTCAGATTCGGCTCTTTTGCGATCTCCCAGCCGCGCGCAGAAATACGCAAGGCTGGAGCGCACCAGTCCATTACGAGGATCCTGCGAAATCTCTTTCTCGGCCAGATCCAATCCCTTGCGATTCGCTCTCGCGGAGTCGGCAGTCCTGTTCATTCGCCGATAGGCCGTTTCAAGATTCAGCCAGACCAGATCCGACCATTCCGGGGACAAAGTCAGCGAGCGCAGGAGGTAACGCGTCGCTTCGCGATCCTTTCCCTGATACATTAGCGCGACCGCCATATTGTTTAAGGTTTTCGGAGCCTCGGCAAGGAGCAGGGCCGAGCGAAATTCGTTCTCGGCGTCCGCATATCGACCGAGTTCCGAAAAGGCTGTTCCCAGCGCATGGTGAGCATCCGGTTCGTCCGGAGCCAGCTTCACCGCCGTTTGAAACTGGCTCGCGGCCTGGCTGTAATCTCCCTTGTCGAAATAAAAGGCTCCCAAATCCTGGTACGTTTTGAAATAGCTTCTGTCGAGATCTACCGCCCGGCGAAATTCCGTGAAAGCCTGATCCAGTTGTCCATTCGCTTTATAAGCCTGACCCAGGCGGCGATGCGCGTCCGAGTTCGCCGGCTCGATCTCGATAGCTCTTTGATACTCAGCAACGGCTTGCTCATATTGGCCATCGTTGGCTTTAAGAAGCCCGGCAACGCGCTGTACCGCCGCCACATCGGGGTTCCGCATTTCGGCCAGCCGCAGAGACTGGTTCGCGCGGTCCAGCCAGATTTGGTCCTTTGTAATAAAGTACTTGAACCATTGCGCTTCCGCGAGTCCGGCATGAGTCAGAGGAGAATCGGGATCCTTCATCACCGCGCGTTGCAGCAAAGGGAGCGCGACGTCGACCGTCGAATTCCGTCGCGTATTCTGAATCCCCTCCGTGTAGTCCTGGCGCGCGGCCTGCATTCACCTTGCGAACCTCCGCCGCGGGAAGATGCAGCGTCTCGGTAACAAAGCCCGTCAAAGCCGCCGGGATATAACGCGTCTCCGACGGCGCGTACTCCGCCTTCCATTCCCTCGTATCGATGCCGGATCGCGGGTCGGTGAGGTGCGCATCAAGGATCACTTTTCCGTTCTCCTGATCAAGTGTTCCGCGCAGCACTTCCGTTGCACGGGACGTCTGGCCCGCTAGAAACTTGAAGCTTGTGTCTGCATTGCCCTCGATCCGGCCCAGCTGCGCTGTCGTGTCGCGTAACAAACCATCCGCGAGAGATACGGTTTCCCCGGCGGCTTTGAAAGGCGGCATGGCCAGCCGCACGATCTTCTTTGGGGCTACGGCGCGTTCATAAGTTACTACACCCGTGACAGCTGCGAGCACCACCGCGGCCGCTGCCAACAGAAACCAGCGCCGCGAGCGGGATGGCCCCAACGCCAGCGCGATCTGATCCGCACCAGGGAACCGCCGCGCCGGATCGGGATCGAGGCAGCGCGCCAGAATGCGGTCCCACTTCGGATGCACTGCGGGCGGTTTCCACGCCAACCGCCGCTCCCAGGACATCCTCGGCCAGGATTCCTCTTTCGGATGCGGATTCTTCCCTGAAGCCAGCTCGAAGAGAATCACACCCAGGGCATAAATGTCGGAAGCGATCGAAGCTTTTTCGCCCTTCCAAAGCTCGGGCGCCATGTAGGCGGGCGTTCCTCCCGCCTCCGCCGACTGCGCGTTTCGCAGGGAGGCGTCGAGACCACGCGCAAGCCCGAAGTCTGTAATCACCGCCCGCATGGCCCCGCCGGCGGTTTTCGTGAGGATTACGTTGCCGCTTTTGAGATCGCCGTGAATGATCTGATTGCGGTGGGCTTCCGCAAGCCCGGCGCAGAGTTGCAGGGCGATCTCGCGCGCCTCGGCATCCGGCAGTCGCCCGGCCCGGAGGCGCTCGGACAGCGTCTCGCCGTCGAGAAACTCCATCGTGATGAAGTCGACCTCCCCCTGCGCCGTCGAGGCCGTATGCATTTCGAAGATTCGGCACACATTGGGATGGCTGATCGAACGTCCGTTGCGGACTTCCGGCGGCAGTCGCATCTTGAACCCGGTCTGAGCGCACTTGATCGCGACCCGCTTGTCGAGTTTCACGTCCACTACTTCGTACACCACGCCCATGCCGCCGCGGGCGACTTCGCGAACCACGCGGAATCGCTCCTCGACGAGATCTCCGGGCTCGAAAGGCCGTTCTGGCGCGGGCACGTCGCACAGCGGGTCGAGAAGGAAGCCGTTCATGCGTTCTTCCGCCTGAACGTAGTTCCACACTGCGCCGAACAACTCGTTGTCGCCGCCGCAAACGCTTTGCAGATAAGCCTGACGTTCGTCCCGGGGCCGCGAAAGCGCAAGCTCCACCAGGTTCATCACGCGGTCGTCGTCAAGCGCTCGTGTGGGTTGCATGCCCTGACTCGGTTTGTGAGAAGAGGAATTGCCGCGCATCCAGCCACATTCGCTGCATGGAACGTAGCTTCATGCCCAGCGCTTCCGCCGCTTCCTCGTCGGTAAGGCCCAGGAAATACTTTACTTCCACGAGGCGGCACCACTCCGGTTTTGCTTCCGCAAGCTGATTGAGCAGACGGTCGACCGTAATGGCCAGATCTACCTTCGCCGTGTCAGCCGGAAGAAAGCTCCTCATTTCCTCAATCGCGACGAAGCTCACGTCCGGACGTCCTCGCGCATGGTCGATCAGATACCGCCGCATCGCCCTGCCTGCTATAGCGAAAAAATGCTGCCGATTGTGCCAATCCCGGTCTTTCGCCCCGACCAGACGCAGGTAAATCTGATCGACGAGTTCGGTCGGTTGCAGCGTATGGCCCTTGCGCTCCCCCTGCATGAGATAGCGCGCCAGCCGCCGTAAATGGGGAAACACGAGCGTGAACAGTTCATTTTCCGCTTCGCGATCGCCCTCGCGCCATTTCTGGAGCAACTGGGTTATGTCACTCATGAAGTTTGACGCTTGCGCATATGCTAGTGTCGCGCCAAACCCTGTCAAGGTAAAGTTTGAAATCCGGGATTTGGATTTGAAATGGAAGTTTGGTACTTCAGCGACGCGGCGTTCTAGAACTTCAGCGCCGCGGCGTCGAAGATCCGTGTGTCGGGGGCGCCGGCGGTAAAGGGCGTCAGATCGGCTGTATTCGTAAACATGTCGTCAAGACTTCGAGCGGTGGCGTCCGAAAGATTCAGCGGGGGTATATTCAGGAGTTCGAAAACCGTTCGCAGCAAACCGGGGAAGCTCGAATTCGTATGGGAAACGTAGTTTCTCCTGATGTAGGGACCGGCCGCGAGCAGCACCGTCCGGTGCGCATCGATGTGGTCCAGTTCTCCGTTCGTTCCGGCCTCCGTAACGAAGACTGCCATTTGCGGCCACCATGGCGAGTGAGACAGATATTCGAGGATGCGGCCCACCGCCAGATCGTTATCTTCCACGGCCGAAACGTCGTCGTAAGGGTATCCGCGGTCAGGCCGCGCATCCGAAGGGCGATCGTTGGGTAAGCGAAGCCAGACGAATCGCGGGAACGCGTCCAACGTCCTTGCCGTATTTGCGTTCCGCCTCCGTGATGAACGCGTCTGCCCGCTGCTGATCGGATGTATCGCTTTCTTCGTCAAATTTCCGGAAAGAGACGCCATGACTTTCGAGGTGATGCCACAAGGGTCCGGGATCGCGTTGCCGGTTCGAGAAACCCGTGATCAAATCGTTTTCCGTCCTCAGATCCGGATATCCGCCGGTGAGCCATAGACGGCCCTCCGCCTCCGTTTCGCCATCGGCATAGAAGTTATCGCTGAAAGCCCAGTGGCGTGCGGCGGCATGCAGGTTAGGCGTCACTTGCGCATCCTGTACGCTGAACTGCCCCTTGTGTCCCTGGGCGAGCCCGTGCATCCCGAAGCGCGCCAGCCGGGGGAATGACAGCACCTTCTGATCGCCCACCGCCGTCATATCGCCGAGGAATTCGTCAAATGTTCCGCCGCCCCTCACGATCAGAACGACGTGTTTGACGCCCGCCGGCACTACCGGTTCGTCGCCGGTGCGCGGGATGAATCCATTGTTTACGAAGGCGATTCCCGTCTGTTTCGGGAGTTCCTTCGCGTCCGGCATGATGAACGTGGTCACCATTCCCCGATGCAGCGTGGGAGCCTCACCCAGTTCAAACAGCGGACGGCGCAGGTTCGGTCCTGTCCCGCGGCCGAGCGCATTTGCAACGAAGACCCGGTCACCGGATATGGCCACACTGGTGGGCATCCACCCGGCGGGAAGATGCGCGATCGCTGCGTTCTGCGCGGTATCGATAACACCCACCGAGTTGATTCCGGCCTCCGCCACCAGCAGCCATTTTGTGACCGGATCGTACGCCATTCCCCCGGGCGCAATGCCGCGATACGCTTCGAGGGAGGGAATGCGCAGAGGAATTTCGGCCGTTATCTTGCG
Organism: Terriglobia bacterium; assembly: GCA_963831795.1. Taxonomy (GTDB): domain Bacteria; phylum Acidobacteriota; class Terriglobia; order Bryobacterales; family Bryobacteraceae; genus BOG-234. The sequence goes on along the minus strand of CAWHSB010000021.1, from coordinate 166,390 downwards.
ATCGCGCGCTGAAATCACGGTGATCGCGTCGGTGTGCGCGTTCGAAACAAATACCTGATCGCCGGTGACGAGAACGCCCTGAGGCGAGTCGACAGGAATGCAGTCCCCCAGACTCGGCTTCAGCGAATCATGCACGTCGATCGGGCAGACGGAATCCGGATCGGAATTCGCGATCCAGGCGAGACCTCCATCGGGCGAGAGCGCGAGAGCGAATGGCTGTCTGCCCATCCGCATCGAAGAGAGAACGTGTCCGGACTTGGCGTCGACCACTGCTACGCGGAGGTTGGCCCGGTCGATTACATAGAGAAGACGCCGGGCGCTGTCGAACGCCAGGTCTTCGGTGAAGCTGTTGCTCCACTCGCCACCATTCAGGCTGATCGTCTTCCGGGGATCGCCGCTGTCGATGTCGATGAGTCTGACTTTACCGGATGCGCCCTCCGACGCCCAAACCGATTTTGAGGAATCGAATGCCATCCCCCGCGTGACGCCCCTCCATGAAGGATCGGCGATCTCGGGTGTGATGCCGTTCGGTGTGCGGGCCCAGATCTGATTTACGGTCCAGGTAGAGCCCTTGCGGGGCGGCTGAATTGCGGTTACACCCCGACGCTCGTAGCCGATGTCGGGAATAGAGAGGGCTCCCCGGGCGCCGATGGCAATGTTAAAAGGACCGGGGCCGGTTTCAATTTCGGCGCCCAGCGGCCGCAGGATCCGGCCTCCTGGGAGGATCGATCCCGCCGCGGCTATGATCGCGTAGCGTTCTGCTCCCGGCGGAAGAAAATCCGCAGCGGATGCGAAGAGGGCGGCAAAAGCTGCAGCGATAAGTCCGAAAGCGCGCAAAATCTGCAACCTCTGAGTTCCGAAAGGCGTCGGCGTCCCCGATAATAAATGAGTCCGTTTTTCAATGTTTGCATGTTTTGCATGGGCTTGAAAGCATTACGGGCTCTGCGGGAAGCAATTTGGGAGAAATGGAACGGGGCGTGCTAGCAGCTTTCGCGGATCGCGTGACAAAAATCACAAGATCTTCTAGAGTGGTACTATCAGTACGTCCAAAATGATTTAATAAGGGGAATCTAATGGGAATGAGTATGGCGCCGGCTCCGCAACAACGAACGCTTGAAGATCCGCTCGCGCATCTGCCCTGCTCAACGATACTCGAATATCGAAAAGGACAGACGATCTATGGTCAGGACCAGCCTTCAACCAGTATTTATCTTGTCATAGACGGGAAAGTTAAGGTCTGCCGCATGGCGGACGACGGCCGTCAGGTTGTGGTAGATATTTACCAGCCGGATGAATTCTTTGGTGAGTCGGCCTTTCTCGGACCGGCGCAGCGAAGCGAACTTTCGGTCGCTCTCGAAAACACCAAGCTGATGACGTGGACGACCGCCGAGATCGAGGAGATCGCGACTCGCCGCCCGAAACTGGCCATTGCGCTGCTGCAACTCCTGGTTCAGCGCTCGATGGACTTCGGCAGCCGTATCGAGAGCTTCTCGGTCGACAACATCGCGCGGCGCCTGGCGCGCGCCCTCATCCGTTTTTCAGAACGTCTGGGTCATGAGGCGGAAGACGGTTCGGTTCAGATGATCCCGTTTACGCACGAGCTTCTTTCGCAGTATGTCGGAACCTCGCGCGAGATTGTGACGCACTATATGAACCAGTTCCGTCGTCAGGGTTATTTGCGGTATTCGCGGAAGGGCATCCTTTTGCACCGTGAAGCGATGAAGGAATGGTTGCGGCAGGAGCCGGTCGCCGCTTAAGCAGCGGGTCTTCGCAGCAGAACCACAGTTACGTTGTCGGGACTTCCCGCGGTGTTGGCTGCGGTAATTAATCTCTGGCATTTATAATCGAGTTCGGCGGGAGAGTTCAGGATCCTCTTCCATCTCTTCCCGCCCGACTACGCCATGAAGGCCGTCGCTCGAGAGCATCATGATGTCTCCGGGCCCGATGACGACGCCGTAATAGCGGATCCGGACCGTAGTTCCCACGCCTACCGCCATTGTGAGCACGTGCCGCATGGGGTGGATTTTCAGGCTGGCCTCGTCGAGGCCCAGAGGTCTCCCGACCTCCTGAACCCAAGTCTGATCCTCGGTAATCGCCTTTAGCCTGCCGTCTTCCAGCAGCCACGCGCGGCTGTCTCCCACGCTTGCGATGGCAACTTCGTTGTCCCGGGTCTCCAGTGCGGCGACCAGCGTCGTGCCCATTCCCTCGAGGCGAGGGTCCTGAATGGCTTCTTCGAGCACCCTACGATTGGCTTCCTCTACGGCAGCCAGCAACACCGACGCATCACGATGCTGCGATTTTTCGAGTACCTCCGAAACGGCTTCGACGGCGACCTGTGAAGCGCGTTCGCCTCCGCGGGCGCCGCCCATGCCGTCCGCAAGCAAATACAGTCCGATTTCCGGAATAATTCGAAAAAAATCCTGATTGCTGGCGCGTACTTTTCCGGGATCCGTCAGGGCGCAGGCTTCAAGCATGCAGACAATGTTTCACTATAAAACAAACCCCTTCGGTGAAGCGCGATGTTGCGAAAGCGGCGCGCGATACACTGAGCGCGTGAGGCTCCAATCAGCATATGATACGAGCGATTATCGCGGCGCGCTCGAGCGCGGCGATATTCTTTTTTTCCCCGACGGCGGCTTTGAGATTCCGGCCGCCGTGCGCACCGCGCTCATGGGAGCCACACAGGACGCGCGGAGCTTCCACAAGAATATCGCGTACAAGCCTCACATCGATAAGGTGACCGGGCTGGTCGACCGAAGCGAGGCGGCGGCAGTCGGCGCCGCCATGCGCGAGTACTCTCGGTGCGCGCTTGCGTTCATGACTCGCATTCTGCCGGACTACGCGCATTCGTGGAAGGTGGACTACGCCAGCTTTCGCTCGATCGAAGAGCGGGGCAGGGAATTGCCTCTGGCGAAGCGTAACGATCTGCTGCACGTGGATGCGTTTCCGACGCGTCCGGTGTTCGGCGATCTGATCCTGCGCTGCTTCACGAACGTCAATGCCGAGCAGTCGCGTGAGTGGATGACCTCCGATCCCTTTGCGATTCTCGCGCAGCAGCAGGCGGCGAGCGCCGGACTTGGGCAGTTCGCCGGTTCGGCCGGCTCCGGCACCCATAAGCTGCGTCGCGGCGTCACGAGGGTACTGACGAAGGCCGGACTTCCCGTGGTCGACCGCTCCGCCTACGATGCGTTCATGCTGCACTTTCACGACTGGCTGAAAGGCAACAGCGACTATCAGGAGCGGTGCCCGAAATACCGGTTTGCATTGCCTCCCGGTTCGACCTGGCTCGTCTTCACGGACGTGGTGCCGCATGCGGTCCTCGCCGGGCGGCTGGCGCTGGAACAGACCGTTATTGTCGACCGCGCAAGCCTGGCGGACCCTGCGCGCGCGCCTTCGGCAATTCTGGAGCAGATCGCCGGGCGGACGCTGACCGATTGAGGCAGGATCAAGGGGCCTGGCAGTCGATGCTCAGCGCGGCACTTTGCGCTACAACAGCTTGTCGAGAGTAATCGGCAGATCCCGAATGCGCTTTCCGGTAGCGTGGAAGACTGCGTTGGCGATTGCCGCCGCAACGCCGGTGATACCGATTTCGCCGATTCCGCGCGCGCCCAGGGGCGCATGTTGATCGGGTATATCCGTATAGATGATGTCGATATGCGGAACGTCGAGATTCACCGGAACGTGATACTCCGCGAGCGACGGATTCATGATTCGGCCGCGGCGCTCGTCGAACAGAGTCTCCTCCGTAAGCGCCATGCCGATCCCCATGATGATCCCGCCGCGGAACTGGCTGACGGCGGTCTTTGGGTTCACGATCGTGCCGCAATCGAAGGAGCCGAGCCATCTTGAAACGCGCACTTCACCCGTCTCTTCGTGCACTCGAACTTCGCAAAACTGCGCGCCGTAAGACGCCATCGAATACTTCAACATCTCCATCGGCGAGCCCGAAGATGCTTCGGCTTCGACGGACGCCTGTCCCGCTTTTTGCAGAATGTCCGAATATGTCTCGCCGCGCGCCGGCTCATCGAATGCGAAACAGCCCGCCGTCTCGCGCCTCCACCTGGTCGAACTTTGCGCCCTTTAAAGGGGAATCGGAACCTTTCTGCGCCAGCTTGAGCAACTCTCGATGGACTTGCTCCACCGCCGCGCGTACGGCGGCGATGGTGGTCGCGGTCTGATTCGATCCGCCGGCCATCATCGGCGTATCCGGCAAACCGGAATCGCCGTACTGAAATGTCACCCGATGGAGCGGCAAGCCCAGACGATCGGCGGCATGCTGAATCTGGGCCGTTGCGGTTCCCATGCCCATTTCGCTCGCGGGCGCCTGCACAATCGCCGATCCGTCGGCGCAGATCCGCACACGGGCCTTCGCGGGAAAGCGGAGGAAAGGATAATAGGCCGTCGCCACGCCCTGCCCGACCAGCCATTTGCCCTCGCGCTGCGAGCGGGGCGCCGAACTGCGCGCGTTCCATCCGAACTTCTCGGCGCCCAGGCGGTACGCTTCGATCAGATGACGGCTGGAGAATGCTGTATCTTTCGTGGGATCTCTCTGCGGCTCATTGATTCTTCGAAGCTCGATCGGATCCATCTTCAATTCGTAAGCGAGTTCGTCGATGGCCGATTCCAGCGCGAACGTGCCGATCGATTCGCCCGGAGCGCGCATCCACGTGTTGGCGACGGTGTCGAGGTAAACCATCTTCTGGCCGATATACAGATTCGGCGACGCATAGAAATGCCGCGGCGGAAACGTGCATTGCTCGGCGTATCGCCCGCTTGTTACCGTCGCCGTCAACCCGGTATGGATCAGGGCCGTCAGCTTGCCGTCCCGTTTCGCTCCCAAAGCGACGTGCTGTTCGGAAAGAGTGCGGCCGCCGATCATTCGAAACGTTCCTTCCCGCGATAACACTAGTTTTACGGGACGATTGACCGCTTTTGCGGCCGCCGCGCAAAGCGCCGTATTGCTCCAGCCGATCTTGCCGCCGAAGCCGCCGCCGAGAAAGGGCGCGACCACCCGCACGTCCTCCACTTTCAGATCGAAGATCCAGGAAAGCGTATGTGCGGTCAGGTTGACGGACTGCGTGGAATCGAATACGGCGAGAGTGTGGTCCCCAGTCCACACAGCAATGGTGGCGTGCGGCTCGATTGCGTTGTGGTTATAGCGCGGCGTCCGGTAAACATGGTCGACGGTGGCATCCGCCTCTCTCATACCCTGCGCCACGTCGCCGATTCTGACTTCCGACGGCTCGCCCATGATGTCGTGCGGCACGATCGCTTTGGGCTTCATGTCTTCGAACGAAACATCGGGCGTCTCGGCGTCGTATTCCACATGGACCAGCGATGCGGCGTACTCCGCCTGTTCGAGCGTTTCCGCGACGACGATTGCCACAGGCTCGCCGTCCCAATGCACCTCGGCATCCTGCATGATCGGCAGATCGCTCAACGCAAAACCCTTGCCGATATTGTGGAAATCCACGATGGGCGGCGCTTTCATCCGCATGATGTTTTGGTGCGTGATGACGGCGAGCACGCCCGGGGATTGTTTTGCCTGCGTGTCATCGATCCTGCGCATTTTGCCCCTGGCGATGGTGCTGTATACCGGAACGGCGTGCGACACGTTGTCGACTTTGAATTCCGCCGTGAAGCGCGCCTCGCCTCGCACCTTCAGGTCGCCGTCGACGCGGTCGAGCGGTTGCCCGACATATCCGCGGTGGTCGATGAAGCGGGTCGGCCTTCTTGCCCGGAATGAACTTCGCGACCGTCTCCAGAATGCTCTGCATTACGCTCATCGTGTGCCTCCCGCTTCCGCCATTTCGCTCAACACGCCAACGATGATTCGCTTTGCCAGTTCGATTTTGAAGTCGTTATGGCCGTAACCTCGGGCGTCGGCAAGCTCGGCTTCGGCCGCGCGCTCGAATGTCTCCCTGTTTGCCTGCGCCCCGGCCATGAATCTTTTCCGCCGTATAAGCCCGCCAGGGTTTGTGCGCCACTCCGCCCAGCGCCAGACGAACGCTCCGGATCACGCCGTCTTCAATTTCAAGCGCTGCCGCGACGCTCACCAGAGCGAACGCGTAACTGGCGCGGTCGCGGACTTTTCGGTACCGGGAGTTTTTCGCGAACGCAAGCGCGGGCAGGTGAATCGCGGTAATCAATTCGTCGGGACGCAGAGCGGTCTCCACATGCGGCGTGTCTCCTGGCAGGCGATGAAAATCATTGAAAGGAATGGTGCGCTCTCCGCCGTCGCCCTTGCACGTGAACGTTGCGTCCAGCGCCGCCAGTGCGACGCACATATCCGAGGGATGCGTGGCGATGCAGTGTCGGAGGCGCCGAGGATCGCGTGCATCCGGTTGAACCCGCCGATCGCATCGCATCCCGCGCCCGGCGTTCGTTTATTGCAACGCGAGGCTTCGTCGTAAAAGTAGTAACAACGCGTGCGCTGCATCAGATTGCCGCCGGTGGTCGCCATGTTTCGAATCTGGCCGGATGCGCCGAACAAGATCGCCTGCGAGAGCACCGGATAGCGCTCCCGGATCAGGGGATGATTCGCCACCGCGCTGTTCCGGACCGAAGCGCCGATGGAAACCCCGCCGTCGGGAAGTTCGGTAATCGCCTGGCCGAGGGACAGACGGGTGACGTCGATCAGCGCGTCCGGCTGCTCGATGTTTTCGCGCATCAGGTCGACGAGATTCGTGCCGCCACCCAGAAATTTTGCGTTATCGTGCCGGGAAAAAAGACCGATGGCGCCATCGGCGGTCTCCGCACGGGCATAAGCGAAGTTCTTCATCGCGACAGCTCCAATTTAAAGGCGTGCGACTCGAAGGCATCGCGGATGGCTTCGCAGATTCCCACGTAGGCGCCGCAACGGCATAAATTACCGCTCATTCGTTCTTTGATCTCTTCGTCGGAAAATTCGAGACGCGAGGAGGAAACGTCGCCGGTCACAGCGCTCGGCATTCCGTCTTCGAACTCCCGAATCATCCCGATCGCCGAACAGATTTGCCCCGGGGTGCAATAGCCGCATTGAAAACCATCGTGTTTTACGAATGCACTTTGCATCGGATGCGAGACGCCATCTGGAGCCAGGCCTTCGACGGTCGTGATCTCCGTCGCCTTCGTACTGAATCGCGAATGTCAGGCACGAGAGCGTTCGTTGTCCATCGACCAGAACCGTGCACGCGCCGCAGGCGCCCTGATTGCAGCCTTTCTTTGTTCCCGTCAGGCCGAGAGACTCCCGCAGAGCGTCAAGCAGCGACACGCGCGGCTCAATCGACAGCGTATGGGTTGCGCCGTTGATGCGCAACGTGATTTCATTTGCGGAGACCGGGGAGAATTTGCCCTCTCCCACAGTCGCAGACGCCAGTTCCGCCATAGTTCCTCCTTGATTACCTGAATCCAGGCCCGATCTTCCGAGCGGCTCCGCCGCATGACTTCAGTTTGATTTCAACACGGAAGCTTCGGTTTCGATCGGGAGGCCGGCAAATGAGATGAAACCACCATTATTAAGGCAGGCTCCGCACGTTCCGAAGGGTGTGAAATTCACCGGAGACAAGATCGCCGGGCGCCACCAACCGTCACGTGGGATGTCACATTTGCCACTTCGGCGCGTATTGGCGGTAGTTTTCGAAGTCGAAGTGGTGTCTTTGGGCGGTTGCGATGTCGGCGAGACGGAACTGGCGGCGGGCTTCGGCTTCGATTTCGGCGGTCGAAAAAACGAACTGTCTTGTGATCGGTTCGGTCTCGGTCTGGATGTGATGTTGGCCGTGTTTCACCTTCATCTTCAGGAGGTTGCGTTCGGCTACGGCCGCGTCGAGTTCGGCTTGCCTTTGGGCTTTGCGTTCGGACTGGAGGACTTTGAGTTCGCGCAGGGTCTTATCGAGCGTGCGGTGCAGGCGCTGTTCGTAGAGGGTCAGGTTGGCGAAGGATTTGTTGTCGTCGCGGTAAACGCGCGCGGCGGTGAGTGCGGCGTGGACCTGGGGATGTTCGGTTTCGATCTCGCCGGCGGCTTCGGCGTGGCCGAGTGCGATCATGGCGTCTTCGAAGGAGAGGGCCCGGTTGAGGCGCCATTGGGTGTCGCAGAAGGTCTGGGCGTATTGCTCTTCGAGCGGGGTCTCGGGGGCAAGGGTCTGGAAGAGGCGTTTGCAGAAGATGTGGTATTGGTCCATGTCTTCGTAAGGCATGACGACGGTGCGGCCGGTCAGGCCGTGGCGCAGGGCGTTCAGGGCGGAACGCTGTTTGCCTTCTTCGGTGCGGGGTCCGGTGGACTGGTTGGGTTGCGGGGATGCCGCATTGCTGGATGAAGCCAGGGTTGCCGGGGACATGTTCGTGTTCTTTTCTCCTGGTTATTCATTTAGCATGGGTTTTTGGAGATGCGGGCACCGGGGTGGGCTATGTGATTGAGTTTGTTCGTTAAATATTCGGGTGTCCGTGGTGACTAATAAAATCTTAATGGCCACGAATGAACACGAATGAACACGAATTCGATCCCATTTCGGTAAACTCGTTGAATGGTCAGACGACTGGCGTCGCGGGGTTCGGTAAGGCCTGGCCTCCCGATTGGGAACTGTATCGGAATCTATTACATGTCTTCGAACGCCGTTTCCGGCAGCGTGACGCCGCAAGAGCGGCAGACGCTGTGAGACGGTCGGCCTGGATCCGCTCGACTCCGAGGAGTCATAGAATCGTTCTCTGACCTTAACCGCGAATCGCCCAGCGCACCATCTCTGAAACCTTCGCGCCTTTGCCTTGCATCAGCATGCCGGCGCGAAAGATCCGGCCGGCGGCAAAAACGCAGATGAGGGTTGCGACCAGGACCAGGACAATCCCAGAGAGGGGCTGCCAGATTGGAACACCCGGCGGGACAGACTGCCGGACAGTCATGAGCATTGGAGTCAGGGGAGGAATGAGAGACATGACGAGCGCCAACGTTGAGTTCGGCTCGCGCACGACATTGAACCAGACGAACATCGGGCTGATCAGCAGCAGCATGACCGGCGTCATCATGCTTTGCGCTTCTTTCATGTCGGTCACGGACGCGCCGATCGCGATGAAGATCGAACCGAACATCAAAACTGCCAGCGATAGAAAGGCGATAAACCACCACACCTGGTCCCAGGGAAAATATTGTACGTAGCCGGCGCGCTTGAGAGCGAGGTAGGCGCCAAGCAGATACACCGACCCGGTCGTCAGAGCTACCGCGACCGTTCCCAGAAGCTTCCCCAGCATCAACTGGAAGGGCGGAATCGAACTCAGCAGGACTTCGGCTATGCGCTGCATTTTTTCTTCCAGCACACTGTTCATCAACGTCGCCGAGCTCATGACGACCATGAACATCAATGTCATCAACCCGATCGGGACAAAAATGTTAGCCGCCAGGTTGGCCTGCTCAGCCTGGATGGGATTACCGGCGGCATCCGCCTTGACCAGACTGAGATTGCGCACCAGAACGCGTCGCGTGGCTTCACGGACGACCCCGGCATCCAGGGCCGCCGCCCGCAACCGCATTTGCTGAATGCGTTCGTTCACCGGTCCCGCAATCCACTGTTGGATCTGATCATAGGTGGGGCTTTCGGAGTGGTACTGGACGGGACTCCGGGCCGGGTTGCCGCCGGATTCCAGCGCATTCGCCTCGATGATGACGAACGCGAAGAGTTCTTTCTTCCGAACACGATCAGATAAAGCCAGGGCCATGTGAGCCGAGTCGTTCGTTCCGGGATCGGCCCGCTCGATGATATATCGCGGCTGGATCTGCTTTCGCGCCGCGCCTTCACCGTCGTAGATCAAGGTCTGGTTGCGGATGTTGGACGCCTGATTGATGCCGTCGAAGAGATGTCCGGTGTAATCCACAACAGCAACGCGCTTATCTCTGATGTCGTTATTGTTGCGAAACACGATCTGAGCGAGGATGCCTCCGCCGAACATCAGGGGCATCATCAGAAGCCCGATCAGGAACCCCTTCGTCCTGACTGCCGCCTGGTAGTCTCGAAGAGCGACAACAATTGTCTTACGCATGGGCGGTTGCTCCTTTCGCCGCGGGTTGCATCATGTCGGCTGCATCAGGGCTGGCGATCCGCACGAAGATGTCGTGCAGGGAAGGCCGAGTCAGTTCGAAGTACATGACACGTCCACGCTTCACGAGTTCGGCCAGAACCTCCTGGTGATCGGTATTGGCAGCCATCCGAAGTTCCTGCAGCCGGCCGAAATCGGTCACCTTTTCCACACCGGGGATTGTCCGCGGGTCGAAGCCATTGCCCTCGACGCGTACACGGATGGTATCGCTTCCGTAACGCTCCTGAATCGATTCCAGAGTCCCGTCGAGCACTTTATTGCCTCGGTAGATCATGAAAATGAAGTCGCACATTTTCTCGGCGACGCTCATGTCGTGCGTGGAAAAAATCACCGTTGTTCCCGTTTTGCGAAGCTCCAGCACGACTTCCCGCAGAACATCGGCATTGACCGGATCAAGACCTGAGAATGGCTCGTCCAGAATCACCAGTTCCGGCATGGCGATGACCGCCGAAATGAACTGGACTTTCTGCGCCATTCCTTTCGAAAGCGATTCGACCCTCTGGTCGGCCCAGTCGGCAAGTCCCATTTTGTCGAGCCATGGCGGTACAAGCGCCACAGCATCACGCCGTCCCTTCAATTCCGCGTAGAAGCGAAGGATCTGACGCACCGTCATTTTTTTGTACAGGCCTCGCTCTTCCGGCATGTACCCCACCCGATCGTTCGCCGCGGCGGAGTTCGCTTCGCCAAGCACGCGAACGACACCTGGTCCTGGATCCGGATGATAGATGCGCATGATCATCCGCAAAGTGGTGGTCTTTCCGGAACCGTTCGGTCCGATAAAGCCGTAGATGGATCCCCTCGGCACCGAGAGTGAGAGGCGATTCACCGCAACATGCCGTCCGAAGGTTTTGGTTACGTTTTCGATCTCAACGACGGTCATATTTTTAAGCAGCAGGATTATAGTAATCCGCGGAACGCCAGGATTCAACGTTTTGGCGAAGAAACGCGCTCCACCGGCAAGCGGTACAGGATAGAAAGTTGTTGTTCGCCGTGTACGACTTTGTCGGCCTGTAAGAATTTCGTCGCGCCCAGGCGAGGCCGCCGGGCAGAGCCGTAATTTCGAGGGAACCCCGTTGAGTAGCGACATCCGGTCGGTTCATGCACGGATCGAGGGAGTCGACGAAGTCGGGAATCCACATGGTGGTATCGTCGCCATCTTGTTCCGGCATCCGAACCTCTTTCGGCTTGCCAACTCCAATAGTGAATGATAGATGTTGCGCCGGAACGCGGCCGTCCCTGAGTCCGGCTCCGGGAAGCTGGGCTTCGGTCTATCACGCGCCACTCGGAGAATGGCTCGGTTGGTCTCGACTTCGGGCCGCTACAGGATTAGGGCATTTTCGTAAATACTGTAGAAGTCGCTCCCTTCCGGTCGCGGCTCGGAATCCGATTTCGGCCGGCGGATGATATCAAGAGTGGAAACAGGCGACAAGATCGCCGGCGCTACCGGCCGGACACTCGCCACTTACTCGGGTTTGGCCCTGGCTGGCAGCATCGACATCGAGGCATTGGGAAACGAACCACCCGCCCTCGCGCCAGATGGTAGCGGAAAGACGCATAAAAAGGCTACCGTTCTCCGAGTGGTCGACAATTCGGGAGATAGCAGGCAAGGATCACAAGCTGTTGGCTGGGTGCTGTGATTTTGAATGTTGTAGCAGACGGCCGATTCCCTACATTTGTGACACAATGGCGGGCACATGAACATGAGAAACATTCCGGGGCGCGCTTGCGGGTCGATCGCGGTGCTTCTTCTCGTCTCTCTTTTTCCAGGCGCAGGCCAAAGTCAGACCAAACCCTTTCATCTTGTGGAAGCGACAATCCAGGATGTTCAAGACGCTTACAAATCCGGCCGCCTGACCGCCCACCAACTGGTTCAGCTCTATCTGAACCGCATCGAGGCCTACGACAAGAAAGGTCCTGGTCTCAATGCGATCATCACGATCAATCCACGAGCCCTTCAGGAAGCAGATCAGTTCGACGTTGCCTTCAGAACCTCTGGCATCAATGGCCCGCTTGATGGCATTCCCATCCTTCTCAAAGATCAGATGGATGCCAAAGGGATGCCCACCACGCTTGGTTCAATTCTCTTCAAGAATTACTTCCCTGACCGGGATTCCTTTGTCGCTGAGAAGCTGAGAAAGGCAGGCGCCATTATTCTGGCGAAAACAACTCTTGGCGAATTAGGTGGAGGCGATACCCACGGTTCCCTTTTTGGCTCTACGCGAAACCCTTACGGGCTCGATCGGACGCCAGGCGGCTCCTCGGGCGGGTCTGGCGCGGGCCTTTCAGCTAACTTCGCGACGATCGCGGTCGGCGAGGAGGGTTTAGCCTCCATTCGCCGGCCCGCCACCTGGACCTCTGTTGTGGGAATGCGGCCGACGGCCGGTATGGTAAGCCGAAGCGGCATGTTCGATGGCTGGCCGGAAATCAACGGCTCCCTTGGACCGATGGCCCGTACGGTGACCGACGTGGCCACACTTCTGGATGTCATGGTGGGTTACGATGCGGAAGATCCGCTGACCGCCAGCGGCGTAGGTCATACTCCCGGCAGTTATACAAAATTCCTCGTCAAGAACGGCCTGCAGGGCGCCCGCATCGGTGTGCTGCGCGAACCAATGGGACGCTACTCGGAGCCTCAATCGCAAGACTTCGCCAAAATCACCACGGTATTCAATGAAGCGATGAAAGAATTAAAAACCGCCGGGGCGATTCTGGTCGATCCAATTGTGATTCCGAATTTGAATAAACTGCTGGACACGCGTTCGGACGGACCTACCGAAAGAGCCGATGCGTTCAAGGTATTTTTCGGACGCAGCCCCCATCCGCCCTTCAAGACCTTAGAGGAAATGATGCGCTCGCCTGATTTCGCCAAGGTAGTTCGATACGCGACAGACCGTCTGCAGGCCACCTCGGACGAAGGCAAACACTACCGTTACCTTCAGGCGCGACAGGAACTCATGCTCAGTGTATTGAAAGTCATGGCGGACAACAAGCTGGACGTCATTGTTCATAAATCCATAGAGCATCAACCGACGCTGATCAAGGACGGCGTGAACCCTCCCTGGGTAAACACAAAGGGCACCCCTCATCTAAATACGTTCCTGGTATTCGTGCCTGTTATAGCGGTCCCTGCCGGGTTCACCACCGATAACCTGCCGGCCGGAATCACCTTTATGGGTCGCCCGTATGACGACGGGACCGTCATCAAACTGGCCTATGCCTACGAGCAGGCGACGCATCATCGAAAGCCTCCCATCACTACCCCGCCACTTCCGGGAGAACCGTAGCCGCCAGGAGTCGGATACGGTAAAGAATGAATAAGGCGCTGCTCGGAGAGTGCTCGTCTGCGATAAACGTAAGACCGACCTGAATGCGGCTGCACGATCACTCCCGGGAAACGCGGGTCACGAAGAAGGTCCCTCGGAAGTCGGCTTTTGATCGCCGATCCGTTGCTGGCCGCGCCATCTCCAAAGCGCCGAAATGAGCACACTCGCTCGCGAAGTCCGGTGTGGGGGAGTACACCGCGGTACGTCCCGCGAATTACTGAGGTTTCGCGAGGTGCGCCCGATCCTTTTCGTTCTCTCCGCAGATGAACTCGAGGACGTCGCCGTCCGCCACGAGATTCAGCTGAGTCTTGAAACCGAAAGGGCGCGTGTAATACTTCGAATCCTCGAAGTTGACTTCCAGATCGATGTGCCCGAAGTCGCGGCGGCGGTAACTTTCGGTGACGCGCATGGTCTCGCTGCGCGGATGTCCAAAGGCATCGAGCCAACTGTCCTCGGTGAAACCGGTGGTCTCCACGATGAGCGTGTCGCCGCGCCATTTCGCCACGGAATAGCCGGACCAAGTCGGCTGCGCATTCACTGGAAGGGCGCGCCCATCTATGTAGATCTGACGCGGAGGGTCGCCCGACCCCGGCAGCATCACAATCTCCCGCGGAGTTTGAATCACTTTGAACGCGTAGATAAAAAGACCTCCGGGAATGCCCGCCGGCAGACATCGAGAGGTGGGATTCGGAACGTGTTCGCGCTCCTTCATAATCGCGGCGCCCGCCGGCCGCAACGGCACCTGATCGTTTTTGAGGTTCCAGAATACGTTGATGTAGTACTTGCCGACATCGGCGAGGTCGACCTGCTGATTCGCAAACTCGCTTCCGAGAACGCCGGCGACCTCACTGACAGGCGACGCCTCCGCCTGCCAGACGCCCGCCAGGTCTGGTTTGCCGGCCAGCCGCGGCGCGGGCGCCGACAGGTCTGGTTTGCCGTTCTTGCGAGGCGTTTGCGTGTTTTGGCGATCGCTCCATTGCGCCGCCAGCGGAACCGTGAGGGCGAGGAAGAGGATCGTGAGCTTGCGCATGAGTTCTGTCAGGGTGTTCACTATAACACGATGTGATCCTGAAGTGATCGATTGTTACATACGGGGGAATACCTGCCGATGCGCCTGCGGAAGCTTGTTTTCAGCCGTGCGGCCACGATTCCCGAGTTGGCGTTCGACTGTAGAATTCGCTCTGTCGAAGACGCGGTTCGGATGGCTGAAGAACACCGGCGACAGAAGATCGCCGGTGCTACCGGTTTCGTGCTTTCCCGCTCCAGCGTCTTCATCGCCTTTGGCGGCCCGCAGGGCCATGGTGACTCTGTCGAAGACGCGGTTTATGAGGTCCACATGATCGCCGGAGCTACCGGCTCTGACGTAAAGCTCCGCGCCGAGCGGAAGCTCGGCGGCAGGGCGAAAGCCCTGGCCCCACACCGGCACCGTGTCTTCATCCGCTCTGGCGGCCCGCTGCGGGCCCTGGAACACTCTGTCGAAGACGCGGTTCGTAAGAACACCGGCGACAAGATCGCCGGCGCTACGGACACTTTAGAATCCGGCACTCCCGGCATGGCGGGCCTGAGACGCCAGGCTTTCTTTTCGTAACCCGGCCCACGGGGGAAACATCGCGGGATCGCCCAGCCAGACCAGCATCCATTCCATCATCTCGGCTTTAAGAGGGTGCACCCGCGACAAGTAGCGGGCTCGATCTTTCGCCGCGATCACCTGGTCGCGGCAGTAACGGCGGAGATCCGGCCGCCGCTTGTAAATCGTGCTCAGCTCGCGGAGAGATTCGTCAAGCTCATCGAGCGTGTGTTGCGCGACTCCGCGCCAGGGTTGCGCGATCGAAATTCCCGATCTCCTGATGGTCGCTTCCGAGATATCCGACAGCGCGGCGCGCAATTCCTTCCACTCCTCTTCGCCGATTACTTTCCAGCCACGCGCCGCTACCAGATCAAGCACACGCTGCTTCTTGTTTGGCACAGGCGCAGGATGGACAAGTCCCTGCCTGGGAACCCGGCCTGTGCGCTCATCACCTGCGCGTGGCATGCTGGTACCGCGAAACCGCCGCTTCGTGCTGCACAAGCGACTCGGAAAAGTTGTGACCGCCCGATCCATCGGCCTTCGCCACGAAATAGAGAAAACGCGTGTCCGCAGGCGCGAGCGCTGCCTGAATCGAGCTGAGTCCCGGGTTCGCGATCGGCCCAGGCGGAAGACCGGCATGCTGATAGGTATTCCAGGGACTCAAATTCTCCAGATCGGACCGGTAAATCGTCCCGCGATAGCGGTGCTCGAGAAGCGCCGCATACACGGTCGTCGGATCGCAGTCGAGTTTCATCCCGATCATAAGGCGGTTGTGGAATACCGAAGCAACCAAAGGTCGTTCCTCCGGCCTGCGCGCTTCCCGCTCCACCATCGAAGCGAGCGTAACCGTTCGGTGAACGCTTGCCTTCGTCGCGAGAGCCTGCCACCGGGTCCGGAATTCGTCCGTCATCATACGGCAAATCTGCTGCGCTGTCGTATGCCGGTAAACCCGGTACTTATTGGGAAACAGATAACCTTCGAGAGACGGCGCCTCCGGATCGAGATCGCGAATCAGAGACGGATTCCGCGCGGCGGCCAGAAAGGTCTCGGGCGTCATCGTTCCCAGTTTGCCCACCGCCTCCGCAACGTCGAACATGTTGAACCCCTCCGGGACAAGGAGTTCCATGTAAAAGATGTCGCCGCGGGCGATGCGCCCGAGTACTGTCAGGGGCGAAGCGGGGCGGTCGAACTTGTACTCGCCCGCCTGCAGGGTCTGATTGCGCTTGAGAGCGCGAGCCGCAAGAAACAGCCAATCGTCGGCAATTACGCCTTTCTTTTTCAACACAGCGGCCATGTCGCGTGTGGAAGTGCCGTGCGCGAACTCGACGAAAACCGGTCGCGGAGAACCCTCGGTAAGGCTGATTCATGCGATAGAAAAGCCATGCGCTGCCGATCACCACGATCAGCGCGGCAAGCGCGAACAACCGTAACAGGAATCTCACGCGCGGGCCTCGGCAGAATCGAGATAGCTTTGCAGCAGGATCACCGCCGACAGCCGGTCGATCGCAGGCTTCCGCTCGTTATGCGCGATGCGCGATCCGCGCAGCGTACGCTCGGCTTCGCGGCTGGTCCAGCGTTCGTCCCAGAATTTTACCGGCAAGCCGGTCTTGTACTCAAGCTCTCGCGCGAACTCGCGGGTGTAGTCGCCCTGGCGGCTGGCCGCTCCGCTCATGTGCATCGGATCGCCCATAAGAATCAATCCGACGCCCGACTCGACCGTCAAACGCCGCAACGTTTCTATGTCGTCGCGCCGCCCTTCGCGCTCCATGGTCTTCAGGCCCTGAGCCGTCAGGCCGAGTTCGTCGCTGAGCGCAAGGCCGATTCGTTTCTTCCCCAGATCGAGCGCCAGAATGCGGGCCGCCTTGTTCACGATTCGATTGTAGCGGCGGGATCACATTGGGTTTGGACCGTCGCCGGAGCCTCGCTCGGCCGGGTCATGTTAGGCTCGATTACACGGACAGGCATCGAGTGATCCGCGAGCGAGAAGAGACCGCCCATGAGGTTGTTTCGGAACAGGTTCGCAGCTACGCGCTTCCGGCCATCGCCGCGGGCGTGATCATCGCGATCCTTTACTGGGCGCGCGTGGTTTTCATTACGACGATTACCGCGGTGATCGTTGCCCTGATTCTGGAGCCATTCGTCGGCTTCCTCACGCGGCTGCGCTTTCCACGATCCCTCGCGACTTTCGTGGTTGGTTTATGCGCGGCTCTCGTTCTCTATTTCGCGGGACTCGCCGCCTGGAACCAACTGGCGGGGGCCGCGAACGAAATGCCGGAATTCAAGGAACACCTCTCCGACTTCATTACCGGGGTGACCGGCAAATTTCAGGAAATCGAAGACACCACCGCGCGCCTGCTCACCCCAACGCGAAAGCCGGCGCCAGCGGCCGTTGGGCCGGTGACTCCGCGTCCCGCGCCGAGGCGCAAGGGCAAAGCGTCGCCGCCCGTGGTGGAGACTCCCGTCGTTCCGGGCGCGATCCCGGAGGTGCGAATCCATCAGGACAGCAATCGGATCACGGACTATGTCTACGCCCGGCTCGGAACGGTCTACGAATTTCTGATCATGGCTTCGTTTGTTCCGTTTCTTGTCTATTTCATGCTGAGCTGGCGGGATCATATCTACCGCAGCTTTCTTCGTTTTTTCGACGGGCGCGACCGCGTAACAGCGGCCCGCAGTCTGGAAGGCGTGGCTGGGATGGCGCGCGCGTTCGTGGTGGGCAATTTCATGATCGGCGTCTTGCTGACGACCCTGAGCTGGGCCGCTTTCGCCCTGCTGCGGATCCCCTATCCGTTCCTGATCGGTGTTCTCAGCGGTTTTCTGAGCCTGGTACCCTACGCGGGAATGCCGCTGGCGGTTGCGCCGCCGATTCTGGCTTGCCTGGCTGGCGGAAGTCCAAGTACCGTTATTTTTTTCGCGCTGCTCTCCGTACTCGCCCTTCATCTCACCGCGATGAATGTGTTGTATCCGAAGCTCGTCGGGGCGCGCGTTCATTTGAACCCCCTGGTCGTTACCTTTGCGCTGATGTTTTGGGGTTTTCTGTGGGATGCCGCCGGGCTGGTGCTCGCGATTCCGATTACCGCCGGGATAAAAGCCGTTTGCGATAACGTCGCCGGATTGCGGCCGTGGGGCCGGTTCCTGGGCGATTGAGATCGGCGATTGAGATCACTGGGCGCCTTGCGGTTCGATCGAAATCTCCTGCACGACGATACCGAGTTCGCGTTGATCGGAGGCGGATGGCGGAAGCGCCCGGTCAAGAGAGAAATTGATTTCGGCGTCTCCGCCCGCGATCGGGGCATTATTCAATTCGCGGCGAAACACGTATTGGCCGGGATGCGACCATTTCTCGGGCGCCAGCGGGTGGCCATTTACAGACGTTGTCAGAGTCACTGCGCCCAGTTGCCGGATCGTGTTGTCGGGAATGTAGAGGCGCATCACCAGTTCGGAAGGTCCGTTCGATTCGGGTAAAGACAACCTCGCCGAAAACTCGCGCTTTGTCCAGCGAAATCCCGCCGGTTCCGGCGGATAGAAGCCGGTCAACCGGCTGTCGTACTGGCGAGAGTTCATTTCGATGCTGGATTGGAACGACGCGCCGGCATCCCCCGAACCCCTGATGCTGTTCGGCATTATGTCGATCAGCTCCGCATACGTTAATCCGCTGTGTTGCCGCACAGTATGCACTTTCATAACGGGATGCGCCGTGGAAAGCGCTCGCAGAAATCCCGCTGAAGGCTTTGGAAACTGCCGATTGTCGGGCCCGTTCAACAGGAACACTCCCCCCTCGCGGATGTCGTCAACCCAGGGACGGCCATCGGAATCCGTATCCTCCGACATCGGCGAATCGATTGCTCGCGACCTCAAGCGCCCGTCGGTCAGTACGTACAGGTTGTACTGAAGACCCCAGTCCACGATCCTGATTTCACGGCCAGGGTAATTCCGGTCCAGATAGTTTGCAAGCTCGATGCCGCTGTTCGACCAGACTCCCACGCCACCCGAGTCCCTCAAGCCCCGCATCGATCGAACCTGCCAGTAAACCGCCGAGGAGGCATAGATACAGAGCAAAGCTCCGGAGATAATCCATGCCTGGCGAAGCCGCGTCTGAAGGAGCGAACATGCCAGAACCACAATCGCCACCGCAAACGGGACCAGCATTATGAGGTGATGCTCGGCGATCTGAAGCCGGGAGAAAAACATAAATCCTCCCGTAAGAACGAACGTGAGGGCGAGAAATCGTGCGGCCGCACTGCGTTCGGCATGATCGCGCCCGTTCCCACGCAGGCAGACCAGACATGCCAGAAGCACGATAACCGGAAACAGCCACAGTTGCCAGGCCGGCAGCGGTGGACCATCCCACATTTTGCGATGCTCGCCATCGGATAAAAGAGTCTCCGCGAAGAGAAACCATCTGTACCGGAGAAGCGCGGACATCGGAAGCGGCGCGTTAAAGTACTGCTGGACCTTCCAAGTCTCTCCGCCAGACACCGCCTGATACAGGAGAAACGGAAAACCTCCGACTATGCCGCCCGCCACGAGCGCGGCGGCGTGTGAGACGGGAATCAAAATGCGCCGCCGAAAGACAACAGCTGCGGCAACCGCGCCGGCAATCAGGAGATAAACGAAGTTCGCCCTGGCCCAGACACCGAAGCCCATCGCCATGCCGAACCAGAACGCCGCACGCGTTGACTGCCGCGTTGCGTAAGCGGCGCCGCCGGCGCACGTGAGCCCGAGCGCCGCCAGGAGAGCCCCGTTGGCGCCGTTGTCGAAGGTCACCATATTCAGATATGCGGGGTTGATCGCCAGGGCCATCGCGGCGATGCCGGCCGCCGTCAGGCCAAACCAGGACTCGGAGAGAATGAAAATTCCCCAAATGCAAATCGCGCCAAACAAGAGCGAAACCATCCGGACGACGGGGGCGCGGGGGCCGAAAATGGCGAAAAAGGGCAGGCTTGCATACTCTTTGGCCGACCCCACATAGAAAAACGACATGAGGGGAATGCAGCGGTGAAAGGGGCAGATCCATGAGTCCGGCGTGTTCTCCAGTTCGAACACCAGCGGCGAATGCCGCATGTGGACCGCGCCCGATACCATCAGCGCCTCGTCGTACTGCAGACCTGGCTTTTGTGCAATGAGGCCGATACCGAAGAGGAAATAGACTCCAATAGCCGCCGCGATCAGCCAGCGTCTCAAGCGGCGTTTTTGTCCCGATATCGTGTTTGACGGCAAGCGGATATTATAGGGCGCGGGGTTCTATGCGGGACACCGTTATTTTTTCGTGTTGGTCTCCGTGCTTGCCCTCGATTCTGGCAGCGATGAGTGTGTTTTATCCGAAGCTGGTGCGCCTTGCGGTTCGATCGAAATCTCCTGAACGACGATACCGAGTTCGCGCCGATCAGACGCGGACGGCGGGAGCGCGCGGTCAAGAGAGAAATTGACCTCGGCCTCTCCCCCCGTGATCCCGGTGTCGTTCAATTCCCGGCGAAATACATACCGACCAGCATGCGGCCACTTCTCCGGCGCGAGTGGGTGGCCATTTACAGCTGTCGTCAGAGTTACGATGCCCAGTTGGTGGATCGTGCTGGCCGGAATATAAAGCCGCATCACCAGTTCGCCAGATCCGCCCGATTCCGGTAAAGACAACCTCGCCGAAAACGCGCGCTGCGTCCACCGAAAGCCGCCCGGTTCCGGCGGATAAAAGCCGGTCAAGCGGCTGTCGTACTGGCGAGTATTCATGGGGATTCGGGATTGCGGCGAATCGTGGGCCGTATTCGACCCCCGAGCGGTATTCGGCGTTATGTCGATTACCTCCGCATACGTTGTCCCGGTGCGCTGCTGTACGTAGTGCACCTTCATGACCGGATGCGCCGCGGACAGCGCCCGGAGGAATGACGCTGAAGCCTTTGAATACTGGCGATTTTCAGGCCCCCTTCCGAGGAACACCCCTCCGTCGCGGATTTCGTCAATCCAGGGGCGGCCATCGAAATCCGTATCCGCCGACTTCTCCGACCAGATCTGTTTCGGCCTTCAGCCGCCCGTCGGTCAGGACGTAGATGTTGTACTGCAGACCCCAGTCGATGACCCGGACTTCACGGTCTGAATAATTCCGGTCGAGATAATTTGCCAGTTCGGTCCCGGCGTTCGACCAGACCCCGACCCCGCCGGAGTTCTTCAAGCCTCGCATCGCCTGGACCTGCCAGTAAACCGCGGAAGATCCATAGAGGCAGAGCAGGACGGCTGAGATCATCCAGGCCCACTGGAACCGCGCCTGGAGGATGGAAAACGCCAGAACGACGGTGACGACCGAGAGGGGGAGCAACATAATCAGGTGGTGCTCGGCAACCTGTATCCGCGTGAAAAATGGAAATGCGGTTGAAAAAATGAGAGTCAGGACCAGAAATTGTGTAAAGGAGCGTTGTCCCGTATCGTCGCGTCCGCGTTCTGCCAGACAGACCAGACACGCTACCATCAGGACGACGGGAAAGAGCCATAACTGCCAATCCGGCAGCGGCGGACCGTCCCACATCTGGCGGTGCTCGCTGTCCGACAGAAGGATATTTGCAAAATAGCCCGCTCTCAGGCGGAGGAGTGTCGCCATCGGCTGAGCCGCGGCGAAGTATCCCTGCGCCTTCCACGTAGCTCCGCGAGACAAAATCTGATAGAGCAGAAAAGGAAACCCACCGACGATACCGCCCGCGACGATCGCGGCGGCGTGGGAAGCGGGAATCAAAACCCGGCGCCGGAAAACAACGACCGCGGCGATTACGCCGGCCGCCATGATCCAGACGAAATTCGCTCGGGACCACACTCCAAAGCCGATCGCGGCGCCCAGGGCGAACGCTGCCAGCGGCGATTTCCGCAGCCCGTAGAAACGGACCCCCGCGAACGCGAGCCCCAGGCTGGCCATGATAGTCCCGCAGGCTCCGTTGTCGAAGATTGTCATGTTCAGAAATGCCGGATTGATCGCCAGCGCCATTGCGCACACAACGGCGGCGACCAATCCGAACCAGGGCTCAACCAGAACGAAAACGCCCCAGATGCAAACCGCCCCAAATAGAAGCGCAACCATCCGGACCACAACTGTGCGCGCGCCGAAGACAGCGAAGAACGGCAGACTCACGTATTCCTTCACCGGTCCGACATAAAGAAACGACATGAGCGGGATGCAGTGGTGAAAAGGGCATACCCACGCGTCAGGCGTGTTCTCCAACTCGAAAACAGCCGGCGAATGCGTCATGTGGACCGAACCCGCCACCAGCATTGCCTCGTCGTATTGAAGACCGGGTTTCTGCGCAATCAGCCCGATACCGAAAAGGAAATAAACTCCGATCGCAGACGCGATAAGCCAGCGGCTCAAGCGGCGCTTTTCTTCCGATATCGCGTGTAACAGCAAGCGCATATTATAGGGCGCTGGGTTCTATAGTGGTGATTCGCCCGTGGAAAACATAAAGACTCAAGGGTGGCAGGCGCGCCCTGGCCCCCTGATCTGGTGGCTGCTCCCGATCGCTTTTCTGTTCTGGCTGTACTCGACGGGCCTCAGAACCTGGTTCCTTGCCGACGATTTTGCGTGGCTCGGGCTTCTCCGGGACGTCCACAGCTTTCAAGACGTCCTGAGCGCCCTGTTCACGCCCGCCGCACAGGGAACCATCCGCCCCTGGAGCGAGCGTGGATTCTTCCTTTTATTCGAGAGCTTGTTCGGCCTCGATAGTTTGCCCTTTCGCATCTGCGTCTTCGCGACCATGACGGTAAACCTCCTGCTGATCGTCTGGATCACCCGCCGGATCACCGGCTCACTGATGGCCGGTTCTGTGGCAGCCATCCTATGGGCGGCGAACGCGGCGCTGGTCACGATCATGGCGTGGAACTCCTCCTATAACGAAGCGATGTGCTCGTTGTTCCTGCTCGGTTCCCTCGTTCTGCTGATTCGTTACGCGGAAACCGGGCGGCGCGTCTTCTGGTGGTGGCAGCTGGTGGTTTTCATCCTGGGATTCGGCGCTCTTGAGATTAATGTTGTCTATCCCGCGCTTGCAGTTGCTTATGTCCTGTTCGTGGCGCCGCACGCCCGGCGTAAGCCGCTTATTCTGAGTCTCGTGCCCCTCTGGTGCATCTCCATCATTTATTTCGGGGTTCACATGGCGGTGGCGCCCCTCCCTGAGGAAGGTCACTACGCAACCCACATCGACATAAAAATGCTTCAGACCCTGGCAACTTATTGGCGGTGGTCGCTCGCGCCGCAGGCTCTTTGGGAGCGATCCCAAACGGCGATGGAGATCTTCTGGATCGCGGCCATTTCGCTGGCCGCATTCTGCATTCGCGAACTCGCGCGGGGCCGCTATACGGTGTTGTTTTTCATTGCCTGGTTTCTGATCGCCCTGGCGCCGGTGCTGTCGCTGCCGAACCACATCACCGACTACTATGTAACGATTCCGCTGATCGGCATCGCCATGCTCGCCGGTTGGGGGTTTTCCGAGGCATGGCGAAGGTCCTCGCTCCACAGGACAACATGGCTCTGGCGTATTCTCGCCCTCATACCGCTGTTCGCCTATCTCGCCGGCATGATTCCGACCTCCCGTATCTCGTCGCGATGGTGGCTCGACCAGAGCCGTGCCGTCCGGGGGCTCGTTTTGGGAGTCCAGGCGGCGCAGAAGACGCATCCCGGCAAAACAGTTGTTCTGGACGGGATCACGAACAGTCTCTTTAATATGGCGGTCTCCGATTCCGCATTTTCCTCGGTCGGACTGCAGGACGCTTATCTCACGCCGGGTTCGGAGGGAAGGATCCGCGACGACAGCGACTCCGGCCGGCTATCCCAGGTGGTACTGGCCCCCGCCACTTTGCGGTACGCCATTGCCCACGACGGTGTCGTGATATACTCCGATGTCGGCGATCACCTCCGGAACATAACGGGAGCGTGGGAGCAGTCGAACTTTGCACGTTTGGCTTCAGCCGGGAATCCGGATCGGGAGCCGAGCCGTGTTGATGTCGCTAACCCTTTGCTTGCTTACCTGTTGGGCCCTGAGTGGTTTCCCGTGGAATCCGGTTTTCGCTGGATGCCGCGAAGGGCTACAGTCCGTCTGGGAGGGCCCCGGTCCGCGAAAGACCAGCTCGTCCTTGAAGGATCTTGTCCTGATTTGCAACTGAAGGCTGGCTCACTGCATCTTTCAGTGACGGTGGATGAATTTCCGCTCGCAAACATTCAACTCGGCATCCGGGACGGCGCTTTCCACCGTACAGTGACTTTACCTCCGTCACTGATTGGACGGTCGGTCGTCACGGTGGGCCTGCAGGTTGATCGCGTTATTCGCGATCCCGGTGGGCGCGAGTTGGGTCTGGTGTTCGGAACGATCGCGATCGAGTAGACCTTTCGTACTATTTCGCAGGAATTTAACATTCCTGGGAATAGACGAAATAGCTCGGTTGATGTAGTCTAAACAGAACCTGTAACCGCCTCAAATTTTGGCAGGCAAGTTGCTAAGGGTGAGGGGCATGAGTAACGAGAGATTAAAATTTTCGGAAGGTGAGAAAAATTTAAGCTTTCACCACTCAGATTTCATGAAACTTTGATGGTAGATTTTCGTCTCTAGCACAGAAGAGAAAAGAAGTAAAGTTCAGGGCACGAAAGAAACCACACAGACGCTACATACAGACGTTAGAGAACGAGGAATAGAAATGACCAAGGTTGAACTGGAGAAGTACAAAAATATTCTGGAAGCGAAGCGGGCGGAACTCTCCGGCGCTCTGCGCAACCGGGACGAAATCGTCATCGAGAAGGCGCCGGACGCCCTTGATGAAGTGCAGTTAGCGGGCGAGCGCGAGCTTGCGATTCGCAATCTGGATCGGGATTCCAACATGTTGCGGCAGATTCGCCGCGCGCTGGCCCGCATCGCAGACGGCTCGTATGGCGTATGCCTTCACTGCGAAGAAGACATCTCGCCCAAGCGCGTAAACGCGGTGCCGTGGGCAGCATTCTGCATTAAGTGCCAGGAGCAGGTCGACCGGCACGAGATTGAGGTTGAAGACATGGCGGATCTGTTCGCCAGCGCCGCCTGATCGCCGCGTCTCAAAAACGTCTGATGGGTTTCCGGGCGGACCCGATGAGGTCCGCCCGACGTGTTTTCAGAAGCGTTTTTGCCACCCGATAAAAGACGTCATCCGTCCCGCCTGTTCCCGTTCCCGCCGAAACGAATAAAACCGGTCCTTCGCGCAGAAGGTGCACTCGCCAGATGTCCAGATATCGACAACTCCGGCATCCCGAAGCTGCTTTTTATTGATCGCGGGCAGGTCCAGATGTACAGGTTTTGATACATCCATCTGAAATTGATACGCCACTTCCGGACCGACCTCATAACAGCACACCCCGATCGAGGGGCCGATCGCCGCGCGCAAGCCTCCGGGCTGCGCGTTCCAGCGCTCCGACAACGCCCGAACAGCGGCCCCGGCGATTCCCGCCGCCGAGCCTCGCCAGCCCGCATGAATCGAAGCGACGGCGCCCGTGACCGGGTCGGCGAGCAATATCGGCACGCAATCGGCAGTTCTAACCCCCACCACTACATCGGGCTGGTTCGAAATCAAAGCATCGCCAGGCCCCAGCGCCCCCGCCGCGTCCTGAATGATACTCGAATGCACCTGTTTCGCGGTCACGATTTTTGGGGGATACGTCGACGACCTCAAGCCGAAACCGTGTATGAGGCCTCTCAGATCGGCGAAATTCGGGGCGCTGATCATATGCGGACAATTGTTGTCGGTTTGTTGTACACCTGACGAAATATTTCCGACAGCCGCTCCGCCGCCCAGATCTCAAGGTCGATGTCGGTCTCGGTCGGAACATTCAGCGTAATGAGAAAATCATTCTCGCGCGATTTGCACTCCAGGGAGCGGATACGCTGGCTGTGGCTGCGGTCGAGCGCGTCCGCCATGCGAAGCAGGGGGATCAGATAGTTCACCGCCCGCCTCGCTTCGCCATCGAGCATCTGCAGATTACCGTGTTCGGGAGTGGGCAGCGCCTTCCGGTGGTAGCGGCAGAGATTCGCGATTAATTCCCTTTCGTTCAGAGTGAAGCCGGCCAGCTCGGAGTTGATCACCAGGTAATAGGAGTGTTTGTGGTGCCGCGTATCGCTGACGTAGTGCCCGGTATCGTGCAGGTAAGCCGCGGCTTCCAGCAGCCTCCCGAAGGGCGCGGGCAGCCGGTGGGCATTCTGTAAGCCTTCAAACAGATCGTTCGCCAGCCGGGCGACTTTGCGCGCATGGCGTATCGGCACCCCGTAGTGCTCGGCCATCTCTTCCACAACGTTCCGCTGCTCGAGTGAAAGCTGGGTCAGCCCGCGATCAAGCCCGCGGGTGGCAAGGTCCGCAATGATGCCGTCGCGCACGCCCGCGGCCGAGTAAAACAGTGCCGGCATCCCGAACGCTTCCAGCAGCTGCAGCAGGACGGCCGTACCCGGAACAATGATTTCAGCGCGGCGCGGTCCGATGCCGATAATTTTCTGCCGCGCCGCGATGTCCAGGGTCGAAATCTCGCGATACAGCTTCCGCACCTCCGATGTGGTCGCCCGGCGGCGATCGACTTCGTCCCGCCGGGTTCGAGGAATTCGGTTCACGGCGCAAATGACGGCAGCAGCCGTGGCGGACGTCCCGACAACTCTGTCGATCCCCTCTCCGCCGACGCGCCGCACCGCGGAGCCGATGCGCTCTTCGACGTATTCCTGAAGGCGATGGAGATCCGACGGCTTTGGAGGGTCCGATTTAAGGAATAACTCCTGCAGCCGCAACGCTCCCAGCGGTTTTGAAAAAGCCTTGCCGATGCGCTCGCAGTCGCTCAGAATGATCTCGGCGCTGCCGCCGCCGATATCGATAATGAGGAAGCGTTCCTTCGGGTGGGGCCAGCGGCTTTTGACCCCAAGATGAATCAGCCGGGCTTCTTCCTGGCCCGAGATGACTTCCACCTCGGCGCCGATCGCAGCCGAAGCGCGCGTCAGGAACTCAACCTGGTTCCCGGCGTCCCGCACGGCGGCCGTTGCCACCGCTCTTACGGCTTTCACATCCAGCCGCTTGTACTGCTGCGCCATATTTCCCAGTACGGCGCAAATCATATCCATCGATTCGGCGGCGATCCGGCCGCTTCGGAAGACGCTGGCCCCCAGCCGGGTGACCTGCCGTTCGTATGCGAGGATGCGTGGTGGCGCGCCGTCGCTCACCTCCGCCGCCTCCATTCGAACCGAGTTACTCCCTATGTCGATCGCGGCGTAGCGCGGCATCCAAACGCTATAATAGCGGGCGACTTCACCCGAACTCATGGATTCCCTCTTCACGCCCAACCGCCATCGCGGCAAGCTGATTATTGTTGAGGGAATCGACGGATCGGGCAAGAGCACTCAGATATCGCTGCTGAGCCGCTGGCTCCGCTCCCGGGGCCTCGCGGTCGCTTTCAGCGAGTGGAATTCATCGCCCCTGGTCCGCGAAACCACCCGCCGCGGCAAGAAGAAGGAGATGTTCACCCCGACCACCTTCAGCCTGATGCACGCGACCGATTTTGCCGACCGAACCGAGCGTTACATTCTTCCCCTCGTGCGCGCCGGCGCCATCGTTTGTGCGGACCGGTACGCGTACACGGCATTCGCGCGCGACGTCGCCCGCGGGATCGATCCGCAGTGGGTGCGCAATCTCTATAGTTTCGCCATTCGCCCGAACCTGGCGTTTTA
This sequence comes from Terriglobia bacterium, assembly GCA_963831795.1. Classification (GTDB taxonomy): domain Bacteria; phylum Acidobacteriota; class Terriglobia; order Bryobacterales; family Bryobacteraceae; genus BOG-234. The sequence goes on along the minus strand of CAWHSB010000021.1, from coordinate 138,749 downwards.
TTTCAAAACACCCCTCGATGTGGCTCTCGGGCGGATTCTGGGCGGAAGAGACGCGTTGAAATATTACGAAGCCGGGATGGATCTTAAGATCAGCCGAGACGTCGAGGAGAGCTTCCGCGTTTTTCAGGGTCGTATTCTGGCGGAGTACGAAGGTATGTCGGAAGAAATGGGATTTCATGTCATCGACGCCACCCTGTCCATCGAAGAGCAGCAGCGCCAGATGCGCGCGGTGGTGATGCGGGAACTCGGTCGCAGCCTGAAGGCGACCGTCCTGAAGGTGCCTCTGGCGCCTGTGCCGGCCTGGTAACGGAATGCCGGTGTCTCAAAAGCGCAAAAGGTCCCGTCCCGCGACGCCGGAAACCGGAAGAGACACGCATCTGAGGGGCGGCGCGGACACGACCCGCTCTGCGCGTGTTTCTCCAAAGAAACTGGTTCTTTCGAAGCCGCTGACGCCTTATGCGGAATCGCTCCCTACGATCGAGGCGGCGGACCTTTCGGGCAAACTGATTGTGATCGAGGGACCGGACGCCGTCGGCCGCTCGACACAGGTGGCGCAGCTCCGTCTCTGGCTGGAGCAGGAAGGGCATGCTGTGCTCGATACCGGCATGGCCCGATCGGCGCTGGCGGGCAAGGGCATCGCGCAGGCGAAGGGCGGAAACACGCTCGGCCCCGTCACCATGACGCTCTATTACGTCACCGATTTCGCCGATCGCCTGGAAAACGAGATCATCCCCGCGCTCCGCGCCGGTTTTGTCGTCCTGACCGACCGCTATATTTTCTCGATCATGGCGCGCGCCATCGCGCGCGGCGAAGATCCGGAGTGGATTGAGCGCGTCTGCGGTTTCGGGCTCGTGCCGCACGCCGTGTATTATCTTCGGGCCAACGTGAAGGATCTCGTCTCGCGCGTCGTAATCGGCCGCGGCGCATTCGATTACTGGGAGAGCGGGATGGACTACCACTTCGGCAGCGATATGTACGAGAGCTTCATCAACTATCAGCGGCGGCTGATTCGAGCGCTCGACCGAATGGCTGCCCGTTACGGATTCATCGACATCGACGCCAGTAAACCGCCGGAAGCGATCTTTCATGAATTGCAGGGACACATCGCCGGGATGCAATTGAAGAAGGTCAACGGGAACGGAAGCCCGGCGCCCTCGAACAGGTCGTCGTCCAGGCGAATCGGGAAGGCCTCCGCCTGATGGAGCTTTATATCTTTCGCCATGGCATCGCCGAGGATGCAGTGGCCGGGCAATCCGACGCCGAGCGTGCGCTGACCGACTTGGGAAAGAAGAAAACGGCGGAGGTCGTCCGAACCGCCCGGCGCGGGGGCGTGGATCCGTCGCTGATTATCTCCAGCCCTTATTTGCGCGCGATTCAGACCGCGCGCATCGCGGCGGACGAGTTCGGCTATCGGGACGAGGTGCTGCGCACCGAAGCGCTGGTTCCCCACGGCACACCTGAGGATGTCTGGAGCGAACTGCGGGACTACGGGGACGAGCGCGCAATTCTGCTGGCGGGCCATGAGCCGCTGCTGAGCCAGCTTGTGGCGTGGCTCCTCGCCGCTCCCGCGCTTCGCGTGGACATGAAGAAGGCGGCAATGGTGCGAATCGACCTCGAAAGCTTCGGGCCGGCGCCGCAGGGTACGCTGCGCTGGATGATTACGCCGAAACTCGCGGGGTAGCATCGACAATTCAGGCGATGAGCGTTTTGAGCAGCTTCCACATTCTAATCATGCTGGCGGCTGTGGGTTTCGCAGTCGGTTTGCTTGTGCTGCTCCGCCGTTTCTGGCCGAGCGACTCGCGGCGTCCCTACAACGATCTCATCGGCTGGCAAATCAGCGTTCTCGGTACCACGTACGCCGTTATTATCGGCTTCATGCTTTACGCCGTGTGGACTAACTTCGAAGTGGCGGACAGTAATGCCGAAAACGAGGCAAACAGCCTCGTAAATCTGGTGCGATTGTCAGACGGTTTGCCGCCTGGCGGGCGCCTCCGCCTCCACAGTCTGGGGAAGCAATATGTGGATTTGATGTTAGCGAAAGAATGGCCCGAAATGGAGCGCGGCCGGCTCGCTATCGCATCCGGGCCGCTGATGACGGAATTCTGGTCAGCCCTGAACGCAGCCGAAATACACAATGCGCGAGAGCAGATCAGTCTCGATCACGCGCTTTCCGAACTCTCCAAAATGGCGGAATACCGTCGTTTGCGGGAACTGCAGGTAAATTCGGACCTTCCCGATATTCTCTGGCTGGTGCTCATTCTGGGAGGCATCATGACCATTCTCTCGGCTTGTTTGTTCGGGACTTCCAATTTCCAACTGCATCTTATTCAGCTGGTCATGCTGACACTGATGATCGTTTCCGTGCTGATTGCCATCGGAGACATTAACCACCCTTTTCAGGGTGTGGTTCATGTGGATCCTGGCGGCTTTGAACGAGCCAGGCTTATCCTTGGAGATTCACCTTAGACCAAAGCCACTATGCGTTCTATCGCCCTGGTAACAATTCTGCTTTGCGGCGCGGCATGGGATTCCCCGGCCCAATCCTCTTGTCCCGGTTTGTACTTGAGGAACACTCCTTCCGCGAGCCTCGCTCCGAGCCCGAACACGCTGCTCTATCTGCAGCGGCAGGGGGACGGATCTTATGCTTCGTACGAGACTTCGATCAATCCTTATCAGGTTCTCTCGATCACGCCGCATTTTGAAAAACAGCTGACGACATGTGTGCCGCAGCCAGCGCCGAATCCGGCGCCGCTTGCTCCCGCGAATCCGGCAGGCGCGGCTTCTCAGCCGCAAGCGGTCGCGCTTCTCAATTCCGGTCAATATCTGGTTGTTGCTCCCGTCAACAGCATCACCGGGACCGTCGGAGCGGTCGCCACCCTCTTCGATCAGCAGCTGAATCTGGTTTCAAGCAACACCTATGAGTTTGGTCCGGCAGTGGGTGGGCTCTCGTCCGTGAGTCTGGCGGATGTAAACGGCGACGGTAATCTCGATCTCGTCGGCACTGGCGCTCTTGGGGGCGATCATTCGATGGCTTCGGCGCAACTGATCGTCATGCTCGGCCGCGGTGGTTCGTTGTTTGGCTCTCCGACGATCCTGTATCAGGGTGGTCTGTACACGCATGGTGTTTCCGTCGCGATTGGCGACCTCAACGGCGATCAGAAACCGGATATCGCGCTCGCCGTTGCTCCTTTTTTGGGCAATTCCGGAGCGGGAACCATTCTGTTTTTTCGAGGTAACGGTGACGGAACATTTCAGGCTGGTTCTGTCGCGGCGACGACCGCCGCCACACCGAACTCTGTCGCGATCGCAGATCTCAATGCGGATCGCAAACCGGATCTCGTGATCTCCACCTCGAACGGCGAAGATTTCTCGGCGGCATTGGGAAACCAAATCGCAATCGCGATGGGAAAAGGGGACGGGACGTTCCAGGCCGCCTCATATATACAGGTAGCCGGGAACTCTCTCGCGATCGGCGACATGAATGCCGACGGCATCCCCGATATCGTTACGAACGGCACGCTTCTTTTCGGTGACGGCAAGGGATCGTTTCCGACCCGGCAGGACTATCAATTCGAATCGTCGGGTTCCGTGATTCTTGCCGACTTTGATGGCGACGGCCGAACGGACGTGGTGGTTGCGCAAGGCATTCCAGCCCTCATCGTCGGAGAAACGCCCCCGCCGGATACGCTTGACGGAAAAATCACTGTACTGTTCGCGCAGCCTGATGGAACTTTTTGGGGCCCTGCGCTGAGTGTCGTGCCCGGGCTCGCTCAGGCAGACGCCTTTATTACCGATCTTCGAACCGCCGACTTCAACAGCGACGGTATTCCCGATCTGATTTATGCGGGCGACTACGGGATTGGAGCCATGATCGGAAAGGGCGACGGGACGTTTACTTCATCTTTCACTTCGTCGCCAACAGCCGGATGGGAGGTCGCGACCGGAGATTTCGATCGCGATGGCAAGCAAGACATCGTTGCCATATATGGTTACCCGCCAGACCAGTCCGGCGTGCTCTCGTTTTTCGCCGGGAAGGGAGATGGCACATTTCAGACTCCGATCGCTACACCCGTGCCGCCTGGACCCGACGCGCTGGCGACGGGGGATTTCAATGGCGACGGCAAACTGGACCTCGCGATCTCGTTCAACACGCAAGGCTCCGCCCCATCCACCGAAATTATTATCTTTCTGGGAAACGGGGATGGATCGTTTCATCAGGGCGCCACTTATCAGGGCGGTGGCTATTGGATAGTTACCGGCGATCTCAATAGCGATGGGAAGCCCGACCTCGTTGTCACCGGCCCGAACTCGATTGCGACTTTGTTGGGTAAAGGCGACGGCACCTTCGCTCCGGCAGCGCAAGTCGCAATCCCGGTCGCTATCCCCGGCAACATTGGCCCGAGCACTATGTCGCTCGCGGACTTCAATCACGATGGAACGCCCGATGTGGTCGTTCTGACAAAGTCGAGCGCGGAGTCTGGTTTTGCCGTCCTGCTCGGAAAAGGCGACGGGACATTCCAGGCGCCCCTCATTACGTCGCTCGCCGACCTTACCGCGATCGGGGCGGCGGAGCTCAACTTCGACGGAGCCCCGGATCTGGTGGTGGCCGGCGAGGGCGACTTCAATTACGCCTACCTGCTCGGGAATGGTGACGGATCGTTCCAGACGCCAACCACTTTCAATCTGCCTTTCGGACAGGGCGGCAATGCCAGTGCGTTGCTGTTGGCCGATCTGAATCGCGATGGGTGGCCAGACCTGGTATCCACAGCGTTTCCGCTGGGGTTTTTCTCCCTTTTGAATTTCGGCGCCTTGCCGCCATCGTTCCAGGTTGTCTCGTCCGCGAGTTTTGCCATAGGACCTGTCGCGCCCAACTCGTTTGTAACCGCATTTGGAACCGACCTGCCCACCTCCGACGAGGGGGCGGGCATCACCGTGACCGATTCTGCAGGCGAGCTGCGACCTGCCACCGTACTCTTCTCCTCCTCCACGCAACTGAACTTTTTCATGCCGGCGGGAGTCAAAGCCGGCCCGGCGAGAGTCGATATCCGGGTGGCTATAAATGGGCCTCGTGTGATTGGATATGCCGAGATTGCTCCAATTGCGCCCGGCCTGTTCACGGAAAATGCCGCCGGACTTGCCGCCGCGTATGCCGTTCGGGTGGACGCGATGGGTAATCAGTCTTTCGAACCGATCTTCACGGTGCAAAATGGTCAGGTAGTCGCGACGCCGATCGATCTGGGCTCATCGACCGAGCAGGTCTTTCTCTGCTTGTTTGGAACGGGTTTTGATGCCGCCACCGCCAACACCACGACTGCAACTGTTGCCGGACAGTCCGCGCAGGTAACTTACGCCGGACCTCAGGGGGAAGCGGGGCTCGATCAGGTGAATGTCCTTCTCCCGCGCTCGCTGGCCGGCAGCGGCGATTCGCTCGTCGTGCTTTCGGTGAACGGAGCAGTCGCGAACGCCGTTCACATTGCAATCCAATAGCGAGTGACCGTCCAAAGCCCCGCAAGAGTGGAAGCGCTACGATTCGCCGAAAAATCAACTGGAATCCACGGATTTTTAGTCACTTATGCGGCGATTATCGATTGACATACTTTCTTTATACGTGCCACAATACCAAAAAATCAGCCAGAGCAGGCTCTTTTTCCCGCTGCCCCTGTTTGCCTCCAATCCTCTGTCCGGCAATTAGTTCCGCGTCCGACCGGTTCTTCGCGCATTCGTAAAGAAAGGAAAATACAAACCCGTGAAACAGTTCTGCGCCTGCGCATTCGTGTGCGCGATTTTGCCCGCGCTGCTCCCGGCACAAGCCACCCCGGACTTCCCCGAGGCGAACGCGGCCCGCCGCGGCGGCACCGAGAAGACTATGTTCCCCGAGGTCCGCGCCCTGCACGATATGGTGGGCGGCGGCAACAATTTTGTGGTGGAAGCGGGCCTGCGTATTCTGCGGGAGGGTGGCAACGCCGTTGACGCGGGCGTGGCCGCGGTTCTTGCGGCGGCGGTGACCGAAGAAGACCACTTCAGCATGGGGGGCGAGATGCCGGCGCTGGTGAAGATGGCCGGCCAGCCCGTGCAGGTTATCTCGGGAATCGGCACGGCTCCGGCAAAAGCAACCATCGAATTCTTCAGGAACCGGCCTCTTGAGCCCTGGGAAACCGCCGACAAGAAGCCGCCGATTCCGGCACAGGGGATTCTTGCGACCACTACTCCCGGGATGTTCGACGGCGCGATGCTGGCACTGGAAAAGTTCGGGACCATGACATTCGCCAAAGCCGCCGAACCGGCCATAGAACTCGCGGACGGCTTTCCGACCACGGAAGTTTTTGCAAGCACTCTGCAGCGCGACGATTCGATGCTGCGGCGATGGCCCGCTTCCGTAGCTGTCTTCTATCCAGGCGGCAAACTGCCGACACCTGGGCAGGTTTTCCATCAGCCGGACCTGGCGCGCACGCTGCGTGAACTGGTGACGGCCGAGGAAAAAGCCCATGGAGATCGCGCCAGGAAGATCGACGCGGTTCGCGATTACTTCTATCGCGGCCCGATCGCCAAAAAGATGGGGGCGTTTTCCGAAAGCCATGGCGGTCTGGTGACCTATTCGGATATTGCGGCCTTTCACGCCGAAATCGATACGCCGCGCTCGACGACATTTCACGGATACGAAATTGTGAAGCCGGGCTTCTGGACGCAGGGGCCGGTACTGCTTGAAATGTTCAACCTCCTCGAAAGCTACGATCTCAAGGCGATGAAGCATAACTCGCCGGAATACCTGCACACCCTGGTCGAAGCGGCGAAGCTCGCGTTCGCGGATCGCGACATGTACTACGGCGATCCGAAGTTCAGCAAGATTCCCGAAGAGCAGCTGTTGTCGAAACAATATGCGGCCGAGCGCCGGAAACTGATCGATCCGCAGCACGCCTCGATGGAATCGCGGCCGGGGAAGGTGGGGGACCGCAAGATTCCGATGCCGGACGGAAATGTCGCCAAAGTCGAGGTGCACGATACGACATGCGTCGACGTGATGGATCGCATGGGGAACGTATTTTCGGCGACGCCCAGCGGGGCGTGGCTTCCGGCGGTCATCGCCGGCGACACGGGAATTGCGTTCGGCACGCGCCTTCAGTCTTTGCTTATCGTGCCTGGTCATCCGAATGTGATCGAAGCCGGTAAGCGGCCGCGGGTAACATTGAGCCCGACGCTGGTGCTCAAGGACGGCAAGCCCGTTTATGCAATTTCGACGCCAGGCGCCGACAACCAGGATCAGGCGTTACTGCAGGTCATCCTCAATCTCATTGAGTTCGGAATGACGCCGCAGGAGGCCGTTGAAGCACCGCGCTTCCAGACTGAAGCCTTCTACAGCTCGTTCGGCATGCACGAATATACGCCCGGCCAGTTGAACCTGGAAAACCGTATTCCGAAGGCTACAGCGGACAAACTGGCGGCACTTGGCCATAAGGTTCGTGTGACCGCGGCCTGGAGCAACGCATCGGCGCCAGTCGTGATCAAAAAGTCGGACGCGGTTCTGGAGGGCGGAGCGGACCCGCGGCGCGGGCGCTTCATCAACGGGTTCTAGCGAGCGGGCTGATAGCCGTTCGGTTGTGGAGGTCCGAGCCAGGGCTTCGGGCCGAAACTCATTTACCGCGCGAATTTTCACAAACGAGGCCGGGCCGCGTACGCCCCGATCTTAAAGGGGGACAATACATGTGTCTAAAAACGGCTTTTCTTTTCGCCGCTGTAACGAGCGCCCTGTGGGCGCAGGCAACTTCGATTTCCGGAACGGTGACAGACCAGTCGGGCGCCGCGGTTCCGGAGGCCCATGTGATGGCGACGCCGGCGGGCGGGGGCGCCAGCGCGAGCACGTTGACCAATAACCAGGGACGCTATACGCTGCCTGCGCTCAACGCGGCCGACTACGTTGTGCGCATCGAAGCGCCTGGTTTCTCCGCGGCCGAGAAAACGGTGACGCTTCTTGTGGGTCAGGTTCTTCCGCTCGACGTGGAGATTCACCCCGCTTCGGTCAGCGCCTCGGTCGATGTGACTGCGGACGCTGTGGCGATCTCCACGGCCACCTCCAGTGTCGGCGGCAATATCGATCCGAATCAGATGAAGGACGTGCCGCTCAACGGCCGCAACTGGATGAATCTGGCGCTTATGGTTCCCGGCGTGAATACGAACGACGTCGATTCGAATAATCCCATCGGCGGTGTGGATGGCGGTAAGTTTCAAATCAATGTGGACGGCCAGCAGGTTACTCAGAATAACTCCGGTTCCGGCAACGGACAGCCTCGTTACAGCCAGGATGCGATCGCCGAGTTTCAGATCATCACCAACCGCTTCGACGCGACCCAGGGCCGATCATTGCGCGCTCAGATCAACGCGGAAACAAAGGCAGGTACGAACCAGTTTCACGGCACCCTGTTCGGCTATTTCCGGGACAACGTATTCAATGCCTCCGACCCGGTGGCTCATAAAGTGCTCCCTTATTCGGACCAGCAGTTTGGCGGCACCTTCGGCGGGTACATTAAGAAGAACAAGCTCTGGTTTTTCGGCTCCTTTGAAGGCGAAAGGAATCCCGCGACCATTTTCGCCACTCCCACCGGTTTCAACGGCCAGACCTTCAGTCTTCCTTCGCTGAACAGAAACCTGGAATACCTTGTGCGTCTGGATTATCAGAAGAGCGACGCAAGCCGCTTCTCTCTTCGCCTCAACGCCTACACGTATTCGAATCCATTCACGGGCGTGGGCGGAACCGGGCATCCTTCCACGGCCACCGCCGCCAACAACTATGCGGCCAGCATCCTGGGAACATGGTCAAAGGTCGTCACTCCGCAGATCGTGAACGACGTCAAACTCGGATTCAATTACTTCATGTACAAGAACACGTCTCTGGTCCCAACCCAGGGGTATCAGTTACCGACTGTCACTGTCGGCGGTCCCTACAATTATCCGAAGGAGATTGCCATGGAAGTCTTTTCGGGACGGGACGATCTCTTCTGGAACAAAGGCAATCACAGCATCAAGGCGGGCGGCGAATATCTGGGTGAGATTCACCATGGTTACTTTCCGCAATATGTGCGAGGCGTCGTGACATCGTTCAGCGGAACTCCTCCGAATCTGCCGGCGATTTTTCCCGTGTGGAACGACCCCTCCACCTGGAACGTGAGCGCGCTTCAACCCTACGCGAACACGCTCATCCAGGGATTCGGCAGCTACAATTACAACCTGCAGCGCAACACGATCGGTTTCTGGATTCAGGACGACTGGAAGATCCTGCCAAGGCTGACGCTGAACCTCGGGTTGCGTTACGACAACGATATCGGGATGCTCAGCGATTCGCCGCCGGTCCCGAGCGGCCTGCTGGTCCCAACGCATGGCGATAACAACAACTTCGGGCCGCGGCTGGGCTTCGCATGGGATGTGATGGGGAATCACAGGACGGTCGTTCGCGGCGGCGCCGGTCTGTACTACGGAGATATCGAAGCCAACCAGTATTACGATCAGGCGCTGTTTAACGGCGTCACTACGATTCAGGCCTCGGTGGAAGCCAAACCGGGCGCTCCGATCAATCTTGCGCAGCCTTTCGGCGCAACTACCGGTGAGGACTTTCTGAATGGCACGGCGGCCGCTCCGCAACAGGCGCTGCAACTGGTTGGCACGAATATAGAGACGCCTTACGCTCTGCAGGCGTCCGGCGGCTTCGAACGGCAATTATCCTCGAACTGGACTATTTCCGCGGATTACGTTTTCTGGCGAATTTATCATGAGTGGGAGCGCGTCGACCAAAACCTGACTTACGATCCCACTACCGGATACAATCTCAATCCGACAACGGCGGGGCGGCCCGATCCGCGCTTTACCTCCGTGCTGAGGTTTGTTACACCGGACGCGGCGGGCGCCATCTACAACGGATTGCAGATGGAAGTGAAGCGGCGCTTCTCCAGAGGGCTTACGCTGGCGGCCGTTTATACTCTTGCGAAGACGAAAGACTCGAGCGGCGGCGCGTTCTATGTGCCGAACAATCAGTTCAACCTGGCGGGCGAATGGGGCAACGGAAACGGCGATCAACGTCATACCATGAATCTGAATGGAAGCTACAGATTTGCGTGGGGTTTCCAGTTCAGCGGCATCTACCATTTCGGATCCGGATCCGACTACGGAATCAGCGCGGGCGGCAATCCCTTCGCTAACGGCGGCTCAAACCGGACGTTCCTTGCGACGGCGCACGTCTACGATAATCCGGCCTGGAACTATCTGAATCCCATCAATCCGAAGTACGCGATCGTGCAGCGAAACGCCTTCTATGGGCGGCCTATTCAGCGCGTGGACGTCCGGCTCTCGAAGACCTTTGTGCTGAAGGAGCGATTCCGGTTTATCGGTATCTATGAAGTCTTCAATGTGTTGAATCATTCGAACTTCGGGTCCTATGCGACTTCAATCGTGACCGCGACTTTCAGCAACCCCGCCCAGAATACGAATCTCGAGTACGAGCCGAGAATGATGCAGCTTGCGGGGAGGTTCGAGTTTTAATTGAGCCGGCGTGCCGCATTGCGGACACTCGTCCTGCTGGCCCTGTCGGCAGCGGGCGTCAGCGCCGCCGCGCCGTCGTGGCCGGACCTTGTCGCCCCCGTAATCTCCCCGTCCGAGAAGAAGGCCTGGATGGCTCTGTCGCGGTCTGAGCGCGTCCAGTTCGAGGATAACTTCTGGGCGAACAAGTCGATCTCCGCCGCCGAGTATTTTCAACGCCTCGCTTACGCTGATGCGACATGGGGCGGTCCGAAGCGGGGCTCTTCCGCGAATACGGACCCGGGCCGGGTCTATCTCGCGCTCGGCCCGCCGAACCGGATTTCGCGGTTCCCCTCTTCGCGCATATTCGTGACGCTGGAGATCTGGTATTACGCGGCGGTTCCCGGGGTGATCGATTCCGAACTGCGGCTGATTTTCTTTCGGAGGAACAACGTAAATCCGCTGGAGTTATACTCGCCCACCAACGATACGATCCGTACCCTGCCGCTGAACGAATCCGCCACGCGCGCGATGTTCGGGCCGAATGACATCGTCGACGAGAACGCGATCAGACAGAACCTGAACGTCCCGCCGGCGGAGGACGAGATCATATCGGCATCGGTGAACGTTGCGACCGGGCATCAGGGATGTCGGTAACGAGGAGATCCTGGGCGAGGTGATGTCTCCGCGCCTGATGCTGAGCCGGCGTGCGGAGACCTCAGTTAAATCCCGCTTTTTCGTCGACCGGCCGAATGTAAACTTTCTATTCAGCCGGGGGACTCTCGACCATTCGGGGACGGGTGGAATTCAGGTGGATCTCTCCGCCGACATCACCGCCCGGCGGCGGATTGGCATCGAGGTTCTCGACGATAAGGGCGCGACGGTTTATCGGAATGTCCTGAACCTTCATCTTGCAGAAGCAAAGCCCGCGCAGTACATTCAGCGGGTCGATCTTCTACCCGGCTCCTATCGCCTTATCGCGGAGGCCGATGGCCGCACCTTTCCTTATTCGGTGGACGTTCCCGCTAAATTGGCGATGAGCGGACTCATGCGCATGAACGAAGCGCATGCGTCGCTCCATACGCCGTTCGAATTCGACGACAGCAGATATTATCCGGATGTAAATGGGCGCTTTATCCTGGCCGCTCTGGCTCATCCCGGCGAGGTTCGCTGGTCGATCCGGCAGAACGGAGGAGTGGTATGGAAGCAGGTTACACAAGGCGGTGATGCCGCGGTCCTTGCACTTCCGCTGGAGCGTTTACGTCCTGGTCATTACCGCGTTGACGCCGAGACCGATGACGACGCAAAGAGTCTGGAACTCGATTTGAGCTCATCCGCCGGCGAACGCGCCAGGCCGTATCTGCTCTCGTTTAACGCGAATCTCTCGGCGGCCGAACGCGAGGCGCAGATCGGCCATGAATGGCTGCTGCGCGGGAGCATGAACGAGGCTCGCGCGAACCTGGAAGCATCGCTCGACGCCGCCCCGACAGAGCAGGCGCGAATCGATATGGCGCGACTTGATGCGATGACTGAGAAGTGGGACGACGCTCGCGATCGGGTGCGCGCGGTTCTGGCGGAAGATCCGAAGAATTTCGAGGCTCTCTGCGTATACGCGTTTGTCGAGACGGGCCTGCAGGATTATGTGGCCGCAACCCGGCTGTATCAGCGCGCACTTGCGGTCGAGGATTCGCCGGCCATAAGACTGGCTTTGGCGAGACTTCCCCAGCGGTAGCCGCGGTCCGAAAAGGGAACGTTCTTTTCTGCGATCCTGCCCAGGTGAGAGAACTCTGGTTCGCAGAGCGCCGTTTCAATCGATGGGCACCACCGCCTGGTGAATCGTGACGAACGTATTTCAGCTCCAGGTCGTACTTGCCCGAAAGGCCCGTTTCGTTGGATGTCGGATATCCCAACTGCGCCTCCACGATTGATAAAAGCGATCGATACAAAGTGGGCGATACGAGCGCGAGCGTTTTGATCTGGCGCAATTCGCCGTGGAAGCGAGGCTGAACCTGTCGGCGAGCAGTGCGCGGAGAATCACGAGCTCCTCGTCGAGCTGGAGTTTCCCGTGGCTTTGGCGTCGATACCGAAGCGACCCGATTCCATCCATGCGGTGGTGCGAACATCATCCGGTTTTCATGTGATACGCCGCATGAATCAATTGGCTGAGCGTGGGGTTCGTGGCCGCAGCCGGCCAGGGTACGGAAAGAATCCGTTCGGCGCATCAGGACCGCGTCCCGGGTATACAGCGCACGGCGCTTACGGTTATCGGAGCGTCGCGTTATTTCCAGGCTTGCGTCGGGCTGGCGCCGTTCCATTCAGGCGGGATGTCTGTGATTGTGCGTCAGCCCGAATGCCCGCAGCAGCGCCTGCGCCTTCAATTGCATTTCATCCCACTCCGCGTCGGGATCGGACTGCGCCACGATCGCGCCTCCTACGCCGAGACTCACCTGGCCGCGATAGAACACCGCCGTACGAATCACGATGCTGAGATCGACCGCGCCGTTGAAACCAAGGTATCCGATACTCCCCGAATAGATGCCGCGGGCTTCGGGCTCGAGCTGGTCAAGCAGTTCCATTGTGCGCAGTTTCGGCGCGCCCGTCATCGACCCGCCGGGAAACAACGCGCGCAGACAATCGATGGCAGTTGCATCGGGGGCCAGCTGCCCCGAGATTGTGCTCACGAGCTGGTGGAGGGTTTTATAGGTTTCAACCTCCATTAACCGTGGCACCTGAACGGTGCCGGGGGAGCAGACATGAGCGAGATCGTTCCGCACCAGATCCACGATCATCAGATTTTCGGCGCGATACCGGCTGTCGCTGGCCAGGAGATCACGCAACCGCGCATCCTCTTCCTCATCCTGGCCCCGGCGAATCGTTCCCTTAATGGGGCGCGACTCGGCCCGGCGCTCCCGATCGATTCGAAGGAAGCACTCGGGCGACGTGGACGCCACCTCAATTTCCCCAAGGCGGAGATATGCCGCGTACGGCGCCGGATTGGTGCGGCGCAGGGTTTCATAGTAATCCAGCGCGGGCAGATCCGATTCCAGCAATACCTGGTTCGTAAGACAGATTTCGTAACTCTCACCCGCCTGGATCAGCGACTGGCAATCGCGGATCCGGGCCAGATAATCCTCTCGGGGAATTTGGTATCGCTCGATCGGCTCGGATCCATTGGGTCGCGGTCGACATTGACTCGGGTCGATGGCCGCCACCCGCCTTTCCGTCTCGTCGAGCCACGTCTCGGCGTCGTCGCCCAGGCATACGGTATAAAGCGTCTGCTCCTGGTGGTCGATTACGAGAAATCGCTCGATGCGCAGGAGTACGGAATCCGGCAGCGCTGAGCGATGCTTGCTCGGGGCGCCGCATTCCGCTTTCAACTCATATCCGAAATAGCCGACGTAACCGCCGGTGAAAGCAAAGGGGACCGGCGGAGCTTCGACGTGCGTACGCCGCAATGCGCGATCGAGAAAATCGAAGACCTTGCCATCGCTCATGCCGCTCTCGAAGACCTCCGCCGCGGTTCCCATATAAGAAAAGCGGCTGCGTTCGGTGACGAGCGCGCTGTCGAGCCAGAAGGCGAATGGCTGGTCTTCCAGGAGCCCGCGAAACAGAGTTTCGGGCGAATGAACCAGCGCAGTCTTTCGAACGCTTGCGCGCAGACAAGTGAGACCCGCGAGCGTGAGGAAATTGCGCAGTAGTTCGACCCCATATTCGGTGCAGACCGACTCCGGATGGAACTGCACGCCCCATAGCGGACGGCTGATATGGCGCATCGCCATCACAGTCCCGTCCGCGGTCCAGGCAATCTTCCGCAGCTCGGCCGGCAGCGGCTCGATCACGGCCAGCGAATGATAGCGGATGGCGGAAAACCGTTCGGGAATCCCGTGAAACAGATCGTCGCCATTATGAATGATCTCGCTCGGCTGGCCGTGTACCGGATTGGTTTGCACGACCTGGCCTCCGAAAGCGGCTGCGATCCCCTGGTGGCCGAGGCAGACGCCAAGCACCGGGACGGATGCATGCCGGATGGCATCGGCCGAAACACCAAAATCGCGTTGCCGATCCGGCCGTCCAGGGCCTGGAGAAATAATAATGCTGCTGAATTCAAGCTTGCGGATCTCGTCCCAGGTTTTTTCATCGTTACGTACGACAAGCGGTTGCTCGCCCGTGATCACCGCGACCGCGCTGACGAGGTTGTACGTGAATGAATCGTAGTTATCTATGATTAAAGTCGGCAATCGGAACCTGTCTGGGCTTCAACGTTGCTGATACGTCCACAAGGAAACGGTGAACGATGGAAGAGCGAACAAAATGCAATGTATGTGGTGGAACCGGTCAATGTATTGAGTGTAAAGGGACGGGCAACGGTGGACAGTGCTTCAATTGCGCAGGCACCGGTCAATGCCCGCAGTGTCAGGGAAGCGGCCGCAGAAAAATCGAGCACAAATGACGAAGCGCCGTCGGCGGGCGCATCACGTCACCGCGATACCATCAAAGTTTGCTCCATCATTTGACCGACGTCCTCGTCGCCTGGGGACCCGCCGGTATTCTTCTTCTCGCCATCCTTGATTCGTCCGGAGTTCCCGTTGCCGGGATCTTCGACGCATTTTTGATTTTGATCGCGGTGGAACGCCCTTCCGCCGCATGGCTTTGCGCCGGGCTGGCCGTCGCCGGATCCATGACGGGAAACGTGATTCTCTTCTGGACGGCGCACCGGGGAGGCCGCCGTTTCATGAATCGCGCAGCGCCTGAAGGGAAGGGCGCGAAGTTCCGCGAGTGGTTCAAGCGCTATGGATTGGTGACGGTGTTTGTCCCTGCGCTGGTTCCCGTCCCGCTGCCGTTGAAGCTTTTCGTGATCAGCGCCGGTGTGCTCGGAACGTCGATTACCGAGTTTTTCTCGGTTGTTCTTGTGGCGCGGAGCATTCGTTACTTCGGCGAAGCATGGTTGGGTGTAACCCTCGGCCGCGAATCCACTTCCTTCCTGAAAACCCACGCATGGATGTTCGCCGGGAGCGCGGCGGCGCTGTTTGCCGTGCTGTATGGTTTCATCCTTCTGCGCGACCAGAAACGGCACGACGCCGCGCGCGAACGGAAAGCCTCATAACCGGTTATCGGTCGGACTGAATCGGTGGCCTTCGCATGTTTCCGCTCGTGATCGAGCAGCCATCGTTTCCGTTCCAGCCCCCCGCCATAGCCGGTAAGCGATCCGTCCGAGCCAATGACCCTGTGACAGGGCACGACCACACCGATGGGGTTGGACCCGTTCGCAAGCCCCACCGCTCTTACGGCTTTCGGACGGGCGATCTTTTCGGCCAGCTTTCCATAGGAAATGGCGGAGCCGCCGGGAATATTTCGCAGTTCCTTCCAGACGCTACGCTGAAAAGGCGTGCCCGCTGTTTGCACGGATATGTCGTCGATCGCCGTGACATCACCCGCGAAATAACTCTTCATTCGGTCTCTCAATCCGGAAGGATTGTAAGCCGGATCGAGCCGGAACCCGTCCTTTCCATAATGCCGCCGCAATAACGTCATCATGCGGTCTTCGTATTCAGCCCAATCAAGGGCGCGCAACTTTCCGGAATCATCCGCCACCAGCAATAACTCGCCGATCGGCGTTTCCATTCGATCGATTAACAAACGTAAGACATCAGGCATAAGTACTCCGTAGTTGTGAAATATCCGCCGCCGCCGCAGCCCAGAGATGCTGTGCGGCATAAGCGCGCCATGGCCGCCATGATTCCGATCTCGTCAGCAGATCCTTTGGTGTGGCTTTGGCGCCATCGACCAGTTCCACCCCGCGCAGCAAGCCGAGGTCGGCGGCAGGGAACGCATCGGTTTCGCGTAAAGCTCGCAACGCGATGTATTGCGCTGTCCATTCGCCGATCCCTCGGATCTTGCGTAATCGGGAAATCGCCTCTTCAATCGTCCCGAAGGTGCGAAAAAGATTGGGGTCGGCCGCCGCGGCTTTCGCCAGTTCCTTCAAAGCCTCGCGCCTTGCCGCGGGCATCCCAACCTCTATCGATTCGGCCGAGGCGAGTCGCCTCGCGCCCGGAAAGACATGCGTCAATCGAGAGTCAGCTGCGAACTCCTGCGATACAAGCTCGCCATGGCTGATGACAAGCTGTCCGGCGAGACGGCGCGCGGCTGCAACGCTCACCTGCTGACCCAGAATTGCCCGCACCGCCAGCTCGAAACCATCCCATCCTCCCGGCGCGCGCAAGCCGGGACGGAGCGCGACAAAAGGCGCCAGCAGCCGGTCGCTGGAGAGATGAGCGTCAATCGTTTCGATATCCGCGCCAAGATCGAACAGGCGGCGCACGCGTCCGACGATCGCCGGCAGCGATTGAACTCGCGGAAAACGAATCGTGACTCCCAGACTCTGGCGCTCCGCCAGATGCCTTACTTCGACGCTTCCGCTGAATCCGTCAAGTCCTATCGTGCGCAGATATCTTCCGTCTTCGACAATCTCTACTCCGGGTATCGCCCTTGCCCGCAGAAATCCGAGCATCGAGTTCCAGTCATAAGGCGGCCGGTAGCGCAGGCGCAGGGTGACTCCGGATTCCGGACTCGAAGAATTCGCCCGCGTGTCTCGTCGCAGTGCCCTGGGAGGCCGGTGAAAAAGCTTCAGAAAGGTCTCGTTAAAACGCCGCACGCTGCCGAAGCCGGCCGCCAGCGCAACGTCGGTGATCGGCATCGGTGTTTCGTGGATCAGCTGCTTCGCGAAAAGAACACGCCTGGTCTGCGCCACCGCTATCGGCGAAGCGCCCAGATGCTGAACGAATAGCCGCCGCAGATGACGCTCGCCGATACCGAGGCGGTCCGCAAGCGCTTCCACGCTGGCGTTGTCTCCATCGAGGGCGCCATCTGTAATTAACGCGAGCGCGCGCGATACCGTGCTCGAAGTGCCGCGCCAGCTCGCTAAATCGGGCGCTGTTTCCGGACGGCAGCGCAGACATGGACGAAAACCCGCCTCCTGCGCTGCCGCGGCCGAACCAAAAAATCGGCAGTTCTCAAACTTCGCGGTACGCGCCGGACAAACCGGGCGGCAATAGATCCCCGTCGAGGTGACGCCCACGTACAACAAGCCGTCAAACCGGGCATCGTGGCTTTGCAGAGCGCGATAACAGGTTTCCCGATCGGGCAGCTCCATGACCCCATTCTCGCAGCGCCGGGGTACCGAAACTGGCGGTTTTCGGACATGAACGTTAGCCGCGCTTCAGTCGAGTTCCCAGCCTCTGAATACATGCTGAGAAGAGGCAAGGTCGACTTTGCGCCCCCGAAATTCGACCCCCTCCATTTGCAGACGAAACCGTTGTTCCTCGGCCGCCTCGAAGCGGAGTTTGATCTCGCCACCGGCGCCGATCACCCGCTGCCAGGGAAGAAGTGAGGCCGAACCCTCCATTCGCAGCAGGCGGGCCACGGCGCGATGATACAAAGGATATCCCGCCGCGGCAGCCACCTGGCCGTAAGTCGCCACTTTGCCCCTGGGAATGGAACGGATCACTCGCCGGAAGGCGGCGTCGCGCAACTCATTCGGCCGCGCACTATCCTTCGTGATGCGGCGAGTCAGTTTCCGGGAGATAGCTGCCGGCGTCTTCCGGGTGCTTTTCATAGATGGGTGCGGACATCACCAGTTTATTTCTCTCTGCCGCGTGTATTCGCCCTGCCGGCTAAGCGACGACAATAGACAAATGTCGCCCGGAACGATCCGCCGATTGATCAACTTGTGGCCGCCATTTCTTTTTTCGGGAATTCGAATCGTAAGCGTTACCGATGACTGGAGGCGGTTGGACGCTGAACTGCGGCTTCGGTGGTGGAACCGGAATTCACTGGGCACCATGTTTGGCGGCAGCTTGTTCGCCATGATGGACCCTTTTTATCCTCTCCTGCTGCAGCACCATCTGGGCCGCGGCTACATTATCTGGACGAAATCCGCCGTAGTCGAATTCCTGTCGCCCGGACGCTCGGTCGCGCGGGCGACCTTTCTGCTTACCGGCGAAGTTGTGGAAGAGATTCGAGCAGCCACGGAAGGCGGCGGAAAATCCGAGCCACAATTCTCCGCGGTCGTTTCAGACCCCGAGGGCAAAGTCATTGCCAGGGCCAACCTCATATTCCACATCCGCCGCGCCAGGTCGGCATAGTCCGAGCGGCCTCGAACATGGTGAACCGCATGGTCCTTCTCGCGGAATATCAGGTCGGACACGGAACGCGGCGCCCCGAGCCCTGAGTGGGGGCCGTTAAACCGCGGCCCCATCCTCCCGTCTGGTTCCAGGCGCTTTCTGAATTCCCCCTGGTCAGGCGCAGGCGACGACGCCTGATCAGACAGGGCTCACCAGTTCAAGCTCTTTGTCGAATGATCCTCGCGGACCGGCGGTCAGCCGATCGCGCTGGCCACATCTACTCGCGCTCGCTTCCGGATAAACCGAAGTACCACGGCCTTTTGGGTCTCGGGTGCAGGTCCTCAGCGGGCGCTTCCTCGGGCTCCGCCATCGGTCGCGCTACCGGCCGTTCCGTCTCCCTGACGAATACCCGCAACTCTCCCGCACGGGACGTAGGCGGGGCCGCATCGCTTTGAGCCAACC
This sequence comes from Terriglobia bacterium, assembly GCA_963831795.1. Classification (GTDB taxonomy): domain Bacteria; phylum Acidobacteriota; class Terriglobia; order Bryobacterales; family Bryobacteraceae; genus BOG-234. Next base: position 119,667 of record CAWHSB010000021.1, on the reverse strand, counting down.
GGACCGCGGCTCCGTAAGCCTGAAGCGCAAGGGCTTCGCTCGCAGGGACTGAGAGACTTCCGAGTTCCAGGGGCAAAGGCACGGCAAGGTGAAGAACGCGGCCCAAAGTATATCGCGTGACCTCCGGGCGCAGACCGGGAAAGGACTGGCAAGCCAGGGAGCACAAGAGCCTCAGATCGCCGTGCCCTCTGGTCAGAGAAAGCGACACGTGCGCCAGTGCCGGCGCGGCGCCGGGATCGAGGGAGACAGCGAGGCCGACCCCGCGGGAACTCGCGCGCAGACGAGGCCCATGGATCGCCCGCGCCTCGACATCACGCATGGCAAAGTCGCGCAGTTCCAGAATATGCTCCGCTGCGAGCAGCCGGCGCCGTCCTCCCCGCCGCTCGCTGATCGCCTTCCAGATCACCACCGCGGGCAGGATCAGAGCCAGGACCGCCCACACGGCAAGGCCGGTATGTCCTGACTCGGATAAACCAATCGCGGCGACGGCCTGGCCGACGCACATCCAGCGGGACTGGGACCATCCAAGGAAATGGGGTCGAGGATCAGCCCGCAGCCCTTCGAGACCGAAGCGGGTTACGCCGTAGGCGATCAGAAACCAGATCAGTCCCTCACCTTGCCGGGCAAATGGCAGGGCCGCGAGTCCAGACAGCCCGATGAACAGGAGGAAGAGAGCCTCGATCGCCTGCACCGGGAAGAGACGAATTCCGGCAAACTCCATGGGAAAGCCGTCGGCCACGGCGTTCTCTCCGTAGATAATTCCGACGGAACTCGGATGACCGTGGCAACAGCCCGCCATGGTACAGCCGATTCTTCCGGCGAAGAGAAACACCGCGAGCGCCGGGGACATAACGTCGAGGTAGGGCAGCACGGGCTGGTGGACGAGCCACAGCGCTCCGCCGACAAGGGCCAGAGCGAACCAGACATGCTCCAGCAAGACCAGCTTTTCTCCCCCGCTCACCCATCGTCGGAAGAATGCCCAAACGAAGAAAGATCCCGCTGCAACCGCGGAAACGAGGGCTGCGACGGCGAGCGACCGCCCGGTTAGAAGCGTGCCGGCGGCGACGATGATCAGGGCGACATAGAAACCGGCGACGCCGCAGCAGCGGAAGGCGGGCGCCTCACGGCCCGCCACGGTTATGCGGGTCCGCGGCAGCGAGTCGAACAGGCGGTTGATCGATCCGATGGCGCTCAAAATCTAACCCATCCCGGCCGAACGAACGGCGGGTCGGGCCTGAGCTTGCGAACCACCGTTCCCTCTGTTATATCGTGACGGACGTTGGCTCCCGCGCTTCACCCGATGGCATCGGTAGTCTGGTGTTTGCGGCTATTGCACATGCGAAAAGACATCTTTCATAGCCGCGATAGCATCCTGTTCGGTCCAACGCGTCGATAAGGGTCGACCCTTGATCGTCAGGTATTGCTGTTTGAAAGCCTGCCCCAGCGCTGGATTAACTTTGGAGCCGAGGGCTTTCACGCTGGCAGCCGTCGGCGGGGCGTCGCTGAAGTCCCCCGAAATTCCGAAGGATGGCCCCAGCGTTTCAAGTATTCCCGCGAGCGGCCTTCCGCGCACGATCAAATTTCCGTTCCAGTCGATAAACGGATCGGCTGCCGCAATCTGGTTCAACTGATCCTGAGTCAGCAGGGGAATATTCATCCCGTACGTCTGGTTTGTCGCCTGGATAAATGCATTCGCCGCCAGAGCGTGCCCGGTATTCGAGGGGTGTACTCCGTCGAGGCTGAGCAGGCCGCCATTGAACTTGACGGTCAGCGGAACCCCGAAAAACGTCGGCGGAGTTTGCTCGATCTGCTGAAACAGACCGTAGACATCCACCACCGCAAAGCCGGCCGCCGTAGCGTCGGCCGTCATGATCTGGTTGAACTGCTGGAGGCGCAGTTGGATTGCCGCAATCTCGCTGGCATCGAGCACAAAGCTGGGGTTCAGCAGGATGCTGCAACCGACCAGACCCATCTTAAGAAGTATCGCCGTGGGGCCGGTGGTGTAGCTGCTTTGCCGTAGTCCGCAGTCCGAACCCGTAAACCGCTTAAGATCCGCCCCGCTGAAGACAAACCCGATCTTCGTGACGTCCGGAATCGTCCCAATCACCACTTTGGTGTGCATCGCTTTAAGCAGACTGATCATCTGCCCGAAGTCCGTGGTGAAGTCCGCAATCGAGGTCATCTGGCTGGCGTCGAGGTCGCTCCAGGCCAGAACCGCCCCATCCACATCGTTGTTGCCGATCCAGATTCCAATGAGCGGAGCGTTCAGAGTTTGCGCGATGGACATTTGCGTCTGCCCATACCGCGGCGAAAGAACCAGGCTGGTTTCAGTGGTGATCGGTTGCGCGGCCGCCGTATAGAGCAGATCGTGAATTGTCGCGCCGCTGACTCCCAGATTCGGCGAAGAAACCTGCGGGAAGATGCGGGTGCGGCCGGCGGTGGACTCGATATTTGCCGTGGGGCCGCTCTTGATCAGAGGCAGCGGAAAGGACACTCCCATCTGTTGCGCGACGAGCGTAGCCCAGTTGTTCGGCTGCGTACGGATGCTTGAATCGGCGGACTGCACGCCTTCGAGGATGCTGTCTCCCATCGCGACAAAGGGAGTTCCGGCCTGGGATCGGGCGGGCTGTAAGGAAAGCGTAAGCAGTATCAGGACGGGAATGGCGAGCAGTCTCATGAGTGGCCTCTCTTGTGCGAATTAAGAGTATAGCGTCGGATGCGGACTTACTGCCGGGGTACTAGCACCAGAGTGAGGCGTTGATCGGCTGAAAAATGCTCTGACGCGTCAATTGGAGAAACTCTGCCGTCGGGAATCGCAGCTACAGAGCCCTCCTGGGATCCATATGACGTAGTTGTTGCCAAAACGGAACGGATCGCCCCACGGAGCAGCGTTACCAACCTGCCGGGCCAACCTGCCGCTTCGGACCGGACGCGGTGCTTGTGATAAGCTCCAAATCCGAGTTCCTGGTAAAGGAGAAAGCGCTTGATTTTGCTTCGCGGAATGAGACAGTTGCTTCGCAGCGCGGGGGCCGCCGGGCGCGGCGCGGTCCAATGGAGGAATCCGCCCGCTCGCATGCATTCTGACATCCGGCTCCTGACTTCCGCGTTCCTGTGTTGTCTGGCCGGGGGCGCCGCCTGGGCCCAGGCCCCACCAGCCGCTCTCGGCGCAGGTCCCTGGACCTGGGAGACTTACGAACAGCGCACGAAAATCCAGGTCTCGGTTGTGGTCCGAGGACTCCCTCATCCCTGGAGCATCGCCTTCCTCCCTGGAGGTGACGCGCTCATCACGGAGCGCCCGGGCCATCTGCGTCTGCTTCACGACGGCAAACTCGCCGCCGAGCCCGTTCACGGAATAGAGAGCCTTTCCATCGACCAGTTGTTCGACGTCACGCTGCACCCGGACTTTGCGAAGAACCAGTTCGTTTACCTGACTTACATCAAAAAAGGGACTCCACCCGCCGGCGTCAAGGGATACTGGGCGACGACGGCCCTGGCCCGAGGGCGGTTTGACGGACACAATCTGACAGGGGTCTCCGATATCTTCGTCGCCGATGCCTGGCAGCCGCTGCAAGGCGGCGATGGGTCGCGCGTCGTTTTCGGTCCGGACGGCAAACTCTATTTCGCTTCCTCCCACCGCAGGAACGAGAGTCTTCCACAGGACCCGAACTCCGACGTGGGAAAGATCCTCCGGCTCAACGATGACGGCTCTATCCCGAAGGACAACCCGTTTGTGGGCATGCCGGGCCATAAGCCGGAAATCTTCTCGCTCGGACATCGCACGATCCTCGGGCTTACGATTCAGCCCGGAACAGGCCTTTTGTGGGAAACGGAGAATGGCCCTCAGGGGGGCGATGAAGTCAATATCATCCGGGCCGGCCGGAACTATGGATGGCCCGTTGTTACCTACGGACGCGATTACGACGGAAAGAGGATGTCAGCCCCTCGGCCGGTGGAAGGAATGGAGGAACCGGAGTTGTTCTGGGTGCCGTCAATTACCACCTCGGGCATAACCTTCTACACGGGCGACCGCTTTCCCGCATGGAAGGACAATCTCTTCGTTGGAGCCATGACGGTGGGTCGCCTGCCGCGGACGGGACACATTGAAAGGATTGTATTCAACCAGAACGGGGAGCAGCGTCGCGAGTCCCTGCTGACGGACCTGCACCAGCGTATCCGCGATGTCCGGCAAGGCCCTGATGGATTGCTCTATCTGCTCACCGACGAGAACGACGGAGCCCTGCTGCGAATCGAGCCCGCGCCGCAAAAATAACTGATCCGATCGTGGGGCCAGGGCTTTCGCCAGGCTTTCGCCCTGCTGCCGAGCCTCCGCTCGGCGCGGAGCTTTACGTCCGCGATAGCGCCGGCGATCTTTTGTCGCCGGTGATTCTGGCACTGCCGCCACTGCTGCGCCGTGACAGAATCAGCCTGCCCTCAGAGCGTGCGCACCAGGGTAATACTCACGAATAAAGTACCGCGTGCATAGTCCGGTCCGACTGCTTCTACCTCGAGGGCGGCAGCCAAAAATAATTGCACCAGGTCAGAGCTGCGTTCATTTAACGCTCACGGGTAACACGAATTCGTTACCAGGTGCACAAATCGGAGAGTCCCGGACGGCGACCTGACGGGAGCATGCGTGGGAATTTATGCGAAAAGAATCGCAGCAGGCAACCAGCGCAAAGCTTTTGGCGGCGATGTCGAGGGTATCGACTATCGGATGTGGATTATTGATGGAATGCGCGTCATCCACCCATGACATTCCCGGCTCGGGAAGTGGGAGTGTTACGGAGTGTAATTGACGCGGAAAGAGAGCTTTTCTGTATGCCCCTTTCGAAAAGAGCGTTTGCGGAATTTATCGGAACCTTTTGGCTGGTCTTTGGCGGATGCGGCAGCGCGGTACTGGCCGCGGCTTTCCCGGGCCTCGGGATCGGCTTCGCGGGAGTCGCCCTGGCGTTCGGCCTTACGGTCCTGACCATGGCGTTTGCGATCGGCCACATTTCGGGATGCCACTTGAATCCCGCCGTCTCGGTGGGATTGGTTGTGGGCAAGCGATTTTCCGCTTCGGAACTGCCGGCGTACGTCATCGCGCAGGTGTTGGGCGGCATCGCCGGATCGGCCGTGCTGTATACCATCGCGGCGGGCAAAGAGGGATTCGACCTGGCGGGTGGATTTGCGTCCAACGGCTACGCGGCGCATTCACCAGGCGGCTACAGCCTGGCAGCATGCCTGACGGCCGAAGTGGTGCTGACGTTCATGTTCCTGATGATCATTCTGGGAGCCACCGACACGCGAGCCCCGAAGGGCTTCGCGCCGATCGCAATCGGCCTCGGGCTGACGCTCATTCATCTCATCGGAATTCCGGTGACCAACCTGTCGGTGAATCCGGCGCGCAGCACGGCGTCCGGCGATATTCGTGGGCGGATGGGCGCTCGAACAGCTATGGCTGTTCTGGGTGGCGCCGATTATAGGTGCGGCGATCGCCGGCGTGGTGTATTCAGTCTTCGCCACCGAACCCGAACCGTCGGTGCGGGATAAATTGGCGGCGACCTCCGCGTAACAGGTTCGCGCTGAGCCTGCGGGGAGCGCGATAGATGCCGTATCACTGACAGAAGCCCAGGAAGTCCTGGGTCGAGGACCATCCAATGCGGCATTTTCGCCGCCGAGAGTCCGATTCCTCACCCGCATTGAGGGTTTGGACCTTGGCTTATGCGTTGGCGCAGGCGCAATTTGAGAGCGGAAAGGAAGGCAACGGGGGCTCGGCCCGCAGCATCGCTAAGCCCGATGCGAGATCCGATGCCGACGGGATCAGTGTGGTGAGCCTCGTGAGATCGAGCACATGACTGACATTTCGATTGATTCGCGTTAAGACGACACGCCCGCCGGGCCGGCTTGTGACCGAGCACTAGGCGCCAACGATGAAAGTCACTCCCACGGATCCGATCGCGGCGACATGCTGGAAGTCGATCAACAGCCTGTTGCACCGCCCTCTCCTGATCTCATCCAGTCTGGTTTGCAGGTATTCCATCTCAGACCCGGGAACGAGGGATCCTTCGCAATGCAGAATACAAACGCCATATTGTTTTTGAATTTCAATCAACATATTTCACTCACCCGGATTGAGACTCCCGCCGGAGGGCCGGCCGGGAATTGTCAGGCCAGAACCGCGGGCCGGATGTTCTGATTCACGCGGAAGAAGTTCTCCGGATCGTACTTACCTTTGACCGCCGCCAGGCGGTCGTAGTTCCCCCGGTAGCTGGCACGAATCCGTTCATCGCCTTCTTCCATCATGAAATTCAAATATCCGCCGCCCGCTCCAAAAGGATGCAGGGCATCGTAATAAGCTCTCGCCCAATTCGTGATCGCCGCGCAGTTCGCCGGATCGGGATCCACGCCCACAATCACCCCGCTCCACACGGCGTCCCGATGGCTGAACGCGGTGTCCGCCTCGCCCACTCGGTTGACTTTTCCATTTACCGGATACAGGTGCATGGTGGATTGCCACGTCGGCAGCAGCGCGCCATGTTCGAGATGTTTTTCGATGGCGGCATCGGTCAGTTCCTTGAAGAAGTCGGCCTTCCAGTACCATTGCAGACCCGTGGGGTAAATGCCGTCGAACAGCCCCTGCAGCATGGGAAACGGCATGGGCGCGAAGAACTCGAAAGCCGGCGGGCGATAGCCGCGGATCGACTCCAGAATCGTATTGGCCTGCTCCAGCGAACCCTGATAACACCACACGATCCCGCACATCTTGCGCAGATGTAATTCTTCGGGGAAGGGCGGCCCCGGCGGCACCGTCATCATCGCGAAGAAACCGTTCATTTCCTCGGGCGCCTGAGTGATGAATTCGCGATACCACTTCATCACGTCGGCTGCGTCTTCCATGTTCCAGAGCATGGGGCCGGCGCAGACGGTACCTACCGGATGGGCCTCAAACAAAAACGATGTCACGATCCCGAAGTTCCCTCCGCCGCCGCGAACGGCCCAGAACAGGTCGGTATTCTCCTCGGCATTCGCCACCACAAATGCTGCCATCGGCCAGCACCATGTCAACCGACAGCAGGTTGTCGATGGTCAGGCCGTACTTGCGGGTGAGATGTCCCATTCCACCGCCCAGGGTCAAGCCGGCGACACCGGTGCTCGATACGATGCCGGAAGGCACAGCCAGCCCGAAAGCGTGGGTGGCATGATCCACATCGCTCCACTTGCAGCCCGCGCCCACCAGGACTGTGCGCGAAGAAGGATCCACTCGGACGTAGTTGATCGCCGCCAGATCGATCACCAACCCGTCGTCACACGACGCCCAGACCGGCCGCGTTGTGCCCACCGCCGCGCACGGAGACTTGCAAACCGGTGGCTTTCGCCATCTGCACCGCGGCCATAACATCTGCGACATCGGCGCATTGAGCGATCAGCCTGGGGCGCCGATCGATCATCGCATTGTAAACTTTTCTGGACTGCGTCGTAAGCCGCATCGCCGGGTTCGAGCACCGCGCCCCGAAATTGGCCGCGAAATTCTGTAATCGCGTCTTGCAAAGGCATCTTTATGTCTCCTTGTCGCCGGCGCCTCGTTTCGTTTCTCGCGCCTGACAAGTACAGTTTGCGCGGCAGTGCGTTCTAAGAGCGTTCTAAAGAGGCGGTGGCTGCCGTTCCGCCGGCCAGAATTGACAATTTTTGCTGTAGCGCCACCGAACCCGTGCGGCGCGCCGCTTCATATCCCCGGCGGAAGCTGGCGCGAGCGGCGTCAGTCTTCCCTTCGGCATTCAGCAGATTCCCTTGCACCCGATGCAACTCCGGTACCGCCCATTCTTCGCCGTTCTTGCTGGCGAAGGCGAAACCGGTGGAGAGGCTGGCCATCGCCTGGCTCACCTGGCCGGCGCGCCCATGAGTCTCGGCCAGCAAGGCAAAATAAAAGGGAAGGCGGACTTCGGCTCCCAGCCGGCGCATTTCCTCGATCCCGCTGCGAAGTTGAGCTAAGCCGTTTGTCAGGTTTGCGTCCGCCGGTTCGCCTTGCGCGGCTTCCGCCCACCCAGCCAGCACTTTGGCCATTGCCAGATAATACGCGAAGCCATGGCAGCTGCACAGTTCGACCGCCTCACGGCCTCGTTCCAGCGCCGCACGGATATCCCCTTCCAGGACGTGAAGCAGCGTGGCGTAAACAAGTGCGATCGCCAGGCTGAACGGATGATCGCAGCCGTCGCGCCGCCGCTATAGCTTCGGAAGCATGCGCATTGGCGCGATCGTCGTTTTCGCGGTGCCAGGCGAGATGGGCCAGGTATGAGCGGCAGAAGACGCCGATATCGTGGCCGGCGAACAGAGCGAGAACGGATTCCGCGGGGCCGCTTTGCTGCGCGAACGGCCGCATTCATATGGTCGAGCGACGCTTCCAGTTGCCCCAGATGAAAGAGGCTGCTCCCCATGATGAAGTTCGCGGCGAGCATCAGGCCGGGCGTGGGTTCCCGCTGGGCCAGTCGCAGGAATTCCAGGCTGAACTGGCGCGCTTGTTCCAGATCGCCGCGCACCACATGAAAGACCCAGGCGCCGCTTAGCGTAACGAAGATATTACGATCGCCGAGCCGTCGCGAGAGATCGAGCGCGCGCTCGTAGGTCTGCCCTACCTCGGCTGCCGAGTACCCCTCGGTAGTCACCAGAGCCGGTCCGAGTGTGACCAGCAGATCCAGTTCCTGTTTGAGACGTCGGTCCGATTCGGAAAAGCCCCGGCATAACGCAAGGGCGCGCTTGAGCAGGTCGGCGGTTTCCTTATCGGCGTATCGCTGCCGCGCATAAGCGGCGGCGCGCTGATAATACTCGATGGCTTCCTCGGCCATTCCGGCCTGCTCGAAATGCGAAGCGATCTGGCCGCTCCAGCTTTCGATGTCGGTCGCATACACTTCGGCAAGAGCGCGCGCCACGCGGCGATGCAGATAACGTTGGCGCACCAGACTGAGTTCCGAGCAGGCCACTTCGCGCAGACGGTCGTGCGTGAAGTCGTACTCCGATGTTCCGCGGCTTTCGATGATACGCCTGCGCCACAGCTCATCGAGCGCGCGGGAAACACTTTCCTCATCCCAGTCCGTCGCTTTCTCGAGTAATTCGAAGGAGAAGGGCCTTCCCACCACGCTTGCCACACCCGCAAGCTCGTAGGTAGCCGGCGGAAGCTGCGCCAGGCGAGCGGAAATCACGGCATGCACGCGCGTGCTTTGCAATCCGGCGCGTACGCTTTCGACCACGAACAGTGGATTGCCGCGAGTGGCGCGGAAGATCTCATCCAGATTGACGTTTTCAAGCGGTCTGGTGGATTCCCGGCGCGCCAGTTCGAAGGTCTGCCCGGCGTCCAGAGGATCGAGCGGAATCTCCAGAACGATCCCGGATTGCCGCAGGTCCGCCAGAAACCGGCTAAACGGATGTTCGCGGTCTGTCTCACCGGCGCGTACTGTGCCGAGCAGGAGGACGTGCGATGCGGCAGGCGAGGTCAACAGGGCGTTGAGCCACTCAAACGAATCGGGATCGCACCATTGCAGATCATCGAGATACAGCAGAGCCGGCTTCCGCATTTTTCCGAAAGCCGCGTTGAGCGATTCGTAAAAATGCAGGCGCTGCCAACTCTCGGCCAGCGGCCTCGGTTGCTGTGGCGTGCCCGGATCGGCATTCAAAAACTGTTCCGCGATTTCCGGCGCCAGCCTCGCCAGCTCTGCAAGTTGTTGTGGGGCGAGGCTGGTCCAGCCGGCGCGAACCGCATCGGACCGCAGCCATTCGGCCACAGGCGCGTAGGGAACCTGGCCCTGTCCGGCATAACAGCGGCTGCGCGCGGCCGTATGCCCCTGGCGAACGCACGATTGGTATAGTTCATCGGCCAACCTGCTTTTGCCGATGCCCGGCTCGCCGGAAATGATCGCCACTCCCGGACCGGATTCCACCGCCGCTTGCCAGGCGGACGCCAGCTGCTGCCATTCCGTCTCGCGGCCGACCAGGGCGCGCATCTTTTCCAGGTGAGAGGCCGGCTTCGCCGTTGATACGGCCGATTTTGACACCGGTTCACCTGAAGTCTCGGCCTCTGTCTTCAGAATGTGTTCGAACAGCTCACGGGTTGCGGGGCCCGGGGCCACGCCCATCTCACGCCGCAACACCCGCATGCAGCGGTGATAAGCGCGCAACGCGCTGGCTCGGTCGTGGTTGGCTGCGTGGAGACGGATCACCAGTTGATGGTGTGCCTCTGAAAGGGAATCCAGTGCGACCAGACGCTCGGCGAACGGGATCGCCGCGGCGTAGTCCTGCGCCACTTCAAAAAGTTCGGCGAGACGGTGCAGGACCTCGGACACGCGCCTCCGATAGTCCTCTCGCAGCGGCGTCAGCCAATCGTCGTAGAGCGCGGGTAAAAGATCGTCTTCGTAAAGTTGAGCCGCTGTTATGAGCAGTTGAATCTCCCGCTCGCGATCTTCCATGCTCTTTGCGGCGTCAGCCCGCGCGATGACTTCCTGAAACTCGATCGCGTCGACGGAACAGGATGCATCGTGACGCCACTGAACCACGAAATGATCTGCGACGAGCGAACTGCAGCCGGCCGGCAATGCTCGTTTTAAGTGGTGGAGAAGCTGGCGCAGATTCGTTCGCGCTTGCGATTCGCTGGAGCCCGGCCACAGCAAAAAGGCAAGCCGCTCCCGCGGCTGGGGGGTATTGATGTGCAGAATCAGATACGCGAACAGAGATTGCAGACGATTCGTGTTGATCGTCGCAAGCGGCTGTCCCTCAATGCTGATCCGCAGGTTTCCGAACAGGTGGATCCGCATGAATGCTGATTAGGTAGTTTACGACGTTCGGACATCGGGCGACCGAGCCGAATTCTCGTTTGAGTTTGCGTAGCGGAACTTTGCGGGCCATACCCGGACGCCCATCCAGCCTGATCGGAATCCCGTTTGGTCGTCTGGTAGCAGGGACTTCCCTCGACGAAGCTGATGCCGTGCGCGAATGATGTCCGCCACCTCGAAAGCGGCTGGTTCATTTTGCGCAACCTGCGGGACCACTTCACCTGGTTCGGGCTGGAAAGCGCCATGTTGTACCAGCCGATTGGATATGGCGACCAGGCTGCGGTTGAACGGTCAGCAGGTCCGCATCGGACCAACCGGGGAAAGGGCCTGTACCCAAGAGTTCGACTTGGAATCGTGGCGATATTAGCGGCCGATACGCTCGGACGCGTCTTTGTGCTCGGAAAGGGGCCGTCGGCAAATACTGCGGCGATCTCGGGGAATTCGGCTGCGGTGATCAGGGACGCCACAGCACCGTAAGAAATGACGGGGATCACGACGTGTGCTGCTTGCCATCGTCCGCTCTATCGGGCATCCGAACGACGCCGGACTAGCCAGCCCATGAAAATGCCAGCACCAGCAGCGAACAGCAAGACACCCCCGTGCCAGACCAAAAGGTGCGGGGCTTCCTGATGCGGGCATTTGACCTGAAGCACGATCACACTCAGGAGTCCCGCTGTAGCGCCCAGAGTGGCGCCCGTTGCGATCGTCGACACCGCCGCTCCGCGGCGTACCGCCAGCCAGAGGAGTGCCGCCGCGGGAACCGCCATGCCCACTCCGACCGACAAACATGGCAGGCCCTGCGGAACGAATCGCGGTCGTGCCTCCCAGGGGAAAAGAACGCCCATGGCGGTGAGCAAAACGAGGCCGATGGCGGCGAGCAGGATTTGCCACGGGATCCCCTGACGACTGCCCGGCCGCATCTGTTTCGCCAGTGTGGCGCAAAACAGGTATAGGCCTGTAATCAGGAGAACCCCGATTCCGACGATCTGGGTTAGAGTTGCGCGAGCTATGCCCGCAGTCCCCATAAGCGCTATAAGACCGGTACTGAGAGCCACGAATAGCGCGATAAATGTTGCAGTCGACACCCGCACCGGAGGCAACGGCTTCACGGGAGAGACCAACATCTGCAAAGCGTGCGTGATCCGCTGCTCTCGCGCCGGGGAAATTGAAGGGGTGGGAGAAACGGCGGTCTTCCAGTTGTATAGGGCCCTGCAATATGGACACAGCTCGAGATGGTGCAGGGCCTCCTCAGACAGCAAGCCAGCCTTGCCGTCCAGGACCGCGTCCATTTGCGTGCATTCGTTTGATAACCTCATTTTATTCTCCACCCGCGAGGAAAGCCCGCAGACGGGCATAGGCGCGATGGGCTCTTTGCTTGGTTGCCGCGACGGACGACGATGTCGCGCGCGCCGCCTCCTCCATCGTCATCCCCGTCACCTTAAGAAGCACCAGGAGGTCGCGATCGGCCGCCGGCAATCGGCCGAGCAAACCGACGACGTCCGGCGCGCGCGAGGCCGCTGCCGTGACGTGACTGGCCAGGTCCGGCGGCTTCGAAAGCAAGACTTCCCGCGCGGCGCGGCGGCGCCGGCGGCGACGATCGTCCAGCAACGTATGTCGGGCTATGGCGAAGATCCACGGCAGCAAGGGGTCAGTAGCCCGGAATGTGTGACGGGACCGATGAATGCGCAGCCAGCACTCCTGCACCAGATCCTCCGTATCGCTGACGGATAATTGCGGCGTCATAAAGCAGCCGAACAAGCGAGAAGACAAGCGTCGGACCAGCTCCTCGACGGCGGCGGCGTCTCCCGCCTGATAGCGGACCATGCACCGTCGCAGTTCGTCCTCCTCTTCGCGCGATTCCAACCGACCCTTCGAGATTTCAGTCGCCTGCTCCACCTGGAATCTCCTTCGACGCAGTGCGCACGTCGGTGACAAATATTGCCGCGGTCATGACCAAAAAAGCGCTCAAGAGAATCCTGGCCCCAGGTGTCACCGGGGGACACCGTCGAGCGAAGTATATGCCTGAAGGATAAACCCCGCAGCCGCGGGGCATTAAAGGAGATGCGCGATGAAGACAATGTTGAGGGGTTTGTGCTGCGCCGGGCTGCTCGCTGGCCTGGCTTCGATCGGTTCCGCAGCCACAATGACCATGAAGGGTATGGTAAGCGACAGCATGTGCGGAGCCAGCCACGCCAAAATGATGCAAATGCATAAGGACATTAAGACGGACCGCGACTGTACTATGGGCTGCGTGAAAGCCGGCGCCAAGTACGTCTTTGTGACGGATAACGGCAAGGTTTACCAGATTGCCAACCAGGACGCGGCGTCTGTAATGAAAAATGCAGGGGAATCGGTGAGTGTGACTGGGGATGTCAACGGCGACACCATTACTGTGTCCAAAATGACGATGATGAAGCACTGACCGCCACCCGCCGGAGGGTTTCGTGAAACTCGGTATCTATAGGAGGCTCTTGCTGGCGTCCGTTTTTGCTATCCTCGGCGCCGCAGGCCCTCCTTCGGGCCGTCCTTCTGGAACTCTTCACCTCGGAAGGCTGTTCGACCTGCCCGCCTGCCGACCGGCTTCTCGAAACGCTTGACCGCTCGCAGCCTGGAGCTGGCGCCCGGATCAACGTGTTGAGCGAGCATGTCGATTACTGGAATCAGCCTGGTTGGACCGACCCGTTCTCATCGGCCCTTTTGACGCAGCGCCAGCAGGACTACGTGGCCCGACTCCATCTCGATGAAGCGACGCGCGCGGATGCAGATCACCGGCGAACAATTCGGCTTCTGGATCGGAATGAATCCCACAGAGAAGGATTCCGTCGAACTCACGACGAAAGCCATATGGCCGTCGCCGTTAAGCGCGATTGTCTTTAAAACCGCTCCATAACTGACTTGCCGTTGTGGAGCGGTCTGTTTTCAGAACGATCGCGGATCAGAAGATATACTTCAGCGCTAACTGAATCACACGCGGATTCACGCTGGTTGAGGTGATCTGTCCGAAGTTGCCCGCCGCGAAATTCGGCAGACCGTAGATGGCGCCCTGGCCGAAGTTCGGATTGGTAAACTGCGGGTGGTTGAACGCGTTGAAGAATTCCGCCCGGAACTGGAGCATGTGATTCTCACGGATATAGGTCGTCTTCAGGATCGAAATATCGAAGTTGAATTGCCCCGGCCCCTCAATGATGCCCGATCCGGAGTTGCCGTACAGCGTGCCACAGGTAATTCCCGGATTGGCCGCGGCGCATTGCTTCTGTCCGGAACTACCTGGGATGGAATAGTAAATAGTTCCAGTCGGCGACATCGCCGGCGGGGCAACGAAGGCAGCCTTGTTGAACCAGCCAGGGCCGCCGCTTGCGCCACCCAACCGCGACTCCACGCCGCCGGGAGTGACGATCTGGTCATACGGTCATGCCGGGAGCAATTTGAACGCGACCGAAACCGGCCTGGCTGCCGCCGCTGGTGCCATAGAGCGTCCCGGCAGTCGAATCTGCGATGGTCATCGGCGATCCACCCTGTACGACCGTGACGCCTGACACGTTCCATCCGCCGAGCAACTTCTGCATAATGCCGGTATGGGTGCCGAAGGGCAGATCGTAGCTGTAATTGGCGACGAAAGCGCTGCGGACGGACGAATGTAGCCGGCCCATACTGCTGCGCGAGATTACCCGCGTTGTTGCTGTTCGCCACATTGTTGTACTCGACCGTCATGGTCTTGCTCCAGGTGTAGGCTCCCTGGAACGTGAAGCCACGGGAGAATTGCTTGCGAACCGTCACCTGCAGGCTGTTGTAGTTGGCATAGCCGTCAAACGCCGTTCCGCGCACGCCGACCGCCTGGTAGCCGAGATACGGCACCCGGTACAAAACGTTCGCCGTCGTATTCGTCGTAATGCCGTTGACCGGGTTGGCGGGGCTCGCCAGATAGGCCGTGTTGTTGTTGTGGTACATGTCCATCAGATTGATCGAGCTCGATCCGACGTAACCGATTTCGAGAACCCAATGCGGGGCGAACTGATACTGAAAGCCCAGGTTGTACTGGCGGATCAGCGGGGTGTGCAGAACCTCGTCCAGGAACGGAACGTTGAGGTTCGAGTTGCAGACGGAAAAGTTAACGGCCGGGTTCGCCAGACAAGCCGGCGAGAAATTCGCGTAACGGGACGAGAAAGTGCCGAGCACCGGTAAGGTTGGGAACGGATTGGCCAGACTCTGATTATTGAACGCGTTGTAGTCGAGTGTGGCTGAATAGGGGTTGCCCTGCTCAACCGAGTAGACAATGCGGTCGCCGCCGACGCGATCGTAGAAGATTCCCGCTCCGCCGCGTATCACAAGTTTGTTGTTCGCCTGATAAGCAAAACCCACGCGGGGAGCGAAATTGGTCAGCCGCGCGCCTATACGCTGGGTGGTCAGGTTCGGGCTGACTAAAACACCGGCCGGCGGCTGACCATAGTGCTCAATGAAGTTGCTGGGAACCACCCATTGGCTGATGCCCGGACCCGAACTGGTCGGCCCGGACGGCGGGACCGGCACTGCCTGAATGCGGCTCACCCAGATCTGGCTGAGGTTTCCATACTTATCGTTGAGCGCTCCGTTGTACTCCCAACGCACGCCGAGATTGAGCGTCAGCCGCGAAGTGGCCTTGAAATCGTCCTGGAAGAAAGCGCTGCCGCCGGCGGCATAGTAGCCGTGGACAATGCCCTGGGGCGCGCTGCGTGTGCAGAACAGGCACTGGTTGATGTTGCCGGGCTGTCCCGTTGCGGTGTTCTGGGGTCCGCCGACCAGCAGATCGTTAAAGGTGTTGAGGGTAAAGTTCCCGCGACTTCCGGACCAGGTGATGGGCCAGGCGTTTTG
This sequence comes from Terriglobia bacterium, assembly GCA_963831795.1. GTDB lineage: Bacteria > Acidobacteriota > Terriglobia > Bryobacterales > Bryobacteraceae > BOG-234. Next base: position 104,020 of record CAWHSB010000021.1, on the reverse strand, counting down.
TTCCCATTCGAAGCCGGCGCGCATCGTGTGACGGCCGCGCGAAAAGGAGATCTGGTCGGCGATCTGCGTCTGGTTGGTCACGCTGAAGGTGCCGTTGTTAATACCGCCCAGGATCGTATAGCCGCCCGAGGCAATATTGAACGGCGGGGGCAGATCTATACCCGGGACATTCGGCGTGATCCCCAACATCTGATTGGTGACGTTTGGAACCGCCTGAGCGTTCGTCTGCGAGAGATTGCGCTGATACGATATGCGACGCCTCATTCACAAACGAATTGGTGACGACCGTGGTCAGCTTGAGGACCGAGTTCACGTTGCCAAAGTCGAGATAGCTGGGGGCGCCCGGCAGCTGGCCGCCCAGGGGCGCGATCTGTGGATCGTCGGTATAAAACCAGCGGCCCGCCAGGGTGTTCTTGGCGTTGATCAAATAGTCGAAGTTGAACAGTCCCTGGTTTCCGTTGTAGATAGCCGGACTGGTGAAGGTAGTTTGCTTGTAGCCGCTGGTGCCCGACCCGGGAATGTAGTACTGGCCGTTCGGCAACTTGATGTTCAGAATGTTCAGAGCCACCGGGCTGATGTTGGATCCATCGCACAACACGTTCTGGCTTCCGCTCGTGGTGACGAAGAGGCTGTTTCCGGGATTATTCTGAGGGCAATTGGCGGCTCCCAGCGCCGCGCGGAATCCCGGGCGCGGACCGGTCGCCCGCCGGAATCGGGCGGCAACAAGGCGTTGGTGATGCCCTGCGAAGCCAAACCATTCTTCTCACGGGTTCCCTGATAGCTGCCGAAGAAGAAGAGTTTGTTTTTGACGATCGGGCCGCCGAACACGCCGCCGAACTGGTTCTGGTTCAGAACCTGCTTCCGGGTGGCGCTGGCCGGGTTGTTGCGGTTGTAGAAGAAATCATTCGCGTTGAAAATGGTGTCACGCAGGAACTCAAACGCGGTCCCGTGAAACTGGTTCGTGCCGGACTTCGTGAGCACGTTGACGTTCGCGCCGGGGTTCCGGCCGTAGCTCGAATCGTAAGTCGATGTTTGAACCTTGAACTCCTGGAGCGAATCGGGACTGGGGATTCCGACTCCCGCGTAAAGACCCGTGTCATTGGCGCTGCCGCTGTTGGCGAAATTGGTGATGTTGACGCCATCCATCTGGAAGTTGTTCTGGCCGGGGTCATTGCCATTCACGCTCATGTTCTGCGTGCCTTTGCCCAGGGCGGTGGCGTTGTTGGCGCCTGTATTTGTGCCCGCGGAAAGTGCGAGGATCTGCGTATAATTGCGGCTGCTCAGCGGAAGGGCGGTCACGGTGCGGTTCCCGACCGTATCTCCCAACGTCGACGTCGCGGTCTGCAAAATTTCCGCCTGGGCGTTGACTGTAACCTGTTCGGTCTGTGCGCCGACCTCCAGCGTCCGGTCGAGGACGGGGGTCTCGGTTACGTTGACCGTCACCGGGGAAACCTCGGCGGTTTTGAACCCTGCAGCTGTGAATCGCACTCTGTAAGTGCCTGGCGGCAACAGGGAGAACTTGTAGCTGCCCTCCGCGCCCGTCGTTGCGGTGCGCGCCTGATTGGTGTCGATGCTGGTTAAGACGTACGGTGACGCCTGGCACTATGCCGCCAGCTGGAATCGGTCACTAGTGCCCGTCAGGGCGCCTGTTCCGGCCGACTGACCTTTCAGTAATGGTGTGAACGGGATGGAGCTGACCGCCACGAAGAAAAAAGCCCTGCGCAGAGCTGACAAAGCACTTGGTCTCATTTTGCCCCTTATCCTTTTCCTTATCGAAGTCCCCGGCGAGATGGTTGGTCACCCAACGTAATCGGGACGATTCTATGCTAGAATTCCGGCGAATAGCTTTCCAAAAACGTTCCGATTTTATAAAGAAGCCGTTATGACAGGCGCTGCGAAAGAAATCGCATTAGGCCCTTTCCGGCTGAACCTGACGACTACACGGTTACTTCGAGACGGCGTAATACTGGAATCAAGACCTCAGGTATTCCGGGTTTTCAAGTTATTAATTGAAAATTACGGACAACTGGTAGAGTACGAGCAACTGATTCGGGAGGCTTGGAATGTGCATGTCTCCAGACACACCGTCGCAACCACGGTGAACGAGCTCAAGAACCTCCTCGAAGAGCATGGAGACTGGATCGTCTGCCGGCCGAGACTTGGTTACTTTCTGGAAATACCAGAGTCCGAAGACATGATTCGTCGCGGCTGGCATTCCTGGAACCTGCACACGCGGACGGGTTATGAAAATGCGCTGGAGTATTTTCAACAAGCGGCTGCGAATAATGCCGGCGACTTCCGTGCGTTTGCGGCAATTTCCAGCACGTATCTGACGCTCGCGAGCTTTCTTATGCGAGCTCCTGGCGAAATTCATGGCGCATTCCTCGAAGCGCACAACCGGGCAGTGAGCTTATGCGGCATGACACCTGAATTGAGACTCGATCGTGCTTTTGGGTTGTATATCTTCGAGCACAAACTAGCTGAGGCGGAAGCGGAATTACTCGCGGTACGGCGGGAGTTGCCCGATTCAGCGCATCTGAACATACGTTTGGCCCTGATCTATCTGGCAAGCGGGCGGCTTGCAGCGGCTCGCGCCGCGATGTTCAAGGCGCAGGCGGCCGATGCGCACTTGTTTGCGCCCGCGGCACGTTCCCGTTTCCGCTCCACATCTCGAACATGGCGAAGATCGGGCTGCCCACTCTCGTTTATCACGAAACGGTCCCCGCACGACATCACGATGATGCCGATGCCCATCTACCGATGCCAATAACAACTCCTCCTGGACGATGCCGGAAAGCGGCGACAGAAGGCGCATTCAGGCAATCTCCGCAGTCGCCTCCGCAGCGGCTCCTGCTTTTCATTCCGGCTCTTGCAGAACAGCGTGTTCCAGGACAGCTTGACCAGCCAGCGCCGCTCGCCGCACTCCGATCTTTGTATGCCTGCAGCGCCCACCTCGCCTGCCGGCATCGCTGGCGGAGCTTTACAGTTTTTTGAGACGATCCCCTGCCGGATCTGCCGCTCCGGCGAGAGATCCGCCACCAGTCGCCTTAACCGGCGGCTCTCCTGACGCAACTGCGGCAGTTCACCCAACTCCTGCACACCCAGCCCCGCGTACTGTTTCGGCGCGGCAGATGAGCTGCTCTTCATTTGTGTCCCTTGTTCGCATGTCGAACCTCCTCGTTCGTCTTTCAGGAGGACCTCAACCGCCTGCGATACTTCCAGTTTTAAATGGTCCAGTTCTCGGGTTTTGGGTCATGCGCCGGTCATCGAGTTCTGAATCGACTGCCGTCCAGACTCGAGCGCTCCGCCCAACACGCGAAGCGGCGTTGTCGAATGGTAAATGCCGGAAGGAGAGTATTTCCGATTTACCGCATCGTGATTCACCTGCCTCCCTGGTAGTACCCTTCGCAGATGAGTAATTACTGGTTTAAGGGACCTTTTGTCTGTCGCAGGTCTTGAACCGGACCGCTAAGGTGAGCATCCCGTCGAATCATCTGAGGGCTACCCGGGGTATTCTGCGGGCTGATGGTTTCGCGGGGTTCAACAGGCTGTATGAGAGATCCCTACCCGTTCGTAGGGCTTGGGGGCAGGACGTCGATTTGATCAGGCAGGATGGCGCCGGCGAAACCAAAAGACTCCTCGAATACCTCCAGCCCATGGCTGCCGCCGTTGACAAGCTTGCGCGCCGCGGCCAGATCGTTACTCCCGATGGCCGTGCGGATCCTGTCCTCGTGTGCCTTCAGGAAGCTCGCCAGCAGGCGGCCGGCAATATCGGGATCGTTCGCCAGGTCGGGGTTATCTACGAGCTGCGACCCCAGGCCGATAGCGTGGCCGTGCGTGAAATAATTCGCGCGACCGGTAAGCTGGATGAAACCCCGGCCTTTGAAGCTCGCGCCGTCCGGCGGTCCTTGATTCCCGAGGTCCGCGCGCGAATCGTACAAACCAAAATCGGGCCCGCCCGGTGCGGTGTTGAACTGGCTCTTGCCTTCGCTGATCGCCGCGAACCCACCGGTCTCGGCGCGAATGGTCGCGAGCGCCATCGAGATCATTGACTTATCGGCCAGGTTCAGACCGGCGAGCCCGTTGAGAACGTGCGGCAAGTTATCTTCAATGTTCGGGCGCGGCGCACCGGGCACGATCCGCGCCGCCATGTCGACCGTCACACCGGGAACGCGGCTCGCCGGCGATGCGACGGCAAGCCCGAGCGCGGTCTGCGTCCGAGGGCCGGCGATCCCATCGGGTTGAAGTCCCTGGTCGTTTTGAAAAGCGATAACCGCGGATTCGGTGGACGGGCCGAACTGGCCATCGATCGTTCCGGGAGTGAATCCTTTTACCGCGAGGGCGCGCTGCAGAGTAGTGACGGCCGGTCCGTTCATTCCTTTTTGGAGTGTCATTTTATTCTTGTCCAGTCTTCTGAGTGACGAAATTCTTCAGGGTCGGCCGCAAAACCGCTGCCGAATGCGAACCATCTCAATCATCTTAAGCGCGAAAACACTTCAAAATGAGACAAACGGACGATAAAATTTCATTTCCGACAACGCCGTCGAAGTACTTTGCGTCGAAAGTGCCCGGAAATAAGCTCTGGTGGCGGCAGTAGTCTATCCGATTGGCCAGAGCATTTTCACAGTTTCTGTACAACGGTTCTAACGTGTCCGGAGGCGGTAGCACCGGCGATCTTGTCGCCGGTTTCCGCTCTTGATATCATCCGCCGAAATCGGATTCCGAGCCACGACCGGAAAGGAGAGAATTCTACAGTATTTACGAAAATGCCCGGGCTGCGGGTTTTCCGTGGTCATTGGAAGGACCACGGCTCGACGATCCCAGGCGGCCTTCGTGATCCCTGGCGCCGTCACTTGCGGCCAATTTGGAGGGCCTCTTCCGATTACCTCCCGGCTTGCCGGCTTACGCGCGAGCGCGCTGCAGCATGGCGCGCATGTAACCCATAGCAAAGGCTTCATAGGTGCGGTTGCCACCGATCATGGGGACGAAATGGTCGAGATGCACGATTCCGTCGTACTTGACGTCGACCAGGGCCTTCATTACTTTGTACATGTCATAGTAACCGTCATCTACATACGTTTCGTGAAAGTGCGGGAGCGGAGCACTGACATTGCGGTAGTGAATTTCGTAGATCTGTTTTCGCAGACCGAAATGGCGGATGGCCCCGGCGGGGTCGATGCCGATGTCTTTGCCTCCTTCGGCCCAGGTTCCGCAGCAGAGACATAGACCGACATTGGGGCTGCCGGTAATGTTCAGAGCCTTCTTGCAATCTTCGAAGGTGGAGAGGACGCGCGGCACACCGAAGAGGGCGGGCACGGGCGGGTCGTCGGGATGGAGCCCAATGACGACACCTTCTTCTTCGGCGATGGGAACTACCTGTTTGAGAAAGTAAGTCAGGTTGGCCCGGATCTCGTCACGTGAGTATTCACGGGCGAAGAAGAGTGATTTGGCGGAACCCATCGAGACGATTCCGGTAGGGGTGGCTCCGGGGATACCCATGTCGGGAGCGCCGAGATCGAAATCGCGGTCACGGGACCCGCGGACTTCCGCGAAACCGCTGATGGCGATCTGGGCTATGTTGAAGTTGGTGATCGTGTAGTGGAAGCCGGCCCGTCCAATGGTGCGGAGCCACGTTTTGTAGGCTTCGATCTTTCGATCGCGGTCGGGGCGGTTCAAAACGATATCGGCCTGATTGTTGGTGACAGCAAGGTTGCGGACATTGTGGACGCGGAGTCCCGCATCGGCGTAGCGCTTCTTGATGCTGAGGACTCCTTCGATGGAGTTCAGGGCAGGAGGGACGGCGCAATAGACCACGTCAACACCGAGTTGTTTGAAAAAGGTCAGATCTTCGTCGGTGGGTTCCGCGGGAGCTTGAGAGCCCAGCTTAACGCCGGGAGGCTGTGGACGGACGGCGGCGGACGCGTGTCCGGGCGTGGTGAGAAGAGCGGAGCCGAGAGCGCCTCTGACGAGATCACGGCGAGTCATTTGCGTCAGTCTACCGTATCTTCGTTTCGACTCACGACGGAGATCGTTTCCTGGCGAAGAGGCTTTTGCTTTCGCATTTCCGGCCAAACGATGCTTCCCGGCCCAGGCGGACGCCAATCGTACGCCACTGGGCGGCCTTCATTTCTGGCGATAGCAGCCGCGAGGGTCCGGTGTCGTGATCGGGAGATGGTGGAGCGCTGAGTCGCTTCGGGCGGGCTGATCGAGGAGAAGAACTTCCGCAAAGTCTGCGGCCATCGAGATCTGTGGGCGTTGGCCACGATCCTGGCCCGTTAACCTCTGGTAAAGCGAATCGCAGGAGAAATTAGCGTAAAATAGCCTGGTTGCTGTTGCCAGCCTCAGCCACGTTGGGATACCTCCGGATGACCGCGTGATCCAAATTTGCGCCTGGTAACGCGAACGACTTTGAAGAAGAAGGGGATGATATGACCGGTCGACAAAAGATCCTTGGAACAAGTGTTGCGATAGCTGTCGCTCTGACGATCAGCGCGCCGTCCTCGGCCTTTGCACAGGCAGCAGGAGGCGCTGCCCCTGCGGCGCCGGGCCAGGGTGGCCAGAGTGCGGGCGGCGGAGGTGGTGGACGGGCTGGCGGCCGCGGAGGTCGAGGAGCTGCGCCGCTGTACACCCCTGCATCCGGTGCGAAGGACCTGAAAGCAGTCCTTTTCAACTGGGCCTGGTATATGGGCATGCTGCGGAGCAGTGAAGAACGCGATCTGATCATGTCGCTCGAGTATCAGGGTAAGGGCGTCATGCAGGTGGATGGGCAGCCTTGCAATGTGACGAAGTATCGAACCAGCATCAGCTACCAGACGTCGGGTGAAAGGATCCAGATCACCGGCACTCGACCCAACGGCCAGTCGTGCTCCAATGTCGAAGTCCTCAGCGGAGCGTACGCCTGGAACGAAGACATTCCCGGCGCCGAACTCGTCCCCGGCAAAGGCAAAGCTACTCCGATGCCGGCAACGGTAGAGGAGCGGATGATTCGCCTGTGGGCAAGCCCGCAAGGCGCGTTCAAGGCCGCATTCTTTGGGACTTCCAACCCGCCTCAAATGGCGCCCAGACCCCAACAGGTACCAGCTGACGTCATGACGGCAGGTAAAACGTCCGTCTCATGGGAAGGCAACAAGCCGGTGGTGACGTTCCCGATCCCGGGCGTCCCCAATGCAACTGCGACCGCGACACTTAACGCGAAGTTCATGCCCGAACGCATCGTAGTGAAAAATGGCGCGAACACTTACGAGTTCACTTACAGCGATTATCGGGACTGGAACAATCCACTCAACCCGGCCGAGGCGTTTTACGCGGGCAAGATGACCGAACGGAAGAACGGCGTCGTCGTCCGCGACATTACGACGACGGTGACGGAAACGGGACAGATGTATGTCGTGGTGCCTGTTCCGGCAAGCATCAGGGCGGCGATCAAGCCAACGAATCAGCCTCCCAACTGGACTCTGCCAACCCCTGCGGCGCGGGCGCAGACGGCAGCTGTCGTAACGCCGCGGCTGTCCAACGGGAAGCCGGACCTGACAGGAACCTGGAGTGCTGCCCCTCTTCTCATCACGGGTAGTGGAACGCGCCGATGTGGTCCAACGCAGGTGGCAGGCGGGGGACTCAATCCCGACGTCGGCTGCAGAGTCGGGCAGGACAACTTTTGGGTGGATTATGAGTGGATCTCGCCCTCGCGGTTTGGGCCGAGCCACCCCGTTTACAAACCTGAGTTCTGGGACAAGGTTCAGGAACTCGATCAGTGGACGAACAAGTACGATCCGATCATGACGTGCCAGCCGATGGGGCTTCCGCGGGAGGGCACGCCCCGCCGCATCTACCAAACGGCGAACGACGTTACCATGCTGTATTCGACGAGCGATTACGGAGGCGGAAACAGGGAATTTCGCGTGATTCCAACCGACGGCCGCAAGCACGACCCGAAGAAGGCGATCGAGGCCACCTACATGGGTTATACCGTTGGAAGCTGGGAGGGCGACACGTTGGTGCTCGACTCCATCTCGTTTGTCGATTCGACGTGGTTGGGGCGAGGAGGCCTCTTTCATTCCGAGAACATGCACATCGTAGAGAAATTCACGCGCAAGGGCGATGAGATCCTTTACGAAATCACCGTCGACGACCCCAGTGTGTTCGTGGAACCGTGGGTGATGGCGCCACGAACGCTGCGGCTCAACGGAGCTGGCGACGCCGGACTTGTGGCGGAGCGCGCGTATTGCGAAGTCTACGAAACGGGCGCCATCGTGACGCAGATGAGACACTAACCGTTCTTCAGGAGGGAAAACTTCAGCCCGTTTCGGAGTCGCTCCGGAACGGGCTGTTTGTTTATGCGAGACAGAGAGGAATAACTACGTCGACAGTGGACACCGGGCGGATTGACGCGCCCGCCCCGAGCGCTTCGGGTTCATTGAAGCAAACATCCTGTTATCGCAGCGGCAAGGGCCCAACGCGGTCACAGGCGCGCTGGTCTTCCGAAGCGAACCCGTGACGGCTCTTATCAGTCTCCGCCGACTGTAGAAGGGTCTTGTTGACAGCACAGCGGCTTGTTTCGCTTGTGGGTATATTGTTAACGCTGTGATGACTCACATCACACCGCGTTTGCATGGAAAGGCGGGCAGGTAAATGAGAAGACGAAAATCGGTACTCGTAGTGCTGCTGTTAGCGGGGGCGTGGGGCTCGCCGGCGCAGCGAGCGCCGGGTGGTCCAACGGGGCCTTCGGAATTTGATGCGTTCTACACGCTGGGGCCGGACTCCCTGCCACGGGACGGTGTACCTGAGGGCCAGATCCTTGGACCGTTCCAGTTGCCGAGCAAAGCGTTCCCCGGTGTCGAGCACACGTACCACGTCTACGTTCCGGCGCAATACGACGGATCGCGCGACATGAGCCTGATGGTGTTTAATGACGGATCCGTCTATCTGAAGGCGGACGGGTTGTATCGCGCGCAAAACGTTCTCGACAACCTGATCTTCCGCGGTGACATTCCGGAGATGATCGGGGCATTCATCGATCCCGGCGTGGTTACAGCAACGAAAGCTTCGATCCGCGCCGAAGAATACGACACTCTTTCAGACCGGTACTCGAAGGTGATCGTCGATGAGTTGATGCCGGTTCTCTATAAGGATTACAAGATCTCGCGCGACCCCGATCGCCACGGTTTTGCGGGCTGGAGTTCCGGCGCGATCGCGGCCTTTACGGTGGCGTGGGAGCGCCCCGATCAGTTTCACAAAGTACTGAATGCGATCGGGACCTTCGTCGACCTCAGGGGAGGATACGTGTATCCCGAGAAGATTCTGGCGAGCGAGAGGAAGCCCATCCGGATCTTCATGGTCGACGGTCGCAATGACAACCGCGGGCTCAACGGTAAAGGCGAGTACGACCCGCATCGCGACTGGTTCATGCAGAACGTCCGGTTGAAGGATGCGCTGACGCAGAAGGGCTACGACGTCAACTACTCGTGGGGTATGGGGGTGCATAGCCACAACATGGGCGGCGCGATGCTGCCCGAGATGATGCGGTGGTTATGGCGCGACCAGCCAGTCTCGGTAGACCCGCACGATATGGTGGAGCGTTCATTCAGAAGGAAAAAATGAAGCCCGCTCATGTCCGTTGTTTTATTTGTGTTCATTCGTGTTCATTTGTGGCCAATAATCTTCAGATCTAGACGTCGAGGTCGGCGGTTGAGCCGTGCCGACCGGCGCCGATGCTCGGAAGTCTTGTTGGTGCGTCGACTGTCTTGAAATTTGAGATAATCCGGTTCCGGAGAGACGAATTATGCAGAAGACAATAGTTGTTGCCGTCGCAGTGTTTCTTACAACTACTGGTGTGTGCCTCGCGCAACCGCAGGGTATCACTCGTGAAATGATCTCGCGGGCATTGCCTCTCGAAGGTGCGCCGAAGGCAGAGCCCGGACCGTACCAGGTCGTGTCCGAACCCGCGTTCGGCGCTCCCGGCTTTCAGGTTTATCGTCCGGCTGCGCTGGACGCGTTTCCAAAGAAGGACACTTTGCCCGTGATGGTGTGGGGCAACGGCGGGTGCGCGATCGATAGCACGCACTTCTCGGGCTTTCTCACAACCATCGCCTCGCATGGCGTCCTCGTGGTAGGCACTGTCCCGCGGGAAGGTGCTGCCGGACGGCAGGAGACCGCCGATGACATGCGCGCCGCGATCGAGTGGACCGGGAAAGAAAACGTACGAGCCGGATCGCCGTTAAACGGCAAGATCGCCGTGGACAAAGTTGCGGTCATGGGTACGTCGTGCGGAGGATTTCTCTCGCTCGCGCTCGGGGCCGATCCCCGCGTCAAGAGCATCGGTGTCTTCAATTCCGGAGTGCAGACCCCGCCCGCCGGGCAGGCGGCCGCACCTGGTCGCGGTGGCCCGTCGGTACAACCGACTGCGGACGCGCTTCCCAAACTCCACGGGTCGGTTCTGCTGCTCAACGGCGGCGAACCCGACTTCCTGATGGGGGCGTCGGCGGCGACGTTCGAAGCGATCAACCACGTGCCGGCTTTCTACGGCTCGCGGCACAACGCCGGCCACAGTGCGACATACTTTCATCCTGGAGGCGGCGAGTTCGCCAACGTCGCCTCGAACTGGCTCCTGTGGACGTTCAAAGGCGACAAGGAAGCGGGCAAGATGTTCGTGGGGAGTAACTGCGGTCTCTGCACAAACTCGAACTGGGATGTGAAGTCGAAAGGGATCAACAAATAAAGCCGTCAATCCCTCTCGCGGCGGTCGCCGCGTGCGGGGCACCGGCCTGGTCCAGACCTCGTCCAGCCTCTTCGCTCGCTGGCGGCAGCAGCATGGCTGTCTGCCAGCGGGTCAATATGAACGAGTATCGGAAGGCATTCGCGCCACGGCCGAGGGTGCTACTCTCGGGGCACCCAGCGCTCCACAGAGATTGGGCGTTACTTCGGGCACAATCAGCAAGGCTCACTATCCAGGTACTCTGCGACCTGCCAACCTATGGTCAGGAATAGCTCTCTCGGCGTTCGTGACCCGCCAGCATCATCATCAAGCGAGTTTGTTCATTTCCATGCGCCCCTTCCTCGCCGCTGGAGCCGGATCCACCACTGCAAAAAAATTGTTTATATCTCGCACGATCACCGCGCGGCTCCCCGCCCGCCGACACAACCGTTTGCCCCGCCTCCAGAGCCTTCACCACCACGGCGAAATCGCCGACGCGAAGCCGCAGCACGCCTGACCGCGGATGGTAAATAGCCGAGTGCACCGGCTTCCGGTCGGCATTACCTGGGCGCCGCCGGAGTCCACCGGAAATGCATCTCCTGGAACCCGTAGCTTCGCAATTCCGGGCGCCGCTGAGTAAACCCAGGCACTTCCGAACAAAACCGCGTTGTCCTGTCGGATCCGTACCATGACCTCCAGCCGCACCTCCTGGAAGGTCCGAGGCGGTTGGCAGGATGCAATTTTCGCATGCAATTTTGGCATTGCACACGGCCGTGGTTTGCGATATGATCCCCGCCACTATTACTCACCTTCAAACTTCGGTTGGGACGCTCACGGGTTGTTCACAGACGGAGAGGGGATTTGGCGGCGCTGGGGAGCGCACGGTGGGTTCTGAGATGGGTAGCGATCGGTTCGAGTTGTAGGGGCTCTCAAGAAAGGGAGGGGTATTGTGCGAATCGTTAAGTCTCTGGGGTTCATCGTTTGTCTGGCCACTATGGGCCTGCCTGCTTTCGGCCAGGGTGTGAACGGAACAGTTACGGGCACTGTTACTGATCCGTCTGGCTCAGTGGTTGCCGGCGCGGCTGTGGAAGCTGTAAATGTCGAGACAGGTGCTCGTTACACTGCCGCATCCACCAGCACCGGGAACTATGCGATCCCGAATTTGCCGGTGGGCAGTTATACGGTCACTGCGACGGCGCCCGGGTTCAAGACTTACAATCACAACAATCTGGCCATCTCCGCGGGACAAGTCTTAAAAGAGGACGTCACGCTGGAAGTTGGCTCCTCCACCGAGTCGGTGACTGTGTCGGCCGAGGCGTCTCTGCTCAAGACCGAGAGCGGCGAAACGGCCCACAACGTCACGCTGAAGGAAATGGACGAGCTGCCTCTCCTCGTTATCACCGGAGGCTACCGGAATCCTTACGCCACGCTCACGACGCTTCCGGGTAGTTCCGGCGGCGCCGTCATGAATGGATTGGGTGGGAATGGCACCAACGCAGCCTATCGCATTGAGGGTCAGGACTCCAGTAACCGCCTGTTCAATTTAACCGAGTACCCCTCTATGTCGCAGGCTAATGTGGATGCGATTCAGGAAATCAGCTATCAGACCAGTAACTACGCCCCCGAGTTCGGGCAGGGAGGGGGCATGGTCGTCAACATGACCATCAAGTCGGGGACGAATCAATACCACGGAAGCGGGTTCGAATATTTCGTCAATGAGTTTCTGAACGCCGGATACCCATTCAGCTCTAACGGAAGTGGGGAGAAATTTCGCCCGCGTTACCGGCGCAACGATTTCGGCGGCACACTGGGCGGTCCGATCATCATCCCCAAGCTCTATAACGGGAAAAACAAAACTTTCTTTTACTGGGCTTATGAGCAGTTTGGATACAACCAGCTTTTCTCGTTCAACGATACCGTGCCGACTCCTGCATTTCGCAACGGGGACTTCTCGGCGATTTCGTCGAACGGCACGTGCAGTCTGTGCGCCGCTTATGGGATTCCGACAGGGCCCTTAGGGGGAGCGAACTATACCGACGCGCTGGGCCGTCCGATGTTCGCGAATACAGTCTACAATCCTTTATCGCGCACCACTCTTGGAAACGGCCTGCAGTACGCCAATCCGTTTCAGGACAACAAGGTCCCGGCCAGCCTTTTCAATCCCACGGCTCTAGCCATGCAAGCCTTGTTTCCGAACCCAAATCCGGGCAATGCCAATCTGGTCTCCAACTATACCGGACAAATTAGTGGGGGGCAGTACTCAGCCATCCCGACACTGAAGATCGATCAAGTCCTCAGTAGCAAGGACAGGCTGTCGGGCTACTGGTCGAGAAATAATGTCGAGACCCGCATCAATACAGGTCCCTTCTCCGCGGATGGCTTGCCGCTGGAGATCGGGCAATATCGCGGCGGGTTGATTCCCACCAACACCTGGAGACTGAACTACGACCGTACGCTGACTCCCACGATGCTGTTTCACTTCGGCGGCGGTTACATGGACACTATTTTTAACGACCAGGCGCCATTTCTGAGTTTCAATCCTTCTGAATTCTTTCTCTCGGGCTTTATCCAGAACCGCCAGTTTCCAAGCGTGACGGGGATGTGCTCGGGAACTCTCTGCGCGGGCAGCTATGGCGGGATGCAAAACATCGGGACCGCCGGCCAATTGCAATCGTGGATCCACGAGGAAAGGCCTACGGGCAATGCCAACATAACCTGGGTGAAAGGCTCCCACAGGTTTAAAGCGGGCGCGGAATATCAAATCGAGGGGGTTATCGGCTACAACGCGGACATCTCCGGCGTAACCCTGGCCACCGGCGTGGGTCCCACTTCACAACCATTCCAGCCTTCGGTGAGCTTTAACGGGTTCACTCAGGGCTTCGGCTACGCCAGTTTTCTGCTGGGCGACTTCACTTCCATAACGCAAACTCCCAATTTTGTGGGAGTGCGGAATGGTTACCAGGCGTGGGGACTGTTCGTGCAAGACTCCTGGAAGGTGACGCGCAGGCTGACGGTGGATTATGGCCTGCGCTGGGATTATGCAACTGCCCAGCGTGAGCAATACGGTCGGTTGGGGCAGCTCGATGCGACAACGGCCAATCCGAATGCCGGCGGACGCCCCGGGGCGATTCAATACGCCAGCACGTGCAACTGCGCCTTCTACAAGCCGACTTATCCGTATGGTTTTGGACCCCGGGTGGGCGTGGCGTATCAGATCGACCCCAAGACCGTGTTCCGGGGTGGATGGGGAATCGCTTATCAGTACGTAGCGGGATTTGCCGGCAACATATTCTCCACGCCGGGGAATACTCCGATTGCGCCTCAGCCGAACAATGCGCAGTACATCAACGTCGCGACTCCGGGCTCCATCCTGACGCCGCAATGGCCGACGACCAACCCGTCTGTCCTGCCGCTTCCGGGCACCACGGGCGGTCTGCCAGTGGTTACGAACGGCGTGTTTGTTCCGGACGGGAATCAGAACCGGCCGCCCCGCATCAATCAATTCAGCGTCGGCTTCCAGCGGCAAATCACGCCGAACTTCGTGATGGAGGCCAGCTATGTGGCCAACCGAGCGGCCTGGCTGAGTGGCCCGCTCGGATTACTGAGCCAGATATCGCCTCAAACCTATGCGCATTATGGGTTGTATCCGTATCCCCAGACCGGCCCTTGCACCTCCGGCGGTGGAGTCTGCGGGAGCACAACGTATAACAACGATGGGGACCGTAACTTGCTCACCCAACCGCTGGGCAGCGCGGCCGTCCAGTCTGCCATGGCGGCGCGCGGCTTCCCCAACTTTGCGCCTTACAGCGGTTTTCCGTCAGGGAACAGTCTGCAAAGCGCGCTATATCCATACCCGCAGTTTACGTCTTCCACCGGGACCCCGATCAGTGTCTCGGGATCCCCGACTGGCGATTCGAGATACGATTCGTTGCAAATCAAGGCAACCAAGCGGCTCTCCCACAACCTGTCGGGTAGCGGGGCATTTACCTGGAACCAGGGATTCAACCGGGCAACGCGGCAGGATTTCTTCAACCCGGAAAGCGCCGTGTGGGCATTGCAGAATTATGCTCCCCGCGTGCTGACCTTCAACGTCATCTACACGGTCCCGAAAGCCAACTTCCTGCCAAAGTATATTAATGTCCTGACCCAGGACTGGCAATTCGGGTGGTACGCGCGCTACCAGAGCGGTTTGTACCTGGCACCTCCCGCCAGCCCTACGGCGAATTTCCTGAGCAGCCAGGACATCCGGGTTCCCGGCCAGCCACTGTACGCGCCAGGAGTCGACCTCAACAATCTGAGCTCCTACAATGCCAATTACACGCAGGTGCTGAATCCGAAGGCGTGGGCGCCCTGCCCGACTAATACGACATGCGGCGCCACAGCGGTGCTCTACAAGGACTTTCGCGGGCCGCGCAATCCCTCGGAGAACGCCAATCTAGGCCGCCATTTCCGCCTCGGCAAGGAGGGTAAGTACGATTTCTACATTCGCGCGGAATTCGTCAACATCTTCAATCGCACACTGATAGCGACACCGCTTGGTTTTACGACGAATCCGCAGAACCCGCCGGCCAAAGGCGCCGGCGGCGGCACTATCTACACCAGCGGGTTCGGAGTATTCAGCAACGCTTACCTTATTCCGAACACAGCGTACGCCAATCCTGGCCGGCAGGGAACGCTGATAGCGCGTTTCCAATTCTAAAGGGATTTGGGCCGCACGGTTTTGGATGCGCGCTGGCCGCCACCAAAGCTGCTTGATTTTACGGTAAGAGGCGTGAGAGAGGTCCACAAGAAACCGCGTTCAGGAAGTTCGCGGAACAGAGAACAATAGGTCGGCCGATTTTGGCCGGCTGACGCCACTCGGAGAGTGAATCGCGGCTCGCGCTCCAGCTAGCCTCTCCGGGTCGCCGACAATCCGCTCAGAGCAGCCGTTGGCGGATGCAAGCGCGTTTTAGCGATCCTAATCGGATGCGCGCCTGTCACTCGAAGTGTGGGAAGGTGTTGGGAACAGCAACACGATCTCTCGTGCGGCGTCCTGCATCTCGCGGCTCTGGACGTAAGAATGCTCCGACTGCCGAGGATCCAACTGTTCGCTGAGGAATTCGTGCAGAAAGTGCGGCTGATAGCAGGCATAGACTCGTGCGCCGAACCGAAACAGATCGGATGCCAGATTCCGGAAGCGGTCGACGCTGCGTTGTTCCCACTCACGCACGAGACTCAATCCCTCGTCGGCGAGATCTGTCGCGTTGTGGACATCCTCCGGGACCGTGTCCCTTTCAGTCTCCTTTTTTGTCTGGACTGACAATCGGCGCGCCACGATATGACAGAGCACGTGGCGCGCTTTGAGGCCGACCTCCGCCGCCGCGGCATTCTCATGTTCCTGCGCCTTCACCAGGGCTAGCGCTCGCCGAGCCGCCTCCTGCGCTGCGAGGTCCGACACAATCGCGGCCTCCGACGCCTGAATGTTCGCGAGGTTCATCCATACGGCGGCGAGAAGATACTCGCGCTCAGGCTCGTCCATCGTCTCAGCATGGTCGAGGACAGCAATGGCGTCGACCAGGGCGGCGATCGCGTCCGCCATTGCTGGCGGGTTTTGCGCGGCAAGGACGAGTGCCCGGTTCTGATGGGCGATCGCCAAACGTTTGGAGAAACGCGGGTCGTCGCCGAGCGGCAGCGGACGCAGGAGTGTCAAAGCCTCGTCGTAGGCGTGCAGTGTCAGCGTATGGTAGGCAGGGCCAAGACGCGTGAGCGCCTCGGCGCGATTGAGCCAACAGGCTGCCAGGCCCCAGGAGTGCACGGGCACATCCGTTGGCAGCCGGCGTCGCAGTTCCAGCGCGAGATCGAAACAGAGAAGCGCAGCGTCCGTGGCGTCTGTATCGTTGCCGGACTGCATCAGACGGATACCTTCCTCCATGAATAAGGACGCCTGTGCGTTGGTGGCTTCGATCTCCCGAGGATCCAGAACTCTTACGGATGAAGTCATGGTGTGGTTTGACTGTCCGGCTGGTATCCAGCCGCCTGGCAGGCTGCTGTCATAGCTCCGCCCAGTACCGGATGATGTTGTGGTAGATGTTGGTCAGTTTTCGGACCTCGGGATCGTTGCGGCCGAGGCGGTGGACCAATGTCTGGATCGCATTGTCCATGTCGAAGGTCATCCGCCGCGCAAGGGGATCCTTGATCATGCTCTGCAGCCAGAAGAAGGAGGAGATGCGCGCGCCCCTCGTTATCGGAGTGACCAGGTGCAGGCTGGTCGAAGGGTAAAGAACGAGATGACCCGCCGGCAGCTTGACCCGGTGGGAGCCATAGTAGTCGTCGACCACCAGTTCGCCGCCATCGTACTCCTCAGGCTCCGACAGAAACAGAGTGACCGAAAGATCGGTGCGGATGCGCAGGCCGGTCAGGCGGTCGCCTCGGATGCAGTTATCGACATGCTCGCCGAAGAACTGACCCGGGACGTACTTGTTGAACAGCGGCGGGAAGATATGCAGCGGTACCGCCGCCGAAACAAACAGAGGGTTGGCGGCGAGCGCACGGAGAATGCGCTCGCCGAGTTGCCGGGACGTTTTGCCGTCCGGCGGCAGCTGTTCGTTCTTCTTTACCTCCGCCGATTGCGCCCCGGCGGTGGACCGGCCGTCCTCCCAGGCTTCGGCGTCGATGATGCGGCGGAAGTCCGCCACATCATCCTTGCTCAGGATATCGGGGATGCAGATCAGCATGCGTCGATTCGCTACGACTTATTAAAGTTAAAGGTCAGGCTCAGGTAGATCGCGCGCCCGGGCGCGACTTTCACGAATGGCTGCGAGCTCTGGTACAGAGAGTCGTAGTAAGTCTTGTCAGTGAGGTTCTGCGCGAGGAGTTTCAGGCTCGTGAAGCTGTTGATCCTCGATTCCGCGAAGACGTCGAAGCGCCAGTATGAGGGCAGGAACGTCGGGTTCGGCGCGCCGGGATAAGCGATGCCGCCATTTGCGGCGAGCAGCGACCCGCCTTTGATTTCCGAATTGAAGACCATCTGGCCGCCAAGCACCAGCCACCTGTTCAACTGGTATTTACTCAAGAGGTTGAATGACTTCGGCGCGATGTTGGCGAGGTCAAGGCCGACATTGCTGGGAACGATAGATTTCGTGATTTTAGGGTCCATCAGCACCAGGCCGCCCAGGACGCTCCACCTCCGGGTGATATTGCCCGCCAGTTCGAAATCCACGCCGCGGACGCGATAGGCTGCGTTGGGGACAATCTGGCCGCTGGTATAGCCGGGCAGGTTGGCCGGCGCGGTCTCCCGCGCGTTGGTCACGTCGGTCTGGAACACGGCGCCGGTCGCCAGCAAGTGCCCTCTGAACAGTTCCCACTTGTTGCCGACCTCGTAAGATCTGCTCTTCTGAGGTCCGAAGATTTGCGTGGCGCTCTGGGTAGGGGCAAGGCCGCCGTAAGTGCTCGACGTCGCGTCCAGTTCGTCGCCCACGGGATCCGCCGCGGTGGCGTAAGCGAAGTAGATGCTGGTGATCTTCACGGGCTTGACGGACAGCCCCGCGTTCCAGCTCGGGATGCCGTCGTCCGCCGACTGTACGCTCGTGTTGTTCGAGGAGTTGATGTGGTAGTCGTCGTAGCGAATTCCCGCGTTCAGGATGATGAAATCGTGGTAGCTCGCTGTGTCCATCAGGTAAACGGCTTTGGTATTCACGTTATAGTTCAGTTGGTTTCCGGCCAGAACAATAGGGTGCGACCCGTATATGTAATTCGGCGGATCGTAGACGCTTACAATCGGCGCTCCCGACGACGTAAAGGCAACTGGCCCCGTCGTCAGTTCGGACGTCAGGCCGCTATAGCCCTGGATGCTGAGCTTCTCGTTGGAGAACTCCCCGCCCAGGATCGCCGTGTGTTGGATTTCTCCGGTGTTGAATTTGAAAGTGACCTGGGGCTGGTCATTGATGACCGTCATCGGCTCGTAGCGGCTTTGCGCGTTGAGCTGAACGTAGCCCGAGAAGAACGTCAACGTTGAGGAATAAGGGGCGGTCGCGCCGGTGGCGCTCGGGTTCTCGGGGATCGTGCCGATGTAGTTCAGAAGGGACTGGCTCGCCCGGAATTTGTTCTCCAGAATGACATGGTCGTTGACCTTCCACTCGGCGTCGACCGTGCCCAGATCCTGCGTCGATCGGGTGAAGTCCCGATTCGCGGCGCCGTAGAAGATGTCGCGCGATATCCCGCTCTCGGTGACGGGCCGGCGCGTCGGCTGGTTGGTCGGAACGCCAAAATCGGGAATGCCCCAAAGCCAGGTGTGGGAATAGTTCGCCGTCAGCTTGAAGTTCGTAGTTGGATGGTAGACCAGATTCCCGGCGAGGCCCCAGCGATTGTCGGTCGCGAAGTCGCGGCCGGCGATGTCGCCATACTGGAGCATGCCGTTGAAACGCACGTCGAGCACCGGGCTGATGACCTTGTTGATATCGAACGTTCCGCGTCTGAGGGAGTCGTTGAAGCCGCCCTGGCCTTCGACGTGATAAAAGTCCGTGTGCTGGGCTTCCCTGGTCACGATGTTCAGTGCGCCGCCCGTGGTGCCTCGGCCGGCGAAGGTTGAGGCCGGCCCGCGCAGGATCTCGATCTGCTCGACGTCGAAGTTTTCGCGAATGCTGACGCCGGGGTCGCGAACGCCGTCGATGAAGACGTCATTGCGCGCATCAAAGCCCCGGATGAAGAAGCGATCGCCGAAGGCATTGCCACCCTCGCCCGATCCCAGGGTGACGCCGGCAGTCGACCGCAACGCTTCACGCAGGGTAGTTGCGTTCTTATCGTCGAGCGCCTCCTGAGTCAGAACCGTCTCCGTCCTCGCAGTGTTCAGGATCGACTCGGTGAACTTGCTCGATGCCAGGCGATCCGCCTTGTAGGGCGCTTCCGGATCTGCATAGGGGTCTGCGCCGGGGGCGTGAGCCGTCACCTCGACGGACTCGGATCGGGCACTAAGTTGGAGGATCACAGCGGTTGGCGTCGTGAAGCGGAACGTCACGCTGGTCCCGTCGAGCAGATGCTGGAGCGCGTCCTGAACCGTAAGAGTCCCTAAAACACCGGGCGATGTGATGGTGCCGATCGAATTGGTGGACAGCGTAAATGTGATGCCCGCGGCGCGCGCGAACTGCGGAAGCACCTCCGAAAGCGGTCCCGGCATGACGTCAAAGTGCTGAGGCTGCGTCTGAGATATCGCGCCGGTTGGCCGGGGCACGCCTTGCGCAAGAGCGACATTCATCGTCTTGCTGCCGACTGCGGAGCAGGCAACGACCGTTCCGATCGCCGTCCATCGGTACGAGATCGGCCAGCTATTCCGGCTATGCCTCTTTGTCTTCTTCTTGCCTGCCATCCTGATCCCGGATTTCATTCCGTTCTTCTCCTTGCTGGATATCAAAACTTGCTGGATATCAAAACGATAGATTTCAACGCTTGCAATCTCGCATCTGGCGCCGGGGTGAATTAAATCCCAGGCACGGCGTTTGAGGCCGACTGAAGGCAGGCGCGAACAATACCGGACCGGAATAGTCCGTGTTCAAACGTTTAGATTACCTTTTCGATTCGCCCGCGGTCAAGGGATTTTTGCAACTCATTTGCGAAAAATGATGAAACCTCCGGGATTCTTGCAATTGGCAGGTGTCCTGACAGATCAATTTATGCAACTGGCTTGCAGAACGTCGGGCGTCTGCCAGGAAGAAATCGCGTTGTGCGCCAACTCGGAAGACCGCGACGGCTGGTTTTTGGTGCAGCGTATCTTTTTGGTGCAGCGTATCTTTTTGGTGCAGCGTATCAACGGCGACTCCGGCCCGCTCGGTGTCACCCTGGTGAAGTCTTTCGCGACAATCCCGAGATACAGCCTTCGAGGAAGTCGCCCGCGCCTGGCCGGGCAGTGTTTACCTTCGCGTCCGCGCGGAGTTACGGATGCGATCGGCCAGACCCGCACGATCGATCGGGACGGGGGCAACTATATCGTCGGGCTGCATGGCATGGTTTCGTGCCCTGCCTGCGGAGATGTTAGCGCCGGAGATCAAACTTCTTCCTATGACGATTCGACGGGAAACCTGCTCTCCCATACTGATGGGTCAGGTAATACGACGGCTTATACTTACGAACCTGTTTTCAATAAAGTGATTTCGATAACGGACCCGCTCGGCGACGTCACGACGTTTACTTATGACAGTCATGGCAATCTTCTTACCGGGAAGGATCCGAACGGGAATGTCACCTCCTTCCAATATGACCAGTTCGGTGAACTGATTCAAACGACCGATGCGATGAATCAGACGACTTCGTTTTCGTACGATTCTTTCGGTAATCTTGTGAGCGCCAAAGATCCTCTGGGCAACGTTACCGCTCTCGCTTACGATGCCAACGGACGCCCGATTCGGATCATCGACGCTTTGGGACGAAACACCTTTCTCGCGTACGACGGTCTGAGCCGGATACTGAGTGAAAAGAACTCTCAAGGGGGCGTTACCGGCTTTGTTTACGATGAGCGCGGCAATCTGCTTTCCGTTACCGATGCCCGTGGCAACAAGACGTCGTTTACGTACGATCTGATGAACGGCCTCCTGACCCGCGCGGATCCGCTGGGCAGAACCGATTGGCGCGAGTACGATCTGAATGAAAATCTGGTTCAGTTTCAGGACAGACGGGGCCAGATAAGCACATTTACCTATGACGCGATAAACCGGTTGACCGGCGAAGCGTACCAGGACGGAAGCACGGTCGCGCGCTCGTACGATTCCAACAGCCGTCTGGGACACGTAGACGATTCCGCGTCTGGCATTTTTACCTACAAGTACGACTCGGCCGGGCGCCTGACCAACTCGACAACTCCCTTCGGAGCGATAAATTACGTGCTGGACGGCCTTGGGAGGGTTACCTCGCGTCACGTGGTTGGCCAGTCGCCCGTTATGTATGCCTGGGACAAGGCCGGAAATCTGTCGAGCGCTTCGACCGCCGGAGCGGGGATAAGCCGTACCTACGATGCGCGGAACCTGATTTCGACCGCGACCCGGATGAACGGCGTCACGAGCCAGTATACATACGATCAGCTTGGACGGCTGGCAACTCTGAATCATGCGGGGCCAGCCGGTGTGCTGAGTGCGCAGACTTACTCGTACGATGCCATCGGCAATCGGAGCGCGGTCACGAATAGTGTTGCGCAGCCGCTCGTTACGCCGTCGGTGTCGCCGACGACGTACGACAACGCCAACGAGCAGATTCAGTTCGCCCCGGCCGTAAACGTGTTCGACGAAAACGGAAATCTCAAGTCATCGACATCGGGGACTGCGGTGACGTCTTATGTCTGGGATTCGAGAAACCGCCTCGTATCAGTTTCTTCTCCGGACGGCAAGACAAACAGCTTCGTATACGATTTCGCGGGTAATTTGATCCAGCAGAAGGACACCGCCGGTCCTGCGTCAAGCCTCAAGCAGACTTTTCTGCTTGACAACCTTACGGACATTGCTTGGATTGACCGCAGCGATGGAGACGAAGTTACAGTTCTTTCCGGGCAATCGATTGACGACCATGTTGCGGTGATCCATGATTCAGGACAGGTCGAGTATGGGTTGACCGACGATCTCAAGAGCACTAGTTTGACGACGGATGGCTTCGGCATGCCAAAGGGACAGTTTATGTATGAGCCGTTTGGTCAAACGACGGCCGCGAATAGCAATTACCCGTTTCAATATGATGGTCGCGTCCCGATTTCCAATTTGTTGTATTACTATCGCAGCAGGTTCTACGAGAGCCAGACGGGGCGGTTCATTACCGAGGATCCAATCGGATTTGCCGGTGGCGATGATCCGAATCTCTATCGCTACGCTCGAAACTCTCCTGTCCTGCTTCGCGATCCATCCGGACTTCGGTCCACGGACGGCGGATTCGACCCTCCAGTGACCTCTGGTCCCGGCGGAACGATAAATGTTCCATACTTGCCTCCGTGGCCCAGTCCTCCTCCAACAATTGGACCAGGCTATCCGGGAGGATTAACGCCCGAGGAATACTGGGAACAGTGGGAGAGAATGCAACAGAGACTGGAGTGTGCTTCCGGTGAAATCTGCACGCCTCGAGGGGATCCGATTGCTCACACGCCTCATGAGGAGCCTGCTGAACCGATGTGTCCCCTCCAGCCGGTCTTCAAGCCTTGAGAGAGCCCGGTCCAGTGTAGCGGCGGACAACATTGAGAGAGAAGAACAGACATTCCTGGGTCAATCGCGCGCGAGCGCCATCTACTGTCTTCATGTTGGGGGGCCTCGTACTACTGGCGCTGCGTCCCACGCCCGCTTTCGCTCAGAAGACCGTCACTTTCCAATACTTCTATGACGACCTCAACCAACTGGTAAAGGTAATCGATTCGACTGGAGTGGTCATCCAGTACGTCTACGATCCCGTCGGAAACGTCGTCCAGATCAATCGTTCCGGAGTGGCGCCGGGCGCGCTGACGATCTTCAACATTTCGCCGATGACTGCTCTTGCTGGTGGGACGATCACCATCCAGGGTCAGGGATTCAGCCCCGATAAGTCGCTTGACCTTGTGACCATCGGAGGTGTGACCGCGACGGTCCTGATGGCGACGGCGACGACGCTTACGGTCTCCGTCCCGGTGGCGGCGATGAGCGGATCGATCACCGTTACTGTTGGCGCCACGAGCGTAACGTCGCCGAGTTCGGAGACGATTATTCCTCCCCCGGTTATCAGCTCGGTGAAGCCGCGCGTGATGCAGGCGGAGACTACCGCCATCGTAACGGTCACGGGCGCCAACTTCGGGTACAGCACGTTCGTCATTCCGGGTTCCGGTTTACTGTTACGAGCGCGGTGGCGTTGCAGGATGGCACTTCTGCGATGCTCACGCTGTACGCCAATGGCGGCGCCAACGGACGCTTCGCGGTTGTCGCGAGCAACGGCGGGGCCGACTCCGGGATGGCCGTTAACCTTGCGAATGCCTTCAGCGCTTTTGTCGATCCGAGTCTCGACCCCGATGGCGACGGCCTGCCCAATGGTCTTGAGCTCATTGTGGGCACCGATCCGTTCAACGCGGACACGGACGGCGATGGCTTCCCCGACGGCGTGGAGGTGGCGAGCGGCTCCGATCCGCTCGATCCGAATTGCGTTCCGTCGACTTGCCGCGTGGGCTCGGGTGAGGTGGACAGTCTGAGCTTTTCTGTTGCGAACGCCGGGGCGCTCCCCGCGCAGCCGAATGAAACCGACAGCCTCGTTTCCGTCCTGAATGGCGCGGTGCCTGCGGCTCAGCCGCATGAGATCGATAGTCTGGTTTCGGTTTTGAACGCCACGTCGCCGGCGGGTCAGCCGCACGAAAGCGACGCTCTTTTCTCGGTGATCAACGGAGGCGGCACAACCAGTCTGCCCTATGAATCGGACGCTTTGTTTTCTGTGAATAATACCGCGGCGGCGAACTCTACGTCATCCCGAAGACCTCGCGGGAACGAAATCTCCACGGTTCGCGCCTCCGAGGCAGATGCAGGCCGGAGTCCGGCGGCGCCGTTGCAATCGGCGATCGCGCCGCTCGGCAATTCTCAGGATAGTGACGGTGACGGCCTCACGGACGGGGAAGAGTTGGCGCGGGGCACGGATCCGTTCAATCCGGACTCGGATGGCGACGGTTACCCGGACGGTCTGGAGATCGCGCTTGGATCGGACCCGCTGGATCCGAACAGCGTGCCCGATATTCGCCTTCCCCCGCTGTTGCCGGGGTATTTGCTCGAAATACAGAATTCCAACCAGGTCAATCCCAGGGCCGGCGATGGACGCCTGCCAAAACAAGGAGTGAGAGATGTTGTTCAAATTCGGACGCCGCGAGGTCGCGGGCTATTCAATCAGCGTTAGCGTTTTTGCATTGTTTGTTGGCGGATTAGCGGGAGTTCCGGTTGCTCAGGGGCAGACGCTACCGTTCAACAGCATGTCGACCGGCCTGGACGGCCCTTTGAGCTTTACGACCCCGGGCACCGTGTATTTCGATCCCTCAATGATTCCAAACCATCAGGCGGGCGATACGATCTTCAATTTCACGACGATCAATATTGCCAAAGGCGTCACTGTCCGGCTTGATTCGCGGCTTCTGCCGGGGCCGGTCTATTGGCTCGCCACTCAGGCGGTGGAGATTGATGGAACACTGGATCTGAGTGGGTTGCCGGGTCATAATTTCACCGGCAATCTCAGCGATCGTGCCTGGTCGGTGGCTGGGGCGGGAGGGTTCGGCGGAGGACCGGGCGGCGGCTCGGCCGTCGTCGCCGAATCGGGAAACGGTCCTGGCGGCGGTTTAGCGCCCACCACGGGCCGCACTAACGGGAGTGCGGGCGTATTTTCCGGGAGCCAGTATCTGATTCCGCTCATCGGCGGCTCCGGAGGGAGTGGCGCATTTTGTAGCGTGAACCCGTTTGACGTAGGCGGCGGCGCGGGTGGCGGCGCCGTTCTGATTGCAAGCTCCGTATCGGTTACCGTGAGCGACTCGGGTCTGATCAGCGCGAACGGAGGTCCAGGAGCTGGCGACGTTTGCCAGGCTGCTGGAGGAGGCGCCGGCGGCGCAATTCGTCTGATGGCGCCGATAGTTGCGGTCACGGGCTCGGTATCTGCCCGGGGCTCCATGGATCGCGTCACAGTGGCTGGGGGCGATGGCTACATCCGGCTGGAAGGTGCTCAGGTGACTTGCAATTCATGCACGAACGGAACGCGGAACACGATATCCACGCCACTTCAGATTGCGCTTCCGGCGGCTCCTCTGCCTATCGTTAAGGTGACGAGCGTTGCCGGAATGACCATCAACGCAAATCCCTTTACGTTTCCGGACGCGACAATTAACTCCACAAGCCCGGTTCCTGTGGTCATTTCGGCACAAGGTGTTCCACCAGGCTCCATCCCGACCGTTTATATCCTTTCGGAGTCCGGACCGGACCAGGCGATCGCGGCTCCCGCGCTCTCGGGAACGGTTGCGTCTTCTACGTCGACGGTAAATGTCCCGTATCCTCCCGGCGGTTCCAAAGGTCTTGTGCGAGTGACCTGGAGCCAGTAGGATGAGCGGTCCCCCCTTTGTGCGGATTTTTGTTGATCGTGTTGGCCGCCGTCGCGTTTGGGCAGACCTTCGACAGCGGCTCGGATGGTTCCGACGGATCTCTGAACCTGACGACTCCCGGCACGGTTGTCTTCGATCCGCACACATTCCCAGCCGTTCGGGGCGACAATGTCTATCGGTTTCGGACCATTACGATCGGCCGAGGCGTCACCGTCAAGTTGTCGTCGCGAACCTTGCGGAAGCGGAGTCGTATGGCTTTCACAAGGTCCCGTGCAGATCGACGGAGATCTTGACCTCACCGGCGATGACAGCGCGGCATATTCGGCGGGAGGCAGACGAGTCCCGGGCGCGGGGGGAGCAGGAGGCTATGGGGGCGGCGTCGGTGCGTCGAAGAACGGCGAGGCGCAGGCGGGAGAGGGCGCCGCTCCCGGTATGCCGAACCGCGGCGGAAAGTTCACCGGAAATACCTTTCTGATCCCGCTGGTTGGAGGCTCCGGCGGAGGCGGTACCGATGCTTCAAGCGGCGGCGGTGGCGGGGGTGCCCTGCTGATTACGAGTTCATCGTCGATCGCGATCAACGGAACCATCAACGCGAATGGAGGCAACCAGAGCGCTGCCGGTTTTCCGGCGACCGGAGGCAGCGGGGATGCGATCCGGCTTGCTGCTCCAGCGATCTCAGGGGCTGGAGGAACGATTACGGCGCGTGGCGGCGTTGCGTCGGGCGGCGAGTTTGCGGGCGGGGATGGTCGCGTGAGAATCGAAGCTTTCGAAAACACGCTGACCGCGAATTTCAATGGAACTCCCATTTCGATCGGAAAACCCTTCAAGGTTTTGCTTCCGCCGGAGCCGAGACCGTCGGCGCGGATCGTCGATATTGCCGGTATACCGGCCGGGGATCTGACGACCGATTCCGCGATCAACATGGTGAGCGGCGCGTTCACAGGACCGCGAACCATTCGTATTGAAGCGAGAAATCTGGCGCCAGGCATTCGGCTGAAGCTGAGGCTGTTCAGCGAAAGCAGCGCCGATGTGAGTGTGTTGTCGACCTCTCTATCCGGGAGTAAGGAACTATCACAGGCGACCGCCCAGCTTGCGATACCCGAGGGCACAACGTACCTGTTTCTCTCGGTCGAACCGGCGGCGAATGATCAAAATTAAAACGGCGTTGGTGCCTGGAAAGGCGGTCACGAGCCAGGAAAATTATCTCGCTTTGATAACACGACACTTACGCCTTAGCATGTGCAGGATCCCGCCACAGCAGGTGCACAATAGGGGCGTATGGAAAAGAGCCTCAGCCACGCTCGCCGTACCTGCACAATAGCCGTGCGGACCGACAACCGGCCGAAGCTGCCTTCACTAACAAAAATTTCCAAACAAACTGAACCTAACATCGGAAGAATACGGAGGAATTTCCACCCGATTCCCACCATAATTAAAGACAATTTTTCACCAAACGAACCCAACAAATCAAACAAAACAAAGCACAGGGCCAATAACCGAACCCAAGCCAACCCGACCCGGACGCCCGAACGAGGCCGCTTAACACCAGCCCCCAACCACCCGTCGCTATACTCGAATTTCATGCTCAGAGTTCGTTTCGCGCCCTCTCCGACGGGCTATTTGCACATCGGTGGCGCGCGCACCTTCATATTTAACTGGCTCTACGCCCGCCGTAACGGCGGCACGATGATCCTCCGCATTGACGACACCGATATCGAGCGCAACACCGAGCAATCCCTCGATTCCATCTTCGAAGGCCTCAAGTGGCTGGGTCTCCCCTGGGACGAGCAATACCGCCAATCCGACCGCCTCCCCCTCCATAAAGAGGTAGCCGAGGCTATCCTCGCCAAAGGCATGGCCTATCGCGACTTCACGCCACTGGACCCCGACGACGCCGGCAAACCGCACGGCCCCTGGCTCTTCAACTCCGGCCAGCGCGAAATCCCCCGCGAAGAAAGCGACCGCCGCGCCGCCGCCGGCGAACCCTTCGTAATCCGTTTCCGCGTCCCGCGCGACACAGGCGACTGCGTCACCGTCAAAGACCTCGTCTTCGGCGAGCAGACCAAAGCGGCCGCCGACATCGAAGACTTCGCCCTCCTCCGAAGCAATGGCGTGCCCACGTACCACCTCGCCTCCTGCGCCGACGACATCGACCTCCGCATCAGCCACATCGTGCGCGGTCAGGAGCACCTCGCCAACACCTTCAAGCACCTCCTGATCTTTGAAGCCGCCGGATACCCGGCCCCGCAATTCGCGCACCTCCCGCTCCTCATCGCGCCTGATGGCGGCAAGCTCTCCAAACGCAAACACGGCGCGGTCGTCTCCGTGGTCACCTACCGCGACGCGGGCTTCCTGCCCGAAGGCTTCATCAACTTCCTCTGCCTGCTCGGCTGGGCGCCCGGCAACGACCGCGAGCAGATGACACTCGACGAACTCATCCAGGCTTTTTCCTTCGAAGGCGTGCACCGCAGCAACGCGCTCGTGAACTTCACCGAAACCGACCCCTTCGATCCCAAAGCTGTCTGGCTGAACGCCGAACACATCCGCACCCTGCCGGTCGAAGTTCTGACAGCAAGGCTGCTCCCGATCGTCCTCGCCGCCGGCTATTCCGTCGAGCCGGAGAAAATGGCGAAAATCACGCCGCTCATCCGCGAGCGCATCCGCCTCCTTAATGACGTACTCACGGCCGCCGACTTCTTCTTCACCGACGAACTCGCGCCCTATCCCGCAACCGAACTCATCCCGAAAAAGGGCGATGCCGCCCTGGCCCTGAAAGTACTCGAAAAGGCGGCGGACGTCCTGGCGACAGCCGACTTTACGCATGATGGCCTCGAATCCGCCTTGCGCGGCGCGGCCGAAAGCCTCGGAATCAAAGCCGGCCAGATGTTCGAACCCGTCCGCGTCGCCGTATGCGGCCGCAAAACAGCGCCTCCCCTGTTCGGGACCCTCGAAGTCCTCGGCCCGCCGGCATGCCTGACGCGAATCGGCCGCGCCATCGAAAACTTGAAGAACGCGAGACTCAAATCAATATGAACCCGTCTTCGTCCGACATGCCTGCAAGCGCAGGACCACGCACTAACTTCATCCGTGAAATCGTTCTCGAAGACCTGCGGACCAATAAGTACGGCGGCCGCGTGCAGACCCGCTTTCCCCCCGAGCCGAACGGGTATCTGCACATCGGACACGCCAAGTCCATCTGTCTGAACTTCGGCCTCGCCGCCGAATTCTGTGGCAAGACGAACCTCCGTTTCGACGACACCAACCCCGAGAAAGAAGAGCAGGAATACGTCGATTCGATCATGGATAACGTACGCTGGCTGGGCTTTGACTGGGAGGACCGTGTTTTCTACGCGTCCGACTACTTTGGCCAGCTCTACGAATGGGCGCGTCAGCTCATCCGCGATGGCAAAGCCTACGTCTGCGATCTGCCCGCCGAAGAGGTCCGCGAGTATCGCGGCACCCTGACCGAACCGGGCCGCGAAAGCCCCTGGCGCAATCGCTCAGCAGGCGAAAATCTCGCGCTCCTCGACCGCATGCGCGCCGGTGAATTCCCCGACGGCTCGCGCACCGTCCGCGCGAAGATCGACATGGCCTCGCCGAACCTGAACATGCGCGATCCCGTCATGTATCGCATCCTCCACGCGGAGCATCACCGCACCGGCAACGAATGGTGCATCTATCCGATGTACGACTTCGCGCACGGCCAGTCCGACTCCATCGAAGGCATCACACACTCCATCTGCACGCTCGAGTTCGAAGACCACCGGCCGCTCTACGACTGGTTCCTCGATCAGCTGAATATCCACCACCCGCAGCAGATCGAATTCGACCGCCTCAACATCACTTACACGCTGTTGAGCAAGCGCAAACTGCTCCAGCTCGTGCAGAACGGAAACGTCCGAGGCTGGGACGATCCCCGCATGCCGACCATCTCCGGAATTCGCCGCCGCGGCTACACCCCGGAATCGATCCGCAGCTTCTGCGCCGCGCTCGGCGTATCGAAGACCAACGGCACCATCGAGCTGCGCCTCCTCGAACACCACGTCCGCGAAGACCTGAACAAGCGAGCCCCGCGCATGATGGCGGTGCTTCATCCTTTAAAGGTTGTAATCGATAACTACCCCGAAGGCCAGGTCGAAGAAGTCGAAGCGGTGAACAATCCCGAAGACGAGTCAGCCGGCACGCGCAAAGTCCCCTTCTCCCGGGTACTCTACATCGAGCAGGACGATTTCCGGGAAGATCCCCCAAAGCAGTATTACCGGCTATCCCCCGGGCGCGAAGTCCGCCTGCGATGGGGATACTTCATTACCTGCACCAGCGTGGTAAAGGACTCGAACGGCGAAATCGTCGAGATCCACTGCACCTACGACCCGGCCACCCGAGGCGGCAACGCGCCCGACGGGCGCAAAGTAAAGTCCACTATTCATTGGGTATCCGCAGCCCACGCCGTCGATGCCGAGGTCCGTCTCTACGACACGCTCTTCCTCCGCGAAGATCCCAACGAAACGCCAGAGGGCGAGGACTTCACCGTGAACCTCAATCCACAGTCGCTCGTCGTGCTGACGGACTGCAAACTCGAGCCCGCTCTGGGCAAGACGAATCCGATGGAGCGCTTCCAGTTCGAGCGGCTCGGCTACTTCTGTGTCGACCCCGACACGACGCCGGGCAAACCGGTCTTCAATCGGACCGTAGCTCTCAAAGACACCTGGGCCAAAATCGAAAAACGCGGGAAGGCCAATTGAACATCCTCGGAATCGGCGGAGTACTCGGCGATGCAGCCGCCGCCATAGTGCAGGACAACCGCATTGCGGCCGCTGTCGAAGAAGCAAAGCTGACACGGCGGCCTCAGTCGGGCCGACTCCCGGCTGCAGCCGTCGAGACGTGCCTTCGTATCGCGGGCATCGTTCCGGAAGATGTGGACTTTGTAGCTCTGGCCCGGCCCTTGCCGCCGGGTTCGGCCCTCCCGATCGCGCTGCGCATGTTTCCGAAGGCGCGGGTCGTCTCCATAGATCATCACGCCGCCCACGCTGCGGCGGCGTGGCTGACGTCGCCCTTCGAACGCGCGGCAGTAATTACGCTCGACCGTGAGGGCGATCTCCGTTGTGGCTGCAAATGGCGCGGGGACGGGAAGAGGCTCTCGCTCGAAGAGGAGATTCTCTATCCTGACTCGATCGGTGAACTCTACGGCCGCGTCACCGAGCTCTTGGGCTTTCAGCGCCGTTCCGACGAACATCGAGTGCAGTGGCTTTCGGCTACGGGCGAGCCGCGATACCACAAGGTCTTCGCCTCCATCGTCCAGGACCTTGCGATCGACCAATCGTATTTCGATTCCGGCCGCCAGGGTCACGGCGGATTCGGCGTGAAGTTTTTCGAAGAAACGGGCATCGATGGACGCGCGGAATTCAAGCCCGGCGAACGTGCTGATGTCGCTGCGAGCATTCAGAAGACACTCGAGGATTACGTACTCAGGCTGGCGGGCGCTGCCGACAATGTATGTCTTGGCGGAGGTGTCGCCTGGAATGCCCTGCTCGTCTCCGCGCTCGAACGTTCAGGCCGCTTCAAAGGTGTCTTCGCCCAACCCGCCGCGGGCAATGCGGGCACAGCCCTCGGCGCGGCGCTCAGCGTCTGGAGCGATTTGCCCGGCGATGCTCAGAAAATCGACGGAGGCGGCTACTGTTTCGGCCCCTCCTTCAGCGCCGCTGAGATTAAGCAGGTCCTCGAAAACTGTAAGCTCCGGTTCAAAGTTCTGTCCACCACTCCGGAGATGCTTGGCGCCGCGGTTGACCAATTAAAAGACAACCGCATCGTCGCCTGGATGCAAGGCCGCATGGAGTTTGGGCCGCGCGCACTGGGCGATCGCAGCATCCTCGCCTCTCCCCAGAACCCGTACTCCACCGAAAACCTGAACGCCTTCATCAAACACCGGGAGCCGGTCCGCAAATTCGCCGCATCGGTGCCTGCCGAGCACGCCTCCGAGTACTTCGAAGCGGGTCCCAACGCGCGCCATCTTGCCACCGTAAGCCGAGTCCGCTCGGGATACAAAGAGCAGTTCCGCGGAGCCATCCTCGACCTGGCAGGAAAAAAAGCGGATCTCGTCCGCGTGCACACAGTCTCGAAGGAAGACAATCCCCTCTACTGGCAACTGCTCCACGCGTTCGGGAAAAAGACCGGTCTCCCCGTCCTCTACAACACATCGTTCAACCTGTTCGGCGAGCCCCTGGTATGCACGCCGCGCGACGCCGTCCGAAGCTTCTATTCGTCGGGCATCGACGCAATGGTAGTAGGAAACTTCCTCCTCGAAAAATGAAACCCGCACGCAAGCCGGGAGGCGCCGCGCTCGTCGCAGCCGGCATCTTCCTCAGCCGTATTGCGGGTCTGGTCCGTGAAAGCGTCTTTGCCGCTTACTTCGGCAACTCCGCCGCCGCGGATGCCTTCAAAGCCGCCTTCCGCATTCCCAATTTCCTCCAGAACCTGTTCGGTGAAGGCGTTCTCTCGGCTTCGTTTATTCCCGTCTACGCCGGCCTCGAGGCGCGGGGAAAGCACGAAGAGGCGGGAAAAGTGGCGGGCGCTGTCTTTGCAATCCTCGCGCTGCTCACTTCGTTCATAGTTTTTGCCGGCGTACTCGCGACGCCGCTCTTCATAGACCTGATCGCGCCCGGATTTCAGGGGGAAACGCGCCAGCTCACCATATCGCTCGTCCGCATCTTCTTTCCCGGCGCGGGTCTGCTGGTCATGTCCGCGTGGTGTCTCGGGATACTCAACAGCCACCGCCGTTTCTTCCTCTCTTACAGCGTGCCGGTGCTCTGGAACATCGCGATGATCGGCGGTCTCGTCTGGTTCGGCCCCCGGTCCACCGAAAATCGACTTGCCGTCGTCGTTGCGTGGGCCTCGGTTATTGGCTCTGCCGCTCAATTCGTCGCCCAACTTCCCGTCGTGTGGGGGCTCGTCCCGAATCTGCGTCTCGGACTCGCAACCCATCTCGACAGCGTGCGCACGGTGATCGGCAACTTCGGCCCGGTCTTCCTGAGCCGCGGTGTTGTTCAGGTGAGCGCCTTTATCGATCAGATCATGGCGACATACCTCCCGACCGGCGCCGTCGCCGCGCTTGCCTATGCGCAGACAATCTCCTTTCTGCCGTTCAGTCTTTTCGGGATGTCTGTATCGGCCTCGGAACTTCCCGAAATGTCTCGCGCGACGGGTGATCTCGCGGAAATCGCCACCTACCTGCGCAGCCGGCTCACTACAGGCCTCAGGCGCATCGCCTTCTTCGTCATACCGTCGGCTGTGGCCTTCATCGCGCTGGGCGATATTATCTCCGCCGCGATTTATCAGCGTCGCCGATTCACCCATGACGACTCCATCTACACATGGGGAATCCTCGCGGGGTCCGGCGTCGGACTCCTCGCGACTACGCAGGGCCGCCTCTTTTCCTCGGCCTTCTACGCCTTGAAGGACACCCGCACCCCACTCGTCTTCGCAGTGATTCGGGTTGCGCTCACCACCGTACTCGGTTATCTTGCGGCGTTCCACCTTCCGGCGCTCATCGGCATCGACCCGAAATGGGGAGCCGCCGGGCTAACTGCGTCCGCCGGGGTCAGCGGCTGGATAGAGTTCCTGTTGCTCAGGCGATCGCTGGGTAAGAGAATCGGTTCCGATCCTGTAGGGGCGGCTTACCTGGCAAGACTCTGGGCGGCAGCCATCGTCTCCGCGGGTGTCGCCTGGATCGTCAAACTCCAGTTCGCACACTTCCGGCCGGAGGTTAACGCCGCAGCCGTGCTCTTGCCGTATGGACTCCTGTATCTGGTACTGGCGGGGCGTCGTTAACTGATGTCGCTAAATGACGCCATCGCGAACCGCAATCCGAACAATGTCGCCGATCGATTCCACATGCAGCTTTTTGAGGACGCTCGCGCGATGAGTCTCCACTGTCCGAACACTCATATCAAGATCGAAGGCGAGTTCCTTGTTGCTCTTCCCCAGCGCGAGCAGGCGCATCACATCGAGCTCTCTCGCCGTCAGCAGAAACTGGGACGGCACATATTCCGACACCGAGAGGTCTTCCGGAGCCCGCGATGCCGAAAGCGAGGCGAAGAATGGTTCGCCGGCAAGAATGCGCTCGACGGCGAGAACAAGCATTTGAGGCGCCTCGTTCTTGGCCAGGTAGGCATTGACGCCCGCCTTCCGCAAGTGGCGCAGGATCGGAGCGGCAGCGTGCATGGTCAGAATCAGGATTCTGATTCCCGGAACCGATTCCCGAAGATATTGAGCGGCCTGAAAGCCGCCGCAATTCGGCATGGAAAGGTCGAGAATCGCGACATCCGGCTGCAGGATCCGGCCCTGTTCGATCGCGTCCGCCCCGTTCGCGACCTCCCCCACGACCTTCCAGTCGGAATGCCCTTCCGTGAGAATGCTGACAAGACCCTTCCGCACCAGTTCATGATCGTCGGCGATCAGGATTCTGACATCGCTCATTCCGGCCCCAATCCCGGAAGAGTCAATCGCGCCATCACCTCCGCCGGGCCGGCCGTCACTTCGAACAACCCGCCGAGTGTGCGCACGCGCTCTCGAAAAGTCGTCCATCCAGCTGCCATCTTGTGGTCCACCACACTCTTTAATTCGAGGACGACGCCGGAGTCGTTTGTGTGCAGGCCGATGAAGAGACGCGCTCTGAGGCGCTTTCGGATCATGCGGCCCGTCCACTCCTGGATCGCCGTAAGGAACAGATCTGTGGCTTCGAGCGAGAGACTTTCGTCAACTCCCGGAGCGAATTCGACGTCGGTCCCGATGCCAGCCTCCTCCAGATATTCGGTATACCATTCTATGGCTGCCCCAAGCCCGGCCTCGCCGGCCGAAGGAGGAGCGATCATGTAGCTGATCAGGCGAATGTCCCGGCAGCAGCGATCGATCAGATTGTGAGCGTCCGCGCCATCGATTTGCGATTGCAGCTTGCTGATCGTGAACGAAAGTGCGACCAGATCCTGCGAGATCGTGTCGTGCAGGAAGCGGGAGACGTCCCTGCGCTCCGTCGCACCCTCTTCAGGGTCCGCAATGATTGTCGAGACGACGCGTCCGGAGTCGCGAATTGCGGAACTCGACCACGTCAGCGCCAGCGAACGGTCGGCTCCGAGTCTCCATCGATATCGCGCGCGGACCGGAAGCTTGCTGTCCAAAATGCGCTGAAATTCACGTTCCCATTCCTCAATATTTTCCGGAAAAAGCAACTGATTCGCAAAACGCCGCCCGACAATTTCTTCTCTGGAAACGCCGGTCAGCAGCGCGATCGCCCGGTTCCATTGGAGGACGTGGCCTTCCAGGTCGAGAACGAAAATGGGAGAAGGTATCGCATCAAGAATGCCTTCCGGTCCTGTGTTTTTATTTTCCAATGCAAAAGGTGGTGAAAATCTGATTTATGATATCGTCCGCCGTTGTCGCTCCAGTGATCGCGTCGATCGGATGCAGGGCGCAGTAGAGATCGAGCATCAGGAGTTCGTGCGGTATGCCGGCTTCCGCAGCGCCCCGTGCTTTCTCCAGCATCATAACCGCCTCTCGCAAAAGACCCTCCTGCCGCACGCTGGTTATGAAGCCGCCTTGCATCTCCAGGATCCCGCCTGGCGCGAGCATGCCCAGGATCGCCTCACGAAGATGATCGATTCCCTTGCCGGTGAGGGCGGAAACGGCGATCTGCTCTTCGCGGGCTTTGAAACCGGGCAGATCCGACTTGTTGGCCACAGCGAGGAAACGCCCCTGATCGCGCGCTTTGGCGATCAACTCGCGGTCTTCCTCTGACGCCTCGGTTGCGCCATCGATGACGACGAGCGTCAGGTCGGCATCCGACATCGCCTGCAGGGCTCGGTCGATGCCCAGGCGTTCGATGACTTCGGCTGTATCGCGAATCCCCGCCGTATCGACGAGCCTGACAGGAATTCCGGAAAACTCGGCGACCTCCGAAACGAGGTCCCGCGTGGTGCCGGGAATTTCCGTGACGATTGCGCGATCCTGCTGAAGGAGTCGGTTGAAGAGGCTGCTCTTGCCCGCGTTCGGTCGCCCGACAATCGCGAGTGAGAAGCCGGAGCGGACCAGATTTCCGTATTGAAAGCTGCGCGCCAGCGCGCCTGCCTGCCCGATGATGGGTTCGAGGCGCCGGAGAATTTCGGACGCCGGAGCGACGCTGATGTCATCCTCGGCGAAGTCGATACCGGCCTCGAGCAGCGCAATCAGTTCGAGCAACTGCGCCTTGACCGGCGCGAGCTGCCGGGAGACCGAACCCTGAGTTTGTTGCGCCGCGACACGCGCCTGATAGAGAGTCGTCGCATCGATCAGGTCCCGCACGGCTTCCGCCTGCGGCAGGTCGATGCGGCCGTTCAGAAACGCTCGCAGAGTGAATTCACCCGGGTCAGCAAGCCGGGCGCCGGCGCGCACCGCCCGATCAAGGCAGTGCCGCAGCACGACTGGGGCTCCATGGCACGAGATTTCGATTACGTCCTCCGCCGTGTAGGATTGCGGCGCGGCGAACCAGGTTACGATTACTTCGTCGATCAGGCGACATTCGTCGTCCAGCAATTCGCCGAGAGTGGCTCCCCAGGAACGCAACTCCCCCTTGAGGGTGACGAGGGAGGACGCGATTGTGGCAGCCTTCGCGCCAGAAAGACGTACTACCCCGAGGCCACCCCGTCCCGGAGGAGTGGAAATCGCGACTATCGTGTCTTCGAGTTTCGTCTTCGTCAGTCCGGCTAACGGCGGCCGCGCGGGGGCCTTCGGTCGTTTCCGCCGGGCCCACCAGGCCGTCGGTCGTTTCCGCCGGGGCGCCGGTCCCGATCGCGAGGGCGTTGCTGGTAACGTTCTGTCGGCTGAGGCGGTAAATCGGGTAGCGAGGGCATACCGGCAGGGTAAATCACCACATGACGGAAAGGCCCGGAACCCGCGCTCTCGCTGCGCAACTCGTGCTCATTGCGCAAAGCGATGTGGATGACTCGCCGCTCCCTGCTGTTCAAGGGATTGAACCGAAATGGAGTGCCGGTATGCTTCACCTTCTCGGCGGCGGCCAGCGCGCTGACGCGAAGCTCCTCAATGCGAAGTGCCCGATAGTCGTTCGCGTCGAAGGAGATGCGGGAGTGATCGTCGGAGTGTAGTCGAAGAACCTCCTGCGTCACCAGCTCGAGCGCAAGCAACAACTCCGCCCGATTCGCCAGCAGCAAATCCACGTCGGAACCCTTGAACTTGACTATAATATCGGGGTTTTCGAAATCCGGATGGCTGTGGTCTCCGGCCTCGATGGCGAAGTCCAGATCGAACTCCCCATCGGCGATCATCTGACGAAGAAACTGCTCGATCCGGGGACCAGTTTCATCAACCGAATACTTGGGATTCAAGCCCTCTTCCTACCGTCCTTTACGATCGTCTTCTTCGCCGCGGCAACTGCCTCCACGGGTGCTGCCGTCTTGTTGAAAAACCACTGCTGGGCGAGTCCGACGACATTGCCAGTGAGCCAGTATAACACCAGGCCGCTCGATGCCTGCCAGAAGAAGAAGAGATACATCAACGGCATAAACTGCATCATTTTCTGCTGGCTGGGGTCGCCCCCGGTCGGCGCGGGCGTCATCTTTTGGAGCGCGTAACTCGTCGCGACCATGATCAACGGCAGCGTGTGAATAGCAAAGTGCTCCGGCTGCGACAAATCGCCGATCCATAGCCAGCTGGCGTGGCGCAGCTCGATCGAAACGCCAAGCACTCGATAAAAAGCGTAAAGAAACGGCATCTGGATCAGCAGCGGGATACATCCCCCCATCGGGTTTACCCCATTTTTCTTGTACAGATCCATCGTTTCCTGCTGCTTGTTGGCTGCACGCGGATCGCTCATGCTGATGCCTTTGTACTTGTCGTTGATCTTCTTCAGCTCAGGCTGCAGCAACTGCATCTTGCGGGAAGATTTGAGCGTGGTGAGCTTCAGCGGAAACATCGCCAGATTGATGAATACGGTCAGCAGAATAATCGACCAGCCGTAGTTATTTACGAAACGGTCGTTAATAAAGTGCAGCACCAGGAACAGGGGCTTCGCGATGATGCCGAACCAGCCCCACTCGATAATGCCGTCGAGTTTGGGGTTCACCTGGTGGAGCACCGAGAGCTCCTTCGGCCCGAGATAGACTCCGAACTGATTTCTTGCGGCGCCGCCGACGGCGACTCCAGGATACGGTTCCTCTGATCCGTTCAGAGGCGACGCGACGATGTCATCGTAAGTTGTGGTTTGAAGCGAAGTATTGGGAGGGGGCAGGAACGCGGCGGCAAAATACTGATCGTCGATACCCGCGAACGAGAATACGCCATCGGCGTTTACCGGCCCGTTTTTCGCAGACTTGGCGGCGGGCCGATATAGCTTGTTCTTCTCAAGGTCGTAATGAATGGTAGCCTGCTGGCCGGCGGCGTTCTGCACTGCCATGTCGCCGAATCCGCCTCTCCACTCGACCAGATGTGGTAGACCGGAACCGTTCAAAGTGACGTCATCCGCGTACTGAACCATGTAGCCGTCCTGCTGCAAAGCGAACGTCTTGGTGGCGTGAGTCCGGCCGTCGGAGTACTCAAAACTGACGGTCAGTTCGGGTCCCGTATGAACGGTCCACAGAGCTTTGTTTAAATCGGATGTCGGCTGCCTGTCCCGGAAGGTGAACTGAAAGGGATAGCCGACCTTTTCCGCGCCTTTTTGATTTACCAATTCCAGGGGCTTGCCGGCGCTATCTTTGAACTTCTTCAGCGTCCAGCTCTTTACCGTAGCGCCTCGATTTGAGAAAACGACATGATAAAGCGGGGTTTCGAGCACCTGATCCTGCTCGCTTGCGGCGGACACCGCCCCTACGGCGGGTTCAGCCGCGGTTGGCTCCGCGGGAGGGGCCGTCGATGGGCTCATCGGAACTCCGCTCGCCGTAGTCGCGGCAGGGGATGGAGGGGCGCCGGCTTCTTTTGTGGTTACCGCCTTCTTCGGAGCCTCCGGTGGGACGAGGCCGAGCTTCCGATATGCATAGGGAGTGACTACGAGAATCAACCCCATGAGAACGAACGCCAGCAGCATTCGCACTTCGTTGGAGAGCTCTTTTCGTTCTTTTTGGGGCGGTGTTGGGGAACTCATTCAGTTTTAATGCGGCACGGGGTCGCAGCCGCCGGCGTGAAACGGATGACATCGGCCCAGGCGCTTCAGGCCCAGCCATATTCCTTTCGCGGGTCCGTGTCTTTCAATCGCTTCGCTCATGTACTCCGAACACGTCGGATAGAAGCGGCAGGCGGATGGCAAGAGTGGCGAAATCAACCGCTTGTACCCGCGGAGGGCGAGGACGAAACTTCGCCTGACACATCGGTCGAGGCCCGCGCGCACCTGATAAAAAGACGCCTCACCTCGGCCTGAAGTTCGGCGAAATGGCAGTCGAGGACTTTCCGGCGCGGGTTGAATACTATTAACCACTCGGGACTCAGGAATGCCAGTTCAAGTCGAACAGCCTCGCGCATGCGGCGCTTGATGCGGTTGCGAACGACGGCTTTACCGAGCGCCTTGGGAGCGGTGAAGCCGACGCGCGGGCCACTGCCTTGCACGGGCGCTGCCAGACGGAAAGCGGCGAAGAAGGGACATGTATAACGGGTCCCGTTATCGTATACCCTTCGGAATTCGCTCGATTGCAAGAGCCGGACACTTTTAGGAAAGCCTGGTATCCGGGCTACCTTTCCGAGCTGACGGACAGCTTCTTGCGACCGATCGCGCGGCGGCGGGAAAGAACCGCCTGACCGTCGGCGGTTTTCATGCGAGTCCGAAAACCGTGCGTTTTTGCGCGGCGACGGTTGTTCGGTTGAAAAGTTCTTTTGGGCATAGTTCTAAATGTCTCGGGAAACACCGATTATACAACAATTTGAGATGATGGCGGCGACAGTGTACCTCAAACGCTGGGCCGACGGCCATCCCAGCAGTTACGGCTTACCCCACCATTGCTTGATTTGTCGTAGGAAGGCTGTACCGCGTATGCAATGAACCGAAAATGTCCCGCGCGGCGCCCGGCGGAACTTATCTTTGTGTGTCAATCCGTCCGCATTACCCGTTCGTCAGGGCATTCTCACGGTGTCCTCCGAGGCGACGAAATCGATCCTGTTTAATCACGGTTTAGAACTAAGACTCTCAACTTTTTTCGCACAAGACAGCCAGGGGAAAAACTCGAATCGCGAGATGCTCCTTTTGATGGCGACCTCCAGGTCAAGTTCTGGATTCTTCGAGTGTTGGCGGCAAAGGCGAGGTCGGGTTTCCCGCTCGATGGGGTGACGGAAATCAGAGGCCCACGTTCTCCAGTATCCGGTTAAGAAAGGAGCCGCTATAATCCGTGTTTTAATACACATGGCTCCTTTGAATCCTTGATTTGGCAGAACCCTTCTGGCATACTTGCAGATATAACTTTGCGCCACAAATGAGCGGTCCGTGTCGAGTTTTGACTAGAGCTGGGGCCAAAGAGCGACGTGTCGTCTTTGATCGCTACCGGCAGTTTTCGTGACGGATTGAATAAACAGTGCGTGGTGAAGAAATATCTTCGGCGCAGCGATGTGAATTTGAAACGACGCCCGTAGTCGATGTCAAGTCTGGCGGGCGATATGCGACCTTGCGAGATAGGGGTTTCACTGAGTTCGTGACCAGATACGTGAGTCGGCGAAAGTGGTCGGATCGTAAGTCGGATCGTGAAAAGAAGCTAACATTACCACTATTCCCAAGTTACTTATTTCGCCGTTTCAAGTTATCAGATCTGTTTGCAATTCTCAATCATTTCGGCGTAATCCAGGTCGCATGCGCCGGCAACAAGCCAATCGCAGTCGGCGATTCACCAGTTTGCGTTTTTCGGGAAGTCTTTGAGCGGACTGGCCGAGGTAACAGGGCGAGATTGACCCGGGGGCTGATACCGCAGCGGGGCGTATCGATTGAACTGCGGAGAGTCGAACTACAGAGAGGATCGATCGCAGCAACTCCGGCGTCTCGAAATGAAGCGATGGAGCCATGGCGCCTTCGATCTGTCCTATGAGCGCGGGGCCCGGAAATAGGGCGGAAAAGATCCGTCGCGGCCGAGAGCAATTTTCAGAAAGTTAATCATTATGAAGCTGCTATATCATTCCCTGGTCGGGATTTTATTGTTCGCCTTCGGCATCGCGGCGCAGACGGATCTCCCGCCCGCCGGCGCGGCAACCGCGCCACGCGTTACGCCCGGCGTACAGTCGGACAATCCTCTCACGAATCTTCCCTGGCTCGCGGTGGGACCGGGCGATCTCCTCGGCATCAGCGTGATGGATTGCCCGGAGCTGAGCCGCGCCTTTCGGGTGGCCGAGGACGGAAGCATAACCCTGCCGCTGCTGCAAAATAAACTGCATGTGGCGGGTCTGAAGCCGCCGGAGATTGAGCAGATAATCTCCACGGCCGCAAAAGAGCAGCGCTTGCTGGTACGCCCGAGCGTGTCTGTGTCGATTATGGAATACCGGAGCCGCCCGATTAACGTGGTGGGAGCGGTAAACCTCCCGACACAATTCCAGGCAGCCTCAGGTACGACATTGCTGGATGCTCTTTCAATGGCACACGGGATGACAAAGGAAGCGGGTCCGGAAATCGTCGTGACCTCATTCCAGGTCGGTGCGGATGGCGTTCGAACTCCGGTCACCCGTCACATTCCGGTGCACGCGTTATTACACGACACGGACCCTTCCCTTAATATTCCCCTCGTCGGTGGAGAGGAGATTCGGATACCGGAGGCCGACAAAGTGTATGTGGTCGGCAACGTCAAGGTTCCCAGCGCTCTGCCAGTTCACGACGATACCGAAACGACCGTTCTTAAGGTGCTGGCGCAGTGTCAGGGTCTGACGTCATTCCCGACGAAACAGGCGTACGTTTACCGAGTCAAGCCAGGAACGAAGGAGCGTCAGGAAATTACGATTCCCCTTCACGATATCGTCAAACGCTCCGCACCCGATGTTGCCCTGCTTCCGAACGATGTACTGTATATCCCCGATGCTACGGGCAAGCGTGTCACGCTGACAACCCTGGAGAAACTGGCTGAAATCGGGGGATCGACTCTGTCCGGGATGGCGGTCTGGGGCAGACTTTGAGAAATCCGCATCAGGATGGTTCCCCGTCGCTGACGAGGATCTGCGTTTACCGGTCTCCGGTAGCGTTGCTGACGGCATAACGGGCGCGGGATAGCGCGCTGTAATTTTTGTTCAGGAGAATTCATACTTCATGCAGATTGAGCAGAGACCGCGTTCATTAGCGTTGTCGCCTCTGCGACCGATTACGGTGCAGCCGGAGCCGTCTGTGCGCCACCTGTTCGGCATCGTCGGGCGGCACAAAATACTTTTTGCGAGCTTCGTAATCATTGTCCTGGCTGCGACCGCCGCTATGTGCCTGCTCACGCCGGCGATGTACGAAGGCACGGCTCAGGTCGAAATTGATCGCCGTTCGGCAATGCAGGGGCTGGATCAAATTGAAACGCCTGCCACATCGATGGGCGACATGGATCAGATTGTCACGACTCAGGTGGAACTGGTACAGTCCGATCCGGTGCTGCGCCCTGTCGTCGACAAGTACAATCTGCTTTCCCGTGAGAAACAGTTGACAGGGAGATTTGGAAAGCCACTTCCGCCCGAGGTGGTGAAGGAAATAATGGAGGGGCCAATTCAGCTGAGGAATCTGAAAGTAAAGCGCCCTCCCAATTCTTATCTGATCGACATCACTTACGAGGCGACAACCCCGCAGCTTGCGGCTGAAGTAGCCAACGACATTGCTGTTACGTATGTCGACTACGTCGGCCATTTGCGGGCGCAGGACACCGCCGCGATGCGGGCGACGATGATGGAGCAGAAAGCCGACCTGGAGACGCGCCTTGCGGAAGAAGATCGCCAGATTGCGGCGGCAAGCAAAGAACTCAACGTGCTGGACCCGCGAGATGGGACGACGGTAGCTTCGAACCGGCTCGATCAGCTCACGAATGCCTACACGGCCGCACAAAGCGAACGGTCGAAGAAACAAGCCGAGCTGGATGTGGTCAATTCCGGCTCACTGGCGGCAGCGCAGATTTCAAATCAGGGCGACGACTTGAATAAGCTGCTCGAACGCAAGAACCAACTCCTGCAGCGTCTCGCCGACGTAAAGACAACGTATGGCGAGAATTACCCCGAATACCAGAAAGTTACCAATCTGCTGGCGGAAGTAAACCGGCAAATCGAAACGCTGCATTCGAACATAGCCCAGCGGAGCGCAAAGGCTTATCAGGAAGCGGTGCAGCACGAACAGGTTCTCAAGTCTGTTTTGGATAAAGCGAAAGAGGACCTTGGAGGTCTGACGACCCGCGGCGTGGAATACGCCAAACTGAAACAGCAAGCCGAGGAAGACAAGAAGCGGTACGACAATCTGGTTCAGCGCATCCGCGATTCGGACATTGATCTCGGATACGAGAAGGGGGTCGCGCGCATGGCGAGTCCGGCGCGGCCGTCTTCATTCGCCTCGTTCCCTAAAACTCGCCTTATCATGTCGGCCGCGTTTGTGCTGGCCACTGTGATGGGGCTGGGTCTGATCGTGATTGTGGATTCGGTTGAGAATCGCGTCTCCTCGGCGGAGAGCGCGGCCCGCCACATGAGTGTGAACGTGATGGCGAAGTTACCCATCATCAAGGGCAAGATGCCGCTTGCAGAACTCGGGGCGCCCGACGCCAACCGTAGTACGAAGTCGCTCAAAAGTGCGCAGTGGTTCCACGAAAATGTGCGAACTCTGGTAAACACGCTGCTGTTGTCGATCGACTTCGAGAAGACGCGATCGCTCCTCGTCACAAGCTCCGCTTCCGGCGAAGGAAAATCCACCGTGGCGTCTCATCTCGCGCTGGCGAGCGCATCCATGCGGAGAAAGACTTTGCTGATCGATGCCGACATGCGTCGCGGCGTCGTGAACCGTTTATTTGAAATCGATCAGAGAGATGGGCTTTGCAGCGTGCTCGAGGGGAAGACGAAATGGAGAGACGCCGTGGTTCCCGTTACGGGGCATCCGAACCTTCACGTGCTTCCCGCGGGTGGCTCGTCGCAACTCGCCTTCGACCAGCACGGCATGCTGATGCCGGCTATCGTGGCCGAAGCCGGCCGTGAATACGATTTGGTGCTTATCGACGCGCCGCCGCCCATCCTTGCGGAATCGATACAACTGGCCAGAATCGCGGACGGCGTTATTGTCGTGGCTCACGCGGACAAGACCAGCGCGTCGGCTTTGGCCAGCCTGATCAGTAAACTGCAGTCGCTCGAGATCAACATCGTCGGAATGGTCCTGAATCATGCCAGAGACGGTATGTTCGGTGGTTACTACGACTCGCAGTATGTGTACGGCACGACGCCGGCGCCGAGGAGCGCGAAGGTTTGAACCGCGACGGCCTGACGAAGGATTCGAACGGTGGCGGCCAGCTTGGGGGGAAGGCGGTCCGACTTGCGGACACCCTCCGAGCCGCTGTCCGGAGCCGCTCCGCCCTCGTTATCGCTGCGAGTGTCGGGGTTGGAATCCTTTTCAAGCTTGCCGCATTCGTGCGGGAGGCGTACATAGCGGCTAAATTTGGCGTTTCTGGCCAGATGGACGCCTATTTCGCGTTCCAGCAACTCCCCTTCACGTTGATGAGCTTCATGGGCGGCGCTTTCTGTGTCGCCTTTGTACCGGCGTTCGCAAAAGCGAAGCAACAACACGAAGAGGGCAGATGGCTCGCCGCAATTCTTAACTTCACGGTCGCCGCCGCTGTTGTTGCCACGATCATATGCATCATCGGCTCTCCGGTATTCGCCAGACTTGCGGGTCGATCCGTCAACGCCGAGGCGGCGAACACTCTGATCATTCTCAGCCTGAGTTTCGTCCCGGTTGTCCTGATCGGCACCTGCGCGGGTATGTGTCTGGGCATGGGTCGAAACATCACCGCAATGGTAGTGCAGGGCCTGGCGTACCTGATCATGGCAATCGCGCTCATTTTCATCTGCACGATCTGGGGAGCGAATCAGTGGAGTCTGCCGGTCTCGATGACTTTCGGATTTGCACTCGTCGGACTCGGCTGTCTCGTC
Source organism: Terriglobia bacterium (assembly GCA_963831795.1). GTDB lineage: Bacteria > Acidobacteriota > Terriglobia > Bryobacterales > Bryobacteraceae > BOG-234. The sequence continues at coordinate 59,222 of CAWHSB010000021.1, read as the reverse complement.
TTTATCGTCACCAGGGGGAATCTCAGGTTCGACCGCGAATCGTTGCTTCACCCCCTGAAAATTCGAGGCATGCGGTCGTTTCTGAAGCAAATGAGCGCATCCGCGACGGAGAGCGTCGGATACCTTTCGAATCAACTTCTTGCCGTCTGGTTTCTCAGCCTGGCCGCGGCGGGGGCGGTAACGGCGAATAATTACGCGATGCGGATCGGCATGCTCTCCCTGAGCCTTTTTTCCCTTCCACTCTCTCAGCTGGCGCAGGCGCGTATGTGTCTGGTGGCTCCCGAAAACCGGAAGCGCGTGCTGATTGAATATCTGCTGATCGCACTGCTCATACTGGGCCCGGTGGCAATTCTTCAGATTTTCCTGCGGACTGAACTGGTTCGCCTCGTGTACATGCGCGGAAAGTTTTCGACGGCGGACCTCGCCGCCGTCTCCAGCTTCGTTCCCGCCTGGGTGATGTACGTGCTGGTGATGACGGCGAACTTCCTGCTGGCGAAGTATGAATTCGCGACACAACAGGGCGGCGTCTACGCCCGGCGGATGTGGTGGGCATACGGCGCGGTTACCGGTCTGCGCTTTGCCGTCCACGGATGGACCGAACCGAACGCCATTCTCTGGTGTGGCGTTGTAGCCGAGGGTGTGGCGTTTCTGTATGGCTTGTGGAAATGCCTGGCCGCCGGTGTTCAAGTCGAGGATGCCGTTCCCATTCATGCGCCTTCGCTGACCGCGCAGGCCGGGAACTGAAACCGAGACCCGTTATGGACAGGTACGTTTCCTACGCCGATACGATGTTCGAAAACCCGGTGTCTTCGGACAGTCTGATATCGGCCGGACTTGTGGCCCTCATCGCGTTCGCCATCGCGGCCTATTGGCCCCTGTACGCATGGAATGCGGGTATCTCCGTCCTCCTGCTGCGCCCGCCGATCGTGGGAGCGGCGATCCTCCTTGCCTTTATCTGGTACCGGCAGCCTGCGGGAAGGACCGAAACGACGCTTATCGTTCTTTTCAGTGTCCAGCTTGCGCTTCTTCTCGTACCCACGATGCTGGCGACTCAACCCGCGGCCGCGCGCACCGACTGGTTCAAGCTGGTTTTGATGTCTGTCATCTGCGTCAGCTTAGCTCGTGCCCTGCGCGACGACTTCACGTCGAAGTGGTTCGGGTGGTGCATGCTGGGCGCTTCCTTCGTGATGTCGGTGTACATGCTGAGCGTGTATTTCCAGGCTATGGGCGTGCGCATTCCGACCTATGAAAGTCTGAGAGTATTCAAAGGAGCTCTCATCTTATCCGTTCCCCTGAACAACATCGCAATGGATGCCGTGGTCTGCTACCTGGCAGCCGCGTGCCTGATCCACGCGAAGAAAGTGCTCGTGGCGGTCGGAATACTGGTCTTCTTTGTTGCCGGCCTCATGACGGGTTCGCGTACGCCGCTTGCGATTTCGTCCGCCGCGCTGTTCGCGGTGCTCCTGCTGGGAGGCTTGCGCAGCCCGAAGTTCAATACGAGATTCGTAACCTGGATTGTTGCCGCGTGCCTGATCTCTGGTCTCGCCGGGGCGCTGTTCTATACGGACTTCAGGGAAATGTCGCGTATTACCGAAGGCCGTTGGGATCTGTGGTATGTCGCCTGGCAGAAATTCACGGAACAGCCCATCTTCGGATACGGATTCGAATCATGGCATGACGATCTCGCCTCGCGTGTGCCGGGCGTATACGGCATGACCTCCGGTATCTACGGCATCGAACATCTCGACGCAGGAGCGTACCACAATATCTACCTCACGATGCTCGCGGAACAGGGACTTGTCGGGTCGCTTCCGACTCTCGCCATCTTCTGGCTTCTGCTTTCAAAGAGCTACGGCCTGGCGTTTCGGGAATTCGCGACCTGGAGTAAAGGCCGATGGGCGCTCGTCGGCGCTATCGTTATCGTGCTGCATGGGATGGTGGAAGCGTCGGGGATTTTCGGGTACGCTTCAGCGCCGGATGACTATTGCGCGATGATTTTTCTGGCGATAGTCGTCAGCCGCTATTCGCGGGAAGAGGAATACATGCTCTCTGACGAGTGGTTACTGAGCGAAGAGCAATTTGCGGAAGCGATGCCATCGAGCGCTTTCGCCGGTTAAAGTCCGCTGGTCACGGAGACAAGAGACAGGGATCAGTATTAACCCGCGACTACCGTCAGCGACGTTTCCGCCGGGCGAGATTTATCGAAATAATATGACTGGAACAGAACCATCAATCAGTAAGGGGCTTCCTCCCGTCCGGAACAAACGGCTTTTGTTTCTGATCACGTCGCTGCAATATGGCGGCGCCGACGCTCAGGTGGCGGCGCTCGCGAAAGGACTGCAACAGCGGGGTTGGGCGGTCGCGGTGGTATGCATGGTGGCGCCAGTTGCTTTCGCCGACGACTTGCGGGCGTCGGGCATTCCCGTCCACTCACTGGACATGCCTCGAGGGGTTCCCCATCCGGGGGCAATTGTAAAATTCGCGCGCATCATACGCGAGTGGAAGCCCGACGTGGTACATAGTCACATGGTTCACGCCAATCTTCTGGCCCGTGCGACCCGTTTGTTCACTCCCATGCGGATGTTGATCTGCACCGCCCACAATCTCCGTGAGGAATCGGAAAAAGGGGGAGGGACGCGGCACAAGGAGATTCTCTACCGGCTCACAGACGGGCTCGCCGATCACACAACGATCATTTCCGAGGCCGCTTACGAACGTTATGTCGCGGTGGGCGCGGCTCCGCGACGGAAAATTTCCGTGGTGCCCAACGGAGTCGATACGGAACGCTTCGCCCCGTCCGCGGAAAAGCGACAGCGCGTTCGAGCGGAATTCGGATTCGGTGACGAATTCGTCTGGATGGCGGTGGGACGTCTGGTTGTGCAGAAGGATTTCCCGAATCTGCTGCGGGCCTTTGCGCAGCTGAAGGACAAGAAATCGATCCTGCTGATTGCGGGCAACGGAGTCCTGAAAGATGAACTCGGAGCCTGTGCCGCGGAGCTCGGGATCGCCGATCGAGTCCGCTTCGCAGGTGTCCGTCCCGATATCTCCGGCTGGTATAACGCGGCGGACGCTTACGTCATGTCGTCGATATTCGAGGGCCTCTCCATCGCTCTCCTTGAGGCTGCCGCGTCAGGTCTTCCGTTCGTCGTTACCGATGTGGGCGGGAATCGCGAAATCGTTCTGGATGGCGTGAACGGATATCTGGTTCCCTCGCGGGATTCGGCGGCTTTGGGATCGGCGATGCAGCGTCTGGCAGATCTGCCCGAGGCGGAATTGAGAGAGTTCAGACTGGCCTCCCGGAATCACTGCATGGAGAAATATTCCATGCACAGGATCATTCGCGAATGGGAGGGCATTTATGATCGCCGCGGGGTTTCCGAACGAGGAAATGGGATGCATGCGGCATCAGTTGAGCAACCCGGAGTTGAGCACCCCGGCACGCGGTTCCCAATGATTTCCGAATCCAGAGCGGAGGCTTCGGGACGCAAAGTCAAAGTCCTTTACGTAATCACGCGCGCGGAGCACGGCGGTGCGCAAGTCCACGTCCGGGACCTTTTTGCAGGACTCATGAGCGAAGTCGAACCGGTAATCGCCACCGGCGAAGACGGCTTCCTGTGCGATGAGGCTCGAAACGCCGGGGTTCGCGTTCATCGCATGAAGCATCTGGTGCGCCCGATTCGCCCGTGGACGGACCTCCGGGCCATCGCGGAACTCTCAGCGATCATACGCGACGAAAAGCCGGACCTTGTCCACACCCACACCTCAAAGGCGGGTATTGTGGGACGAGCAGCCGCGGCAATCACCGGAACGCCGAGAGTCTTTACCGCGCACACCTGGAGTTTTGTAGAAGGCGATTCGCCAATGCAAAGCCGGATTGCGACGCTGGCGGAGCGCTTCGCAGCGAAGCTCGGCGGTCCAATGATCATGGTCTCGCAGGCCAATCGGAAATTGGCCCTGAGCAGACGAATCGGACATCCGGAGCAGCTCATTACAGTCTGGAACGGAATGCCCGATTCGCCGCATCGCGCTCAGCACGGACCGAAAGAGATACCGCATATCGTGATGGTGGCGCGCTTTGCCGCTCAAAAAGATCATGCGACGCTGCTCCGGGCTCTCGCCGGTATCCAGATGCCCTGGGCTCTCACATTTGCCGGCGATGGCCCCCTCCTTGCCGCGACTCAGGCACTCGCGGCGCAGCTCGGCGTCGCGGACCGGGTCGAGTTCCCAGGCGCCACCGATCGGGTGGGCGAGCTGCTGGCGCGGAGCGACATTTTCGTTCTCATTACCTTCTTCGAAGGTTTGCCGATAAGCATTCTTGAAGGGATGAGAGCGGGGTTGCCGGTAATTACTACGGATGTGGGCGGATCGTCCGAGGCCGTCACGGACGGAGTGAACGGCTATCTCGTTGATATTGGAGACATTGAGGGGCTGCGAAAGCGCCTGGTCTTGTTGCTCCAGGATGCGAGCTTACGGGTAAAATTCGGCGCTGCCTCCCGCGAGCGTTTCGAGCAGGATTTCAGACTGGAGAAAACGGCCGCCTCAACTCTGGCGGTTTATCGGGCGGCTCTTGGCTGGCCGAAATGCGAATTTTCGGAGCAAAGCCGATGAAGAGTCGTAAATCCACTCAAGGTGGGGAATTTCCTCAGCACTCCAGGCGAGCGCCGATGCGAGTCATTGGCTTGAAAGCGGCTGGGGCGGCACTGGTTCTTGCCTTTGGGGTTTTGGCTGCCAGTGAGTCTCTGACGCCTCCACCTCCCGCGGCCGGTTACCGGCTCGTTTTCCACGACGAGTTCGATTCACTGGACTTGAGTCCCGACGCGTCGGGCAACCACACCTGGTACGCGAATGTCTGGTTCAATCACAAGCCCCGGCCCATCCAGAATATTTCAGCGTCTGACGGAATTCTTCATTTGAAATGGACGCGCGGGCAGAAGTCGGATGACACGAGCATCGAGTCGGCTTCACCGGATGGCCGCTACTTCCATGCCTGGAAATACGCTTATTTCGAAGCGCGCATGAAGTGGGATGCGGTCAAGGGCGCCTGGCCCGCGTTTTGGCTCCTGCCGATCGAAGGTCCCCGGTTTGAAGACCGCTATGCGGGACAGCCGGAAGGCGGCGAATTCGACGTTTTCGAAGGCCAGGGAGACCGGCCGTCGACCTTCTTCGGCACGATTCACCATTGGATAGGCACGAAACAAACGGAAGTCAACGAAAATCGGGTTTATCCGCTTACCGCGACCAATGATTTTTCGCAATTTCACGTATACGGAATGCTTTGGGAGCCGGGCAAGGTCACATGGTTCTTTGACGGACGGCGCCTGAACTCCGAGAAGACCTATCCGATATTTGATAAACAGAGATATTTCCTCATCCTGGCAATGCAGGAGGGCGCAAACTGGACTGCCGGTAACATGAACGGCGTCCATAGTGACAGCATGACGATGGATGTCGATTGGGTTCGCGTCTGGCAGAAGTAGCCGTTTCGCAATCGGGGTGACGATGTACTCCTCCGCCGTTTTGTCCGACGCCGCTTGATGCGGTTTTTTCTATGACTATTGATAATCAAACGCAAATCTCCGTCGCTCCGTCCGGTCTTTCGCGCAGCGCACAAGGCGCCACTGCGGATTATGTCGTCGCTGCGGTTTCGCTCGCGGTATTTGCGATCTGGATTTTCGTTTTCCGATTTCATAACGTGCTCGAAGAATACGATCTGTATGCCGTGCTGTCGGGCCTGCTCGACGGAGTCGACGGCGGAAAGGGACTCGCATCGCCGCTTCAATATGGAGCTTCTTTTGGCTTCGGCTACATCGCGGCTCTGTACTGGTTCGTGAACGATCGCGTTCTACGCGATCCCGATCTCCTGATTCCGTTGATGAATCAGATCGGGACGTGGGCGGCAATTATCGGGGCGGCATGCTTCTGGCTGTCGACTCGACTGCTTTACGGAGTCCGGGTTGCGACAATCGCACTGATCCCGTTTGTATTAAGTCCGATGATGTTGCAATTGGGGACGTCGGGCCATCAGATCCTCCTGGCGTTTGCCTTATTTGCGGCCGGCAGTATATTCCTTTTCCTGCGGACGCGCGGCTGGACGGCCGTCGCGTGCGAAATCGCAGGCTGCCTTCTGTTGCTGATCGCAATGACCGTCCGCGCCGAAATATTTTTGGCGCTGCCCTACGTCGTGCTCGCGCGTGCCGATTTCCAGTCCGTCAGACGATTTCTAAACTCGGTGTTCGTTCGTTGTATCGGTCCCGCGCTGGCGTTTGTTTCTTTTTTTCTGATGAAGCATTTTCTTGTCGACCGGGTGGCCGAAACACCCTTTCCCTCAAGTGGCTTCTTCGACGCGTTCTACACTTTCACTAACATTCCGAAAGGCGTGGTTGTAATCTTTTTCGGCTTCGGCGGCGCGACGACGCTGCTCGGCCTGGTTGCGGCCTGGTGGGCTTATCGCACCGGAGGCGCAGGACCGGAAGTACCACCGGAAAAAGGATTCGGACGATTCAGTACCCTGGTCGGTCCGGTTGCAATGTTCCTGCCCCCTTTCGCATTCTGGATCGCGAACCCGGTGCCGACAAGGCATTTCATCCTTTGCCTGTCGGCGATCGCCATCGTGATCGGCCAATGGCTCGCCTCCTGGCGCCGTGGCCCGGCGATGGCCTACGGACTGGTGGCTGCGGCCGTTCTGGCAAATCAGGGAATAGCTTCCACGGCGGGTCCCGTAGCTTTGAAATTCTACCCCTCGCCGTATTTTCCCGTGGCCGGGGTTCCGCGCATTGTGCCGCGTGTGCTCGTTTCTACCAGCTGGGCCCATCGGCGGGACATTCTGAATGAACGCGAACGCGTGGATCGGGTCGCGGATGAGCTGCGAAGCACTTGCGATCAGAAAGTTGTGTTGTTCACCGCCTGGTCGCGGCCGATTTTTGTCCAGCTATATGCCGGCGGAAAACCCGTCGAGGCTCAACTGACCGATTTCAATGGTTTCCCCGTTGCCTCCGCGAAGGTCGGCGGGCGCGAATTTGCGATCCTCTCGACGCCCGAAGGCTGGCCGCGCGACGCCGTGGCTGACGTCCTGCACGACCGCGCCTATGATTCCTATAAGTTGATGTTCGAACGCGATACCATGTCGGAAAACGAGAAGACTCCGATCCCCGCGGATCGGGCGGTGCGAATGGGATGCCAGGTCCCGTCGTCCCCTGAGGGTGCTCGCCCATGAACGCGACAGAGGCGGCGACGACAATTCCGCTGTGTGTGGATCTCGACGGGACACTCCTGCGTGGAGATCTCCTGTGGGAATCGCTCGCGCTTTTACTGCGGGATAAACCCTGGCTTTTGTTCGCGCTTCCCGTTTGGCTGATGTCTGGCCGCGCGGCGCTGAAGCGCAGGATATTGCAACACGTTCGCGTCCCGGTTGAGTCGCTGCCTTATAATACCGAGCTTCTGGAATGGCTGAGGGCGGAGAAAGCGAATGGCCGTCCGATTATTCTGGCGACTGCCTCTGACCAGACGCTCGCGGACACATTGGCGAGGCACCTCGACCTGTTCGACGGAGTAATGGGATCCGATGGGGTCACGAACCTGAAGGGATCGGACAAGCTCGCCGAATTGCGGGCCCGGTACGGCGCCAATTTTGATTATGCGGGAAACTCCAGCGCGGACTTGCCCATCTGGAGGGAGTGCCGGGAGGCAATTCTGGTGGATACGCCCGCTCACGTGGAGCGGACGGCACGAAAGAGCGCCGTTGTCAGCCGTGTTTTCAGTTCCCCGCGCTCCACGCTCAGCCTGATCCGTCGTGAGTTGCGCCTGCATCAGTGGCTCAAGAACCTGCTGGTCTTTGTGGCGTTGATCACCTCCCACCAGTTCACCCATCTCGACATGGTCTGGAAGGCGTGCGTGGCGTTTTTCGCGTTCGGATTGATGGCATCGAGCGCCTATATCATTAATGACGTCTCCGACTTGCAGAGCGACCGGAAACACCCCAGGAAACGAAATCGCCCATTCGCAAGCGGTGCGCTGGGGTTGCCCTGGGCCTTTGCGCTGGCTCCCGGTCTGTTTTTGGCGGGTGTGGGGCTGACCGCGATCTTTATTCCGTCCGCGATCTGGGTTCTTTTCGCCTACTATGCGTTGACGCTCTGGTATTCGTTTGGATTGAAAACCAGATTGCTGGTCGACGTGTTCGCCCTGGCTGCTCTTTATACGATCCGAATTTTGTTCGGAGCGAGCGCTTACCACATCGAACTTTCGGTATGGCTCCTTTCTTTTTCGATGTTTATTTTTCTCAGCCTCGGCTTTGCCAAGAGAGCCGCCGAGTTGTCGAACCTGAGCAACGCCGGCGCCACCCGGAATATTCGCCGAGCCTATGTCACGGGCGATCTTGCGGAAGTGAAGGTTTTCGGCATCGCCGCAGGCTACGCGTCGAGTCTCGTGTTGACCCTGTATATGAACAGCGACACGATGCGCGCGCTGTATCGAAACCCGAACATTCTCTGGCTGCTTTTCCCGTTACTGCTTTATTGGATCAGCCGGATCTGGATTATTACTTCACGGGGTGAAATGGACGAGGACCCGGTGTTATTCGCGGTAAAGGACCGCACCACTATGCTCGTGGTGCTGTCGTTCGTCATCATAATGTTCCTCGCCACACGATCCTGGTTTCGTATCTTCTAGTCGGCCAGCGTTTTATTCCAGGCGTTTTAAGCCGAATACAAGCAGGATATGAGCACCAGACAAAGTCACCGAGTATTCGTACACGTCCCCGAGCCGACCAGCGGCGCGGCCCTGTACGTGGCTCAACTCGTGGAGGCGCTGGCTTCCGTTGAGCCGGACGTGACTCTTTTCTGTCCCGACAACTTTGTCTACAAGAAAGAGGTTGCGGCAGCCGGTGCGGGCATAATTGAACTCGGCGGGCGGGGAATCTCCCATGCGGGCCTGCTTGCCCGAATTTACCGGAATCTGCGGTTCTTTGCAGTGGCGGCGAGCCGGCAGTGGAACGCCACCAGTCGCGGGGATGTCATTCACTTTCAGTTTCCACCCCATTTTCCCCTCGGGCTGATTCCATTCCTTCTCGCAAGAACCCGCGGCTGCAGGATCGTCTTCACCGTCCACGATCCCCTTCCGCATCGCTGGCATTATCCTCCGCAACTGCGTTTCCTCGAGGTGGGAATGAGGCGCTACGCTTGCAACTTGAGCGAGGTGCTTATCGTGCACAACAAGGCGGGTCGCGAGATCCTGATCAGCCAGTTCGGACAGGCGTCGGGCAAAATCGAAGTAATTCCCCACGGACCGATGAATATCGGCCACAGATTGCTATCAAAGGCTCCTGACGCCGGCGCATTGCGATTGCTCCTGTTCGGTTCGATTCGTGAGAACAAGGGAATACGCCTCGTGATCGAAGCTGTCAAAAGGATAAATGCGGCGAGCCTGCGCGTCAGGCTCACGATTGCGGGCCAGGAGGAGAATTCGGCGGATCGGTTGTATTGGCAAACCTGTCTGGAATCCATCGCCCAGGCGCCCGAAATGTTTGAGGTGATGCACCGCTACATCGCCGAAGGAGAGGTCCCGGAACTCGTTGAGCGTCATCACGCGCTGGTTCTTCCCTACACGGGTTTTGTTTCAGAGAGTGGCGTCGCGGCGCTCGCCCTCACACATGCTCGCCCGATCCTGGGGACCCGAGCCGGAGGGTTGGGTGAGCTCATGGAAAACAGCGGCGCCGGTATCGTTATTCCCGGCACGACCATCGAAGGTATCGCGATGGCCATCGAAAACACTTTAAACACTGGAAAATACGAACTCGCACTTATGGGGGAGCGAGGAGCGGAATTCATAAACCGCGAACGAGGCTGGGGGGCGATCGCCCGGAAAACCGCGGCGATTTACGGGCGGCTCTCGTCAGACAACGCTTCCACGCGGATTTCGGCGGCGGCTCCGCTGAATAACGCAAAAGACATCGAAACAACTGCCGCGTCCGCGACGAAGCGACGTACCTCCGCCGACTAGGCGAGGCCCGTTGCCGTTCAGAACAGGAGTGAAGCACAATTAAACATATGAAGGAACCGCCAAAAGAAACACCGACAAGCCTTCGTCCCAACAATCTGTATTTGTTGGAAAGAATTATTCAAATGGGACCGGGCTCGAGGTCCATGGATTTCGGATGCGGCAGCGGAGCTCTCGTGGCGGCGGCCCGCGCAAAGGGACTGGAAGTCTACGGCGCGGAAACATTCTACGAGGGAATTCGGGTCGAAGATTCCGAACTTGCCCGCTCGTGGGGTTGCGATCAGAACGTCATTCGGGAAATCAAAGCTGGACACATTGATTTCCCCGATAATTATTTCGATCTTGTCGTCCATAATCAGGTTTTTGAGCATGTCGAGAATCTGGATCAGGCCGCGAGCGAAATTCAGCGCATCCTCAAGCCTGGCGGCCGAATGATCGGCATATTTCCGACCAGAGGCGTGCTTCGTGAACCGCATCTCGGCTTACCTTGCGTGCACTGGTTTTCTCCCGGACCCATCCGGAGCTGGTGGGCGAAATTCACCAGAGGTCTGGGCTTCGGCTTCGACTTCTGGGGTGAGGGCGATGCCTGGTTTAAACCGGCTTTCGCTTTTCTTGACGAGCGCGTGTTTTACAGAAGCCGCACGAAAATCGCTTCAATTTTGGACCCCCTTTTCGACGTGAAATATATCGAGCCGGAATGGCTTGGGTTTCGCGTCCCGAAGTACAAATGGATGCTGTCGCTGCCTGGCGCCTACGCAGCTGCGCGCGCGTTCTCCAGGGTGATGGCCGGTCCGGTGGTTGAGGCAAAAAGCAAAAAGGCCGCGGCCATTCAGAGCGGAGAACCGGTTGAAGCTTTGACCGCAAAAGGGCGCTGAGCTTCGCGGGGCCTTCACTGCACACACCGCTTTTCTTTCCGCCCGCGCCTTCTCGGCGACCCTCCCCGTCTCCAAACACGCCGCGTATACGGGACGTTGTATCGTATAGACTACTCAAAAAGGGAACTTCAGAATGAAGGTCTTCCTTATATCCAAGGAGAGAATGCAATGAAAGCACCAACAGGATTTCTGCTTTCGGGGGCTGCGGTTGTAGCACTATCTGCGCTGGCGCTCGCTCAGGCGCCCCCCGGGGGAGGCAGAGGCCGCGGACCAGCTGCGCCACGACTGGTATTTTCCGTGACGTCCAACGCGTGGCCGGACGGCGGCGAGGTTCCCATGAAATATTCGGGCCGAGGAGATAACAAGTCGCCTGAATTCGAATTTCACTGGACTCTGGGAGGCAATGCGGCCCCGGCGCCCGACACGCTGCAAACCTATGCCGTGATTTTCCACGATACCGAGAATTCCACCAACAAGACGACTGCCGATACCCTCCATTGGTCGGCATTCAATATTCCCGGCACTGCCAAAGGACTGCCAGAAGCGCTCGGCAAAGGAGATCTGCCCGACGGAACGCGCAATGGTCCGGGCATCGCCTCTCGCGGCGGCACCCAACCCGGTGCATACTTCGGTCCGGGCGCCGGCCCGGGGCCGATACATCATTATGTGTTCGAGTTCTATGCTCTCGACACGAAGCTCGACCTGCCCGCCAACACGACGCGTGAGGATTTGCTGAAGGCGATGGACGGCCACGTCATCGGTAAAGCCGCCTGGTTCGGCCGCTTCCCCGGACCCGCCGCCTGACTCAACCGTTTTGATTACGCTTTCCCGACCTTCTTCAGCGCGACGGCATTCATGCAATATCGAAGGCCACTCGGCCGGGGACCGTCGGGAAAGACGTGGCCAAGATGCGCATCACACGTATTGCAAACCGTCTCTACCCGAGTCATTCCCCAGCTGCTGTCAGCGTTATAAGCGATGACGTTGGGTTTGATGGGTTGGGTAAATGAAGGCCATCCTGTGCCGGATTCAAACTTCTCAGTAGCGTCGAACAGTACGGTGTCGCAGCAGAGACAAGAATAGATGCCCGGCTCGAACAAACTGCACATCTCAGAACTGAACGCGCGCTCAGTTCCCGCCTCGCGCGTTACATGATATTGCTCAGGCGTCAGCTGTTTGCGCCATTCCGCCTCAGTTTTTACGACCTTGTGATCCGGCGCAGGATTGCCTTCTTTGGCGATGCGCAATATATCCTGCCATTTGAGTATCGTAGTGGTCATATCCTATTCTGATGCAATCTCCCACCGCTCAGACCCGGTGTTCCGAGCCGCGACCGGAAGGGAGTCACCATGGCCCGCAGCGGGCCGCCAAAGGGAATGAAGACGCTGCGCAGGGTATGTGGGGCCAGCGCTTCGGCGCTGCCGCCGAGCTTCCGCTCGGCGCGGAGCGTTACGTCAGTGCCGGTAGCGCCGGCGATCTCGTCGCCGGTGTTCTTAAGCAACCCGAACCGCGTCTTCGACAGAGCGTCTGCCAGCTTAACCGCGCAGAAACTGCTGTAATTCCGCAAGCGTCTCTTTCGGCGCGCTTTCCTGCAGCGAATGATTGCCCGGCAATCCTTTGCCGCTCACATTGACACCCTCATCCTTCCAGATCGCCAGGACGTCGTACAGTTTGCCCATCGCGCCCTTTTCGGCCCACAGCACGCGCAGCGGGCACTGAATCTTCTTGCCGGCCTTGATGTCGTCCGCGTCGATTTTCAAGTCGATCGAAGCGGACGCGCGGTAGTCCTCACACATCGCGTGAAGCATGGCCGGATCGGAATTCAGCCGGCGGTATTCAAGCTGCGCCTCGTCCGTCGTCGGTCTGGCGTTCGCGGCCTCGCTGGCCTTGAGGAGTTCGTTTTCCGGACCGGGCGCGGCACGCAGATAGTTAAACCAGTGAAAGTAAGCCTGCACGAACTCGATAGTTACGTGGCTGTAGAGGTAATGCGCGGGAACGATATCCATGACAGCGAGCTTCGTCACCTTGTCCGGATGATCGATCGCCATGCGGCGGCCGACGCGGCCGCCCCGGTCGTGACCCACCATGCGGAACTGGTCGTAGCCGAGATGCTTCATGACTTCCACACCGTCAAGCGCCATCGGGCGTTTGGAGTAATCGGAGTGGTCGCCGCCCCCGGGAGGCTTGCTGGAATCGCCATAGCCGCGGAGATCGCACATGACGAGCGTGTAATCCTTGGCCAGATCGGGCGCGATCAGCCGCCAGGTGATGAGAGATTGAGGCGCCCCGTGGAACATGAGCACCGGAGGCCCGGAGCCTCCGATCACCGCATTGATTTCCGCGCCGGATGTTTTTATCCGCTCGTTACGGAAAGTCGCCGGGAAGAGGTGCTTCCATGCGGGTTCTTTTGATGCATTCCCTGCCGCGGAGGTCTCGTCCGCGGCCTTTGCAAGAGCCGCCGCGCCGGAGGCAAGAATCGCCTGCTGCAACAACAGGCGGCGGGTGGAAATACCAGCTTTTTCTTTCATCGAAGAATCTCCTGAATTAACCAACGGTCAAAGGTTCGAGTTTCAGCGGCCCGGTGCTGTCGCCGAGTTTTTCAATCGGCACGCCCGCTTTGTCCAGAATCGTCACCAGCAGATTCGCCATGGGGGTGTTCATCTGGTAATCGAGATGATAGCCGGTCTTGAACTTGCCATCCAGTTTACCCGCCAGCAAAACGGGCAGGTCCGAATGACGATGCAGATTCCCGTTCCCCATCCCGCTGCCGTAGAGGATCAGGCTGTGATCCAGCAGCGAACCATCGCCGTCCGGCGTTGCCTGCATCTTTTCCAGCAGGTAAGCCAGCATCTGCACGTGATAAGTGTCGATGCGGGCTTTCTGCGACATTAAATCCGGATCGTCCCGGTGATGGGAAATCAGGTGATGCTGTCCCGGAATTCCGATCATCGGATAGGTGCGGAAGCTCAACTCCCGGGCAACGATCATGCTGAAAACGCGCGTCAGATCGGCCTGCAACGCGATGATCTGCAGATCGAACATGAGCTTGATATGCTGCTCGAAGGACGCGGGGATTCCGATCGGCCGGTCCGGCAATTCAATGTCTTCGGCAGTCTCTTTTTCGGCGTTCTGAATCCGCTGCTCGACCTCCCGAACGGAATCGAGATATTCGCTGAGTTTCGAGCGGTCGCTGTTTCCCAAAGTAGCCGCCAGCGAGTTGGCCTCGTCGGCGATCGAATCGAGGATGCTCGCGTTCTTCTGCGCCCGCGCGACACGCTGCGCGGTCGTGCCCCCGTCGCCGAACAGCCGCTCGAACACGACGCGAGGCTGGTTCTCCGCCATATTCGGCTCCGTCGGGGATCGCCACGAAATGGTATTGACGTAAAAGCAATCGCCCACGTCGCACGCGCCCTGCGAGGGCGAGTCAACGGTCAGTTCGAGGGAGGGAATCGGCGAATTTTTCCCGATGACATGAGCGGCAATCTGATCCGCCGTGGTGGCGAGCTTGACCTCGACCCCCGGTTGCGTCCGGTCGTAGGCATGCACGCCCGTCAACCATGCGGCCGAAGCGCGCGTATGATCGCCGCTGCCGTCGCCCTTGGTATCCGCTTCCAGATGCGACAGACCGGTGAGGATGTTGAACTGACCGTTCATCGCCGCAAGCGGCTGCAGATTGGGCGTCAGCTCAAATCCCTGACCGATCGTTTTCGGCTTCCATTGGTCGAAGATCACGCCATGCGAAGCATAAACGAACCCAAGCCGGGGAATCGACTGCACTGACTTCGCGCTAAGCGCCGGGACCATCGAATCCAGCATCGGCAGCGCCAGCGAGGCGCCCAAACCTCTCAGGATCGTCCGTCGCGACAACGACTTCCGGGTAACGAATGTCATGGATTTGGCCCCTTTTGTGTTGTTTTCGGCAATTCTGCCTTTCTGGTCTGAAACGGAATGCTGCGGGTAACCCCCAGCACGAGATCGGCAAACTTATAATCGCCGGCAGCCGAGTCGCGGACGATCTGGCGAATCGCCGGAGCGTCGAAATACTGAACGTTGCGGCCGACGGCGTACATCAGCAGTTTCTCCGTGATCGCAGCCGCGAAGCGGTCCGGATCCCGCAGGACAAGCTCTTTGACGCCAGCCATGCCATCGACAACCGTTCCATCGGAGAGTTTGCTCACTACATCGATCGGTTTGCCCGCATCCCGATCGCGCCACTTGCCGACAGCATCGAAATTCTCCATCGCGAATCCGATAGGATCCATGCGCGCATGGCAATTGGCGCAAGCGGGGTTCGCGCGATGCAGCACCATCGCTTCGCGCAGCGAAAGCTGCTCTCCCGACTTGCCCCCCGCCGTATTCAGAGAGGGAACGTTCGGCGGAGGCGGAGGCGGCGGCGAAGCCAAAAGATTCTCCAGAACGTATTTACCGCGCAACACGGGAGACGTCCTCGTCGAATACGACGTCAGCAAAAGGACGCTGCCCTGGCCCAACAAACCGCCGCGAGGGCTGCCCTGCGGGAACTCAACCCGCCGGAACTGGCTGCCGCGTATGTTTGGAATGCCGTAATGCTCGGCCAGTCGCTCATTGACGAAAGTGTAGTTGGCCGTGAGCAAATCCTTGACGCTGCGGTTTTCGCGCAGAATGCTGTCGAGGAACAGATTCGTTTCCTGCTCGAAGGACTTGCGCAGACCCTCGTCGAAGTCGCGAAACAGAAACAGGTCTGGAGCTTTTACCTCGACGTCGCGCAGATAAAGCCATTGCGCGGCAAAATTCGTGACGAGCGATTCCGAGCGCGGATCGGCCATCATTCGCCGCACCTGCTTTTCGAGCACCGCCGGGTCTTTCAATTTGCCCGCTGGCCGCTACGTCCAGCAATTCGTCGTCGGGAATGCTGCTCCAGAGGAAGAAAGACAGCCGGGAAGCCAGTTCCAGATCGCTGAGCCGGTGAACCGAACCCGGAGTGCCGCCGGCGGGATCGCGCTCGATGCGAAAGAGGAACTGCGGACTCACCAGCAGCCGTTCAAGGGCCGTCTGAATGCCGCGCTCGAAACCATCTCCGCCCGAGGTGCTCGCACGTCCCTTTTCGTAGAACGGTAGAATCTTCGCCAGATCGGAATCGGTGATCGGGCGGCGATAAGCGCGCCGCATCAAAGTGGACAGGATCTGCTTTGCACACGGGGCTTCGTCGGCTGCGCTTTTCGGATGGCACGTGAAGATACGTTCCCGGCTGGGAGTGTCGCCGGGGCCGGTGGAATTATAGGGTCCGCGAATCGTGACGCTGGCGATCGCCGGTTGCAGCCCGCGGCTGCGCTGACGCGTCTGCAGCGTGCCTTCGTCAAGCGCTTCCGTGTGCTGCACGAACGTGACGCCGATCAATCTCGGTCCGGCCTGGATCGGAATCCGAAACTGCGTCGGAGGATTGCCGCCGCGCCCGCCTCTGCCCGCCGCGCCGAGGGAAATCAAGCCCTTGCGCTCGCCATCGACATCGAGTTCCAGTTGCTGCGGTTCGCGGACGTTGCCCGCAAGATCAACCTGAATCTCGTACTCCGCATTCAGAGGAAAGTAACTTCGAACGGCAATTCCTCCGCGCGTTCCGAGCGGCAATCCCTCGACATGCGTGTTCTGCGGCTGTTCCAGCGGCAGCGGGAGTATGTTCACCATCACCGGCATGGAGGGGTCGCCGACCGCCATGCGGCTGATCTTCCCGGCCGTATCGAGATAACGCTCCATCACTACCGGCGAGACATACAACAGATCCGCGATGTTATCGAAGCCGCTGGCCGAGTTATCCGCCGGCAGCAGAAGCGTGTAATCCATTTCCTTCGGCAGATTATCCAGGCCAAGCAGGTCGCGAACGGCGTTTCCGTATTCGGTACGCGTCAGGCGGTGAAGGTTTGGCAATTCACCGGGATTTGGGTGGGCCGCTGCCGAGTGGTCGATCCCGGTTTCGAGGTACGACGCCACTTTTTCGTAAGTTGCCTGATCGGGGCGGGGCATCCCAACCGGCGGCATGGATTTCGCCCTGAGTTGCCGAATCACTTTCTCCCAGAGATCGGCGTTCCCGGATGGGTCGAGGTTCGAAGGATCGATAACGATCCCGCCTGTTTTCAAGGTGGCGTTGTGGCATGTCACACAGTACTTGCCGACCGCCGCGCGGGCCGAAGCTCGCGCCGAATCTTCCTGTTGCGCACGGCCGGCGAGAAGCGGGAACAACAACAGGATCGGCGCCAACCCAGCCGTTCCGTATTTTCGGCATTCGCCCCGCGACACTGGATGCATTATATGTAAAAATGCTATCGGTGTCTGCCCCGGCAAGGTCCGGGGACGGGGAGGGCTGGAGTTTATGCGAAGCACCGTAGCGCTAATCATTTCCGGTTTGCTGATCGCCGGAACCGGCTTTGCCCTGAATACGGGACCGCGCCTGAGAGACGCGATTAACGCCGGCGATACTGCCGCGGTCAAAGCCCTCATCGCGCAAAAAGCCGATGTGAACGAGAAGGCCGCCGACAGTTCAACTCCGCTCGACCTGGCGGTTCGAGCGAACAATCCGGACATCGTCAACCTGCTGATCGATGCGGGGGCGGACGTGAAGGCCGCCACGCGATACAACATCACTCCCCTCGCTATCGCCTGCACAAACGGAAATGCGGCGATCATCGAGCGCCTTTTACAAGCCGGCGCCGACCCGAACAGTAAATCGGAAGAAGGCGAAACCGCCTTGATGACGGCTTCTCTGAACGGGAACGTCGACGCCATCAAGATGCTCCTGAAGCACGGCGCGAGGGTAAACGAGATCGAACCGATGAAAGGCCAGACCGCCCTGATGTGGGCGGCCGGTCAAGGTAACGCCGCCGCGGCCGCCATGCTGGTCGAGTTCGGGGCCGACGTCCGGGCGAAATCCAAAGCCGGATTCACCCCGCTCCTTTTTGCCGTTCTGAACAATCGCATCGACGCGGCGAAAACGCTTCTGAAACTGGGGGCAAACATCGAGGATCAGGCCCCCGATACCACAACCGCCTTGAATATGGCCGTGGTGAATGCCAACTACGATCTTGCGTCGATCCTGCTCGATCTCGGAGCAAACCCAAATGCGCCCGATCCGCGCGGATCGACCCTGCATTCGATTGTCTTCATGCGGAAGCCAGGCGCCTCCTGGGAAGCGGCGGGCCTCGCCGCCGACCCCGAACCCGTGCCGCGCCCGACCGGCAACGTCTCCGCTCTTCAGCTGGCCACGAAGGCGCTGGAAAAGGGCGCAAATCCCAACGTGCGCATCTCGTGGAAGGAGATGCCGATGACCAAGGGCTTGGGCACCACTCGGAACCCTCCGGACATCAATCTCGGGCCGGCACCATCTAAGTCTCGTCGGCGCAACGCCTTTTTATTGCGCCGCCCGCAACGGCGATGCCGCCTTTATGCAACTTCTCGTCGATCACGGCGCCGATCCGAACATCAACACCGCAGTTGGCGTGACGCCTCTGATGGCTGCGGCGGGGCTGGACTATTACGAGGGTGAAAGTCCCGGTCCCCTGACCGGCGTTCCGGAAGCGGAGCGTCTCGAAGCGGTCAAGCTCGCGCTGGCGCTCGGCAACGATATCAACGCGCATACTAATTTCGGAAATTATCCGATGACCGGCGGCCCCGAATACACCTTGCTCAGCTATCCGAAGAACATGGACGATCTGCTCAATCTCGGAGTGGGCGATCCGCGCTGGAACGGAATGACGGCGCTGCATGGCGCGGTCGTTTCGAATCAACCCTCGCTCGTGCAGTTTCTGGTCGACCATGGCGCTCAGGTGGATGCAAAGAACACCCTCGGCTGGACGCCCCTCATGATCACCAAAGGAATTTTCATGGCGAATTCCCGGAAGGAGTTTCCGGCAGCCGCCGCCATCCTGAATAAAGCGATCGCGCAGCGGGGACTGCGCGCTGACGCAGGCGGAGCCGCGCCTGCCCTCCGATAAGTCTCCGGAATGCGCCCTGTGAGGCGAGCGACACGGGTGTGAAAAATCGGGGCAACGGTTGGTTCCAAAATGTCGTCAAATAGGACTATGGCGATTCGACCCGGTCTCTTAATCTCCGGTTTCCTGGTCGCGAGTTGCGCTTTCGGCCAGATTATCGGTTTCCCGGGGCAATACCCCGGTCAGTATCCCGGCGGACAATACCCCGGCGGACAATACCCCGGCGGCCAGAGTCCGTACCCGCAGGGAGGATCCGGCAGTCCGTTTCCCCACCGCGGAAGAAACACCACCACGCAGGACAATCAGGCCCCGGTTATCACCTTCGCTGGCGTACTGCGCAGAATGTCCAATCACGATCTGGTAATCCAGTCCGATGACAAACGCATCGTGACCATTTCAACCGCGAACGCCACGAAGTACTACAGGGCTTCCGGAGGAAACGGGAACATCAAAGACTTCAACCCCGGCGACCAGATCACTGTCGACACGAATAAAGACGACAACGACTTTTACCACGCCCTCAGAGTCACCCAAGTCAAAGCGGGGACTGCCGAAGAGCGCGCCGCTGCTTCCCAGCCTGTGGACGATTCACCGATCGCGTCCGGAGACGACCGAGGAAGTAATGACGGTCCGCCCAAACTGCGCCGCGCCGGGAGTTCGGATACGGACGACAGCGCGAAGAGCACTGCGGCAAGCAATAGTGACGGACCTCCGCGCATGCGTCGCGCCACCGGTTCCGATACGGCATCGACCTCAGCGGCCCCGCCGCCCGACCCGACGGATCCGGGCCCCCCGGTCCTGAAGCGGGGCGCTCCACGTTCCAGTTCCTCATCCGATTCCAACCCTGTGGTTGCGGACAATCGGCTGCCGGCGTCGGCGGATTCATCTTCTTCGGCCGCACGTCCCAGCATTCATGCTCAAGAGGTTAACGGCGTGACGCAAGCGCCGGCGGCGCCCCGGATCGGCGAAGCGAGCGCAACCTCGACCGGAAGCGTGTCGATTCCACAGAGTGGCGACCCTGTAATCGACAAGACCAGGGAAGCGGCATTTTCTTTCTCCGAAACGCTGCCGAACTATACGGTCAAACAGTTCACGACGCGTTTCCAGACCGAAGCCGCCCATGGCGGCCAGACATCCTGGCAGCCGATCGACAACGTGACCGCCGACGTGGTCTCTGAAAACGGCAAAGAGAACTACAAGAACATTCTGATCAACGGAAAGCCGCCAAAAGAGGCGATTGAAAAGACCGGAACGTGGTCAACCGGCGAATATTCGAGCGTGCTTCAGGATATTCTTTTGCCGCAAACGAACGCCGATTTCCACAACAAACGTTCGACGACCATCGTCAACCGCGCGGCGTTCCGCTATGATTTTTCGGTCGAACAGCCAAACTCGCACTGGCATATTTACGCTTCGGCCCAATCCTATCTTCCTGAATACACGGGGGCGATCTGGGTCGACAAGGAGAATTACCGCGTATTGCGGATTGAGCTTTCCGCCCGCAATATGCCGAAAGCATTTCCGCTCGATACCGTCGAATCCGCCGTCGATTACGATTACGTGCTGATCGGTGACGGAAAGTTTCTGTTGCCGGTGCATTCGGAATCGTTAAGCTGCGAGCGCGGCACCAGCATCTGCAGCCGCAACGTGATCGACTTCCGGAATTACCGGAAATTCGGAGCGGACACCTCAATCACCTTCGATTCCGACGTCGCCAAACCATAAACAGCGGCTCAGAAACACCTGCCGAGCCACGACCGGAAGGGAGTGTTCCACGGCCCGCGGCGGGCCGCCAAAGGCGATGAAGACGCGGAATGGCGTTGGACGTAGAATCAACAATTTGGACCGCGTCTTCGACAGAGTGTCTTTTCTAAAGGCCCTTTTTAAACGGTTTGCAGCGAACGGAGGCGCGCACGCAGCGTCTCGTAAGCGCGGAACATCAGCGCCTTGACCGCCGAGGGCGAGCATCCGAGCACGCCCGAAATCTGGACATAGTCCATTCCCTCATACTTGTGCATAATCACGGCGGCCCGTTGCTTCGGCGGCAGAGCGCGAACAGCCCGCCGAATCTGCCTCAGAGCCACCTCGCGTACCAGGAGATCCTCCACCAGTGGCGCCTGATCGGAAGCCTCACGCCGAAGTTGAGCGGAATCCTGCATGTCCAGGCTGATATTGTTCTGAGTGCGCTTTTCATCCCGGAAATGATTCAGCGCCACATTTGTAGTGATCCGATAAAGCCACGTCGAAAATTTCGCGGTAGGTTCGTACGTGCGCCGCGAACGATAAACCCTGATAAAAACGTCTTGCGCGAGTTCTTCGGCCACCGCGCGGTTTGCCACCATGCGAGCCAGATAATTAACCACCAGTGCGCGGTTCCGCTCCAGGAGCGTCGCAAAACTGGCGTCGTCATCCCGTTGAACCAGGATCATCAGCTGAGTATCGAGATCCGCGATCGCTGTCATCAGTCTGTCCAGCATTGCAGGATGACGGGGAATTAGTTCCCGATTTATCAGGAAATCATCAGGATCGCGGTCGGCAGGGTATCGGCCAGTCGATGGATTCAGGAAGAGAACGCGTCCCGGAGACGCTTCCACGTGACCGCCAATTCTTCGGGCAGGACGCGCGTCTGTCCCACGGTGGTCATGAAATTGGCATCGCCGGTCCAGCGCGGCAGCACGTGCATATGAATATGACCGGCGACTCCGGCCCCGGCGCTCTCGCCAAGGTTCATGCCCAGATTCAACCCGTCAGGCCGGTAAAGCCACCGAATGTGCCGTTCCGCGGCGCGGGTAAGGGCCATCAGTTCAGAAGCGGTCTCTTCGTTGATACCTGCCAGGTCGGGAACATGCTTGTAAGGAACCACCATTAAATGTCCGCTGGTATAAGGAAAGCGATTCAGAACAACGAAATTATGTTTGCCGCGAAAGACGATCAGCGCATTCTCGTCGTCGCCCGCCGCCGCCATAACACAGAAGATGCAGCCTTCCGGTTTCTGCAGCGCCGTAAGGTAGGGATAACGCCAGGGACTCCAGAGATAGTCCAAGGCCTTTAGAAGGGCGAGACTTCCGCGGAGTCGGCGTCGGACGCGTCGGGTTTGACGCCGACGTTCACGACATCCTTCAACTCCTTGCTCGGTTTGAAATAGGGGATCTTCTTGGCGGGAACTTCCACTCGGGTACCGGTCTTGGGATTCCTTCCGACGCGAGACTGCCTCTGGCGCGTCCTGAAGCTTCCGAAACCGCGAATTTCGATCTTGTCGCCGCCGCGAAGAGAGCGCACGATGCTGTCGAAGATCGCCTCCACAATGACCTCGGACTCCTTGCGGGTCATCTCAACGACTCGCGAGACCTCTTCAATCAGATCGGCTTTGGTCATCTTTTACCTCTCTTGATTTTGCCAAATACCACAGGATGAGGCAATTAGGGGGAAACCTGAGTATCTCCCGAAAGCGAGAAATTTGCAATTGCCACGGTCTGGATCAACGCCTGTCGCGGGGTGGAAGGTAATCTTCAAGGCTCGACGTGGCAGCCGCCGCCCGCTTCTGGTATTCTTCGAGGCGCCCCCTTTCACCCGCCTCCACCAATGCCTTCAGGCTCAGGCCGATTTTCCGTTCCGCCTCGTTCATCCTGATGATTTTGAAGTCCATTTCCTGGCCTGGACTTAGCGGCGCGGGATCCGATTTCCGGCCCGACCAGCCGGGCACTTCAGAGAAGTGACACAGCCCCTCGACCCCTTCGGAAAGTTCCACGAATGCCCCGAAACCGGCGAGCCGCAGAACTTTACCGTGAACCGTTTCGTTAACGTTATGTTGTTGAAAAAAAGTCTCCCAGGCATCGGGTTGTAACTGTTTGATTCCCAGCGATAAACGCTTGTGACCTGCGTCGATCGCCAGAATCACGGCCTGCACCACGGAGCCTTTCCGCAGCACCTCGCTCGGGTGTTTCACCCGTTTCGTCCACGACAAATCGGAAATATGAACCAAGCCGTCGATGCCTTCCTCGATTTCGATGAAAGCGCCGAACTCGGTCATATTTCTGACCCTCCCCTCAACCACTGAACCCACGCTGTAGCGTTGCTCGACAGTGGTCCACGGGTTGGCCTCCAGTTGCTTCAGGCCGAGAGAAATGCGCCGGTCTTTTGTGTTGACTTCAAGAACAACGGTTTCGACCTCATCGCCGGGGCGTACAACCTTCGAGGGATGCTTCATCCTTCGCGACCAGGTCATTTCGCTGATGTGGATCAGCCCTTCGACACCCGTATCGATCTCGACGAATGCGCCATAGTCGGTCACGCTGACCACCCGTCCCACAATGTGAGTGTTAACCGGGAAGCGGTCGACAACCCCTTCCCAGGGATCCGGCTGCAACTGCTTCATCCCCAGCGATACTCGCTCCTTTGAGGGGTCGTATTTCAGAACCTGAACCGTGACTTCGTCCCCCACGTGCAACACTTCGGCTGGATGGGTAACCCTGCCATAAGAGATGTCAGTCACGTGCAGCAGGCCGTCGATGCCTCCGAGATCGACGAAAGCGCCATAATCGGTCAGATTTTTGACCACACCCGTTAGAACCGCGCCTTCACGGAGGGATTCGAGGGTAACCGTTTTGCGGGCATCGGCCTCCTCCTGAATAGCCAGCTTGCGCGATACGACCACATTGCCGCGCTTGCGATTCAGCTTGACTACCTTGACGGGTATGTTTTGTCCGGCGAATTGCTCAATGTTGCGGATCGGCCGCACATCAACCTGGGAACCAGGCATAAATGCGCGGACCCCGACGTCCACGGAGAGACCACCCTTCACTCGTCCAGTCACCAGTCCGGAAAGCGTCAACTGCTCTTCAAGCGCTTTTTCGAGGTTGTCCCAGATCTTGAGCCGGGTGGCTTTCTCGTGCGAAAGCTGCACATAGCCTTCCGACGTCTGGCCGCTCTCGACCATGACCTCGACGATGTCACCCGGTTGAACCGCGACAGCGCCCGTAGAGTCTGCGAACTGCGCCAGAGGAGCAATCCCATCCGATTTATAACCGACATCGATAAAAACGCCGGCAGCGGAAATCTTCAGAACCCGCCCTTCCAGAATTTCATGGCGGGAAGGCGGCGCAAGGTGGCTGTAATCCTCAAGGAGATGCTGGTATTCATCCGGATCCACGGAAGTGACAGGTGGAGGGAATTGGCTGGCCGTGTCGTTTTCTGTCACTGCTTCATCTCCAGGGTTTTCTGCGGTCCGATCATGGAGACACGAGTCGCGTGTAGCTCAGGATTCTATCAACTATAGAGATGCAGCAAGGGGTTGTCAACGCGTAGAAATCGGCGCGTTTCATTAAGAAATCTTCTTTTGGAACGAAAGAAAAAATCAAGGCCCGGCCAGCCGGCCGACGCGCGCCAGTGATGTTGATGATGAAGTTAAGCCCCTGGCCGAAGGGAGCCAGGAACCTTTTGGGGGATGGCGGACGGTAGAGGCGATCGGGACGCGGGGCCGATCACAAGGAATCGGCCCGCCCCGAATATAACCTTAATCAGCCTCTTCCAGCTGCGGACGAGGCGCAATCTGGCTCATAATATCTCGAACCATAGCGCGGTAATCGGTGGCGTGGTTATAGGTTGCCAGTTTACCGTCAAGGTCTTTGCCGATATATGACCTGCCATGCGATAGAACAGCAGCCACGTGGTGGATCGCCTCGCTGATGCTGCCAAAGGTGATCTTGCCATTGCCCCAGCCGAACAGGTTATTCCCTTTGGCGGTTCTGCCGCCTCCCGATTCAACAAGTGCGAGGCTGGGCAGCAAACGCCAGTCGAGGTTGTGGGCATCGGCCTCGGCGACGAATAACTCCGCGTATTCCTGATCGGGACAATTCCTTGCTTTTAAAAACTTGCGGAGTATGGACTCTCGCAGATCGAGCTTCTTGCGAACTTTCGTGACGTCCTGGTCGCCCTGCGCCGCCGCAGTGGCAATCCCCAGAACTCCCGCGAAAAATATCAAACCGGATGGAAAAAATCGCTTCATGTAATGTCGTTCTCCTTACGGAAAATCAAGTCGAACGGCCTCTCTGGAGCGGCCGAAAGTCAGGTCGTACTGCGTTTCGTTTTCAAGACATATGGGAAAGTGTAGCAGATGCGATCCTTTCCGGTGCTGTTCTCCCAAAAACGGAAGCTTGGTGGGGCGGACGCCCGCGTCCGGATAGCGTCGGGATAAACCGGCGTGAAGTAGTGAATGAAAGAGTCATGCAGGAAAGGAGTAGCGAACCATCCTGACCTCGACCCATGTGAGGGCGGCTGCAAGGCCGCACTTGAAGCGTTTTGGGAGGAGGCGCATGCAGGCGGAGTAACCCGAAGTAGTGAGCTCCGAAAACGTCAAAATCAGCTGCGCCGACGGTGTCGGACGAACCGGAAGGCAACACTGCGGCCCGCGACAAAGCGCGAGCGGGAGGCAGGCGCTGCGGAGTCGAAGACCTCAGGCATCCAGGGAAACTTCACGCACGAGAAACCGAGAGACCCCGCTACCATCCATCGCAAAGTGGAGGATCGGTGGGAGAAAGCGATGAGTCGTACAGCGGCATAGTACCGATGAAGCGGTCGAACGAAGGCAGGGGAGGGCCGAAGGAGATCTTGGAGGGAAGAACCACAAGACGGGTTATTTCAAGGTGTACCGCAAGACGATCGGCAAGCGCATGGCGGCAAAGCTGAAGGATATTCGGCAACAGTTGCGGCGCAGGCTGCATGAAGCGACCGGGAACACGGTGAAGTGGCTGCAGTCGATGGTTCGCGGATACTTCCAATACCACGCAGTACCTCGCAACGAGCGGAGACTGAAGGCGTTCCGGCACGAAGTGCTGCGCATGTGGTTGCGGCAACTTCGCCGGCGGAGTCAACGACACCGCTGGACATGGAACAGATTTCTGGAGAAGCTCGGCAACCTGCTACCCGACGTCGAAATCCTGCACCCGTATCCTGAAGCTCGTTTCGCGTTCAATCACCCGAATTTTGGAAGAACATCCAAGGTAAGAACCGTGTGCGTCAGGAGCGCCAGCACGGTTCTGTGCGGGGGCGCCGGGTAACTGGCATCCCTACCGCGCCCGCCACCTTTGTTTGTCAGCAGATGCTGGCGGGCCTTATTTTGCTTCGCAGGCCATCGGCATCCACTTATCGCCGTTCGGCTCAAGCTTGAAATTGGTGCTGGTAATAAAGCGCTGGGCGAGGTACATCGGATCATCCACGATCGTCGTGATGAACAGCCACGAACTGCCATCGGTCTCGTTGGTCCGGCTGTAGTATTCGGTGAGGACCGTGTTGGCGCTGTAGGGGACGCCGTTCTTTCGCAGATAGCCGGGAAGGAGATGGGTTGTCACTACTTTGAGCGAACCCGCCCGCAAGGGGCCTCGGGGCTGGCCGCGTCCTGGAGGAGGGCCGTCCCAACTCGCAACCGAGTAGCCCTGTAGAGAAGGCTTCTCGTTCTCCGGAGCTTCCGCTCCAAAATGGAAGACGCGGGTTTGTTTCCCTGCATCGGTCTCGATCTTAAGCGTCTTGTCGTCGATCCAGGTGATGTGAAGCCGCCCAGGCACGCGCATCAGGCCCGGCGCTCCGTACGATTTGCACTGCTCGCCCGCCGCGATATCTTTATCGGGATCCCACTTGTTGGCGGCTTGCCGACCCTGCGCATTCAGCGGCACACTGGCGTAATCGCCCTTCGCGGGAGTCACCATGCGAAAGCGCCAGTCTTCGGTTACAACGGAGACCCAATACCCGGTCAGATCCTCTGGCGCCATCTGTTTCGGAGTCAGGGGAGGGGGCGGAGGTCCGCCACGTCCAGCCGGCGGTTGGGCAAAGGAATGGCCTGAAAGGGTAAGCAAGAGCGCAAGCACACCCACGCCAAAAGACGCGTTGCGCCCCTGTCGACTTTTACAAATCATTACGATTTCGCTCCAGCGAGGCGAGGTTCGCGTCGTGGGGACTCGCCTCGCTGAACCACTTTTATTGAACGACGCCGCTCCATCCGAATCCATCGGACGGGCGCTTGATACTGCGCATGCGCAGGCGGTGATCTTCGGGATTGCGGCCCGGATTGCCGGTAATAATTACGTGATCGCCGGGTTTCAACGTGTCGCGCGTTACGCCATCGCGGCCGAGCTGGCCGCCGCCGCCCCACTCTACCGCCCAAGTCACCATCTGCCCGGTATCATCCTTCGCTTCCACATGCACGAACGAGTGCGGATTGCGGAACATGAACTGAACAAGATTGCCGTCAATGGTAACGGTCTTGTCTTCGAAATACGTTGCCGCAAATGAGTGGTGCGCGTATGCCGGAATTGCCGTCATAAACGCGCCCGCCGTGAGCAACGGAAGTACCAGGGCAAAAATCGTACGCTTCATTAAATCTTCTCCTGAGGGGCGCGGAGGCCGGATGCCTTACTTCATCAGCCGTCGCCGTCACAAACTATCATGCGCCGGGATTGCTGTCAAGGTCGTGTCAGTACGCGATTTGCGACTGACACGATATCTGTTCAACGCCACTATGATACGATCATACCGGAAAATATGGCAGTCACAATCGACGCCTCGCCTGCCATCGAAAACGGCGCTCAGGTCGAGCGCATTCTCCAGAGCAAGATCTTCCGCACCTCCGAAGTGCTTCGCAATCTGCTGGCGTACCTTGCCGAAAAGGCCATTTCCGGCACAGCCGACAGTCTGAAGGAGTATACGATCGGACTCGACGCGCTGGGTAAGCCCGCGTCATTCGATCCCCGGCAGGAATCGGTGGTTCGGATGCACACGGCCCGTTTGCGGCAGAAGCTCTCCGAATATTACCGGACGGAGGGCGTCGACGACCCCATTATTGTGGACTTGCCAAAGGGCGGGTTCAAGCTGACGTTCGAGCCGCGGCCGCAGGTCGCGCCGCCCGCTCCCGTGACTCCGCCTCCGGTGGAAGTTCCCTCGCGCACGTGGAAGCCGCGTGAGCTTACTCTGGCGGCTGGTTTGGTACTTGCGCTCGGTTGCGCGCTCTTTTTCATGACGCGCTTGTGGTCGGTGGAACGCGGCGGCGGTGTGGCCGGTTCGGCTACCGCCAGCGAAAACTGGACACCCGCGTTGCGCCAACTTTGGGAACCGCTCCTGTCCTCAAGCCGGCGGTTGGTGGTCTGTGTTGCGACGCCGTTATTCGTGAAAGTGCCGGGCTTCGGCTTTGTCCGGGAGCCCACGCTGAACGATTGGGACGACGTTCCTCAGTCGAAGAGACTCTCCTCTCTCGAGACCGCGTTGAGCGCGAATATCTCCGAGCCTTCTTACACCTATACGGAGGTGGGCACCGCAACCGGAGCGTTCCTCCTCGGCCAGTTTCTGGCTCCGCGTAAACAGGCGGTGCTGATTACCCGGGCGAACGTGCTTTCGTGGCCCGAACTGGCGGAGGACAATGTTGTGTTCCTCGGGCCGGCGACGGGGATTCATCAGACGGAGGATATTCCGATGGGCGCGCAACTGGTGCTCGACCCGACGGGCATCCGCAACCTGAAACCGCGGAAGGGGGAATCGGCGTTTATCGAGGACCGGCCCGCGCAGGGCGGCGAAGAGGCCGGCACCAGCTATGCTCTGATCAGCCGTGTGCCGGCGATGAACGGTCCCGGCGCGATCCTGATGCTCTCCGGCAACCAGATTTCAAGCATTATGGGCGGAGTTAAGGCGTTCACCAGTCCTTCGACGGCGCAGATGCTGGTCAGCCGGTTAAAGTACGGGTCGGGGAGCGTGCCGAAGTATTTCCAGGTGGTGCTCAAAGTGAAAGCGATGGACGACGTTCCCGTCGAGATCTCTTATGTGCTTCATCGGGAGCTGCCCGAGCCGAACGGAAGCTCGCGGGTTGGTTCCAGGGAATAGCCGGCAAGACTCGCGCGCGACGAGATCCCGCGTTACCAGCTTTGGTTCGGAAGATAGGCTCCCGCAAAACTCAGGATACTGAATCGGTCTCATTTGCGGGTGATTTCCGCGATCTCCGCCGCCAATCCGTTTAAATCGCACAAAATCGTAAAAATCAGTTGCAATAATTTCACCCAAATATATAATGATCTCGGTTTTTTAAACACCGGGTGAAGTTTCAGGGGGAAGCTATGCGCTTGACGGTGGTGGTTTTGTGTTTAACGGCACTTGCCTCGACGATTTACGCCCAAGGCAACAGCGGTACGATTACCGGCGCAGTTTCCGATCCGCAGGGCGCGGTGGTCGCAAGCGCCGCGATCGAGGCGAAACGAGTTGAAACGAGCGCCGTTTTCACGGCGGCAAGCTCAGCGACGGGCAACTACACGCTTTCTCAGTTACCGCCGGGCACTTACGAACTTACCGTCGTGGTGCCGGGGTTCAAGAAGTATATTCGCCCGAACATTATCATCGAAGCGGCGCAGACGGCCCGCATCGACGTGGTCCTTCAGCTGGGAGCGGCCAGCGAGTCGGTCACGGTAACGGATACCGCTCCCCTGCTTAAGACCGAGAGCGGCGAGCTGAGCCAGAATATTTCCTCAGACCAGATGAACAACCTTCCCGTGCTGGGCATTGGAGCCGCGGCGGCGGGAACCGCGGGGATTCGCAATCCGTATTCCGTCATCCAACTCCTTCCGGGGAGCGCAAGCTTTGGCGCCGATACGAGCCTGCGTATCAACGGCACTCCAAGCAACACGGAAGCGCTCCGGATCGACGGCCAGGATGCGACGAACGGTTATTCGGCCACGCAGTCTCTCAGCGCGCCGAGCGTCGACGCCATCCAGGAGTTTGCCGTGGAGACCAGCAACTACGCCGCCGAGTTCGGGCAGGTAGGCGGCGGTCTCTTCAACGTCACGATGCGGTCCGGCAGCAATCAGATTCATGGCAGCGTTTACGAATATTACGTGAACGAGTTTCTGAATGCAGGCACGCCGAATACGAACAACGGTCACGGCGAGCATGTCCGAAATCGCCAGCGCAGAAACGACTATGGGTTCACGTTCGGCGGCCCGGTGGTGATCCCCAAGGTGTATGACGGCCGCAACAAGCTCTTCTTCTTTTTCAGCTTCGAGCAGTTCCGCGAAACCACGATTAACTCAACCACGAACTATACGGTGCCGATTCCGGCCTATCAATCCGGTAATTTCACGCAGGCGCTGACCGGGAAAAAGCTGGGGACCGATCCGCTGGGACGCCCCATCATGGAGAACACGATCTACAATCCCGCTACGGACCAGGTTATAAACGGTCTCGACGAGCGGGATCCGTTTCCCAATAACACGATTCCTTTGAGCCAGCAGGACTCAGTCGCATTGAAGATTCAGTCCCTGATTCCCCAACCGAACCGCCCCGGACTGATCAATAACTTCGTGCCCACTTACAATAACTCGCGGCTCACGTGGGTGCCGTCGATCAAGATCGATTATTCGTTCAGCTCCCGGTCCAAGCTGTCGGGTTATTACGCGTATAACCACAGCTTCACGCCGAATAACAACGGACTGGCCGGCGTGATTAACGGGACGCCAACGACCAACACGGCGAATACGATTCGGCTGAACTTCGATGAGACCCTGAGCCCGACGCTGCTGTTGCATCTCGGAGCGGGCCTTCTGAATCCGACTCAGAGCCAGACGCCTCCCGTGGTGGATCCGCTGGCGCTGCTGGGCTTCAAAGGATCGAACGCGACCGCTTTTCCCTGTTATCCAGACCATCTCCGGTGCGCAGGGCGGAGGGCCAGGGCTAGGGCCTGGGAATGCGGTCATATTGAACTACACCAAGCCTACGGGCACAGCCAGCCTGACATGGGTGAGAAACAATCACACGTACAAGGCGGCGCGGAAATGATTCTGAACGGCTATGTAGCGGCTAACCAGACCTATGCGAATATCTGGGCCGCGTTCAACCCGGTGGAGACGGGGCTGCCTTCCCTCAACGGCGTCAGCCTGCCGGGCGGCACGGTGGGTTTCGCATATGCCAGCTTTCTCATGGGACGTGTGGACAACGGTTACGACGCGGTACCCACGAAGACCCGCATGGGCAGTCATGGGATCTCATTCTTTATTCAGGACAGCTGGAAGATAACGCGGAAACTGACACTCGACTACGGGCTTCGCTACGATTATCAGACTTATCTGAGCGAGGAGCATGGCCGCTACGGCGTATTTTCCCCTGTTACCCCGAATCCCAGTGTGGGCGGCTTGCCAGGCGCTCTGATCTACGAAGGCTACGGCGGTGGACGCTGTAACTGCAGATTCGCGCATAACTATCCCTGGGCCTTCGGACCGCGGCTCGGTCTTGCGTATCAGATCACTCCGAAGACGGTATTCCGTGCCGGTATCGGCGTCGCCTACAACAAGCCGGACGACAACAACAGTCTTTCGCTTTCCACCGGGTCGCAGCAGATTTACAGTTCGCCGTCCTATGGGAATCCGGCTTATCAGCTTCAGGACGGAGTTCCCTATACGATTACCTGGCCGAACTTCTATCCCGGGCAGATTCCCCTTCCCGGCACGACGAGTTCAGTTTCGCAGCTGTTCGATCCTCAGGCCGGGCGCCCGGCGCGGCAGCTTCAATGGAGTATCGGCATTCAGCGCGAAATCACGCACGATCTGCTGCTGGAAGCGGATTACGTGGGTAACCGCGGCGTCTGGTGGAATGCGCCATTCCTGATCAATCCGAACGTTCTGACACCGCAGATTATCTCTGCGCACGGCCTCAATATCAACAACTCCGCGGACCTTTCCCTTCTCGCGCTCCCCATCAGCTCTCCGACGGCAATTGCCCGCGGGTTTGGCACTCCGCCGTACCCGAGCTTCCCTCTGACTGCGACCGTGGCCCAATCCCTCCGACCCTACCCGCAGTTCGGCAGCCTCGCCAACTGGCATTATGCGCCCCTGGGAGACACGTGGTATGACGCGCTCCAGATCAAAGCCACGAAGAGGTTGTCTCACGGCCTCACCGGCACGGGATCCTTTTCATGGCAGAAACAACTGACGATCGGCACCGAGGAGGATTTCTCGTTCTTCAACGCGATCAGCGCGCAAGTGAACGATATCGAGAACCGGCCGCAGAACAAGTATCTTTCGGGCTACGATCAGCCTTTTCTTCTGGTGCTCTCGGGGAACTACACGACGCCCCGACTTTCCATTAACAAGGTGCTCTCGTGGGTGGCGCGCGACTGGACTATCGGGGCGGTGCTCCGCTATGGCTCCGGGTTGCCGATACCGTCGCCCACCGCGAATAACGCTTTGAGCACCGTGCTGTTCCGGTCCACGTACGCGAACCGCGTTCCCGGGCAGCCGGTGTTTTTGCAGGATCTGAATTGCCACTGCTTCGATCCGACGAAGACGCTGGTACTGAATCCGAACGCCTGGACGAATCCGCCGGCGGGCCAGTTCGGAACGTCGGCCGCTTATTACAGCGATTACCGGTATCAGCGGCGGCCCGCGGAGAGCATGTCGTTCGGCCGTGAATTCCGAATCAAGGAAAGGGTAAGTCTGCAGGTGCGGGCGGAGTTCACGAATATCTTCAATCGGCTTGTGTTGCCGAATCCCGCTGTGACGAACGCCCAGGCGACAACGACGTATAATGCCGCGGGACTGCTGAGCGCCGGCTACGGATTCATCAACGATACGAACGGCGCGGGCTCCATGCCGCGGTCCGGCACGCTCGTCGCCCGTCTCTCGTTCTGAGGAACGCGCCTCTGAACGATATGATGTGAAAGGCGTTTCGTTTAGACAACACGCGCCAGTGGTGGCCGCGAAAACGCGGCTGCACCCGCGGCTTCCTCGAATCTCCGGCGCCGCGCCCCGCTGCCCTTGCGTTTTCGAGAAGCCTGATGGGAGGAGTTATTGATGCGCTTTCGTTTTTTGATGCCGATCGTGGCGGCTGCGGCCGCGCTGCAGGCGGCGAAACCTGCCCCTGAAACACCCGCCGCCGATTGGCCGATGTATAGCCGCGATCCCGGGGGCACTCGATACTCGCCTCTTAAGGAAATCAACACAGGAAACGTTTCGAAGTTGACGCAGGCATGGACCTATAGTCTCGCTCCGCCGGCGGCGCCTGGAGGCGGCAGAGGCCGAGGTGGATTTGCTTCCGCGGCGACGCCCATCGTGATCAACGGCGTCATGTATCTTCCCGCCGGCAGCCGCGTGGTCGCGCTCGAGGCCGACACCGGCAAGGAGATCTGGAGCTACAAGCTCGATAAGGGCCAGGCCTCCACGCGCGGTGTCGCTTTCTGGCCGGGCGACAGACAGAATCCGCCGCGCATCATTTTTACGAGCGGGCAACAGTCTGATTGCGCTCAATGCCAAAACCGGCAAGATCGATCCTGGCTTCGGCAAGGAAGGCTCGGTCGACATAGGGGTGCCGTACTGCGGTGTTCCGACCATTTACAAGAATGTCGTGATGGTGGGCGCAAGCGTCGGCGAAGTGCCGGTGGGACCGTCCGGCGATTCGCGCGCCTACGATGCGCGCACCGGCGCGAAGCTGTGGGAGTTTCACTCCGTACCCCAGCCCGGCGAAGTGGGTCACGAGACCTGGCTCAACGACGGCTGGAAGGGCCGTTCCGGCGTCAACGTCTGGGGCTGGTACATGACCGTGGACGAAGAGCGCGGCATCGTCTATATGCCTTTCGGCGCGCCTGCCGCGAACTACTATGGCGGCGACCGGCCGGGCGACAACCTGTTCGCCAATTCAACGGTTGCAGTGGACGCCGACTACCGGTAAGTACATCTGGCATTTTCAAACCGTGCATCACGATCTGTGGGACTCCGATCTTCCGCCCGCGCCGAGTCTGATCGACATCACGCAAGAACGGGAAGAAAATCCCGGCTCTGGCGCAGATCGGAAAGTCGGGCTGGATGTTCATTCTGGACCGGACCAACGGAAAGCCGGTGTTCGGCGTCGAGGAACGGCCGGTTCCCAAGGGAGACGTGCCGGGCGAATGGTATTCGCCGACGCAGCCTTTTCCGCTGAAGCCGCCGCCGCTCTGGCGCGCGTCAGCTTTACGAAGGAAGACATGGTCACCGCGGAGGACACCACGGCGGAGCACGCGAAGGCCTGCCAGGAGTTGTGGGAGCAGAACGGCGGCTTCATCAACCAGGGGCCTTTCACGCCGTTGGAACTTTCACGAAGAGGGCGATCCGCCGAAGAGCACGATTCAATTTCCCGGCGGCACCGGCGGCGTGAACTGGGGCGGGACGGCGGCCGATCCGCAAGACCGGCTACGTGTTCGTCAACACGCACGACGGATCGCTGACCGGATGGATCGAAAAGAAGAAGCCGGGCGGAAATTACGGCCGCGGGCACCGAGGGCTCCAATCAGCCCTACGATCGCGCGAGCGTCGACGGCCCCGGCCCGTATCACGGATTCAGCGCCACGGTGAAGGACGCGAATGGCAAAGTGATCGGCAACTGGCCTTGCCAGAAACCACCATGGGCGCGACTGGTCGCCGTGAACGCGAACACCGGCGACATCGCGTGGCAATCCCGCTGGGTTTGGTGGAAGGCTTGCCGGAAGGCAAGCAGAACGCCGGGGCGAGCGGCAGCGCGGGTCCGTTGATCACCGGCGGAGGCCTGGTGTTCATCGGCGCTACCAACGACAGACGCTTTCGCGCCTTCGATTCGAAGACCGGCAAGGAACTCTGGGTTACGAAACTCGAAAAAACCGCCAACGCGAATCCGGTGACTTATCAGGGCAAGAACGGGAAACAATACGTGGCGATCGTGGCGAGCGATTCCGTTGACGTGTTCGCGCTGCCGTAGCGAGCGTGGGGTTGGGCCGATCCGGATCCGATAGCGCCCCGCTTTTAAGGAATACGCGCAAGTTGTGGCCGCCGAATCGCGGCTGGACGGGGGCCTCCACTTTTGTGCGGCCTTGCGCTGGTACGGAATTTCGGGCGGAGGCTATTGGAGATACTAAAATCATGGCCCGGACGCTGACCCAGTCCAATCTCGGTGGGCCGCCGCCAACTCTACCGCATCTGCCTCCCGGAGGCGGCGGCGGGGACGACCGCGACCGCCCTGTTCCCGGCAGTTCGCGGCAGACCTCGATCACCGGCATCATCGTGCTCATGTGCGCGAGCATGATGACGTTTGCGGCATTGGTCAGCGCGATGGTGGTGCGTCGAGGGCTCAACAACGACTGGGGACACATCGGGCTGCCCCACATCCTCTATTGGAATACCGGCGCGCTCATCCTCAGCAGCGTCGCGATCGATCTGGGGCGCCGCCTTCTGCGGTCGGGCAAGACGGGTTGCGTTCAACTGGGTGTGGTCGGCCGGCACGGTGCTGGGGATTTTGTTTCTCGCGGGCCAGGTTGTGGCGTGGCTTCAATTGGAGGAGCGCGGCTTTTATCTGAACGGGCATCCCAGCAGCGCGTTCTTCTATGTACTGACCTGGGCGCACGCGGCGCACGTGATCGGCGCGCTCGGGGCGGTCATTTACGTGGAATACCGGGCGCTTCGATATGAGCTGGGTCCGAGCCGGCGGACGCTGGTCTCGGTGAGCGCGATATTCTGGCATTTTCTGGACGTGCTCTGGCTGGGGATCATGGGATTGTTCGTGTTTTGGGCATGAGGGCGCTGCTCGCCGAGTATTATGCAACCCGCGCGCGGCGCGGGGCCTTGTGGATCATCGCGGTACACCTGGTCGTCTTCTGCACACTGCTCGCCGCGATGTTTTATCTGCGCTCGGCTTCGGAAGCGTGGCCTGCGCCGTTTCACTTCGCCTCGCTGCTGATGGTCGCGGCGCTTACGCTGTTTGCCATATCGGGGAGCGCCACGCTTGAGATGGCCTCGCGAGCGGCGAAGCTGGCCGATCCGGAGCCGGGAGTGCGATGGATTGCGGTCGGCATCGCGAGCTGGCTGACCTTCCTGTTCCTCGAAGTGGTGGAGTGGGTTCGTCTCGTATATCTTGAAGGGCTCGGGCCGCATACCGCGTTCGGCGCCACGTTTCTCTCGCTCACTTGCACCCACTGGGTGGCGGTGTGCGCTTGTGTCAGCTGGATGACTTTCGCGGCGAGCGATGTGCGGCGGCGCGATGTGGTGGCCGTGGCGCTCTATTCGCATTTCCTGAACCTGTGGTGGATCGTTCTGGTCTTCACGCTCTATTTCACGAACGCCAATCTGGAGGGGGTGTGAGCCTCGACTCATTCAGCGCTCTGACGGCCCAGTGCGTGATGTGTTACCGGACGGCCGCGGCCCAGCAGGCGGAGCGTTCGCGGGTCCTGAATTCGGGCATCCTGATTCTGTTGATCCCCCCGATTCTCGTGTTGGCCGGGATCCTGCTGCTGGCGGTTCGGAGATCGCGAAGTGTAGCGAAGTTGCGCGAGTAGACTATCGAGTCTGCGAACCCGGACGGCTGCTCATACGTATTGCTTATCAAACCGGGAGAACGACCCATGAGAACGACCCCGGAGAACAGAAAATGAAAATCGCTCTGGGCAGCCTCTTGTTTGCCACATCGCTTGTTCGCGCGGCGTCCTTCGAAGTCGCTTCAATCAAACCTGCTGTTCCGGATGCATTCGGCAGCTCGGGCGAAGACGGGCGTAACGGTGTGCTCCGGATGTACAACGTCAGCCTGAAGCGATGCATCCGGTACGCTTACAAAATCGCAGAGGACCAGATTCTGGGCGGTCCTGAATGGATGGACAAAACCCGGTACGACATCCTTGCCAAGGCGGATCATTCAGCCGGCGAACCGGAGCTTTTGACAATGCTGCAGCCGCTGCTGGCTGACCGCTTTAAGCTCCAGCTTCACCTCGAAACGCGGACGGTTCCGGGCTATATTCTCACGGTGGCGAAAGGCGGGATCAAAGCGCCTCTGGCCGATCCCAACCGGCATTCCGGGGGTAACGGGGGCCGCGGCTTCATAGACACCAGTGCGTCTCAAGTCTCAGCGCTGACCATAAGACTGGCAGCCCTGCTGGGAAGGCCGGTCATCGATATGACCGGAGACGAACGCAAATTCGACTTTCATTTGAGATGGACTCCGGATGAGACGCTGGCTGACGCCGCGTCATCTTCGGACAACCCCTCCCTGACCACCGCCCTGCGGGAACAATCAGGGCTGAAGCTGGAATCGAGGAAAGTACAGGCCGACGTGCTGATAGTGGATCGCGCCGAGTTGCCGTCGGACGATTAGCGCCGCGATCCCGCGCCGGTTCTCAGACGGCGTCTCCGATATGATTGCTGATATCCAGCATGACACCCGTGAGCTCATCCGATATCCAGTCGACGCTGAACGAGCAGCGCGTCTTCGATCCTCCTTCCGACTTCAGTTCCAGGGCGCATATCAGGAGCATGGCCGAATACCAGGCGCTCTGTGACGATGCCCGAAACGATCCGGATGCATTTTGGGCCAGGATTGCTCACGAACTCGACTGGTTCGAGCCCTGGACGAAGGTTCTTGACTGGAGCGTTCCGGAGGCAAAATGGTTTGTCGATGGGAAATTAAATCTTTCACATAACTGTCTCGACCGGCATGTTTTGGGCTGGCGCAAGAACAAAGCCGCTGTGATCTGGGAAGGGGAGTCCGGAGAAATCCGTACCCTGACTTACCAGCAACTGCTCTCCGAAGTTTCGAAATGCGCGAACGTGCTGAAGTCGCTTGGGGTCCGGAAGGGCGACCGCGTGGCGATTTATATGGGGATGTCGCCGGAACTGGCCATCGCGATGCTGGCCTGCGCACGGATCGGCGCACCCCATACCGTGGTGTTCGGCGGTTTTTCATCGCAAGCACTGATCGATCGCATTAACGACGCTCAGTGCTGTTGTGTGATCACGCAGGACGGGACATTCCGGCGCGGCTCGGAGATCCGGCTGAAGGCCACGGTCGACGATGCGGTCGGGCAGTGCCCCTCGGTGAAGCACGTTCTTGTTTACCGGCGTACGGGCACTCAGCAGAACATGTCGCCCGGGCGTGATCACTGGTGGCATGAACTGATGTCGATCGCTTCGGACGAGTGCGCGGCCGAGCCGCTCGATTCCGAACACCCGCTTTACCTCCTTTACACCTCCGGCACCACGGGTAAACCCAAAGGAATACTCCACACTACGGGTGGATATTCCGTGTGGACTTACATTACTTCCAAATGGGTATTCGACCTGAAGGACGAGGATATCTTCTGGTGTACGGCGGATATCGGCTGGGTTACGGGACACAGCTACGTGGTGTATGGCCCGCTGCAGAACGGCGCCACCGTGCTGATGTACGAAGGCGGTCCGACGCACCCGCAGCCGGATCGCTTCTGGGAGATGATCGACCGCCACAAGGTCACCATCTTTTACACAGCCCCGACTGCGATTCGCGCGTTGATGCGTCTCGGCGAAGGCTGGCCCGCGAAGCATTCGATGAAGAGTCTGCGTCTGCTCGGCAGCGTCGGCGAACCGATCAATCCGGAAGCCTGGATGTGGTACCGGAGTTGCATCGGCCATAATCGGTGTCCGATTGTGGACACGTGGTGGCAGACGGAAACGGGCGCGATCATGATCAGTCCGCTGCCCGGAGCGACGCCGACGAAGCCGGGTTCCTGCACGCTGCCGCTGCCCGGAATTGAGATTGAAGTCGTCACGCGCGAGGGCGAGCCGGTACCCGCGGGATCGGGTGGATATCTTGTCATCACAAGGCCCTGGCCATCCATGCTTCGGACGATTTACGGCGACCCGAAGCGTTACGCAGGAACAGTACTGGTCGCAGATTCCGGGTTCGTATTTTACGGGCGACGGCGCGCGGCAGGATGCCGATGGCTATATCTGGGTGATGGGTCGCGTTGACGATGTGATCAACGTTTCGGGCCACCGGCTGAGCACCATGGAAGTGGAATCGGCTCTGGTCGCGCATCCGCGGGTTGCGGAAGCCGCTGTCGTGGCACGGCCCGACGAAATCAAAGGATCGGCCATCGTTGCGTTTGTGACGCTGCAGATCGGCAATGAACCGACGGACGAACTGAAAGACGGAGCTGCGGACGTGGGTGGGCAAGGAAATCGGATCGCTGGCGAAGCCCGACGATGTGCGCTTCACCGACGCGCTGCCGAAAACCCGAAGCGGAAAGATCATGCGCCGGTTATTGCGAGAGCTGGCGGCGGGCGGCGAGGTCAAGGGTGACGTGACGACCCTCGAAGATTTGGGAGTCCTGGCGAAACTGCGCCAGGACGAAGACTGAAGCAGGCGAGGGGTTAGGGCTCTGCTCTCGATATTCCTGCGGGATGGGGAAGTCAGGAGTCAGGAGTCAGAATGCCGAGAGCCAAATCCCGCCGAATCGTGTTGAGAAGTTTCTCGCCCGCGGGCACTTCCTTCAGGCGAGGAAGTAATGACGGAACTGGAAAAGCGGAAAGCGATCGATCTTGCCCTTGTGGCGATGGACAAGCAGTTCGGCAAGGGCGCCGTGCTGCGCCTCGGGGCGAATAACGTCGTCCCCGTTCAGGTGATTTCTTCGGGTTGCCTCTCGGTTGACGTGGCCCTCGGCGTCGGCGGATTTCCGCGCGGGCGCGTGGTTGAAATTTACGGGCCTGAATCGTCCGGCAAGACGACCCTTGCGCTGCAATTGATCGCACAGGCGCAGAGGAATGGCGGCGTGGCCGCTTTCATCGACGCGGAACACGCGCTCGATCCCGTTTACGCGCGCAAGCTCGGGGTCGATATCGACAATCTGCTGGTTTCGCAACCGGATACCGGTGAGCAGGCGCTCGAAATCACCGCGGCGCTGGTACAGAGCGGCGCGATCGACGTTGCGATCGTCGACTCGGTCGCCGCGCTGGTTCCCAAGGCTGAACTGGAAGGCGAAATGGGCGACAGCCACGTCGGGCTGCACGCGCGGTTGATGTCCCAGGCTTTGCGGAAACTTACGGGCGTGGTGGCCCGGACCAATACCTGCCTGGTTTTCATCAATCAGATTCGCGAAAAGATCGGCGTGATGTTCGGAAGTCCCGAGACCACGACCGGTGGCCGGGCCTTGAAGTTTTACTGCTCAATCCGGATCGATATCCGGCGTATCTCGGCCATCAAGGATGGCGAAAGCGTGGTCGGGAACCGCACTCGCGTGAAGGTAGTCAAAAACAAGGTCGCGTCTCCCTTTCGCGAGGCGGAGTTCGACATTCTCTACGGCGAAGGGACCTCGCGCGAGGGGGATCTGATCGATATGGGCGTCTCGAAGAACATGGTCGAGAAATCCGGCTCGTGGTTCAGCTATCGCGGCGAGAGAATCGGCCAGGGACGCGAGAATGCGCGTGTCTATTTGAAGGAACATCCGGAAGTTGCGCTCAGGCTGGACGAAGAACTGCGGACCGCGCTCGGAATCGGGCCCAGAATTCAGCCGGCCGCCGTTGCTTGATGTGGGGTGTTGATGTGGGTTGCGCTTTTTCGGATAGTGGTCATATAATATGACTATGTTGAGCGAGCAGTACAAACTTGCCGATGCGAAGTCTCATTTCTCGGAGATCGTCCAGAAGGCGATGCTCGGAGGATCCATTGTGGTCACGAAGGAGAATCGCCCGGTCGTGAAAATCGTCGCGATCAAGCCGGCCAAACGCGCTCCCGGCACGGGTAAAGGCATCTGGATGGCTCCCGATTTCGACGAGCCTCTCGCCGATTTCGCGGAGTACATGTAGTTGCCGGTTCTGCTCGACACCCACGCATTCCTCTGGTGGTGCGAGGACAGCCCCGAACTCTCGAAGAAAGCTCGCAAAGTCATGACGGAGCAGGATTGCTTCGTCAGCTATGCGAGCTTTTGGGAAATCGCGATTAAAGTCAGCCTCAACAAGCTTCGCCTGCCCGGAATTATCGACCGCTTTCTCGCGGACCAAATGTCGCTGAACGGATTCGAGCAGCTCGAAATCAGTTTCCGGCAGATCATGCGCTGTGCCTCGCTCGAACGCCATCACGGCGATCCGTTCGACAGGTTGCTGGTTGCGCAGTCGCGAGAAGAATCCCTGCCTATC
This sequence comes from Terriglobia bacterium, assembly GCA_963831795.1. GTDB lineage: Bacteria > Acidobacteriota > Terriglobia > Bryobacterales > Bryobacteraceae > BOG-234. Next base: position 18,503 of record CAWHSB010000021.1, on the reverse strand, counting down.
GTTTCCCGTGATCCTGTTTTCGACAAGTACGGCTTAAAACGGATCTGGTAGTCTCGTTTCTCGCATTCATGGCGAGGTATGCAACCGGCCAGTTCAGAATCGCAAACGGGAGCAAGACCTGGCTCACCCAGGAGAAGTGGGCACGAATTTGACCCTCGCTCCATACTTCGATCGCGCTCGCGGACCACGCGGACGTCCATATTGCCAGAGCCGCTGTGATTGCTGTTGCTGAAGTCAGGAGAGCAATTTGGGAGGGGCCGATCGCACGGATGCCGAAGGCCTGGCGCATACCGCCTAGCGACGGGATCACGACCAGCAACGCCTCCAGTGTCACCAAAACGGCCGTGCTGTGGAGGGGCATGCCGGGTGTTGTCAGTGCAGACACAGCGAACAACCAGACCAGACACAGGAGCAATGCGTTAATACGAATTTTGTGCCGGGAGAAAAAAGTCAGCGCGAAGCTGCTCGTCCATGAGTAGCAAATCAAAGCGGCGCAGTGGCAGGTCAGAATCATGAGATCCTGACCCACAGACAGGCCGTCTTCATTTCGTACGCCGTACTTCCACCAGATGTCGAAAGCCCGAAGAGGCATCCCCACGAAAATCAGCAGCGCCCACGCCTGCCCTGTCAATGCCGCCAGAGCCAGCCAGACCCGCCCGTTCCTGCGCACAATCAGACCGAGCACATCGCGCAACGCCTGGGTGCCGGTCGCGCCCGACTCCGCGATGTCGCCGATTACGGCCTCCCGTTCGCCGGCCTCCAACACTCGGGACAACCTTTCGGCCAGCCACCATAAAACCCCGCTCATATGACCGCCCATGCGGCGCCCCGACTCGCAGCTATTACGGTCTTGTAAAATTCAGCAGCCGCCTCGACGCCCTCAGACGTCAAACGAACCATCCGCTTGGGACGCCCCCCGCGCTGCGGAGTGGCTTCGCCCATCCTCGTTTCAATCAGGCCTTTGGTTTCCAGCCGGTCAAGAGTCGTATAGAGCGCCCCGATCGAGCAACTGCGTCCGGTCACGTTCTCGATGTCCTGACGAATCGCGGCTCCATAAGCGTCGTCGCCCAGTTTCGCCGCCGCGGCGAGCAACAGATATTCGAATTCGCCCAGCATTCGCCGCCCTTATCTCGCGGCAAGCAGCGATTTGAGCTCGCTCTCGAACCGATCCCGATTCACGATGCCGGTGAACGACCAGGCAATCCGGCCGTCGCGGTCGATCAGCAGAGTCTTCGGCATGCTGGTCAGGCCGTACCGCTTCGCAATTTCCTTGTTGCCCAGGACGACGGGATAGTTCATCTTCTTCTCTTTGACAAACGGTTTCACCGGCTGCCAGGTGTCATCCATCGCAACGCCGAGAACAACCAGCCCGTCGCGCTTGTATTTATCGCCGAACTGCATGTACCAGGGAATCTCGACCTTGCATCCGGTACACCAGGTAGCCCAGAAATCGAGCAGCACCACTTTGCCTTTGTACTGCGAAAGGCTGACGGGCGCCCCTTCGGAGTTGATGAGGCTGAACGAAGGGGCTGTCTTGCGAGAATCGGCGGCATTCACAGAAACAACCGCAAGCATAGTGGCAAGGAGCGCGCGGCAGAGCGATTTGGCAGAGATCATGCCTTAGTTTTACATTGTGATAGTAATCAAAGTCAAGCAAAATTTCGAAGCCGTCTTACGCCGCCGCCTCGACGAGCAGCTTCTCCACTTTGGCGTCGAGATCCCGCGCGACCTGAAGCGCCTCCGGGCTGTCATAAGGCGCGAGGAAGGCTGCCATGCGGTCGTAAGAGAGGTGCACGCCATCCGCTCGTTCATCGATCAGGATCGTGACCGGCGCATACGAACCGGCATCCGGTACATGCTTCACCATGTCCTTCATGACGAGCGGATTGCCAATCACAAGACGCAGAATCTTCGGAACAGCCTCTCCCGATTCCTTACGCAGAACGGCCCCAAGGTCAAAACGCGCGAACTCCATTAAACCGGCGCGGCCGACCGCGCACTGAACCGCGTCCACAATCCCCGCGAACGTTGCCGCAGTGACCATCTGCCGGGAAAACTCGCGCATGTCCGGCCGGCCGATCGCCGCTTCAATGGCCCCCACTACGCTCTCGAATGTTTTCGAAGAGATCACGCTTACGCGCTGTATGTTGATTTGTCGGGTTGTCATACTCTCACGCGAATTGAGATGCTCGGCAGAGAAGCCGCGTCGCATCAACCGGCTATTCTCAGCGCGTGACGATCAGGATTCAGATGGGTATCTTTGAACCGGGTCGGATACTTCAATCCGAATCCCAGCAATCGATCAAACGCGATGTGGGCGGTCCAGATCAATGACAGGGCCAGCACAGCGATGTGATTTGTCCCCAGCGCGCCGGCCGCCAATATCAAAGGTGCGGCATAGGAATGTACCGCATTATAAGAGATCGCGCCAATGCGAGCGTTAACTGTATAGCCCAGCATCGAAATATCCGGCAGAAGAAACAGCAACGCGAATCGCAGCCAGCTTGCATGGGTCGAGTGATAGAAGAACAGGCTGACAACGAGAGCGATTGCGCCTTCAAGGCGCAGTAGAGTTCGCGGGTTCATATTGGCTCCCGAGTCAATTTGCCGAGGCCCTCTCCGCGCTGTCGATAACGATCATTTCGACAGGCCCCCTTATGGCATCCACTTTCAGCCCGAGTAGTTCCTGCAGCGCGGTAAATAACGACGGCTCCGATGACCCGATTGTCTCCTCCGTAGCCCATTCCACCCTGAAATCGTATTCTCCTCCCAGTCGCGTGTTATCGACGACCGGGCGCCCTTCCTGCCCGCTCAGATACTCGGCAAGCCTCGCCATCGAAACCTTCGTCCCGGTGATGTCCGCTTTTCCGTTCCCGGACGAAACGCCAATTGACGACGTGCCTGCCCCGGAATGCTCCCGCAGTTTCGAACCGTTCCTCCCCACCACGAGCGAATAGACGGAACCCTCCTTCGTCTCGCGATGAAATTTCAGTTGGAACCGCCCCGCCAGCAGAGCCTGCAGACAAGGTCTCATCTCCTCCCGGGTCATCTCCAGCGGCGTATCCGCTTTGGCCGGAATGTCGTATTTCTCCGAATCGACCCAGCCGGGCCCGCGTACGACCTGGAATTCCGCCACGCCGAACGCCCGCGAAATCAGCAGCCGCAAGCTGACGTTGATAGCGGTAAACATGCCGCCCGGAGACGGCCCTGCGCGTCGAGCTTCGCCGCCCGTCTGGTTCGGTTTAATCGAGACAACATCGAAAGAGGTGGGCGTCATGCGCGGAGCCGCCGTCTGAGCCGGATTCGATGCGGCGCCGAGAATCGAAACCAGCACCGCTCACGCAGACGGCTTCATCTGTCCTATTACGTAAGCGAAGCCGCAAGGTTCGATCGGATCAGCGGTTGACCGTGCCCGCCCGCCTGCTCCGCAAGCACGGGTCTGTGCGGGGGTGGCTGGCAACGGCCATCCCTACCGCGACGTTGTCCTACGGCCGGCGCCGATAACCAGGCCGGTAATCGACATGGCAGGCCTGACACGACTCATATAACTCGGCATTAAGCGCTTCAAGCGCGGGAAGGTCTTTCGCCTTCGCCGCCTTATATGCCTTATTCCCGACGTCCAAAAGCAGCCTGGCGTCCTTCATCCACTTGTCCTTATCGCGCGCACGATTATCCGCCATCAGCAGGTTGGCGGATTCGGCCAGAATCAGCGCATTCCGGCGCAGCGCGATCCAGTCTTTCTCGGTCTTCTGTTCATCCCGGCTGACATAGAAGATCTGGTCGGAGGTGGGATAGATGACATCGAGCATAAGCTCGCTCATTGTCCCTACGGACTGGAATGGCGCGGGAACTTCCGCGGACGGAGTCTGCGCCAGAAGCATGGCGGCAGGAATTAAAATCGCGGCAATACGCACGACAACCTCCCTCAATTCTCAAATCATCATAGATCCTCGGCGGCGCCGAGAAGCGCATATCTTTTGAGTCCAACCACTAAAGCGGGTCGCAGCCCAGAGAAAATCGTAACGCGGCGCAGACTTTGCTCAGGCGGTCATCGCTTAAACGGGCCACACGTTTCCCTAATCGACTTTGAGGGACAGTGACAGCATTATGCAGATTCACAGCGCAGGGTGCTTTCATGCCATCGTTCTCATCCAGCGCCACCTCGGAAGGTACTCCGCGAACCGTGGATGTGACCGGCGCCACTGTGACAGTCGACAGATAGGAAATCGCACTGTCACGCGTCAACACAAGCACCGGTCTCCTCTTGTCGGGCGGAGCAAACTGGTAAAGCCGAATGTCTCCTCGCGCTATTCTTGTGGCCACGCGGCCTCAGCTTCCCAGAGAATGGCTTCATCGCCCGCCGCGGGCCGGGATGAGTAGCCGGCCCGATCCCGCTCCTCCAGAGATCGAATGCTCAGTCGTCGGAGATGTTCCCTGAGAGCATCCCGAACCAGGGCAGAGCGATTGCGTTTTGTCTGGCGGGCCACGCGGTCCGTAGCTTGCAATAACTTCTTATCGATGACGACTTGAATGGTTTCCATCAGTCGATTTCACTCCACAGTATAGTCCACAGTCCGATGTATAGACGCAGACGCGGATCCGCTTGTCGTAGAATCGCAAACGCTGACCCTCATGCGATATACAGCGATTCGACAACACCTGAAGCCCTACTCGATTATTGCGAGGCGCACGACGACGATAAATCACGCATTCGCGGCGGCAATCGGACCGTGCGACGCCTACCACGACCAAACGGTGCGTGATGCGATTGTTCAACCTGGTCAGGATCCTGATTCTGACCTACTGTGCGCCTACTGCGGATCGTCCGCAGAAACGTGGGATCACGTAAATGCGACCGTCAGCAAGCGGACTTTCAGTGGCTTGGACACCGGTTGGGTAATCTGTTACCTTGCTGCACACCATGCAATTCCAGGAAAGGCAACAAAACCTGGCGAGCCCATCTGCAGTCCCTTTCGCTCAATAATGCTGAAATCTCTCACCGCGAAACATTGATCGATGCTCACGTTGGCCGGCATCTTAGCCAGATGCAGTGCCCGAGGAACTGCCTGAATATCAGGAACTCCTTCACATCCGCGCGCAACTGCTCGATTTGCTTGCACAAGCGGATAGATTGGCCAGGGCAATCAGGATGAAGTGCGGCAGCGAATAAAGCATCGCATCGCCTGCGTAGTCGCTGTTCCATAGCTGATGGCGTTCGAACGTCGAGGTAGCGGAAGGGCACCGCGGCGGCCATGTCAAGAGCCCGCCCCAGGGTCCGCGAAGTCGCCGGCTTTCGGGCCATCCTAAAGAAAATCTCAACAAGCGCGCAGCCGCCAACTCCCATTCCCCCTCGCGGATCAGCTGTTTGCCACAACCGCCCCTCCAGTGATAGCGTAGTTTTCATAATTTTCACGCATGGCGCTCGTATGCGCTCCGGAGTTCATTCATGTCCTTTCGCGGTCCCTGGTTACTGATCTCAACGCTCGCGTTCGTCGCAGCTTCCGCTTTCGCACAGGCGCAAAAGCCGGGCAAGATCGATGACGCCACGCTGCGCAACGCCGCAAAAGGAACAGGTGAGGAATGGCTCAGCTACGGCTTCACGCCGCAGGAAACCAGGTACACGCCGCTCAACCAGATCAACAAATCCAACGTTTCGCGCCTCGGTCTGGCCTGGTCGGTGGAAGTGGGCCCCGGTGGCGGCGGCCAGGAGGCAACCCCGCTAGTGCACGATGGAGTGATCTTCTCCACCACCCAATGGAGCGTCGTATTCGCCATCGATGCGCGCACACATAAGGAAAAATGGCGCTGGGATCCGGAAGTGAACGAGGCGGCGGTACGTTCCAAAATCTGCTGCGGCGTCGTGCAGCGCGGTCTTGCCCTTTACGATGGCAAGGTCATCGCGCCCGCGATCGACGGCCGCCTCATCGCCCTGGACGAGCAGACCGGGAAGCCCGTCTGGGAAGCCCGCGTGTCGTACCCGCAGGACAACTACACCATCACGATGGCCCCGCGCATCGCCAAAGGGAAGGCGATCATCGGCGTGTCGGGCGGCGAGTATCCAGTCCGCGGCTTCATTGCCGCCTTTGACGCAAAGACGGGCGCGCAGGCCTGGAAGTTTTACACTGTGCCGGGTCCGGGCGACAAAGACCCTGGCCTGATTAAAGCGGCGAAGACGTGGCCCAAAAATATCATCGGCGGTGGCGGCGGCAGTGTTTGGGACGCCATCTCCTACGATCCTGACCTCGAGCTCGTATACTTCGGCACCGGCAACGCGGGACCATGGCCCGAAGATGCGCGCCAGTCCAAAGGTTTCGATCTCCTGTATGCCGCCTCCATCGTGGCCGTGGATGTCAACACGGGACTTTACAGGTGGCATTACCAGAATGTCCCGGGCGACGAATGGGACTTCGACAGCGTGCAGCATTTGCTGCTGGCGGATGTGACGATAAAAGGCGTAAAGCGAAAGGTGCTGATGCAGGCCAACAAGAACGGCTTCCTGTACACCATCGACCGCACCAACGGAAAGTTTATCTCGGCTAAGCCGTTCGCCAAAGTCAACTGGGCGCTGGGCCTCGACGAATCGACGGGCCGCCCGATCATCAATCCGGAAGCCAAATATTCCACAACCGAATCCGTGGGCATTACGCCCGGGCCGGGAGGCGCTCACAACTGGTCGCCCATGAGCTTCAATCCGACGCTGGGTTTGTTGTACGTCAGTGGCCAGTCGGGCGGCTCTTTTACCTACGCGGTCCAGCCCGACTTTGAATACGATGCGAAAAAGCAGAACATGGGCATTGTGTTTGGGCGCGGTCCGGGGGCCGGACGAGGGGGCGCGGGCGGGGGTACGGGTGGTGGCAGAGAGGGAACGGCTGCCGCTGCGGCTGCTCCTCCTGCTTCTGAGGCGCCAGCGGGACCTGGCCGCGAAAGTGTCTCTCCAGAAGTGGCGGCTGCCCGGGCTGCCGCTGCCGCCGCTGCCGCCGGTACGCCAGCGGCTCCAGCGGCTCCTGTGGCTAGCTTCGGCCGCCACTCAAATCCATTGGTCCCGACAGCAATGGCGGCTTCCTAGTTGCGTACGACCCGGTCACGCACGGAGCGCTGGCGCGTTTCCGGCGGCTCGGCCATCGGCGGTGGCACCGTTGCAACCGGCGGTGGCATCGTGCTCCAGGCCACTGGCGGTACCCTGTACGCCTATTCGGCCGATAAGGGCGAGCGACTGCTCAACTCAAGACGGGCGTTCCCGGAGGCATGGCTCCGCCGATTACGTTCATGGTCGATGGCAAGCAGTATGTTGCCCTGCAGGTAGGACAAGGCAAGCCAGGGCCGGGCATCGGCGGCGCGACTCCGCCGCCGAATCCGAACGCGCCGCCTCCGATCAACCCGCGGTTGCTGGTCTATGCGCTGGATGGCACGGCGAAGCTGCCATAACTTCCCGTCTCACCCGAAAATTTGCCCCGGAAAAAGAGAGCAAGCATGTGGGGCAGACGCCCCCGTCTGCGCGGGACCCCCTGGTCCCGCCTCGCGACCGACGCGAGAAAGTATGAAGAACTAAGCGAAGAAGGCGGCAAATGCCAGTATCGGCGGCATTGCCGAACGAAACCTTACATAACGCATTACAACGGTCCGGCAGACAGCAGGGAGTCTACCTCTGGCCTTTCGGAAATCAGAGGCTTCCGATTATCGCTTTGAATCAGGAGCTCGCCGACAATCTCCAGCAGAGCCCCGGCCAATTCGGCAAATAGTTCCTCCATATCTGCGCAGCGTGAGAGGAAATGTTCATATGGCTTGCGGGAACGCCACAGTACCTGCTGATACTGCCGCCGCTGAACCGGCGGACAGCCCTATTCGGCCTATGGTTCCACCAAAGGAATCGCCGCCGCTACCTGTAAATCAATGATACCGGCCATACGCCGATCCAGTTGAAAAAAGAGCGCGGTATTCTTCGCCGAAAGCACGCCGCGAACGGTCGGCAGATACTTCATGCGAAGTTGCGCCGCGGACTCGTCCAGCCCAAGCCACTGCTTGGCCGTTTTCTCCAGATCCTCGTCCTTCATCGAGCCGTATTGCTCCGCGTATTGCTTGATCAAAGCGTATTTTGTGTCGTTGATCTTCGTCAGTTCCGCCGTATAGCGATCGTAAATCGGCCAGAATTTCTCCGCTTCCTTATCGGTCAGCTTCAGGTTTGCGGCGATGATCTGCTTTTTTTGCGAACGGACGTCTTTGCGCAACAAGTCAGCCTGCTGGTCCAGGGAAGGCCCGCTCGGGGCCTGAGCAAACCCGGACTGCGAAACAAAAATAGCTGCGCTTATAATCAATGCCGCTCGAAGAGCGCCTTGTTCAAACCTTCTCATGAAATCCTCCCAACGCGTCCTTTAACGACTGGCGGCCTCGGTGGGTCTAAATATTTTCTCGTCATACACGGGAAAAAGGAGGGTTGCCACGGGGCGGTCACAAGCCACTCGCTCCGTAAAATCAACAACTTGACACTCGAACTCGAATTCCCTGTGCTTCACTGTCAGTGAAAGGAACGAAAGACTAAATGATTTCCAAAAACAACTTGCAGCCAATCGCCGGATCGCACAGCGTTCCACCGGGCCCCGCACCGAGGGAGGCAAAGGCGGCCGCCCTGAACGCCCGCCGTGACGACCTAACCGCAAGGTGACCGCCATGACCGACGCCAATCACGTGGTCCCTCGACGCCTTCTCCCCCGCCTCCATCGTCGAGAGCCTCGCGCCCGAAGGGGCTATGGAAACACAACTCTCTCAGCGCGTCGCCACTGACAGCTGGCTCAGCGAATGCGGATCGAACCGTCAGGCCTTATCCCCGCGATGTGCTGGCAAGGAAGCCGTTGGTCGGCGGATCAGCGCCGTCGAAGACAATCTCTCCGCCCGCGGCCACTCTGCACACTCAGACGATGTCGAAACCGAACATCCCGAAATCCACGCTGCCCTGACAGCCGCAAAAGTCTTCAAAGAGGAATCAAAACAGCTCCGACTCCCTCACTCTCTACGAGCAGCGCATCAACCGCAACATCAGAAGAACCTCGCCATACTACAAGCTCTCCAGGCCGCCCGGCTGGCAGAATCGCGAAGCTGAAATGAAGGAAGCGAAGAAACTCCTCCAGCTCAATGGATGCTGGAAAAACCATCACCGAAATTAAGAGAAATGGGTTTGTTTTTCGAACGCTGAAATCGCCCCGCCATCGACAAAAGACCGCCGTTTGAACCGCGCGTATCAGACCGATTTCACGCGGTACAAACCCAAAAACCTCCTCGCCAACGCAGCCTGACTTTCAATCGCCAGATGTGATACCGTGTCCACCCAGTAACACTATGTCCACCAGAATCAACATCCTGATCCTCGCGGGTCTCCTCGTCTGCGCGCTGCCAGGGCATGCCCAAAACAACTGCGACGCCCTGACCAGGCTCGACCATTCGCAGCTCCCCAACGCCACCACAATCATCTCCGGCGCCACTCTGAAACCTGCCTCAGCCCCGGTCGCAGGCCGCTTTGGGCGTGGCCAGACATCATCCTACTCCCTGCTCACTGCGAAGTCCTCGGCCGAATAAACGAACGCACCGGCGCCAACGGCCAGCACTACGCCATCAACTTCCATATGCGCCTGCCGACCGCATGGAACGGCAAGTTCTTCTTTGAAGGCGGCGGCGGATCCAACGGAAATGTCGGAGCCGCCCTGGGCAACCTCCAGGGCCAGCAGCCCACCAACGCCCTCGTTCTCGGATACGCCGTTGTCAGCCAGGATTCCGGCCATGACAACGCCGTCAACAACGATCCGAAGATGAATGGCACGCAGCCTTTCGGTTTCGACGAACAGGCCCGCCTCGACTTCGGCTACAACTCTTACGATCAGGTGACCCAGGCCGCCAAAGCATTGATCAAGACCTATTACGGTAAACCGCCCGACCGCTCCTATTACGTCGGCTGCTCCGAAGGCGGGCGCGAAGCCATGATGATGTCGCAGCGTTTCCCTATTTCACGGCATCCTCGCCTGCTCGCCGGGCTTCAAACTCCCGAAAGCTGCCATCGCCGAAGCCTGGGACACGCAAGCCTTCGCCGACGTCGCCAAGGCCGCGGGCCTCAACGATCCCAATGGTGAGCCTTTCATGAACAAGACCTACACCGATGAGGACCTCGCTCTCGTCTGCGGGCGCGTACTCGCTGCCTGCGACAAGCTCGACGGCATCGAGGACGGCATGGTCGCCAACTTCCGCGCCTGCACGAACACCGTCGTGAAGACCGAAACTCGAAGGGCTCACCTGCAAAGGCGCGAAGGAGCGCAAGCTGTCCCACGCCCGGCAGATCACCGCGATTGAAAAGGTATACGCAGGCCCAACCAACTCCAAAGGCGAGCCGATCTACGCCGACCGGCCCTGGGACGCCGGGATCCCGAAACCCCGGCTGGCGTGTCTGGAAGATCGGAATGTACAACGCTTCGGCGAATTCCAGCATCAACGCGACCCTCGGAAGCGGCGCGATCTCGGCTATCTTCACGACACCTCCCGTGCCAGTGGCGTCCGTGGCGCCGCGCCCGTGGCCTATCTCCTCGGACTACAACTTCGACACTGACGTCCCGAAGATCTTCGCCGAATCGGGCACCTTCGCCAAGTCCGCCTGGGACTTCATGATGGCCAGTTCCACCGATCTCTCCGCGTTCAAGAAAACCAGCGGCAAGCTGATCATCACGCACGGCGTCAGCGACCCGATCTTCTCCGTCAACGACACCATGTATTGGTTCAACGAAGTCAACAAGTTAAACAAGGGAAAAGCGGCCGAATGGGGACGTTGTTTCGCGCCGTCCCCGGCATGAATCACTGCGGGGTGGCCCCGCAACCGACCACTTCGACGCCTTCAATGCGCTGGTCAACTGGGTTGAGAAGAAAACGCCGCCCAACCACATCGTCGCCACGACGAGCCGATGACCCCGTGGCCGAACCGGACCCGCCCGCTCTGCCCCTACCCGCAATACGCCAGATATATTGGCAAGGGGAGTATCGAAGAGGCATCGAATTTCGTCTGTAAATAAAGGGAAGCACCACGGCCTCTCGCGATCCGTCATACAGGGCAGCCAGGCATATACTAAAGATTCGAGAGATTCAAAGAGGTGGTATGCAAAAATACGGGAAATTCGCCGTCCTGATGGCGCTCATCGTCGGCAAGTTTCCGCTGGTCTTCGCTTGGATGGGCGGGACGGCCAACTCAAACCTCTTACAAGACGATCGCCGAACTCCGTCAGATGGGCGGTGAGGCGCAGACCCGTCACGTGCGCGTCGGCGGCGACGTGGCCGGGCAGTTCCATAGTCCACGAAGCGGGCATGGTGAAATTCAATCTCGTACAGGATAAACAGGTGCTTCGAGTTGCCTACGAAGGCCGGGACCCGCTGCCGGACACGTTCCGCGACGGAGCGCAGGCGCTGGCCGATGGCCGCCTCGGCCCCGACGGCGTCTTCCATGCCTCCGAAATCCAGGCGAAGTGCGCCTCGAAATACGCCCCCAAGCCCGGCATGGCGCCCGACCAGTTGCAGCCCGGAGCCAGCCGCGCCAGTAAGCTCCCCCATGCGGTCCAGCCTCTAATGCCGAACTTGTGTGCATGTGGGGCAGGGCTTCGGCCCTGCCGCCGGGCTTCCGCCCGGCGCGGAGCTTTACGTCAGCCGGTAGCGCCGCCGATCTTGTCGCCGGTGGGTTCCCTGACCCGCCCGAGGAACCGAGTTCTATGGAAAACGTAGGCGCCCTGGCCCTCTTACTGGCCTTCTGCATCTCGCTGTACGCGATAGTAGCGAGCGTCACCGGAAGACTAAAAAACAAGCCCTTCCTCGTAACGAGCGGAGAGCGAGCCGTCCTCGCGGTCTGGTTCCTGGTCTCGACAGCCCCGAGATCCTCATCTACTCCCTGATGACCGGCGACATGCGGATGGCCTACGTCGCCTCCCACACCAACCACGCAATGCCGGCGTTCTACAAATTCGCCGCATGGTGGGGTGGACAGGAAGGCTCGCTCCTCTTCTGGAGCTGGATCCTCTCAACCTATGGAGCCGTAGTCGTCCTCACCAACCGGGGCCGCCATCGGGTGCTAATGCCGTGGGTGTTAGCGATCCTCTCAACGGTCCAGATTTTTTCCTCACCCTCAACGCATTCGTAGTCAGCCCGTTCCAGGTTCTCTCGCTCGACAAGGTAATCACCACCGTCCCCGACGGCATGGGCCTCAACCCCCTCCTCCAGTATTGGGCGATGGTAATCCACCCGCCGATGCTCTATCTCGGCTACGTCAGGATTCTCCGTCCCATTCGCCTTCGCCATGGCCTCGCTGGTCTCGAAAGCGCCAGGCGATAGCTGGATTCACACCACCCCGCCGCTGGACCATCATCACACGCTCTCCAGCACATTGCGGCTCCATCGGCGTGTGGTCACGCTCGCTGTTCAATGCGGGACCCAGTAAAAACGCATCCCTGCTCCCTGGCTCGCCGCCACAGCGTTCCTGCACTCATGATGATCAGGAGAGGAAGGGCATGATGAAGGTCTGGAACATCGTCCTCATCGCGAGCGACCTTCTTCCTCTTGCGCTGCAACGTCCTCACCCGCTCCAGCATCATCCATTCTGAGTGCGTTCACCGAATCGCCGTGGGAAATACTGGTGCAGGCTTTCTCGCGCTGGGTATCGCCAACGGTGCGCTAATCCTCGAGCCACCTAAATTTGCTGAAAGTGAAGTCCGAACTGAAAGCATCGGTGCAGATGAGCTTCCTCTTCAACACCTGATCCTCCTCGCCAGCTGCTTGGCTGGTCCTTTGGGGCGCGATGTACCGGTTTCTCTCCGGGGGAAACCGGTTAAAAAGGATAAGGCCTGAGCGCCGTCTGGTTCAACCGCCTGATGGTGCCGATGGCCTGTTCCTTCTCTTCCTGACTGGCGTCGCCACTGCACACGCCCCGCGCCTCGATAAAGCCTTTACCGGTTGATAACCAGGATATCAGAATGCTGGTGGTGGTTCCCGCGCTAATTCAGCGGCGCTGACGCCCTATCAATAATTTCTCTGCCTCTGCTTCTGGCCGGACTCTGGTCGATGAAATTTTCGGGTTTCCAGCCGTGGGCGAAAAGACAAACCGGTTCATCCCGCGATGATCAACCTGACACCACAACGCAGGCGCTCAGAGATATCCTGGTTCACATGGGCATCGAGTCTGATGTTCATCGGGTGAGCACCCTGCCTTCAATCAAACAGCCGTAAGGCAAAGTGAACAAAGCGAGATGATGATGAAGTTGGCTCCGCTGAGTTGATCAACTTCAACCAGGCGACGCCGCTGGCGTGGGACGCCAAATATTCAACGTATTGAAGTAGCGGCACTCTGAACTTAACCGCATTATGCGGTCGGCAGCAGGGACCGCTGGAGTTGACCCTGCGCCGCGCCTGACGAAGACGCTGTATGGATTACGCTGCCCGCCGTCGTTAAGGCGGCGCTTTAGGCCTATGTCTTACCCGCTGGTGCCGCCCTGGATCTGGGTGATGTTCCTGCGCCACGCTGTTGGTATGCTGTTCATCCAGTAAAGTGGCGCGCTGGTCTGCACACGAAGTAGTAGGTGTCGCCAGGTGCCCGGTTAAAGCCCTAATCTTCGTATTTGTCCTTCCGGGTACATATAACGCTGCCGCGATGGTTGGCGCAGACCGAAGCGCGGAAGCAATCAGGTGAAGGCGTCAGCACATCAATTGCCAGTGCATCGTGTGACGAAACATCAACTGCATAATATCAGCCAGCCAGTGCCGTTTTAAGCCGCCCGCGCTGGGGATTACAAAATGCAGAACACCGGGGATCGGCAACTTAACAGTGCGTAGCGCTTAATCTGGCGGATATAACGATTACCGATTCAGATTCAACTCGTTCTTCGGTGATCCCCTCTGTGACCTCAATCAGGGCGTTCCTGATGGTCGCGACCTCCGGCACATGAGATTCGCGGCGGCCATCACAACGTGAAGCCCGCCGTCAGCCAGAGTACCGTTCGTCTTTGACAACGATCCACGCTGACCGCTACGGCGACGCGATAGGAAAAAGACACCTCGAAACTCGACTAACCAAAACGGGATTAACAACAGTGCGACAGGTCTGATCTTTGGTGCGCTGCTCGGCGCGGGCATGAATGGCTTTATCCTTCAACGGTAAAGAACCGTCCCGAAACCCGACCCGATCATTGCAAACCTGGAAGAGCAAGCGGCAATCTGCTGAAAACGCTGGGGACCTGCAGTTCGAGTACCGCCTCGACAGCTTTCCAACTTAAGGCGACCAATCAGGAAAAGAACAACATCGCCCAGGTGATGGCGACCAACAGGATGAAGAAGCCAAACTGGCCTCATCAGGGCGTAGCCGCAGCCGGTAGTGGTGGCCACAGAAGACCAACATGCCCTACGTCCGGTTTACCAGTTTCGACAAACCTTTCGAGTTTTGCGGCAAGTGCAGCAACGGATGAAACCTGCGTGAAGCTGCGGTTATCGCGGCGCATAACGGCTTCAGCCATGCGCGATTTTGGTATCAGGCCTACCCAGGCCTGCGCAGACCCAGCTTGGCGCGGGGTTTCAGTCGGGGGCGATTTTGCCGAGGTCGCCGGGCTTCCGCTGGCGGCTGGCGGTTCAGCCCGGCGCAGAACCTTTCATTTGCTGACGATCTGCTCAACGAGTTCTTCACCCTCGCCGCATCATCGCCGATTCCGCCTGTCATGGCGGAAGCAGAAATCCAACGATGCTGAGTACAAACGCGACGAAATCGAGCGCACGTTCGCGGCGCGTCTGGAACCTCCGCTTCCGCCTGAACCGCCTCGACGGGATCAGAAGAACCTGTTCCCCGACCAACGTCACCAGCCCTGCAAGCGAGGCCTATGCGAAGCGCCTGCGCATGCTGGCGTTGCACCAGCCGATAGACAGCTTGGAAGAACGGCTCACGCCGCCGGCGAACCCGTTCCTTCGAGCGTCCAGGCATGACTGGCACAACAGCGGCCACATGGGCTCTTGCTATATTCACTCCTCGCGCAGAGAACCACAATGAACGGAACGGTGACATGGAACCAGAGAGGCAGCCGAGCTCACCTGACTACTCAGACCACGAACGAGGACGCAGATCGGCAGCGTCAAACCCAACACACACGAATTCATTCACTCAGACATGCAGCCCAGACGACGGCAAAGTTCACTGAATTCAGGCCGTGTGCGGGGGTTCGATACAACTCACCGTCGCTCCCGGCCAGCTGATGACCGGCGTCACGGTGCCGGTTGTTCAGTCGTCCAGTCGCGGCAGGGTGGATGGACTTCTTCGTCCTCGAACCATTCGCCCGACCATCAGGTGAGCGAAGGCTCTGCTCGCGAGGACGACGGCAAGACCATCGAAGTTTCGACCAAGCGGCACGCCCTGGTGAAGCCTTCGGAAGCAGCAGGGCAAGGTGGAATCAAACATGACCCGGCAGCCTCCAATCCGCCGCGCTCCCGACGCGCTGGGAGAGTCCAACCGATACGACTTGATTCCGATCGAGGCCGGGTGAATCGCGCCTTCGTTTGTTCGTTCAATCCCCTTCCGGAGCCCAGCATTGAAGCTCCTGACGCGCGCGCCGCTCGAAGTCGTCGCGCCTCCGGAGTGAGATAAAAGGTTGCAGTGACGCTGACTCGCACCGGCGCGATCTGGACGCCGCGTCAAAGGTTCCGATTCGAGTCGAGGTTGTCAGCACCGCCTCTTCAACGCTCCATTCAGAGCGTCGGCGGCGACGGCGGCGGCGATCTGAGCGAGACCTTCCCAAGCTACGGTCTGCTGCAGGCGAACTCGGACTTCAAGGATTCAGGGTCTCAGCGGTGAATGGGTTCTGCTGACCGTGCTTGGCATGCTTGCCCTCGGCTTTGTCCTGCTCTACCGCAAGGGCGATTGACGCAAACCCTCGACCGCAACGCGTTCCCGGTTCGGAACCGGAGACCGCCACGAAAGCCTCCAGGCATGAACGCGGTCGCGGCCGATCGCGTCTGGAAATACTTCGGCGACTATCCCGCATTACGGGGGGCGACCCTGCACGCTCCGGCTGGCGCATGTGTAGCGTTGCTGGGCCGCAACGGCGCGGGGAAAACGACTCTGCTGCGGATCCTGGCGAATCTTTCGAAGCCCTCAAAGGGTGAAGTGACGGTCTTCGGTGAGATGGCGCGTGACGAGCGAGCACGCGCACGTATCGGTTATCTGGGCCACGGCATCGGCGTATATGACGACCTCACGGCTTTTGAGAACCTCACGCTGTTCGGTCAGTTGATGAATGTGACGGATACTAAGGTGGCCGCCCTGACCGCCCTGGAACGCGTCGGACTGATGAAAGTGCGCGACGGTTTCGCACGCGAGTTTTCGCGAGGCATGCGCCAGCGCCTTGCGGTTGCGCGGGCGTTCCTACACAACCCCGAGATCCTGCTGCTCGATGAGCCCTTTACTTCGCTCGACGACCGCGCGGTCGCCGTGCTGCATGACCTGCTGCGCGATGCGCTGGCGAAGGGCGCGACCATCATCATGTCGACGCACCAGATCCGCGAGGCGATGGAACTGGCGACACAAGTGGCGCTACTCGAACGGGGCAAGATTGTCCACTCCGGCCCGCGAACGGCGGAGATGCTGGCGGACCCTGGCTGGCTTTATCGCACTTACGAAAGGCACCAGGCGTGAAGCAGGGGCTGCTCGCCGCGTGGTTCATCGCGCAGAAAGATCTGCGGACGGAATTTCGGACTAAAGAGTCGATCAACGCGAGCGCCTCATTCGCGCTCGTGGTGCTGGTTCTTTTCAGCTTCGCGTTCGATCTGGGCCGGGAAGAATTCTACGACATCTCAGGCGGGTTGCTGTGGCTTGTGTATAGCTTCGCAGGCGCGCTCATAGTTAACCGCAGCTTCGTCCGTGAGATTCCGAATGATTGTCTCGACATACTGATTGCCTCGCCCGCGCCGGCCTGGGCTGTTTTTCTTGGCAAGGCTGTTTCGGGTTTTCTGCTGTTGCTGCTAGTCGAACTGATCTCGCTGCCAGTATTCGGTTTGTTCTTCAATATTCAGTGGGTGGGATCGTTCGGGCGACTGTTTGTCATCATGGCGGCCGCTACGTGGGGAATCGCGATTGTCGGAACGGCTTTTAGCGCGGTGACTGTCAATGTGCGGCTGCGCGAACTGATGCTTCCGGTGTTGCTCTATCCGATCCTGACCCCCATGCTGATTGGCGCGATTCAGATGACCACGGCGATCCTTGGCGGCGAATCCAGGGGCAGCAATTCGGACTCCATGCGCCTCATATTCGTATTCGATGTAATGTACACGTCGCTGGCGCTCTACCTGATAGAGTTTATTCTGGTGATAAAGTAAGGTCGAATCGATGCGTGAAAAAACCGCCTACACTCTCGGCATTCTCGGCACGATCCTCCTGATCCTTAACATCCACCGAATATCCTGGTGATCCCGATCGACGCGCTGCAGGGCGCCATATTATCGGATCCTTTTCATCCACGTGCCGGCGGCGATCACCGCTGCGTTCTACCCGGTTGCAGTGGTTGCCAGCGTCGCGTTTCTGATCACGAAGAACTTCAAGTACGATTCGCCGGCCGTTTCGGCGGTTGAAGTGGCGACCGTCTTCACGCTGGTCAACCTGGCCACGGGAATCATCTGGGGCCAAGTCAACTGGGGAATCTGGTGTGGGCCTGGGATCGCCCTGACCACTCAGTTCATGTGCTTCCTGCTCTCTACCTCGGATACCTGCTGATGCGCCCCGCGATCACCGAGGCCACCCAGCGGCCACGATGTCCGCGATCCTCGCGATCTTCGCGACCGCCGACATTCCACTCGTGACGATGGCGATCCGGCTGCACAACGTGCGTACCCAGCACCCGGGACCGGTGCTCGAAACCGGAGGGCTCGCGCCCGTTTACTGGCCGCCCTTCCTGACCGGAATTGTCGTGTTTCTGCTGCTTGGCTCGGCCATGATTCTCGTTCGTCTGCAGCAGGAATCGAGCAGCCGCGAAATCGATTCACTGCGCCGCGAGCTTCACGCGATCTAACATCACATGTCACCCGTCGATATT
Source organism: Terriglobia bacterium (assembly GCA_963831795.1). Lineage (GTDB taxonomy): Bacteria > Acidobacteriota > Terriglobia > Bryobacterales > Bryobacteraceae > BOG-234. The sequence goes on along the minus strand of CAWHSB010000021.1, from coordinate 432 downwards.
ACTAATCTCCACTTCCTGTTCTTCGGTTACTCAGCCGCCTGGATTATCGTGGTTGGCTTCGTTTTTCTGTATTAGAAACAAAGCCGACGCAGTAAATATCGGGAACTCAACAGGCTTAAGTCCCTGGTTGAAGACAAAGAGAAGTTCTGACTACGACTTACTCACCACCGAAACTGAATCCGAGTCCCATATTGTATTCGGGCACCCAGTTACTTCGAACTGATAGAAGTTATTCACCCAGTGGGCATCGACCGCGGGCCGGAGAAAGACATGCGGGGTGATGTCGGAGCGCCGCCACCGAAGCATGGCCTGGAAGTGGCCGGAGCTCTCGGAACCCAGATTAATCGACTGGCATCCGACGAACTGATCACACTCCGTCTGACTCCGTAAAGCGAACGGCAACTCCGCCGATGCCTGCCTGAATTTCGGGCA
>CAWHSB010000020.1:0-77046 GCA_963831795.1 Terriglobia bacterium | reverse complement strand
TCGTTGATCGAGGATCGATTTCAGTTCGGTTTCGCGGAACGCGTTGACGAAGTGCTTGAGCACCACCGGCTCGTCGGCTCGGTTAAGGACTTTGGGGTGCAGCTTCGCGCCTTCAGAGCCAGGAGTGAAGAACGGCGCGGCGTCGCAAGTGAATTCGTGGCGGATGTGCACCACCGGTTTTTCGGCGTCACGAAAGGCCGTGAGCAGACGGGCGGCGTTGTCGGCGGCGGCATCGGCGCCCACCAGCGGCCACTTGCCTTGGGGGAAGTAGTCGTTTTGGATATCGACTAGGATGAGTGCTTGCTTGGCCATGACTGTTTCCTCGAAGTGCTTGTTGGGTGTGGCGTGAAGTATTGGGTCTGACCGGCCGTCCGAGGATTGGCCGCACCGACAATAGAAGGGGGAAAACTGACAATGAGCGTAGAAAGGGCAGTCGCCGAACTGGGTGTGCTGATCTATCCCGGCGCGCAGATGGCGGCGGTGCATGGATTAACGGATTTGTTCGCGGTCGCCAACCGCATTGCTGCCGAGCATCAGACTGCGCAGTTGCCGTTGCTGCGGGTCAGTCATTGGCAGGTCGATGGCGATCAGATGCCGAGCGCATTTACGACAGTCATCCCGCCCCGGACGGCGCATTAGTGGCGGTGTTGATTCCGCCGTCGATTGGTGGATTTTCCGAAGGCCAGGCGCCGCAAGGCTTGCTCCGCTGGATTCGTCAGCAACATGCCAAGGCGCGACCCTCGGCGGCGTGTGCGTGGGTTCGATACTGTTGGCCGAAAGCGGCCTGCTCGACGGTCGCAGCGCCACCACTCACTGGACCTCGGCCAAAACCTTCGCCGAGCGTTACCCGACGATCAAGCTCAAGGCCGATACGCCGATTGTCGATGACGGCGACCTGATCACCACCGCCGGGCTGATGGCCTGGTCCGAGCTGGAGAAGATCTTCCAGATTCCCCTGTGGCTCCGTCCCGTGCCTTCCGAATATCGCGCGGCGATTACGCGAACCTTACTGGACCCGGCGGAATCCGAGGCCGAGCCGTGGGTTGATATGCCGATCGTGGCATCGCGCGATGCCATAGTGACAGGCCCGGCAAAAAGCGAAGGACCCGAAGGGGAGGGCGATGCGCCAGGTCCGGCGATCGATGCCGACATGATCACGCGCGAGGAACTCAGCTATCTCGACGTGCTCGCCGGGCTGTTAGGCGGCAACCCGCGCTCGCTGAAGCGATTCGTCAATACTTATCGCCTTGTAAAAACGGCGCTCTCCGATGTGGAGCTAGCGTCCTTTCTTCAGCCGTCGACAGTAGATGGTTCGTGGACCCGTACCACTCCGAACGCATACTTGCCATATCGGATCTGCATGGCCCAACTGGCAGTGCTGTGTACGCAGCGAAACCGCGCTCTGCGCCTGGTACGACACGCCGATGCCGCCACCGGGAACACGAGCCTCACCCAGTGGCTCACTGAGTTCAAGACGATTGATGCGGATCTCGCGGAGCGTTTTCAATCGGCGCTGGCTAAAGACCTGAGGGCGCGAATGTCGACACCTTTAAGCGATGGCTGGAACGTACCCGGCGTTACTCATTCTATTTGTAAGGATGCACTGCCGAACGTTCATCGCGCCATCCCGTCGTGGCAAGCCCGCGTTCTGGAATCCTCGAGTGCGCCAATAGGCGACTGGATTCGAGTCCCCGGGGCCGTAGGGTTCGTCACAAAATAACATGTCCAGCTCCCGGACTCCGCTTACCGCCGTGCGCTGCTCAGAAGGGATATTCCGAGCCGCGACCGGGAGGGAGCGCAATCGTCGGGATAAACCGGCGTGCAGTCGGGGATCAAAGAGCCCCGCAGGAAAGGAGTAGCGAACCATCTTGACCTCGAGTCTTGCGCTGGGCCTCGTGAGGGGCCGAGTGAAGCGTAGACAGAGCATCGACGGGCCGGGAATTGAGCTTCGAAAACCGCAATCCGGATGCCGACCGTGTGCTCCTGACGGGAAGGCCACACTGGCGGGAACGCTATCGCGAGTTCTCGACAGATCCGGCGTAGTCCGAGAGCCATGAGCACGTCGAGAAACTGCACGCGCGAGAACCGAGAGACCTCGCCGGCATCCGGGGCTTACCAGCCGCCGGATCGGCACGGGAAGCCAAAAGCATAATCCGTGCATGCACGCGGGCGAGGAGTCGAACAGAGACGTACTACCTGCGAAGCAGCCGAACAAGACTCGCGGGGACGCGGGAGGCGGAGGCTGTGGAGGGAAGGTCTCCGACTGAGGAGAACACCGTGGCTCCTGCACGCACCTGACACAGATCGGGGCAAAGCGTGCTACCGGGAGCCATTGGGGTACGCGGGCGAGCATCTCAAAGCCGCTCGACGTTGACGCAGTGTGTCGCATCCGAAGTAAGAACCGTGTGCGGTAGCGCCGCAAGCACGGGTCTGTGCGGGGGGTGGCCGGTAACGGCCATCCCTACCGCGACGTTTGCCACTATTATTTAGTGACGACCCTTAGTTTCCCGGAACCCATACAGGTCGCTGATGTTGTGATCGTTATCGGCGGGTAGGACGGGACACACTACGCGGCGAGCTGGGCGCGAATCGCTAACAAACCCCTGGTCCCCGTTGCGGCCTTCGGACTGGCGGCCGCCGAAATATTTCGCGATGAAATCTACAACTTCGACCGTAAGTACCCTCGCGCATAACGGAGGAGGAGTTTGGCGTACTGAATCGTTTGCTCACCAGTTTCGAACCCGACACAATAAAGAATTTCGCACGAGAAGTTATCTCACTGGCGGAGCGCCTGATAACCCCGACTGAAGTATTCGTCATCATGTCGTTCGCTGAAACCGGACCCCTTATAGACGCGTACAACACCTTCCAGAGAGTCTGCAAAACCAACGGATTTCGTGCGTTCAGGTAGATCAACACTTCGACGCGCGACACCGAATCGTTCCGAGCATAATCAGTTCGATACGGTGATCTGCGGCGTTCATTATCGCCGATGTGACTGAACCAGGACCAAATGTATATTACGAACTGGCCTACTCGCAGGCACTCGGAAAAGATATCCTGACAACCGCGCAAAAAGGTACTCCTCTTCCATCCGACGTCTTCGATATTCCGACCCACTTTTGGGATTCTCAGTACGCGCTTGAACAGAAATTAGAGGTTGATGTGAAATCGATTGCCGAACGCTTCGGTCGCCGGGAATTGGCCTGATCATGCGGGCCGGATCACAATAGCCTGAGGTAAGCTGGATACTCCCGCGATTCCGTCAGCGGCCACCGCTCAAATTACCCCCCTCGGATAACTTCTCAAAAATGATCTCGACGGCCTCATCCGGGCTGGTCGCAGTGGTATCGATTCGAATCTCCGCATGTTCCGGCGCTTCATAAGGCGAATCGATACCCGTAAAGTGCTTGAGATCCCCCCGTCGCGCCTTCTTATAAAGGCCCTTGACATCGCGCCTCTCGGCCTCTTCGAGCGGCGTATCAACGAATACCTCAATGAACTCGCCGTCCCCCATAAGATCGCGGGCCATGCGGCGCTCGGCCCGGAACGGCGAGATAAACGACACCAGCACGATTAACCCTGCATCCACCATGAGCCGCGAGACCTCGGCCACCCGGCGAATATTCTCCACCCGGTCGGCATCCGTGAAACCAAGGTCTTTGTTGAGCCCGTGGCGAACGTTATCGCCGTCGAGTAAGTACGTATGCTTCCCGATCGAAAGCAGCCGCTTCTCGACTAAGTTGGCGATCGTCGACTTACCGGCGCCGGAAAGGCCGGTAAACCACAGTACACACGGCTTCTGACCCTTGGGATAAGACCGTGCGGACTTATTAACATCCAGAGCCTGCCAGTGTATGTTATCGGCGCGCCGCAGCGCGAATTTGATCAGGCCGGCCCCTACCGTGTCGTTGGTCAGCCGATCGATAAGAATGAAACCACCCGTCTCCCGGTTCTCGTCATAAGGGTCAAAGGGAATCTGGCGGTCGAGCGCTATGGTGCAAACGCCAATCTCATTCAACTCGAGCATCTTCGCCGCCAGATGTTCCAGCGTATTGACGTTGACCTTGTACTTCAGCGAAGTAATTGCCGCCCCGACGGTCCGCGTCCCGATCTTCATGTAATAGGGCCGTTCGGGAAGCATGGGATCCTCGTGCATCCAGATCAGGGTCGCCTGAAATTGATCCGCAACGCCCGCGGGAGAATCGGCCCTCACCAGAACATCGCCCCGGCTGATGTCGATTTCATGTTCCAGCGTGAGCGTAATCGAGAGTCCGGCGATCCCGCTCTCCAGATCTCCATCCTGGGTCACGATGCGAGTCACCCGGCTTTCCTTGCCGGACGGCAACGCCTTGATGCGATCTCCCCTGCCGATAACGCCGCTCGAAATCATGCCGCAGAACCCCCGGAAATCCTGGTGCGGCCGATTCACATACTGCACAGGCATACGAAAAGGTCGCTTTTGCATCTCCTGTTCGTTCTCGACCGATTCCAGATATTCCATCAGCGTCGGCCCCCGGTACCACTCTGTGTGCGGACTCGGTTCGGTGACGTTGTCGCCCTTTAACGCCGAGAGGGGGATGGCCACAATGTTCTGGAGCCCGATCTGTTCCGCGAATGTCCGGTACTCTTCCAGAATCGAATCGAAGATGTCCTGCGCAAAACCCACCGCATCCATCTTGTTGACCGCCAGAACGATCTTCCGGATGCCCAACAGCGACACGATGTAACTGTGCCGCCGGGTTTGCGTCAGCACACCCTTGCGTGCGTCGATAAGAATCACGGCAAGGTCCACGGTAGACGCGGCGGTCACCATATTGCGCGTGTACTGCTCATGCCCGGGCGTGTCGGCCACGATGAACTTGCGCCGCTCTGTCGAGAAAAACCGGTAAGCGACGTCGATCGTAATTCCCTGCTCGCGCTCGGCGGCCAGTCCGTCTACCAGCAGCGCCAGATCAAGATCGCCACCCTGTGTCCCGACTTTTTTGGAATCGGCTTCGATCGCAGCAAGCTGATCCTCGAAGATCATCTTCGACTCGTAAAGCAGACGCCCGATCAGAGTGCTCTTACCGTCGTCGACGCTCCCGCAGGTCATGAACCGCAGGATGCTCTTCTGCTCATGCGCCTTGAGATAAGCTTCGATGTCTTCCGCGATCAGGTCGGATTTATGAGCCATCAGAAGTACCCTTCCTGCTTCTTTTTCTCCATTGAGGCCGCTGCGTCGTGGTCGATAACGCGGCCCTGGCGCTCCGAAGTCGTGGTCAGAAGCATCTCCTGGATGATCGCCGGCAAAGTGTCGGCCTCGCTTTCGATCGCGCCGGTGAGCGGGTAGCAGCCCAGCGTCCGGAAGCGCACTTTTTTCATACAGGGCGCCTCTCCCGGTTCGAGCGGCATACGCTCGTCGTCCACCATGATCAGCGTGCCGTCGCGTTCCACCACGGGGCGCATGCCCGCCAGATACAGCGACACAATCGGAACCTTTTCCAGATAGATGTACTGCCAGACATCGAGTTCGGTCCAGTTCGACATCGGAAACACGCGGAAGCTTTCGCCTTTGTTCCGGCGCGCGTTGTAAAGATGCCAGAGTTCCGGCCGCTGCCGCTTCGGGTCCCAGCGGTGCTGTGCGGAGCGGAACGAGAAAACCCGTTCTTTCGCGCGGCTCTTCTCCTCGTCGCGGCGCGCGCCGCCGAAAGCCGCGTCGAAGCCGTATTTATCCAGCGCCTGCTTCAAAGCCTGGGTCTTCATTACATCCGTGTGCACAGCCGACCCGTGCGTAAAAGGGCCTATTCCCCGCGCCAGTCCATCGGGATTGATATGAACCAGAAGTTCGAGCCCCAGCGTTTTCGCGGTTTGATCCCGAAATGAGATCATTTCGCGGAATTTCCAGGTCGTATCGATATGAAGCAGCGGAAACGGAGGCTTAGCCGGATAAAAAGCCTTCATCGCCACGTGCAGCATGACCGCGCTGTCTTTCCCGATCGAATACAGCATCACCGGGTTCTCGCACTCGGCGACCACTTCCCGCATGATCTGGATGCTTTCGGCTTCCAGCGCCTGGAGGTGAGTCAATTGGGGGTGAGTCAGGAGCGGGGCGTTCATAGAGCCGGGACGAAAAAACGAATTTGCATTAACCAAAACTCCCATACAAGGCGGAGTTTTTCAACATACGGCGGACCAGAACCGGCTGTGCGCGATAATCTCGTCTACAAACACTTTTCAGACTGGAGACAAATTGTCAACCATCATCGGAGTAAGTGGCACTGAAATTCTGGATTCACGGGGAAATCCGACAGTCGAAGCCGAAGTCTTTCTGGCCGATGGCAGCAACGGCCGGGCCGCGGTGCCCAGCGGCGCTTCCACCGGCGAACACGAAGCCGTCGAACTGCGCGATGACGAAAAGAAGCGCTATCTCGGCAAAGGCACGCGCAAAGCCGTCGCCAACATCCTCGGGCCGATCGCCAAAGCGCTGAATGGCCACGATGCGACCCTGCAGGCGAAGATCGACCAGATCATGATCGATCTCGACGGCACTGCCGAATAAAGCCAATCTCGGCGCGAACGCCATGCTCGCCGTGTCCATGGCGGTGGCCCGCGCCGCGGCCGCCTCGCAACGCACCCCGCTCTATCGATATCTGGGCGGCGTGAACGCCTGCGTTCTTGCCGGTGCCGCTGATGAACATCCTCAACGGCGGCGCGCACGCCGACAACTCCGTCGACATGCAGGAATTCATGATCGTGCCCTACGGAGCGGAGAAATTTTCCGAAGCGCTGCGCATGGGCGTCGAGGTCTTTCATACTTTGAAAGGCGTTCTGAAGAAGCGCGGCTACTCGACTGCGGTCGGCGACGAAGGCGGTTTCGCGCCGAATCTGAAGTCGAACGACGAAGCGCTCGAAGTCGTGCTCGAAGCCATCACGAAGGCCGGCTACAAACCCGGCGAGCAGATCGGCATCGCGCTCGATCCCGCGTCGAGCGAGTTCTATCAGGACGGCAAATACGTTTTCAAGAAGTCCGACAAGAGTCAGCGCACCAGCGAGCAGATGGTCGAATACTACGCGAACTGGCGCCGCCAGTATCCCGATCGTTTCGATCGAAGACGGTATGGCGGAGGACGATTGGGACGGGCTGGAAGCTTCTCACCGACGCGATCGGCGCAAACACCCAGCTCGTCGGCGACGATCTCTTTGTCACCAACACCGAACGCCTCAACAAAGGCATCGACATGGGCGTCGCGAACTCGATTCTCGATCAAGGTGAATCAGATCGGCACGCTGACCGAAACGCTGGATGCCATGCAGACGGCGTTCAAGAACGGCTACACCGCCGTGGTTTCGCACCGCTCCGGCGAAACCGAAGATCCGTTCATCGCGGATCTCGCGGTCGCCACCAACGCCGGCCAGATCAAGACCGGCTCGGCCAGCCGCACGGATCGCATCGCCAAGTACAATCAGTTGCTGCGCATCGAAGAGCGCCTCGGAAGCGCCGCGAAATTCCCGGGCAGGAAGGCGTTCCGCCAGTAACGCGGAAAGGCCGATGTCCCGAAACAAGCCGCTGATTCTGACCATCCTCGACGGCTGGGGTTTCTCGCCCGCCATCGAAGGCAATGCCATCGCCGCCGCGCGCAAGCCCGACTTACGACATGCTGCTGCGCGATTTCCCGAACACGCTCGTCCATACGTCGGGCCCGTACGTCGGATTGCCCGAAGGCCAGATGGGCAACAGCGAAGTCGGCCATCTGAATATCGGCGCGGGCCGCGTCGTCCAGATGGATGTCACGCGCATCGACATGATGATCGCGAACGGCGAGTTCTTCGCGAATCCCGTGCTTCATGCCGCCATGCATCATGCCCGCAGCGGGCATCGGCTGCACCTGATGGGGCTGTGCAGCGATGGCGGCGTGCACTCGCAGCTCACGCACCTCTACGCGCTGCTGAAAATGGCCAGGCGCGAAGGCGTCGAACAACGTCTTCGTGCACTGCTTCATGGATGGGCGCGATACGTCGCCCGAAAGCGGCATCGGTTACATCCGCGAAATCCAGCAGCAGATTGCGCGAGATCGGTGTGGGCAAGATCGCGTCGGTTTCAGGCCGCTATTACGCCATGGATCGCGACAAGCGCTGGGAACGCATCGATCGCGCGTTCGCGGCGATGGTGGCAGGTGCGGGCGACGAAGTTCACCGATCCGGTCGAGGCGATGCAGCGATCCTACGAGAAGGGCGTAACGGACGAATTCATCGAGCCCGTCACGATCGTCGATGCGCACAACGAGCCGGTCGGACTGATTCGCGACGACGACGCCTGCATCTTCTTCAACTATCGCGCCGACCGCGGCCGCGAGATGACGGAGGCGCTGACCAAATCGGGGAAGAACCTCGTTCATTCACGACCATGACGCAGTACGACAAGACGTTCACCGTCCCGTTCGTGCTGACGAAAGAGCCGCTCGATAACATCCTCGCCAACGTCTTCGCCCAGCTGAACTGGAAGAATCTGCGTGTCGCCGAGACCGAAAAGTACGCGCACGTAACGTACTTTTTCAACGGTGGCATGGAGAAGCCTTTCGCGCGGCGAAGAGCGCGAAATGGTGGCGTCGCCGAAGGTCGCGACCTACGATCTGAAGCCGGAGATGAGCGCGGACGGCGTCACGAACGTCGTGGTGGATGCGATGGGCAAGAAGGATTTCGACGTCATCGTGATGAACTTCGCCAACGCCGATATGGTGGGCCACTCGGGCAAGATGGAGCCGACCGTTCGCGCCGTCGAAACGGTGGACGCCTGTCTGGGGCGCATCTGGCAGCGCCTCAAAGAAAAGAACGGCCGCTGGATCATCACCGCCGACCACGGCAACGCCGAGATGATGATCGATCCGGTCACCACGGGCCCGCACACGTATCACACGACCAATCCGGTGCCGCTGATTCTGGTGGACGATTCGGGCGACAAACTGAGGCGGGATGGGGCGCTTGCAGGATATCGCCCCGACGATCCTCGGCGTGCTGGGCGAGACCCAGCCGAAAGACATGACGGGCCGGGATTTACGGCTTTCCTAAGCACCAGCGATTTTGGTCAGTATTGCGGCGAGCGCCTTGCGGAACTGTTCCGGCGTGTTGACATCGAACACCTGCGGAGCGAGTGGTTTCAGAAGAGGCGCAAGCTCGTCGATTCCCCGAAACGGCTGGCGGCGCAGTCTGCCCTCGGGATTGAAAAACATCCCATCCAGCGGCTGGTACCGGATGTAAAAGACCGCAACGTCGGGACCGGCCTCGACTTCGATCGGACGCATCTCGACTCCAGGCTCGAAGAAGACATAGCTGCTCAGAACGATCACGACTCGGAGCGGTTTGACGGCCGTATCTCTTCGCGGCCTGACGCGTCTCCGGATCTGATTCAGGAAAAACTGGGCATTGTACTGTCGGTTTTGTAGCGATCTGACGTCGATGATCCCCGGATTGGCGGCGTCCAGCGAGCTTTCCGCCTGAGACCAGTCGAGGTCGTGAACGTTCTCCTGATGGAAGGCGACGCGCCGGCGCGCGAGGTCAAGCAACGCGATGTTGAAAGTCGCGTTGCGCCATTCGACCTGCGAGAGCACCTTCGCGGCGGGAATCAGCGCTCCCAGGTTTCGGTTCTGAATCCGCGTCGACCCGGAGGATCGCTCGGACGGTGTGAGATTTACCAGCAGAGTGATGTCGGCGGGGCGGCGCGTCTCCGCCGTCAGATGCAGATGGCCTGTCACCGAAGACAGGTACCAGCGGTCGGAGGCGGTTTCCGGAGCGATGAATTCGATGGCGGGAAGGCCGCTCCACATGCCGGGAAGCGGGTCCTTCTTCAGCGCGGGAATGTGCAGCTTCCGCCCGGTAGCGCTGTGGCCGGCGGTCGTTGCGGAGAGCTGGTAGTCGCCCGGAAGAGCGAAGAACGACTGAACCGCCGGCGCATCATCCATCGACCAAACCCGCCCTGTCGGATCGGTGATTTGCAGACTGACGGGAGGCGTATCGGTCTCGACCGTCACTGCCAGCCGCTGGTGGCTGGAAAGCTCGGGTCCATAGATTCGGATCGATTGGGCTGCGGAAGCGGTCAGACCGAGGGAAAAGAGCAGCGCCAATCGGACCATCTGCAACAGGAGCATAGCATCCTCATCGGGAACCCTGGCATCATCAAAGTATGGCGAAGTCGAAGGTGGAGCTTAAAGTCGACGGTATGACGTGCGAGGGCTGCGTGCGCAGCGTTCAGAGGAAGCTTTCGAAAGTTGCCGGTGTCGAGTCCGCCCACGTGGATCTGGAGGCGGGCAAAGCGACGGTCGAGTATGACGATTCGCTCGCGGATCCCGCGCAGCTGGTCGGCGCCATCGAACAGATCGGGTATCACGCGCGAACATGAAACACGCCGAAGAGGTCGAGCTGCCGATCGGCGGAATGACGTGCGCCGCGTGCGCCCGCACCGTTGAGATGCAGCTCGCCCACTCGCCAGGCGTGGAAAAGGCGAGCGTCAACTTCGCGACGCGCACCGCATCGGTTTCTTATAACCCGGCGGAGACCGGCGTCGAGAAGCTGGTGGCGGCGGTCGAGGACGTCGGCTATGAGGTGCCGCAGCAGCCTCAGGAGATCGCCGAGGCCGCGGAGATGCGCGAACTTCGCAAGCACCTCGCAGTCGGGGCGCGTTTTCGCGATTCCGGTATTCGTTCTGGGAATGCTGGAGCGCGCGCCCGTGGTTCAGTTCGTTCTGACTCTGCCGGTTCTGTTTTACGCCGGGCTGGGATTCTTCGTCGACGCGTGGACCGCTTTGAAACACCGGTCGGCGAACATGAATACGCTGATCGCGATGGGGACTGGCGCGGCGTTCCTGTATTCCACCTGGGTGATTGCGACCGGTGGCGGGGAAAGGACGTGTACTTCGAAGCCGCGGCGGTGATCGTGGTGCTGATCCTGCTGGGGCGAATGCTGGAAGCGAAGGCGCGGGGCCGCGCGTCCGATGCGATTCGCCACCTGATGAACCTGCAGCCTTCGACGGCACGCGTGATTCGGAACGGCGTGGAGCAGGAGATCCCGCTGGCCGATGTGAACCGGGGCGATGTTGTCGTCGTGCGGCCGGGCGAGCGCGTGGCAGTGGACGGGGTGGTTCGTGAGGGCGCGAGCGAGATCGACGAATCGATGCTGACCGGCGAGAGCCTGCCTGTTGCGAAGACTGCGGGTTCGGAGGTTTTCGGCGGTACCGTGAACGGCACGGGGGCGTTTCGTTTCGAAGCGAAGAAGATCGGCCGGGACACGGCGCTGGCGCAGATCATCGATCTGGTGAAACGCGCACAGGGATCGAAGGCTCCCGTGGCGCGGCTGGCCGATGTGGTCAGCGGCTATTTCACGATGGCCGTACTCGCGATCGCCGTCGTAACTTTCGGCGTCTGGTTATTCTTTGCGCCAGTCGGAACAGCCGTGGTGAATGCGGTCGCGGTGCTGATCATCGCCTGCCCGTGCGCCATGGGGCTGGCGACGCCCTCCGCGATTATGTCCGGCACGGGACGCGGCGCCCAGCGCGGAATTCTGATCAAGGGCGGCGAAGCGCTCGAAGCGGCGGCCCGGATCGATACGGTGGTGCTGGACAAGACTGGCACGATTACGACCGGGAAGCCCGTTGTGAAGGCAGTCCGGACCTTCAACGGTTTCAGCGCCGAGGAGGTGACGCGCGTTGCCGCAGCGGTGGAGCGATGGAGCGAGCATCCGGTGGCGCACGCCATCGTCGAGTACGCGAAGGGCGCCGAGCTTGAGGCGTCCGAAGGTTTCCGCTCAATTCCCGGGAAGGGCGCGGAAGCCATGGTCGGGGGCAGGCGCGTTTTTATCGGACGTACAGTCGAGATCGACGGGGTGCGCGCTGGGGAATTCGAGATTGTCGACGAGATCAAGCCCGGAGCGGCGGAGGCGGTTCGCCGGTTACGGGCGATGGGCGCCGAGGTCTGGATGATTACAGGCGACAGAACAGAAACGGCGAAGACGGTCGCCCGCGAGGCCGGGATCGAAAAAACGAACGTTCTGGCCGAAGTACTGCCGCAGGACAAAGAACGCGAAGTGGCTCGCCTCAAGTCCGAAGGCAAACGCGTGGCGATGGTCGGCGACGGCGTCAACGATGCGCCGGCGCTGGCGCGCGCGGATGTCGGGATCGCAATCGGGACCGGCACGGACGTGGCGATCGACGCGGCGGGGATCATCCTGATGCGCGGCGACCTTGCCGGCGTGCCCGACGCTCTGGCTCTGGCGCGCCAGACGCTGCGAGTGATCCGGCAGAATCTGTTCTGGGCTTTCGGGTATAACGCGATCGGGATTCCCATCGCGGCGGGCGTGCTCTATCCGTTCACCGGCTGGATGTTATCGCCGATGATCGCATCGGCCGCGATGGCGCTTTCCAGCGTTTCGGTGGTTACGAATAGTCTCCGGCTGCGGCATTTCGGCGGGGAATGAGCCTGCCGAAGCCGAGATTGCAGACGATCTCGACGAGGCTCCAGTTCAGGTTTCGCAGCAGACGGCGCTTTAAGCCCATGTAGGGCTGGGTGCCCGCGAAGAGATCCTGCATCACGTCTCGAAATTTCGGACTCAGGCGAGTGAACTGCACCATCCGGCTGGTGACCGATCCCCATAGGAACGTTCCGTGGAAGACGCGGTTGGCGAGGCGGGACCCGAATTCGAGGTCGGCCATGAAGTCGCGGCGGATCAGTTTGCGGTAGGCCGCGCCGACGGTCTCCGGCGATTCCGAGAGCAGGGATCGGGTGGCGAGATCGGCGGAGCGAACCGCGTAGTAGAGACCTTCGCCGGTGATAGGGTCGACGAGGCCGGCGGCGTCGCCGATCGCCATCCAGCCGTCGCCGGAGACGCGATTCTGTTTCCACGCCGGAGTGTTCAGGCAGGGAAGAAGGTGGCTGTAGAAGCTGGCGCCGGTTCGCGAGAGTCCCTGCTCATCCATGTAGCGCTCGAGCCGGATGCGCAGAGCGGACGCGGGCTCTCCTTTGCCGCAGATTCCCACGGAAAGGTGGCCGCAGCGGGGGAAGACCCAGATATAACCTTCGAGCTCCGGCAGAAACTGGATATCGATGCGTTCGCGGTCGCCGGGAACGTAGTAGCCGAGAGCGCTCATGGTGTCGCTCGCGGTGAGCGAGGTTCCGAAGCTGCGCAGGGGATTGCGGGCGCCGGTCGCGACCAGGCAGTAATCGGCGTCCATCGACGCCGGTTTTCGTGCGCAAGGACCAGCCTGCGCCGGTGCGATCGATGTTCAGGACGCGCGTCTTCTCGATCTGCGCGCCGGCGCGCTGGGCGCGATCGAGCAGCATTCCGTTCAGATCGTAACGGGAGTAAATGAGCAGCGGCTGATCGAGCGCAAGTGTGACGGGCCTGCTTTTCGGGGCGGCGAGGACGGTCTCGCGGACGGTCTTGCGAGGCGTTGCGTTGTCGGTGAGAAACGGGTATTGGGAATACGCCTTATATGTCAGGCCTCCACCGCACGGCTTCTCCCACGCGAGTTTCTCGTCGAAAACGACGGTGTCGACACCGGCGGACGCGAGACGTTCGGCCGCGAACGCGCCCGAGGGACCGCCGCCCAGGATCGCAACCTTCATGGAGTCTGGCCTGTTTTTGTCTGACTGGGCTGGGTCTGACTGGGATCGACGTGCGGGTGTCCCGGCGGGAGCGCCGTCTGACCTTCGGTGTGCTCGTGCTGCGATGTCATATTTCGGCTCTTGATTTTCCAGTCGTCACCCTGCCGCTCAAGGACATAATTCATCACGATGGCCTGGGTAGCGCCGGCCCCTTTGGGTCTGAAGCTGACTGTGGCGTCGGCTTCCTTTTCCTGAAAAGAAACGGAATCGACGCTGACGTCCATGCTGCCGACGTCTACTTTGGCGGCGATGTCCTTGAGGATGCCTGCCTTTACGGCTTCAGGCGTGTCGATGTTCTTTGAGCAGGCCGCAAGCAGCAGCACGGCGAAGCAAAAGGCGGCCGATTTCACTTTCCGATTATATCTGTGGGTCGGTTGCCGGATCATGCGGCCCATCCAGGTGCTAATTGGGGGGAATCTTCGGTGGCCGGAACCCATTTGGGGGCGCTTTCGGTATCTAAGGCCTCGGATCGGAGGCAGGCATTGGGGTCGATTTGGGCGGTCGAAAAAACGAACTCTTCCGGAGCCGGGGCATCTGCCGGGGCTGCGGCTTCCTGCAGTTGAACGGAGGGTGGTTCGGGCTCGGCTTTGGTCTGGGCTCTGCGCTCAGCCTGAAGGGTGTGAAGCTGCTTCAAGGATTTATCGAGGGTTCGCTGCAGGCGCTGTTCGTAGAGGCTGAGGTTGGCGAAGGTTTTGGCGTCGTCGCGGTAGACTCGCGCGGCGGTCAGGGCGGCGTGTACCTGGGGATTTTCGGTCTCGATCTGGCCAGCCGCTTCGAAGTGGCCAAGGGCGTACATGGAGTCTTCGAGGGAACGCGCCCGGTTCAGACGCCACTGGGTATCGCAGAAGGTCTGAGCGTATTGGCGCTCGACTGCCGTTTCGGGCGCGAGATCCGTCATGAGCTCGGCGCAGAAACGCATATATGCATCCATGTCTTCCCATGGCATGACGACCACGCGGCCGGTCAGCCCGTGACGCGTCGCGTTCAGGGCGGATTTCTTCTTTCCTTCTTCGGTGCGGGGCCCGGTGGGTCCGGTGACCGGCGCGGTATAGGTTGCAGGTGACATCGCTCTCTGTTTCTCCGGTTTTTAGATACCACGGCGAAATCGAGATGGTGCGCAGGTTTTGAGTCAAGCGATTGATTCTATTTGGTAAAAAATTCGAAAAAAAGTGAAATGACGAAAATTGAAGGTGGTTTTCGACAGGCCCTTGCCCCTGCGCTGGTCAACTACAACTCGATGCTTCGTCGATTTCGAGTCGGACTTCGACGTCTGACCAGCAGCGCAGAGTCATCGGCGGGCAGTGGATGCGACGGGGACTTCGGGCCGCCCTCATGGAAATTAACGAGAAACTCGTGGAGGCGTTTCCGCGATTCTTTCCCGAAAAGCAGCAGGGCGCCACCTGTGACAAGCACGATCATTTCAGGCCCGCTGAGTCCTCTCAGGATCACAACGATAAGTCTACCGCTGTTTTTGCACTCACCACGCGCCGGAGTCTGAGTAATCGGAAGGGCGACCGGACAGGAGCGCATACCGACGCCACGAGCCTGTTATAACAATTCCGCGAAAGGCAGTAGCTCGGCGGCCGTCCCGACCAGACCGTTGCGCGCCAGGATCTCCAGATACCGTTCGATCGAATACGGCGGATTTCGAAGCCGCGCGCGTACTTTTCGAACGGCTCCGCAAAACGTGCCCTGAGCCAGGTTGAGATGGTTGCAAAGAAACTCGTCAGGATGCTGAACATCGATCCCGCAAGATTCCACCGCGGTATCCGGAAAGTCTTTGAGGTTCTGTGTCACGATGACATCGCAGCGGCCGACGATTGCGGCGGCCAGAACATGGCGGTCATCGGGATCCGGCAATTCGAGCGCGGGAATCAGACGCGCATAGCCAGTTACCAGACAATCGCGTGTGCTACGGTCCATCAGGTCCCGTGTCCGCTCCAGACGGGCACGATGCCGGTGGGGCTCGTTCGCGAGCAGGGCGTCCATCCATCTCGATGAATGTCGGCGCTCCACTTCGGCCGGAACAGGTCTGTCACCGCGAGTTGCAGCAGCAGATCGCGCAGAGGAGCCGGGTAGAGCACGTTGGCGTCTAATAACGCCGTGCAGCTGCTCACCGACCGGGATAGCCCATGCCGTTTTCCTGTGCCTCGGCTGCCAGCTGGTCGAGAACCGCTTCGCGTGCGCGGTCGCTCCTGCTCTTGTATGCCATTACATCCTCCATCAGGATTCGGCGGTGCTTGCCGACCCTACGGTAGGGAAGCGCGCCCGCGGTCAGAAGCTTGATGAGAAAGGGCCGCGACACGTTCAGGATCTCCGCGGCCTGGACGGTAGTGAGCTCCCTATTCTCAGGAATAATGGATATCCCGCGACCGGCCGCCATGGCCTCCAGAATGTCCATAAGCAGAGATACGGCTCCAGCCGGCAAATCAAGTGGTTCCTCCTGCCCGGCCTCGATGACCCGAATGGACAGAGGCCGGTTACGATCGCGATATCGCGAGAGACACTGGCCGGATACCCGCGCCAAATCGGCTTCCTGAGCTGTCGGCAGCGAGTGATGGGGTGAATGGGCCAGCGTGCGCATGATATTTGTTGACCTTCCTACCTATAGCTCATATGAAATCTATACGCCCATACGAATTATATGATGCAAATGAAACATATGCAACAGATGAACTAAGCTGACGCGAAACATAGCGGGGAGCTGCGAGGCAGGGAAGGGCAACCCAGCGTATTTGAAACATCAGGGCTTCGGCTCCGGACTGCCTGATTTATCGTGACTGCCTTCCGGGGTCTGCGCCTCCTGCCAGGCGCTCAAGTATTCCTCCAGGGTCTCGTCAAGTCTCCGGTAGAGAAGGGCATTAAAACTTTCCGAACCCTGGCCGGCCTGTTCCTGCTGCAGGCTGCGGACGTATTCCAGGCGGTCTTCCGGGCGCACGGCAACGGGTGGATACCCGCCGCGAATGAGAACGAGGTTCATCAGAAGCCGCGCCTGTGCGTCCATTGCCGTCATTGAACGGGTGAATATCGACAAGGCGGCGATGCGCGGTAAATGCTGTGTCCGGCGTGTTGGGCGCGGGCGCAAGCCAGCCTGCGAAATCCCCCATAAGCGCCGGAACCTCTGCCGGCGACGGAAAGCTGTGGCGTCCGGTTTCGGTGCGGACATAACGCGGCAGGTCGGCGTACTGTCCGGCAATCTCCGGCGCGGACCGCTGCATGACCAGCCTGTGAAGGTTGCGCACGTCGCTTTCCGTCAGGGGCGTCTCATGCCGCGCGAGTTCGCGCACATAGCGGATGGCGTCGTAATGATCGAGCGCCTCAAGATGGTCCTTAAGCGGCTTACCGCCGACCGTAATCCCCTGTTCGATGACCAGCGCGGTTTCAACCGGGCTGAGCGTGTTGCCTTCGATGGCGTTCGACGTGTACGTGAGTTCGACGTTGTAGTAATGCTCCAGGTCGGCAAGCGCCTTCGGCGACAGAGGCCGCAATTGTTCGAGCCGCTGCTTTTTCGCGGCTATAGATGTCAGAAGTTCATCCATGACGCACATCAAGTAACATGACACGGCGCAGATTCAACTGGTTGGAATTATCGAGCAGATCCTCCTGGGAGTCGGATGGCTGGAGAGCCTGTAGAATGGGCGTTTTCTCAAAAAGCGTGACGCTCAAAATCTGTAGAATCTGGTAGAGACTGATCGGCAGCATGAGGCGCTTGCGGACGATGGCCACCAGCACGTAGACTGACACGGCGATCCAGATTTGGGTCTTCACCGCGTTCTCGCTGGTCCCGTAGAAAGCCTTGATTCGGAGGTGCTGCTTGATCCACTTGAAGAACAACTCCACCTGCCATCGCGATTTGTAGATCTGCGCGATGGTGACTGCCGGAAGCGTGAAGTTGTTGGTGAGGAACTTGAACCGCTTCCTTGTTTCCACGTCGAGATAGCTGACGCGACGCAGGGCGTCCGGATAAACGTTGGCCGAGCCGATGGCGGTCAGGATGACAGTGTGATCGGATCGAACGCCGGTGGTCTTGTCCACCGGATGTGAGTACCGGCGCTGGAGTATCACATTGGATTTGGTCCGCACGACGAAGAAGGCCGCGCTCAGAGTGAAGACGTAGAGACGTTCGAAATCCACGTAGCCGCGGTCCATGACGTAGAATGCTCCGGCCTCCGGCATGATCTCGTCGAGGATGTTGACGTCGTGCACTTTGCCGTCGGTAATGCTGATAAACGTGGGAATATTGCCATGCAGATCCAGCAGCGTGTGCATTTTGACGGCGGCCTTGTGCTTCCGGAATTTGGCCCACGGAAACAGTGACAGGCACAGATCGATGGTCGTGGAATCCAGGGCATAGAGACTCTGCGCACAGATCGACACCGATTGGATCGCGGGCGTGGAGCGGTCGCGCGATCCCGATCAGAACCTGGGCGAAGTCGGCATAGATGCGCCAGGCCTTATAACGGAATGTGGGTGCCGAAGTTCCCAATCGTCCCTTGAGGCAGGTCCTGCCTCGTCCGGTTATCGGAAACTTTGAACCGGCAGTTGCCCGATTCCTGTTCCGGCCGCACCACGGCTACAATACTGACCATGCGAATGTTCACAGCGGGGTCGCGGATGATCGGGTTATGGATCATCTCCGCTCTCTCCGCGCAGGTGACGCCCGGCGGTATCGCGGGCAAGGTCCTCGCGCCGGACGGACTCCCGTTGCCCCGCGCGGTGGTGCGGGCGGGCGGCCAGAAGGCCACCACCTCCCTGACCGGCGAATATCAGCTGAAACTGCCGCCGGGAATTTATGACGTAACAATCGAATTTCCCAATATCCAGACCTTTCAGGCTAAAGGTGTCGCTGTTCCGGCACAAGGCCTGACACGGCTGGATGCCCGCATGGAAGCCGGCCAGCTGGCCACGCTGGGCGAGTCGTTTGAATACTCGATGAACACCGCGCGAACAGTCCCGCCCGCCGGGCCGACGCCACGCACGGCCGACGGAAAGCCGGACCTCACGGGAATCTGGAAGTTTGCATTGCCGGTCGATCAAAGCGAGCCGCACTGGCTTCCCGCGGCGGTTGCGGCTGTGCGGGCGCGGGCCGGCAAGCCCGATCAGTCCCCCGGGCTGTTGTGCCAGGGCCACTACCTGCTTTGGCCAAATCCGCGCGTGAAGATGGTCCAGACTCCGGCGGTTCTTATTTTGATGTATGAAGACGAAGAGCCTGGGTTTCAGCAGGTGTTTCTGGACGGGCGGCAGCATCCTCCGGACGCGAATCCCACCTGGCGCGGTCATGCGATCGGGAGATGGGAGGGCGACACGCTTGTGGTAGACCGCGCGGACTTCAATGACCGGAGCTGGCTGGATGCGGAAGGGCATCCGCACTCGGAGAAGCTGCATATCGTCGAAAGGTACCGGCGCCCGGACTTCGGTCATATGGAGATTGAGATCACGATTGAGGACCCGGAAGTATTGGAGGGCAAGTGGACCCTGCATCGGGAGACGGTGCTCTCGGCGAATGATGAACTTCAGGAGTACCTGTGCGCCGACAATAACCGGTATCTGGGACGGCAATTGGGGAAATAGAAGCCGGCAGTCACTCTGTGGCGTCGCGTCATGACGTATCATGACCGATGAAGCCGCCACTCCTCACCCTCGACCAGATTCGGGAATTGGGTCCGCCCTGCTATGAGACCGTCGCGCGCGCGGAATGGACCGATCGCAACGAGCATGTGAACATCCGGTATTTTGTCGTCGTGTTCGACGATGCGGGTGACGCGTTCTATCCGGCAGCGGGCCTCGCCGATGCGGAACATCGTACCCGGGAATCGGGAACTATGGATCTCGAACACCACATCCATTTTGTCCGGGAAGTGCGCGCCGGGGACAGACTCGCCGTTTATCTGCGAATCGCCGGCGTGGGCCGGAAGCGCTTCCATTACCTGATGTTCCTTGTGAATGAAACCACAGGCCAGGTGGCCTCGATATTCGAATGCGTCAATACTTTTGTGGATCTGGTTCGCCGGAAGAGCGCTCCCTGGCCGGAGAATGCTCGCATTGCGCTGCAGGCGCTGCTGGAGGCGCATGGAAATCTCTCGTGGCCGGCGCCTGTTTGCGGGTCGATGAGCGTATAGGGCGCGCGGGCGGTTGATCAGCTGGGGCGCCGCAGCCCGTTAAGCGATCCGGGATGCGGTCATTGGGCGGGTCGGTGCGGGTATGGATGCGTTCTTAGCTGGTTAATCGCCAAAGATACTCGATCGCGGCGGCGCGAACCGCGGAAGCCGGCAATCGGTGCTTCGGATAGTGAGAACGGAGGTGGTATGTGCGGCGCCAATAGCCGGTCTTCTGCTAATCCGAGGTCTTCAGGTGTGATTCGACTGCTCCCTCGGCAATGTCCCGGGTTATGACGATGTCATCCCGGAGTTAGCGGCGTAGCCCGGGCGCCGTCCAGAGCGCGTGCAGGGCGTCAACGTCGTCGCGGCGCCAGAACGCGGCAAAACGTGATCGGTGCGAATCGGGGGAAGGGACATAATCCGGCGACACAAGACCACTATGACGGGTGCCCCGGACTCGTGATTCTGATAGTATCCAGCGCGAATATGAACTTTCGGATGACGATTGCCCTGGGGGCCGGAACGTGCTGGATGGTCGTCTCGTTTGCGCAGCAGCGTCCGGAGGGGCCGTATACGCAAGCGCAAGCCGCGGCGGGAGCGACGATTTATCAGACCAACTGCGCCTCGTGTCATGCGGTAGATCTCAACGGACGGGAAGGGCCGCAGCTGGCCGGCGCCAACTTCGCATCCCAATGGGGCGACCGCACGGCGGGCGAGTTGATCAAGTACTTGCAATCCACAATGCCTCCGGGCGGAAACCCTCTTCCGGGCGATTCGTACCTGAACCTCGCTGCCTTCATTCTGGATGCCAACGGCGCGCGGGTCGGGAACCAGGCTCTTACCGCGGCATCGAACGTAACGATTCGGAGCGTCGCATCCGGTCAGCGGGCGGCGTACCTGCAGGCGGGCGGCGGACCCGCGGCCGCGCCAAGCCAGTCAGAATCAAGCCAGGCAGGAAACACAGGCGCCTCGCGGCATTACCGTCGCGGGCGAGGTGAAGAACTACACTCCGGTAACCGATGCCGGATTGCATAACCCGGATCCGGCGGATTGGCTGATGATCCGCCGCGATTACAAGGCCGATTCCTTCAGCCCGCTGAATCAAATCACGGCTCAGAACGTCAACGACCTGCGGCTGGTGTGGAGTTGGGCCATGCAGGACGGCGCCGTCCTCGGCAACCAGCCCGCGCCGATCGTCCACAACGGCGTGCTTTATGTGAACAACAACGGGATGGTGCTGCAGGCCCTGGATGCCAGAACCGGCGATCTCATTTGGGAGAACCGCTACGGGAGCAAGCCGACCGCGCCCGCGATGCGCGGCATCACGATTTACGGCGACAAGATTTTCGTAGCCACCACCGAAGCGCACCTGATGGCCTTCGACGCCCGCAACGGTAAGGTCGTCTGGGATACCACCATCGGCGACCGCTCCCAGGGCGCGTACTCCACCACCAGCGGACCGCTTGCCGTGAACGGCAAGTTGATCCAGGGTCTGGGAGGTTGCGGAACGTATCGCGAGGAGAAATGCTTCATCAGCGCTTACGATGCGGCCACCGGCAAAGAGGTCTGGCGCTTCAACACCATTGCGGTGGAGGGCGAGCCGGGCGGCGACACCTGGGGCGGGCTCCCGAATGTGTTTCGCGCGGGCTCGGAAAGCTGGATCACCGGCAGCTACGATCCCGACTTGAACCTGACTTACTGGGGCACGGCCCAATCGAAGCCGTGGATGCGCGTCAGCCGCGGGTCGGGCAACGGCGCGACGTCTGTATGCCAACTCGACGCTGGCGCTGAACGCCGATACCGGCAAACTGGTCTGGTATCACGATCACGCGCCCGGCGAGACGCTGGATCTGGACGAAGTCTTCGAGCGCGTGCTGGTGGACGACCAGGGCCAGCATTATGTCTTCAGCGCCGGCAAAGCCGGCATTCTGTGGAAGCTGGACCGCAAGACGGGAAAGTATCTGGGTCACAAAGAAATGGTGTTCCAGAACGTATACGATTCCATCAACCCGACCACAGGCGAGCCGCACTATCGCAACGACATTGTGGAGCAGCGCATCGGCGAGGGAGTGACGGGATGTCCTTCCACCGAAGGCGGCAAGAACTGGCCCGCGATGTCGTACTATCCGCCCGGCAATCGACTGATCGTGCCGCTGAGCCAGAGCTGTCTCGAATTCACCGCGCAGGTGGTCGAGAAAAAGGAAGGCGCCGGGGCCGGGGGCGGCGCGCGCGCGCGCTACTTTGAGATGCCTGGGTCGAACGGCAATGTCGGCAAGCTCGCGGCCTACGACGTGCGGACGCTTCGCGAGATCTGGAAATACGAACAGCCCGCGCCGTTCCTGACCGGAGTGCTGTCGACCGCGGGCGGAGTAGCGTTCGTGGGCGACCTGAATCGCATGTTCCGCGCTTTCGACGCAAATACGGGCCGTATTCTGTGGGAGACGCGGCTCCCGGCAGCCGTGCAGGGTTTCCCTCTGACGTTCACCGTGGGTGGCAAACAGTATCTTGCGGTGACGACGGCCAACGGCGGAGGCAGCCCCCGGAACGTGCCCAGGATCGTGGCCTCGGAAGTACACAGTCCCGAGACCGGGAACGCGCTATACGTTTTCGCGCTGCCGGATAAAAAATAGCCGGCCCGCGGGCTCGATCCCGATATTAAATTGAGTAAGCCTCTTCCGGATCCCTGCGCTTGGGACGACCTTTCTCAATCGCCGCGGACCTCCCCTGTCGGCAACCCCCAAAGAGTGTGGTCCGCTCTTTGAATGCGGCGCCGACGCCGGTGGTCTGGCGAGGCCGGGGACAATGCGCGAAATAGAGTGCAGTTTAGAGCGTTTTCACCGTTTCTGTACAGCGGTTCTAACGTGTCCGGAGGCGGTAGCGCCGGCGATCTTGTGTGTGCCCCAAGTGGGCTGAATACCAGTGGGGGAAGGACCCACTCGAATAATTGATGGTTAGGTTCGATAGCTGGCGGGCGGTTGGTTCGGGTAACCGGGCGGACCGAAACCTCGCGACAAAGTCCACGATAGGTGGGCGAGCAATCCGGCAGGCCGTAACATGCGTGAAGCTTGAGCAGGCCTCGAAAGCGGCAATGTGGACGCCGACCCGCCGCAAGATCGGGGAAGGCAGAACGGACGGGGAAGAACCCGGCGCGGGAGCGCGCCATGACGATAACCATCGTGCACTCGTTCGGTCCACCGGGGTAGTGAGCACAGCATGCCGGAAAGGCAATCAGCGTCAGTGGGGGAGGCCCGGAGTAGTCGCGGGGTTGCGAACCGCGAACGTTGCCCGAAAGGGCGGCGGATCACTTGGGCGTCGGAGAGGGTCAGAGGTACCGATGAAGCCGGGTAATGCCGGTGGAGGGAAGGACCCTTGCTTCTGGTGTGCTTGTGAAGGAGGAAAAGACCGGTGATTGACGCAAGTCTGGAAATACCGGATAAAGTTCGGGACCTGCAGAGCAAGCTTTATCGAAAGGCGAAGAACGAAGGCACATGTTCGTGAGCCTGCGACGAAACCAGTCGGAAAGCCGGATGCGGGAAATCCGCACGTCCGGTTTGATGAGCGGGGTCGGGAAACGGGACGGTCTCAAAGACCAGCACCCGCGCCCGGCCTCGACTCTACCGCCGGTTCGGCTCTTGATATCATCGGCCGGCCAAATCGGATTCCGAGCCGCTGCCGGGAGGGAGCGAATTTTACAGTATTTACGAAAATGCCGCTGCTGCCCCATCTGGTGCGTCCCGTGAAGGAGAACGGCTGCGGTGCATCAGTCGAGCCGCTTCGCACCGACCGAAAGGTATTACCGCTCTTCTCTTCCCGGGGTACCTTGCAGGCGGAACCCCCAGCCCAACTGATTTCGAGCGCGGACGAAGTAATCGCCTCGGAATTGTTGCTCCGTCGGCTACGACCACCGACCAATTTCGTTCCCGGACTATATAGACCTGGTTTCCGAAGGCGGATTCCGGTCAATTAAAACATTCGAAATCGCCGCGCCAGAGCTTCAATTAGGCGGCCTCTGCAAGCGAGACTTTTCGAACCCGGAGTTCTCGCCGAAATCTGCCAGGCCACCTCTGATCGGAGACGGATTTTCCACGAACGCCAAAAAAGAGTTATGTTGCGAGAGCTTCAATGAGGGCACCTCTACTGGTTCTCGGCACAATTCCCGCCTCGGAATCAGGGGCGGCCTCATTGATGTACTCGCGGGTTAAGGCCCGACCGCATTCGACTGAAGTTAACTTCCCGACTCGCTCAGTTCAGGTTACAGAACCAACCCCGGATTCGCCGGATCAACCGCTGGACATCCGCAAAGCTCCGCCACAGCGCAGAGCCGTTGATTCGATGCGACCAATACAGAGATCCAGCCCGCGTGACGGAGGTCAAGCGCCACGGCCAGCTGAATTCCATCGAGCGTTCGCAGTTCACGGACAACCGCATGGGCTCCCACAAGTCGCGTCGCAGACTGAGAGTGCCTTTCCTCGATCGACGGCCCAACAACGATCCGATTTCGAGCGATATCGGATCGGAAGCTGCGCATCGCTATTGCCCAGCCTGCAGGATCGAGAACCCGGGTTCGCACCTGAATCGCCAGCGCGGATTCCAACTCTACCAAAGATAATCGCGACATCACGCACTTCGAACCCGCTTCATTCAGGAATCCGTTCCACATATTCGGAGCCGGACTCCTGATGATAGAGTTTTGCCAGCGCACTCGTGTCGAGGAAATAGCCGGCCACTCAGCGTTCTTCGCGGGAAGCGATGACGGCGTCTGCGAGAGATCCCGGGATGGATGCCAGCGCCCGTCGAACCTCCGCGAGACCAATGTCGTCATGTCTCGCCGCTTCCCATTCTTCAGGTTCGAAGTAATCGGCCACGTCGGCGGCCGGCGCGGGAAGCTCGGAAATCGTCACAAGCACGTCCTGCATCTCTGAGATCGCCAGAGTTTCGAGAGGCCACAGCACGGCATTCTCGTAAACAGCTTCGAACGTCTTGTCCATATAACTTCAGTATCTATCGCCACTCCCGAATCGGAACCTCCCTTCAACACGCCCGGTATCGGCGGCACGCCGCGGGGCTTACCGCGGGCCGTTAGAATATCTCTATGGGCAGCACAACACTCGTGCCGGTCGAAGACTACCTCCGCTACACGGAAAAGCCCAACTGCGAATACCGCGAGGGCGTGCTATATCCCAAACCCATGCCCACCCTGTCCCACGCTCTCATCCAGTTCATGCTGGTGGCCATGCTCCGCAAACTCGGCATGCAGGCAGCTCCGGAATTGACGGTACGGTTGTCTCCCTCAAGGTATCTGGTGCCGGACGTTGTCGCCGCCCGGGTGCTCCAGTCCCCTTATCCGGTTGAGCCGGTCACACTGTGTTGCGAAATTCTGTCGCCCGAAGACCGTCTTGGCGCCACGCTGGCGAAATGCGAGGAGTATCATGCCTGGGGCGTCCCCTTCTGCTGGATCGTTGACCCGGTCAAACGCACCGCCTGGGAGTATCACGCCGGTGCGGAACCATTTCGTGCGACCGCGATGCTCAACGCTGGCGAATTCGCCGTGAGCACCGAAGAATTGTTCTCCGCGCTCAACACTGCACCCTGACACGCCGCATAACGGACTCGCCCGAGCGCCGTGGCCGGGCGATGACGTCCGCAGGCCACCATGGGGCTCCAAACAAATTCAGTCGCGTCAGCCGCATTCTGCCAGCCAAAACGATGCCCGTTCAAACTTATAGAAGACTCCGCGGAATCCGCCTGGAGCCGTGAATGAATGCGAGGATCGCGATTCGGTCCGGTCGAATTTCGTACATCAGACGATAATTCTTGACGAAAAGCTCGCGAACCGATTCACTGTGTGCCTCCGGAACCACCCGGCCTCTGTTCGGAAACTTTCGCAGAGAGCGCGCCGCTCCGCGTGCCTGTTCAACCAGGGAAGCGGCGTACCGCGGCGAATCTCGAGCGATAAAGCTCGCCGCACACTCCAGTTCCTGCCATGCGGAATCCGTCTACGTTACTCTCCGAGCCAACGCTCCATCCGGGCCTCTATCTCATCATGATCGATCAGCTTTTCCTCGTCCGCTTCACGCTGGCCGCGCTCGATTCGTTCGCGAACATAGAGAGAGTATTGGATGTCTTCCCAGCTTACGCCGTCTGGCAGGCTGTCGAGAATTCGTCGCGTCTCTTCTTTTGCTGTGGGCATCTTACCGCCAGGCTTCAGTGTACAACCCCGTTCGTGCGCATCCGCGCCAAAACCCGCCACTTGCGCTTAAAGCGTCCCGCGTAAATCGAGTCGCCTCAGTGAGTTCGCTGGTCCGGTATCGCCGAAAAGGTTTGGCAACTCCTCTTCTCGGCGATTTCATTGGTCTCAATCCGCCGGTGACATATCCGGCCAATCTCCAGTCGCATTGGCGGCTTAACCCCTTTTGAATGTTTGGCCTATCTCGCTTCCCAAAGATTGGCCCGATATGTGGCCCGGTTACCGGCCAACCGACTTGTTTTCAATCGCTTACGCAAGGATTTTGGAAAAGTCTAAGTTGGCCGGTAAACGGTGACAACGAATCCAACAAAATTTTCACCCGCAACCAACTGAAAACACTGACTCGCGCCTTCTCAACCTGCCGCCAACCCTAAACCTCGGGTGCACAATACAACCGTATGATGACCAGACGTCCCTTCTCCGAAGCCCGAGCCGCCGCCTCCCGCGCCAACGGAGCCAAATCCCGAGGTCCCCTCACCGATCAGGGCAAATCCCACTCTTCGAAGAACAGCCTCCGCCACGGTCTCCGCGCCCTCGATCCGTTCGCCGCCCAGGAATCCGACAAAACCTGGATCGCCCTCCACGCCCGCTTCGTCCGCGAACTCAGGCCCAGGACCGAACACGAGCGCGACCTCGTCAAAATCGCCGCCTCCGCTCACTGGCGCCGCCTCAGTCTCTGGTCGCTCGAAAAATCGATCTTGAACGGCGAACTGTTGCGCCCAAACTCCCCAACCAGCGAGGGAAATATGCCGGTCGCCTTGCGCGCATTCCACGAAAACACCAGTTCCCTCGAAATCCTCGGCCGCATGGAATCGCGCTTCTCCCGCACCGCCATGCGCGCGCAAAATCTCCTCCACGAACTCCGCCGCGCGAAAGCCTCGATACGTGCCGAAGCCCGCAGACAAAACGCGCAGAATCGAAAACAAAATATTAACGAACAAACCCCAGAACTCGCTGAAAATACACATGCGTTTTTAGCCAAAGCCCGAAAAGCCGCATTTTCGACCGCCAAAGTCGCGCCCGGCGACAGCCTTTCCGATTCGTGTGCATTCGTGTTTATTCGTGGCCACAAAATCGCCCCCTCGGAACACTTCCAGCCACTTCTATAATCGAACTATCCACCCATAAAAGGATTCCTGTGACCGGCAACGACATCCGTCAGCGTTTTCTCGATTTCTTCCACGCCCGCGGGCACCGCGTCGTCCGCAGCAGCTCCCTCCTGCCTGCCAACGACCCCACCCTGCTCTTCACCAACGCCGGCATGAACCAGTTCAAGGAGGTTTTTCAGGGTCTCGAAACCCGCGACTACACCCGCGCCGCCTCTTCGCAAAAGTGCGTCCGCGCCGGCGGCAAGCACAACGATCTCGAAAACGTCGGCTACACCCGCCGTCATCACACCTTCTTCGAGATGCTCGGCAATTTCTCTTTCGGCGACTACTTCAAAGCCGAAGCCATCGAGTTCGCGTGGGAACTCCTCACAAAGGATTACGGCCTTCCGAAAGACCGTCTTTACATCACCGTCTTCCGCGAAGACGACGAAGCCGAGCTTCTCTGGCAAAAGGTCGCGGGCGTCCCCAAATCGCGCATTTTCCGCCTCGATGAAGACGACAACTTCTGGCAGATGGGGGACACCGGCCCCTGCGGCCCCTGTTCTGAAATCTATTACGATTTCGGCCCCGAAGCCGCCGCGCCTGGTCGCGAGCATGAGCAGTTTCCTCTCGATGGTGGCGGGCGATTCGTCGAGTTCTGGAACCTGGTCTTCATGCAATACAACCGCGACGCTTCTGGCCTGATGACGCCGCTGCCGAACCCCTCCATCGACACCGGCATGGGGCTCGAACGTCTCGCCGCCATACTGCAGGGCAAACTCTCGAATTACGAGACCGATCTCATCCGCCCCATAATCGACCGCGCCGGCGAACTCTGCGGAGTCGAATACGGCGCCGACGCCAGGTACGACACTGCGCTGCGAATCAACGCCGACCACGCCCGCGCCACTGCCTTCCTGATCCACGATGGCGTGCTGCCCTCGAACGAAGGCCGCGGTTACGTGCTCCGGAAGATCATGCGCCGAGCCATGCGGAACGCGCGCCTCATTGGAAAGCAGGATCCGTACCTTTACGAGCTCACCGGTTTCGTCGCCGAGCTCATGCGCCCCGGCTATCCCGAGATGATGGAATCCGTTCAGCGTGTCGCCCGCGTAGTGAAGGACGAAGAGCATCGCTACGCCACCACGTTCCTGGTAGCCGAACGGGTCTTCAGCGATGAAATCTCAAAGCTCGCCAACGGCGCCGTCCCCGGTTCCGTGTCATTCAAGCTGTACGACACCTACGGCCTCGCGCTCGATGAGCAGGAAGACATCGCCCGCGAGCGCGGCGTCGAGATTGATCGCGAAGGTTTCGACTTCGAAATGCGTCAGCAGCGCGCCCGCGCCCGCGCCAGTTGGAAGGGCGGCGAAAAGGGAGCAATCGCCCCGGCCTACCAGCAGCTGCTCGAAAAAGGACGCACACGCTTCCTCGGTTACGACAAGCTGGATGCCGTCTCGACCGTCACGGGTCTGCTGCTGGAATCAACAGCTGCTCGAACGCCTCGATGCCGGATGCCGAAGGCGAAATCGTGCTCGACCAGACTCCGTTCTACGCCGAAACCGGCGGCCAGATCGGCGATCGCGGCACTCTCTATAACGCGCACACCGGTGAAACCGTCGCCGTCGTCGAAGACACGCGCCCCGCCGTGCCCGGACTCACCGTCCACAAAATCCGCGCCGTGGCCCCGATTCACATCGGCGACGAACTCCGTGCCGAAGTCGGCGTCCCGGAGCGCTGGTCCACCATGCGCAATCACACCGCGACTCACCTGCTTCACGCCGCGCTGCGTCAGGTCCTCGGTCCGCACGTCAAGCAGGCCGGCAGCGTCGTGGAGCCGCCAAGGCTGCGTTTCGATTTCACCCATTACGCCGCGCTGGATCCTGCCGAAATCGTCGAAGTCGAGCGTCTCGTCAACCAGCAGATCCTCCGCAACACCGCCGGTCACGACCAATGTGATGCCGATCGATCAGGCCCTCTCGACCGGCGCCATGGCTCTGTTCGGCGAAAAGTATGGCGACGAAGTTCGCGTAGTCTCTATCCCTGAGTTCAGCAGGGAACTCTGCGGCGGCACGCACGTGACCCGGACGGGCGATATCGGCGTCTTCAAGATCGTCTCCGAAAGCAGCATTTCCGCCGGCGTCCGCCGCATCGAAGCCATCACAGGCGAAGGCGCCGTGGCCCGCTTCCAGGAGTCGAGCGAAGCCCTTCATCGTATCGCCAGCGCCCTTCGTGCGGGCGAACCCGAGTTGGTCGAACATGTCGAGCGCCTGATCGCCGAAAAGCGCACCCAGGAACGTGAAATCGAGCAGCTGAAGACGCGCCTGGCCCAATCCGCCGCCCGCGATCTCGAATCGAAGGCGAAAGAAAAGAACGGAGTCCGCTATCTGGTCGCATCGGTCGACGGTCTCGACCGCCAGCAGATGCGTACGCTGGCCGACGCGCTCCGCAATAAGTGGAAATCGGCCGTAGTCGTGCTGGCTTCTTCAGCGAAGACTCGAACGTTTCCATCGTCGCCGCCGTCACAAAAGATCTCACGCCAGCGCATCCAGGCCGGCAAACTCGTCGGCGCCCTCGCCCAGGCCGTTGGGGGCAAAGGAGGCGGCCGTCCCGATATGGCCGAAGGCGGCGGAAAAGACCCCGCCGCGCTTCCTCAGGCGCTCGAAAGACCTCACCGCCGAGGTCGAAGGCAAACTGTGATCGATCTTCCTGCGTTCGACGCCATCGTCATTGGCGCCGGACCCACAGGCATCGCCTGCGGCATCGAATTGAAACGCCGCGGCCTGAACGTCATGATCGTCGACAAGGGTTGCCTCGTCAATTCGCTTTATAACTACCCGACGCACATGACGTTCTTCACCACTCCCGAGCTTCTCGAGATCGGTGACATTCCGATGACGAGCATGTACGAGAAGCCGACCCGTACAGAAGCACTAAAGTACTATCGGCGAGTCACCGAACACTACAAACTCGATGTGCATCAGTACGAACTCGTCGAATCGATCGACGGCGAAGACGGAGCTTTCACCATTCCCACGCTGGACCGCCTCGGAAACCGCCACTGTTACAAAGCGAAGAAGATCGTTGTTTCCACGGGTTATTACGACGTTCCTAACCTGTTGAACGTACCTGGCGAGGAACTGTCGAAAGTAATCCACTATTACAAAGAGCCGCATCCGTACTACAATCACGACGTCATGGTAGTGGGCGCAAAGAACTCTGCGGCCATCGCCGCCCTCGAACTTTACTGGACCGGCGCTCGGGTAACACTGGTGCATCGTGGTCCCGCGATTCACAGGCACGTGAAGTACTGGATCAAGCCGAATATAGAAAACCGCATCAAGAACGGCGAAATCAAAGCGTATTTCAATTCCGAAGTTATAGAGATCGGCCCCGATTACGTTAACCTTCGAACGCCCGAAGGTAATACGCAAATACGGAATGACTTTGTCTTCGCTATGATCGGTTATAGCCCCGACTTAACGTTCCTTAATGCAAACGGCATCGTGTTGGAGCCCGACACTTTAAAGCCCCGCACGGACCCGCACACGCTCGAAAGTGGACGAAAAGGGATCTACCTGGCCGGTGTGATTGTCGCTGGAATGCACACAAACGAAATTTTCATCGAGAACGGACGCTTCCACGGCCGCCAGATCGCCGAAGCAATAGCCGCGCAACTCGCCTGAACGAAAGATCTTATTCCGTCCCTTTGTTTCCTGGCCTGGTACCGGATCCTTTGGCAGCCAGGTTGCTGTAACGAATCCGCGTGCGACTTCACTGAATCAATGTAAGTGTTGCAAGGGGAGTATATGATCAACGCGTTATTCAATACGATTTTCGGTTGCTCTCACAGCAGAACGACCTTTCCTCTCACTCCATCCCGGCGGACCCAGTTGTCGTCCGAGGTAAGCCGCCAGGGCACCTATGTGGTCTGTCTGGATTGCGGCAAGGAATTTGATTACGACTGGAAGTCGATGCGCGTCGGGAATCAGCTTGCGCACGTTTCGGTCGCCGCGCACGCCGGCTCGTTTTCTACTGTGAACCGTTAAGTCCGGCGAGTATATTCCAGAACTCGCGGGAACGAGACCGAAGCCGCGTCGGCATTATCGATTGTCGACTCGCCGTCGCCGCGCAGCGCCGCCACCGCAAACGCCATAGCGATCCGGTGATCGCCGAACGAATCGAAAGCCGCAGCCCGGAACTTCTGTTTGCCCGGCACCTTCATGCCGTCCGGAGTAACTTCAACGTCGATGCCCATGCGCTTGAAGTTCTCCGCCACGGTAGCGATGCGGTCTGTTTCTTTGATCCGCAGCTCCTGAGCATCGCGAATGATCAGGCCGTCCTCGGAAGCAGCGCCGAGAACCGCGAGCACCGGAATCTCGTCGATCAACGCCGCCGTCAGCCCCTTCTCGATCACGCCGCCGCGCACCGGCGCGTATCGAACTTCGATGTCGCCGATCAATTCGCCGTTGACCGATTCGATCTTCGAGCACCTGGACCGGCGCGCCGATCGAGAGCAGGAAATCGAGCAGCGCCGATCGCGTCGGATTCAATCCCACATTGCCGATCACCAGACGCGACTCCGGCACCAGAAGCCCGGCCACCAGAAAGAACGCCGCCGACGACAGATCGCTCGGCACCACCAGTTCGCGTCCCGGTCAACTTCGCTCGGCCTTGAAGCGTAATGACCCGCTGCTTCACCTGCAGTTCAGCGCCGAACTCCCGCAGCGCGATCTCGGTGTGATCGCGCGAGGCGCATCGGCTCGCGAACGATCGTCTCCCCGGCAGCGAACAATCCCCCGAACAGAACACACGTCTTCACCTGCGCGCTCGGCACCGGAAGCGTGTAATCGATCGGATGCAAGCGCCTGCACCGATGGATCGACAGCGGCGGAAAACGATCCTCCCGCGCCTCGATCTTCGCGCCCATTTGTGACAGAGGTGTCATGATCCGCTGCATCGGCCGCCGCGATAACGATTCGTCGCCGAAAATCCGGCTGTCGAACGGCTGCGCCGCCAGCAAACCCGCCATCATGCGAATCGTCGAACCCGAATTCCCGGCATCCAGATCGCCTTTCGGCTCGCCGCCATCCCTCCAGTCCGTGACCATGGATCGTCACGGTTGTTCCGTTTTCTTCGACATCAATTCCCAGCGCGCGAACGCATCCCAGCGTCGAATGACAGTCGGCGCCGGTCGAATAATTCGTGATTTTCGAGGCGCCTTCCGCGAGCGACGCAAGCATGGCGTAGCGATGCGAAATCGATTTGTCGCCCGGCAAAATAACCACTCCGGACAGAGGTCCCGCCGGGACGAACAGTCTGTCGCATGAAGCTCCATTGTAGACTTGAACTTCAACGAATTTGCCGCGTGCTAACCGCACAGCGAAGCAGTGTTTGAAGTTCCTGTAAAGGAACTACATATGGCGGACTTGGGAAAACGAATCGATGGAGCATAATATCGGTTTGGCCGTTTTTTCCCCTCGACACTAGACCTTAAATGTCACAGATCTTCAAATCCAGCGCGAACGCGATGTCGCGGGTCAGCATCATCCTCGCCGTCGTGGTCCTGGCGGCGACGGGCGGAGCGCTCTTCGAATTGATCGCCGATTCGACCTATGCCACGCGGAAGGGCGATGCGCGCGAACAGCCGATTCCGTTCAGCCACGCGCACCACGTCGGCTCGATGGGCATCGATTGCCGCTACTGCCACACCTCGGTCGAGAACTCCGATTTCGCGGTTATCCCGCCGACCAAGACCTGCATGAACTGCCATTCGCAGATCTGGATCAACAGCCCGACCCTCGAGCCCGTGCGGGAAAGCTTTCGAACGAATCAATCGATTAAGTGGACGAAAGTCTACGATCTTCCGGACTTCGTTTATTTCAACCACAGCATTCATGTCAAGAAAGGCGTCGGCTGCGAGACCTGCCACGGGCGCGTCGATCAGATGGCTTTGACATATCAAAACCCGTCGCTCCAGATGCGCTGGTGCCTCGACTGCCATCGGAACCCCGAAAAATATCTTCGCCCGCGCGATCAGATCACCACCATGGGATACGAACCGTCCGAGCCGCAGGAAGTAGTGGGCGCCCGGCTGGTGAAGGAATACCACGTTCAAAAGCTGGAAACCTGCTGGACATGTCACAGATAGCAACAGATGACTGAGAACAGCCAACCTATTAACGAAGACCCCGGCGAACCGCTGAATCTGACGTCGATTCGCACGCGTCTGGAAAAGGCCAAAGGCGCCGGCTACTGGCGGAGCCTCGACGAGCTGACTTCGGTTGCGGGCTTCAAGGAATTTCTGCATCGCGAATTTCCCCGGCAGGCTTCCGAGTGGATCGACGACGAAGGCCGGCGCAATTTTCTGAAGATCATGGGCGCGTCGCTCGCGCTCGCCGGGCTTTCCGCCTGCACCAAACAGCCGACCGAATACATCATGCCGTACGTGGAAGCGCCCGAGCAGCTGCTTCCCGGCAAGCCGCTTTTCTACGCGACGGCATTTCCGGTGAGCGGCATCGCCAATCCCGTCCTGGTAGAGACGCACGAATTCCGGCCGACGAAGGTCGAAGGAAATCCGGAACATCCGGCGAGCCTGGGTTCGACCGACGTGCCGACGCAGGCTTCGATCCTCGGCCTTTACGATCCGGACCGTCTGCAGACCGTCAATTTCATCGACGAA
Organism: Terriglobia bacterium; assembly: GCA_963831795.1. Lineage (GTDB taxonomy): Bacteria > Acidobacteriota > Terriglobia > Bryobacterales > Bryobacteraceae > BOG-234. The sequence goes on along the minus strand of CAWHSB010000020.1, from coordinate 43,303 downwards.
GTCCGGTCGTATCCGTCGTTCCTCGTCAAGCTTTATCAAGGCGCTGGCAAGACAGCAGGCGAAGAACGGTGCGGGCATTCGGATCCTGACCGAAACGGTTACGTCGCCGACGCTCTACTCGCAGATGCAGGAAGTGCTGCATGCTGTATCCGGGCGCGAAGTGGTATCAGTGGGAACCCACCGGGCATGGCCGCCGCATGGGCAGCCAGATGGCGTTCGGGCAGTTCCTGAATCCTGTATATAAGTTCGATCAGGCCGATGTCGTCCTTTCGATCGACGGCAACTTCCTGGCGAACGGGCCGGGCGGCGTGCGTTATGCGCGTGACTTTGTTTCGAAACGTATCGCTGCGGGGCGGAAACACGACGCAGAGCCGTTTCTACGCGGTCGAAACAACGCCGACCTCGACCGGATGCAAGGCGGATCATCGTCAGGCGATCAAGCCGTCCGAAGTGATCGGGTTCGTTCGATCTCTCGCCGCGGCATTGTCTGGCGGGGCTGCCGCGAGCGGTCCGCTCTCGGGAACAAAGTTCTACTCGGCGCTGGTGAAAGATCTGCAGGCGGCGAAGGGCAAGTCGATCGTGATCGCGGGCGAAGATCAGTCGCCGGAAGTTCACGCGGTCGTCCACTACATCAATCAGGTGCTGGGCAACAACGGCGCGACGGTGACATTCACGCCCGTCGCTCGAGTCGAAACCCGTCGATCAGTGGGCCGATCTGCAGGCTCTCGTGCAGGACTTGCGCTCGGGCCAGGTGGATCTGCTGCTGATTCTGGGCGGCAATCCGGTTTACAGCGCGCCGCCCGAATTGAACCTCAAGGGCGCGATCCAGATGGCGAAGCTCCGGATTCGTCTCGGCGACCAGCATCGACGAAACGTCGGAGGTCTGCCAGTGGAATATTCCGCATGGCGCATCCCTTCGAGCACTGGAGCGATGCGCCGGCCTACGACGGAACGGTTTCGATCATGCAGCCGCTGATTGCTCCGCTTTATGAGGGCAAGTCGGCGCATGAACTGCATCGCCGCATTCACGAAAATCCGCAGAAATCGAGCTACGAGTGCGTGCGCGATTACTGGCAGACGAAGCACACGGGCGCCGATTACGAGACCTGGTGGAAACATTCGGTGCACGACGGTTTCATCAAAGGACTCGGCGCCGGCGGCGGTTAGCGCGACCGCAAAACTGGTTCCCGCGTCGTCGCCGAGCGCGTCAACGTTCCGGTTACGAAATCTCGTTCCACAGCGATCCGTATCATTCTCGACGGGCGCTATGCGAACAACGCATGGCTGCAGGAACTGGCCCGGCCGATTTCGCGCCTGACCTGGGACAACGCGGTCATCATGAGTCCGAAGACGGCCAACGAACTGCACGTCACCGACGAAGATCAGGTCGCGATCGACCACAACGGCCACACGGTGTGGGGCGCGATCTGGCGCATCCCGGGCCAGCCGGATGGTTCGATCGCGCTGAGTCTGGGCTATGGCCGCACGCGATCGGGCCGCGCCGGCAATGGCGCGGGTTTCGACGTTTATCCGCTGCGCCCGGCCGCAAGCCCTTACTTCGCGACGGGCGCAACGGTGCGCAAGCTGGGCAAGAAGTTCCGCCTCGCCGCCGTGCAGCATCACTTCGCGATGGAGGGCCGTGAACCGGTCCATGCGGGCACGCTCGAAGAATTCAAGCAGGACCCGTATTTCTCGGAGAAGAAGAGCGAGATTCCGCCGAAGGGCCTGACGATTTTCCCGGAGACGTTCAAATATGAAGGCTATGCCTGGGGCATGGCGATCGATCTGACTTCCTGCGTGGGATGCAGCGCCTGCGTGGTGGCCTGCCAGTCGGAAAACAATATCGCGGTGGTGGGCAAAGAGCAGGTGCTCAACACCCGCGAAATGCACTGGATTCGCATCGATCGTTATTACAAGGGCGAGCCCGACGAGCCGGATATGTACTTCCAGCCGGTGGCCTGCGTGCAGTGCGAGGACGCGCCGTGCGAAATCGTCTGCCCGGTGGCGGCAACGGAAACGGACGCCGAAGGGCTGAACAACATGGTTTACAACCGTTGCGTCGGCACCCGGTACTGTTCGAACAACTGCCCCTATAAGGTACGCCGCTTCAACTTCCTGCTGTTCACGGACTGGGAAACGGAAAGCCTACAAGCTGCAGCGCAATCCCGACGTGACGGTGCGCAGCCGCGGCGTCATGGAGAAGTGCTCCTACTGCGTGCAGCGCATCAATTACGCCAAGATCACGGCGGAGAAGCAGGACCGCAAAGTGCGCGACGGCGAGATCGTGCCCGCGTGCGCCGCCGCCTGTCCGTCGCAAGCCATTATGTTCGGAGATCTGAACGATCCGAAGAGCCGCGTTTCCGAATGGAAGCGCCAGCAGCCTGAACTACTCGCTGCTCGGCGAACTGAACACGCGGCCGCGCACAACCTATCTGACGGAGATACGCAACCCCAATCCGGAAGTGCAGAAGTCGGAGAAGGAAAGCTAACATGGCGCAACCGGTTGAGTTGCCCTCGAGCAATCGCAGTCGGACCGGTAATCGACGAGGGCCACAGTCTCGCGTCGGTTTCGGACAAGATCGCAGGCATCGTTCTCAAGCGCAAGACCACGCTCGGGTGGATCTTCGGCTTTCTGATCTCATTCGGCCGTACTGCAGTGTCTGATGGGCGCCGCCACGTGGCTGATCGTCAAGGGCGTCGGAATCTGGGGCATCAACATCCCGATCGGCTGGGGATTCGCGATCGTCAACTTCGTCTGGTGGATCGGTATCGGCCACGCCGGCACGCTGATTTCGGCGATTCTGCTGCTGCTCAATCAGTCGTGGCGAAATGCGATCAACCGCTTCGCCGAAGCGATGACGCTGTTCGCCGTCATGTGCGCCGGCATGTTCCCGGTGCTGCATACCGGCCGTCCGTGGCTGGCTTACTGGCTGTTCCCGTATCCCAATACGATGGACCTGTGGCCGCAGTTCCGCAGCCCGCTGCTCTGGGACGTGTTCGCGGTTTCGACGTACCTGACGATTTCGGCGGTTTTCTGGTATGTCGGTCTGATTCCGGATCTGGCGACCCTGCGCGACGGCGCGACGGCAGCGCTGGAAGCAGGTCATTTTCGGTGCTCTGGCGATGGGCTGGCGCAGTTCGGCCCGCCACTGGCAGCGATACGAGAAAGCCTCGCTCCTGCTGGCCGGCCTCGCGACGCCGCTGGTCGTTTCGGTGCACACGGTCGTCAGCTTCGACTTCGCGGTCGCCATGCTGCCCGGCTGGCACACCACGATATTCCCGCCCTACTTCGTCGCGGGCGCGATCTATTCGGGCTTCGCGATGGTGCTGACGCTGATGATTCCGGTCCGCAAGTTCTTCGGGCTGGAAGACATCATTACGCATGCGCCATCTGAACAACATGGCGAAGGTCACGCTGGCGACGGGCATGATCGTGGGTTACGGCTACATGTTCGAAGCGTTCTTCGGCTACTACAGCGCGGACATCTACGAGAAGTTCATGATCCTGGAACCGCATGACCGGTCCCTATGCGCCGTTCTACTGGACGCCTGATTTTCTGCAACATCATCACGCCGCAGTTCCTCTGGTTCAAGACGCATTCGGACCAACTCCGCTGATACTTTGGGTGCATCTCGATCGTCGTCAACATCGGTATGTGGCTGGAGCGCTTCGTGATCGTCGTCACCAGTCTGCACCGCGATTTCCTGCCGTCGAGCTGGGGTATGTACTGGCCGACGGTTTGGGATTGGGCGGTTTATATCGGCACGCTCGGTTTCTTCATGACCCTGATCTTCCTGTTCGTCAGGGTGCTTGCCGATGATTACGATCTTCGAACTGCGCATGCTCCTGCCGGGGGCGCGCGTTAAGGAGCCGGTCGCGCAATGAGTTCGCATTCGATCGACGACTTCCATCCGCTGTACGGCCTGATGGCGGAGTTCGAGACCGCCGGCGAACTGGTGGCTGCCGCGCGGCGGACGCGCGAAGCCGGTTTCCGCAAATTCGACGCCTACTCGCCCTATCCGATCCACGAACTGGACGACGCGATGGATCTGCACGACAACCGCGTATCGCTGTTCACCCTGATTGGCGGACTGATCGGGTGCATCGGCGGGTTTGGTCTGGCAGCTGGGTCGAGGCTGTGGCGCTTCCGCTGAACATCGGCGGACGTCCGTTGATCAGCGCCCCGATGTATATTCCGATCACATTCGAGTTAACGGTTCTGTTCGGCGGACTCACCGCCGCCATCAGCATGATCATCATGAACGGACTGCCTTCGCCTTACCACCCGGTATTCAACGTGGAGCGGTTCGCGAATGCGTCGCGGAACAAGTTTTTCCTGTGCATCGAATCGGACGATCCGAAGTTCGACCGTCACGACACCGCCGGATTTCTGGAAAGTCTGGGACCCGAAGAAGTGGCGGAAGTAGCCCGATGAGACGATCGTTCAAGCCGCTGATCGCGTTGCGGCGTTCTTTCCGCTCGGGTCTGGCGGGGTGTTCCCGTCTGGACATGCAGGATCAGCCGAAGTACAAGCCGGAGCGTCCGAGCGACTTCTTCGCCGATGGCCGCAGCGAGCGCCAACCGCTGCCGGGCACCATCGCGCGCGGCGCGCTCGAAGAAGACACGGCTTTCTACGTTGGCAAGGACGCCAGGGGCAATGACATCGCCGATTTTCCCGATCGCGGTCGACAAGGCCGTGATTCTGCGCGGCCAGCAACGGTACGACATTTACTGTGCGCCTTGCCACGGACGGATCGGAAACGGTCTGGGAATGATCGTGCGGCGCGGTTTCAAGCAGCCGCCTTCGTATCACATCGACCGCCTGCGGGATGCGCCGGTAGGGCATTACTTCAATGTCATCACCAACGGATACGGCGCGATGCTGAACTACGCGCAGCAGCTTGAGCCGCGAGACCGCTGGGCGGTCATAGCTTACATTCGGGTGCTGCAATACAGTGAGAACGCGAATGTCAACGATCTGCCGCAGGAAGCCCGCGCGCGCGTGCCACCGACCAGCCAGCCTCCGATTGCCGCCCAGGCCAATGAACCGCTTGTGACGCGCGATGCCGATTTCACCGATTTTCCGGCAAAGCCCGCGACTCCGTCGGGAGTTCCGGGGGCGCATGGCGCAGGCGCGGTCCACGGGGAGTCAACCTGAAAGAAAATGACGACGACGGAACAAAGTTACGCAACCTCTCCGCAACTGGTGGAGACGCTTAAGAAGTACCAGCACATCGCGACGTTCGTCGGACTCATTTTTCTGGCATTCACTGCCGCGGGCTATTTCTTTTTCGGGCCGCAGCAGTTTCTGCGGTCGTATCTGGTGGGTTTCTTTCTCTGGTTCGGCGCGGGCCTGGGATGCCTGGCGCTGCTGATGGTTCACTTCGTTTCCGGCGGGGCGTGGGGCGTCATGATCCGGCGGCCGCTCGAAGCCGGCTCGCGGACCCTCTATGTCATGTGGCTGCTGCTTTCTGCCGCTACTCATCCTGGCGCCGCAATTGTATCTGTGGGCCGATCCGGCGCACGCCGCCGACAAGATCGTGCAGGCGAAGCATCTCTACCTGAACCTGCCCTTTCTCTGGATTCGCTGGCTGATCTACGGCGTGATCTGGCTGGGTCTGACGACTCTGCTGAACAAGTGGTCGTTGCGCGAAGACGAAACGAAATCGATGGTGTATTCGAACAAGCTGGAACGTCTGAGCGCGCCCGGCATCGTCGCCTTCTTTTTCACGATTACGTTCTGCGCCATCGATTACATCATGTCGCTGGATGCGAGCTGGGCATCCACCATCTTTGGATTTCTGGTCGCAATCGGCGAGGGTTTGACCGCGATGTCGGTCGTGGTTGCGGTCCTGACCCTTCTGGCCAAATACGCGCCGATCGACCACGCTCTTACCTCGAAGCATTTGCACGATCTGGGCAAGCTGATGCTGGCTCTCGTAATGCTCTGGGCGTATCTCTCGTTCTCGCAATATCTGATCATCTACTCGGGCAACCTGCCGCAGGAAGTAACCTGGTATATCCGGCGCTTGAATGGCGGCTGGGAATGGGTGGGTCTCGCCCTTTTGTTGGGGCACTTCGCGCTTCCCTTCGCGCTGCTACTTTCACAGTCTTTGAAGAAAAATCCGACGACGATATCGAAAATCGCGATCTTCATCGTCTGTATCCACGCTGTGGAAATTTTCTGGCTGATTGAGCCGAACTTCGTCAGTCTTGACCACCCGGCCTTCAGCGTTTCGATTCTGGATTTCACGGCCCCGATCGGATTTGGCGGATTGTGGCTGGCTTTGTTTTTCCGGACGCTGCCCACGCGGCCCCTGTTGCCGCTGGGTACTCCCGACCTTATTAAGGCGTTGAATCATGGCAGAGAGCACTAATAAACCACACGACAATCCGCCTCACGAGCTCACGATCATGGGCACGAGCACGAAGTGAACCCGGGCGTCTCGCACGAGCGGCGGGACGTCAATGTGTTCCAGATCTCGGCGTTCGGCATCGGTCTGCTGCTGAGCTGCATTGTCGTGGTGTTTGCGATGTGGGCGCTGTTCGATTTCCTGTTTTCGCGCGAGGAAGCGAAGAATTCCTCCAACCCGGCCGCGCTGATGATGAAACAGCAGAATGCCCTTCCGCCCGAGCCGCGGCTGCAGGCTCGAGCCGAAGGTTGAACTGAAAGATCTGAAGGCGGACGAGGACGCGATTCTGAACAGCTATGGCTGGATCAATCCGGACAAAGGCATTGTGCGGATTCCGATAGACGAAGCGATCAATATAGTGGCGCAGAAGGGCCTGCCTTCAAAACCAAGTCCCGCCGGGCTGGACAACGACGGGTACCGGACCATTCCGGCAGATTCCAGCAGCGGCAGAACTCTGGAAAAAATCTCGCAATGAAGAAAGCGCAGTATATTTCGGTTTTGATTCTGGTTGGGGCGGTGGCAATGATAATTCCGTCCGCCCGTGCGGCAAAGGAGAACTACGAAACCGGGCCCGCGACTCTGAACGGTCCGCCGAACACGCCGGTACCGGATCTTCTTAATGTGACGGGCGTTGACCGCCCGAGTCCTCTGAAGGGCGTAACGATCGAGCAGAAACTGAATTCGCAGCTTCCCCTCGACGCAAAGTTCCGGGACGAGAACGGAAACCTCGTTCCGCTCGGCACTTACTTCGGCAAGCGGCCGGTGGTGCTGGCCCTTGTGTATTACGAGTGCCCGATGCTCTGCACCCAGATCCTGAACGGGATGGTCGGAGCGGCGAAGATCCTGACTTTCACTCCAGGCAAAGACTATGACGTGGTGGCGATCAGCTTCGACGCGCGCGAGAAACCCGCGCAGGCGGCAGCGAAAAAAGCCACCTACATGAAAGATTATGGCCATCCCGAAACCGCGAACGGATGGCATTTCCTGACCGGCGATCCCGATTCGATCAAGCGTGTCACGGATGCTGTGGGCTTCAAGTACAAGTGGGACGTTTACACGGCATCGTTCGCCCATGCAAGCGCCATCTACGTCCTCACGCCGGAGGGTAAACTCTCGAAATATTTTTACGGCATTGAGTACTCGCCGAAGGACCTGCGTTTTGCGCTGGTGCAGGCGTCCCACAACAAGATCGGAAACGCGGTGGACCAGATCCTCCTGTTCTGTTATCACTTCGATCCGACGACGGCCAAATACACCGCTACCGCGCTGGGAATCCTGCGGGTGGCGGGCGCCGCGACGCTGCTGCTGCTCGGGGGATTCGTGTTTATCATGCTGCGCAGAGACAGCAGGCAGAAAGGGATTCGAGCCGCTTAACCGTATATGCCAGAAAAAAGTTTCCAGCTTTTTCCGGAAGCGGCGTCGTCCATCGCCGGCCATGTAGACGCGCTCTACGCGTACATGGTGCTGGTCAGCGCGTTCTTCTCGCTGCTGATAGCGTTTCTGGTGGTCTTTTTCGCCATTAAATACCGGCGGCGGAACGACGAAATACCCGCGGCGAGAGACGAGCACAGTATCGGGGGCATGATCCTCGAAATCGTCTGGTCGGTCATTCCGCTGGGTCTGTCGCTGGTGATGTTCGCGTGGGGCGCGAGTATTTTCTTTACCGAGTCGAAGCCCCCGGCGGATGCAATGGACGATCTATGTCACGGGCAAGCAGTGGATGTGGAAGATCCAGCACAACGAAGGCGCGCGGGAGATCAACGAACTGCACGTTCCGGTGAATCGCGACATCCGGTTGACGCTGACGTCGGAAGACGTGATTCACGACTTCTATGTGCCGGCGTTCCGGACGAAGACCGACGTATTGCCGGGCAAGTACACGACCGAATGGTTCCGGCCGACGAAGGTCGGCGCCTATCACATCTTCTGCGCCGAGTATTGCGGGACGAAGCATTCCGGCATGATCGGAACCGTCTACGTGATGAACGAAAGCGATTACAATACCTGGCTCGCGGAGGGCAGCGGCGAAGGCTCGATGGCGGAGCAGGGCCAGTCGCTCTTCAATCAGCTGGGATGCGCAAACTGTCATGCCAGCGCCATCAACAAGCAGAACGGGCGTTGTCCGAATCTGAATGGCGTGTTCGGCACGACCGTCGAACTGAAGGACGGCTCAACGGTGCGAGCGGACGAATCGTATATCCGTGAATCCGTCCTCTATCCGCAGTCGAAGATCGTTGCCGGGTACGACGATATTATGCCTACCTTCAAGGGGCTGATCACGGAGGACGGCATGCTGAAGCTGGTCGAATACGTGAAATCGCTGGGCTCGAGGAATGGACCGCAAACTTCCGTGCCACCGGCGCCCACGAAGACCAGTGGTGAGCCCGAGCCTCCGGCACAGGCGCCGGGCAGGGCGAATCGGCAGGCTGCGGCTTCTCCCGCGACGCGGCCAGGGAATCGGTAATTTGCAAGGAATATCTGTATGATTACGGCACCTCCTCAAGTAGAAGAAAAAAAGAACTACCTGAATGCGACAGCAGGGGTTGAAGAGCTGGCTGCTGACGCACGACCACAAGCGCATCGCGATCCTCTACCTGCTTGGAGTCACCTTCTTCTTCGCCATCGGCGGCCTCTTTGCGGTGCTGATCCGTCTGGAACTGGCGACGCCGGCCGGCGATCTGGTGGAATCGAACACCTACAACAAGTTTTTCACGATGCACGGCATCGTCATGGTGTTCCTCTTCCTGATTCCGTCGATTCCCGCGGTCTTGGGCAACTTCCTGATACCGCTCATGATCGGCGCGAAAGACGTCGCGTTCCCGCGGCTGAATCTGCTGAGCTGGTACATCTACATGATCGGCGGCTTGTTCATCGTGACCGTGCTGCTTATGGGCGGCGTCGATACGGGCTGGACCTTCTACACGCCGTTCAGCACCTCCTATTCGAATGGATATGTGGTCGCGGCGGGCCTGGGAATCTTTATCGCCGGATTCTCGTCGATTCTGACGGGTCTGAATTTCATCGTGACCATTCACCGCATGCGCGCGCCGGGCTTGACCTGGTTCCGGCTGCCGCTGTTCGTCTGGGCGCACTACGCGACCAGCATGATTCAGGTTCTGGGAACGCCGGTGGTCGCCGTGACCCTGTTCCTGCTGGTGCTCGAGCGCGGCCTTCCACATCGGATTCTTCGATCCCGCTTACGGCGGCGACCCGGTGCTGTTCCAGCACATGTTCTGGTTCTACTCGCATCCGGCCGTTTACATCATGATTCTGCCGTCGATGGGCGTGGTGACCGAGATCATCACCACGTTCAGTTCGAAGAAGCCTTTCGGCTACACGTTCATCGCGTTTTCCAGCGTGGCGATCGCGGTCTTCGGATTCCTCGTCTGGGGCCATCACCTGTTTGTCAGCAGCCAGTCGGTTTACGCCGGCATGGTGTTCTCGGTTCTGAGCTACATTGTGGCGATCCCGTCGGCGATCAAGGTCTTCAACTGGACCGCGACCATGTATAAAGGCTCGGTCCGGCTGACCACGCCGATGCTTTACGCGCTCGGCTTTATCGGACTGTTCACGATCGGCGGCCTGACCGGCCTGTTCCTCGCGAGCCTCGGGATGGACGTGCATCTGACCGACACCTACTTCGTGATCGCCCACTTCCACTACGTGATGGTTGGGCGGCGCGATCATGGGATTCCTGGGCGGAATCCATTACTGGTGGCCCAAGATATTCGGCAAGATGTATCACGACGGGTGGTCGAAGATTTCGGCGATCATCATCTTCATCGGATTCAATCTGACGTTCTTCCCGCAGTTTCTGCTGGGATACATGGGGATGCCGCAGACGCTATCATGTCTATCCGCCTGAATTTCAGGTGTTGAACGTGCTTTCGTCGGCGGGCGCGTCGATTCTGGGCGTCGGCTACCTGATTCCGTTCTTTTACCTGCTGTGGTCGCTGAAGTACGGTCCGGATGCGCCGCCCAATCCCTGGGGCGCGACCGGCCTGGAATGGCAGACGGCATCGCCGCCGCCGACCGAGAACTTCGAAGTCACGCCCGGTCGTGACGCAGGAAGCGTACACATATTCACCGGAGGAGGTTGTGCACGTTGGATAGTCAGACAGCCGTTGTCTCATCCGAGGCCGTCGCGCACCAGCACGGCCACGTCGAGCATCATTTCGAAGACGCGGAGCAGCAGAAGGATGCCGCGACGGTCGGAATGTGGGTTTTTCTGGTCACCGAAGTCATGTTCTTCGGTGGAATGTTCCTGGCGTATTTCGTGTACCGGCAGGCGTACCCGGCGGCCTTCGCATCGGCCAGCAACAAGACCAATCTTCTGATTGGCGCGGCCAATACGACGGTGCTGATCTGCAGCAGTCTTGACGATGGCGATGGCGGTGCACTTCGCGGCGATCGGGAAGAAGAACCTGATCGTTCTGTTCCTGATTCTGACGCTGCTGCTGGGCGGTACGTTCCTCGGCGTGAAGGCGTATGAGTACCACGACAAGTGGGTGCATCACGAAGTTCCGGGACACAATTTCGACTGCGAAGGCTGCACCGATGCGGCGCACACGCCTTTGTTCTTCGCTTTGTATTTCGGCATGACGGGTCTGCACGCGACGCATATGATCGTCGGCGCCGTCATCATAATAGTTCTGATCGTTCAGGCGCGGAAGGGCGCGTATACGCCCGAATGGCACACGCCCGTGGAACTGTTCGGGCTTTACTGGCACTTCGTCGACATTGTGTGGATTTTCCTGTTCCCGCTGCTGTATCTGATCGACCGATCGGCGCCGAAGTAAGACGGAGGCAAAGAAAGATTACCGAGATGGCTGAACATAAGACCGGCGAACACCACATCGTACCGAAGAGAGTCTACTTTGCCGTTTTCTTCGCGCTGATCGTCCTGACCTGGGTAACGACCGGCGTTGCGACGCTCGACCTTGGCCGGTGGAACATTTTCGTCGCGCTGGCGATCGCGATCTGCAAGGCGTCGCTGGTGGCCCTGTTTTTTATGCACGTCTGGTACGGCACGCGACTGACGAAGATGATCGTCGCGGGCAGCGTTTTCTGGTTGATCCTGCTGCTGTTTATCACCATGGCGGACATCTGGACGCGCGGCTGGATGGGCGTTCCCGGCCGGTAAATCCGCAGGCACGAGCTAAAACTCGCGAGGAAATTCGGCAAGGCGAGATCAGACGATCACGCCGGCGAGCTTTTCCTTGATCTGATCGGCCGTGAACGGCTTTCGTACATAGCCCGTGGCTCCGAGTTGCACGGCCTCCATCACCTTCCCCTGACCGCCTTCCGTGGTGATCATGATGACCGGAACGTTTTTGAGATGGCTCATCTCTTTAATCCGGGCGAGCAACTGTAAACCATCCATCTGTGGCATGTTGATATCCGACAGGATCAGACCGAAGGTCCTGTCCTTCAGGAGTTCGACCGCCTCAGTCCCATCCCCGGCTTCCCGTATTTCACCAAGGTTCAGATCGGTCTGCCGGAGAACCCGCTGGAGAATCTTGCGGATCGCGGCCGAATCGTCGACGATAAGTACATCCAAAGGCGCCGTAGCTGTCATTATTTCCCTCTTGCAGAATTATCGGCAGCGAGGTTGGCGAAGTTTAGTCGCGACTGGAAAAAAGTCGGGGCTCGAAAAAATCGGCCGACTGCCGATAAGACAGTCAGGCAGGAACATATGAGCCAGATATCGATCACCGCCGCTACGCCGGTGACGGAGCCTCAGACCGGCACGACGGCAAGTTTGCCGCGGATAAATCGATCACTCAACCAGGCGGTGTCGAACGCTGTCCGGCAACTGAATGAAGCGGGCATATCCGGGCGAGGGCAGGGAAGTGACGTTCTCCCTCGATCCGGCGACGAAGGCGCCCGTCATTAAGGTCATCGACACCGCCACCAAAGAGGTAATCAGTCAGTGGCCGCCGGAATATCTGCTCCAAATTGCAGCCGAAAATACAACCAGGAAATGAGATTCAGGATGAATCCCTATTACGAACAGATGATCCTCAATGCCGAGCCGGTCGAACTGATCAGGCTCCTTTACCAGCGGGCGATTTCCTGCGTGCGGGACGCGCGAGAGCACCTCGCGCACAAGAGAATCGCCGAACGGTCGAAGGCCGATCACGCGGGCGTACGCGGCAATCGAGCAACTGATCGTCGGCCTGCGTCCGGAAGACGCTCCCGAGTTGTGTTCACGCCTCCAGGGTCTTTACGTTTACATGCAGCAGCGGCTCCTGGATGCGAACATGCAACAGGCGGACGGCCCGATGGAGGAAGTGCTGGGGCTTTTGATGACGCTGGCAGAGGGATGGTCAGGTGTGGTGGAACAGATGAACCCGCACGGCTCGGAAGTGTCCCAGCCGCAGGCCGGGCCCTGGACTCAGGCCGGTCAGGCGCCGGAGACGGCTTCGAGCTACGCGGTCAGCGCCTGAATCCGGACTTCCGGTCTGGCTTTCCTCGTCCTTTTTGCGGCGAGTCCCGACGCGATCAGTTTTTGCAAACCGAAGCCGCCCGCCGCGGCCATCGCTTTTGCGAGTTCCTCCTCGCCGAGGCCGAAGGCCGTCGAACTGGAACCGTCATCGCCGGTTCCGAGCCAGCCCGAGTCTTCTTCGCGCGAAGATCGAAGTATCTGATCGATCAGCAGCGCCTCGAAATCCTTCGCGGCGCTGCTCTGTTTCTCTTCTTGCAACACTCGCCGGATCATGCTCCGAAGTGCCGGTCAGCAATTCCGCATAAGGTATTCCGACATTCATCAAATCACCTCAAGTTCGGCATCGAGCGCGCCCGCCGCCCGCAGATTCTGCAGAATCGCGATGATGTCGCGCGCGGACGATCCGATTGCCGTCAATGCGCGTACCAGTTCTTCGACGGTCGAGCCCTGTTTCAACACCACGTTTTTCGTAGCTTCCTCTCTCGCCGCCACGGCTTTGCTTGCGGAACCACCTCAGTCCTCCCCTGCGATAACGAGTCTGGCTGCGAGACCAGCAGATTCGTCTGAATCTCCACCGACAAGATTGCCGTGAAGGATCGCCACCGGAGCGATCTGGACGTCCTTACCCATGACAATCGTGCCCGTGCGCTCATTCACCACGATTTTTGCGGGGCCGTCAACCTCGACCTTCAGGTCTTCCAGCCCCGCGATGAATTCCGTCATACGGGCCGTCCACGAACCAGGCGTTTCGACATCGACAAGGGCCGAATTCTCCGCGTGCGCAATCGGCTTTTCCGTTCCGAACTCCTTGTTGATTGCGGCCGCGATGCGCGAGGCCGTGGTGAAATCCTCGTTGCGCAGTTGCAGACGGACGTGAGCCCCGGGTTCAACCGATGGCGCGAGGCGTTCGACGGTGGCGCCGTTGGGCGAGCGTCCGACCGTCGGGTGATTCACGGTCTGGCTCACGCCGCCCCGGCCGGCGACGAATCCACCGGTCACGATCGGTCCCTGCGCGACAGCGTACACCTGGCCGTTGGCGCCGCGGAGCGAAGTCATCAGCAGCAGTCCGCCCTGAAGATTCGAGGCGTCGCCGATCGCCGCCGCGGTGATGTCAATCTTCGTGCCGGGCTGAGCGAAAGGCGGCAGCGTCGCGGTGACCATAACGGCGGCGGTGTTCGAAACCTTGATCGCGGTTGCGACTACGGCAACGCCCATCTTCTCGAGCATGTTGGCGAGGCTCTGAGTGCTGAATATGGTCTGTTGCTTGTCGCCCGTTTTGTTCAGCCCGACCACCACTCCGTATCCGACGAGCTGGTTATCGCGCACGCCCTCAATCGAAACCAGGTCTTTGATGCGCGTCGCTCGCCAAGGCCGCCGGGGCTAGCCCAAAAAGCAATATCAGAGTCAGTAAGAAGCGCATGTTCAGAAAGGCAGCAGCCCCAGCAGCAGCCTGTAGAGGAAATTCGGACGCCGTATCGCGTCGTTCACGATTCCCTTTCCGTTCAGCCGGATCTCCATGTCGGCGATCTGGGGCGAGCTGACCGTATTGTTGGTGGTGATATCGGCGTTGCGAATGATTCCGCGCACGGTAATGGCCTGCTGTTCGGAGTTCACCTGCAGATCCTTCGATCCCTCGATGAAGAGCAAGCCACCCGGCAGCGACCTTGACCACGCGGGCGCTGAGTACCGCGTTCAACGTCGTGGTGCGGCTGGTTGTACCTGTTCCGTTAAGCTTTTGATCGCCCGACGCATTCAAAAGATTCGAGAGCGCGCCCGGCTGCGGGCTTGGGCCCGGCGAGCGAAGTAATCGAGGCGTTGGCGCTGGAAGCCCGCTCGGTTGTGCTGGCGCCGCTGGCGGCGGCATTGATCGTTTCGGTGACGATGATGGTGACCACGTCGTCCACCGATTCGCCCGCAGATCGCGGGCAAGGTCGTCGAGGCGCGCCGAAGCCGACCAGATGGAACCCGGGGAACTGACGGCGGAATCGTCGCTCGAGGTCGGCCGACGCGCTGTTGAGATACTTATCCAGCATCGAAGGCTCGGGCGGCTTCTTTTGCTTTTTCGGGTCGGCGCCCCTCGCCTGCGTGACCCGCGCAGAGGAGCATCAGAACCGTTACGCCACGGAACCGCCGGTTCATGACTTACGCCCGCCGGCTACAACCAACACGGCTCGCGAGTCCGGAGTTCGAGCTTTGCCCGGAACGTTTTCCCGCTCGACGGATTGCGCAGTTCGATCACGTCTCCCTCGTTGGCCGAGCTCTCGGCCACGGCGTCGAACTGGAGATGCGCGAAGCCGCTCTGGACATCCACCGTCACCGGGATCCCCTCGTCGAACCTCAGGTGGAACGGCAAGAATCGCCAGTGGGATCGTTTCGCCCGCTCTCACCGCGCGATCGGCGACTCTGCCGGCGACCTCCTCGATGCGCGTCGCCGTTTTCGAGCGCTGAAGAGGTCCGGTTCGGTTCTCGACGCGAAGCGACGCCGTATTAATGGGCGTGTTTACGGCAAGATCTTTGTCCGCGATCACCACCGTGTAGCGCGTGTTCAGTGCGACCCGCGCCCAGCATACTGCCTTTCGCGTATCGGCGTATTTCACGTAGCCGCGCCAGAGTTGTACGCCGTTGGTGGTTGGGCCCGCGGGCTCCAGCCCTTCGACGGGGAACTCGAGCTCGCCCGGCGGGCACCGGGGCTTTTGAAAGTTCGACGATTTTCAAGTCCTGGCTTTTAACTTTCAGTTCGGCCGGAAGGGCGCGGAGCATGGCGGCGGCGGCATCGTCTTCCTGGAGCTGCACCATCGTCAACGCGAAACAGATCTCCTGGGGATCGGGCAGAAGAATCCCGTGGGCGCGGGCAATCCGTTCCAACTCAGCGGCGGGATAGATTCGCGATGCGCCGGGCGAAGGCGCGAATCCGACAGTGAGATCCGCCGGGAGCGCGGAAAATCGCGCGTCGGCGCGAGCAAGATCGCGGCCCAGAATCCGGTTCCCCGCCACGGGAAGGCAACCCGCGAAAGAAATCGCGGGAACCGCAACCCACGAAAAAACGAACAACGCCAGACGATTCGTCATACGCATCTTACTTCGTGAGGTTGTTGACCTGCGAATACATGTCGTCGGCGGCCTTGACCACCTTCGAGTTCGCTTCGTACGACGCGCTGGGCGCTGATCAGATTGATGAATTCATCCACCACGCTGACATTCGACTGTTCGACATAGCCCTGCAGTACGGTGCCCGCGCCGTCCGTGCCGCCCGCCGGTCCGACGACTGCGGCGCCCGAGGCATCGGTGGGCAAATAGAGGCTCTGGCCGATGGAGTTCAGATCCGGCGGGGTTCTGGAAGGTCGCGAGTGTAATCTGTCCGGCGGTCTGCGCGGCGGTCTGGCCGGGCAGCGTGTAACTGACCGTTCCATCGGTGGCGATGGTGATCGACTGCGCGGCCGCGGGAATCGTGATCTGAGGCAGAATCGGATCGCCGTTCGAAGTCACGATATTGCCCGATGGCATCCATCTGGAACGAGCCGGCGCGCGTGTAGGCCGTTTCTCCGTTGGCCTGCTTGACCTGGAAGAAGCCGTTGCCCTGGATCACCATGTCGAGTGGATTGCTCGTCTGGTGAAAGCGCCCTGCGTCAGATTGATCTCGTTCGACGATGTGCGCGTTCCGAGTCCCAGCTGAAGGCCCGCTCGGAACAACCGTCGATGTTGCCGGATTGCGCTCCGGGCTGTACCATCGTCTGATACATAAGGTCCTGAAACTGCGCGCGCCGCGACTTGTAGCCCGACGGTGTTGGCGTTGGCCAGGTTGTTGGCGATATTGTCGATGTTCAATTCCTGCGCGCGTCATGCCGCTGGCCGCGCTGTATAAGGCTCGAATCATTTTGTTCTCCTGCACGTTACTGTTCAAGCAGGTGACGCGGGCGACTTCTTCAATTGCCCGCCGGTTGAGTTCATTGCCGAGATTCATGGCTTTCTGGAGCATTTCGAACTGGCGCATGATCGCGACCAGGCGCACGGAAGATTCCGCCGCGCCGACGTTGGACTGCTCGAGCTTGCCCTGCAACACGGCGCCGCTCGCCGGTTTGCCTTGTGCTCCCGCGAGCGGCGCGAAGTAGTTCAGACCCTTCCTTGGCGATACTTTCGGGATCGAAGGAAACCACCTGCATCTGTCCCACGGTCTGGCCGCCCTGCTGCACCGCTTCCATCGGGCAGCACGTCGACAGGAAGGTCCTGGCTGCACGGCGATCTGCGCCGCCGCCCTGCGCCAGCACGGGATTGCCGTCACTGCTCGTCAAGAGTGCCGGAGGGCGAAAGGCGGAAGCTGCCGTTCCTTGTATAGCGAACGCCGCCCGCGGTCTGCACTGCGAACATGCCCTCGCCCTGAATCGCAAAATCGAGCGGATTGGCCGTCTGGCGAATGACTCCCTGAGAGAGGTCGGTCCACTGGCTTTCGATGACGGGCACTGTGGAGACATCGCCGGTTTGGGGATCGCTCGTAGCGTCGTCGCCCGTATAGAGGCTGAAGAACTCGCGGTCCGCTTTGTATCCGCCCGTTTCGACGTTTGCGAGATTGTTCGCAAGCATCTCGAGCGATTCCATGCGGGCCTGCATGCCGCTTGCGGCCGAAGTTGAGATAGCGTCCATAGCTTGTGACCCGATGCGATGCAGTCACGGGGCCGAACGGAAGGAATTCGATAAATTCCTCAAAATGAGGCGCGGGCGGTCGATAAGGCCAATGAGCGAGGATTACGGGACCGCCAAAATCTTGTCGGTTGCGGGAGAATCGCCAGGAATCCGCCAGAGCGTTTCACGCTAACGCCTTGATAAACGGACATTCCGCTTTGGCTCGACGCCTGCCTTAATCGCGAGCGTGAGTTCCCGGCTTGCAATCACGCAAAACTTCGACGCGCCTCTAGCCGGTCCGGCGCCCGTGCAGGCGAACTCGAAGGGGACGGCGTCCGATTTCGCCCAACTGATAAAGCAGCTCACCAGCGAATCCGCATCTTCGGATTCGCTGCACACACCGGCCGCTACGTGGGGCCAGGGCTTCGGCCCTGCCGCCGGGCTTCCGCCCGGCGCGAAGCTTCACGCAACCCCCGGTAACGCCGGCGATCTCGTCGCCGGTGTTCCTGCCGCCGGGCTTCCGCCGAGCGCGAAGCTTCACGCAACCGCCGGTAGCCCCGGCGATCTTATCGCCGGTATTCCTGCCGCCACGGCCGCGCCGCAACCGGAAACATCGGACGAAATCCCCAGTCCGCCGGCAGACCAGTCTCCTGAGCCGACTGCAGATGAACAGGTTCCCGCGCTTCCAATAAAGATAGAGACCATAGAGCAGCACTCTCCCATCACGGCCCCGCGCCAACAGCAGAAATCCACTCCGGCGAAGGCGAAGGAAAACGCGCAAACAGCTCCAGTGATCATCACGGCGCAGGCGCCCGCAGCCGTACCGATCATCCTGAAGCTGCCCACGTTTACGCCCCACCCGGCGGCGGCCGGTTCGGCTGACCATAGCGAAGACTCGCGCCCGCTGGAAACCAGCTCCCGGCGCACCGCCCCAGCTGATCACGCGGAGACCCTGACACTCCGACCGCCCGCAGCTCTCGAAGTGACATTACGTTCCAAAGAACAGCCGGCGCAGCCACCCGTAGATGTTGCATCCCCGCCCCAGCCGGCGCCGGAGAAGACGGCTGCGCCGCAACCGCAAAGCGCGCCGCACCCCAACGCCCCAGGCCCCACACGTAGCCGCCGCTCAGCCGGCGCCCCCGGTTCAGGAACCGACGCCCGTCCCCGCACCTGCACCAATGACTCAACCCCACCCGACAATGGTCGCCCCCGCGCCCCAAACCCACTACGCCCAAACCACACATTCCACCCCCAAATCCGATACGCCGCCGCCCAGCTCAGTCTCCCATCTGGACGAAATGGCCGAGGAACCAAAACAGCAACCGCAAGCACTCCGATCGCTTTCTCTCGAATTCACGCCCGATGGCGCGCAAGACGTTCGTTTACGTCTGGCGGAGCGCGCCGGCGACGTCCACATTTCGCTTCATTCAACCGATCCCGCGCTCTCCGGCCGGTTGAGCGACGGAGTCCACGATCTCGTTGGAAACCTTTCCAGCGCCGGGTATGATGCCCAGGCGTGGACTCCCGAACAGGGCCGTCAGAACAGTCAACGCCAGTTTGAAGATCAGCGCAGAGGCCGCCGCAATCCTTCCCGCGAGCAAGACGCGGAAGAGTTCGGCCCGCTGATGCGGCAACCCGTACAGGAGGTTTCATGAGCCCAACCGGTTCCACCAATTCGAACCCGGTCACAACGCCGAACAGTTCGACAACGCCCACCACAACTTCGCCCAACGATCCGCTCGCCAGCGAATCGACATTCCTGACACTGCTGGTTTCACAGCTGCAAAATCAGGATCCTTTGAACCCGGTGGATAGCACCACGTTCGTTTCGCAGCTGACCTCATACAGCCAGCTCGAACAGTTAATGGGAATCAACAAGAACACCACCACGATTGCGACGGATGCCACTGGCGCGACGCCGGACAGCGGCTCAAACACCACCACAAATTCGACGACGGGAGCTTAACTCATGCCACTTTCATTCTCCACTTCGCTATCCGGACTGAACTCGGACTCCAATGCAATCAACGACGTCAGCCAGAATCTCGCGAACCTGAACACAACCGGTTATAAGGACGAGCAGGTGTCGTTCGAGGATCTGGTGAACCAGAGTCTGTCGGCGTTAAGCAGTTCGCTTCCCGTCAGCGGCTCGACGATCGCCAAAACCAGTCAGCAGTTCTCGCAGGGAACCCTCCAGACAACTGGCGGCGCTTACGATGCGGCAATTCAGGGAGGCGGCTTCTTCGTGTTGAGCGATCCCTCGACCGGCGCGCAGTTGTTCACCCGCGACGGCGGCTTCACCGTCAATTCATCCGGCAACCTGGTCACTGCCGCCGGCCAGAACGTCATGGGATGGAATGCCGTTGGCGGTACGCTCTCCACCAGCGGTCCGGCCAGCGCGATCAACGTTCCCCCGACGCTCACCTATCCGGGCGTAGCCACCTCCAATATGACGTTGAGCCTCAATCTGAACGCAAACGCGGCCGCCGGCTCCACATTCAGCTCGCCCATTCAGGTCTTTGACGCGCAGGGTGTCGCGCACACGCTGACCGTCACCTACACCGAAGCCGCGCCGAATACCTGGAACTACGAAGTCACCATTCCGACGACTGACATTCCGGTGGGGTCGTCTCCCACCCTGACCAGCGGAACCCTGAACTTCGACGGAACGGGCACTCTGATTACGCCGACCCCCCCGACAGTCCCGATTTCGATTCCGGCGCTTGCCGACGGAGCGTCCGCCATGAACATCAACTGGAACCTGACCGATGCGGCGGGCAACCCCACAATCACCCAGAACGACCAGGCGTCAACAAATCTCGGCGTCACTCAGGACGGTTCGCAGCCCGCTCAACTGGCCAGCGTCGCGATCGGCGACAACGGCGCCGTGGTGGCGAGTTTCTCGAACGGCACTACCGAGAACGTCGGTCAGATCGAGCTCGCCTCGATATCGAATCCCAGCACGATGACCCAGCTGGACAACGGAACCTATGCGATCACTACGGCGACCGCGACTCCCGTCTTCGGTATGCCGGGCACGGGCGCGCGTGGGACCATCACCGGCGGCGCTCTTGAAACTTCGACGGTGGACATCGCGACGGAGTTCACCAACCTGCTTCAGTTCGAGCGAGGCTATCAGGCCAATTCCAAGGTGATTACCACGGAAGACCAGGTCATTCAGACGACCCTCAGTCTGATCACCGGCTAGATTGCTTCCGAGCCGCGCGCGGAAGCAAGCGTTCTCCGCCTGAATGAATAACATGTCTCCGATCGAGGAAGTTGCCCATATCGCGACCGTGCGGATCGAGGTGGAAGTGCAACTCGACCGGCGCTGGATGAAGTTGTCGGACATTCTGGCGTTGGAAGAGGGCAGTGTCATCGAGATGAACCGCTCAGCCGGTGAGAATATCGACATCTTCATCGGCAGGAAGCTGTGCGCGTTCGGCGAAATCGTCATCATCGAGAGCACCATGGGCGTGCGTATTACGGATTTCAACATTGAGCATTAATTCGCTATGGATGTGATTCAACCTTTTGCCGCAATCGTCCTGGTCATGTCTCTTCTCGGCGGCGCTCTGCTGCTTCTGAAGAAGCGGGGCGGCGCGACCCTGCGCTTTCCCGCGGCCGGACCGCGCAGGCTGGAGGTCATCGAGAGGGTGTCGCTGGGGCCGCAGCATGCGCTTCATCTGGTACGTACGGGCGATCGCATGGTGCTGATCGCAACCGCCCCCAACTCATGCCAGCTCCTCGAAGCGGCCTCGCCAGCATATTCCGAGCCACGACCGCAAGGGAGTGACGCATGAGGAAATGGCTTCGTTTTTTCCTCTTCGCCATCGCGCTTCCGGCGGCCGCGGCGACTCAGCCGAAAGCATCGTCACCCTTCTCTTCACTGCTCCCGCCGGGGCAGAACGCTTTGAGCACGCCGATGCAGATCATCCTTCTGCTGACGGCGCTCACGCTGCTGCCGGCGATCGTGATGTCGCTCACGCCATTCCTGCGCATCTCGATCGTCCTCCATTTTCTGCGGCAGGCTCTTGGCACGCAGACGGCGCCCTCGAATCAGGTGCTGGTCGGGATGTCGCTTTTCCTGACGCTGGTCTCGGTTCAACCGCTCGCAACTCAGATCTACAAAGAAGCCTGGGAACCCATGGAAAGCGGCCAGTTGACCGCCGCGCAAGCATGGGACACCGGCAGCAAACCGCTCAAGGCTTACCTCGCCCGCTTCGTCCGTGAGAAGGATGTAAAGCTCTTTCTCGATCTCACGCACGCGCCCGCGCCGCGAACGCCGCAGGATCTCGATCTGCAGGTTCTCGCCCCGGCTTACATCCTTTCGGAGATGCGCGCGGGCTTTCAGATCGGCGCAGTCATCTTCCTGCCGTTCCTGTTGATCGACATCGTTGTGGCGTCGGTGACGTTGTCGATCGGTATGGTTCAGTTGCCGCCCGCAATGGTTTCAGCGCCTTTCAAGCTACTGCTGTTCGTACTGGTCGACGGCTGGAATCTGACCGTCGGCTCGTTGATGAAAGGCTTCTTCGTATGACGCCCGACGGCGTGGCCCACATCGTGGGTCAGATGTTTATCGCGGCCTTCTGGATCAGCGCTCCTCTGCTGGCCATCGGCTTCGCGACGGGCATCGTCATCAGCCTGATTCAGGTTCTGACCTCCATTCAGGACAGCGGCTTCAATTCCATTCCGCGCCTGATCGCGTTTCTCGGCGGGAGCCTGCTGATGATGCCGTGGATGGTCCACAAAGCGATGGCTTACACGACCGACATTCTGGGAAACCTGAGCCGTTATGGGCGCTGATTCGCTGATCTCATATTCGACGCTCTTCGGCTTCCTCTTCGCGCTCGCGCGAATCTCGGGAGTCTTCGCGTTTCTGCCGCTCGCCGTCTATCGCGCGGCGCCCGAAACGGCGCGAATCGTTCTTGCGATCGCAATGGCTTTGATTTTGCGTTCCGAATGGAAAGCGCCCGTCGGAGCTGAAGTTTCGATCGGACGAATCGTGGCGGGTCTCGCCAGCGAAGCGGCGCTGGGTCTCGCCATCGGCATCTCGCTGGCGATCGTCATCGAAGTGTTCAAGATGGCGGCGCAGACGGTGAGTATGTCGGCCGGGCTCGGCTACGCCTCCACCATCGATCCCACCAGCGGCGCGGATTCGACGGTCCTGCTGACCACGGCCGAACTCGTAGCGGGCTTGTTGTTCTTTGTCTCAGGCGCGGACCGGCTGCTGGTCAAAGTACTCGCCGACAGCATGAGGCTCTGTCCGCCTGAATCCTTCGTTCTGAATAAAAACTGGGCGCTTGCCATCACCCAATTTGCGAGCGCGATCTTCAGCGCCGGGTTGCGTCTGGCCGCCCCGCTGATTGCCGTGTTGCTGCTGGCCGACGGCGCGCTGGCCGTGCTCGGGCGTGTGCAGACGCATCTTCATCTGGTCAGTCTGACCATGCCGGTGAAACTGGCCGGCACGATGCTGCTTGCTCTCGATGACGATCGTGCTGCAGCCGGGCTTCTTCGAGAATCTGATGACGTCCTGGACCCATCTGGTCGAAGGCATCCTGCGGAGCGGTCACTAATGGCGGGCTCTTCCGAGAAAACAGAGAAAGCTACACCGCAGCGCCTGAAGAAGGCGCGCAAAGACGGCGAGTTCCCGGCCGCGCGCGAATTCGTCTCGGCCATTCAGTTTTGCGCGTTCATCCTTCTGGCCGCGGCTTATTTTCCCGGCCTGGATCGAGACTCTTCAGGCGGCCATGGTGGTGGGCCTGAGACAGGCTTTTTCGCGTTCGTTAACGCCTGAAGATCTGATCGTGATGATGGTCCGGCTCTCGACCGCTGTGCTGCGGCCGCTCGCGTTTCTTGGCCTTGCGTTGCTGGCAGTGACGATCCTGTTCCAGGCTGCTTCCACGAACCTGGGCTTCAGCCTCGTCAGGCTCACGCCGAACTTCAACCGGCTGAATCCGCTTCAACGAATGAAAGAAATGCCCGGCAACAACATGGTGGCCTTTTTCCAGGCGATCGTGATGATGCCGGTTATGTTCTGGCTTACCTGGACCATGATTCGGGATCGGATGCCGGACCTGATGCGTTTGCCCATGATGCCGGTTGCGAGCGGCGCGGCCGAGGCGGCCGTCCTTCTGAAGGACACGCTGCGGAAGGCTTCGTTTGTGCTTGTGCTGCTTGGCCTGGTGATGATCGTCCGCGAACGCTCGAAGTACAGCAAGCGCCTCCGCATGAGCAAGCAGGACCTTCGCGATGAAGTAAAAGACACCGAAGGCAACCCGCAGACGAAGGGCCGCATTCGCCGCATCCAGCGCGATATGCGCCGCAGGAACATGATGAAGGACGTGGCGAAAGCCACGGCCGTGGTCGTGAATCCGACGCACTACGCCGTCGCGATCCGGTACGAGCAGGGCTATGGCCGCGCCTCTGGTGGTCGCCAAAGGCAAGAACTACCTGGCCGCGCGCATTCGCAGCGCGCGATCGAAAATCAGGTGCCGATCATTGAGAATCCTCCGCTCGCCCAGGCACTGTACAAATCCGTGGACGTTGGACAGGAAATTCCCGCGCACCTTTATCGCGCGGTTGCTGAAATCCTGGCTTACATCTTCAAACTCATGGGCAATCCGGGACAGGCGAACAGGGGGCAGAAATGACGGCTCGCGCAATGCAGGTCGCGGCTCCCCCTGTGGCAGCCAAAGGTACGGCGAACAAATTCTCGCTGCAGTCCCTGAGCGAACTCGCCGTTCCGATCGCGGTGCTCGGCATCGTGGTCGCGCTGATCGCGCCGATGCCGAGCTTCCTGCTCGATCTTCTGATCGTCGGGCGACATCATGATGTCGGTGATCGTCCTCATGGTCGCCATGTACATCACGAAGCCGGTGGATTTCAACGTCTTTCCCACCACGCTTCTGATGCTCACGCTCTTCCGTCTCGCGTTGAACGTCTCATCCTCGCGGCTGATCCTTCTCAACGGACACACCGGCGCCGCCGCGGCGGGAGACGTGATTCAGGCGTTCGGCAACTTCGTGGTGGGCGGCAACTACGTCATCGGCGCCGTGATCTTTCTGGTGCTGATCGCGATTCAATACGTCGTGATCAACCACGGCGCGGTCCGCATTTCGGAAGTGACGGCGCGCTTCACACTGGACTCGCTGCCGGGCAAACAGATGTCGATCGACTCGGACCTTAACGCCGGACTGATCGATGAATCGGAGGCCCGCCGCCGCCGCAAACAACTCGCGGGCGAGGCTGAATTCTTCGGCGCCATGGATGGCGCCAGCCGCTTCACGCAGCGCGACGCGGTCGCGGGCTTGCTGATCACCGGCATCAACATCGTCGCCGGCCTGCTGATCGGCGTGCTGCAGCACGGCGTCGACATCATGAAGGCGCTCCAGACGTATACGGTGCTGACCATCGGCGACGGCCTCGTTACCGTGATTCCGGCGCTGATGATCTCGGTTGCGGGCGCCATGATCATTACCCGCGCCAGTTCCGAAAACCGCATCGGAGTCGAATTTCAGAAGCAGATCTTCGGCGCCGCCCCGCCGCTCCTGCTCGCAAGCGGCGTTCTGGTCGCGCTCGCGGCGTTCCCCGGTTTGCCGAAAATCCCGTTTCTGCTGCTGGGCGGCGGCCTGGGCACAGTCGCCTGGCGAATGAAGAAGCGGGACGAACAAAGGATTACAACCGGCGGCGCCGGGACAGCCGCGAACAAACCGGCGAAAGAGAATCTCGAAGATCTGCTGCGCGTCGAGCCGCTTTCGATCGAGGTCGGCGTCAGCCTCATCTCTTTCATCGCCGACGGCGCGAACTCGCCGCTGCTCAAGCGCATCGCGGGAATTCGCAAACAACTTGCCGCCGAACTGGGATTCATCATCCCCGCCGATTCGCGTGACCGACAATCTCAGCCTGCGCGCCCGCGAGTATTCGATCAGCCTCAAGGGAATCGAAGTGGCGCGCTTCGAACTTCCCCAGGGCAGCGAACTGGCGATCGCCGTGACATCGACCGAGCGCCCGCCCGACGGCCGTCCGACGAAAGATCCGGCGTTCGGCGTGCCGGCCTGGTGGATACCCGCCTCCCAGGCCGAGAAAGTGCGCGCTCGATGGGCTTCACGGTCATCGATCCGCTCAGCGTAATGAGTACCCATCTCGCGGAATTGATCAAGCGCTTCGCGCACGAACTGTTCTCGCGCCAGGAAGCCCGGAAACTGCTCGACCGCGTCAGCGTGGAAAACGCCAAAGTGGTGGAAGATCTTGTACCGAAGCTGCTGCCTCTGGCCACGGTCCAGCGAGTCATTCAGAATCTGCTGCGCGAGCGCGTCTCGATCCGCGATGCCGTTTCCATTCTGGAAGCGCTGGGCGAGGCCGCTCCCGCGACGCGAAATCCGGTCCTGCTGACCGATTACGTCCGGCAGTCGATCCGCCGCGTCGTCGTCAAACCGTATCTCAACGCCAACGGCGATCTGCCCGCGTTCTTTCTCGATCCGCAACTGGAACGGTCCGCGGAGACGGGCGTCGAGCACGGCGAATCGAACAGCGCTCTGGCTCTCGCGCCGAACGCGCTGCGCGATATTCTCGACCGGCTGAACCGCGGGGTCGGCCCGCTGGAATCGCCGGCCGTGGTGATTACGAGTTCCGCGTGCCGGTACTTCCTGCGGCAGGCGGTGGAGTCGTCGACTCCGAATCTGTATTTCCTGGCGCACAGCGAAATTCCCGCCGGGGTCAAAGTGATTTCTCAGGGAACCATTCAATAACGGAGTATTCGATCGGATATGCAGACTAAAACCTATTTCGCAACCAGCGTCCCCGCGGCCCTCGAAGTGGCGCGGCAGGAACTGGGTCAGGACGCCCTCCTGGTCGGTTCGCGTCCGGCGCCGGCCGCCGCCCGGCAGTATGGCCGTCTGGAAGTGACCTTTGCGTTCGATCCCAAGAGAGACCCGCTCCGCGGCCTGCCGAAATGGGTTTGTTTTTTCAAACCGCTAATCCGACGAAAGCCGCCGGTTTCCGCAATGGACGAAATCCGCCAGGAACTGTCGGCGCTTCGGGTCGCGGTAGGCGGCGCCGGTGCGCAGGTTCCCGCGAAAGAGAACAACGTGATCGAAAGGCAACTCGTCGAGCGCGGCTTCTCGGCGCAGACCGCCTCGGAAATCGCCGCGGCCGCTGGCCGGCAAACCCGGCGACCCGAACGCCGCCGTCCTGAACGAACTGATCCGCAGGATTCCGAGCGCCCCCGCGACCGAAGCGAAATCGCTCGCGTTCATCGGACCTCCGGGACGCGGCAAGACAACGTCACTTGATAAAGATCGCCCTGAGTCTGGGTCTCGCGCAGCGTGTGCCGGTTCGTATTTACACCGCCGGAGCGCACCCGGTCGGCGCGCAGGAACAGATGGCCCGCTATGCCACGATTCTCGGAACTCCGTGGCAGGCGTATGAATCGCTCGCGGGACTGAACCTGGCGTTGAACGGAGAGGAGTGGAAAGGTCTGTCGCTCATCGACACGCCGGGAATTGCTCCCGCGGACCGAAACGAATTGAACGAACTGAGCGGCTTCTTCGCGAACCGTCCGGAAATCGAAAAACACCTGGTCCTAAGGGCGGACGCGACTTCCGCCGATATGCTTCAGATGATCTCCCGGTTCTCCGCGCTGAAGCCCACTCACCTTCTCTTTACGAGTCTGGACGAAGCGGTGAGTCCCGTTCCCATGATTGAGACGTTGATCCGGAGCGGCATTCCGGCGCAATTTGCAGGAACCGGACAATCCGTTTCCGACGATCTGGAACTCGTCAATGCGGATCGCCTGGCGCGAAAAGCCTGGACTGTCACAACTGGGCGCGCCCGCTTCGCGGCGGCGGCGTAAGAGGTCGATTTTGTCCGCTCTGGCTTACTACTATCAGACCGCAACGGTATCCGAGGAGGAGCGCGAAAGGCTCATTCTCGAACACTTGCCCCAGGTGCGTCTGGTGGCGCGGAAGATCCATGAGCGGCTGCCGGATTCGGTCTGTTTTGACGATTTGCTCTCGGCCGGCGTGATCGGCCTGATCAACGCCATCGACAACTTCGATCCGCGGCAGAACGTCAAGTTGAAGACTTACGCCGAGTTCCGGATTCGCGGCGCGATCCTCGACAGTCTGCGCGAGTCGGACTGGGCGCCGCGTCTGAAACGCAGGCAGGCGCGCGAGTTCGAGGCGGCCATCGGGCGCGTCGAACAGCGGCTGGGCCGGACTCCCGAAGAGGCGGAGATCGCCGCCGAACTGAAGTTGAGCATCGAGGAGTACCGCGAAAAGCTGACCGAGATGGAAGCGTTGAACATCGGCGAACTGGAATTCCTCCGCGATGCGAACGAAACGCCGATCATCCTCAAATACGCCGCATGTCCGGAAGAAGACTCGCCGGCCCTCACACTCGAGCGCGCGGAACTGGAGCGCCTGATCGCCACGTCCATCGATCGCATACCGAAAGTTGAGAAAACTGTCCTCAGTCTCTACTTCTTTGAGGAATTGACCCTTCGCGAGATCGCCGAAATCATGGGCCTGCACCTTTCGCGCGTTTCCCAGATCAAGTCGCAGGCGATCCTGCGGCTGCGTACCGCGATGGCGAAACGCTGGCCGGGGGTCAGGTCTTGAAACCGAAGATTCCTCAATATCTTGAAACGGCCTTCAACCAGGCGGCCGGCAGCCTCACAGGCAAAGGCTTCAGTGTGGCGATCCAGGATCGCGGCTCCGAACCGGCGCTCGATGAGCCCATCGTCTGGCAACAGTCGTTTTCGTCTGGACCGGGCCCTTCGCTCTGGATCGTAGCCGGCCGGGACCTGTGGGAGTTTCTGGGCCGGATCACGCTCGAAGCCGCGGGCATCGATTCGATCACCGACGAGGATTGCCGCTCCACCTGGCAGGAAATCGTCAACCAGACCGTGGCCGGCATCGCGGCGGCAATCACTGCCGACGAGCGGAATGAGGTCACCGCATCCGAAGGGCGCGAAATTGACGCTGAACCTCCCGATCTGGATTGGGTTTGTTTTGCTGTGACGGTCGACGATGGTCAGCCACTTTGCTTCAAAGCTGCCTGGACCACGGAATTAGCCGCCGCGGGAACGCCCCGTCGTGACGAGGCCTCAGTGCCCGCCGTGCGTGATAACACGGTTTCGAGGACCTTCGACCTTCTCCTCGAAGTCGCCTTACCCGTCAGCGTGTCGTTTGGAAAAACCAATCTGCAGATCCGGGAAGTCCTGAAACTGAACACCGGTTCGATTGTCGAACTCGATCGGTTAGTCACAGACCCCGTGGAGGTGATCGTTAACGATTGCGTGATTGCTCGCGGAGAGGTTGTGGTCGTGGACGGAAACTATGGCGTTCGCATCAGTCAGCTCGCCAGCCGGGAGGACAGGCTGCGGTCCGGACTGGCCGAGGCGTCGCACAAATCCGGAGGGCGGTTATGAACATGATTTACCCCGCGCTGATTGCGGGTATTTGCGGTATGGTGGCCGCCGCGGCCTGTCTGCTGATGCTGCGAAAGCAGCGCGCGCGCGCCGGAATGGCAGCGGGAAGAACTGCAGGCGGAGTTGCAATCGCAGTTGCGGCAGCAGCGGGAGGAATTTTCCGAGCAGGTAGCCCGGCTCGGCCACAGCGTCGAAGTTCTGGAGCTCAGCGCGAAAAGCGTCGAGGAGGCCGGGCGCGGCCTGAGCCGGTCTCGTCGCTCTCAGGCGATGCAGCTGCTCCGCTCGGGCATGAGTCCGGAGAGCGCGGCAACATCGATGGGCATGGGGCGGCGCGAGATGCAGCTGATCGCCAGGGTGTCCCGCATTCTGACTCTTTAGCATTTTTAACCTAAACCCCATCATTCAATGCGCCGATAGACATATTAAGCGGCTGCGAAACGCTCCGAAAGGATTAATTAGTGATAGATCAAGACATCCTGTTGCGCAATATCGTCGACTCGGCTACCGAAGTATTCTCGACAATGCTGGGAATTGAGGTCGAATCCACAGGCGAGGCGGTCGGCACAAGAGTCCCCGAACTCGGAATCATCTCCCTTGTGGGAATAACCGGCGATTGGGGAGGATCGGGCGTATTCTGTTGCACCCCGGTGCTCGCCAGTGTGATTTGCGCCCGCATGATGGGAACGGACCTCAACCCCGGCAGCCCGTCCATAGACGAGGAAGTTCTCGATGTGGTGGCCGAGATCACCAACATGATGATCGGAAACATCAAGAACGGGCTCGAAGCGATTACCGGTCCCCTCGCGATCAGCGTACCCACGGTGATTCACGGGCGAAACTTCCAGTTCCGGAACACCTTTGGTCTGCGCGCGGTTGCGCTGGCGTTCCAGGCGGAAGGCGAGGTGTTTGAGGTCAGGATCTCTCTGGCGCCGGTGGCTGAAAAGTCCCTTGTACGCTCCCGAATCCCGGTGATCGGCCTGGCCCAGATCTGAGCCCGCGTACGACGTGAGAAGTTTCCGGCGGTGGGCCACTGCTTCCGTACGGATGGCACAAACATTAACTCGCAGTGCGCATGGGACGGAGGGCTCTCCAGTCCACGGCAACTTAGACCCGGGGAACTCAAATGAGGACATGGCCCGGCTGGTCAGAATCCTCGCGGGACGGATATTGGCGAGGCTTCCGAAAGGGTCGGGCATCGAAATGTCCGATTTGATTCAGGCGGGAAACCTGGGTCTGCTGCAGGCGCTGCGAACGTACCGCCCCGAGAGCCGCGTGCCGCTTGCCGGGTTCGCGAAGTTTCGGATTCGGGGCGAAATGCTGGACACGGTGCGTCGCAATTCGAGATCGGGTCTCGCAAGTTTGACCGTTCAGCGCTCTGCGGGAGACGACGATGTGGATCCGGAAAGCCGCGTTTCCGCGCCTCCGGAGCATTCTCCCGACAACGTGCTGGCAGACAACCAGCGGGCGGAAATTCTGGGGCAGGAAGTACAGCGGCTGCCGATTCGTTATCGCGCGGTGGTCCGGCTGCGCTACGCGGGGGAGTTCAGCTTGCGCGAAATAGGCGACGTGTTGAGCGTTCATGAAAGCCGCGCCTGTCAGATGCATCGCAGCGCGCTCGAACGCCTGCGCCGGGCATTGTCGAAGCGCGGCGTCCGCGGGCTATCGAATTTAATGTGATTACGGACGGAATATGAGATTACAGCTGGATTCATCGGTAACGGGTGCGGGCGATGCCGGACAGGCGGCATCCGTCGGCGGCGCCGCGTCGAACTCGCGCCGCGTCGGATACGGCGGTTCCGGCGGCAGGACAGCATTCAAATCTCAGGCGCCTCGAGCGCGCTGAACACGTTCTCGTCCGATCGCGCCGCGCGGATCGCGCAGCTTACCACCGCGGTACAGAACGGATCGTACCAGGTGTCCGCTTCCGCAGTCAGCCAGGCCATCGTCGACCAGGCGTTTTCGTAAAGGATCGTGACTGCATCATGGGCGGCCTTTTCTCTGCTCTGCAAAACGCGTCCACCGCGCTCGGCGTCTTCAGCCAGGCGCTCGGGGTGGATCAGTCCAACGTGGCGAACGCATCCACGCCCGGATACGCCGCGCAAAAGGCCACCATTTCGCCGATCGATCTTTCCGGCGACGGCACGAGCGTCGATTTCGTCAGCGTCAGTTCCAGCGGCAATGCGTTTACCGATGCCACCGTCCGCGCCGCTTCGTCGCAGGCATCCGAAAGTCAGACACAAGCGTCGCTGCTGTCGCCCGTCAATCAGCTCTTCGACATCACGGGCTCGACCGGCATTCTCGCGGCGTTTCAGCAATTCAGCACTGCGTTCTCGAACCTGAGCGCGAGCCCGAACGATCCGACGCTCGGAGCGGCGGCCTCTGACCGCGGCGGGGAATGTCGCGTCGGCCTTTCAAAATGTCGCCAACAATCTCGAAAGCCAGAGCACCCAACTGAATACGAGCGTCCAGAGCACAACGGCGCAGATCAATGCGCTGGCGGCGAATATCAGTCAGTTGAATGTTCAGAGAGCCGCCTCGCCTCAGGCGAACCCCGCGGCCGAGGCGAATCTCCGTTCGGATCTCGACCAGCTCTCGTCGCTCGTGGACATCAACGTGACGACAGCGCCCAACGGCAGCGGTCTCCGTACTCGCGGGAGGCCAGCTGCCGCTTGTGCTCGGCGATCAGTCTTACACTTTGTCCGCGAATCTGGCCGCTGCCCCGGGTTCCCAGATCTCGTCCTCGGCGGGCGGCAATTCGCCGGTATCGTTTCTCCGGCCAGTTAGGCGCTCTTCTTCAGACTCAGAACGGAACGATCTCGCCCCTCCTCGGAGCGAATGGCCAGCCGGGCAGTCTGAATACGCTCGCCGCGGGCTTCGCGTCTCAGGTGAACACGCTTCTTTCCTCCGGAGTGACGGCGTCCGGCGCGGCGGGTGTCCCGATTTTCACTTATGACACGACGGCGAACGCAACCGACGTTGCGCAAACGCTCGCGCTCGACCCGTCGGTTACTTCCGATCAACTCGGTCTGGCGACAACCGGGGCGAATCCGCAATCGAACGGCGTGGCGAACGCACTGGCGGCGCTCCCCGGCTCGACCGCTTACCCGATCCAGGGCCTGTCGGCGGAGGGATTCTTCGGTTCCATCGCGGCCTCCGTCGGTCAGCAGCTCTCGGACGCGAATACGGCATCTACGGCGGATCAGGTAACGCTCACCTCCGCCCAGACGAGCTCGCCAGCAGCAGAGCGGAGTGTCGCTCGACCAGGAGGCCGCCAATATCACCGCTT
Organism: Terriglobia bacterium; assembly: GCA_963831795.1. GTDB lineage: Bacteria > Acidobacteriota > Terriglobia > Bryobacterales > Bryobacteraceae > BOG-234. Next base: position 11,107 of record CAWHSB010000020.1, on the reverse strand, counting down.
ATCAGCGCTCCTACGAGGCCAACGCGCAGGTCGTTTCGATACTCAACCAGCTCACTCAAGACGTAATAAATATGGGATCGCCGAGCGGAGGATAATCAATGACGCCTATTGGATCCTCAACTCCCGGCACGGCATGGTTTCTCAACGGCGTCGCCAACCTGCAACAGCAGGAAGCGCAGACCGAGCGGCGAACTGTCGCTCGGGCTATCGAGTCAACGACGCTTCAGATTCGCCCGCTCAGACGCCGCAACTGATTCAGTTGGGTTCTACGCTGGCCACCGTCCAGGCTTATCAGGAAAATCTCGGAAACGTCCAGACCGAGGCGAGTACGGCCGATCAGGCGATCGGATCGAGCATCACTCTGATCCAGAGCGCCATCAATCTCGCCACAGAGGGCGCGAGCAGCACGGCAACGGCGGCCTCGAATCAGATTTTCGCCGACAATGTCCAGGGCATCCAGCAGCAGATGGTAGCGCTCGCGAATACCACGGTCGCGGGGCGCGCGATCTTCGGCGGAAACCAGGACCAGTCGGCGCCTTATCGATATAACGCCACGAGCGCCCCCACCGGCGTCGACACCCTTACGATTTCGACAGCGAACCGCGCAATCGTCAACCCGCAGGGAGACACGGTTTACCAGTCGCTCACGGCGCAGCAGATTTTCGATCCGGTGGATGCGACCAATGCTCCTACGGCGAGCAACACGTTCGCCGCGCTCCAGTCTCTGCAGACGGCGCTGCAGTCGAACGATCAGACGGGAATCGCGAGCGCCCTGGCTTCTCTGCAGAGCGCATCGAGCTACCTGAATCAGCAACAGGCCTACTACGGAGCGGCCGAGCAGCGGATGACCAACGAGCAGAACATCGCCGCCAATCAGGTCACGGCTCTGCAGACGCAGATCGGCAACATTCGGGATACGAACTTCACCCAGGCGGCGACCGACCTTGCAACCGAGCAGACGGATCAGGCGGCCGCGATGGGCTCAGAGGCCGAGATCTCCCAAAGAGCTTGTTCGACTATCTCGGGTGATCCGGATTACCGGCGGAAGCGAATAGACAATGGCCAGCAGACAACTTAGCCAGCAGGAAATCGATGCAGTTTTTCAGAAAACACAGGGCCGGAATGCCGACCGCTCGGGTTCGAAGAGGGCGGCGCTTGTTCGATTTCCGCCGTCCGGACCGCATCGCAAAGTCGCAACTGCGGGCCATCCATCAATTGCACGACAACTTTGTGCGCAATCTCGTCTCGAGTCTGTCGGCCTATCTGAGGTCTTACCTCATCATTAATCTCGTCAGCGTGGAGCAGTTATCCTACTCCGAGTTTCTCGAGTGCCTGCCTTCGCCCACCTGCATTGCCTCGCTCGGCCTCAAGCCTTATGACGGTAATGCGGTTCTCGAACTGAACTCATCGCTCATTTTTCCGATTCTCGAAATCCTGCTGGGAGGCGACGGCAAGCTTCAATTCAGCGCCCAGCGAGAAATCACCGAAATCGAGCAGGTTCTGCTCGACGGGCTTCTGCGGCTGATTCTGCGGGATCTGCACGAAGCCTGGACCTTCGTCACGCCGATCGATTTCACCATCGAAAACATCGAAACCGAACCCCAGTTTCTGCAGATCCTGGCGCCCACCGAGGCGGTAGTCGCGGTTGCCATCGAGATCAGAATCGGCGATTCCATCGGCATGATGAATATCGCGATGCCGTCGATCATCATCAAAATGATGCGCCAGAAGTTCGACCAGCAATGGACTTTACGCAAGAGCGCATCCACGGATATCGAGCAGCAGCGCGTCCTCGATCTGATCCGCCCTTCGACTCTGCCGTCGGAAGTGCTTCTCTCGGGTCCGCAGGTTCTTCTCCGGGATCTGATCAACCTCGAGGAGGGCGACGTTCTCAACTTTGAGTTTCCGGCTTCGCGCCCGCTCGATTTTTTGCTGAGCGGGCGTACCAGATATCTCGGAGAGATGGTGGATACGGGCCGTCGCACCGCATTTCGTATCAGCGAACAGCTCACGGAGCAGGTTTCATGATGGCTGTCTCGGAAACAGGCGTGGTACGTTCCCAATGGCTCGGTGAAATCGAATTCGGCCCGAGCTCGGAACTGTTGTTCCCCGTCGGATTGCCCGGGTTTGAAGCCGAGCGCGGAATGCTGCCAGTCGAGATCCCGGCGCAAAAACCTCTGGTGTATCTGCAGAGCCTGACGAACCCCGAAGTCTGTTTCGTGTCGCTTCCGGTGTTCATCGTGGATTCGGGCTTTCGTCTTCATTTATCCGATGACGAGCGGTCCATCCTGCAGTTGAACGGGGACGGGGATCCGACGATCGGTGTCGACGTCCTCTGTCTGGCTTTACTCATGCCGTCCCTCGGGACTGTAAGGGTCAATCTGAATGCGCCTGTCGTCATCAACCTGCACAATTCGCGCGGCGTTCAGTGCGTTTCCGCGGATACTGAGCGGCGGCTTTTACCGGCTGGCGGAGAGCGGCCAGTGGGAGAGTGCGTGCTAGTCCTGCGGCGGCGCACCGGAGAAGCGATCACGATCGGCGGCGACGTCGAAGTCGAGATCATGGAGATCTCGCGGACGCGCGTCAAGCTTGGTGTCCGCGCGCCCCGCGCGATCTCGGTTCTGCGGAGAGAAACCATTCAGGTGGCGGCCGAGAATCGTGAAGCCTCGGAGTTCATCGGACGCCATGGCGTGGATTCCATCGATCAGATACTGAGCCTTCTGCGGAAATCTTCGCCGGAGTTGGTCTAGCAGCATGATAAAAGACGCCATTCGAATGACACTCTGTCGAAGACGCGGTTCGTAAGAACACCGGCGACGAGATCGCCGGCGCTACCGGCTGACGTAAAGCTCCGCGCCGAGCGGAAGCTCGGCGGCAGGGGCGAAGCCCTGACCCCACACCGGCTGCGCAGTGTCTTCATCCCCTTTGGCGGCCCGCCGCCGGCGATGGAACACTCCCTGCCGGTCGTGGCTCGGTAGCGATCTGCAAACATGAGCGCCTGCAACTTTTCCGGAGCCCGCTAAAACTTCGGGCCCACCGGCCGATAAGTATTTCGAGGATACAGTGGGCATCCCGAACGAATCGGGAGAACCCCGGCCCGGCATGATGACGGGCAGGTATCGGACCAGGGACGCAAAGAATGCTATCGATTCAAACAAACGTCGCTTCTCTTGAAGCGCAGAATTTTGTCAACGTCAATTCCGCCTTTCAGAACAACACGATCGAACAGTTGTCGTCCGGTTACCGGATCAACTCTTCGGGCGATGACGCCGCGGGTCTCGCGACCGCCAACCAGTATGCCGGCACCGTCGCGACATTGACGCAGGGCGTGCTCAATGCCAACAACGCCAGCAGCACACTTCAGATCGCCGACGGCGGCCTCAGCAACATCTCGACGATCCTCAGCCGTTTGCAGACTCTCGCGACGGAATCGGCATCGTCAACGTTCGCTGGTAACCGGACCACGGTGAACAACGAGTATCAGGGGCTACTCGCCGAAGTCAATCGCCAGGCAGCCAGCATTGGTTTGAATTCCGGCGGTACCAACAACGCGAAGCTGGTCACTTACGTCGGCGGCGGCGATAACCAGACCGATTCTCAGGTATCGGTTGACCTGAGTGGCGCCAGCAATACCGTGGACGCCGTGGGACTCGGGATCGCGAGCACCAGCGTCGCCGGTGGCGGTACCGAGCTGACCGGCAACACGGTCAACCTCAACAACAATGCCGCGACGTTTCTGTCGGGCAGCAATAGCCAGGTCTTCAACTTCAACATCGCCACGAAGACGGGGAACACGGCCGTGGCCGTTACCGTCTCGGGTGGAGCTAACGGCCTGACTGGCGACGGCGTGGTGAACAGCCTGAACACGTCTCTGGCGCAGTACGGAATCAGCGCCTCGATCGCGAACGATGGCGGCCTTCAGTTCGGTGGCAGCGCAGCCTTCACGGTGAGCACTGCCGCGGCAAGCGGCGGCAACGCCGTCGCGACCACCGGCGCGACCGCGGTCAATACCTCCAACTACAACCTCGACAGCTCCACAGGGGCGGGTGGCGCATTTGCGGCGTTCACCGCTGGCGGTGGTACGTCGGCTTCTGAAACGGTTGTCTTTAATACTGCGAGCGGCTCCAAATCGGTAACTCTGGACGCTACGAATGCGGGATCTCTGGCGGATGCCGAAACTACCCTGAACACCGCACTGAGCGGCACGGGAATCTCGGCGGTGACGACGGCGAATGGAAACAACATCTCGTTTCAGAGCACCAGTTCATTCAGCGTTGATGAAACGGCATACACAGCCGGAGCGGGCGGCGGCACGGGAAACCTCTTTGGTGGAACCGGCGCCCTGACCGTTACCGGGCCTTCGACGACCGCTTCGGATACAGGTAATGCGATCGCGGCTCTCTCCGCACTTAGCACCGCCATCAGCAACCTTGGTCTTACACAAGGTATTGTCGGCGCGGGCGAAAACAAACTGAACTACGCAATCAACCTGGCTCAGTCGCAGATCACGAACTTTTCCGCGGCCGAATCGGGCATCAAAGATGCCAACATCGCGCAGGAAGCGGCGAACCTGACGAAAGCCCAGGTTCTGCAGCAGGCTTCGCTCGCGGCGCTCGCTCAGGCGAATTCCGCTCCGCAGGCTGTTCTGTCCCTGCTCAAGGGTTAATAGCCTGGACCCCCGGTCCGGCGTCGCGCACAGCGCGAAAAAGGCTGACGAGGGCGTCAGCCGCGGTCCGGGGGGACCGCCCCACTAGCTAGAGAATTATGGCGACTTCATCGACATCATCGCTAACAGCGCCGCCGACCTTCACCGGCGTCAGTAACTTTGCCTCCAGTCTCCAGCAGGTCCTCACCAGGGCCGTGGGCATCGCGTCTCTGCCGCTCCAGTCGGACGAGGTTCAACTCAACAGCTCCCAGACGACTTATTCCGATCTTCAAGGGCTGGATACAGCCTTTACCACCCTTCAGCAGTCTGTCAGCTCGCTCCAGAATGCTCTGACCTCCAACCTGGTCACCGCTTCCGTATCGGACTCCTCGGTAAGCGCCACAGTCGGCTCGGGCGCGTCGCCTGGCGCCTATACGATTTCCGTAGACAGTCTCGGCGCTTATTCGTCGGCTTTGAGTAGCGCCGGGTCGAGTCCGGTGACAGATCCCGCAACTCAGAGCATCAGCGATTCCTCTACGTTCACGCTCGCCATTGGCGGTACGACGACCACCATTACACCGGCATCCTCCGATTTGCAGGATCTTGCCGCGGCGATCAACCAGCAGGCCGGCAGTCAGGTGCAGGCAACACTGGTTAACGTCGGGTCCACCAGTTCTCCCGATTACCGCCTTTCTCTCCATGCCCTGAATCTCGGCGGCGACGCGATCGATCTGACTGACTCCTCCGGCGATGACCTGATATCGAGTTCAACGCCAGGCTCATTGGCGACTTATCGGGTGGAAGGCCTCTCGACACCAATCAGCAGCAACACCCGCACCGTGACGCTATCTCCCGGATTAACGGTGAATCTTCTCGCGCAAAGCGCTTCAGGGGCATCGACAACGATCACCGTAGCGGACAACCCGACGGCCCTTGCATCGGCATTCAGTTCCTTCGCAGGAGCGTATAACGCGGCCGTCGACATACTCGGTCAGTACCACGGTCAGAACGGAGGCGCTCTTGAGGGAGACAACATAATTCAGACGCTCACGAACGTTCTGAATCAACTGGGAACCTGGAATAATGGCAGTCCCACGAGCGCGCTGGCTAATTTCGGCGTCACGCTCGATCAGACGGGTCAGCTTTCGGTGGATGAGAGCGCCTTTACGGCCGCGGCCAACGCGAATTTCCCGGCCCTCCTCGCGACGCTGGGAGGCGCCACGACGGGCGGCTTCCTGCAGACGGCGACGAATCTGCTCTCAGGCCTCGAAGATCCCGTGACGGGCGTACTCAAGAACGAAGAGACATCCTGGGCAAACCAGATCTCCGCACAGCAGACCACCATCGCCAACGAACAGGCCCGGGTGACCCAACTGCAGACCAATCTCACCCAGCAGATTTCAAAGGCCGATGCAGCGATCGCGGGACTTGAGAGCCAGGTGAGTTATGTGACGGGTCTGTTCGCTCAATACACCGGCGCCAACAACACGCAAAGCAATGGCCTCTCAACTCTCTGACGCGCTGGAGCGCGTCGGCCTTATAAGGGAATGCGCCCGGCGCGGCGACTGGCAAGGGCGCTGCCGATCTGATCGCGCCTCCTTCCGCGGGAAGCGGCGGCGGCAAGCCTGCATGAATTGGGCGAATATCTGCGCAGTCTTGAGGAGGCCGTGACGGTCGCCCGGGTGTCGAGGGCGAATGCGGCCGCGTCGCTTCAACGATTGCAGGCCGTCGCGAGGTTCAATAACGCGCGGCTGGACTTTGCCTCCGAGCGCCAAAATTCTGACGATCCGGCAGATTTCTGACCTCTGCCAAACCAATCGATTCAGACCTTCCAACGACTTGGCTTTGGCGTAGTCCTTGCACTGCCAGTCGCATGTCTCTGGATCAAACCGGTCTGGAATTCGGCCGCTTTCTCAGCTACCTCTCGCAAAGACAGCAGGTCGTCGCGTCCAACATTGCGAACGCCGATACGCCGGGCTATCAGACGAACGATGTCGAAATGCCCGCGGACTTTTCGTCCGCGCTCTTCATGCAACGCGAGCGATGCCGTAGTGGAAACTCCCGGTCTGCCCAGCCGGAACGACGGCAACAACGTGTCGATCGATCGCGAAGCGCGGCTTCTTTCCGAAAACACCCTGAAATTCAATGTCGCCGTTCAGGTGATTCGCGGAGAACTCAAGAGCATCAGCTCGGCAATCCAGGAAGGCCGCGCGTCATGAGTTTGTTCGGCGCCATTTCCGTCAGCGCCTCCGGCATGGAGGCTCAGCGCGCGCGAGCCGAGGTCATCACCGAAAACCTCGCCAACGCCGACACCACCAGAACGCCGGAAGGCGGCCCATACAAACGCAAGGACACCGTCTTCACCACGTCGCCGGTCGCGTCTTCGTTCGCGGACGTGCTCTCATCGGCGTCCGGTCAGAGCGAGCGGTGTTGCGGTTTCGGACATCACGATTGACGACCGCGACCCCGAGCGCCGCTATATGCCCGGCCATCCCGATGCCGACGCTCAGGGCTACGTTGCATTCCCGCGCGTGAATCCGGCCGAAGAAATGGTCGATCTCCTTGGCGCCTCGCGCGGTTATCAGGCGAACGTCGCGGCGATTTCGTCTGTCAAGGACATGATCGCCCGTTCGATCGACCTGTTTCGTTAAAAGAAACCATGTACATCTCCCCTCGTGTCATTACAGGCGCGATCTCAGGTTCCGTTCCGGGAATTGCCGGAAACACAACCGGAGCCGCCGGAAGCAGTTTCGCCGATGCGATCGGCGGCGCAATCAACGCGGTCGAAGCTCAACAGCAGACCGCGAAATCGGCTGCCATGGACCTGCTTACCGCGGGCAAAGGTGACGTCGCCAACGTAGCCCTCGCCACGCAGAAGGCCCAGCTCTCGCTCGATTTGTTTCAGCAGGTGAGAAATAAGTTCGTTTCCGCCTACCAGGAAATCATGAAAATGCCGATGTAGGGCAGTTCCTCGAACACGGGAATGAATCAACTTTTAAAAATCTGGAACTCGCTAAGCCGCGCGCAGCAGATCTCGCTGATCGTCGTTCCGATCGTGGTCTGTTCCCTCGCGTGGGGGCTTCTCAAATGGAAGCACGAAAGCGATTTCCGCGTTGCGTTCAGCGCTCTCGCTCCCGAGGACGCCGGCGCGGTCACGCAGAAGATCCGCGAAGCGGGAATCGAATACCGCCTCGATGAGACGGGCTCCACTGTACTGGTGCCTTCCGGGCATCTCGCGGATGCCAGACTGGCGCGTCGCCGGAGCGGGTCTGCCCAGGACCGGGCGAATCGGTTTCGAACTCTTCGACCGTACCAACCTGGGAGCGAGCGATTTCGCCGAACAGATTAACTATCGCCGCGCGCTCGAAGGCGAACTGGAACGTACGGTTGCCACTTTGTCGGAAGTCGAACAGGCCCGCATTCACATCACGTTCGCGAAAGAATCGGTTTTCCTCGACGCCCGCCAGCCTTCCAAAGCGACCGTCGTGCTTCGTCTGAAACGCATGGCGCAGCTGCCGCAATCGAGCGTTGTCGCCGTCGCCAATCTGGTGGCCGGCGCGGTTGACGGTCTGGCCCCCGAAGCGGTGGCGATCATCGATTCGAGCGGCAGGCTCTTGAGCCGTCCGCAGGTCCAGGGAGACGGGGAGGCGCAACTCGCCGAGGCGAATCTGGACTATCGCCGGCAGGTCGAATCGGAACTGCTCACGAAGATCAATACCGTCGCTCGGTCCGCTGCTCGGCCCGGATCGCTTCCATGCCAGTGTAAACGCCGAGTGCGATTTCAGCACCAGCGAAGAGAACGAAGAAACCGTCGACGCGTCGAAGTCCGCGGTTCTGACGTCTCAAACCACCGAAGAATCGAGCGGCGGCGCGATGTCGGGCGGCACGCCGGGCACGGCGTCGAACCTGCCTCATCCGGCGGCGCGGGTAACGGCGGGATCTTCCGGGCTCATGCGCCGGACCGAAAATGCCTCGTACCAGCCGAGCCGGACCGTGAAACATACAGTCTCGCCCAAAGGAACGATCCGCCGCATCACGACAGCCGTGCTGCTCGACCAGAATATTCGCTGGGAGGGTGTCGGCGCAAAGGCGAAGAAAATCCTGGTTCCGCCCTCCGCCGGAAGTTCTGAAGGGCGTTCACGATATCGTCGCCGGCATTACGGGCTACACAGAGGCGCGGGGCGATCAGATTGCGATCGAAACGCTTCCCTTCGAGACCACCCTCGAAGCCGAGCCTCCCCTGGCTCCCGCCGCTCCGGCCAGACAGTCGCCCGCGGGTTTTAATTTCAGGCAGCCGGTCGCGATGGGCGGCGCCGTTCTGCTTCTTCTCCTGGTGGGAGCGCTCATTTTCGTGATGTCGCGCAAGCGAGCGGGGCGGGCCGAAGACACGGCGGCCGATGCCCTCACCGGCGGCCAATCCGCGCATCAGCAAGCGCTCGACGGAAAGCCGGCCCCGCCGTCGCAGATGGAGCGGCAGCTTCAGGAAAACGACTCTGAGCAGGCGCGGATCGAGTCTGAGACCTTAAGCCGCATCAAGCTTCCCGCGAACACGAAGAAGACCGAGATTCTGGTGAAACATATCCGCGAGTCGGTCCAGAAGGATGCGGGCAACGCGACCAACGTCCTGCGCAACTGGCTGTCCGAGCCCGAGCGCACCGTATGATTGCCAACGCGACCACCAAGGCGGCCGAATCGCTGAGCGGCATTCGCAAAGCCGCCATGCTGCTGATCCTCCTGGGAGATAAGGCCAGCGCCGAAATCATCAAGCAGTTGTCCGAAGAGGAAGTGCAACTCGTGAGCCGCGAAATCGCGCGGCTCGATTCCATTTCTTCCGAGAACGCCGAGGTTCTTCTGGAGGAGTTCTATCAGATGAATATGGCGCACGACTTCGTCGTGCGCGGCGGGATGGATTATGCCAGAAAAATGCTGCAGTCCGCCTTCGGTCCCGAGGTTGCGAAACGCCTGATCGACAGGCTCGCAAAGGTTATGGGCGGGGAATTCGCGAGCCTGGACATTCTTCAGAAGGTCGACCCGCAGCAGCTCGCCAAGTTTATCCACAACGAACATCCGCAGACTATTGCTCTCGTCCTTTCGCACCTGAATGCATCCCATGCCGCCGCCTTGCTGGTTTCGCTGCCTTCGGAAATCAGAGCCGACGTCGCTCTGCGTATGGGCAATCTCGATCAGATATCGCCGGAGATCGTTAACCGAATCGCGACGGTCATTGGCAAGAAGCTCAAGTCGATCGGTGAATTCAGCCGCGAGTCCTATGGCGGCATTCGGGCGGTCGCGGAGATGTTCAATCGCCTTGATTCGAGCACCAGCAAGGAAATCCTCGAGGTGATCGAGCAGCATAATCCCAATCTGGTCGAGACAATCCGGCACCTGATGTTCGTTTTTGAAGATCTGCTGATGATCGATGTCATCCAGTTGAAGGAAATTCTGGGCCGGACGGATCGTAAGGTTCTGACCATGGCGTTGAAAGGGACCAGCGAGCAGCTGCGCGATCATTTCTTCGCAACAATGTCGGCCCGCACCACGGAAATGATGAAGGATGAACTCGAATCAATGGGCCCCGTGCGCATTAAAGAGGTTGAGGCCGCGCAACAGCAGATCATCGCCCTGGTGAGACAGCTTGAGACCGAGGGGGTCATCACGATGAAGGGCACGGTCGGGGAGCAGTACGTTGTCTGAGGCTCTGCGTGCTCTCTAAGGTGCTGAGCCGGCGCGATTCCGGCCCCGATTCCAGCAGAGTTCAGCCGATGGTCTTCCCCTTGCTCGGGTCCGGCGCGGTCGCTCGCACGTCAACCACAGCTGGCGCGACAGACGCTGGCCAGGGGGCTGGCGAGATTGCCGCTCTCAGGGAAAAGGTGCGTCAGCTGGAATCCCGTCTGGCAACGGAACGCCGGGACGCCACGGAGTCAGGCCGCCAGCAGGGCGATCAACAGGCGCGGACCGAACTGCAGCCGCGTGCTCGAGCGGCTGAACAAGTCGATCGCGGAGATCGTGGCTCTGGGACCCGACCTGCGGCGGCGCGCCGAACGCGATGTGGTGCAATTCGCTCTCCTGGTCGCGAAGCGCGTGCTTCACCGGCAATTGGCGGTGGACGAAGGGGCTCTCACCGCGCTGGCCCGCGTTACGTTCGAACGCCTGACGCGGTCCGAGTCTTACACAATCACGGTGAATCCACGGTTCGCCGCCGCCATTACCTCCGCATTGCCCGGCAGTCATGCGTCGCGCGTGAAAATCCAGCCGGATCCGGAGTGCGCTCCGGGAACGTTGATAATCCATTCCGCCGAGGGCATCATCGACGCTTCCGTCGATACGCAACTCGAGGAGATCGGCCGCGGTCTGGCCGACAGACTGGCTGGAGGCTGATCGATATGAGCGCAGTTGCCGAAATTGATTTGAGCTATTACGCCGCGGCCCTCGACCGGATTCAGCCGGTGCGTACCGAAGGCG